>CAVZOG010000011.1:0-43803 GCA_963776865.1 uncultured Chloroflexia bacterium | reverse complement strand
GCGCACCACGCCGTAGTTGCCATCGCTCACCCACCGCTCGGCAGCGACGGCCGTGGTGACGGCCTGCCTGAAATCCTCGCTTGGTGCTGGCACCCAACCGGCGCGCCAATGCAGCGCGTCGAGCTCGATATGCGAAACCTGCAGCTGCGCCGCGAGCGCTGCGGCGAACGTGGTCTTGCCCGCGCAGCTCGTGCCGACCACCGCGACCCGACGAAGATCCATCTCGGCGCTCTCCGCGAGCAGCAGCCCGCGGCTCGCGCCGCCGTCCCCCTCAAGGAGACACACGCGGAAGGCGCGGAACGATCCTTCCCTTCAGGTGGCGATCGTCTCTAGCCGAGCATGATGGCGGGGGCAATGCTCGCGGCGACCAGACCGAGCGCGGCGAGCAGCGGCGCGATCAGGCGAAAACGCCTGGATGCGCGCGAGTCAGATGCGACAGTCGGTGTCATTGCCATTGCAGCGACTCCTGCAATTCGATCGCGGCAGTTTTCACCGTGCCGAGGCTCGCGTCTGTGATCATGGTCACAATCGGCGATTTTTTCTGGCCGCCGCGAAGCAGCGTCAGGTTGCGGGCGCGACCCGCCTTTCGCGCATCCGGCAAAGGCGCGTCAAGTCGGCCGTCATGCCGTCGTCTGGTTCAAAACCGCCTGCTCGCCTCGGACCCAGGCGCGGAACAGCTCGTAGCCCAGCGCAATGATCACAGGTCCCAGAAATACGCCGATCAGGCCATAGGCCAGCAGGCCGCCGACGACGCCGATCAGGATGATCACGGTGGGCACGTCGACGCTGCGGCGCATCAGGAAGGGCTTGAGCACATTGTCGACCAGCATGACCGGGATGCTCCACGCGGTGAACAGGATCGCGGTCGTCGTCTCCGCGTTCCAGAACAGGTAGATCATCGACGGGATCAGCACGAGTCCGGGCCCGATTTGCACGGTGCAAAGGATCAGGCAAAGGAAGGCGAGCAGGCCGGCCGCCGGGACCCCCGCGACGACGAGGCCGGTGCCGGCGAGCAGCGCCTGGATCATGGCCGTGCCGAGCACGCCGCGTGCGACGCTGCGGACCGTGGCCTCGGCCAGCGTGACGAGGCCCGGGCCGCGCTCGCCGGCCAGGCGCGTCGCCACGGCGTGCGCCGCCCGCGCCCCACCCTCCGCCTGCGGCAGCAGCACGCCGGCGATGATCACCGCGATCACGAACTGCAGCATGCCGAGGCCGGCACTCGCGATCGCGGTCAGCAGCACGGCGCTCAGCGCCCTGATCTGGGTCTCGATCTGCGCCAGTGCAGCGCCGAGGTTGGTCGATGCGAGCGCCCAGAAGCGATGCGCCGGCTCGCCGACAAACGGCCAGGTGGCGATGGCATCCGGCGGTGCGGGCACGTGCACTCCCTCCGCACGCAACTGCGCGGCTAGGCTCTGCACATTGTCGACCAGCACGCCCGCCAGCATGCCGATCGGCCCCAGGACGAGGATCAGGCCTATGATCGTCCAAAGGATCGCCGCGAGACGCGCCTTACCACCGAGGCGGCGCTCGAGGCGCACGAAGCCCGGATAGCTCGCGATCGCGATGATCGCGCCCCAGATCAGCGGCAGCATGAACGGCCGGACGATCTCCAGGCACCATACCGCCAAGAGCGCTACGAGGCCGATCTTGATCGCCGCGTCGACCGCCCGGCCGGCGAAGCCGGCATCGCCATCGCCCGCCATGAGCGCCATCCTTCCCTCAAACCTTCAGCGGCAGAGCCGATCGAATGTTCAGCTTGCGCCGCCGGAAGGCGACCGACAAGGCTGACGCGCTCGCGCATCTGTCAAGCACAATGGTTTTCTGCTAAATCCTGCGTTGGGGAGGCGGCGAGTTGGGGACGTGGGCTCGGACGGTCGGCGCATGAGCTATATCGAGGAAATTGCGCGCGGTGCGCTGCAGGTGGCACACGCCGACCTCGCCAGGGCGCGGCGGAGCCTGCTGCCGGTCGCGGGCGTGCTGGCGCTGATCCACCTTTTGACCGTCTACCCCTATCTCGAGGCGTCGCGCGAGATCGTCGCCATCGAGGCGTCGATGGCGGCCAATGCCGGCCTGCTGGCCGAGATCGGGCCCGAGATCGAGGCGCTGCAGGAGGCCAGTGC
Organism: uncultured Chloroflexia bacterium; assembly: GCA_963776865.1. Classification (GTDB taxonomy): domain Bacteria; phylum Chloroflexota; class Limnocylindria; order Limnocylindrales; family CSP1-4; genus JALYGJ01. The sequence continues at coordinate 41,683 of CAVZOG010000011.1, read as the reverse complement.
CAGCGCCGGCGCCCAGCTGGACCTGCTGCTCGACGGCGTCACCACCGAGATGGTCGCGAGCTTTGCCGGCCTGCGCAGCCTGGTGGCGCGCGCCACGGCGGCCGAGACGCCCGATGCGCAACCGCCGCCGCAGGTCGACTTCGCCTCACCCCAGCAAATGCAACAGATGCCGATGCAGATGCAGGCTCCGCCCGTGCAGATGCAGATGCAGATGCCGCAGGCCAATCTGCCGCTCGATCCCCAGGCGTACCCGCCGCCCGGGAGCGCGGGGCCGTTGGTCGTGTCGCCCGAGCTGCAAGAGATCCTGGACGCGCTCGCCGCCGGCGAGCCGGCCTGGGAGGACCTGATCGCCTATGCCCGGCGCGACATCGTCGAGGCGGCGTACGCGCGCGCCGAGCGGGAGTGGGGCCGGCACATCCGCCCGGCCTATCTGCGCGCGCTCGCGGCGAGCACGGAAGGCGCCAGACGGATCGCCGGGCAGGCGCCGGCATCGGCGGCGCAGACCGCTGCCGCCCTGCAAGCCGCCGCCGACGAGATGAGCGCGCAGCGCGCGATCCTCGAGGCGATCGTGCTCCGCCACGACCATGTCGTCGACGAGGCGCTCGGCACCGACTGGTGGCGCACCGTCGAGGGCAAGGGCGCCTATGCCGATGCGGTCGCGCAGAGCGTCGCCGGGCAGATGGACGCCATCATGCAGACCGCGCAGGCGCCGTCCGAGGCGATCCGCGCGGCCCTGGTGCTGCAGGAGGAGCTGCGGGATGCGCTCGTGCTCCGGCAGGAGGAGCTGGCACTGCAGTTCGCCGAGCAGCGCACGCAGCTCGCGAGCCTCTCCGGCACGGCCGGCGTGGTGCCGGTCGACCTCGCGAGCTTCATCGGCCTGTTCCCCCTGGCGCTGGGGCTCGTGCTGGGCTTCATGCTGTGGCGCGCCGGCGAGGCCCGGCATCAGGGATCGCTCGCCGCCGCCGACCTCGCGCGCGCCTCGCCCGAGGCGGCCGATACCCGGGCCTGGCTCGCGAGGCGGCTGCTCGGCGGGGGCGAGCCCCATGCTGCCTTGCTGGTGACGGTGGCGCTCGCGGTCGGCGCGCTGCTCTGGATCGCGCTCGCCGCCTGGCAGGTCGCCCATAGCCCGGGCGAGCCGCCGCTGGCGCCGTGGACCAGCGGTACGCTCGCAGCACTCGTGGTGCTGGTCGCCGCGGCCTGGGACGTCGCCGCGATCCGGCGCCTCGCCGCCGAGCTTCGCGCCTGACTACCCGCCGCGCGCGGCCGTGACGCCGCTGGTCGCGGGGGGATGAGCCGGCTCACGCGACCCATTCGCTGACCGGCGCCGCGCCTCCTGCAGCGGCTGCGTGATCACGTCGACCAGGGTCGGGCCGTCGTGCGTCGAGCGCCTTGGCGCAGGGTCGGCGCGAGCTCGCCCGGGTCCTCCACCCGCCACGCCTTGACGCCGAACGCCTCGGCGACCGCGCGCGTGGTCGGTGCGATGAAATCGACCGAGAAATAGCGTGCCCGATAGCCGCGCCTTCTGGCTGGCCTTGATCCAGCCGTAGGCGGCGTTGGAGAAGACGATCATCGTCAGCGGCAGCCGCAGCCGCACGATCGGTCTCCAATTCGCCGCAGGCGAAGCCGAAGCTGCCGTCGCCCATGACGGCCACCACCTTGGCGCCGGGCCGCGCCGAACTGCGCGCCGACCGCGCGCCGACATCGAATAGCCGAGCGCGCCATGCGCCCGGTTGGTGATGAAGTGCCGGCCCGGCTCGTCGCAGCTCGAAGATAGGCCGAGAAGTAGGGGCAGGGCGTGCCAGGGTCGGCGACGATGATGCGCGTCGCTCGGGCAGCACGCGTTGCAGCGCCGCGACCACGCGCTCGGGCCGGATCGGCCGCTCGCTCGACGCGGCCAGCTCCTCGAACGCCGCGAATTTTGCCTGCTTGGCGCGCGGCGCCGCAGCCGGCCCGCGCGTGCGCGCTCGGCGCGCGCTGCGATGCGCTCGCGCAGACGGCGCCAGCAGCGCCGCGAGCGCCAGCTTCGCGTCGCCCAGCGAGCGCCGCATCCGTCGCGGTAGTTGGCCCCGATCACCGTCGGGTCGGCGTCGATGTGCACGATCCGCGCATTGCCCGGCGCCGGGATAGCGCCAGTGCTCCGTCGTGGCCGAGCCCGCGCGGCAGCCGACGAAGCATGACGAGATCGGCGCCCGCGACCACCTCGCGCGTCGCCAGCGACGCCGCCGTTGGTGCCGACGACGCCGACCGCGAGCGGATGGTCGTCGGCGATGGCGCCCTTGCCGCTCACCGTTGTGCGACCGGCGCGCTCGAGCAGCTCGGCGAGCGCCGCGAGCTCGCGCCTCGCGCCCGGCGATCACCGACGCCGCCGCCGCAGATGATCACCGGCCGCTCGGCGGCGCGCGATCAGCTCGGCGCGGCGCTCGACCTGCGCCGGTCCGGCGCCGACGCGGCGCGCGGGATACGCGCCCGTGCGCCGGGTCGCGCCCAGACGTCGGCCTCGTCGACCGGCTCGCCTCTGCACGTCGTAGGGCAGGCCGATGTGCGCAGCGCCCGGCCGGCCGGTCGTCATGTGCGCGAAAGGCGGCGCGGAACGCGCGCCGGGAGCTGCGGCGGCGCGGTCGATCACCGTGTTCCACTTGGTGAGCGGCCGGAACAGCGCCTGCTGGTCGAGCTCGGTCAGCGGATAGCGGCCGCGCGACGGCGACCGAGACGTCGGACGTGATCGCCGAGCACCGGGATCGACGACTCGTTCGCCTCCACCAGCCCGGCAGCATATAGGTCGCGCCGCCGCCGCTCGGCCCCTCGCATACCCCGACCCGGCCCGACACCCGCGCATAGGCGTCGGCCATGTAGCCGGCGCTGCGCTCGTCGCGCGTCAGGATGTGCGTCATGCCGTGGTCGAGCCGGGCGAGCGCGTCGTAGAACGGCAGGCTGGTGTCGCCGCACAGGCCGAAGATGTGCCTGACGCCGTGCAGCCTGCAGCATGCGCACCGCGGCCTCGGCCGCCGCTCAGCTGGTTCATGGTCCCGCCCTCGATGGTCATACCGACGGCGCTCTGTTAATTTGCCGGCCATGAAGCTCTCGCGCCGCGACGAGGAGATGTTGGACGGCCGCCATGGCCTCGCCAATCGGCGCGCCATGGAGGGCCTCGTGACCCTCGGCGAGGCCTACGATGCCGAGGATATGGTCGACATCGGCTATGCCCACATCCACGCCGGCATGGCGATGTACAGGGACGACGTCGAGCTGATGGAGGAGCTGGCCGATGCCGGCGCCACGGTCGCCGTGCCGTCCTCGGCCAACATCGCCAACGCCGATACCGTCAACTGGCGCCAGACCGGCGCGCCCGAGCCGCTCGCCCGCCTGCAGCAGCGCGCCGCCGGCGCGCACAAGCGCATGGGCAGCGCCTGCTCCTTCACCTGCACGCCGTACTGGGCCGGGCACTGGCCGACCTGGAACATGCACATGGTCTCGATCGAATTGACCGTGACCATCTTCTGCAACTCGGTGCTCGGCGCCCGCTCCAACCGCGACGGCTTCTTCGCCGTCTACGCCGCGATGGTCGGCCGCTATCCGCGCTTCGGCTACCATCTCGACGAGCAGCGCCTCGGCACGCATCGGGTCCGCGTCGAGGTCGCGCCCGAGAGCATCAGCGACTTTTCCGCGCTCGGCTTCCATGTCGGCAGCGAGGTCGGCGGCGGCGTCGCGGTGTTCGAAGGCTTTTCCGCCGGCCGAGCCTCGATGAGCTCGATGCGCTCGGCGCAGCGCTCGGCACCTCGGGCGGCGTTTCGATGTTCATCGTGCCGGGGTTACGCCGCCCTACGCGAGCGTCGAGCAGTGCTTTCCTGGCGGGCTGCCGGACGATGCGATCGTCGCCGGACCAGGCCGGCATCCGCGCCACCTACGAGCATTTCACCGACCCCGGCGCCGCGTTCGACCTGGTCCATGTCGGCTGCCCGCACGCCTCGTTCGAGGAGATCAAGGACTACGCCCGCCTGCTGGATGGCAAGCGCGTCGACGACGGCGTCGAGCTCTGGGTCACGACCTCGCGCAGCGTGCGCAACATGGCGGCCGAGGCCGGCCTGGTCAGGGTCCTCGAGCGCGCCGGCGCCAAGGTGATCTCCGATACCTGCCCGATGTCCTGCCATTTCGCGCGCACCGCCTCGCCCGATCCGGCACTCGGCGTCCGGCCGCCGGTTCTTCGCGGCATCGTCGTCGATTCGGCCAAGCAGGCCAAATACGTGCGCGACATGATCCGCTGCCCGACGCTGCTGACCAGCACCGAGCGCGCGATCGAGACGGCGATCAGCGGCCGCTTCGTGCCGCGTTTTCCATGAGCGCGCGGGTCATCCGCGCGCGCGGACTAGTCGCGGGCCTCGCGGAGGGGCCGGCGCTGGTCTCGCCCGACCCGATCTCGTTCCTCGGCGACGTCGCGATCACGACCGGCGAGATCGTCGCCGACGAATCGCGCGTCAAAGGCCGCAGGCTCGGCGGCACCGTGCTGGTTTTTCCCGGGCAGCATGGGCTCGGCCGGCGCCTGGCGCTTCCTCTACCAGCTCTACAAGCACGGGACCCACCCTGTCGCCTTGGTCGCCTGCACCCTGCCCGACCCCTCCGTGGTCCAGGGCGCGATCCTGAGCGGCATTCCGGTCGTGTGTCAACCGAGCGAGGACGTGCTGACCACCCTCGCGGACGGCGAGCACCTGCGCGTCGACGGCGCCGCCGGCACCATCACGGTGGAGGGGGATCGCTAGCGTCTGGCTTCGCGCAAAGCAACGCCGCCAGCGTGCCGAGCTCGCGCGCTTGCGGCAATGTCGCGAGCGCTCCCTCCAGCGCTGCGACGCGCTCCGGTGCCGCGACCGATCCGGCGAGCTGCCGGAATTTTTCCGCAAGCTCCTCATCGCCGAGCGGCGTCTCCGGATAGCCGCGCGCGATGTCGTTGCGGCGCTCGAGCGTGCGGCCATCGCGCGTGCGGATCTCGATGATCGAGGCATAGGCTTTCCGGGAACAGCGCATCCAGCGCGTCGTCGCGCGATCACGTGCGTGCGCAGTGCCAGCGCCGCGACCTGCGCATCGCTCTGGCGCCGGTCCTCGAACAGGTCGGCCACGGCGACCTGCGCGCGCGGCCACCGCGATCGGCAGGATGTACTGCGCGCAGTGGCTCTTCAGCGGATTGCCGTCGACGCAATGCACGCCCGCGCGCGGGAAGCGCAGCGTCAGCCGATCGATGTCGTCCGGCCGCAGATCGTGCTCGTGCACGAGCGCCAGCAGCGCATCGAGCGCCGGATGCAGGAACGACACGCTGGCGTAGGGCTTGATCGCAAGCTCCAGCACGCCGTCCCAGCGCTCGCCCAGGCCCGCGATCAGCAGCTCCGGGCCGCGGCCCGCGGCTGAACGCGCGAAACACCGTGTGGCCGTGATCGAAGACGGCATCCGGTCCGCCGAAGCCGGCCGCGGCCAGCAGCGCCGCGCGTCACGCCGTTGCGCGCCGCCATGCCCATCTGGAACGGCCGCGCGTTCTCGCTCGGATCGCTCTGCCAGGCCATCAGGCCCGAGGCCTGGCAGCCGGCGAGGCCGAGGCGCGCACGACCGCCTCGCGGTCGAGCCCGACAGGAACGCGGCGCCGCGGTGGCGCCGAAGCAGCCGGCGACCGCCGAGGGATGGAAGCCCAGGTCGTACATCTGCACCGGGCCGATCGCCATCGAGACGCGGTACTCGACCTCGCAGCCGAGCGCGACGGCAGCGAGGAAGCGCAGCCCCTCGCACCGGTGCGCTCGCCGACCGCCAGCGCCGTCGGCAGCATCACCGCAACGGGGTGCAGGATCGCCTCGGGGTGGTGCGGCTCGAGATCGCAGGCGTAGCCCATGGTGCCGTTGGCGAGCGCCGCCATCGCCGCACCGGTCTTGAAGCCGTGGCCGACCACGCTCGCCTCCGCCGTGCCGCCCTGATCCAGCGGCGAAGCCCGCGATCAGCCGGCCGGTCGAGAAGGCGGGGTTGGCGGCGGCGAGCAGGCAGGCGGCACCGTCCTCGTCACCGTGCCGGTCCTCGCCAGCACCGGCGCAGGCAGCGCTGCCGGCGTGAAGCCGGCGACGAACTCGGCCAGCGTCTCGGTCAGACGTGCCGCTGTGCCGGGGCGCGCGATCTCGATCGCTTTCATGGCGGAGGTCTGCCATATGAGAACCGCAACACTCTATCGGAGCAGGCTCGGGCGGGCCAGGGCGCCCGCCGGCGATCTCCGCGGGCGGAGGGCCCCATTTTGTCGACCCGGACCGAAGAACCCCTCAAACCTCGGCTGAAGCGCCCCGGAAGCGAGCCCGCGCAACACGCCGAGAGCGGTCGCGACGAGGTGCCGGCAGACGCCCAGGATGCCGTGCGCTACGCCGAGTTCAAGCTGCTCCTGAAGCCCGAAGAGCTGCGCCACATCGTCGATGCCTATACCCTTTGGACCCACGTCTGGCGCGCCGTCGACAGGTCGGGCGTGCGTTTCGTGCCGACCCTCGGCGATCCGCCCATCCGGGCGCGCGACGTCATGTTCTACGACACCCCGCACTTCGATCTGTACGAGAACCACTTCATCCTGCGGCGGCGTACCCACTACCGCGACGGCTGGACGAGGAGCCACGACGAGCTGACCTTCAAGTTCCGCCATCCTGACGTCGAGCGGGTGCGGGCGGTCGATGTGCGCCCGGGCATCGAGGCGCAGACCCGCGTCAAGTTCAAGCGCGAGATCCTGCCGCTGCCCGACCGGATCGGCGGCTCGAGGCACATCTACACCCGGAACTGCGTGATGGTGATGCCGCCGGCGGAGCGCGCCGTCGACGTCGATACGCTGGTCGGCCTGTTTCCGGCGCTGCGCGCGGTCGGACCGGGCGGCGGCCCCATGTCGCTCTGGTCAACCAGGTGACGGTGAACGAGACGCTGAGCGAGTTCGGCGCGCTCGACTTCGGCCACGGCCTCGCCGGCACCGTCAGCCTCGCTTTGTGGCGCGACACCGAACCTCGGCGCCGATCGTCTCGGAGCTCAGCTTCCAGCTCAAGTTCGACCGGCTCGACGAGCAGACGGAAGCGCGGCTCGAGCCGGTCGAGGCCTTCTTTCGCAGCGTGCAGCACCAGATCGCGCGCTGGGTGTTGCTCGGCACCGACCAAGACCAATCTCGTCTACCGCCGCGGGCCGGGCGCGAGGTGCGAACCGTGAGTGAGCGCAGCGCCACGGCACCGCCCTCGCTGCTGCGGGTGGCCCGGGTCTTCGCCGTGCTCGGGACGACGAGCTTCGGCGGCGGCGTGGTCGCCTATCTGCGCGATGCGCTGGTCGAGCAGCGAGCGTTGGTTCGACGACCGGGAGTTCGTGCGGCTGCTCGAGCTCAGCCAGACGCTACCCGGCCTGAACGCGGTGAACATGGCGGTGCTCGCGGGCGACCAGGTGCGCGGCGGCCGCGGCGCGGCGGTCGCCGGGCCTCGCGATGCTGCTGCCGGGCGTCGCCTTCGTCCTGACCCTCGGCGCGCTCTACGCGCCCTACGCCGATGCTCGCTGGATGAAGGCGCTGCTGGGCGGTGCGGCGGCGGCGGCCGTGGGGCTGCTGCTGGCCACCGCGCTCCGGCTCGGCCGCGCCCAGTTCCGCCGGCCGCTCGACCTCGCGATCCTGGCGGTCACCGCGATCGCCGTCGGCGAGCTGCGCCTGCCGCTCGTCTGGGTCGTGCCGGTGGTGGGCGCGGTCGCGATCTGGCTCTACCGGCCGCGTCCAGGCGCACGCACGCAGGACACCCACGGCGCGACAGGGACGCCGCCATGAGCGACGAGCTGGCGACGCTCGCCCAGCTGTTCGTCGACTTCGCGACCGCTTCGCTGCTCGCGATCGGCGGCGGCTCGGCCGCGCTGCCGGAGCTGCACAAGATCGTCGTCACCGACACGCACTGGCTCACGAACCAGCAGTTCAAGGAGATCTACAGCCTGGGCCAGGTGGCGCCCGGCCCCAACATGACCATGGTCGCGGTGATCGGCAGGCATGTCGCCGGCTGGGCGGGCGCGCTCGTGACCCTGGTGGCGTTCTTCGTGCCGTCCAGCCTGCTCGCGTTCGGCGCCAACCGCCTCTGGCGCCGGCTCGAGCCATGGCCCTGGCTCGAGGCGATCCGGCAGGGCCTGGCGCCGGTCGCGATCGGCCTCCTGATCGCGGGCGTCTGGCTGCTCGCGCGGCTCGCCATCGACGGCGTGCCCACGCTCGCGATCGCGATCGTCGCGACCGCGATCCTGCTCGCCTGGCGCGTGAGCCCGCTCTGGCTGATCGTCGCCGGCGGGTCGGTGAGCTGGCTGGTATCCGGATGAAGCGCCGTGCTCGGGGTCTCGGCTGCGTTCAGCTATCCGGCGCGCTCGCTCCCGCCGGCAGGAGCTGGCAGGCATTCCGGCGTTTCCGGAGACGGACTTATCCGGTTGACAAACCGCAAAAAACCGCGCTGTGCCCACCGAGAAGGACGAGGGAGCGAGTGCTCCCCCGTCCATTTGCGCGTCACGCGGGCAGCAAGAGGATGACTTGCATCACCGCAGCCACGTTACCCTCGTTCCAGGCTCCTCGTCGTGCCCTGTGGCGCAGGTGTAAACATCGCTCTTCTTGGCCCTGAACTCCTGGCCATTGTGCACGACCCTATTTCGCCCTCAATCATGTGACAGACCATATCGTTCTCCATGGTCTCCTGCGGCGCTTGCGATCCCGGCTCGAATACAATGTTCAGCATTTTCACCGTTTTGTACCCGGGGATGATCGCCTCCCCCGCTGGCTGACTTCGATCATCCGGACGCCCGGCGCTATCTCCTTCTTTCATCGGGGCCGTACGCTTGAGCCATCGCGGCTCTCGACGAAACGAGGGCCGGCACGGCTACCGCCGCCAACCCGAGCGCAAGTGCAGACCTTCTTCTAATTTCTTCCATAAGGTCTCTCCTAAAATTAGCCACGCGCTCAGATGCGTGACGGAATGTATTCCGTGAACCTAATCGGGACTGATTGTCAATGAAGCGAACGAAGCCGCAGACCGGCGTGTCGAGAGAGAAAAGAATGCACAGGGCGTAATTTCATCCTGCGGTCGTATACCTCCGCTACCCCATCAGCGATTTGTTGCCAATAGTCGTCACGGGCTGTTTCCGACTGTTCGATTTGAATGCCACCGCCATTGGCGAGCCGATTGACAATATTGTAAGGACTGTCGCCGCCAAAATTGTCTGCCGCCGTCGCGATCTTGACCACGATATCGCTGCCGGCGATCGCGCATTGGATTGCCGCCTGGATCTCCTGCTTGAGGTCATCGCTGGCCCCACCGCCAATCAGAACATGGTCTTGGGAGAAGCCATGAAAGGCAACGGCGTAGGTGAACCTGCGACCAATGATGCTGTTCAGGAGCGGGAACGAGCCTTCATGGATATCGATGGATGTAATATGCCACTGCCTGAAGGCGCCACCGTCCTGCCGCCAGCCCTTGCAACGCCAGCTTGATGCGCCCTTTGCCGCAAGCTGCGAGGCGACGCGCTCCGCCTGCTGGTCGGTCCATTCCTCGATCGCGCCGCCATGGGGGGCGATCGCCACGAGCCCGGCGTGAACCCCGTCGTCGGTGAGGCGCTCGACGAATTCGCTGCAGCTTTCGGCTTCATAGTCCGTAAGGGTCGGATGCGGCACCTGCGCCGCGACGACCGCAGCGAACTCATCAGGCGTTTCCGGTGCGTCGGGGGTCAGCCGCGCGCGCGCCGCCCGCGCCATCCGGACGATCGTGGCGGGTGTCTCCCGGCGGACTTCGCTGACCGTGTAGAGGCCTATGTCCTCGCTCTCGCTGCGCCTGATGCGGATCTGGTGACCTCGCTCGCGCCCGATTGCCGCCAGCTGTCCCGGATCGGCGGAGCAATGCTCTTCCCGGTCGATGAGCGAGCATTGCAAGGAAAATGCCCTTCGTACCTTGGCATCGTAGGTGCTCACGGGTCTCCTCCTGGCGGGGCATCCGCGGTCCTCGAGCGAGCGGTATGACGGTAGCCCTATCGATGGCTGCAGGGAATGATCCTTATGCAGCGGACCATCCGCCTCAGCCGCCGATCACCAAGGGCGCTGCCAGCTGGCGGATGGTCTTGATCACCGCCATCGCCACCAGTTGGCCGGTCTTGGGGTTGTCGGCACTCGGCAGCACATCCTCGCAAAAACGAAAGCTGCCGAACGTGCCTTCGGCAACGATCTCGATCACGTGGCTTTGGATGGTCGGGTCGGCGACGATCGTGAGCTGCGTCCGGTCGAGGCCGAGGCCGGCGAGCGCCACGGCGGCGGAAATGTTGACGTTCTGGGGATAGCGCGCGGCCCCCTCGCGCACCGCGCCTTCGTAGATCACCAGGGGCTCCGCGAGGCTGGCGAGATCGCAAAGACGCTCCGTTTCGGTGCCATACCAGGCGGAGGTCCTTCGCACGGTCATCTGCACGCGCGCAAGCCCGCCGACCGCGGCGGCGCCCAGGATGTCGAGCGCGCCGATCCCGGCCGAGGCGATCGTGAGCCTGCGGCCGGCACGCAGCGCCGCCTGCTCGAGGTGCTCTCGCAGACCGTCGTCGACCAGCGCGCCGATCGACGTCAGCACCAGGTCGGCGCCGCTCTCGAGGCCGCGCACGCCATGGTCCCGCACCGCCTGGTGGCCGGCACATTCGACCACGGCGTCGAGGTCGCGATCGAAGAAGGTTTTAGGGTCATGCGTGACCAGCGGCTCCGGCGCGGCGCGCGGTCCCCGAACCAGCACGGCCACGAGCTGCACGCCCGGCCCCAGCCCGCCCTGCCGTGCGGCCCGCACCACCTCGCCGCCAATGGCGCCGCATCCGATCAGCCCCAGCCGCATCGTGATCCTCCGCATCCCCAAAACGCTGATAGCAGAGGCGCCGGCAGCCCGCGAGCGATCGTCACGGGCCGTCAGCAAAGCCCTTCCGGTACGCCGGCGCCGGACAAGTTCCACCGGGCAGCAGCGAGGGCCTTGCAGCGGTCGCAAGTGTGTACCATCTCTTGTTCATCTACACATCCAGGATGACCATGCGTACCAACATCGAGATCGACGATGACCTGATGACCAAGGCGCTCGACCTGAGCGGGCTCAAGACCAAGCGGGCTGCCGTCGAGCAGGGGCTGAGGCTGCTGATCAAGCTGAAGGAGCAGGAGCGCGTGGGCGATCTGTTCGGCAAGGTCCGCTGGCAGGGCGACCTGGAGGAGAGCCGGCGCGGCCGGCTGCCCGGATGATCGTGATCGACAGCTCGGTCTGGATCGACTTCTTCAACGGTATCGCTACCGCCGAGGTCGAGCGGCTGCGAAGCCTCATCGGACGGCAGCCGCTGCTCGTCGGCGACATGATGCTGCTGGAGGTTCTGCAGGGCGTTGCGGATGAGCGCGAGGCGCGCAGGGTCGAGAGCGCCCTGCGGCGGTTCGACCTCGCGCCGATGCTGAGCCCGGATCTCGCCGTCCAGGGAGCGGCGAACCACCGGCGCCTGCGTCAGCGTGGCATCACGCTGCGCAAGACCATCGATCTGATCATCGGCACCTTCTGCATCGCCGGCGGCCATGCGCTGCTGACGAGCGATCGCGATTTCCTGCCGATAGCGGAGCATCTCGGCTTGAAGCTGCTGCGACGGCGCTGAAATCTCCGCTCCCACAGGCTGGGCACCGTTCCCGCAGGCTGTGCCCGTTACGCCGCCGGCCCTGTTCCACCGTCCGGCAGATTACCCTAAAATTGCTGCCGCAGGCTTGACGGCCGATGCAGCCCGAAGGCGGAGGTGCGCAGATGCCCCAGACACGGACCGGCGGCTGCCAGTGCGGTGCCGTGCGCTACGAGCTGACAGGCGAGCCGCTACCGCTCGTGATCTGCCACTGTCACGAATGCCAGAAGCAGACCTCGAGCGCCTTCGGCATGAGCCTGCCGGTCGCCAAGAAAGACCTACGGGTCTCGGGTAGGCTAAGGAATGGCGGCGCCCGGCCGACAGCGGCCGCGAGGTCGCCTGCTGGTTCTGCCCCGACTGCGGCACCCGCGTCTATCACAGCTCGCTGCTCGGCCCCGAGTACTGGCACCTGAAGCCGGGCACCCTCGACGACACCTCCTGGCTCGATCCGGTCGCCGAGGTCTGGGCGCGCTCGGCCCAGCCGTGGCTGCACCTCGAGGACCGGCTGATCTCCTTTGCGCGTGAGCCCGACGACATCGAGGCGATCATGGCGCGCTGGGAAGGTCGCCGGAAATAGGCGCCAAAATGCGCCGCCTGACGCATTTTTGCGTCACCCCGACGCATTTCACCCAACCCTCTGAAAACATGGGCGATTGCCGCGCACGCCAAAAAACCCCGGTTTTGCCCCAGCGGCGGCCGCAACGCCCCCTTGCAACTGGATTTTCCATGTGCTGCCAATGTTTGGCAGGAGGCATCGGGCCGATTGATCCGCGCCTCCATCGGATCAACCTCCTTGATGGCGCGCCGTCGTCTTTGCCAGCAAAGACGAAAAATGCTACGGCATGGCGCATTCATGCGTCACTTCATGCATAAAGTGTCGCATCGGATTTATTGAAGTGTTGTTTCGTCTCGACATTTTGGGCGTCCTACACAGGATGCGACCATAGATGCGTCGATTGATTTCAGATTTTGTTCATTTGACCGAGGATGTTCGGCTATATATCTTTAGGATCGCGGCAAGATATACACGCCGCGCCGGCCGCACCGAACACACCTGAAATCGCAGGATGGAGGCAGAAATCCATCCCGGAAGGGCCTCGGGAGGCCGCGCGCGATGGCGGATGGCGCGGCGCATCCCCACATGAGCGCCATGCGAGCAACCCGTGCGGATCTGCAAAGGCGGCTGGTCGATCTCGCCGAAAAGCTCGCAGCCGCCGGGATCGAGGACGCGCGCAGCGAAGCCTGGCTGCTGCTCTCGGTCGCGACCGGGCGCAGCCGCGCCGAGCTGATCGCCGGCACGCCCTTGCCGCTCGGCCCGGCCGAGGCGGAACGCCTCGAGGCGCTGGCGGCGCGCCGGCTCGCCCGCGAGCCGATGGCCTACATTCTAGGCTCGCGCGAGTTCTGGAGCCTTTCCTTCCATGTCGGCCCGGCCGTGCTGGTGCCGCGGCCCGAAAGCGAGACCGTGATCGAGGCCGCGCTGGAAAATATCGCCGATCGCACCGCGTCCCTGCGCATCCTGGATCTCGGCACCGGCTCGGGCTGTCTGCTCCTGGCGCTGCTGTCCGAACTGCCGCGCGCAGGCGGGCTCGGCATCGACTGCAGCGCCGAAGCGCTCGCGATCGCCGCGAGCAACAAGCAATACGGCCAGTTGCCGCGACGCCTGGACTGATCGTATTGCTTCCTGTGTCTGGCTCCGACTGCTGTTGATCTTGGCCGACAGGCGGCCCTCGTGAGCACCAGGATGCGGTCAGACATGGCCAGCACCTCAGGCAGATCGCTCGAGATCAGCAGGATGGCGAGGCCGGCCGCCGCGAGCTCGCCGACGATGCGATGGACCTCGACCTTGGCGCCGATGTCGATCCCGCGCGTGGGCTCGTCGAGGATGAGCACGCGCGGCTCAGTCGCCAGCCACTTGGCGAGCACGACCTTTTGCTGATTGCCGCCCGACAGCGAGGCTGCGAGCTGGTCCACGGCACGCATGCGAATGTCCAGCTGTCCGGCGTAGTCGTTGGCGACCGCGTCCTCGCGCGCGCGCCGAACGACGAGCCGCGGAAAAAGGCGTCGCAGAATCGGCAGAGTCACGTTCGACGAGATGGGAAAGTCGAGCACGAGGCCCTGTTGATGGCGATCCTCGGGCACGTAGGCAATGCCCGCATCGAGGGCAGCGGCCGGACTCGCGAACGCCACACGTTTGCCGCCGAGTCGTATCTCGCCGCTGTCGGCGCGATCTATGCCGAACAGCACCCGGGCAACCTCGGTCCTGCCGGCGCCCACCAACCCGGCCATGCCAACGATCTCGCCGGCGCGCACGTTGAAGCTGATGCTGTCGAACTCGTCGCTGCGCGTCAGTCCGTCGACCTCGAGCAGGACCTCGCCGATCGGCTTGCTGATGCGTGGGAAAAGCGTGACCTCGCGGCCGACCATGTGCCGAATCAGGCTCGCCGGGGTGAGCGACGCCGTGGCTTCGGTGACCACATGCCGTCCGTCTCGTAGCACGGTCGTCCGGTCGGCGAGATCGAAGACTTCCTCAAGGCGATGGCTGACAAAGAGGATTGCCACCCCGTCGTGCTGTGTCTGGCGAACGATCGCGAACAATCGTTCGACCTCGTGGGCGAACAGGGAAGCGGTTGGCTCGTCGAGGATCAGGATGCGCGAGTCGAGCGACAGCGAGCGCGCGATCTCGATCAGCTGCTGGTCGGCCATCGACAGGCCGCGCACCGGTGCCGAGGGATCGATGCTCACTCCGAGCTCTTCGAACAGTGCCTTCGCGCGGCGCCGCATCGCGCCCCAATCGAGGCCGAATGCGCCGCGCGGGGCGTGGCCGATGAACACGTTCTCGGCGACCGAGAGATCGGGGAAAAGCTGGGGCTCCTGATGAACGACGGCAATGCCCAGCGAGCGTGCGTGCGCCGGGCCGTCGAGCACGACCTGGCTGCCGTCGAGGAAGATCGAACCTTCGTCGGGCTGGTGAATGCCGGCCAGAAATCTTGACCAGGGTGCTCTTGCCGGCACCGTTCTCGCCAACCAGGGCGTGGATCTCGCCGCCCACCAGCTGGAGTGAGCTCCGTTCAACGCCTGGGTAGCACCAAATCGCTTGGCGATATCGCGCAGGTCGGCGATAGGCGGCCCTCCCGTAGCCAGGGCGCTGTCCGTTTCCACGGCCACCACCTCGGTCACCTGTGAGCTCCGGAACCCGCCGGGTGGCCGGTGGCCCGACGGACCTCGACTCCGCGTTCGCTCAGGGTGGCAGCCATCGCTTCGGGCGCCGCGTCGTCGGTCACGACCGTTGTAATCTGGCTGCTGGCACAGAACGTGGCGATGGCCGTTCGTCCCCACTTGGTGTGGTCCACGACGGCGACGACTTCGCGAGCGGCGGCCACCATTGCTCCTTGATCTGCGCCTCTTCTTCGGTCGCGTCGGTGAGGCCGGCGTCCAGGGTGAAGCCGGCGGCTCCGACGAAGGCCTTCTGGACGTTGATGCGCTCGAACAGACCATCGCCCAGCTGGCCGACGACCGACAGCGCCTCCCAGCGAACGCGACCTCCGAGCATCAGCACCGAGATGCCCGGCTGGCCCGCCAACTCGGACGCGAGCCGAAGGCCGTTCGTGATGACGGTCAGGTGGCTCCAGCCGCGTCGTCGCTTGAGGTTTCGCGCCACCTGCAGGGCGGTCGTGCTCGCGTCCATGACGATCGACTCACCGTCGCGCACGAGGCCGGCGGCCAGGGAGCCGATCCGTGCCTTTTGTGCGGACTGCAAGCGCTCGCGGATGTCGAAGGCGAGCTCGGAGCGACGTGAGTCGAGGGCGATTGCGCCGCCGTGCGTGCGCAGCGCTCGATGTTCCGACTCGAGCACGAAGAGGTCGCGCCGGATGGTCACTCCAGAGACGCCAAATCGCCGGCCAGGTCCGTCACCCGGGCTCGACCTTCGTCCTGGATCAGCCGCGCGATTTCCTCTTGTCTTTCACGGGCGAAGGTCTCCCGCGCGGCGCTGCGTGCCTGTGCGCTCACCCGCCTGGCATCCTCCTCATTGGGCCGGCAGCCGGCTGCGCGGCAGACTAGTTTGATCGGGATCGCAATGTCAAGAAACACAATTGAAACTAATTGAAACCTGTGTCAGGCTAGGCGGGGGTCTCGTCCCCGCAGGCCGATCCAGGCGAGGGCGTCTGGGCCCGCCGGGACTCCGGCTGGTGCAGGCTTGGTGCCGCGTTCCTCCTCAGACGGCACCGGGTCCGCACCGGCGGAGTTCCTCGCGTAGCGAGGCGCTAACGTGCCACTCAGGAGGTAGGCAGTGGTCGCCAACAAGGACATCACCGCGGCGCTCAGCGCACAGCGCATCGAGCTTCCGTCCTGGGCGTTCGGGAATTCCGGGACGCGGTTCAAGGTGTTCCCGCAGCTTGGAGTCCCGCGCGACCCGTACGAGAAGATCGCCGACGCAGCGCAGGTTCATCGCTATACCGGCGTGGCACCGACCGTTGCCCTGCACATTCCGTGGGACCCGGTTGACGACTACGCCGACCTGGGGCGGCACGCAACCAGCCTCGGAGTCGCGCTCGGAACGATCAACTCGAACACCTTCCAGGACAACGACTACATGCTTGGCAGCGTCTGCCATCCCGACGCCGGCATCAGACGCAAAGCAATCGATCACCTGCTGGACTGTGTCGACGTCATGGACGCAACCGGGTCGAGCGATCTCAAGCTGTGGTTCGCGGATGGAACCAACTATCCGGGGCAGGATGACTTCCGCGCCCGACAGGATCGGTTGGCGACGGCTCTAGCAGAGGTTTACGAGCGGCTGGGTCCTGATCAGCGCCTCGTGCTCGAGTACAAGCTCTTCGAGCCCGCCTTCTACAGCACCGACGTTCCCGACTGGGGCACTGCCTTCGCGCACTGCGTAGGCCTCGGACCGAAAGCGAAGGTGGTCGTCGACACCGGTCACCACGCACCCGGCACGAATATCGAGTTCATCGTCGCCATGCTGCTTCGCGCGGACAAGCTCGGCGGCTTTGACTTCAACTCGCGTTTCTACGCCGACGACGATCTGATGGTTGGCTCGGCCGACCCGTTTCAGCTCTTTCGGATCATGCATGAGGTGATCAAGGCAGGAGGTCTGGATTCCGAGCTCGGGCGTGTCGTTCATGCTCGATCAATGCCACAACATCGAACCCAAAATTCCAGCCCAGATCCGCTCTGTCATGAACGTCCAGGAGCAGACGGCCCGCGCGTTGCTGATTGACGAAGATGCCCTCGCGGACGCCCAGGTAGCGGGGTGACGTGCTGGGTGCCAACGCCATACTCATGGACGCATTCAGCACGGACGTAAGGCCGCTTCTCGAGGACGTTCGCCAGCACATGAACCTGGAACGGAACCCGATGGCAGCGTTTGCCGCCTCGGGCTACCTCGACGAGATCGCGCGAGACCGCGTCGGAGGCCAGCAGGCGGGTTGGGGAGCGTGACGACGGACAGCCAGATTCGCAGCTCCACCACGGGCGGGCCCGCCGACGAGCTGTTGGCGCGCTCCCATCGACTGGGCTCCGATCGGCGCAACACCAACTACGCCGGCGGAAACACATCGGCCAAAGGCACGAAGGCCGATCCGTCACGGGCGAGCCGATCGACCTGCTGTGGGTCAAGGGCTCGGGCGGTGATCTGGGCACCCTGACCGATGCCGGACTGGCCGTGCTCCGTCTCGATCGCCTGCGTGCTCTCGGGGATGTCTATCGCGGCGAGGATCACGAAGACGAGATGGTCGACCTCTTCGACTACTGCCTGCACGGCAAGGGCGGGGCCGCGCCCTCGATAGACACGGCGATGCACGGTCTGACCGGCGCCGCTCACGTCGACCACCTCACCCAGACTCGGGAATCGCACTTGCGACTGCAGTCGATGGTGAGCAGCTGACCGAGCAGTGTTTCGGAGACCGGGTTCGCTGGGTCCCGTGGCGAAGGCCTGGCTTCCAGCTCGGTCTCGACGTCGCCGAGCTACAGCGACACATCCGCAAGCGATCGGGGTCGTCCTAGGCGGCCACGGAATCACCGCCTGGGGCGATAGCTCCGACGAGTGCGAATCGCGTTCCCTGGAGATCATTCGGACGGCAGAGAGCTTCATCGCCGAACGCGGACGATTGCAGCCCTTCGGCGACGTGATCGCCGGATACGCGCCACTTCCGGTTGCGCGACGGGATCGGGCCGCCGCTTTGGCGCCGACGATCCGTGGGCTGGCATCGACGGATCGCGCCATGGTCGGACACTTCAACGATTTGGACGAGGTGCTCGATTTGTCTCGCGACCGAGCATCCACGCCTGGCGCGACTCGGAACCTCTTGCCCCGACCACTTCCTGCGCACCAAGGTGCGACCGATGGTGCTCGACCTGCCCGGCGATGCACCGCTCGACGAAGTCGGGCGTCGCTTGCGCGAACTGCACCAGGAGTTCCGAGCCGAATACATCGCCTACTACGATGCCACGCCGGCCGGAGAGCCCGCGATTCCCGGAGCAGATCCCGCAATCGTGCTCGTGCCTGGGGTCGGCATGTTCTCGTTCGGAGTGAACAAGCAAATGGTACGTGTCGCGGGCGAGTTCTACGTGACGCGATCACGTGATGCGCGGCGCCGAGTCTATGTCGACCTATCAGCCGATCCCGGAGGTTGAGAAGTTCCGCATCGAGTACTGGTCATTCGAGGAAGCAAAGCTGGCGCGCATGCCCAAGCCCAAACCGCTCGCGACGCGCGTCGCCCTGATTACCGGCGCCGGATCCGGGATTGGACGCGCTGTGGCGCACCGACTGGCGGAGGAAGGCGCCGTCGTCGTTGCCGACATCGACGTCGCGGCAGCCGAGGTGGTCGCGCGCGAGATCGGCGACGAAGACACTGCCATCGCGGTGGCGATGGATGTCACCGTCGAGGCCCAGGTCGTGGATGCGTTTGAAGCGCGCTCCGCCTTCGGCGGCGTCGACCTGGTCGTCAACAACGCTGGCCTGTCGATCTCGAAGCCATTGCTGGAGACGACCAACGCCGACTGGGATATCCAACACGACGTGATGGCCAAGGGATCGTTCTACGTGTTGCGCGAGGCCGCCCGGGTGATGATCGACCAGGCGATGGGCGGTGACCTGGTCTACATCGTCAGCAAGAACGCCCTGTTTGCCGGACCGAACAACGTGGCGTACGGCGCCGCCAAGGCCGACCAGGCGCACCAGGTCAGGTTGCTCGCAGCCGAACTCGGCGTGCACGGCATTCGAGTGAATGGCGTCAACCCCGACGGGGTGGTTTGGCTCCGGCATCTTCGCCAAAGGATGGGGCGAAGACGCGCAGCAACGTACGGAATCCCCGTCGAACAAATCGGCGAGTTCTACGCCCAGCGCACCATCCTCAAGCGCGAGGCGCTGCCCGAACACGTGGCCGCAGCCGTGTTTGCATTGACGGGCGGAGACCTGAGCCAGACGACAGGACTTCACATCCCTGTCGACGCCGGAGTCGCCGCGGCATTCCTGCGTTGAGCGGCGCGCTTGCCGCCGTCGACATCGGGGCGGCCAGCGGCCGAGTGATCGTTGGTCGGTTTGAAGGCGAGCGCCTCGAGACCATGGAAGTGCATCGATTTGGAAACGGCCCGGTCGAGACATCAGACGGTTTGCACTGGGACGCGATGGGGCTGTTCGAGAACGTCGTGACCGGCCTGCGCAAGGCCGTCGAGTCGGTCGACCATCTGCAGGGCATCGGCATCGACTGGTGGGCCGTTGACTTCGGCCTGCTCGACAGCGGAGGCGAGTTGGACCTCGGTTCCGCACCACTATCGCGATCCGAGGGGAGATCGTGGCGTTGCCAGAGTCAAACGCGTCATCAGCGATAGCGAGCTATATCAGCGAACTGGGCTGCAGTTCCTGCCATTCAATTCCATCTACCAGCTCGCCGCATCGCTCGACGACGGCGAACTCGGCGGCGCTCAAACCATGTTGCTGATGCCCGACCTGATGGGCTATCTGCTGAACAGGTCGCCGCATTACCGAGCAGACGAACGCGTCGACGACTGGCCTGATCGACGTGCGTACGGGTGAGTGGGCTACTGATTCGATTGAGCGCGTTGGCTTGTCACAGACCCTGTCACCTACCTCGCCCCGCCCGGGGCGGTGCTCGTGGCCCGACGCCGGCGGTAGCAGCCGACACTGGAGCATCACGGGCGACGGTGAACCTCGTCGGCTCGCACGACACCGCATCGGCTGTGGTCGGCGTGCCCGCCGAGGATCAGCACTTTGCCTATATCTCGAGCGGCACGTGGTCGCTCGTCGGCGTCGAGCTGGCACGCCCCATCGTGACCAAGAAGCCCGCCTTGCTGGCTTCACCAATGAGGCCGGCGTCGACGGTCAAACGCGGTTCCTGCACAACGTCATGGGCCTATGGATACCGTCCAGGAAACGATGCGTGTCAGTGGAGCGCCGAGGGTCGTGCCATCGATATCGAGGTGTTGCTCGCCGGCGCCGCGCAGTCGTCGTCCGGGGGCCCAGTCATCGATCCGCAGGAGGCGGCGTTCATTGCGCTGGGTGATATGGTCGAACGCATCCGGAGTGCGTGTCGAACCTCGGGACAGCGGGAACCCAACGAACCAGCCGAGGTTGCGCGCTGCGCATCCTCGACAGCCTCGCCCGTGCCTACGCGACTGCTGTCCGCAGGGCCGGCCAGATTGCCGATCGGCAAGTCGGGCTTGTTCATGTTGTGGGTGGCGGATCACGCAACCGACTGCTCTGCCAGTCTGACGGCCGATGCATGTGGCCTGCCAGTGCTGGCTGGACCGGCGGAGGCGACCGCTCTGGGCAACCTGCTCGTCCAGGCCCGCGCCCATCGGCTGATCGACGGATCGCTCTTCGATCTGCGAGCGATTATCCGGAGATCTGAGGCGATCACGCGTTACGAGCCGTCGGGCAAGTCGGTCGTGGCGGCCTGAGCCGTGCACTATCTCTTTTCGTCACCTGCTTCAACGACCTGCTGTTTCCTGAAGTCGGCAAGGCAACCGTGCGTCTGCTCCGCCGATTGGGTCAGGAGGTCGAGTTTCCGGCCGATCAAACCTGCTGCGGGCAGATCCATTTCAACACCGGCTACCGCGACCAGTGCGTTCCTCTGTTGAAGAACTTCGTCGACGTGTTTTCAGGCGACCACGCGGTCGTCACTCCATCGCCGTCCTGCGCGGCGATGGTTCGCCACCATCACGCGACCGTCGCCCAGCATGCCGTTCTGCGCAGCCCGGAATTGGATCTGCCACGACGCGTGGCCGAAGTGTCGCCACGGGTTCTATGAGTTGACCGAGTTCCTTATCGACGTCCTGGGCGTGGAGGATGTCGGAGCGCACTTCCCCGAGACAGTCATGTACCACCCGACCTGCCACGGCCGGCGGCTCTCGAGATCGGCGATCGCCCGATGCGGCTCCTCAGCGCAGTTGACGGCATCCGTCTACTGCCGCTCCCCAACGACGACGAGTGTTGCGGATTTGGGCACATTTGCGGTCAAGAACGAGGACACGTCGCTGGCTATGGGTACGGACAAGGTGAACGACGTTGTCAGTACCGGCGCTTCGGTTCTCGCGGCAGCCGACACATCGTGTCTGATGCACATCGGCGGCCTCCTTTTGCGCCGAAAGGAGCAGGTGCGCGCGATCACATCGTCGAGATCCTGGCGACCGATGATCGATCAGCCCAGCTTCGCTGACACGCCTCCGTTCCCGGAAGCCGCACGCGAGGCGCTTGCGAACGGTCAGCTGCGCACGAACCTGAAGCGCGCCACGAACACGATTCGGGACAAGCGTGCCCGAGCGGTGGCGGAGCGACCGGATTGGGAGGAGCTGCGCCTCGCCGGCGCGGCGATCAAGGACGAAGTCCTCAGCCGGCTTCCCGAGCCGCTGCTTCAACTCGAGGATGCGGTCATGGCCGCCGGCGGGATCGTGCACTGGGCGCGCGACGGCGCCGAGGCGGGGCGATCGTGGCCGCCATCGCTCAGGACCATGACGTAGCCGAGCTCGTCAAGGTCAAGTCGATGACCACCCAGGAGATCGAGCTCAATGAGACTCTCGCCCGCGCCGGAATCGCGGCGTGGGAAACCGATCTTGCGGAGTTCATCGTTCAGCTCGGACACGATCTGCCGTCGCACATCCTGGTGCCGGCGATCCATCGCAATCGATCAGAGATCCGGTCGATCTTCGAGGCTGAGATGGGTCGTGCCGGTCGCCCGGCACCGGCCGGCATGACCGACGAGCCAGGGAGCTGGCCGAGGCCGCGCGGCTTCACCTGCGCGAGAAGTTCCTTGGCCCGGATGGCCGTGTCTGGGGCGAACTTCGCCATCGCCAATACGGGGCGGTGGTGGTTGTCGAGTCCGAAGGCAACGGCCGGATGTGCCTGACGCTGCCCGATGTGCTGGTCACTGTGATGGGAATCGAGAAGCTGCTCCCGACATGGCAGGATCTCGAGGTTTTCATGCAGCTCCTGCCGCGCTCATCGACCGCGGAGCGAATGAATCCGTATACGTCGATCTGGACCGGAGTGACGCCGGGTGACGGCCCGCAGGAATTCCATCTGATCTTGCTCGACGGCGGCCGCACCGACGTGCTCGCCGACGATGTTGGGCGTCAGACGCTGCGATGCATCCGCTGCTCGGCTTGCCTCAATGTCTGTCCGGTCTACGAGCGGACTGGCGGGCAAGCCTATGGGTCGGTCTATCCCGGTCCGATCGGCGCAATCCTGACGCCTCAGCTGCAGGGCATCCGCAACGGACCGATCAGCGAACAGGCCGCGTCGCTGCCCTTCGCATCGTCGTTGTGCGGCTATTGCTACGAAGTGTGTCCGGTGCGCATCGACATCCCGGAGGTTCTCGTCCACCTGCGGGCGAAGGTCGTCGAGCAACACGGCACGTCCGCGCCACCTACCGGGGAGTCGATGAGTCTCTCTGCGCTTGGCTGGTTCCTGCGCGGGCCGGGCAGATTGGGATTCGCCGAGCGGCTGGCCGGATGGGGCGGGCGTCTCGTCGGCCGCCGCGGGATGATCGGTCAACAGCGCGGGCCTGTGCCGGGGATGCTCAAGGCCTGGTTACGCGGCCGTGACCTGCGAACGCCCGCACGTGAACCGTTCCGGGACTGGTGGAGTCGTACGCGAGGCGGGACGAGGGACGACGCGTGACAACTACCGGCGACCACGACTCGACCGCCGCACGCGCCGAGATCCTGCGCCGAACGTCTGAGGCGATCAACGGGATCCAGCGCATCCCGACCGTCGAGCGTCGTTACCTGCGAACGTCACCCTCCGGCACGGACGTGATCGCGCTCTTTGCTGAGCGAGTCGCCGACTACAAGGCGCGTGTCTCGCAGGTTCGTCAGGACGAGCTCGCCGCGGCCATCGATGCGTCGTTGCGCCGCCGCGGAGCGAATCGTGTGGCAATCCCGCCTGGATTGCCGCCGGCGTGGTTGGCGGCATCGTCGGCTGAATGGTTCGGCGACGAGCCGCCGCTGAGCCACACCGACCTTGATCAGCTCGACGGCGTGCTGACCGGCTGTGCGGTTGGCATCGCCGAGACGGGCACTATCGTGCTCGATGCGGGGCCAGGACAGGGTCGACGCGCCCTAAGCCTGCTGCCCGACTATCACCTCTGCGTGGTGATGAGCGAGCAGATCGTGGGTTCAGTGCCCGAGGCAATCGAGCGTCTCGATCCTCGTCGGCCGCAGACCTGGATCAGCGGACCCTCGGCGACGAGCGACATCGAGCTCGATCGAGTCGAGGGTGTTCACGGCCCGCGCAACCTCGAGGTCCTCGTAGTCGCTGACTGATCGCGCCTAGCCCATCAGCGGCTGCGGACGAGCCTCGCGCCGTTCGCCCCGGCCATCTTTTCCTCGAATTGCCTGGCCGACGCCTCCAGCTTCTCGAGATGGTCGGCAAGGACCCGGCGGGCATCCTCGGCGGCGGCGTCCAACCCGGTCAGCTGGAAGATCTTCCAGTGCTGAAGGATCGGCAGCAGGACCTCGTCGCGATGGATTCGGATGTCGTAGATGCCGGCCTTGGCGATCGACGCCGCCTTGCGCAGGAAGTTCGGGATGCCCGCGCCGGGCATCTCGAAGGCGAGGACCTCGTCGACGATCGCCCTGACCGTCGATGACGGATCAATCTTCAGCGCAGCCTCGAGGATGTCGCGGTAGAAGACCATGTGGAGGTTCTCGTCGGCCGCGATCCGGACCATGATCTTGTCCGCGACGGGATCGTCCGAGTAGCGCCCCGTGTTGCGGTGCGAGATCCGCGTTGCCAGCTCCTGGAAAGCGACGTACGCGAGACCACGCAGGAGGCCGGGCGCGGCGTGGTCGTAGCCCTGCTGGAGCTGTGTCATCCGGCCGCGCTCGAGGGCGATCGGGTCGATGTTGCGAGTCACCGTCAGGTAGTCGCGCAGGACAATCGCGTGCCGACCCTCCTCGGCCGTCCAGCGCCCGACCCAGTTGATCCACGCGCCATCACCCTTTCCGAACATGCCGTGGATGAGGCGGTGGTAAGAAGGCAGGTTGTCCTCGGTCAGGAGGTTGACCTCGAAAGCCGTCTGCGCGACGCCGGTCAGCCGCGGCTGATCGGGCGTCCAGGGCTCTTTGTCGAAATCGCGCCCGAGCCGGTAAGGGATGTACTCGTGCGGGAACCACTCCTGGGCGACCTTGATGTGGCGATCGAACAGCCGCCCGGCCTCGGGCTCCAGCTCGTTCAGCAGGGCGACCTCGTCCCCGAGGGTCGCGGATGGTTCGAGAACTGTCGTCATAGTGGGACAAGAATAGTCCCGCGCCATCCGAAGCCAACTGACCTCGGGTTAGACTCGCTTGCCTTGGCCGTTAGCTCAGCGGCATCAAGCAAACGCACACGGCCGCGGCGCACCCATCCGGGAACGTGGAGAGCCGAGGGGGACACTGATGCTGCACGGATTCCGGCCACTCACATCCGGCCTGCTGGTGGCGATCGTCGTCGTACTCGCCGGCTGCGGCACGAATCCACAGGCGAGCACAACACAGCCGGCATCGCCCTCTGCCACGACATCGCCCTCTGCCACGACATCGCCCTCTGCCACGACATCGCCCTCTGCCACGACATCGCCCTCTGCCACGACATCGCCCTCTGCCACGACATCGCCCTCTGCCACGACATCGCCCTCTGCCACGACATCGCCCTCTGCCACGACCGAGCCGCCAGTCGAACCTTCCCCAAGCGCCTCCGAATCGTCCACGGTGGCGCCTGTCTCCGCAAACATCTTCGCGGAGGGACTCGTGTCGGGCCCGGAAGAGGAGTACCGCATCTCCTTCGCGCCCGACGGACAGACAGCCTGGTTCGCCCGCGGCGCAGGATTTTTCCCGGACACTCGCGAGGCGACCATCTTCGAGACGCGTTTCGCCGACGGCGCGTGGACCGAACCGAGTCCAGCCTCGTTCTCCGGCACCTACCCCGACATCGACCCGTGGGTCTCCCCCGATGGGGGGAGCATCTACTTCTCTTCGATCCGGCCGACCGGCGGCCAGGAGCGCACCGACGCCGAACTCTTCCGCGTCGACAGGCTCGGCGACGGATGGGGCGAGCCGGTCCACCTCGACGCGCTCGGCTCGGACCGTGACGAGCTGGGCGCATCAGTCGACGCGTCCGGCGTTATCTGGTTCGCCAGCGATCGGCCGGGAGGGGTCGGTGGCTGGGACCTCTATACCGCGGCGCCTGCTGATGACGGGTTTGCGGCGCCTACGCCGGTGGTCGACCTGAACACGCCGATCTGGGAGTTCAACCCTGCCGTCGATGCTGCAGGCACGACGCTCCTCTTCACGTCGATCAATCGCGAGGGCGGCCGCGGACTCGGCGACCTGTTCGCGAGCACGCGGGAGGATGAGGCGTGGTCGACGGCTCGGCCGTTGTCATTGAACTCGTCGGCCGACGAATACCACCCCAGCCTGGCTCCCGACGGCACGACCCTCTATTTCGTGCGCCGCGTGACTGACGGCGACCTGTACCAAGTTCCTTGGCCGGACGTCGATCCCGGGTCGTGAACCGTACGTGGCCGCGATCGTGGCTACCTAGCGCGGATCAGTAACGGGCTGGGTGCTGGCTCGGGTTCGCCGCGGACGAGTCAGGTATCTACTGGGGCGTAGCCCAAGTCGTACGGGAGCAGTGAAATGCTCAAGAAGATCGTTCCAGCCATGCTCATGTGTTGGCTATTCATCGCCCAGAGCGTTGCTGCAGCCGACCCAAGTGCCCTTTCCGCGTCCCAGGCTGACTGGCCGCAGTGGCGAGGCAGCGCCGACCATCGCGGCGTGAATTGATATGAGACAAAGCTGTCCGTCTCCAACGTGTCAGATCTGGAGCTGAAGTGGGTCGGAAACAACGGCTTCAACTCGTCTCCGGCCGTCTCCAGGGGAGTCCTGTACGTCTCAAACGGGGCCCTCCACGCTTACCCCGCTGAGTGCGCCACTGGCGGCTCCGTCTGTCAGCCGCTTTGGACGGGTGGATCGGGCTATGCGGACTGGTCGTCGCCGGCCATAGGCAATGGCGCCGTATTCATCGGCGGAGCCAGCGGACTCTTCGCGTTCAAGGTGGGCTGCCGATCAGATGGCGGGCAGTGCCAGCCGTTGTGGCGCGGCACGGCCGTGGATTCGGCTTACACCTCGCCCACTTACTCGAATGGCGTCGTCTACGTCGCAACCAGTTACGGCACGCTCGAGGCGTACAACACCACGGCTTGCGCCACTGCCGGCGGCTTCTGCGCGCCCAAGTGGACGGCCGACCTGGGTGGCAATGTCTACAGCTCGCCGGCCGTCGCGGACGGCATGGTGTACGTCGGCGGTCACGATGGCTTCCTGCACGCGTTCAAGGTCGGTTGTGGAACCGGCGGCGCGACGTGCAGCCCGGTTTGGAAGGGCGACATGCACGCCATCACCTATGGAACGCCGGCGGTTGCTGGTGGCACCGTCTACGTCGCTGTTTCAGATGGCGGCGTCTATGCCTTCCCGACGTCGTGTCGGAAGGGGAATGGCACCTGTCAGCCACTCTGGCACGCAGCACTGCCGGCGACGAACCATTCGTCGCCCGCCGTCACGGACACGACGGTGTATGTGGGTTCAGGACATCGTCTATTCGCGCTTGCCGTTGGCTGCGCAACGGACGGCAGGCTGTGTACGCCACTGTGGAAGTCACCCAAGATCGGGCTGGACAACGACGAGGTCGTACCCTCGCCGGCGGTTGCCAACGGAGTTGTGTTCGTCGGCTCGCAGCTCCAGAACCAGGCAGCGGGCCGCCTGTTTGCCTTCCCGGCCGAGTGTGGCTCGGGTGGCGCGACCTGCCGAAAGATCTGGGCCTCGCCGGTGATCGCCGGCATGGTCAACGCTTCGCCCGCGGTAGCGAACGGCATGGTCTACGTGCCGTCGAACGGTGGCCGAACGTACGCCTTCGGCCTACCCGAGTAGTTCGTCGAGTGGCTGCGGCTCCTGGATGTGCAGGCGCCGCAGCCAACACGCTGACCATCAGACCCTGAACGTAAACTCTTGCGACGGGGCCGGTAGCTCAGCGGCAGAGCAGGGGACTTTTAAGCCTTTCGGCGTGTGCGCTGTGGCACCGAGCGTGGGGAGTGCGAGCGAAACGGGCATAGTTATCGTCTGTTCGCCGGTCTCGAAATCCTCAGCAGGCGAACGACACCATGCTTGCCGCCGCGCACCAACCGTAGAATTTCCGGAGTGGCCCGCCTCCAGAAGCGCAGTCTCGATCAGCCAGACGACGTTCGCGTGTTCGGCCGTGGCCGGCTCGAGGTCGTCGAGCTCAACGACGCCGCGTTCGGTCGGATCGTGTACGAGCCTGGCTGGCGCTGGACTGTCGACGTCCAACCGATAGCGCAGACCGAGCTGTGCGAGATCCATCACATGGGCTACGTCATAGCCGGCCAGCTTCACCTGGAGATGCGCGACGGCTCGTCGCTCGATGCCCGGGCTGGCGACGTCTTTGAGTGTCCGCCCGGGCACGACGCGTGGGTCGTCGGCGATAAGGCATGGATTTCCATCGACTGGGCGGGTCGCCGCAACTACGCCCGTGAGCGAGACGCGTCGCCCAACCGTCGATTGGCCACGATCTTGTTCACCGATCTCGTCGACTCGACAAAGCTCGCCGCTGAGATCGGCGACAGCGCATGGCGCGATCGCTTCTCGGAGTACAACGTGGCGGTCCAGCGAGCGCTCGAAAAGCACCAGGGTCGCGAGGTCGCCACGACCGGCGACGGCGTCATTGCCGTGTTCGACAGCCCAGCTCACGCCGTTTACTGCGCACTCGAGCTCGCGGCGATCGCGGTGACGATGGATCTCGCGCAGCGCGCCGGAATGAACACAGGAGAGGTCGAGTTTGTCGGCGACGACGTACGCGGCATCGCGGTCCACCTAGCCGCGCGTGTCGCCGCCGAAGCTGGATCGGGCGATGTCCTCGTGTCGAGCACCACGAATGCGCTGCTACTGGGCTCTGGCATCAAGACCCTCACTCGTGGTAGCCATGTACTGAAGGGCATCGAACAGCCAGTCGAGCTCTTCGCGGTGAGCTGACATACAAGCGATGGGAGGCGACGTCCCTCGCTGACTGCCGAGTCGAAAGCAGTTCGCGCTGACGGTTCTTCCGTGGCAGGTCTACTCGACTTGAGTCGGATCTAGCGGCCGGGGCCGGCCCCGGTCCGATCGATGCGATTACGTATTCGATGCGTAGTCGCGAACCGAGGGCGGACGCTGCGCAGGGAGCGATCTGCGTCGCCACGGCCGCGCCAAGCGCCGCAAAACCTATTGACTAGGTTCTGATTCCTTGAGGTCCCTTTACGGGGTCGAGAAGGCCGCCGAATGCGACGAGTGACGCCGTGAGCACCGTGGCCGCGATGCCACTCCCTCCTAAAGCCCGCCAGCGGGGCGGTAGTCGATCGCCCCGCTGCTTGGCTGTTACCTGTTCTCGTTGCCTTGAGCGTCTCGTGGCTCGAGAATCACGACAGCAGTCTCGGTTTGCCGATGGGCTGCGAGCGAATTGAGATCGTCTCCCCAGCCCGTGTAGTTCCTGAGTCCGTCCCACAGCCGCTCTCGATCCTGGCCAATTGCCAAGCGCGCGTGGACCGCACGCGGACCGCCGGCGAGATCAACATCGGTGTCTGGATGCGCCTGCAAGTTCAGCCACCAATCTGGCTCCGACGGACCCCACCCGTTCATCGCGATCACGACAAGGTTCGCTCCGTCCTGGTAGTAGCCGATGATCGTTCGGCGTGACTTGCCGGACCGACGGCCAATCGTGTGGAGACGCAGCATCCCGAACCGGCCGCCGAGCGTCGGCTGGCTGAGCCCGAGCCCGGTCAGCCGATACATGGCCCGGTGCAAGACCCACAGGACCCGAACTACCGGGCGCGGTGGGAGTCGCACTTCCGCCGGCGTTGTTGCGGTCATGCTGGGCCTGCCGCTTCTGCCGCCTGGCGCGGCGCGCCTTCATTCGATGCGTGATGGGTCGCCGTCATCTCGGGCGGGAGTTTCGCGAGCACGGGCGCGGAAGGGTTGAAGCCCTTGAACGTCATCCACAGGCCGAGCGACAACTCCCAGAAAAAGATCGGGATCGTGGACAGGCCGGTCCAAAGCGACATGCCGTCGTTGATGCCGAAGACGACACCAAGAGTGGACGCGAGGAGGATCGGTGCACCGATCAGTCCTAGGGCCGGGATCGCGCGCGGGATCAACCGTGTCTGGTACATGAGCGTCCCGATCAACAGTCCATTGAAGACTGGCATCAGTCCAGGGCCGAATACGTGCGCCCAGTTGTACGTCGTGACGAGTGTCTGTTGGATTGCGGTAAACGAGCCCGCGTCTGCGGTGGATCCCACCTGGCGCAGCCCGGCGACCGTGATCAGTCCTAAGGCACCGACGGCGATGATGGCGCATTCGATGATTCGCGTCGTCACGAACCCGAGCGACATGCCCTCATGGTGCCGCCTGAGGACTGAGTACAACGCAACGGCCGTTCCGATGCCGGCGAGGCCCGTGATGATGTCGAGCACAACGGCCAAGCCGACCAGCGCATCCGATCCAACGCCCAGGATGTAGCCCGAGTTGGAAAGGATCGGTTCGTAAAGGAACGACGGCGGAATGCCGGCGATGAAGGTGACCAAGTACAGGAGTCCGGCAACGAGAGCCGACTTTCGCACTGAGCTCACAGCTATCTCCTCAACTGACTATGAATGGGGAAACTGCGGGCGCGAGGGGGCCGCGCCCGCGGTGGGTTGTCGAATGTTTAGGAGTCCAGCGACTCCGTTTGACTCGTGCGGTTTGCACGATGGTTTGACCAGGCCGAATACCCCATCCAGGCAAGGCCGAGGCCGATGGGCACCGCCGCGAGGCGATACACGCCGGTGATGGCGACGAGTGGCGCTGAGATCACCAGGCCGAAGCCGAACAGCGCAGACGCAGCGCGAGAGATAACGCCGGCACGCAGCATCGCGACGCCGTAAGTGATCGTTCCGATCAGGAAGGCTGCGCTGGCAATCGACCAGGCCGTCGCCACGGCACCGACTGCAGTCGATCCGGAACCGTGGATCAGAGCCATCATGCCCTCGACGAAACCAGGGCTGGTGGTGGCGATAACCGGTTCGACGAACGCCTCAATGACGTCGCCTATGGCCGTCATGAAGAGGCCGGTTGTCAGCACCACAAGGGCCGCAAACCCGAGCCACCCGGCCTTCACAGCTTGGCTCGCGTAGATGGTCGTGATGCCGAAGACGAACAGGACGACCATGAAGAGTGAAACGAAATGGACGATCTGCCACGTGCTTGTCGTGACCGATGCGAGTTCGTCGGCAGGGTGGACGAACTGGATCGCGACGAACAGCAGTCCGGCGACGACCGCGGCGAGCGAGCCAATCTGAACGAGCCGCGCTGTCGTCATACGCAAGCTGCTCGGAAGGGAAAGCCGGGAGGTTATGGCACTCACCCGCCCGGGCAAGTGAGTCGTTGTGGGTGCAGCAGTGGTCACGTCAAATCTCCATTTGAAATCAGATTCGTGGGTTGGTCGATGCCCGGGGCGGTTGATGCGCCCAGAGAAAGCACCGCGACGAGCGGGAGACCGAGATCTCGGATCCGTTGCAGGACGCCGTGCAGGGCGGCCTGGTCGACAAAGTCACCGGAAAGGACGGTTGTTCCGTCTTCCCCATGACGGAGCGAAAAGCCGTCAAATTGCCTCGCCCAAATCGGATCCAAGCGAACGCCGAGTCGAACTTCATACGAGTTCTCTCCTCGCGCGTTAGTCGTTGGATCCCTCGGTTGTGCCATCGCACCTCCTTGCTCATCTAGCCGGTCCGACTGGGCCGGCCAGGCGGCCCAGGTGATGAGAGGAAGGTGGGCGCCGACGATGTGGTGGCGCATCACCACGTGATGTGATCGATGTGGTGATTGGCGAGTGATGCCGGCGACGCGACGCCGGTCGACGATCAGTCGCCTAGCCGCGCGCGATCAGGTCGAGAGGCCGCGGTCCAAAATCCCGAGTGCGACGGCTCGCTCGACGGCAGCGCGGCGCGAGTTGACGCCGAGCTTGCTGTAGATGCTCTTGGTGTGCGCCCGCAGCGTGTTAAGCGAGATGAACAAGTGGCTCGCGAGCTCAGGGCCGCTGAGCTCGCTCGCGAGGAGGCGTAGCACTTCGATCTCGCGCTCGCTCAATTGCTCGCTCAGACCAGGTATCGCTCGCGCCGTTCGCTCGACCTTGCCAAACGCGCCGAGCAGTCGCGCCGTGTAGTCGGATTGCTGTTCGCGTCGGAGCGACGCCTGAAGCACGGGCACGAGGAGTTCGCCTGCGGACAGAAACACGCGCACGTAACGCTGCGGCGCGGCCAACGAAATCGCGCGCTGAAGAGAGTTCAAAGCCTGCGTCGTGTCACCCAGGGCATGATCTGCAGCCGCGGCGAGGACCAACAGCTCAATGACACTCTGCTGGCGGCCGCCGGCCTCCGCCGATGGGATCAGACGATCGATGAACGGCCGGAAATCTCGGGAGTCGGCGCTGCCACCGGAGCGGATGCTGGCGGCCAACAGCAGTCGAGCGAAGGTAACGTTCTCGAACTCCTCAAGATACGTCAGCTTCCTATCGATCGTCGTCAGGTCTCGTTGGCGCGCCCAGGAAAACGCATCGTCGAGTCGGTTCTGGGCGATCAGCATGCGGGCACGCAACGCACCGATGGGGCGGATGTCGGGGAAGAAGTCGGCGGCATAGACACGCTCGGCTTCGTCGAACAGCGCCTTGGCCCGATCGAAGTTCGCTTCGGCGACCTCGATCTCGGCGAGCGCCACGCGTGACCGGTACGGAAACTTCACGCCACCTGCGCGCTCGCCCAATGCGTCTGCTGCAGCCCACGACGCACGCGCCGCCGCGACGTCGTCGCGTTCGAGATGGATCGCGCTGAGCCCGATGTGCATGTCGGCGCTGCCCACGACGACGTCGTCGTTCGCGCGACTGCGCAAACGCAGTCCGCGCTCGTAAATCGTCTCGGCATCGCGCAATCGACCTTGAGCCAGTCGTATATCGGCCGAGGCTATGTACGTGCCAAGGACGTCGGCCGTGTGTCCGGCTGCTTCGAGGTCGACTGCGGTGAGCTGCCACCAGGCAAGCGACTGGTCGAGTTCGCCTTCGCTCCACAGGGCCAGGGCCGTGAACCCTTCCGGGCCGCTCCGACCGAGATGGTCGTCGGCCGAGATCGATGCGCGAGCGGTTTCTGCGTAGGCGATAACGGCGTCCATGTCGCCGGCGACGAATGACAAAGCCGTTCGAAAGACCGCGATATCTGCCGAGAGTCGGCGGAACTGCGCCTCGTTGGCTACGACGATGCCTCTCCCCGAGGATGCGTCGGCCTCGTCCCTTAGCGCTGCCTCGGCCTCGACAAGCAGTTCCTCAACGCCGTCGGTGTGACCTTGATTTAGTCGAATGCCCGCCAGCGCCACAGTCAATACCGGACGCGCTCTTCGAACGTCGCGGGGAATGGCCATCACCCAAGCGGCGAACGTCGCGTCCCGGCGTCGGCGGCGAAGCTCGGGAATCTCAACCTCGACCAAGTCCGCCGCGCGCTCACCGTCGCCGGCGGCGAGTGCATGTCGGACCGCGCCATCGATGTCGGAGTTTGTCTCGTACCAACGGCTCGCCCGGTCGTGGAGAGATCGCGCCAACTCGGCGTCCGCAGCGGCCAGCTGTGTCTGAAGCACATCGGCGAATAACTGGTGATACCGGTACCGCTCCCGATGATCGTCGAGCGGGATCAAGAACACGTTACGGCGCTCGAGGTCTTCGAGAATTGATTGAGCCGAGCTGGTTTCGAGGACGGCATCACATACGGGCGCGGTGAGCTCATCCAATATCGACGTATGCAATAGGAAGCGACGAACCTCCGCGGGCTGGCGCTTGAGAACCTCGTCCGTGAGGTAGTCGACGACGTATCTGTCGTCTCCTGCGAAGCGGTCGATAAACGCGCCTGCGTCGGACCTGCCGGCAAGCGAGAGTGCCGCCAACTGAAGCGCAGCGATCCAGCCTTCAGTGCGCGCATCGAGTATCGCGACTTCGGCGGCCGAAAGCTCGAGGCCCATGCCGTTGTCGAGGAAAAGCTCTGCCTCTGACGGGGTGAACCGCAAGTCGGACGCTCGCAGCTCGACGAGCTCCCCACGAACCCGCAATCGTGAAAGAGGCAGCGGCGGATCCGAGCGTGTCGCGAGGACGACGTGCGCTTTCGGCGGCAAATGATCGAGCGCGTAATCGAGTTGCGCGTGGATTTCAGCAGCTTCGATAACGTGGTAGTCATCCAGGACGACGGCAATTTCGACCGTGGCTGAGGACAAGTCGTTGAGCACGCTATCGATCAGGTCCTGCGTTCGGAGGCCCGGCGAGTCGACCATCGAGGCGGTCTCGTCGCTGACCAACCCGTCTCCGGCGCGGAGGGCACTGACGACGTATGACCAGAACCGGACCGGGTCGTTGTCGCTAGCGTCCAACGACAGCCAGGCGACTCTGCGCGCTGGGTCGCCTAGTGCGACGAGCTCGTTGGCTACCAGTGTCGACTTTCCAAACCCTGGCGGGGCAGAGACCAATGTCAGCTTGGCCTCAAACGTCCGAGCGAGTTTGTCGGCCAGGCGCGCGCGTCGGACCAATGACGCCTTAGGCTGCGGCGGGTAGAACTTGCCCTCTAGAACAGCGATATCGGCAATGCCTCCGTCGGCGTGGTCGCGGCGTGGTCGCGGCGTGGCGCAAGGCGCGTCCGTATCGTGCGACTGACCATGCGCCGCACCCATCTAGCGTGAGACTAATGAGTTGGAATCTCCTTCCGCGTAGACGGGTGGTAGCGTGCGGCGCACGTGGCAAGGCCGAGAGAACGAATAGGCAACTCCCGTCTGGCCAGGGGTATGGCCGTCAACTTAGGCTGTTAGCGACACGATCAGGCCGAAAGTGAGCGGCTGTGCGAGCGGTGTGGCCAGACCCGCGGTCGACAGATCGCCAGTAATCGTCTCAAATCGTGCGTACGCTTGCGAACAACCGAAGGGCCGGTAGCTCAGCGGCAGAGCAGGGGACTTTTAATCCTCGTGTCCTGGGTTCGAATCCCAGTCGGCCCTCCATCTCCCATCGGTCAGTGGCAGCTGCCGCCGCCCGCGTCGCGTGCCACGCCAGCGATATCGACGAAGCGGGACGACCACGAATCGGCGCCGAGCGTGAGCTCGAGGACCCCGTGCGCGTCGTCGATCCGGACCAGGGAGTTCGGCCGAGCCTCCTTGAACCCCTCCAGGTCGGCGCCACCGGTGCCGACGACGAACTGCACCACGCCGCGCGCGTCGTCCGGCGTGCCGTCCGGCGCCTGGGGGGCGAACCGCTCGTAGTCGTGGTCGTGACCGCTCAGGACCAGCTCGGCGTCCGCCGCGTACAGCTCGTCCCAGAACGAGCGGACTGACTGGGTATCGCCGTGCTGGCCGCTGCTGAAGCGGGGCTGGTGCAGCAGCGCGATCGTGCAGCGGGCGCCGCTCGCTGCGAGGTCCTCGCGGAGCCATCGCACCTGGTCCGACTCGCTGGTACAACGGTCTCCGAGGAACCCACAGTTGCTGTCGAGGACCACGACGTGCCACGCCCCCAGGTCATCCGAGAACCACGTCCGTCCGTCCCGAGCCGCCGCGCTGCCCATGTACGCCTGGAGGGGCTCGCCGCCGTCCGTGTGGATGTCGTGGTTGCCGGTGACGGCGAACCTGATCCGATCCTTCACGCCACCCCACGATCCACCGAAGCACTCCTCCAGCTGCTGCGTCGTCCCATCCGGGTAGGCCGTGTCGCCGAGCGTGGCCACGACGCCGGGGAGGCTGGCCACCAGGGCGCCTGTGGCATCGTCGGCGGTGGAGTCGCAGCGACCGATGTCCCCGGCGGCGATCAGCGTGACGGCGGCGGCACCTGTCTCGGTCGAGGCTGGGAGTCCGGCCGAGTCCGCTGGGGAGATCGTGGCCCGCTCGCGGCTCCGCGCTGGCGGCGGACGGCTCCGGCGACGGGGAGGCAGGCGTAGCGCGCCCAGCGCAGCCAGCGATCGTCGCCAGCAGGACGCGCGGTCGTGACCAGCAGGCCTGCCGGGCGAGCGAGCCCGCGCCCGCGTGGTGGCACGCCGCCCGGCGCCGTCATCGCCGCGTCTGCGTCGGCGTCATCGCCGGGACTCGCTTCCCGGCGTCGCGCGATCCACGACTCGAGCACCTGGCGGTGCCTGTCCTGCAGCTTGACCAGCGGCCGCTTCAGCGTCAGGAGGTCGTCCACCTCGTCGAACGTCATGCCCTGCTCGTCCATGAGGTACGCAGCGAGCACGGTCGCCGACCGACCCCGACCCTTGGCGCAATGGATGAGCACGACACGGCCCTCGTGGATCCGGGCTGCGATCCAGTCCACGGCGTCGGTGAGGACGTCCTCGTCGGGGACCGTCACGTCCGGGACGCGGTACTGGCGGTGCGCGATGTCGTGGCTGTCGAAGAACGCCGCATCCGCCGTGCGCTCGGCACGCATGTCCACGACGGCGGTGATGCCGAGCCTCAGTAGCTCGTCGAAGTCACGCCCGTAGGTCGGCGCGCCGCCCAGCCACAGGGTCGGGCGTCACCCGGGAGAACCAGATGTTTCCCAGGAGCCGCTCGTAGCGTGAAGCGGATGGCCGGATAGAGCCTGTCGAAGCCCCTGTGGAGGAGACCGAGGTGCGGCGGACCCTCAGGGGACGACAACCGTCAGGGCACCCTGGAGCACGTCGACCGAGAGCGGCGTGCGACCGATGTACTCGCCGTCCGCCCAGACAGGCTGGTCGGGCTCGACCGTCACGCTGACCGAGCGGGCCTGCCGGTAGTAGCGCTCGGCTGCCGCCGTGTGCAGATCCAGGGCCCGCGCGGCCGCCGCGATGAACGTGTCGACGTTGGCCTTGTCAAGGACGAAGCAATCCAGCAGCCCGTCGTCGATGGCGTAGCCGTGGGCGACCTTGAAGCCCGAGCCCGTCATCCCCGAGTTCACCATGTAGACCTTGGACGCCAGGAACTCGAGGGCCTCTCCATCGATCTCCACCTGGTACTGGAACTCGCGTGGCCCGGATACCTGCGCTGGCCGCCGAGACCGCGTACGCGAACACGCCGTACCGGTCCTTGAGCTCACGGCTCGTCTGCTCCTCGGGCTCGATGCCGATGTACAGCCGCTGGATGAAGTAGCGGTCGTCGACCTGTGCCTGGCCGACGCTTCGCAGCCGGCCCACGTCGATGCCGCGCGTCCTGGTGCTGGTGCAGAGCATGACCGTCGCGTCCCGCACCTTCTTGGGAATGCCGACCTCACGGGCGAAGCCGTTGCCCGTGCCGCCCGGCAGGATCCCCATCGGCGTTCGCCGCCCCGTCGCGACCGCGGCGGCGACGACGGCATTGGCGACCTCGTGCTGCGTGCCATCGCCGCCGTACGCGACCACCAGGTCGACACCGTCGGCGATGGCGGCCCGGGCCTGGTCGCCGGCATCGCCATAGCGGTGCGTCACGCTGGCGTCCCACGCCACGCCATGCTCGCGGAACACATCGTTGAGGACGTTGAGGATGGGCTCATCCTTGCCGGAGGCAGGGTTGATGACCACGTGCACACGCCGATATGCGGCATCCGCCACAGCGCCCTCCTGCCTCCGGCTGTTGCCCATTCCCCGAAGACGAGGGTCCGGACGAAGTCACCATAGCGGCCACCGACAAACGTCGGCAAGGATGTCGCTGCGCCAACCGTTGGCATCTTCGCGATGAGAGCATTCTCACCCGGGCCTCACGCCTCACTCATCGCTGATTCCTATGTTCGGTTCATCGGCGCCGAGTTGCGCGCCTTATCGGAGGAATATGAACCCATGCGTTCATTGCTACGCATCACCGGCGCCGCTGCGCTCGGTCTCTCGATGTTGGTGGTATCGAGCCCGGCGGTTGTAACCGCTGAGGAGCGAACCTGCCGCGGCACGATCGGTGCCCGGACGGTCGACAACCTGCGCGTTCCGGACGGCGCCTCGTGCACTCTCAGCGGCACGATCGTCAAGGGCACGATCAAGGTCGAATTGAATGCGACCCTGCGCGCCGACGGCGTGCGTGTGGTTGGCAACGTCCAGGGTGAGGATGCCCGCAGCGTGATCGTCTCGAACGGCTCGCGCATCGGCGGCAGCGTCCAGGTCGTTCAGGGCGGGATTGCCAAGGTCAACGACAGCCGAATCAGCGGCGATATCCTGTTCGATGACAACTCGGGACGCAACGCGGTCAATCGCAACGTCGTGGGTGGCAACGTACAGATCTTCCAGAACACGGGCGGAGTGCGCATCTACGACAACCGGATCGATGGCAATCTCCAGTGCAAGGAGAACAGCCCGCGGCCGGTCGGCGACAACAACATCGTCGACGGCAGCAAAGAGGATCAGTGCCGCGCGCTGTAGGCCGCGCGTTGTGATCAGCGCTTTCCTCCGCGCTGAACGGCAGCCTATTGGCCGACCGTCTCGACGCTGACGTTCCAACCGCCACGTCAGCGCAAGCGACTGTGAGCAAGTCGGTGCCGCGCACCGGCTTGCTTCACCGTGTCCGGGTCCGATTGCGAGCAATCCTGTCCAGCTACCGGCTGCGGCTGCTGGTCTGGTTCGCGCTGCTGCTCACGCTGGGCACGATCGCCACGGTCGCCGTGGTGGGCGAGGTGCTGCTGGAGGGCACTGAAGAGCGCATTCGAGCCGACCTGGTGCAGGAGTCAGAGGAGTTCCGGCAGCTCGCCGGAGGCACCGATCCCGACACCGGCCAACCCTTCGGCGCTGACGTCGAGCGCATCTTCGACGTCTTCCTCGATCGCAACGTCCCGGCGCGCAACGAGGTGATCCTGACCTTCCGCGACGGTGAGCTGTTCGGCCGGAGCAGGCCTGCGCCGCGCTACGAGCTTGGGCAGGACCACGACTTCGTGACCCTCGTTGCATCCATCACTGAGCCGGTTACGGGGACCTTCGCGAGCACAGTGGGTGCCGTCGACTACCTGGCCATACCGGTCAACTTCGAGGGACAGACAACCGGCGTCTTCTCCGTCGCTGCATTCCGCGACCTCGAACGGATGGAGCAGGACGACATCCTGCGCGCCGTTGCCACTGTTGGCCTCGTGCTTGTGGTGATCGGCACCTTCCTCGCCTGGCGACTCGCCGATCGGGTGCTTGCACCGGTGCGCCGAACGGCCGCCACGGCGCGCTCCATATCGGAGACAGATCTCAGCCAGCGCGTCGAGGTTGAGGGACACGACGAGGTGGCCGAGCTTGCAAAGACCTTCAACGACATGCTCGATCGAGTCTCAACCGCGTTTGACGAACAGCGGCGGTTCATGGACGACGCCGGCCACGAGCTGCGCACCCCGCTGACGATCGCTCAGGGCCACCTGGAGCTGCTTGATGAGGGCACGGCTGAGGAGCGCGAGAAGACGCTCGCGCTGGTGCTGGACGAGCTCGAGCGGATGACCGGACTGGTCAATGACCTGGTGCTCCTGGCAGCAGCCAGCCGACCCGACTTTGCGCGTCGCACTGAATTCGACGTGGGCGACCTCGTCACCAGCGCGCACGCCAAGGCACGCGTGCTGGGCGATCGCGACTGGCGCGTTGAGGTCCTGGCAGACGGACAGATGTGGGCCGATCGCCAGCGCCTGACGCAGGCCGTCCTGCAACTCGTCGAGAACGCCGTTCGCCACACCAACATTGGTGACGCGATCCTGCTCGGCGCGGATGTCGACGCGAACGACGTTCGCATCTGGGTTCGCGACACCGGCGAAGGCATCTCCGAATCAGAGCAGCAGAACATCTTCAACCGCTTCTATCGCGCCGGTGAGACCCGCGCAACCAGGGGAGGCACAGGACTCGGCCTGTCCATCGTCCGAGCGATCGCCGAAGCGCATGGCGGCACAGTCACGCTGGCAAGTCGCCCTGGTCAGGGAGCCACCTTCACCCTCGTCATTCCAAGATCGATTCCTGCCGAAAGGAGGACGGGAGATTGAACCGGATCCTGATCGCAGAGGACGAGGCGCGCATCGCGTCGTTCATCGAGAAAGGTCTTCGTGCGCGGGGGCTGACCACATCCGTTGCGACCAACGGCGACGAGGCGTTGGACCTGGCTCTGAGCGGGGGATTTCGACCTGCTCATTCTCGATTTGGGCCTGCCCGGCAGGGACGGCTTCGAGGTCCTGCGCGAGCTGCGTGAGCACGACCAGCAGATGCCGGTCATCGTGCTCACCGCCCGCGACAACGTGCGAGACACGGTTGCCGCGCTCGAGGGCGGCGCCGATGACTACGTCACCAAGCCGTTCCGTTTTGAGGAACTGGTCGCTCGCATCCGTGCTCGCCTGCGCGAGGACAAGGCCGCCGAGCAACGGGTGCTAACCGTTGGCACGGCGTCTTTGGATCTGATCAGCCGCCGGCTGGAGGTCGACGGCCAGACGCACGACCTGACCGCGCGCGAGTTCGGCCTGGCCGAGCTCTTCTTCGTCACTCGGGCCAGGTGCTGAGCCGGCAGCAGATCCTCGACCAGATCTGGGGCTACGACTTCGAACCTGAGTCGAACATCGTCGAGGTCTATGTCCGCTACCTGCGCATCAAGCTCGGCGCCGAGTGGATCACCACCGTCCGCGGGATGGGTTACCGCATGGAGCCGCCGGCCGCCGTCTAGAGCCGCGGCCAGCGCCGAGCACCGCCGAACAGCAGGAAGCCCGGGACCGAGGTGCCGGGCTATTTGAACTGGGGGTTTGGGAAGTCAGCGGGTGTTGTCCCTCGACTTCGAGTTCGTGTTGTCGCCGTCGCCGGTGTTGTTGCCACCCGAGGTGCCATCGTCGCCGCGCGTGTTGTCGCCGTCGCCGGTGTTGTTGCCACCCGAGGTGCCATCGTCGCCGCGCGTGTTGTCGCCGTCGCCGGTGTTGTTGCCACCCGAGGTGCCATCGTCGCCGCGCGTGTTGTCGCCGTCGCCGGTGTTGTTGCCACCCGAGGTGCCATCGTCGCCGCGCGTGTTGTCGCCGTCGCTGGACTTGCTGTTGGCGGTGTTGTCGCGATTGATGTCGCGATCGTCACTGTCGTCTGATGTCTCAGCGTCGGCATCGTCGTCGTCAACCCGGCGCGCGACCGCCTCGTCCGGCTCGGAGATGGGCGAGTCATCGCGTGGCAATGCCGGAGCAGCCGGCGGCACGGGCTGCGAGGGATCTTCCTGCGCCGCGGCCTGCACTTTCGGCACCTGCAGCTCGACGGAATCGAGATCCGCCGACCAGCCGCTGCTGCCCAGGAAGCCCGCTGTACCCGCAATGCCGAATAGGCCAGCTAGACCAACAATCGCGATGCGCCGCGATCGAGTGAGTGTGCTCATCGTTCCTTCTCCTTGATTGAAAGTCTGTTGGCGGTCGCGATGCTTCGCGACCTCTTCAAGCTATGGATGGGCCCTTGGCCGGCGATGAGACGGCCATGAGAGTTCGTTCATCGGGGCTACCGGACACGACGTCGCAGCCTCTTTCGGGCAATGCCGCGCGCGGCCGGCAGCATCTGCTCCAGCACGTCCGTCAGCTCGGCCATCGATGGTCTGTCCGACTGCTCCCGGGAAAGGCCAGCGCCGACGATCGTGGCGATAGCCAGCGGAGTACGCGGACCGAACGGGGCAGGAGGTCGCGCGAGCTGCGGCAACGGATCCGGCGACTTCCTGTCCCATGTGAACGGAAGCCGTCCCTCGATCGCCTCGTAGAGCGTCACGCACAGCCCCCAGACGTCGCTTGCCGGTCCGGCTTGGCGCACCGTCGCACCGGAGCATTGCTCTGGCGCCATGTACGCCTCTGTGCCGAGGGGTGACGTCAACAGCGCCATCTCATGGGCCGTGCGGGCGATGCCAAGGTCGATCACCTTGGGCGTTGCACCC
Source organism: uncultured Chloroflexia bacterium (assembly GCA_963776865.1). Classification (GTDB taxonomy): domain Bacteria; phylum Chloroflexota; class Limnocylindria; order Limnocylindrales; family CSP1-4; genus JALYGJ01. The sequence continues at coordinate 631 of CAVZOG010000011.1, read as the reverse complement.
ATGATCAGATTGCGCGGCTTGACGTCCAGGTGGACGTATCCGCTGGTATGCATGAACTCGAGCGCCGATCCGACTTCGACTCCGAGTGGGATCAGCTGCTCTGGCGCCAGGCGACCGTACCGACGCAACAGCGTTGACAGCCGCGGGCCATCGAGCGACTCCAGCACCAGGTGCGGGCGCGGGCCGTCCAGGACGACCTCGAAACAGCGCACGATAGAGGGGTGTTGCAGGGTCGCGAGTGCCTGAGCCTCTCGTTCGAGACCGGCTACCGCTCGGGAATCATCGAGCTGATCAGGTCGAATGAGCTTGGCCACGACCAACGTATGTAGCCGGTCGTCCCACACGAGCCAGGCCTCCGAACGGATGCCGCCGCCCAGCAGCTCAACGGCAAACCGTCCGGGAACGATCTCGTCCCCGTCCGCAAATGCCCAAGACGCAGCCTCAACGGGCGCCACTTCTGCAACCATCAGTCTCAACGTCGGTGCTCAGGGTGAGCGACGGCTGAGACCAGGATTAGAAGACTCTTATAAAAGCGAGAATTGAGCATGAGCGCTGAATTTGCAGTCGTCTCACTGCTGATCGCGGGCTATGCGCTCGTGGCGGCCAAGCTCAACCGGCTCTCGGTTAGCTC
>CAVZOG010000010.1:0-182850 GCA_963776865.1 uncultured Chloroflexia bacterium | reverse complement strand
CGGCGCGAAATGCTCAATCTTCGCCGGCAGCGGTGTCACAGCGTCAATCGAGGGGAGGCGCGGATCCAGTCTTCGGGCGGTGTGAATGCCGCTCTATGAGATGGAAACCGCGTCAGCCGTGGCAAAGGTGTCGTCCGGTGCGCGTTCGCTGAAGGGGAACCGCCACATGCGCGCACGTGGAGGGCGCAGCGCAAACCGAGAGGTCGCAGTGAGCGTTGGCCCCTCATCGCAAGCGAGCGCTGTCGAGTAGATAGACCATTCCCGACCGCCCAGCGTTCAAACAAACCCGGAACAAGGAAGAGCGCCGAGCCGTCGGGCCCGGCGCCATCCGTGGAGGGGGATTGGCTCAGGTCAGCAAGTGGCTGGGCTCAAGCGAGCCCAGCCACGATCCGCGACGGGTGGAGCTACTGCTGGTCGTCCGACAGCAGCCTATGGGTGTAGATGTACTGGCCGATCTTGCTGCCTTGCTTGGCGCCGGCGTCCTGATCGAAGCGGAAGTGGTTGCCGCCGTAGACCCGAGCGTCGTCGACGTCGTTGGTGATCTGCTTCAGGCTGGTGTACGCAAACACCTTGCCGGGCAGCGCCGGGTGGCCGAGCACGAGCGAGTGACCGCCATTGCCCCAGACTCGCTGGAGGATCCCACTTGCGGCGTAGCTGGCACTTGCGTGTGCTGAGGGATAGCCGGGGAAGCACGGCGTGGTGATGAACGGCGCGAAGTCGGAGTCGGCCGTCGTGTTGGCATTGTCATCGGTATCACCAGCGCGAATGGCCGTCTCCGGCCGCCAGAACACGTAGCGGTACTTCGTCTCCATCGACGACGTCAGCCCGTCGCTCATGGCCATGTTGAGCAAGGCGAGGATGCGGGCGTTCTCCGCGAGCGATGTTCCCGCGGCTTCGGCCAGCTGCTGGGCGACCGCGTTCCAGGCGCCGGCGGCGGAGAGCGACGCGAACAGACGGGCCACGTCGGCGCGGTCCGCGGGCCTCTCGACGCTGTCGATGGCGCCGACCCGCAGGACCTCGTTGTAGTCGCGCGCGTATTCAGGGCTCGACAGCGCAGGCGGCGGAGCCGAGCGAAACTGCGCGTTCGTTTCGATGCCGAACGGCGTCACGTTCTGCCAGTGGAACAGGATGCCGCCGGCAGGTGGGCAGCCTGGGGTCGGCTGCCAGACGCCCGGGTCCGAGGACGCCGGCTGGTGGAACTGCGGCGGGCTGGAGCCGTCAGTGCTGCGCAGCGCGATAAGCGCGGCGGCTGCCGCCGCGCCGACTGCGATGCCGTCGTCCTTGGATTGGCCGTCGGGGATCGCGGAAAGCGTGGTCGCCTCAGCGGCGTCGAGTGTCGTCGTCGCGAGCGGCATGTAATTGACCAACACGTCATGGGCGGCGGTCACTGCTGCCGCTCGGCCGATGCGCCGGCTGGGCGGAAATCGGGCCGAGGTAGGGGTCGAACTCGCCGGTGATCGCATTTACCGCTTCGAACACCGCCAGCTGCGTAATTGCGGCGATCCGCGCCTGGGCGAACGGGTTCTGGCTGCTGATCGTGGTCACCATGATGGCGTTCCATTCGCAGGACCACGTCGCCGCCGGCGTCCGCTCGAGCCGAACCCGTCGGCAAGGACAGGATCGTGACCAAAGCGATCGCTAGAACCCTGGCCATCAAGGCTGCCTGCTTCCGCTTGCCTGTTTTCCCTGGTGTATGTACTTCCTTCATGGTGTCCACTGGGTTTCTCCTTCTGACTGCCGACCGATCGGTCGGCGGTGCGAGCTGGTTTGAAATCGGCCGGGCGGAGCGCGGCCGGATTGACCTCGGTGGCCCAGCCGAAGTTGGATCGGGAATTTCGGGTGCTGCCAAGCCCGACGAGCTACGGAAGCCAACTGGCTGGGCGCCACCGAATTGGCCACCCAGCCGCCCTCCCTCGAGCTACGGTGCGGTGATCTCGATCGAGTCCACGATCGACGCAGCTCTTCGCGCAGGTTGGACGAAGTGCCTTCAAAACCATGCGCCAAGATCACTACACGGTCGCCCTCGACATCGAGGATGTAGAGGCGCCAGCGATCTCCTGGGCCCTGGGAGTGGATTGTGAAACCCTCGGCGTTCCAGATCAGGAACGCCTGCTCATCGCAGTCAGTTGAGTAGTTCTCGCCGCTCCCCCCGAGCGTCGGCATGGTCACGACGACCTGCTTGCCCGTGTAGCCAGCGAGGGTGACATCAGTAGGAACGGACGTTTCGTACTCAGTCGATGATGTGAGGGCAGATACGAGGTCATCGACGGTTGCCCCGATGGCTACGTCGTCCGCCGTGCCCGACCAGTTGCACGGGTCACCGTTCAAGCTGGCGACCCGCAAGAAGCCCACGCCCCCCCTGTCACTGTAGATCCCGGCCGTCCGGTCGCTGGAATACCCGACCCAGGAGTTGTTGGGAACTGTGAATTTGAAGCCCATCGCACTGTTCGGCTCTCCAAACGGATGAGCGACGTAGTTCCCGGCAGAAAGTTCTCCCCCGTGGACTGCCATCGGGGTCGGAGTGGGAACCGGTGTGGCCGTTGGAGCGGGTGTTGGCGTCGACGCCAAGGTTGGCGTTGGCGTCGGGCTCGAGGAAGCCGCAGGGCCGAACATCCCGCCGCCGGACGCCAGTCCGAAGCCAAGCACAACGAGCAACACCACCGCCGCCACGGATCCGGCGGCGATAACAAAGCGGTTCATGGTTTCCCTCCGCGGCAGCCAGAACGGCCTCCGCATGTCGATGTCTGCGATTGCGCGGTCGAGCCTACGAGCGGCGTGTTCAGCCATCTCGGTCGGCCCGTCCGCGAGCCAGGTTTCGAACGCCGAGTCGAAGTCGAATTGACGGGTCATGCCACGCCTCCCCTGGCGACAGGCCGCGAATTCGGCCTCGATCGCCGAGCGCATCAGTTGTCGGGCGTAATGGAGACGCGACCGGACGGTCCCCGGCGGTAGGCCGAGAACCACCCCGATTTCGTCTCCCGAAAGCCCGACGTAGTGGTGCAACACCAGGACACTGCGTTGCTCGGCGGTGAGCCTGCGAAACGCGCGTTCGATTTCGTCCCGCTGCGCAACGGTCCGTTGCGCATCGTCGGAAGGATCGGCATGGTCTCTAACAAGGCGAAGCCCCGGCTGCCACCGTCCCACGTTGCGCATCTCGGCGCGACAGGAGTTGACCAACAGTCTGTAGAGCCACGCTTCGAATTTCGAGGCGTCACGCAGCTTGGGCAGCTCCCTCCAGGCGATCAGGAACGTCTGCTGGACGGCGTCCTCGGCCGTCGCCCTATCGCGCAGGATCCGGTACGCAATGGCGAACAGCCGATCGCGAAGGCCGACGACGAGAGCCGAAAACGCCTCTTTGTCGCCAGTCATCGCGCGCTGGACTACGTCAGCTTCCATCTGGTCCCTGATCGTTTTGACGCGTCTGGGTGACGCTTCTGGAGATCATGAGTCGGAACAGTCGCGAAATGTTCAAAAGATGTGAAGAAGCGGCCGGCTTGGCCCGTTGAATGACGTTGGTGTCCATCAAGCCCTCTCGCGGCGCTGACATTGATTACGAGTCAGCGGTGCGGCGAACTGTTCAAAAACGCTCGGTGCGATAATCGCGAACGTGAGCGAGCAGCAGAAGTCGACCTGGACGACCAAGAAGGGCCTGGCCCAGATGCTCAAGGGCGGCGTCATCATGGACGTCGTCACGCCCGAGCAGGCCAAGATCGCCGAGGACGCCGGCGCCGTCGCGGTGATGGCGCTCGAGCGCGTGCCGTCGGACATCCGCGCGATGGGCGGCGTGGCGCGCATGAGCGACCCGACGATGATCGTCGGGATCATGGACGCGGTGACGATCCCGGTCATGGCCAAGGCGCGCATCGGCCACTTCGTCGAGGCGCAGGTGCTCGAGGCGCTCGGTGTCGACTACATCGACGAGTCCGAGGTGCTCACGCCGGCCGACGAGAACAACCACATCGACAAGCACGCCTTCAAGGTGCCCTTCGTCTGCGGCTGCCGCGACCTGGGCGAGGCGCTGCGCAGCATCAACGAGGGCGCGGCGATGATCCGCACCAAGGGCGAGGCGGGCACCGGCAACATCGTCGAGGCCGTGCGCCACATCCGGTCGCTCTGGTCCGGCATTCGCAACCTGCAGGGCATGCGCGAGGACGAGCTGTTCGTCGCCGCCAAGGAGCTCCAGGCGCCTTATGAGCTGGTCCTGGACGTTGCCCGCAACGGCAAGCTGCCGGTGGTCAACTTCGTCGCCGGCGGCATTGCCACCCCGGCGGACGCGGCGCTGGCCATGCAGCTCGGAGCCGAAGGCGTGTTCGTCGGCTCGGGCATCTTCAAGGCCGAGGATCCCGAGCGCACGGCGCGGGCCATCGTCCAGGCTACGACCCACTTCGACAACCCCGAGATCATCGCCGACGTCTCGAAGGGCCTCGGCGCGCCGATGAAGGGCATCGAGATGGGCACCATTGCGGAAGCCGAGCGACTGGCGGTTCGCGGCTGGTAGATCACCAGACGCGCAGGAGACGGTGATGACCGGGTCCGGCTCTGGCCACTCGGTTCGGATCGGCGTCCTCGCCGTGCAGGGTGCGTTCGCCGAGCACATCGCCGTGCTCCGGCAGCTCGGCGTCGAAGCGGTCGCCGTTCGGCTGCCGCAGGACCTCGATGGCCTCGCCGGGCTGATCCTGCCCGGCGGTGAGAGCACGACCATGCGCAAGCTGATCGATCGCTGGGAGCTGCGCCAGCCGATCCTCGACCTCGCTGCCAGCGGCGCGCCGATGTTCGGCACCTGCGCCGGGATGATCCTGCTGTCGAAGGAGATCGTCGACGGCGATGCGCCCGTCTTTCCGCTGCTCGACATCGGCGTCAAGCGCAACGCGTTCGGCCGTCAGCTCGAAAGCTTCGAGTCGGAGCTGAACGTGCCCGTCCTCGGTGACACGCCGGTGCACGCAGTCTTCATTCGAGCGCCGATCGTCGAGCGCGTCGGACCGGACGTCGACGTGTTGGCCGAGCTCGACGACGGGCGCGTCGTCGCCGTGCGCCATGGCAACGTCATCGCCACGGCCTTCCACCCGGAGCTTGCCGGCGAGACGAGGTTCCACCGGTTGGTGGCGACGATGGCCGCGGCATTCGCCGAGCCGGGAGAGGGCAGCGGGCGACGGCCGCATCCGGTGCGCCGGAAGGAGTCGAAGAGCGCGGCGGCAGACGATGATCGTCGCGCGCCGACCGGGAACTCAGCGAACGCGGCCGCGTTCGCGCGGCGCGGTTGACCGACCTCGCCGCGGTCGGCGAGCTGTCGCGCCAATCGCACGCGCCGGATCCAGAGAACGCCGGGATGCGCACGCTCGGCCTGCCCGTTGGCGCGAGCCACGTCAGCGTGTTCAGCCTGTTCCGGCTGCCGCTCGGCGCGCTGCTGCCGAGCGACCTGCTGTACGTCTACGAGGAGCGCGGCCGCGTCGCCGGACTCGCGCGCGTCGAGCATGAGAGCGTGCGCGACGAATGGACGATCGTCGAGCTCGACGCGATCGACAACGGCACCGCCGGCGACATTCGCTTTCGGCTCGTCCAGCATCTTCTGAGAGATGCCAGCAAGCGCGGCGGCATCCGTTTCCATGTCGCCTGTGCCGACGAGAGCGCTAACGTCGACCTGTTCATGCAGGCAGGCTTTGCGCGCTACGGGGAGGAGCGCATCCTCTACCGCGCCCCGGACAAGGCGCGAGCCAAGGCGCCCGGCCCGTTCGATCCATCTGAGCACGGCATCCGCCCGGTGGCGCCGATCGACGCGCTTGCAGCTCGACCGCTTGTACCGCAAGGCGACGCCGACCCCCGTGGCACGCCTCGAGGACTACCGACTGAAGGACTGGGAGCGGCAGGGTGGCACCTGGCGCGTGCCGCGCTCGTCGCTCACGCCGATCCTGCGCTTTGCCGACGTCGAGGGTTTCGTCCAGCAGGAGCCGCCACCGGGCGAGGGCTTCGTCGCCTTCTGCCAGATCGGCGTGGCCAAGGAAGAGCAGCCGCACTATCTGCGGGTGATCACCAGGCCCGAGCACGACCCAACCGATCTGATCGATTACGGTTTGTCGGTAATTGCGGAGCGAACACGTGCGCGATGGGTCGATCGGGCCCGCCAGCAACGCACCGATCGCGGCGTGATCAGCGCGGTGCGAACCTATGAGGCGCCTCTCGACCGCCGACTCGAGGAGCGCGGCTTCGCCAGCATCGCCGAGGTCTCGCTGCTGATGAGAGAGAACGCGGAGAGAATTCGCGAACCAGCCCTTGTACCTGTGATCAGCCGATGAACGAACAACCGACCAACACCGCCACGCCCGACCTCGAGGCGCTGCTCGTCGCACTCCCGCCGGAGATCGGGGAGCGCCTGCGCGCGCTGCCCACCGAGCGCGACCTGATCGAGGTCGTGATGGACCTCGGCCGTCAGCCGGAGGCGCGCTTCGGAGTCGGCGGCGAGGAGGTCCTGCTCGAGCGCGAGGTGACCGAGGAGGACATCCAGTACGTCATCGACCACATCGGCTCGTTCGGCGATGACAACCGAGCCGGGATCGAGCGCACGCTCCACCGCATCAGCGCGATCCGCAATCGGAGCGGCAAGATCGTCGGCCTCACGGCGCGCATCGGTCGCGCCGTGTTCGGCACGATCGAGATCATCAAGGACCTGGTCGAGTCGGGCCAGAGCGTGCTGATCATGGGCCGGCCGGGCATCGGCAAGACGACGATGCTGCGCGAGGCCGCGCGCGTGCTGGCCGACGAGATCGACAAGCGCGTCGTCGTGGTCGACACCAGCAACGAGATCGCCGGCGACGGCGACATCCCGCATCCGGGCATCGGCCGCGCACGACGGATGCAGGTGCGCACGCCCGACCATCAGCACGCGGTGATGATCGAGGCGGTCGAGAACCACATGCCCCAGGTCATCGTCATCGACGAGATCGGCACCGAGCTCGAGGCCGCGGCGGCGCGCACGATCGCCGAGCGCGGCGTGCAGCTGATCGGCACGGCGCACGGCAACAACCTCGACAACCTGATGCTCAACCCGACGCTGTCCGACCTGATCGGCGGCATCCAGAGCGTCACTCTCGGCGACGACGAGGCGCGCCGCCGCCGAACCCAGAAGAGCGTGCTCGAGCGCAAGGCGCCGCCAACGTTCGACGTCGTGGTCGAGATCCAGTCGCGCGACCGGGTGACGGTTCACCCCGACGTGGCCGAAACGGTCGACGCCATGCTGCGCGGCGATCCCGTCGCGCCCGAGCTGCGCTGGCGCGACGAAGGTGGCGTCCAGCGGTCGCAGGCACGGCCGCGGCCCGGGCCGCAGTCGCAGATGCCCGGCGAGCGCTTCGGCGGCCTCGTCGGCAGCTCGGGCAGCGGCTGGCGGACCGAGCCCGGCTGGCGTCCCGACGCGCGGCGGGGTGACGCCACTTTCCGTGAGCCCGGCCGCGAGACGGATCGCGGCTACCGGCCCGGCTACCGGCCCGGTGCCACCGGCGGCTGGAGACGCGGCCGCACCAGCCGCTCGAGTGGCTCATCGTCCGAGCCGTCGGCGCCATGGGAGGATGATTCAGCGACCCGAGCCTTCCAGTCAGGCGGACTCGCCGACCGCGGCCCCCTGGAAAGGGGCACACCGGCACCTGATCAGCGGGCTCGGGATGCGCGCGAGTTCGAGCGGCAGCGCGAGTGGCGCGACTCGGCGGTCAGGGCGATCAACCAGCTCCGAGCCGAGGATGGCGTGGAGCCGACTCTCGAGGAGGAAGCGGAAGCGCTGCTCGCCGACGAGATGGGCACTGACGATGAGGAGCTGACCGGCGAGCGCCGCCCGACGCTGATGCCGGCTCCGGGCAGCACGACGCTGCCCACACTGCGCGTGCTCGGCTTTGGAGTCAGCAACAAGCGCATCGAGCAGGCAGTCCGTGAGCTTCAGCTGCCGGTGACCCTGGTTCGCGACGCGGACGAGGCTGACGTCGTCATCACGCTGCGCAACTACTTCAAGCAGAAGGCTCCGGCACTGCGCGAAGCCGAGGAGCGTGGCCTGCCGATCTTCGTCCTCAAGTCGAACACCTTGATCCAGGTCGAATCGGCGCTGACGTCGATCTTCGCGCTCGAGGTCGACCCGCGCGATGCGGCGCTGCGCGAGGTCGAGGAAGCGATCGGCCTCGTCAACCAGCAGGCCAAGCCGGTCGAGCTGTCACCTCAGAACGCCTACATCCGCCGGCTGCAGCACCAGATGGCCGAGCGCGCCAACCTGGTCTCGCACTCGCGCGGGCGCGAGCCGTACCGACGCGTCCGCCTCTATCCGGACACGCAAGGCGCGCGAGCAACGCGGGAGTAACCCGCGGAGCTGCGCGCACAGGCCGAGCGGCTGCGGAGCAGTGACGAGCGAGCGGTCTCCTAGCCGAGGGCGGCGAGCGCCTGGCCGGTGATCAGCACACCGGCGACGAGGACGATGCAGGCGGTGATCAGAGGCAGCCGCTCGCCGAGGCGGAGGCCGGAGCTGCGCGGGGCCATGCGCTCGACGAAGCCGCGCGCGTAGACGAGCGCGAGGCCGATCCCGACCAGCACGAGCGCCATGCCGAGGCCGAAGGCGATCGTCAGCACGATGCCGAACTCGGGACGCCCGACCGAGATCGAGCCGAGGAAGATCAGCAGGGCCGAGACGGAAGGCACCATCCCGCCCGATAGCCCGAGCGCGAAGAGGCCACGCTTGCCCATGCCCTCCTCGGGCAGGTGGGTGTGACCCATCCCGTCGTGCTCGTGCCAACCCGGTGGCCGAACTGCGTGATGCTCGTGGCCATGCTCGTGATCGTCGTGGTGGTGATGCTCATCGACATGGGCGTGGTCATGGCCATGGTCGCTGGCGACTGCGCGTGACCGGCGCATGACGTTGAGCCTGTTAAGGAGCAGATACGCGCCGATGACGACCACGATCGCGCCCGAGACCACGCTCAGGATCGGATAGAGCTTCTCGGGCGGGATGATCGCGCTCGCCGACAGGCTGAGCGCTCCGAGGGCGAGGACGCCCAGCGTGTGCGACACCGTCACCGTCAGGCCGAGGCCGACCGCCTGGCGCATCGTGCCGCGTGACCCGACGAGGTACGCGGCCATGACGGTCTTGCCGTGACCGGGCGACAGCGCGTGGGCTGCACCGAGCGCCACGGCCACGACAAGCGAGAGGAGGATGATTGGCAGGGTCAGGTCGGGCGCGTTGAAGAGCGAGGTCACCTCCGCGCCGAGATCGGTCGTGCCCGCCGGAACGGCCGGAAGCGGAGGTGCGGGCTGTTCGATAACCGGCGGTTCGGCGGGTAGCCCGGCGACGGGCTGGGCGTCGGTATAGGTCGGAGGAGGCAGCGGCGACCCGCCGGGCATCGCCGTGAATGAAGTCGCCGACTCGTTGAGCGGAAGTTCCAGCAAATCGTTCGGGTAGCTGGTCAGGCGACCCGAGACGCTGGCCGCGGGAGAGTCGGTATCGCCGATCAGGGTGGCGTCACCCTGGACGACGATCTCCCGCCACCCGCGCCGTTCCGCGTACGAAGCGTCGCTGAATTCGTACGTCCCCCCGTTCGGGACGGCGCCGGCGTCGGCGCGATAGACGCACACGAGGCGCATCGTCTGGCTGCCCTGGCCCGTGGCGAAGGAAAGCCCGCTGTGGGTCAAGGCGAGAGGGAGTGGTTGGCCGTCGAGCCGCAGCGAAAGCGAGCTCGGCAGGTCGTTGCATCGAGTGGCGTGGTAGGCCGCGCCCTCGGCATCGCTCACCGTTCCATCCGAGTCGGTGTCCATCACGCGGCGCTCGGAGAAGGTGGGGATCTCGGCAAAGTCGGTCACGTGGTCGACGGTCACGGCACCAGCCGCGACGCGCAGGCCGTTGTAGTGGTTGATGGTGAAGTTGCCGAGCGGGTGGGCACTCGCCGCCGGGACGGCGAGTGCCAGTACCGCCATGGAAAGAGCGACCGCAGCGGCCAGCCGGCCGATGGAGCGGATCATTGGCCGAGGGCCTCACGCGCCGCGTTGACGACGAGTGGCGAGAAGGCCGGGTCGAGCGCCAGGCCCTGCTCGAGATGTGCTCGGCCCTCGGCGTCGCGACCGGCGGCAAGCTCGATCAGGCCGGCGTGGAGGAAGAGCTTCGCGTCGGGCGTGCCGAGCGCGAGTGCCTGCTCGACATTGACCAGCGCCTCGTCATCCCGACCGGCCGCGTGGAGCGCCCAGGCGAGCGTGTCATAGCCGTAGACGTCCTGGCGCTGCTCGAGCTCCGCCGCGGCCAGATCGACGGCCGTACCGGCGTCGCGGCCGTGGTCGGACAGGAATAGTGCGTACTCACGGTCGTAGACCTGGTCGCTGCCGACGGCCGAGAGACCGGCGATGAACTCGACCGTGTCGTACTGCGCATCCGCCGCGGCCTGATCGCCGCTCAGCGCGTAGAGATCGCCGAGGTAGCCGACGAGGTCGGGCCGCGGCACGGCGGCCACGGCACTTTCGAGGTAGCCGATCGCCGCGTCGAGGTCGCCGCGCGCGAACGCGACGCGACCCTGACCGGCAATCGCGAGGGCGTAGCCCGGCAGCGCGTCGAGCGCCGCTGCGTAGCCGACGGACGCCGCATCAAGGTCGCCGGCCAGGAGTGCGTACTCGGCCGTGGCGTAGTGGAAGAAGGCGCGGCTCGCGGGCAGCTCGGCCAGGTCGTCGGCCTCGGTCGCGGCCTGCGCGGCCAGGCTCTGCGCGCCGGCGATGTCGCCGTTGATGAATTCGAGGCGTGCCTGGCGCACGGTCAGTGCCGGCGAGTCGATGCGCTCATCGAGCAGCGCCAGCGCGCGCTCGGCGTTCTCCAGGTCGCCCAGCTCGTACGCGGCGTCGAAGATGATCGCCAGAGCGGCGTCAGCCGCCGGGTAGTCCTCGAGCACATTCGTCGCGGCCGTCATCGCGCCCGGGAAGTCGTGCAGCGTGGCGCTGATGCGGGCAAGTCCGAGGCCGGCAGTGGGGCTGGTGGGCGAGATGTCGATCGCCTTCTGGTAGGCGTCGCGGGCGCTGGAGTAGTTGCTGATGTCGCCCGTCTGACGTGCCTTCAGGTCGTACAGGTCGCCGAGGTACGTCCATGACGTGTCGGAGGTTGGAGTCGCGCGCAGTCGCTCCTGCCAGAACGCGATGCGCTGATCGGTGTCTGTTGTGTCGACGCCGGCGACGGCGACGAGCTCGCCTGCCGGAGTGAGATCGGAAAGTGAATCGATGCCGTCGCCGGCCGGCAGCGGTGCCGGCATCGACGTCGGTGCTGCGGCCTGTGGCCAGGCCTGGACGGCGACCACGATCAGCACGGCTGCCAGCGGCAGCGCCAGGTATCGTGCGCGGCCGAACCGCGAACCGATCTGCGAAAGGCGTTGGCCCAGGCGAGCCCGGAGGCTCGGGGACCGTCGCGAGACGGTCCCCGAGTTCCGAGTCAGTGCCTCAGTTGCACTCAACTAACTTGTCTTTCGACCGGCTAGTTGTTGGCGGCTGCGAGGTACGGCCAGCTACTCGAAAGATTGCTGTCGTTGTCCACGCAGTCGGTGGTGATGCCGCCATCGGTGACGAGCGCAAGCTCGGCATCGATCACGTCATCGGCCAGACGGCGGCCGTTCAGGAAGCCGTCCATGTTGCCCGTCTCGTAGGTCATCACGTCGGGGATGAGCACGCCGGCCAGGCCTTCGGGGTCAGCCGCGCCCAGTGCCATGAGCACTTCTTCGGTGTCATCGCGGAAGCCGCGAGCAACCTGCTTGTTGGGTCGCGTCTGGTTGAACTTCTCGCGGTCGGACTGATCCATCTCGGCGTTGTTGAACACCGTGTTGATCGCCGGCCGACCCATCTGGTCGAGCTGGGTGTTGTCCTTCTCGGTCGAAGCAAAGACACCGATCGTCTGACCGTTGCCGCCCAGAGAGGCATTCGGGACGCGCAGAACGATGGCGCTGATGTTCAGGCCAAGGAAGAAGTCGACTGTGCCCGAGTCGCAGAACGTGCGCCCGTTGTCGGCTCCCAGAACCGCGCCCTTGAAGGCGTCGAGGTCGAAGAAGAACGGGTCGTCATACAACCCGGCCGTCGTCTTCCCTCCGCCGATAAGGCCGGCATCGGTTCCGGTCAGGCCGCCTGCGAGCCAGGCGCCATTGCGCCAAAGGTCGAACCTCTGGACGCCCATGCTGTTGGCGCGTCCGAATCTGTACAGGTACTTGATGTCGGCCTTGGCATCGCCATTGGTGTCGACCTTGATCTGGTAGTCGATGTTCGGCCCAAACGTGGTGCCCGAGTTGGGCAGCGCGCCGGCGCCGGGGTTGACTCCCAGTACGAACACTGTGTTGTTGCCGCCCTGGCCGCTAAATACGTACAGGTCGGTGATGTCCGCTGCACCCTTGCCCGAGACGATCGGCGAGTCGAGGTGGTCGGCTCCGCTGACTACCGGGGTCAGGCCCAGCGAAAGGATCATCAGCGCGCTGGCGAGCGATGCCGCACTGGCGCGTTTGCGCGATTGGCGCATTTTTCAGGTTTCCTCCTGAGGTTGGAATGGATGGGATTGCGTCATAGACGCGTGCGATAGCTGGACATCTCGCTAGGCGTCCCTCCTCGGATGGTCATTGCTCGGTTTGTCTGACCGGGATCCCTGGTTGTTGTTACGCAGGCCATCGCCGGAGGGATGAGTCGGTCGCGAAATTCGCCGATTCGAAAGGCGGCGGACTCGGGCGGGAAGACGTTGGCCGGGGGTCCGATGGCTAAACTTCGGAACGTGCGCGTCCCCTTCAACGTTTTGAGTGAACCGATGGGCGCCCGCGAACGCACATACAGGTGAGCGAGTCACGCATCGGCGGGGCCGCTGAGGTTGTGCGAGATCGGGAAGTCTCCGACGAGTCGCTTCTGGAGCGTCTGGCGGCAGGCACCGATCATCAAGCGGCGTCCGAGCTCTATGACCGTTACCAGGGTGCGATGTACGGGTTGGCGATACGCATAACGAGGGACCAGGCACTGGCCCAGGACGCCGTTCAAGAGGCGTTCGTCGGGGTCTGGCGCAACGCGTCTCGCTATGCGGCCGGCCGTGCATCGGTTCGCACCTGGATGCTTGCCATCACCCACCATCGGGCGATCGACATCCTGCGCCGAAGACGTGCGACGACGGAGATGCCCGACGCCGATTCGGGTGAGTCGGCGCTTTCCGTGCCAGATGTCTGGCCGGAGGTCTCGCGCTCTCTCGATCGGGACACGGTGCGCGGCGCGATACAGACCCTGCCCGATGCCCAGCGCCAGGCGATCGAGCTGGCCTATTTCGAGGGCCTGACCCAGGTCGAGATTGCCGAGCGCACCGGCGCGCCGCTGGGCACCGTCAAGAGCCGCGTTCGGCTCGGACTGCTGCAGATGCGCAGCGCGCTCGAGGGCGAGCGATGAGCGACGCGCGACAACATCCGGGCGGCTTCTCGTGCGCGGACGTGTCCGAGCTCGCCGGCCTATACGTGCTCGACGCGCTCGAGCCGGCCGAGGCTGAGCGGATCGCGGTTCATCTCGCGACCTGCCCGGAGCCGCACCCCGAAATGGCCGAGCTCGGCGCGGTCGTGCCGGCTTTGGCCGTGTCGGTCGATGAGGTCGACGCACCGGCGGACCTGAAGCGCCGCGTCCTCGAGAGCTACGACCGATATGCGATGGCTACCGCCCCCTCTGCCGGCGTCGCCGGCGTCGGCACCGCCGCGCCCGCGCCCGCGCCAAACGCAAGTGCACCGGTCGCGCCGTGGCAGATCGAGGATCAGCCGCCTGCGCGGCGCGGCCTTGCCTTGCCGCGGTGGCTCGGCTGGGCCGCCGCCGGTGCGGCGGTGCTCGTCCTTGCAGTGGTCGGCGTCTGGGCGCTGGGCATCCAGCAGCGCGCCAACTCGGAAACGCTGCGCGCCGAGACGATGGCCGCGGCGCTCGAAACCCTGGCACAGCCCGGTTCGAGCTTCGCTGTATTGGAGGGCACCGGCCCGGCCGTCGGCGTCGGCGGTTTTGTCGCCTTCTCACCCGAGGGCGAGGGTTACATGGTCATGACCAACGTCCCCGAGGCGCCGGCGGGAATGACCTACCAGGCGTGGTACGTCGTCGATGGCCAGCCGGCGTCGGCCGGCACGATGAGCGCCGACGCGGACGGCTTTGTCATTGCCGAGGGTCTGCCGGCCATGGACGGCACAGACCTGATGGCAATCACGCTCGAGCCTGCCGGTGGCTCAGCTGAGCCGACCAGCGATCCGATCGTCGTCGGGGAGATGGTCACCCGGGCCTGATCGCGCTCTCGCAACTGGTCGCGGACCAGCGGTCGGTCGCCGCCTAGGTAGACTCCGGCGTCGTGGACAACGACGCGAGTTCAGGCACTTTCATCACCCTCGAGGGACCGGACGGCGCCGGCAAGAGCCGTCAGGCCGCGGCGCTCGCCGAGCGCTTGCGCGGTCTTGGACGGGATGTCGTGCTGACCAGGGAGCCGGGCGGCACAACGCTCGGCGAGCGCATCCGCACCCTGTTGCTCGAGATCTCCTCGGACGAGCACGACCCGGTGTCCGACGCGCTCCTGTTCAGCGCCGCTCGCAGACGTCACGTCGGCGAGGTGATCGAACCTGCTCTCGAACGAGGCGCGATCGTCGTCTGCGACCGGTATGCCGATTCGACGCTTGCCTACCAGGGCTACGGCGACGGCCTGCCGATCGACTCGCTGCGCCGGCTGACCGAGTTCGCGACGGGAGGCCTTTGGCCGAATCGCACCGTGTTGATCGACGTGTCAGCGGCTGAAGGTCTTAGCCGACGACAGATGGGTGCCGCGATGGACATGACGCGCTTCGAGGTGGCCGACGCTCACGGGATGGCCTTCCACGAGCGAGTCAGGCAGGGCTACCTCGAGCTCGCCGCTTCCGAGCCCGAACGCTGGCGTGTGGTTGACGGCGCCGGATCGCCCGATGAAGTCGCCGAACGTGTCTGGAGCGTGCTCGCCGATCTCGTCGGCTAGGTCCGGCCGATTGGTCGGTCAGGCCCCGCTGGCGGCGAAGATCGAGCCGCGTCCGCGACGCTTGGCCTCGGCCAGCGCGCGGCCGGCCGCGGCAAGCAGCTCCTCGCTGCTCCCGCCGTCTGCCGGGTAGACGGCCGCGCCGATGCTGATGCTGATCGGCTCGCCGGCCGCCTCGCGCTTGGCTAGCGCATCGCGCACTCGACGCCCGGCGATCTCGCCGCCGCCGCCCGGGGCGATCAGCGCGAACTCGTCGGGACCGTATCGCGCGACCGTGTCGACCAGCCTCACCTGGTCGGCGAGCGTGGCCGCCACGTGGCGAAGCACCTCGTCGCCGGCCGCCGCTCCGGCACGTTCGTTGATCTCGGCAAAGCCGTCGATGTCGAACAGCAGCACGCTCAGCAGCGTCTCCTGGCGGATCGCGCGAGCAATCTCGAGCTCGAGCATCCGCTCGAAGGTGACCTTGTTGGCCAGCCCGGTGAGCGAGTCGGTATTCGCCAGGCGACCGATCCAATCGGCTCGTTCGAGCAGCGCGCTCTCGAGCCGTGCCTGGCGGATGGCCACCGCGCACAGATCGGCCAGTGCGGTGATCGGGTTCTCCGCGTTGTTGGGATCGGGCGCGTCGCCATCGAAGGCTGCCAGGAGAACGCCTTCGGCATCCTCGCCGCCCAATTCGTCGGAGGCCACCAGTGGTAGCGCCGCCAGCCCATGCCAGTCCGATCGCTGGCCCGAGAAAGCTCGCGCCGCCTGGGCGCCATCAGCCGTCATCGCGCGCCGCTCGCGGACAACGAGCGCGATCAGCTCGGCCGGGTCATCGGCCGAGACCGTGCCGCGCCCGGCAAGCATCTCCGCGTCGAGACCTGCCTGTGCGGCAGGCACCAGAAGCTGCGCAACGGGGTCGAAGAGGTAGACCGCAGCCGCGCTCGCGCCGCCGGCGGACAGCACGAACTGGCACAGCGCATCGAGCTTTTCGTCGAGTTCGCTTCCGCGGGCGACGATGCGCGTGGCCTCGAGCAGCGTGAATTGCGGGTCGGGCCGATCCACGTCGCGATGATAGAGGGGCGCGACCGGAGGAATCAGGGCTTTGGGCTGAGCCACTCGACGAATCGCGCCGGGTCGACGTTGCCGCCACTCAACACGGCCACGACCGGCCATGCCGGAAGCTCGTCGCGGTGGAAGAGCAGCGCCGCCAGTGAGGTCGCGCCCGACGGCTCGAGCACCAGCCGAGCCTCGCGTGCCGCGACCGCCATTGCTTCGGTGATCTCGTCTTCGCCCACCGCGATCACGCCATCCATCTGTCCGCCAACCAGGTGAGCGAACGGAATCGGCGCTGGCGCCTCACCGCGAAGCCCGTCGGCGATGGTCTGCGAGGTCTGCTCCGACGGCCACGGCGTGAGCTGTCCTGCCGCGAGCGAGTCGCGCGTATCTGCGGCAAGGGCAGGTTCGACACCGCCCACGGCTGAACCGGGCGCAAGTGCCTTCACCGCTGTCACGACTCCGGCCGCCAGCCCGCCCAACCCGACCGGCACGAGAACACTGAACATCTCGAGAACGCCGAGTTCGCGCAGCTGCTCGACGATCTCCAGCCCGATCGTTCCCTGGCCGGCAATCACGGCGCGATGGTTCGCGGAGGGGATGAGGATCATGCCGTCGCGATCGGCGATCTCGTGGGCCAACGCGACGCGCTCCTCGTTGTGCGGCCCGACGAAGACGATCTCGGCGCCGTCTGCCCGGACACCGGCGACCTTTACTCCGGGTGCGTTGTCGGGCATGACAACGAGCACTCGAATGCCCAGCAGACGGCCCGCGCGGGCGAGCGCCTGGGCGTGATTGCCGCTCGAATGGGTCACCACGCCCCGCGCTCGTTCCTCGTCGCTGAGCTGCGCCAGCGAGTTGAAGGCGCCGCGGATCTTGAACGAGCCGGTGGGCTGAAGGCTCTCGGGCTTGAGGAAATCGCCGTCCCGGAAGGGCAGCAACGGGGTCCGCACGACGCTGCCTTTGATCCGATCCGCTGCAGCCCGGATCTCGTCAAGGGTCACAAGCTGGCTGTCGTCGGGGTGGCTCACTTGGCTATACTGCGGCCAAGGATCGTCCGCTGCTTGCAGGGTCGTTCTAGCCGTGTGGGAGGGTCAGATCGTCCGTGAGTCTCGGTAGCGCCGCACCCGCCGAACAGTCCAACTCCGTTTTGGCCGGCGAGGATCGCGCGCGCCGAAGACTTTCGAAGACCGACACGCTCCGACCGACCTACGGCTTCGACGACGTCTCCCTCGCGCCCGGCACCGAAACGCTCGACCCGGCCGATGTCGACACGAGCGTCGAGATCGGTGGACTGACGCTCTCGATCCCGATCCTCGCGTCGGCGATGGACGCCGTTGTTGACGCCGCGTTCGCCGGTTCGCTCGCGCGATTGGGTGGCCTCGCCGTGCTCAACCTGGAGGGCGTCCAGACGCGCTACGAGGATCCGGCGCCGGTCATCGATCGCATCGCGTCGCTGCCCGACGACCAGGTCCAGGCAGCGCTGGCTGAGGCATATTCGGCGCCGATCTCAGAGGATCTCGTCGCGCGCCGGATCGCCGAGTTCAAGGCCGCCGGCTCGCGGGTCTTTGTTGCCGCCACTCCAGCGGCCGCCCGCCGCCTGGGGCCGTTCTGCGCCGAGCAGGGCGCGGACATGTTCCTCGTCCAGTCGCAGGTCTCGTCGGCGCGTCACCTGGCGGCGGGCTACGAGCCGCTCGCCCTGAGCGACTTCACGACTTTCATGCCGATCCCCGTGGCGGTCGGCAACACGACCTCTTACCAGGCCGCGATCGAGCTGATGCGCCAGGGCGCTGCGGCCGTGTTCGTTGGCGTCGGTCCGGGCGCCGCGTGCACGACGCGCGACGTGCTCGGCATCGGCGTGCCGCAGGTAACGGCGATCGCCGACGTCGCCGCGGCGCGCGACGACTACCTCGATCAGAGCGGCCGCTACGTTCCTGTCGTCGCCGACGGTGGCATGCGCCGCGGCGGCGAGCTGGCCAAGGCGATCGCGGCCGGTGCGGACCTGCTCATGCTCGGCTCGCCCCTGGCGCGCGCGACCGAAGCTCCGGGGAGAGGCACCAACTGGGGAATGGCCGCTCCTTCGCCGACGCTGCCGCGCGGCACGCGTATCCGCGTCGGCACGAGTGGCACGCTCGAACGGATCCTGCTCGGCCCCGCATCTGTCAGCGATGGCAGCGAGAATCTCGTCGGCGCCTTGCGACAGTCGATGGCCGCGCTCGGTGCGCCTGACATTCGCGCCATGCAACAGGTCGAGATGGTCTATGCCCCAGCCGTCGCGGTCGAGGGCAAGTCGTGGCAGCGAGGCGCCTCCCGCTGACGGCGGACGATCAAACGATCGGCGAGCAGCTCGCCGGATGGGGCAAGGTCGCGCTGATCGAGACAACCGGTCGTGTCTCGGGATCGCCGGCGCGAGCAGCGGTCGGTTTCATCGAACAGCCCGATGGGTCAATTGTTGTCGCCGCCGGCTCCGAAGCATCCGACTGGGCGCTCAACCTGCGCTCCAACCCCCGCTGCCGGGCGGTCATCGGCTGACGTGGCACGGGAGTGCGACGCGACCGAGCTGGATGGCCAGGAACGGGCTGCAGCCGTCACCTCGCTGATACTCAAGTACGGCACGCCCGCCGAGGGATTGGGTCGTGGGCCGGTGTTTCGGCTGAGACAAGTGGGGAAAGCGCCAGAGTGAGCGACGAGACAGAGCAGCCAAGCGAGCCAAGCGAGCCCGCCGAATCGGGCGGCCGCAGGCGTGGCGGCGGCTTGTGCGGGATGATCGGCTGCCTGCTGATCATCGGAGTCCTCGTGGCAGGGGTCGCAGGGACCTTCTTTCTCAGTGAGGCCCTGCAGGACCGGTTCCTGTTCGCGCCACATGACGTCGTGCGCGAGTACCTCGAGGCGTACCAGGAAGGCGACTTCGACCGAGCACGACAGTTCGTGTGCGCCGATATCAAGTCCGCCGGGCTGCCCGACCCATCGGCGCCGGTCGGTGATCCGAACTCGTGGTCGGCATTCGTCGAGGACGAGTTTCCGTATCCGCGCCCAGACGGCCAGTTCGCCGTCTACTACGCCGTCCGATCGAGCGTCGGCGAGCGTCGCGCCCAGGCTCTTCTCGAACGCGAGGAGGGTGGCTGGCGCATCTGCTCGTTGGAGCCCGGCTGACCCTTGGAGCCCGGCTGACCCTTGGCGCCCGAGAAGCTCAGCGAGCGGCGGCTGAACCGCGCACTACTTGCGCGTCAGTGCCTGCTCGAACGGTCAGAACAGACCCTTCCCGAAGTTGTCGAGCAGGTCGGCTGCCTGCAGACCCAGTACGCGCCGTCCGGCTACGTCGGGCTGTGGACGCGGATGGCCGACTTCGAGCGACCGTCCCTGACCCACGCGCTGGAGGACAGACGCGTCGTCCAGGCGACGATGATGCGCGTCACCATCCACGTCGCCAGCGCCGCCGACTACTGGCCGCTGACTGCCGCAATCCGGCGCAGCCGGCGTGAGTTCTTCGAGCGAGTCGCCCGGCGCGACGTAGATAGCCTCAACACGGAGGACGTCGCCTCGGCCGTTCGGGAGGAGCTCGCCGACGGCCCACTGCGCATGGACGAGATCACGCGGCGACTGGTCGCCCGCGGCTTCCCACCTGAGGCGGCGCGGTGGGCCGGGATCTGGGTCGATCTCGTGCGCGTTCCGCCGTCCGGCACGTGGGAGAAGCGCCGCGCCGACCTTTACGGGCTGGCCGATCAGTGGCTGCCCGTCGCGCGTCAGACGTCGGAGGCCGACGGGATCGAGCTGATAGTGCGCCGCTACCTCGGCGCCTTCGGCCCGGCGCGGCCGACCGAGATAGCCGACTGGGCCGGCGTCCCGGTCGCCAGGCTGGCCGCCGCGGTGGAGTCCGTCGCCACCCGCCGTTTCACCGACGAGGGCGGGCGTGAGCTGGTCGACCTGCCGGATGCGGCACTCCCCGACGAAGGCATCGCGGCGCCGGTGCGCTTCCTCCCGACATGGGACGCCACGCTGCTCGTCCATGCCCGGAGAACACAAATCCTGCCCGAGAAGTACCGTGCACTTGTCTTCAACACGCGCACGCCGCATTCGGTCGGGACATTTCTGGTCGACGGACAGGTGGCCGGCAAGTGGCGATTCGACAAGAAGCTGGAGTACCAACCGTTCACGGCACTGCCAAGCTCAGTGACGAAGCAGGTCGACCAAGAGGCCGCGCGACTGAGCGACTTTCATCTCTGACACTCCGCGCGCGCCGCGCTCGCGCCCGCGGTCGCGCGCGCCCGCGCCGGCCGAGCCGCGGCACGGTCGGTGTTGTCGTGGCCGTCGCGCTGGTTGCGGCCGTCCTGCTGCTACCGAGGTGGGGACCCGTCCGCAGCTCGGTGCTGACCGTTGCGCTCGTGCCGGAGCTGATGAACCTGCCCATGCGGCCGCTGTCGGCGACCACAGGCGAGCCGACGCGGGTGAGCACGACCTACGGCACTCCCGCCGATCGAATGGACGTCTACCTGCCTGCCGGCGCGACCGATGGCGCGCGCCTGCCCGCGGTCGTGCTCGCTCTCGGCGTCCACCCGCAGCCGATCGACCACCCCGAGGTGACCGGCATCGCGTCGGCGATCAGCCGGACGGGCGTGGTCGTCGGCGTGCCCGACTCGACGGCTTTGCGCAACCTGGTGCTGACACCGGCTGAGCCCGGCCACCTGGTCGACTCGGTCCTTGCCCTGCGTTCGCGGCCCGAAGTCGATCCCGAGCGCGTCGGCCTTGCCGGCTTCTCGGCCGGCGCCAGCATCGCGTTGATCGCCGCCGCCGACGAGCGCATTGCGAAGGATCTGTCGTTCGTCAGCTCATTCGGCGGCTACGCCGACGCCGAGGAGCTGCTCGTCGATGTGGCAACCAACTCGGCGGTCGTGGACGGCTCAGTGCGGCCGTGGACGGCCGACTCGGGAATTCGGACCGACATCGCCCAGCTGCTCACCGGGGTTGCCGGCGAGATCGGGCCCGGATTCAATGGCAACGACCCGCCTCCTGGCCGCGACCGATCGACGCGCCGCGCAGGCTGCCGTCGCGACCTTCAGCCCTGAGCTGCGCGGCCAGCTCCGGGCACTTTCGCCGCTGGCATTCGCCGACCGAATCGAGGCGCCCGTCTTCATCCTCCACGGCGAGCCCGACACGGCCATCCCGGTCGGGCACGCGTCTGCGCTCGCGGGCGCGATCGGCGACGAGGTGGTCCGAGTCACCCGGTTCGGTCGGTTCGGTCATGGCCAGCCCGGCGCCAACGGTGCTCGGCGTCGACGACGCCGGCGACATCGTGGCGCTGTCGATCTACCTGCGCGACATCGTGGCGGCGGCAACCGAGTAACGCCGACTCCGCCAGATGGTGTCCGGGCCGGGCATAGAATTCGAAGCCCCGTCAGCTCAGCACGGAGTGGTCAATGAATGCACGAACTCGGGTCCGTACTGGCATCGCTCACGATGAGCTGCATAGCCAATGGACTTCGACCGGCTGATGCCGCTGATCATCGGCGCGATCTTCGGCGCCGCCGGCTGGCTGGTCGTGGGCCTGTTCCTGTCGCGCCGCGACAACGATCGCCGCGCGCGGAACGCGGCGCGGGCCGTCTACTTCGAGCTGGTCATGAACGAGATCGACATCGATGTGGCGGCCAGTCATGGCGTCTACGGCGCGTTGCGCCGCGGAGCCTTCGACCGGTTGCTGCCCGAGCTGGCCACGTGGCTCGAGCCGGACGAGCTCGAAACGATCGTGCGGGCATACATGAGCCACGCCGGTTACGAGCAGGCACAGCGCGACGAGGCATTGCCTGCGCCGATCAAGCAGACGCTGCTCAAACGAGTCCTGTCCGAGCACGAGTCCGCGTTGGGCGTGCTGCGCAAGCGCGCCTTCTCGGCCAAGGAAGCAGCGCGGCTGACCACGACCGGCGGGGCCGCGCGCTCCAGCCGCGCCAGCACCTGCCCCAAGCATCGGAGGGCGCGATGGCTAACGTCCAGGATCTGTATCGGCGCTACGCCAACGCCATCGCCCAGCTCGACTTCGCGACGCTCGAAATCGATCATCCATCGCGACTTCGTGCTCGACTATCCCCAATCCGGCGAGCGATTCCGCGGCTTCGGAGCGTTCAGGGCACAGCTCGAGAACTATCCCGGCGGGCTACCTGCCGCGCAGGCCGACGATCCGACGGCGAAGGTCGTTGGCGACGACGATCGCTGGGCGATGTCGCCCGGCTACACCGTCCTGCCGCTTGCCGGGCCGGAGCGTTTCACGAGCATCAGCCGCGTCCCGTATCCCGACGGCACGCGTTGGTGGGTGGTGGCGATCCTGACCGTCAAGGACGACCAGATCGTCAACTCGGAGACCTACTTCGCGCCTGAGTTCGACCCGCCCGAATGGCGCAAGGACATGGTCGAGATCGTTCCGCGCGACTAGTTACGCCCGGGCCAGCATGTTTGACGCGCGCTCGTTCTTCACCCGCCTGGCGGTGGCGATGGACAGCCGCCGACTTACCGGCTCTGCAGGAGATGATTCACCCCGAGTTCGTCGGCTTCTTCCCGCAGTCGGGCGAGCGTCTTCCGGGGTTCGAGGCCTTTGCCGCGCAGCTCGTCAACTATCCCGGGGCGGAGCGACCCACGGCCGAGATCCCCAACGCCCAGGTAGTTGGCAGCGAAGAGCGCTGGGCCATAACTCCGAGCTATACGGTGGTTCCGCTCGCTTCGCCCAGCTTCTACACGATCCTCATGCGCGCCGAGTACCCGGATGGCTCGCACTGGCATGTCATCACCATGGTCGAGATGCGCGACGAGAAGGTCTTTCGCACCGAGAACTACTTCGCGCCGGAGTTCGACCCGCCCGAGTGGCGCCGCCCCTACGCCGAGATCGTCCCGCGCGGCTGACGCTCCCGGGTAGACTGCGGAGTGAAGGCGGAGGGAAGGCGATCGGCAATTCAGAGCGCGGCAAGACCGTTCACGGCGAGGCGGCCAACGCCGGCCATCGCGTGCTCGCGCCGGACGACGCCGAGGTCGAGGCCTACCTCGAAGTAGCCCTTGATGCACCTCTCCCCGAGAGGCCGGCGCATGAAACTCCCGCACCGGACAGCGTCATCGTGCTCGACTTCGGCGGCCAAACCGCGCAACTGATCGCGCGTCGCGTGCGCGAGCTCAACGTTTACTCGGAGCTGATGCCATTCGATACGCCGTGGAGCGAGATCGAGCGTCGCCGGCCGAGAGCAGTGATCCTGTCCGGCGGGCCGATGAGCGTCTACGAGGATGGCTCGCCCCACCCTGATCCGCAGATCTGGCGCGACGCCGGCGTCCCGGTCCTCGGCATCTGCTACGGCGTCCAGCTCATGGCCCACCACCTCGGCGGCAGTGTCGAGCCGGCCGGCAAGCGCGAGTACGGACCGGCGACGGTCTCGATCACGACCGACGACGGCCTCTTCCGCGGCATCGAGCGCGAGCAGCCCGTATGGATGAGCCATGGCGACTCGATCCTCGAGCCACCACCGGGCTTCAAGCAGCTGGCCGAGTCGGACAACACTCCGTACGTCGGGCTGGCCGATCACGACCGACGGATGTACGGCATCCAGTTCCATCCCGAGGTGGTCCACACGCCGGCCGGACGCGACATCCTGCGCAACTTCGTGCTCGGCATTGCCGGCGCCCAGCCAACCTGGACGCCCGCCTCGTTCATCGACTCGACCATCGCCGGCATACGCGCCCGGGTGGGCGACGGCAAGGTCATCTGCGCGCTGTCGGGCGGCGTCGACTCCGCCGTCGCCGCGACGCTCGTGCACCGCGCCGTGGGCGACCAGCTGACGTGCATCTACGTCGATCACGGCCTGATGCGCAAGAAGGAGTCAGAGCTGCTGCGGGTGACGTTCGAGCGTGACCTGGGCATGAACCTCGTCATGGTCGACGCACGCGAGCGCTTCCTGGCCCGACTCGCGGGCGTTGAGGACCCCGAGGAGAAGCGGCGCATCATCGGCGACGAGTTCATCCGAGTCTTCGAGGAAGAGGCCAAGCACCTCGGCGAGATCGACTTCCTGACCCAGGGCACGCTCTATCCAGACGTGATCGAGTCGACCGCGCCCGAGACGAAGGCCGCCCAGAAGATCAAGACCCACCACAACGTCGGCGGGCTGCCGGCCGACCTGCGCTTCCAGCTCATCGAGCCGCTGCGCTACCTGTTCAAGGACGAGGTACGCGCGGTCGGGCTGGAGCTCGGCCTGCCCGAGCCGATGGTGATGCGCCAGCCTTTCCCGGGGCCCGGACTGGCGATCAGGATCATCGGCGAGGTAACCGCGGAAAGACTGGACACCCTGCGCGAGGCCGATTGGATCGTGATCGATGAGGTCAAGGCAGCCGGGCTGTATCGCAGCCTGTGGCAGTCGTTCGCGATCCTGACCCCGGTCCGATCGGTCGGCGTCATGGGCGATGGGCGGACCTACGCCAATGTCGTCGCCGTGCGCGCCGTGACCAGCGATGACGGCATGACCGCCGACTGGGCGAAGCTGCCCTACGAGGTGCTGGGCAAGATCAGCTCGCGGATAGTGAACGAGGTACCCGGCGTCAACCGCGTCGTGTACGACATCAGTAGCAAGCCCCCCGCCACGATCGAGTGGGAGTGACCTACTCGGCGGACTGACCCAGCTTGGCCTTCTCGGTCAGCTCGGAGAACGCCTCTTCGACAGTGGCGCGGATTTCGAAGGGGTCGATGTCCGGCTCGGCCGACGGGGCAGCCTCGAGTCGGTCGCGCACCGGAGCGGGGAAGTCGGCCAGGATCAGCCCGATGCCCAGCGCGCCCAGCTCGTCGCGCAGCCGGTCGAGTGCGTAGATCGCCGTGATGTCGATCTGGGTGATGCCGCTGCCGTCGAGTACGACGGTCGATGGCGGGTTCTCGCGCTCGACGGCGAGCTGCCTGATCCGATTGCGCAACGACTCCGAGTTGGCGAAGAAGAGCGGCGCATCGAACCGATAGGCGACCAGCCCCGGTATGGGTGTGCCCGTCGCCTGCTCTGAGACGTCCACCCAGCCGCCTTCCGGCAGCTGCCCGACGAGCGCGTCGGTCGGCGACGCCAGCCGGCGCACGACGTCGAAGATCGACAGGAAGATCGCCAGGAACACGCCCGCGAAAGTGCCCAGGAATACGACGCCGAGCAGGCAGATGACCGCGATCCAGAACTCGACCCGGTCGAAGCGGCCGATCGTCCGGATGCCGGCGACGTCGATGATCGTCAAACCGGCGACGACGAGAATGCCGCCCAGCACCGGCCACGGCATCAGCGCCAGCACCCCGGTCAGGAAGAGCAGCACGAGCAGCAGCAACCCGGCCGAGATGAGCGGCGCCAGCTGGGTGTGAGCGCCGGCGGCTTCGGCAAGTCCGGTGCGCAGACCGCTGCCGCTGGCCGGCAGGCCGCTGCTGAACGCCGCCGCGATGTCGGCCCCGCCGATGCCGACCGCTTCTGCGTCGGCATCCACGTCCTCGCCGTGACGGGCGCCGAACGACCGTGCTGTCAGGGAAGAATCGACGAAGCTGAGCGTGGCGATGGCGATGGCGGGCAGGAACACGGCAAAGATGTCGGCCGGCGCCAGCGGCGGGATGTCGAGTGAGGGCAGGCCCGACGGGATCGTGCCCACCAGCTCCACCCCCTGGCTGGCAAGGTTGAGGGCCGCGGTGACGATCGTGCCGATGACGACGATGGTCAATGCGTTGGGCAGGTTCGGAGTAAGACGGGTCAGGACGAGCATGCCGACGATGGCGCTCACACCGAGCACGAGTGCCGTGATGTTCGTCTGGTCGAGGTTGGTGACGAAGTTGACGGCCTTCTGGATCGAGGTGTCGCCCTCGATCGGTATCTGGAAGACGTCGTCGAGCTGCGAGGTGACGACGGTGATGCCGACGCCCGACAGATAGCCGACCAGCACCGGCCGCGACACGAACTCGGCCAGCCGGCCGATGCGCAGGATGCCGGCGAGGATGAGAACCACACCGGCCACGAGCGCGGTCAGCAGCGACAGTTCCAGCGCCCGATCGGCGTTGCCGGCAGCGAGCGGCACGACCGAGCCGGCGAGGATCAGGGCAAGCGCCGAGTCGGGCGCCATGACGATGCGCCGCGAGGAGCCGAGGATCGCGTAGGCGGCCAGCGGCAGGATCGTGCCGTACAGGCCGACTTCGGGCGGCAGGCCGGCCATCGCGCCGTAGCCCAGGCCGAGCGGGACCGCGACGCAGGCGATCGTCAAGCCGGCCAGCGCCTCGCGCGGAATGTTGCGTCGCTCGAGGCCCGCCATGCCTCGGAACAACGGGAAGCGTCGAGTTGCCCCCTGCAGTCGCGCCGTCACGAGCGGGATGCTAGGAGGGGAATCCGACCCGCGAGCCACCCTTATTGGGTGATCGGGTCGGCGATACGGACGCGGCGCTACGATCGCAGGCCGCCATGCCTTCGCCAATCGCTCCGCCCGGACCATCTTTCGTCGCCGAAGAGCCGATCCATTCGCGCAGCGACGCTGCGCCACGCCTGCGTGCCGGACTGACCGCGCCGAGCGTGATGGACGACGGCTGGTGGCTGACCCACGTGTGGGTGGCCGATGACGACGGGGTCATCGAGGCCGGCGGCATCGCTCCGCTCGCGGGGCCGCCACCGGGAACGCCGATCGGCGCTCTAGGGCCGCGCTTCGCCGGCGCCCTGTCAGGGCTGATCGCCGAGGAGGACGGCCGCCAGCTGATCAGGCTGCGCATGCCCGCCGCGGATGACGAGTCTCGACCCTGGCGGCGGCCTCTTCTGTGCATGGTGGCGATTCGCTGGGATCCGATACGGGCATCGGTTCTGACCCGCGAGCAGCTGGCCCAGGAGCTGTTGCGCGGCTTCGCCGCGGCCGTCGAGGGAGTAGCGCGACCGGGCTAGCATGCGTCGATGGAGATAACCCTCGCCACCGAGCGGCTCTTCCTGCTCGAGGACCGGCTGACTGCTGACGATGCCGAGCAGCGCGCCACGGAACGTCGCTCGCACGCCTTCAGCTCCGGGATCGGCTCGCTCCTGCAGCGGCCGAAGGTCGAGGAGATCTCGCTCATCGCCCGCCAGCGCCGGCTCGAGCCGTTCTGGCACGTGGTGGCGCACGCCGCGTACGAATACGAACGGCGGCGCGACTACACCGTTCCGGGCAGCGCGCCAGAGGTCAGGGCGGTGACCATCGAGGGGACGCGCTACGAGCTGGATCAGGCAATCGGCACCGAGCGTGGGTTCCGAATGACCGCTCTCGAGCATTGCCGCGATGAGTTCCGAAACGAGGTGTTCACCGACGGCCTGACCGGTGTCGCGGTTGCCGACGGACCGGCGCTCATCGCCGGCGTGCGCCGCGAGATCGAGGATCCGGTCACGCTCAGTGCCGACGGCACGGCCGTTCTGCCGCCCGAGCACCGCTCTTCATTCGTCGTGCGCACGTCATTGGCGGAAGTGATGAAGCCGGTCCATGCCGACCGCATCCTCGAGGAATCGGTCGACCTGGAAACGTCGGACCTCTACTACCGGCCGGTGATGGCGTTCGAGTTCGTGTGGCAGGGCAAGGACAAGACGGGCGTGATCGAGTTCGACCTGGTTACCGGCCAGATGCGGCAGGGCAAGCCATTGATCGGCCAGCTACGCGGCATCGTGTCGCGCGACCTGCTCTTCGACGTAGGCGCGGACACCGTCGGGCTGTTCGTGCCCGGCGGCAGCATCGCCGTCAAGCTGGCCAAGGCGGCGATCGACAATCGCTCGTGACCCTCTAGGCGACGGCGTTAGACTCGGGCAACTGGTGGTTCCCTCCCGCATCCTCGCTGTACCCGGCCTGCGCACGTCCGCCCACCCGCGCTGGAGCACTGAGGTCGGCACCGCACTCGCCGTGGTTGCCGGACAGCCCGTCCTGTGGCTGCTCGGCGCCGTTGGCTTTGCGCTGCGCGGCGGGATCGTGCTGCTCACCCTGCCCATCCTGGTTCTGCCCACGCAGGTCGAGGTCCGACTCGCGCTCGGCGGCAACCTCGGCTCGACCGGCCTGACGGCGGGTTTCTGGGGACTCGTCACGCTCGGGTCGTTGGTGACCGCGTTGCTGGCCCTGCTCGTCCTGCTGCTCCTGGCAAGGGTCGAGATGGCCTCTTTCCATCGCCTTGTGGTCGATCCCGAATTCGGGCGACATGCGGGCGTGGCAGCTGCCACGCCCACT
Source organism: uncultured Chloroflexia bacterium (assembly GCA_963776865.1). Lineage (GTDB taxonomy): Bacteria > Chloroflexota > Limnocylindria > Limnocylindrales > CSP1-4 > JALYGJ01. The sequence continues at coordinate 154,670 of CAVZOG010000010.1, read as the reverse complement.
GTCGGGTGGCCGACAGCGGCTGCTCTTCAGTCGCGTCTTCACCATCCAGGCGCTGGCGCTGCTGGGACTGGTGCTGTTCGCCCTGCCGCTCGCCTCGTCGGTCGGGTCGGCGACGCTCGAAGAGCTGCTACGACCAACGTCGAGCGCCACGATCTACATCAGGGTGCTCAACCGCCTCGTGCCTCAGCTGATCGTGTTCGGCGCCGGCCTGGTCATCGTGGAGATGGTGTCTGCTGTCGCGACGCGGACGCTCCTGCTGCGAGCGGCAGGCTTTGGCGATGTCGGGCGACGCGACCGCCGGCCGTTGCTTGCTGCCGTGCTGAGTGGGCTGTCGGCTCCGCTCCGCTCACCGATTCGCACACTGCGCACGTCGGCGCTCGGCTGGCTGACGATGTTCGTTGCGCTGTTGCCCGTGTTGTGGGCGATCGGCGTGGCGTGGCAGGCGACTCGTGCCACGTTCCTGGCCACGACGTCGTTATCCGACATGGCGCGTGACCCGGGAACCTTCATAGTTTCGTTTGCGCTTGCGGCCGTGTTCGCGGGCGGCCTGCTCGTCACCGGCTTCGTCTCGGCGTTCCGAGCGAGCCTTTGGACGATCGACGCACTGGGCGAATCGGACAGCGGGGCCGGGTCCGGAGAGTGAGCCTTTCGAGCACTGTTGCAAGCCTGCGACGCTCGCCGACACCAGCCCAGGAGGGCACCCCTGCTACACTCGCGCCGCTTGTTGACCGGTACAAAGAGGCTCTCTTCGAATGATTGACCAGCTCCTCGAGACGCTCGGGAGCGAGATCAGCAAGATCCTCGATTCGCCACTCATTCGCCTGGGCATGCAGGCGATTGCCTTCTATGTCGTGCTGCTCTGGGCAGCCACGGCCTACTGGGCGTACCGCGACCTCCAGCAGCGAACGACCAATCCCGTTGCGCCCTATCTGGCCGCGGCGCTGATCATCCTGTTCACGCCGATCTTCTTCATCTTCGGCGTAATCGTGTACCGCATCCTGCGCCCGGCCGAAACCGTCGCCCAGGCCAACGAACGCGCGTTGGCCGAGGAAGCGATGATGGTCGAGATCGAGGCCCAGCCCCACTGCGCCAACTGTTCGCGCCAGGTCCACGAGGACTGGATCATCTGTCCCACATGCCGCAACCGGTTGCGTCGCGTGTGCCCCAACTGCAACCGGCTGATCGAGTTGGACTGGTCGCTTTGCGCATGGTGTGGCAAGGACTTCGAGCGACCGGAGCTGCTCCAGGAAGTCGCCGTTCCGCTGCCGGCTGGTCAGCCCGAGCGCGGTGGTGCGACGGACGAGCAGCTGACCGAGCCGAGCTCCGTGCCGGCCATCTCATCGAGCTCGCTCGACACTCGGGTGAGCGAGCGCTCGACGCCGGTCGTCGGCGAACACTGACACCAGCCGACCAACTTCACAGTTGACCTCCGGCTCGAACGATCCGGGCCGTGGGCCGGTCGGCCTCAACGAGCGGCCCGCAGGTGGCCTCTATCTGATCAGCTGGCTGCTGACCGGGCTCGGCATCGGCCTGTTCTTCTTTGGTGGCCAGGCCGGGCCGCCGCTGCGCGGCCTGATGCTCATCGGTGGCCTGATCCTGTTGATCGCCGGCCTGGCTTCCGCCGCCGGCTACCAGATCGTCGCTCGGCGGGCGCGACCGGCGGGCATGTTCCGCGGTCCCTCCCCGGTGATCCTGTTCGTCCTCCAGGTCGTAGCGGTCAACGCAATCAGCCTCGGCCTGCTGCCGCTCGGCCTGCCCGGTCCGGAGACCGCGGTCGGCTTCCTGATGGCCACGATCGTCCTGCTCGCCGGCTACGCCGGCGTGGTGTGGATCTTCGGCGTCCGATCCGGCGCGCTTGCCTGGCGCGACATGGGCCTGCGCTTCCACATCACTGCCGGCCGGGTGGCCGCCGACATCGCCATCGCCGCCAGCACGATGCTCTTCGTCGCCCTCATTGCCGCGATCTTCGGCGGCATCCTGGCCCAGCTGCTGGATACGGTTCCGCCGGAGGTCGTGCCGGTGGCCACAGGCGGCTTCGATGTCGTGCTCGTCGCGATCGGCGCGGCACTGCTGGTGCCGATCGGCGAGGAGCTCTTCTTCCGCGGCTACTCCATTACGGCCTGGATGCGCGACGTCGGGCCGCGCTCCGCCCTGCTGCGATCGACCGTCTTTTTCGCGCTCGTGCACGTCCTCAACATCCAGGTCGACCCGAGCCCCGACGCGGCGGTCAACGGCGCCAAGCAGGCGCTGCTCGTGCTGTCCGTCATCGGGCCGGTCGGCTTGGGCCTGGGCTGGCTATTTCTGCGCCGCGGCCTGATCGCCGCGATCGCCGGTCATGCCGCATTCAACCTGTTCGGCGTGCTGGTCACGATCCTGGCCGAGAACCTGCCGCCGCCGCCCACCTGAGCTGCGGCCCGGCAGGCGCGAGCACGGGGCGGTGCGGCCGTCGCGAGGGGTTAGCAGCGAGCAACTCCGCGGAGATTTGCCGATAAGAGCCCGCTCCTAGCATCGTCCATGCTCCCTGATCCGGATGGCGGGGAAATCGGCGGGCTCCGTTGTCCGGGTCAGGGGGCATCTCGCGAACGCAGATCACAGGTGAGGGTTACATGCCGCGTCCCGAACCGACCTCTCGTCGAGGTGTCCGGGAGCTGCCGCCATCCGAGCGACCGCGCGAGCGACTGCTCAGCCGTGGTCCTGCCGCACTCAGCGGGCCGGAGCTGCTCGCCGTGCTGTGGGGCGCTGGCGGACGTGCCGGTTCGTCGCTCGAGCTGGCCGAGGAGATCCTGAGCCGTCACGACGGCCTGGCCGACCTTGCCCGCGCCGATCCGATCGAGCTGATCGGCGTGCCCGGCATCGGCAGTGCTCGCGCGGCGCAGCTGGTCGCCGCCTTCGAGCTCGGCCGTCGATCGACCCTGATCACCTCTTCTCGGTGGGTCATTCGGGCGCCGCGCGACGTCGCCGATCGGCTGCTGCCCGATATGGCCGGCCTGGAGCGCGAAGAGCTGCGCGTGTTGCTGTTGAATGCCAAGAACGCCGTGCTGCGCACATCGACCGTCTACCAGGGCAACGTCTCGGCCGCACTGGTTCGCGTCGCAGAGCTGTTCCGTGACGCGGTCCGGATCCACGCTGCCGGGATCGTGGTCGTCCACAACCATCCATCCGGCGACCCCGAGCCGTCGCCCGACGATCTGCATCTCACCGCCGAGGCGATCGCGGCCGGCAGGCTGCTCGATATCGCCGTGCTCGACCACGTGATCGTCGCTCGCGACGCGTACGTGAGCATGCGTGACCGCGGCGTCGCCTTTGACCGACGCTAGTCCGACCGGCGCCAGTCCGACCGGGCGTTAGCCGCCAAGACCGACGCGCGGTATACACTGGCGCACGCTTCCGGCGCCTGACTGCCCAGCGGCGCGGACACCCAAACTCCAACTACCACCGGGGACTTACTCGCTGATGTTCGACGCCTTCCTCGGCCGTTTCTCGCGCGATATCGGGATCGATCTCGGCACGGCCAACACGCTCGTTCACGTCCGCGACCGCGGAATCGTCATCAGCGAGCCGAGCGTCGTCGCGATCGACCAGCGCACCAAGCGCGTGCTGGCAATCGGCGCCGAGGCAAAGCGAATGCTCGGCCGCACGCCGGCCAACATCATTGCCGTGCGGCCGCTGCGCGACGGCGTCATCAGCGACTTCGACGTGACCGAGCAGATGATCAGGTACTTCGTGCACCGCGTTCACGATCGCGTCGGGATGATCAAGCGCCCGAGGATGCTGATCGGCATCCCGAGCGGCGTGACCGAGGTCGAGAAGCGAGCCGTGAGAGACGCCGCGCTCAGCGCCGGCGCTCGCTGGGCGAGGCTGATCGAGGAACCCATGGCCGCGGCGATCGGCGCCGGCCTGCCGGTCGGCGAGCCGACTGGCAGCATGATCGTCGACATCGGCGGCGGAACGACGGAAGTGGCCGTCATCAGCCTCGGCGGAATTGTCGTCAGCCGCAGCCTGCGCATTGGTGGCGACGAGCTCGACCAGGACATCATTGGCTACGCCCGGCGCGAGTACAACCTGCTGCTCGGCGAGCGCACGGCCGAGGACATCAAGATCGCCCTCGGCTCGGCCTATCCGGGCGACTACGACGACCAGCGCGTGACGCTGCGTGGCCGCGACCTCCTGACCGGTCTGCCGCGCGCCGTCGAGGTGACCGCCGAGCAGGTGCGCGAGGCGATCGAAGCGTCCGTCCAGCAGATCGTGGACACGATCAAGGACACCATCGAGGAGACGCCGCCCGAGCTGGTGGCCGACATCATGGACCAGGGCATCGTGCTCGCCGGCGGCGGCGCACTGCTGCAGGGCCTTGACAGGCGAGTCAGCGAGGCGACCCAGATGCCGGTGCACGTCGCCGACGATCCGCTGACCTGCGTCGCGCGCGGCACGGGCAAGGCGCTCGAGGAGCTCGACGTGATGGAGCGCACGCTGGTCGCCGAGACGTACTCGCACTCCCCGCGCTGATCACCGGCACTCACCCGGTCCCGCGCACGACCACGCACAGCTGATGCTCACCGGCAGACCCGCCCGCCGCCAGGCGATCCTCTACGTCGTCCTGCTCGCCGCGGCCATCCTGATGCTCGCGTTCAGCAGCTCGGGCCCGCTCGTCGAGCTGCGCAGTGGCATCGGATTTGCCATGTCGCCCATCCAGAACGTCCTCCGCGAGGGAGCGCGAACGGTCGGCTCCCTGTTCGCCACGGTCGGCGAGATCGATCGCCTGCGCCAGGCCAACGATGAGCTGACCCAGCGGCTCAACGAGCTCGAGGCAGCGAACCGGAGTCTCGAAAGCGTCGCGCATCCAGAACGAGCAGCTGACCGAGCTGATGCAGGTCCGCTCGGCGCTCGACTACGAGACGGTTGCCGGCGAGGTCATCAGCCGACGTACGACACCCCAGGAGCGCGTCATCAGCATCGGCACCGGCTCGGAGGCGGGCATCACCGTCGATGACCCGGTCGTTGCCGGTGGCGGCGCGCTGGTCGGCCAGGTGGTCGAGGTCGGCCGCGGCTACAGCCGCATCCTGTTGATCAGTGACATGGGCTTCTTCGTGGCCGGGCTGACCGAGGTCAGCCGCGGGATCGGCGACGTCCAGGGGCAGGCCGAGCGGCCGCTGAGCATGACGCGCATCCCGGCCACGGACGTGGTCACCGTTGGCGAGTCGGTCGTAACCGCCGGGATCGAGCTCGCCGAGGGCGTCCGCTCGCCGTATCCCAAGGGTCTGCTGATCGGCACGATCGTCAACGTCGATCGGTCGCCCGATCAGCTCTTCCAGACGGCCCTGGTCCAGCCCGCGGCACCACTAGAGCGCCTCGAGTACGTCCTCGTGATCACGAACTACGAAGGCGGGCTGCCCGACATCTCGCCCGACCCTTCAGTCTCACCCGAGGAGTCGGCTACGCCCGACCCAACCTGAGCGAAGTCGCTCAGGTGACCTCTCAGCGTCGCGGTCGCGGCGTGGGTATGACGCCGTAGCCCGGGATCTCCAGCTCCTGTCCAACCTGAATGCGGTTCGCGTTGCGAAGGTCGTTGAGCTCGATGATGTCCTGCGTATCGACCTGGTAGATCTCGGCGATCTCCGACACCGACTGGCCCTGCTCGACGACATGGATGAAAGGCGTCGGCTCGACGGACACGACCGGAGAGGGAGTCGGGGTTCGACGCGGTGGCGCAGACGCCAGGGCCGTGGGTAGCTCATCGGTCGCACCGGGGTCCGCGGTGACCTGCGCACTTGGCAGGGGAGTCGGGCTGCCCAGACCGCCGACCGGCCCGGGCGCGGCGCGCATGTTGGCCACGATCCACGCGGTCAGCAGACCGGAAACAACCGCGAGCACGAGGACGATCGCCACGCCGGCGATCCAGGGCATGATCGAGCGCGCCGCCGAGCGCGACCCGGGATCTCCGGACGACGGCGGCTGAAGCTGGCCGCCCGGATAGCTGTCGCTCACGCCCGCAGAGTAGCGGCCGTTCGGCGGGTGCGCCGATGGACGCAGTGGACGATCGAGGCGGACCGGTACCTGTACGGGACTTTCGGCGCAATGTCCTTGGTACCGGTTCGGATCCGCCTGGGTGTCCCTTGTGGGTTTCGACTACACCCGTCCGACCGTGACCGACCTGATCGCGACCGATCCAACAGCCTCGACGAACGCCGCCATGTCGCCCAGACGCCGAAAAACGCACCGCCGTCAGTCCGGGACTGGTCATGACCATCTCGGCATGGCGATTGAGTGCCTCTCTGCCGAGTCTTAGCACCGGATTCATCTGGCACGTTCCCAGCGTGCCGCCCCAGCATTGTTGAACCGGAAGGTAGAGGGATGCACTCATCGGCTGTAGCCGTCGTTGCCCAGCTGCGCACTACGCGCAATCTCTTGCTCGTTGTGGCGCTCGCCGCTGCGCTGCTCGTGTCTGCCCTACCGGGCAGCGTGGCGCTCGTGCGCGGAGCCGCACCGGCGCCGCTCAAGGCAGTCTTCATCGTTGGTCCGACCGATGGTCTGACTGACAGCAACCTGGCCGACTCCGAGAGGCTTGCCGTCGAGGCAGAGGCGTGGGGCATGGATGTCCGGCGCGTCTTCTTCCCGCACGCAACCTGGGAAAACGTGCTGGCCAATATCCAGGGCGCCAACCTCGTCGTCTACATGGGCCACGGCTATGGCTGGCCGAGCCCGTACACGCAGCAGCTGACCGAAAGCCGTCAGAACGGCATGGGCCTCAACAAGTTCGACGGCAGCGGCAAGAGCCAGTACACCTACTACGGCGCGAATGTGCTCAAGGCCAATGTGGTCCTCGCGCCGAACGCGATCGTCTTCCTCAATCACCTGTGCTACTCGGCCGGCAACGGCGAGCCGGGCATGGCTGTCCCGACCTGGGACGTGGCCCGCCAGCGAGTCGACAACATGGCCAATGGCTGGCTCGCCTCGGGCGCCAAGACCGTCTTTGCTTACTCGTCGCAGGCCTTCACCAAGGCAATCCGGGCGCTCTTCATGACCGACTGGACGATGGACCAGGTCTTCCGCCAGCCCGGCTCCAGGCCCAAGTCGTACTACGGCTGGATCGGCTGGGATCCGCGCTACTTCGACTCGGTCCGCACCCCGGGTGCCCGGCTGCTCATGGATCCCGAACAAACGGTCGGCTTCCACCGCGCCGTGACCGGTGACCTGACCATGACCGCCGCCCAGTGGGCGGCCGGCACCGGCGGCGCCGGCGCGCCAAATCTCACCAACCTCAACGCGGCAGCCGCCGGCGGCGGAGCATCGGTCTCGGGCGGTGGCGGCGCTGCGCTCTTCACGCCGAACGGTGACGGCGTCAGCGACAGCCTGTCGTTCAGCTACAACGTCGACAAGGAAGCCTTCACCGATTTCGAGGTCCGCAACTCATCGAACGACGTCGTGCGCGGCTTCACCTCGTGGTCGCGCGCCGGCGCTGCCACCGCCACCTGGGACGGCAAGGAAAACAACGGAGCGTGGGCAGCGGACGGCAGCTACACCGTTCGTGCGACGCCGCGCAATCGCGGCGGCGAGCAGGGTGACACGGAAACGGTCGACGTCAAGGTGCTCACCACGATGCGTGCGCCGTCTGTGACCCCTTACATGTTCTATGCCGCAGACAGCGACAACCTCAGCCCGACCACGACGCTGTCGGTCAACCTCGTCCAGCCAGCCACGTTCACGTGGAAGGTCGTCGATGGCAACGACAACGTTGTCAAGACGAGAAACAACAACGCCAGCCTCGGCGCCGGTCAGCAGACCTGGCAGTGGGACGGCCGCAACGAAGCCGGTGCGTTCGTCCCCGACGGCACCTACTACAGCGTCATGACCGCGGCGACGTCCGCGGGGACGTACAGCCACAAGCTGCCGCTCGAGAGCCGTGCGTTCCGCCTCGTGCGGCCCGCCACCGTCAGCGGGCCGGTCGTTCGAGGCGTCAAGGTCAAGTACACGATGTACTCGGCGGAGCTGTTGTCGACCACGCTGGTCAAGCCCAAGCTCCGCGTCTACGCACCGGGCCTGGCGGTCAAGGTGTGGGGGACGTACAAGCAGGCCGACGGCGGCTTCTACGCCAGCGTCACCGTCCCGCTCACGGCCGGTACGGGCACTGTCCAGTTCAGGGTCCAGGGCACCGACCGCAACGGTGTCGTGCAGTACACGGACTATTTCTTCCCGCTGCAGTAGCCCCAGCAGATCGCAGCGGGGTCATGCGACGCGGATCGCAGCCTCCGGTCCGCAGGCAGGAAGCGTCGAGCCGGTCCGAAAGGGCCGGCTCGACGCATTGCGCTCGGTAGACTCCGCCGCGTGACTGTTGCAGCGCCGGATTTCACGGGCACCTGGGTCGTCCTGCCCACCTATAACGAGATCGAGAATCTGCCCCAGATCGGACCGGCAATCCTCGACAGCCTGCCCGGCGCCCATCTGCTCGTGGTCGACGACTCATCGCCCGATGGCACTGGCCAGCTGGCCGATGACATGGCCGCCGCCGACGCGCGCGTCGTCGTGCTGCACCGCAGGGCAAAACAGGGCCTCGGTCGCGCCTACATCGCGGGCTTCCAGGCGGCACTCGAGCGCGGCGCCGACAGGATCGTTCAGATGGATGCCGACTGGTCGCACGATCCCAGGTACCTGCCCGCACTCGTCGGCGCGCTCGACGGCGGCCCCGGCGCGCCAAATCTCAAGGGCGCGGACCTGGTCATCGGTTCGCGCTACGTGACCGGCGGTGGGGTGCGCAACTGGGGCGTGATGCGCAAGGTCGTGTCGCGCGGCGGATCGCTCTTCGCGCGTGTCGTGCTCGGCCTCAAACCCCATGATCTGACCGGTGGCTTCAAGGCCTGGCGCGCCGAAACCCTTGCCCAGATGCCTTGGGAGGACCTGCATTCCGGTGGCTACGTCTTCCAGATCGAGACGACCTACCAGGCTTCACGTCGCGGCGCGAGCCTTGCCGAGGTTCCGATCGTCTTCGTCGACCGCACGCTGGGCGCGAGCAAGATGTCGCGCCGGATCATCTTCGAGGCGCTCGCGGTCGTTATCACGCTGCGCTGGGACGAGCTGCGCGGCCGCGGTCCACGCGGCGCCAGGAACAGGTAGCCGGCCCGGCACGATGGCACGTCTCGTTGCGAACAAGAAGGACAAGCCACCGCCGCGCGGCGTCCGCGTGGTGATCGATGCCCGCCCGATGCAGGAGCCCTCGCGAGGGCCGCTCACCGCCCACTATCTCGATCACCTGCTGCGCGCTTTCGCTGCCGAGCCACTCCCCGGCGAGTCGTTCGTGGTCGTCTCGCGCGCGATGGCCGACCTGGACGACACGACTGATGGGCTCGAGGAGGCTGGCCTGCCGGTGGTCGCGCGTCGCCGCCTGCCGCCGACGGCGCGACTCTTTCGCTCCGCCGGCCTGACGCTCGACTCGTTCCTGTTGCGCGGCGCTGAGATCGGCGCCGCCGACGAGGCGGGCGGCGTCTTCCACACGGCCGGCGGCGCCGTGCCGATCGGATCGCACCTGCCGGTTGTGGCGACGTTGCTCGACCTGGCGCCGTGGGAGCTGCCCAAGACGTACGCGCGGAGCGCCGCCGCGCGCTTCGGGCATCGTCTCCGGGCACGGGTGCTCCACGACGCGGCGCGGGTAATTGTCTGCTCGCGTGCCACCGCGGAGAGCGCGCGGCGTCGCCTGCACCTGCCGCCGGAGCGCATCGCGGTCGTGCCGCTCGCCGTCGACGAGCGGTTCCGCGCCGCCGGTCATGATGCCGAGCTGATGCGCGACGTTCGCGAGAAGTTTGACCTGCCGCCGCGCTTCATGACCTACGCCGGCCGCTTCGACGCCCGCAAGGACCTGCGCACGTTGTTCGAGGCACTGGCCATGATTCGCGATCGCGGCACGGAGCAGCAGCGTCGCTCCGCGAGGCGCGCGCCCGCCGAGGACAAGGGCAGCGGACCGCTGCCCGTCCTGGTCTACGTCCTGCACGATGGTGATGACGCGGATGAGCGCGGGCTGGTCGAGGCCGCCATCGAGCGCGCCGGAGCGGTCGGAATGGTCACCCTGCTCGAATCGGATGACGAGGAAGAGCGCGCCGCGATCATTGCCGCGAGCGAGACATTCGTTTATCCATGTCTGTCCGAGGCGACCGGGTTGCCCGTGCTCGAGGCGCTCAGCGTCGGCGTGCCGGTCATCAGCTCGCGCGCCGGGGCCCTGCCCGAGTCGGTGGGGAGTGCCGGAATCGTCGTCGAGCCACGCGACCCGAATCGCCTCGCGGCAGCGATCGAGGCACTCTGGTCGGGCGGCTCGCTGGCCGAGCAGCTTCGCCGACAGGCCCACCGACGTGCCGAATCTGAGACTCGTTCGTGGTCGGACGTGGCGCGTGAAACACGCGAGGTTTATGCCGCCGCGGCGGACGAAGCGCGGTCGGCGACATAGAGCCGGTGCCCAGCGGACGCACAACTTGCTCTCAGACAGCGCGAATAGCCTTCTCGCGCTACGCTGGTTAGCCCCGTTTCGCCCTCGCTTGTGTGAGCGGTCGCCCGCGCCACCGCACAGCGGTAGGAGAGATTGCCATGGCTTACGACCCTGAAAACGAGAACAAGAACGATCAGCCCGAGGGCCACACCGACCCGCCGTGGCCGGAGCCGGGCGACAATTCGGATGCCCCGATCGAGCTCGACGGATAGGCCCGCCGACGACGCCGATGCCGGCACACCCGGCATGTCCGGCGACGTACGCGCCGAGACGGTGACCATCAGCCAGGGCGGCGCCAACCTGGTCGAGGCCGAGAACGTGTCGATCACCCAGGGCGGTGCGGCGCAGGTGCGCGCCGCGCAGCTGTCGGTCAGCGAAGGCGGCGTTGCGCTCGCCCGGACCGAGAACCTGACCGTCGGCGAGAGTGGCTCCGCGTTCGCGGTCGTGGCCGACTCGGCCACCGTCGAGGAGGGTGGCAACGTCTTCATGCTCATCGCCCGATCCGTCGGCGGCGACGTGCGGCCCGTGCTCGACTGGCGCGCCGCACTTGCATTCGGCGCCGGTTTCGCAGTCGTAGGAAGGCTGCTTCGCCGCCGATGACATCGCGTCTCCGCCGCCCCAAAGGGGGCATTCGAACCAGCCTCGGCAAGATGGTCGAGGGGGAGGAGCGACAGAGCGCCGTCCTGACGTGGGCGTTCATCGCGACCATCGTCACCGTCGTCGTCATCCTTGTCGGCGTCATTGCCGTGTCCTGGTACAACGACAACCTGCGCCCGCTGGCGCGCGTCGGATCGGTTGAGGTTCGTCCCCAGCAGCTGCGCGATGCTCTGTCATTTGGTGCGTGGCGCATCGGCCGCGAAGAGGCCCGCGTCACGGAGGCCCAGATCAACGGTGAGATCAGCGCGGAGACGGCCTCAGCGCGCATGAGCGAGCTCGACCAGCGCCGCCAGGCGCTCGCCTCGAGCGGCCTCGATGACCTTGTTGACGGGATCTACCAGTCGCAGCTCGCAACGGAAGAGGGCATCCCCGTAACCGACGCCGACGTCGAGCAGTACCTGACCGACGAGGTGGCCGGCGTCGAGAAGCGCCACTCGTACGTGATCGCTGTCGAGGCCGAGGCGGCCGACGAAGAGGCCGGCCCGACGTCGGCTGAACGCCGCAACGCGCTGCTGAAGGCCGAGGAGGCGCTCGCCGAATTGGAGGCCGGCGCCGATTTCGCCGACGTCGCAAGTGAATACAGCACCGACCCGAGCGCGCCCAACGGTGGTGACCTCGGGCTGACCAGCGTCATGGCCATCACCAATTCAGAGCTCGCCAGGGGGCTGTGGGATCTCGAGGAAGGTGGCACGACCGAGATCCTGCGTGGCGATGACGGCATCTATCGCATCGGCCGGGTGACGGAGATCGTCGAGGCCGGCGAGGAACCAGGTCTGCGCGAAGACCTGTTCGAGACCGTGCCCGAGGCCGCCGTGCGCGACCTGCTGCGCTATGAAGTCGGTGCCGATGGAATTCGCGACAAGGTAGTCAACGAGGCACTCGCTTCGACGCCCGAGCAGGCGCGAATCGCCGTGATCTTCGTCGAGGGCCTGCCATCGGACGACGGCGAGGACCAGGAGGGCGAGGTCGACTACAGCGAGATCGTCTTCGCGCCCAACGACGACCTCGTCGAGGCACCGGATCTGGACGAGAACGACCCGGCCTGGGCAGCGGCACAAACAGAAGCACAGAACACCTATGACGATCTGGCGGCCGTCACCGACGACGAGGTTCGCAACACCCTCTTCGAGCAGTACGCGACCGAGCTCAGCGACGCTCCGTCGGCCGAGGACGGTGGCCGGGCAGGCTTCATCACGCGCAGCCTCATTCCCGACCGCTGTGGGTGACGCGCTGTTCGATGAGGAGCATGCCGAGAACGACCTGATCGGCCCGATCAAGGGCGACGCCGGCTGGTACGTGCTGCTCTTCCACGAGCGGCGTGATTCAGTCGAGCAGCGCGTCCAGGCGGTCACCGACGCGCTCGCCGAGCCCGGCGCCGACTTCAACGAGGTCGCGCGCGAGCTGTCCGACGGCCCCGAGGCCGCAGACGGTGGCGAGGTTGGTTGGCTGACCCGCGATCAGCTGTCCGAAGAGCTGGCTGACGAAGTCTTCGCGCTCGAGGTGGGCGAGGTCAGTGAGCCGCTCGAGCTCGGCGAGGGCCAGTACTTCGTCAAGCTCGAGGAGAAGGCCACCCGACCGCTCGATCCCGACCAGATCCCGACCATCCGGGCGACTGCTTTCGACACCTGGTACGCACCGAAGAAGGAAGCGGCCATAACCGGCGGCATCATCGTTCTGGCCGAGGCTCCGCCGGCCGACGAGGAAGAGCTCGAGCCGGGCACCGACCAGCTGTAAGGCGCCGACTGCGCGGTCGGTGCGTGTAGCCTCATCCGAATGGAACGGGTCCTCGACGAGCTTCGGGATCGCTTCGGCGTGACCGCCGCGGACGGTGTCCAGCTGCTCACCCCGACAGCCGTTCTGCGCCGCCCATTCGACCCGGGCATGGCCGTCGTGCTGCTCCCCGAGCAGGACTCCGGGGCAGATCTCGACAGCGCCGATGCGTCAAGTGGCTTCGAGCCGGCATCGCTGCCCGGACGCCACGCCCACGGCTCGGACGCCGTCCACATGCTCGCGGCGCTCTACCCGGCCGGCCATCCGGTCCACGGCCTCGACGGCGCCCGGGACACGACGATCGGCGAGCTGACATCGAGTTCGCTGGCGACCGGGCGCGCGCTACGTGCCCGCGTTGGAGCCACTTGCCAACAGTCGCCAGCCCGTACGGTCTGCCCTGGCTCGTCGCTCGCCTGCGCGCGCCGGACGGCTGCCCGTGGGATCGCGAGCAGGACCACCGGTCACTGCGCAAGTTCCTGCTCGAGGAGTCGTACGAGGTCTACGACGCGCTCGACGCCGGCTCGACGCCCGCGCTGGCCGAGGAGCTCGGCGACCTCCTGCTGCAGATCGTGCTCCACGCCCAGTACGCGGCGGAGGCCGGAGTGTTCGACATGACCGACGTGCACCGGTCGGTGATGACCAAGATCGTCCGCCGCCACCCGCACGTCTTCGGTGACGTCGTCGCCGACTCGTCGGCCGACGTGCTCCGCAACTGGGAGCAGATCAAGGCGGGCGAACGTGCTTCGCGGTCGGCGGCACGGCGCCGAGCCGGCTGATACCGATCCCGCAATGCCGGCGGCCTTCGCCGGCCTGTCGACGTTCCTTGCCCGCGCTCGCCTACGCGCAGGAGATGCAGGAGCGCGCTGCCTCGCTCGGCTACGACTGGCCGTCGGTCGAGGGCGTGCTCGACAAGGTCACCGAGGAGGCCGCGCGAGATCGCCGAGGCCGCCGACGATCGCGCCCGAACGCGAGGAATTCGGCGACCTGCTGCTCGTTATCGTCAACCTGGCGCGTCGAGCTGGGTATCGACGCCGAGGCCGCGCTGCGCGCGGCCAGTGCCAAGTTCGCAGCTCGCTTCGCCCAGGTCGAGCGGCATCGCCGGGGAGCGCGACGTGGAGCTGCGAAATCTCACGCTTGATGAGCTCGATGAGCTCTGGAGAGGCAGGCGAAGGTGGTCGGCGATCGGTGAGCATCGGCGGTGGTCGGTTACCGGGCCGATGGGCGCTCACCCGGCCCAGCTGCGCAAGGTCACGTTCGCGCTCGACGCCCAGAAATGGGCCGAGGGCTCGTGCACGATCGAGATGGGCGACACGCGCGTGCTGTGCGCGGCGAGCATCGAGGATCGCGTGCCGCCGCACCTGCGCGGCAAGGGTCTCGGCTGGGTCACGGCCGAGTACAACATGCTCCCGCGCGCCACGTCCGAGCGGACGCAGCGCGAGGTGGTCAAGGGCCGCCAGGGCGGGCGGACGATGGAGATCCAGCGGCTGATCGGCCGCGCCCTGCGTGGCGTCGTCGACACGTCCAAGATCGGCGACCGGACCATCACCATCGACTGCGACGTGCTCCAGGCCGATGGCGGCACGCGCACCGCGTCGATCACCGGCGGCTACGTCGCGCTGGCGCTGGCGCTGCGCAAGATCGGCGCCGAGGCGGCGCTCGAGGGCCAGATCGCGGCCGTCAGCGTGGGCATCGTCGACGGCGTTCCGCTGCTCGACCTCGACTACTCCGAGGACTCGCACGCCGAGGTCGACTTCAACGTCGTCGGCACGGACCAGCAGGCGTACGTCGAGGTCCAGGGCACGGCCGAGGGCAAGCCGTTCGATCGCGCCTCGATGGACCAGCTGCTCGAGCTCGGCGACGCGGGCCTGCAGCAGCTCTTCCGCTACCAGCGGATCGTCCTCGGCAGGGAGTGAGCGACGGGGCCGCAGTGGCGGCCAGCCGGACGTCGGACGCGCAGCAGCGGCCGTAGGCCGACTGCGGAGGTCGATCCGGCGAGTCGGCTCCTGATCGCGACCGGTTCGCGCCACAAGTTCGACGAGCTGCGCGAGCTGCTCGACCTGCCCATCGACCGAGCTTCTGTCGCTGCGCCGATGCGGGCTTGACCGACTCGGCGGTCGAGGACGGCCAGACCTTCGAGGCCAACGCCGACATCAAGGCGCTCCACTACGCCGCGACTGTCCGGCCTGCCCACGCTGGCCGACGACTCGGGCTCGAGGTCGACGCGCTCGGCGGCCGACCCGGCGTCTACACCCGCCGCTACGCCGGTCCCGACGCGACCGACGAGCAGAACAACGCCAAGCTGCTGGCCGAGCTCGATGGCTTCTACGGCGCCAGACGAACGCACCGGCGCGCTATCGCTGCGTGCTGCTGCTGGTCGATGGCGACGGCGCCGAAGGAGTCACGACCGGCACGTTCGAGGGCCGCATCGCCGCCTCGTCGCGCGGCAAGGGCGGCTTTGGCTACGACCCGATCTTCGAGCCGCTCACCGAGCCAGCCGGCGGCCGCACCGTCGGCGAGATGAGCGCGTCAGAGAAGAACGCGATCTCGCACCGCGCCCAAGCCGCGCGCGCCATGCGCGACCGCCTGCTCGCGCGCGGCTACTGAGTCACCAGGGCTCGCTGTCGCCGGCGAGCTCGCGGTCGCCAATTGGGGCCGGTAGGACGACTGTCACCGGAAACGCGGGGTTGCCGGGGCACGTTGCGCCTCCGGCAACCGGTCGGACTCCGATCTCAATGACGCACCCGGTCTGGTCCGTAGCTGACAATTGGCGGCGTGATGCTTCCCGCCGGGGACCGACCGTTGGCACACTCCGATTTCCATCACCAGTACGTGGATCTCGGTGTCTGCGGAGCCTGGAGCCGGATAGGCAGGGTCGGGCCACCAGTTCGCATCGCCGGAGTCGGCGCTGGTGAAGGGTCGCGGCGTGCAGTAGTCGATCGTGCCTGGCACCCATCCGTCGATGTCGGCGAATACCGGCGCCTCCATCCAGGTGTCGCCCCGACGGGCCAGAAACGTGGCACCGAACTCGTCTCGCTCGGCCTCGATCCACGCCAGGGTCGAGAGCTCACCGTAGATGTCGACGTAGATATCTAGCGCCTCTTGCAGCGCTTCGTCCTCGGGTCCCGTGGCATCGCTCAAAGGTGCTGACTCCTCGAGCGCTGTCGTCGAAAAGGGTCGCTGGCCGCAGGTCATCAGCGCGAGATCGGCGGTTCCTCGACCGCGGTCAGCGTCGGGAGGCTACCTCTGGTGGATCGACCTGCCGAAGCGCAAGCCGCCGATCCCGCTGTATTGAACCGGGCCCGGGTACGCGCCTCCATGTACGCAATCGCTTCGGGACTAGCCGGGCTCAGGCCGATGTTCACCCGGTTGTCGAGGCTGCCGCAACCGCCCGACACCAGGACGATCCCATGGCGCATCAACTCGTCCCGGTCGTTGAACATTCTGTCGCGTAGCCCGCACAGTTCGGCCTCGGAGTGTTCCGCGAGGTGGAAGTAGACGGTGACACCGCGCGGAATGCTGTCGCGAATTGTCTCGATCGCGCCGTCGATGTCGTGCGTTACGCCGACGTGGTAGTCCCTCCGATTGTCGTCGACCCAAACCAACGCGAAGCCAGGCAACTGGTTGGCGAGCTCGAGGAACTTCTCGCCGTCCGGAGCTCCAGGATCGACCTGGGCCCTCGGGATTCGTAACCGCAATCTCCTCGCCGAATGGCGAGTTCGATGAGCCCGGCGTCGCTGTCGGAGCGTTTGCGCCCGACGTTGGAGCGGAGTCGTGTTCGTCGGGGGAGGACTGGGCGTCGGGCTCGGACTGGCTGTCACGTCCGGCCTCGCCGAGGCACCATGTTCAGCAGGTGTTCGAGCGCAACCCGCCAGAACCCCAGTCGCCACGAGAACGCCCAGTACGACCACTGCGAACATCGTCGCGCCATGCGACTCCTCGTGATTGAGGTCTGTCGATCGACAGCCTACGGACCAGACGGCCGCCGCCGATGAAGGTTTCGATGCCTGGAGCGGGCTCAGACGTCCGGCACGTCCCCCCGCACCGTCGCTGGTTTCAGGTCATGGCCGTTCTCGCGCCGGTACGGCACGTTGACCACGACCGTGTGCGGGCGCCCGAGCAGTGCCCGTCGGAGCCGATTGGCCGACTGGTTGTAGAGGATGCGCTCCCACCAGTGGCGAGCCACGAACTCGGGGATGACGACGAACGTGATCGGCGCGTCGCGATCGGCAGGCCAGGTCTGATCGAGCACGTCGAGGTAGGCGAGCATCGGGTTGACCAGCGCGCGGTACGGCGACTCGACGATGACCAGCGGGATGTCGGGCAGCTGCCTCTCCCACCGCTGCGCGAACACGTGACGCCTCGTCGACGTTGTCGCTGACGAGCACGGCGAGCACGTCATCGGCGATTGAGCGCCCCACGTTGATTGCCTGGACGACGGCTCGATTGATGCCCGGCACGGGCACGATCACGCGCTCGTCGCGTCGCGGCCCGGGAGCCGGCCGTCCTCACGGACGGCGAGCTGCTCGGCCGTTGAGCTGTACTGGCGCTTGATGAACAGCATCATCGCGATGAGCAGCGGAATGAGGATCGCCACCACCCACGCGCCGTAGATGAACTTCGTTGCCGCGACCTCGATCGCGACGACGCCGGTCGTCAAGGCCCCGACGCCGTTGATCAATGAGCGCCGTCGCCAGCCGGGCTCCTCGTCGCGGAGCTTGAACCAGTGCCTGACCATGCCCGACTGGCTGAGCGTGAAGGCCAGGAACACGCCCACCGTGTAGAGCGGGATGAGTGCCGTGACCGAGCCACCGAAGGCGACCAGCAGCATGGCCGCGACCAGTGCGAGCAGGATGATGCCGCCGTTGAACGCCAGCCGCTCGCCGCGAAACTGGAGACGCGCGGCAGGTAGCCGTCGCGCGCCAGGATGCTCGACAGCGCGGAAAGTCGGCGAAGGCGGTGTTGGCGGCCAAGACGAGCAGGAGTGCCGTCGCGAGCTGGACGATGTAGTGGTAGGGCGAGCCGGCGCCGACGAGAGTCGCGGTCAGCTGGCTGAGCACGGTCTGCTCCTCGCTCGGATCGGGCAGGATGCCGAGCTGGGCCGACAGGAAGCTGACGCCAATGAAGATGATGGCGAAGAAGGCGGCCATCAGCACGAGCACGATCTGCGCGTTGCGTGCCTCGGGCGGCTTGAAGGCCGGGCACGCCGTTGGATACGGCTTCGGTGCCGGTCAGCGCCACCGACCCTGAAGCGAAGGCGCGCAGGATCAGCAGCCAGCCGAGCGGTCTCGACGGTCTGCTCCGACCACTCGGGCGGGGCCGTATACACGGGCATCGTGCCGGTCACGAAGCGCACCAGCCCGAGCCCGATCAGGCCGAAGATCGCGATCGAGATAGACGTAGGTGGGCAGGCTGAAGATGAGCCCGCTCTCGCGGACGCCGCGCAGGTTGACGATCGTCAGCACGGCGACGAGCGCGACCGAGATCGCGACGCGGTAATCGAACAGCTCGGGCACGATCGAGGTCAGCGCCGCGACGCCGGCCGCGATCGAAACGGCGACGGTCAGGATGTAGTCGGTCAGCAGCGCGCCGGCTGCCGTCAGGCCCGGCAGCCGGCCGAGGTTCTCGCTGGCAACGATGTACGAGCCGCCGCCGCTCGGGTAGGCCGCGATCGTCTGGCGGTAGCTGATGACGACGATCGCCAGGACGACGACCACGGCGAGCGTGATCGGCACGGTCAGCACCAGTGCCCCCGCTCCGGCCAGCACCAGCACACGCATGATCTCTTCGGTCGCGTATGCCGACGACGAGATGTTGTCGGACGCGAGGACCGGCAGTCCGGTGCCGACGCCCATGCGTTGGGAGAGCTCCTCTTCGTTCGACAGCGGACGCCCGAAAGAACCGACCGAGCCTGGGCCAGCGCGCGTCCGAAGCGTTGTCCTGGGCACGGACGCGGCCGGCTTCGCGACCAGCGTGCGCTCGCCGGTGTAGCGGAAGTACTCGGCGTGCGGCCGCTCGACCCTTACCCGCTCGTCGCCGAGCTTCCTGCCGAGCAGCCGTTGGCGACTGCCGTTGTGTTCTGTGTCGGTCATTCGCTGGTCGGCTCGACCACCAGGTCGGCCGTGTCGTGCTCCAGTCGCAGACAGATTGATCCGGACACCCGATTCGAGCGCCAGCCGGCGCGCGGGTTCGACGACCGCTGCGGCGTGATGAATGCCAGCGACGACGACGCGCGGCGCCGCGCCGATGGCGACCATCGCGATCGCCTCGCGCAGCGAGCTGCAGATCGCGCTTCGCCGAGCGGCGGTCGGCACTGCTACGTGTCATGAATCGAGCGTGCTCCGCCGCGCCAAGAGGAAACCGCGGCCGAGTAGGGCCTGGAGCGACCTAAAGGCTGTCTAAGGTCTGCGCGATTCGATAGCCGACTCCCGGCTCGGTGACGATCAATCCTCGAAGTGTCCCGCTCGGATCGGCCGCGGCCAGCTTGCGTCGCAGCTGGCTCACGTGCACGTAGACGTAGCTGTCCTCGCCGCGGTACGCCTCGCCCCAAACGGCGCGGAGCAGCTTGCCCTTGGTCACGACGCGCCCGCTGTGGGCGAGCAGGACGCGGAGGATCTCGAACTCGCGCGGCGACAGATCGATCCGCTTGCCATTGACCGTGACCTCGTGGATCGACGCATCGAAGACCAGCGGCCCGATCGACCATCTTGCCCTGCCCGTCAGCGCCGGGACCTGCCGCGCGCCGGAGCGCGACCCGGATGCGAGCGTTCAGCTCATCGACGCCGAACGGCTTGGTGACGTAGTCGTCGGCGCCGCGTTCGAGCGCCTCGACCTTCTCGCGCTCGTCGTAGCGACCGGACAGGATCAGGATGGGGGTCGCCGACTCTCGCCGGATTCGGCCGATGATCTGGACGCCGTCCATGTCGGGCAGGCCGAGATCGAGCAGGACGACGTCGGGACGCCGCGCTCCCAGCGCTGCAGAGCGGACCTACCGTCGATCGCCTCCTCAACGCGATAGCCCCGCGCGGTCAGCTCACGCACGAGCGCTGCCCGGGTCTCGTCGTCATCCTCGACAACGAGCACGAGTGGACCAACCGGGCGAGCGGCCTCGTTCAAGGCGTCGACGAGACGAGCTCGGCCGGCACTGTCGCGCGCCGGCAGCGTCGATGTCGATTGCCAGCCCGCCGAGCTCGCTGCGGCGCGCCGCCGACTGTGCCGCCCATCGCCTCGACCAGTCCCTGGACCACGGCCAACCCAATGCCCGTGCCGTGCGTGACGCCGATCGTGCGCCCGATACCCGGTAGAACTTCTCGAACAGATGCGGAAGGTCCGTGTCGGGGACGCCGTCGCCGCCATCCTCGACGGTCAGCGTGACCATGGTCGTCGTCCGTTGGCCGTGCGCTGATTCGGATTGGTGAGCCAAATGGCGCGTGACGGACGGCGTTGTCGATCACATTGGAGAAGGCCGCGTCGAGGAAGATCGGATCGACGCGGATCGGGAGTGGCGGCAGGTTTACGTCAAGCGACCGTCCGGCGAGCGACGGCTCGAGGCGCTCGAGGGAGCCGGCGAGCAGATCGTCGAGCTCGAACACGTCCGTCTGGGCGCGCAGCACGCCGGCCTCGATTCGGCTCAGGTCGAGCAGGTTCGTGACCAGGCGGTTGAGGTACTCCACCTCGCGCTCGATGGCCTGGGCGCTCTCGGTTCGTGCCGGCTCATCGCGCGATCGCCGGAGTGTGGCAGTCGCGGTGAGGATCGTCGCCAGCGGCGTGCGCAGGTCGTGCGAGACGGATTGAAGCGAGTGCGGACTTGAGGGCATCGCTCTCGCGCGCCACCTCGGCGGCGCGCGACTCGGCTACGAGCCGATCGTGGACGATGACCTGGCCGAGCTGATCTGCAGTGGCCGCGAGGAGTCGCGTCTGGGCCGCTGATGGCGGCCCGAGGTCGCGCTGCCTCGTTGCCCAGATCGATCCGACCCGATCGCCGCCGGTCTCGATCAGCACCCGGAAGCCGTCTGTGTCCTGTCGCGCGACCGAGCGCGTCGCCGGCTGGTGAATGCGCACCCACTGTGCAGGCTCGTCACCGGGCATCCGTCGAAGCTGATTGATCAGCCCGCGCGCGCCAGTCTCGGACGCCAGGCTGTCCGGCGGCCGAGCTGGCGATCACGCGCTCGCTCGCGTCGTTCGGCCCGAGCCCGATCCACACCTCGGACATGTCCGTCTCGGCCGCCAGACCGGCCGCGATGCCGCCCAGCACGGTCTCGGTCGAATCGCGCGTCGCCAGAGCGCGGCTGACCCGGAACAGGGCCCGCGCCTCGCGCTCGCGCGTCGGCGCGCCGTCTCGGCGCGCGCACGCTGCAAGGCCACCAGCTGGCCAACGACGACGCCGACGAAGAGCAGCAGCACCACGCTGAGCCACACGCCCGGCTCGTTCATCGCGAGGGTGTAGCGCGGCTCAGTGAAGAGAAAGTTGTAGAGAAGGAAGGAAGCGACGGCCGCGGCGATCGCGCCGGCAGTCCCGGCGACGAGGGCCGTGGCCACCACGGCGACGAGGTAGACGGCCGACGGATTGGGCACGCCGAGCACGTCCTGCAGCAGCGCGACGGCAATAGTCGCCGCGGCAAGGCTGCCGATCGCAACCGCGATCGGCACGACCACGGCTCGGAGGCGAGACTTCACGTCGAGCCACGTCCGGGACTGCTCATGAGCGAGATGCTATGCCCGTGATGGCGACACTCAGGCGACCCGGATGCGCTCCACTGCACGCGCGATGGATTCGATGGCGCCGAGCGACGGCGGCTCGAGACGGCACATGACCTCGTCGACTCCCTCGGCTCGCCATGTGTCGAGTGCCTCGGCGATGGCCTCCTCGGTACCGGAGACCGATTCGGGACCGTTCTGGCGAGTCTTCGCCGGGTCGGCGACGGCAATGCCGACGGTCACCTCGATCTCGTTCGGGTCGCGGCCGGCCTTCTCGCACGCAGCGACAAGGAGGGCGCGCTCCGCACGAAACTCGTCGGTCGGCAGTCCGTACCAGACGCTGTTCCAGCGATCGGCCCAGCGCGCTGTGAGCGCCATCATCCGTGGCTGTGAGCAGGCGATCATGATCGGCGGCCCGCTTGGGGCGCGGACCAGGCGGGCGCAGCTCGGCCGATGCCCTTCGCCCACCGCCCTTCGTAGTCGACGCGGCCCTCGCGCAACAGCGGCACGATCACCTCGAGCTGGTCGGCGAAGAGGCTGACCTTGTTGTCGAACTGGAAGTCGAAGGCGCGGAACTCGTCCTCGCTCCAGCCGGCGCCGAGGCCGAGGACGAACCGGCCGCCGCTTATCTCGTCGAGCGTGTTCGCCGCCCAGGCCATCATCCCCGCGTTGCGAAACGGGCCGCACAGCACGAGTGGGCCGAGCTCAACCCGAGTCGTCGCTTCGGCCAGCGCGCCAAGGATCGACATCGACTCCCACGCACCGCGCGCCTGACCAGCCTCGTTGAGGAAGAACAGGTGGTCGGCAACCCAGATCGAGTCGAGCCCCGATTCGTCGGTCAGCCTGGCAAGCTCGCGCATGTCGGCGAATGGGAAGGCGCGCCGCTCGGGCAGGCGCTCGCCGATCGGAATACAGATGCCGACACGCACGGCTTCAGCGTAGCCCACCTGGAGCTGGGAGCCGGTTTCTTAGCGGGGCGTAGCGCGCTCGACCTCCAGCCGAAGCGACCGATCCAGGATCGTTGCGAGGCGTGCGACCTCGCCCTCCAGCGCATCGCTCGACGGCGACCCCGCCTCCTCGAACCACTTCACGGTCACCCGGTCATCCGAGGCCGACCATGTCCCGCCAACACGACCGTCGATCAGGAGGATGTTGGCCCCGGCGCTGACCACCGATCGCCACGCCGCTGGAACGATGTTGGTGTCGCTCGTGCCCGGACCCAGCACCCACTGGTCGTAGCCGGGCAAGAGCCGCACGGTGGTCCTCAGCGGTCGCGACGAGTTCCTCGACGACGTCCGCGAGGCAGAGCGCGGATTGGCCATCGACGTCGATTTGCGTCAACCGGTCGCCCAGCTGCCCGATCCATGCGTCGATCCGTTTGCCTCCGGCGCCGAGGCCACTGCCCAGCCAATAGCGCAGGTGCTCTCGTGTTGCAGGCCCGTACGCGCGGAAGTACGCCTCGACGGCGCGCGGCCCGGCGTCGTCGGCGTCGGGCACGCCTTTCCAGTGCGCGTTGCCATCGAGTCGCTGAAACGTGGCCCGGCCGCGTGCCGGGCCAAAGCTCATCTCACCCTGCCATGTCAGGGGCTTGAGCAAAGTGAAGTTGCGCTCGCGAAATGCACCCGCGAGCCCGCGAAATTTCGGGCGCGCCGTGATCGCCGCACCCAACTCGTCGTACGTCAGCGGCCCATTGGCCAGCGCCTCTCTGACGGCCTCGCGTAGCGCCTGCCAATCAGATGGCTCGAGACCGTAGTAGCTGCGCCAGCTGGGCAGCTCCCACATGCGACTCATCGCGCGCAGGGCGAGATAGTCGGCGCCCTCGTGCGGAGTGAGGTAGTGAGTCGCGCCACGAAACGCGAAGGTCTTGATGATCGTTCCGTCTGCCAGCGCCCGGTTGACGTCACCCGGCTGCGATTGCTCTCGCCTGATGCGGACGGCCAGCTCGGCGGCGTCCGCCGGCTCTGCCTTGATCGCCCCGAGGCGAGCGACGACGCCGGCGACGTCCTGTGTCCCGACCGGATCGAGCAGCTGCTGGCTAAGTCGCCACGTGAGCGCCTGCGGCCAGGTCACCGACGCACGATGCGGGGTCGACATCGACTCGACGATACACAACCAGATTCGTCCATCCCGATGGCGGTCGCAATTGTCAGTAACCTACGGGTATCGGGGCGTAGCGCAGTGGTAGCGCACATGCTTTGGGAGCATGAGGCCGCGGGTTCGAGTCCCGCCGCCCCGACCATCGCTCGGAACTCCCAACGCGGCTAGCATCCGCGGATGCCAGCACCAGTCATCAACACACCCGCTCATCTCGAGCACCGCATCAAGACGCCCACCGGCAGGAACTCTGGCCGTGGCGGAATGGGGCGACCCGAACGGTCTGCCACTCATTGCGATGCACGGCACGCCGGGTGGGCGCATCACGTACTGGGATGACCCCACGATCTATGAGCGCCACGGCCTGCGCAGGCTCACCTACGACCGGCCGGGCTACGGCGAATCCACTCGCCAGGAGGGCCGCTCGGTCGCTGACGCGGTCGACGATGTCGCAGCCATCACCGAGGCACTCGGGATCGATCGCTTCGTCGTCTCGGGTGGCTCGGGCGGCGGCCCGCACTGCCTGGCAACTGCGGCGTTGATGCCCGACCGCGTCATTCGATGCCTCGCCGAGGTTTCCATCGCCCCATATCCGTCCGAAGGGCTCGATTGGCTCGCGGGCATGACCCAGGGCAACATCGACGAGTTCAGCGCGGCCATGGAAGGTGAGGAGCCGATGCGCGCGATCGCCGAGCGGGAGCGCAGGACAACCCTCGATCGCCTGGCCGCCGGCCGAGAGGACTTCCTGGGCGACACGTACGAGCTGTCCGAGGCGGACAAGGCACAGATGGCGAAGCACATGGCCAGAATTGCCGACCAATTCTACAACGCACTGGCGCCCGGTGTCGACGGCTGGGTTGACGACATGCTCGCCTTCGTGCGGCCGTGGGGCTTTCGATGTGGCCTCGATCCGTGTGCCGACGGGGATCAAGTTCGGCCGGACTGACAACCTCGTCCCGCCGGCGCACGGGGATTGGCTCGCTGCGCACGTCCCGAACGCCATCGTCGACGCTCACGACGCGGCGGGTCACGCGGGAGACGACGCGAGCGTCGAGCGCGTCTTCTCGTGGATCGCCGGCGAGACGAGCGACCTTTCTCGAATTCCTAGCGCTACTGTCGCGACCGCGTAACGGGTAACGGTTTCGCGAGGCTCCGAGCGGCCGTGCTGTCCCATGCTTTGATGGCTGCGTGGGCACGGTGAAGTCGGAATCCATCGCCGCAGCGCGCCGAACCGTTCGACTCGCCGACTGTTGCGCGCGAGGTTGCGCGTCAGGCTGTGCGCGACGACGTCCTCGGTCTGTCGGCGGAGCTGGCCTTCCGCTTCTTCATTGCGCTCTTTCCGTTCTTCATCGCCATCACGGCGCTCGGCGGCCTCCTCGCCCCCGCGCTCGGCATCGAGAACCCGGCGCGCCTGGCCGTGGAGTTCATCGGCGACATCCTGCCCGACCGAGGGCTCGCAGTTTCTCGAGGAGCAGCTGCGCCAGGTGATCGACAACGCCAGCCGGGGCCAGCTGTTGGTGAGCGCTGCCGTGGCCCTCCTCGTTGCCACGAGCGGAACCAACGCCATCATGAAGGGCCTGAATCGGGCGTACGGAGTGAAGGAGAGCCGTCCCTACTGGCGGCGCTACCTGACCGCGGTCCTCATCACTCTCGCCGCCGGCACGGCAGCTGTTCTGGCCGTCGTGCTCCTGCTGCCGTTTCGGCCGTTCCTTGAGCCCTCGCTCGCCACTACCGTGCTGTCGGCCGTCGTCGCCCTCGTGCTGCTGACGGTCGCCGGCGGCTTTCTGTTCAGGATCGGGCCGAGCATCAAGCTCCCGGTACGCGTCGTACTGCCCGGCGCGGCTCTGTTCGCGGCTGGCATCGGCCGGTGCATCGATCCTGTTCGGGATCTACGTCTCCGACTTCGCCGACTATGCGAGCACATACGGCGTGCTGGCCGGCGTCGTGATCGCAATGGTGTGGTTCTACGTCATGGGTTTGGTGCTGCTGATCTCAGCCGAGGCCAATCAGGTCGTGCACTCACTGTCCGACCCCGAAGATATGGCCGAGCGTCGCGCACAAGCCGAGCAGGAGGGTCGCGAGGACTTCCATCCGGGCGAAGAGCTGCGCTCGCGTCGCCGCTGCCGAGGATTCGGGCATCTCCAGCGACTGAGCTTCGCCCGACTGAGCTGCGCCATGCACGCTTTCTCATCCCGCGGCCGCATGCCTTGCACCGCGTCTGGTTGGACACTGCAGGACCACTGGTCCGGCGCGAGCTAGCGCAACGTACCGGTGTCGACCGGCCATGGCGCGTGCGAGCATCACCTGGATGACGGTAGAATCGAGGTTCAACGGGCGGTCACGCGATTCGTCGCGATCGCGTTGGCTCGCGCTTTCGCTACGGCTTCGCTCGCCGGGCCGTCGCGGCAGCCGATCCGCCGAGCAGCCTCGGGCTCGAGGCAACCTACGACGTCAGCGCCACGCTCAAGTGGACCAAGAAGAAGCTGCTCGTGGTCAGCGTCGCGACCGTCAGGAACACGACGGACGATCCGGTCAGCGAGCTCGTGTTCAACTTCGCGCCGGCGCAGATCGGCTCGATGGTCATGAACCGAGTGCTGGTCGGGCCGAATCCGGCAGCGTGGGTGAAGGACGACCAGAACGTCATCGTCACCTTGCCCGCGCCGCTCGCCCCGGGCCAGCAGACGGCCGTCACGATCGACTACAGGTCGACGTTCAACACCACCTCCGGTGGCAAGAAGTGGCTCTACGCGAAGCTGAACGGGATCGTCACCGCCTACCGCTGGATCCCATGGCTGAGCCGCGCATACGACTTCGCCACGCCGACGTTCGGCGAGCCGTTCGTTACCCAGGTCAGTGACGAGGTGCGGGTCAGCATCACCGTCGATCGACCGGGTGTCGTTATCGCCAGCACCGGCCGGCGCACCGGCGTAAACGGTCTGACCCAGACCTTCGTCGCCAATCGGGTGCGCGACTTCAACTTCACCGCCAGCCCCAAGTACCAGACCCAGTCGCGAGACCTGGGGCGATGTCTCGATCACCTACTACTACGTCAACCTGTCGCTCGACCGGCTGCGCACGAACACGATCAACTCGCTCCAGCAGTTCACCAATCTCGTAGGTCCGTACCGCTACGACCAGCTCTCGGTGGCCGAGTCACACGTCGGCTACGCCATGGAGTCGCCGGGTCACATCTGGATCCCGGGCAACTCACCCGCCAGCAACGTTCGCTACCTCGTCACGCACGAGATGGCCCACCAGTGGTTCTACGGCTTCGTCGGCAACGATCAGGCCAAGCCAGCCGTTTGCCGACGAGGCGATGGCCGAGTTTCTGACGCGCCACCTCATCGGCCATCGCAACTCGCAGTGCGCGCAGGACGTGCTCGACAAGCATGTCTACGGCTATACCAAGGCGTGCTACTACGAGACGCTCTACGTCCAGGGCGACAACTACCTCGAGGCCTATCGGCAACGCGTCGGGAACGCACGCGTTCTGGGACGGGGTCAGGCGCTACTACGAGGAGTACTCGTTCCGGATCGGTGGCACGAAGAAGCTGCTCGACATCCTCGACGAAGAGGCCGGCGGCGCCGGCGGTGGCCACGAGACGAGATTCCCGAGCCTCTATCCGGGTCAGGGCGGCTGACGCCGGGTCAGCGCAGCTGACGCTGGGTCAGCGCAGCTGACGCTGGGCCAGGAACCGGCGTGGTGCGCGAAAGCACCAACCGCCGGCCCGCGCCACGGGCCAGGCGCAGAACCCTCGCTCAGGCGCTGGGCTGAATAACCCTCAGTCGCGGAAGCCGTGGTGGCCCGCCGCCATCCTGGGTGAGTGCCTCGGCCAGGGCTCGAAAGCGCAACGCAGCGTCGGGTCGCAGCGTGTACCAGATCCACGTCCCGCGGCGCTCTCCCTCGACCCAGCCTGCCTCGCGCAGCACGCGCAGGTGGTGTGACACGGTCGGCTGGCTGACCGGGTAGCTCGCTGCGATGTCGCACGCGCAGACAGCGCCGATGTCGGCCAGCTGGCGCACGATGCGCAGCCGGATGGGGTCGGCGATTGCCTGCAGCAGGCGCGTGTCGGGATCGAGGCGGACCTTGCTCATCGCGCAAATACTAGCCGCGTGTATAGAGATATGTCTATATTGACAACAGTCGATACAGGGCTACCATGACAGCCGCTGACAGGTCCGAAAATCACGGAGGCTCCGTTCTCGAAATGACCAGCCCGATCCATGAGACGGTGCGCGATCACTACGCTCGCGCCGCGCTCCAGGTTCTCGATCAACCTTCAGCAGCCGCGTGCTGCGGCGACTCGTGCTGCACGCCCGCCGACGCGTCGATCGATCTTGCCCTCTACGACGAGGCACATCGCGCCGAGCTGCCCGAGGCGGCCGTGCTGGCATCGCTCGGCTGCGGCAATCCGGTGGCCGTGGCGGAGCTGCGCGAGGGGGAGAGGGTGCTCGACCTCGGCTCGGGCGGCGGCATCGACGTGCTCCTGTCCGCGCGCCGCGTCGGCCCGAACGGCCGAGTCTTCGGCCTCGACATGACCGACGAGATGCTCGCCCTCGCGCAGCGCAACGCGGCCGACGCCGGAGTCGACAACGTCGAGTTCCTGAAGGGCTACATCGAGGCCGTGCCGCTGCCGGCCGCGTCGGTCGACGTGGTGATCAGCAACTGCGTCATCAATCTCGCCGCGGACAAGGAACGCGTGTTTGCCGAGATCGCGCGCGTGCTCCGTCCCGGTGGCCGGGTCGGGGTCAGCGACATCGTGGCCGATGACGCCCTGTCGGCTGAGGAGCGGGCTGAGCGTGGCTCCTACGTCGGCTGCATCGCCGGCGCGCTGTCCTTCGCCGAGTACGAGTCGGGACTGCGCGATGCCGGTCTGATCGACATCTCGATCACGCCCACCCATCAGGCGACGGCGGGCATGCACAGCGCGATCGTCAGGGCGCGCAAGCCCGACTGATCCGACTGAAGGCGGGCGCCTTACGGCGGCAGCACCCCGCGGCCGGGCGTGCTGGCTGACGCAATCTCCTCGGGTGCCGGGCGTGCCCGGAAGAGCGCGAACAGCGACACGTCGTAGACGATCTTCAGCACGCCCGTGACGACGAGCGGCACGCCCAGGCCGAGCGGCACGAGGAACGCGCCGGCGATCAGCGGACCGGGCACCTGGGCGACGGCACGGGCGAGGCTGGTTACGCCGGCAGTCGCTGTGCGCTCGGCCGGGTCGACGACGGCCATCACGTAGGACTGGCGCGTCGGGACGTCCATCGACGCGAGCGCCGAACGTGCCAGCTGGAGCGCAGCGGCAATCGCGAGCGTCGGCGCGAATGCGACGCCGATCAGGAAGATGCTCGACGGGATGTGCGTGAAGACCATCGTGTTGATCAGGCCGATGCGCCGCGCCAGCCACGCCGCGACCGGGAAAGAGGCCGCGGTGAGCAGGCTGCCGGCGAAGAAGAGCGCGCCGAGCTGGGCGGGCGTGGCGCCGAAGCGCGTCGCGAAGAAGTAGGCCAGGAAGCTCTGGACGGTGAAGCTGCTGGCGAGTGAGTCGAGGCCGAACAGGATGGACAGGCGGGCGACGATCGGCCGTGATCGATCGATGGCCAGGCGGCGCTGGATGCGCTCGCCGGTCTCGGCCTGTCGGTCGAGTCGCGAGAGCATGACGACGCAGATCAGGCCGATGAGCGCGTAGGTCAGGAACGCCGGCACGTAGATCTGGGCGCCGGTCAGGCCGAACGCGGCCCCGATGAGGGGCAACAGTCCGACCGACAACGCGCCGAGCGCCGCCGCCACCGACGCGAGCACGTTGTACAACGCGAACGCAGAGGTGCGCTGCTCGATCGGGACGCTCTGGGGGATCAGCGCCTGGTCGACGCTCTGCAGTCCGATCGACTCGTTCGCGTTGACGGCAACCATGCCCGATAAGGCGATGACCGCAAGCATCAGCGGCTCGCGGCTGACCAGCGGAATGATCGCCGCGGTGATCATCAGTGCCGATCCGGCCATCAACAGCCGCCGCCGCCCGATCCGATCGCCCCAGCCGGCGATGATCACGGTCAGGGCCAGCGAGCCCGCCAGCGCTGCCGTCAGGACCAGCCCGAACTCGGCACCGGATAACCCGATGGCCGACAGAAACAACCCCAGCGCTACGGCGTTGAGCCCGAAGGCGAAGCTGCGCAGGGTCCGTGCCACGACCACGATCCGACCGTTGCGGTCGAGTCGGGGCAGCCTGCCGATCAGCCCTTCGCGTTGCACGCGGTCCACACTAAGGCGGCCCCGAATGGTACTTCTAGCCACGAGCGGCAGTACCATCCGCTGTCTGAGCTCAATGCCTGGGTAACTGCGCCCTACCCACCCCAGACAGGGCGTTCGTGACCGCAAGGTGCACATCGATCAGCTAGCCCTCCTGCTCGCCGTCGTCGTCGCGGCCAACCTCGTTCTGCTGATGGCCCTCGAATTGCCACGCCTTGGCCGGCGGGGAGCGGCCACGGCAGACCAGGCCGATCTCGACTACGACGCGGACAGCTGGGCCGAGCGCAATCCCGCCGACACCGATGGACGTGCCGTCCCGGTCCACGGTGCGGACAGCCAGGGCGTACCGGCGAACGTCTATCACCGCGTTGTGCGCGTGGTCAGCTTCCTTTTCCTTGGTGCCGTGCTGGTTGTCGCCACGCTGACCGGCGGACCTTCCCAGATCGCCGTCTACCTCTTGCTTGCGCTCGGCTTCTTTCTGATCGTCCTCTTCCAGGAGCTGCTGCCGGCGCGCGCGTTCGGCCGCTGGCGGACGCCCATCGAGGCTGGATCGGCGGTCGTCCTGCTGACCGTGCTGCTGATCTTGACCGGCGGCTACGCGAGCCCGTACTTCTTCGGCTACGTGCTGCTCGTCGGCGCGGCCGCGCTCTGGTCGGTGGGTTATGGCCCACCGCTGCTGGCCGGCATCGCCAGTGCCGCCTACGTCGTCGCGGTGCTCGTCGCCGGGCCTTCGCCGCTCCCATCGGCAGCGGTGGGCCAGGTGGCCTTCAACCTCGTCGCGCTCGCGCTCATCACCTACATCGCGGCGGTCATCGGCCGTGAGCAGCGTCGCGCGCGCGACGAGGCACTGCGCCTGTCGCGCTTCGACCACCTGACCGGCCTGTACAGCCGCGCGTACCTCGCCGGCGCGCTCGAGCAGGAGATCCGACGCGCGGCCCGCAGCGGCCGGCCGTTCGGGCTGCTGATGATCGATCTCGACGGACTCAAGGCGGCCAATGACCGTTTTGGGCACGACTCGGGTGACCGGCTGCTCCGCGCGGTGGGCGAGATCATGCGTCGCGACGTGCGGGCCACGGACGTGCCCGCACGCTACGCGGGCGACGAGTTCGTGCTCATCCTGCCCGAGACGGAGATCAACGGCGCTGGTCTCGTCGCGGAGAAGATCCGCGTCGATATCGCCCGTCTTGCGTTGAGTCACGACCGGGCGCTCATTCGGACGACCGCATCGATCGGCCTGGTGGCGTACCCGGAGGATGGCAGGACCGCGGCTGAGCTGGTGCGCCGCGCCGATCTGGCCATGTACGAGGCCAAGCGACGTGGACGCGACCAGATCGTCCGCTTCGCTCGCCAGGTGGCGCCACCCTCTCGGCTCCGCGGCTCGCAGCGGTCCGCGCCGCCACAACCACCGCCCAACCGGCCGCCTCCGCCACAACCGCCGCGGACCACCCCCGCCGCAGGTGCAGCAGCGCGGTCCGGTGCCGCCTCAGTCGACGGGACCGGCGCCGTGGGAGACCGTCGCCGGGTATCGGCGAGATCGCTGATCGGCTGAGCCTCGGTCAAGATTCGGGCCGCAGCTCGAGAGCCGTGGCGGCAGATCGGAGACGCCGTGGCGGCAGGTCGAAAGTCGGGGCGGCTGTAGCATCACCGCGTGAGCGATTCCCGCCGACCCACCGGCGCGGGCTTTGGCACGCGTGCAATCCACGCCGCCACGCGTGCCCCACGCGTGGACCAGCAGCCGGACGCAGTCCCGATCTACCAGGCAGTGACCTTCTCGGCGGAGGACGCCGCCCAGCTGGGTGACATCCTCGGCGACCGCGTGCCCGGCTACAGCTACTCGCGCATCGACAACCCGACATCCACCGCGCTCGCCGACGCGCTCGCCGAGATCGAGGGGGCCGAGGCCGGCTACGCCTTCGCGACCGGCATGGCCGCCATTCACGCCGCGTTCGTGTCGACGCTTGCGCGCCGGCGACCACGTCGTCGCCGCTCGGGCGCTGTACGGCAGCGTCACGCACCTGCTCGAGAACGTCCTCGGACGCTTCGGCGTCGAGACGACCTTCGTCGATGCCACCGATCGTGCCGCGGTCGAGGCGGCGTTGCGCCCGAACACGCGCCTGCTGCATCTCGAGACGATCGCCAATCCGACGATCGTGGTCACCGACCTGGCCGACCTGATCGAGCTCGCCCACGCACGCGGCATCACCGTGTCGGTCGACAACACGTTCGCCTCGCCATACCTGTGCCGGCCGATCGAGCTCGGCGCGGATCTCGTCATCGAGTCGCTGACCAAGTGGATCGGCGGTCACAGCGACGTGCTCGGTGGCGTCGTGGTCGGCGACCGCGAGCGGATCGGCGCCGTGCGCAGAGTCCAGATCGACACCGGCGGCGGGCTCGCGCCGCTGAGCGCCTTCCTCGTGCTGCGCGGCATCTCCACGCTCCACGTCCGCATGGAGCGCCACGTTGCGAGCGCGCTCACCCTCGCCCGCCACCTCGAACAGAGCGACGTGGTCAGGACGGTCTACTACCCGGGCCTGCCAAGTCACCCTCAGTTCGTCGTCGCGCAGCGGACGCTGAGTGCCGGCGGCGGCATGCTCGCCTTCGACGTCGGCGATCGGGAAACGGCCGAGCGGCTGCTCGACGCGCTGACGATTCCGCCGCGCACCGCTTCGCTGGGCAGCATCCGCACGATCGCCGTCCATCCGCCCTCGACGACGCACCGGCAGCTCGACGCGGCGGGGCTGGAGCTGGCCGGGATCTCCGAGGGCCTGATCCGCGTCTCAGTCGGGCTGGAGGATGTCGATGACCTGGTCGCCGACTTCGACCAGGCGCTCACCACAGCCGCTGCGGCCATGGCGACGCGCGGCGCCTGACGGCATACACCCGCCGCTACTCACCGGGATTCCGCTGACAGACAGGGACTGACTCTCATCGCGACCATCACCCTCCCGCGTCGTACCGGCGCGCAGCTCAATCCGCTCGAACGCCTCGGCTGGGCCGTCTGGCGAACGCTGACCAGCGTTCGCTTCGCGGTGTTCCAGATCAGCCTGCTGGCGATTGCCGGAGTGATCGGGACCCTGCTCCGCCAGCTGCCATCGTTCGCGCTCCACGATCCCGCCGCCTACGCCCAGCAGATGGCCGAGATGCATGCCGTCTACGACTCGCTAACCGTCATCGGACTGAACATCGGGCCGGGCATGGTCGACGTCTTCGAGCGGGTCGGCTTCTTTCGCGTCTTCTCCGCGCCGTGGTTCGTCTTCCTGCTCACGCTGCTCGTCGTCAGCATCATCGTCTGCACGCTCGACCGAACGCCGAACCTGTGGCGCACTGCACACAACGTCAAGGTCGTCCAGGCGGCGCCGTTCTACGACCTGCGCCTCGCCGAGCGAGCGCGCTTCGCCGCCGTCGACGACGCGGCAGCAGCCCAGCTCACCGGAGCTCTGCGCGGACGCCATTTCCGCATCCGCCAGGAAACCACCGAAACCGACGACGGCGGACAGGTTCTCAACGTTTACGGCGATCGGAACCAATATTTCAAGCTGGCGACGCTGTTCACCCACCTCGGCCTGATCCTGTTCCTGGCCGGGGGCGCGGTGACGGTCGGCCTGGGCTATGAAACCGTCGTCTTCCTCGGCGAGGGCCAGACCGCGCCGGTGCAGGCGGTCGGCACGCCCGACAACCTGCTCGTCAAGAACATCCACTTCGAGGCGCCTACCGACGCAGAAGGCAGGTTCACCGACTTCCGCACCGACCTCGCCGTCTACCAGAACGGCCAGGAGGTCGCGCGCAAGGTCATCCGCGTCAACGACCCGCTCGAGGTGAACGGCTTCGTCTTCCACCAGAACACGTTCGGGCCGGCCGAGCAGCTGCAGATCCACGACGCGTCGGGCAAGCTCGTGTGGGACGGGCCGGTGCTGCTCGCCGGCGAGCTGGCCGGCCTGCCGCAGGGCTTCCTGACCATCCCGGGCTCCGACATCGGCCTGTTGGTCGTGCTCCACCGGAACGCAGCCGGCGAGCCGCTGCTGGCGCTGACCGGGCATCACGTCCGAGGCTCAGCCGGGTGGCGGCAACATCGCCTTCCTGCGCTCGCTCGGCCTCGGCCAGACGAGCGAACCGGGCACGACAGGTGGTTACGCGGTGACCTGGAACGCCGCCGGCGCGTACACCGGCATGGTCATCAAGAAGGATCCAGGCCAGACCCTGATCTGGCTCGCCTACCTGAGCCTGATCATCGGATTGGTGCTCACCTTCTATTTCCCGCGCCGGCGGCTATGGGCGCGAATGCATGGCGATCATCTCGAGATGGCGATGCTC
Source organism: uncultured Chloroflexia bacterium (assembly GCA_963776865.1). Lineage (GTDB taxonomy): Bacteria > Chloroflexota > Limnocylindria > Limnocylindrales > CSP1-4 > JALYGJ01. The sequence goes on along the minus strand of CAVZOG010000010.1, from coordinate 120,429 downwards.
GCCGATCGCTACGTGGACGTGGAGCGCGAGTTCAGCCAGCTTCTCGATGACCTGTCGACCAGGCTGGGCAAGCGGCCCGAGCGGCGCCTCTCGACCTGACGGTCGGTCGGCTACTGGTCCATCAGCCGGCGCTTGGCCGCCGCGAACTCGGCGTCGGTCAGAACGCCACCGTCGTGGAGCTCGGCGAGGCTCTTGATCTGCTCGGCAAGGTTCGGCCCGGCGCGCGTCGGCACGTTCGCCGCGGCGACACCGGTCGGTTGTGCTGCCACTCCGCGGGCGGCCGGGATTGTCGCCGGCGCGCGAAGCATCTGAGCGCCGTTCGGGCCGCGGCCGACGCGTGTCCAGAACTGGTCGACGGTCGTCCGGTAGTAGCTCGCGTCAACCCTGCCGTGGCGATAGACCGATGTGGCGGCGCGCATGTTGCTGGTCGCGGCCTGATCCTCCGGCCGCAATGGGACACCGAAGTGGCAGATCGGACAGAGCAGGTATCGGTTCTTGCTGTACGAGCCGAGCGGGATGAAGTAGAGGCTGAACTGTTTCTCGGACTGGACCTCATGCAGGAACACGTCGTTGTGACACTGCGGGCAAGTCGTCGGCGCGACCTCGCCCATGTCCTTGGACTTGCCGTCGCCCCAACCCATGATCACGACCATGCCGCCAACGATACCTTCAGCGGACCAAAACCCTGTTCGACCCGGCTACGTAACCGTCCCGAACGTCGAATGCAACCCTCAGCCGGGTCTCGCCCGGCGTAGACTCGAAACACCCGTGCGACGCACGATCAAGGCAGGCGCCGGGCTGTGACGGAGGGTTCATTGACGATGGTCATCGAGGTCGGGGAGCGTGCCGTCCCGAGCACCAACGGTCACTCAGCCAACGGGACGAGCAATGGCCGCGCCGGGTCGCGTGCCGCGTCAGCCACGACCGCGCCGGGAGGAGCAATGTCCGCGCGCGAATCTGCGATCAGTGCCATCTCCAACCATCGCGTCGCCAAGACGCAGGACTACCTGGAGCACGCCGGCGCCGAGATCTACGGCCAGTACGTGTTCGGCGAAGACGCTCAGCGCGAGCACCTGGCCAAGCCGATCTTCGCCAAGCTGCGGCGCACGATCGACGGCAACGAGCCGTTCGACCCGCAGATCGTCGATGCCGTCGCGCACGGCGTGAAGGAGTGGGCCCTGGCCCACGGCGCGACGCACTACACGCACTGGTTCGTGCCGATGACCGGCTCGACCGCCGAGAAGCACGACTCCTTCCTGACGCCCTCCGGCGAGGCAGCCACGATCACCGAGTTCTCGGGCAAGAACCTGCTCCAGGGCGAGCCCGATGCGAGCTCCTTCCCGTCGGGCGGCATCCGCGCCACGTTCGAGGCACGCGGCTACACCGCCTGGGACGTGACCTCGCCGATCTTCCTTCAGGTCGAGCCGAACGGCGTGACGCTGACCATTCCGACGGCGTACGTCTCGTTTACCGGTGAGGCGCTCGACTACAAGATCCCGCTGCTTCGGTCGCAGGACGCGCTCGGCAAGCAGGCGCTGCGCATCCTGCGCTGGTTCGGCAACAACAGCGCGTCGCACGTCTTCACCAACATCGGCCCCGAGCAGGAGTACTTCCTCGTCGACCGCCGGCTGGCCGAGCAGCGACCCGATCTGCTGCTCACCGGTCGCACGCTGTTCGGCGCGCCGTCGCCCAAGGGCCAGGAGCTGGAGGACCAGTATTTCGGTCCCATCCGCGAGCGGATCCTGGCTTTCATGATGGATCTCGACCGCGAGCTGTGGCGCCTCGGCATCCCGGCCAAGACGCGCCACAACGAGGTCGCGCCGGCGCAGTTCGAGATGGCGCCGGTGTACGAGGCGACGTCGGTCGGCTCTGACCACAACATGGTCGTCATGGCGACGATGCGCAAGCTCGCCCTGCAGCACGGGCTGATGCTGCTCATCCATGAGAAGCCGTTCGCCGGCATCAACGGCTCGGGCAAGCACAACAACTGGTCGATGTCGACCGACAGCGGCGAGAACCTGCTCGACCCGGGCACGGACCCGCATGCCAACGCCCAGTTCCTGGCCTTCCTGCTGGCCGTGATCCGCGCCGTCAACGTCCATGCCGACCTGTTGCGCGCCTCGATCGCCGATGCGGGCAACGACCATCGTCTCGGCGCGAACGAGGCGCCGCCGGCGATCATGTCGATCTTCCTCGGCTCGCAGCTCGTCGACGTCATTCGCCAGATCGAGGCGGGTCCCGCGTCGGAGTCGAAGAGCAACGCCCAGCTCGACCTGGGTGTCTCGTCGCTGCCGGCACTGCCGCGCGACGCAACCGACCGCAACCGGACCTCGCCGTTTGCCTTCACCGGCAACAAGTTCGAGTTCCGCGCAGTCGGCTCGTCGGCGCCGATCTACTGGCCGCAGACCGTGCTCAACACCGCCGTCGCCGACTCGCTCAAGCAGCTCGCCGACGATCTCGACAAGCTCGAGCCGGCCGACTTCGACGGGCTGTCCGAGATCCTGTCGCGCATCGCCCGCGCCAACAAGCAGGTCCTCTTCGAGGGCAACGGCTACTCGCCCGAGTGGCACGACGAGGCCGAGCGGCGCGGACTGCCCAACAACAAGTCGACGGTCGACGCGCTGCCGGCTCTCGACACGTCCAAGGCCAAGGCAGTCTTCTCGTCGTTTGCGGTGCTGTCCGAGCGCGAGCTCGCGGCACGTGTCGACATCGCCTGGGAGCGCTACGTCAAGGTCGGCAACATCGAGGCCAGTGCCGCGATCGACATCGCTCGCACGATGATCCTGCCGGCGGCGGTGCGCTACCTCGGCCAGCTGTACGCGGTCGGCCCGGCGTCACGCGCCGTCGAGGCACTCTCCGTTCGCGTCGGTGAGCTGATCGATCGACTGAGCGACGCCATCGACACGCTCGAGCATGCTCAGCACGAGGCGCACGATGCGGGATCCGTGCAGGAGGAGGCGCAGGCGTTCGTCGCCCACGTCATCCCGGCACAGGAGACGCTGCGCACCGTGGCCGACGAGCTCGAGACGCTGGTCGCCGACGACCTGTGGCCACTGCCCAAGTACCGGGAGTTACTCTTCCAGTACTGAGAGGCGGGGGACCACATGACTGCAGAGGGGCCTGAATGATCATTCTCGCGTTCGTCGTAATCGCGCTCGTGGCCGGTTTCATTGCCAATTACCTGGTTGGCAAGGGCCGCAACTTCGAGACCTGGGAGCTGTTCGTCGCCGGCCTCGTCGGCTCGTTCGTCGGCGGCACCATCTTCACACTGATCTTCGAACGAGATTTTGATATCAGAATCTCCGGCCTGATCGGCTCGACCATCGGCGCGATAGTCGTGCTGGCCATCTACGGCCCGCTCCGCGCCCAGCTTCGCAAGCGGGCCTGAACCGCAGCGCGTAGTTGGACGTGGCGGCCCGGTGCTGGTGGGCCGACTCCGACCCGCTCCTGATCGCCTATCACGACGATGAGTGGGGCAGGCCCGAGACAGATGATGAGCGTCTGTTCGAGATGCTCTCGCTCGAGGCGTTCCAGGCCGGCCTGTCGTGGCTGACCATCCTGCGCAAGCGCGACGGCTTTCAGGTCGGCATTCGCCGGCTTCGATCCGGCGATAGTGGCCGCCTTCGACGAGCGTGACCGCGAGCGGCTGATGGCCGACGCGGGCATCGTCCGCAACCGGGCCAAGATCGAAGCCACGGTGGGCAACGCCCAGGCCGTGCTCGACCTGGTCGACGGCCGAATTGGCTCGTTCCACGCCTACCTCGCGCGACTGGTGCCCGGCCCGCCGCGGCCACGGCCGCCCAATTCGGCACCGGGAACCCTGCCCGCGACGACTCCCGTTTCGGACGCGCTGTCGAAGGATCTCAAGCGGCGCGGGTTTCGTTTCGTGGGCTCGACGATCGTCTACTCGTTCATGCAGGCCGTTGGCCTGGTCGACGATCACCTGCCCGGCTGCTTCCGCTACCGGGGCTGACAGCTCAACGAGCGGCGGCCTACTTGACCTCGCTGCGCGAGCCCATCAGCTCGCCGCCATCGACGCCGATCGTGTTGCCCGTCATCCAGTACAGACGCGGTGAGGAGAGCGCGACGAGCGCATCGGCGACATCCTCCGGCCGCGTCAGGCGACCGCCCGGATTGCGCTCCTCGGCCACGCGCCTCAGCTCTTCGTGGCCGGGGATCCGGCGCAGCGCCGGCGTGTCGGTCACGCCGGCGCGAATGGCGTTGACGGTGATGCCGTGCTGGATCAGCTCGAGGGCGAGCTGTCGGACGTGCGCCTCGAGGGCGGCCTTCGCGGCGCTGACCGGGCCGTAGGTCGGGACAGCGCGGATCGCACCCTCGCTCGTCATGGCGAAGATGCGGCTGCCGTTGCCCAGCATTCCGGCATGGAAGAGGTCGCGCACCCAGTAGATCAGTGAGTGGGCCATCACGTCGGCCGTCATCTCGAGCTGCTTCTGGCTGACCTCGCGCCCGTCGGTCTCGTCGGTGACGTACGAGAGCGTCGTGCCGAAGGCGAGCGAGTGGAGGACGACCGCGATGAACGGATCCTTGCCCTCGCGCCGGCGCTCCTCGAAGGTCTGCTTCGTGGCCTCGATGACTGCCGCGCGCTTGCTCGTCGTCGGCCGCGTTGACGTTGTGGAAGTAGACCGGCACGCCCGTTGCGGCGATCTCGTCACGTACGGCGTTGGCGCTGGCGATTGTGCCGCGCAGATCGAGGTGGACCCCGACGATCGGGTGACCGGCGCGCGCCAGGGCGAGGCTCGCGGCCCCGCCGAAGCCGCTGCTCGATCCGAGCACGAGCGCCCAGCGCTCGCGCGTGTCCTGCATTTCGTCCATGTCGACTGAGTTTAGCGAGCGCCCGCACGGCGGACTTCCTTGCTAGCCTCCGACGCCGATGGTGGACCTCGAGCTCGACCGGCCGGCCGCGGCCATTCCGCCCGCCGAAGACGTTCGGCCGATGCGCACGCTCTGGCTGCTCAGCGTCGCGCACGCCTTCAATCACGCCCAGGCCGCGCTGATGCCGCTCGTCTACCTCGCGATCATCGCCGAGTTCGGCGTCACCGTTGCCGCCATCGCCTTTCTGGCCGCCGCCGGCAACATCGCTTCCGGACTGATCCAGTTCACGTACGCCGGCATCACCCGCTTCGTGTCGCGGCGCAACATCCTGACCGTCGGCGGCTTGATCTTTGGCGGCGGCATGGCGCTCCAGGCGCTGGCCAACAGCTTCGGCACGTTTGCTGTCGCCAACATCGTCTCGCGCGTCGCCGGATCGCCGCAGCACCCGGTCGGCAACGGCCTGCTCGCCGAGCAGTTCCCGCCCGAGCGACGCGGCTTTGCCATCTCGGCCCACATCGCCGGCGGCAATGTGGGCACGGTCTTCGTGCCGCTGCTCGGGGCGTGGCTGATCGCCGGAATTGGCTGGCGCTGGACGGTCGTGCTGTTCGGCGTGCCGGCGATGGTCGTCGCGTTGGCGATCTTTGCCTTCGTGCGCGAGTCGGGCGCCGATCGTGCCGCTGCCCGTGCCTACGGCACGCTTCGCTCGGCGCTCGGAGCTGTGGTCCACGATCGGAACCTGCTGCTCGTCTTTGCCTCGGCGATGCTCGGCGGCGGCGGTCGCGGCCTGGGCGTGCTGAACGTCTTCGTGCCGCTCTACCTCAGCGTGGTGATCGGTCTCGACACCACGACCGTGGCGCTGATGTACACGGTGCTCGTCATCGGCAGCGTGCCCGGGCCGATCGTCGCCGGCTGGCTCTCAGACATCTACGGCCGCAAACCGCTGATCATCGGCGCGTACGCGGGCGGCTTCGCCGCTCTGCTGCTGTTCGTCGCGGCCGGATCGAACGTGACGCTGCTGTGGTTGGCGATCGTCCTGCTCAGCGTGTTCAACTTCGTCGAGAGCCCGCAGCTCCAGGCGCTGCTGTCCGATATCACGCCGCCCGCGTTGCGCGACGCGTCGTTCGCGCTGTACTTCACGCTCGCCTTCGGCGTCGGCTCGCTCTGGATAGTGCTGTATGGCGCGGTCATCGAGTTGCTCGGCGAGGACGCCGGGCTGCCGGTCACGTTCGTGATCATGGCCGCTTCCTTCGTCGCCGCTGCGCTGGTCGTGCTGCCGATCAGGCTCGCCGGCCACGATAGCCCTGGCGGCCGGCCGCGTATGCTCCGGCCTTGACCACCGACCCGGCCATGTCGGCCGTCTCCGTGCGCGATTTCGAACGATTGGCGGCCGATATTCTCGACCAGGCGGCGTTCGACTACATCGCCGGCGGCGCGGGCGACGAACGCACGCTGGCCGCCAACGAAGCGGCATTCGACGCCTGGCAGCTGCGGCCGCGCGTCCTGGTCGACGTCTCCGCCGTCGACGCGTCGACGACCTTCCTCGGCCAGCCGGTCAGCGCGCCGTTCGGCGTAGCGCCGGTCGCTTTCCAGCACTTCGCGCATCCCGACGCCGAGCCTGCGCTGGCCGCCGCGGCCGCTTCAGCCGGAGTTCCGTATTGCCTGTCGACGATGTCGTCGCGCTCGATGGAGGAGGTTGCCGCGGCGGCCGAAGCGACCGGCGGCAGCGGACCGCGCTGGTTCCAGTTGTACGTCCATCGCGACCGGGCGCGCTCGGCGAGCCTCGTACAGCGTGCCGCGGCGGCCGGCTATGGCGCGCTCGTGGTGACGGTCGATCTACCGATCGCCGGCAGCCGCGATCGTGATCGGCGCAACGAGCTCGCCTACCCGCAGGCCTTCGGCAACTTCCCGGCGTCGGTCGCGCGCGAGGGATCCGCGGACGCGTCCGACGAGTCGATATCGGTCGTGATCGGCGGCCTCAACGACGCCTCGTTCACCTGGTCCGACCTGGCATGGCTGCGCTCGCTGACCGACCTGCCGCTGGTCATCAAGGGCATCCTCACCGGGGAGGACGCCGCGCTTGCCGTCGAGCACGGCGCGGCGGCGGTGATCGTGTCCAACCACGGCGGGCGGCAGCTGGACCGCACACCGCCGGCGATCGAGGTACTGCCCGAGGTCGTCCAAGCGGTCGGCGGTCGTGCCGAGGTCTACGTCGACGGCGGCGTCCGGCGCGGGGCGGACGTGCTGATCGCACTGGCCCTTGGCGCGCGCGGCGTTCTGGTCGGCCGGCCGGCCGTGTTCGGGCTGGCCGTCGGCGGCGGGCACGGGGCGCGTCGGGTGCTCGACATCCTCGCCGCCGAGATTCGTACGGACATGGCCCTGCTCGGCGTTTCGAGGCCGGACGAGATCGGCGCGCAGCACGTGCGCCGCCGCTAGGCAGCTGGAGCTAGTCCCCGCGGCTGGCTTCCGGCGCGCGCCACCGCCTGACCGTCTGGGGGCCGGAATGGGCCCCTCGTCTATACTTCTGGACCCGTGCGTACGCTTTTGAGCGCGCCGCGGGTCCTCGGTCGGGGCGTAGCGCAGCCTGGTAGCGCACAGCGTTCGGGACGCTGGGGTCGGAGGTTCAAATCCTCTCGCCCCGACCAATCCTTCTTGCTGGTCGTTGCGGTGTTGCCGCGGCATCGCCAGAATTCAGCCACGCGGCTGCGACGTACAGGTTGACGATGAAGTTTAACCAACGTTCATGGCGTACGATCTCGGCAACTGAGCTGACCGGCGACGACTGCTTGCCGACTATCAGCGCGACGAAGGTGACCACGGCCCGTGGGCGACCGCCATGGCTTGAGCAACGCGCCGCGCCATGCTTCGGACTCGGTTCGAAACGCGCGATCACGGTCACCGACGATCCCGACCGCCAGCACGCCGACATAGAGCAGGTCGAAGGGGCCACCCTCTGCATCCGACCACGCCCGGATCGTCCAGCGACTCCCCATGACGAGGAGCAGCCCTGCGACCGAGCGCGATAAACAGGCGACGAGGTATTCAGCCCGGTAGGTCATCGTTGATCCTCCTGCCGGCGATCTTCCCACAGTCGACACGTGGCCGGCGTTTCATCCCAACGGGGCGATGCAGGGCGGCCTCGACGTCGGCGAGATTGAAGGCCGTTGAGCGCGGCGCGCTCTGTGAGTTGAGAGAGGGTCCACCAGCCGATGACCAGTCAGCTCCTGGATCCGATTCCTGTCCTGGCTTTCACGCTCATCTTCGCCATCCTCGCGCTGGTCGGCTATGAGGCGGGCTTCCGCATCGGTCGCTGGTGGCAGGAGCGCACTCCGGGCGAGCAGGAAGGACCTACCGGCACCCTGGTCGGGGCGATCCTGGCGCTGATGGCGTTCCTCCTCGCGGTGACGATGAGCATGGCGTCCGACCGCTTCGACACCCGCCGCGGCCTCGTCCTCGCGGAGGCAAACGCGATCGGAACAACCTACCTGCGCGCGGGCTACCTGCCGGCGCCGGCCAACGAAGAGATGCGCGTCCTGTTGCGCGAATACGTGCCGCTGCGCATCGCTCCGCCGACCATCGCGCAGCTCGCCCAGCAGATCGCGCGATCCGAGGAGCTCCTCCAGCAGATGTGGCTGATCGCCGAGGACGTGGCGCGCACGAACGGCAACGATGTCAATGCGCTGTTCATCGAATCGCTTAACGAGGTCATTGACCTGCATGAGTCGCGTGTCGTCGCCGGCGTGTACGCGCGTGTGCCCGAGACGGTAATCCTGCTGCTCACGATTGGCGCCATCCTGTCATTGGTGATGCTCGGCTACAGCGCCGGGATCACCGGTCGGCGCAGTGTGCTCAGCGCAGTCGTGCTGGTGATTGCGCTGGGCGCCGTCCTGACGCTCGTTATCGACCTCGACCGACCGCGCGATGGCTTCATAACCGTCAGCCAGCAACCGCTCCTGGATCTTCAGAGGAACATCAGCGGCCCCTGAGGCATGGCCCGACGCGGGCCGAATCCGGCGACGGCGGTAGCCTTGCCCGATGGCTCGGCTCGCATGGCTCGGCGTCCTACTCCTGGCCGCCTGCGCGGCGCCGACGGCCGGTCCAACTGCCACCCCGGGACAGCCGACTCCGACCGAGCAGCCAACGGCGGCCATCTCGCCTACGCCGACCAACGCACCAACTCCGACGACTGCGCCGAGCCCGACCGACACGCCCTCTGCGTCCTCTCCGAGCGCCACGGTTGCTCCGACGGTGCCGACGAGTGGCGCCGGCCTGCGCGAGCTGAGCGCTGGCCCACTCCAGCCAGGCCGTTACACCAATTCATCGGCCGATCCGCAGCTGATCCTCGAGGTTCCGGAAGGCTGGGAGACGATTCACCTCGAGCCCGGGCTGTACGACGTCGCGCAGGTCACGGACGCCGAAACGCGCGCGGTGGGCTTCGTGACTCCGACCATCGTCTACGGGCCGACCGAGGGCGCTGCGCCCGACTCGGTCGAGGACGCGGTCGAGCTGTTGCGCCAGAACTCGGGGCTGGAGGTGAGCGACGCGCGGCCGATCACCTTCGCCGGACTGGACGGCATCGAGGTTGACGTCGCGGCGACCGCAGCAGACACGAACGTGCTCGGCGATGACGAGAGGGTGTTGCTGGGCATCGGCCCGGCCGACGATACCCGGCTGCAGATCGTCGATTACGAAGACGAGATCTTTATCGTCCTCCTCGTGGCGCCGAACGACGGCATGGACGACTGGGCGGTCGAGGCCGCGCCACTGCTCGAGTCGGCCAGCCTCGCCTTCCCGAGCGCGGCTGTTCAGCCACTTGCACAGGGCCGCTATTCGAGCTCGCCACCGTTCGATGTCCCGTTCACGTTCGAAGTCATCGGCGAGGATTGGGAGAGCGGCCACCTCCACGGCGACTTCTTCGATCTGCTGCAGATCCCTGGCGCCGCGCCCGGTACGCCGTCGCGCTGGATCGCGTTCGGCTTGCCGACGGTGATCCACGGCGATCCCGACATGCCGGCATCCGACCTGACACCTGCCGAAGCGGCTGATCTACTCGCGGCGCGGATTGATCTCGAAACGAGCGAGCCCTCCGATGTAGCCGTCGCCGGGCTCGATGGCACGCAGATCGACCTGCGCACAATGACGCCCGAGACCCACATCTTTGGCGGGCCGGGCGGTGACTTCGGCCTCGGACCGGAGCACGATGCTCGGCTGGCGATGATGCCGTGGGACGACGGCCTGCTGCTCTTCCTGGTCCTTGCCACGGCCGGTGAGCTGGAAGAGGCGTGGGATGAAGCGCTGCCGATCCTCGACAGTGTCGAGCTGGAAGCGCAATGAGCTCGCGGCGCTTCCCGATACGGCTGGGTCGCAACTCGCGACCGCTGCTGCTGCTCTTCGGAGCCAGGGAGTCCAACAGCTACGTGGACATTGACGGTGACCTGCACGCGAGCTTCGGCTTCTTCGATATCTCCACGCCTATCGAGAACATCACCCGTTGGCGCATCGAGGGGCCGTGGTTGTGGATTACGGCGATCGGTTTGCGGCGGGGCATCCTCGACGGTGTCCTGTCCTTCGGCGGCAACCACAAGGCCGGCGTTCGGCTTGACTTTCGTCGGCCGGTCAGGTGGGGACCGCTACACCCGCCCGCGCTGTACGTAACTGTTGCCGATCTCGATGGTTTCGGCGCCGCGCTGACCGAGCGAGGCATCCCCGGCGAGCATCAGTGAACCATCGCCTGTTCGATGATCGTTGACCGGCTGTCGATCGACAGCCGGCCGTCGACCAGGGCGAAGATCGGCAGGTCCAGGCCGTTCGGGTCCTCCTCCGCGATCTCGTCCCTGATCCAGCTCAGCAGCTCACGATCCGCGTCGAACGGCGCGGCAAGCAGAAGGTTCCTCATCGGCGCCGCGAGCAACCGCGGCTGGTCGCCGTAGCGCTTCGCCAGCTCATCCTCGAGGAGGAGCATTCCCGAGGCGATGCCCGCGTGCGATTGGTACCACCACATCGGCACACCGGCGATAGCGCCGTACTCCATCTCCACGAAACGCTCGGCGAGCAGTGCCTGGCGTAGGTTGCTCATCGCCCGCTCGAATGCTTCGTCAATTGACACCGCCCATGAGCGAAGCATCTCCGGACCGACGTACATGAACGCCGGACCGATATCGACACCCAATCCGACGCTCACACCGAGCGGCAGCCGGATCGTGACCGGCGCCTCTGCGCCGGGCGGCAATGGCCTTCGGCGCACGAAAACCGGCCGCAGACCAGCCGACAGCGCTTCCCAGTTGAGATCTGCAGGCAGTGAGCCCGCCGCGCGACGGACCTCCGCCCGGGACGGTATGACGATGTTCGAACCGCTCGACGGGTGGCTTGAGAGGCGTTTCGACCGCTTGCTGGAGCGCATGCCGCGATGTTGACCGCGGCCCCTTATTCGGCGGTTACCGTCGAATTGCCGGGGGGTTGTTCGAGCGCATAGGTGGTCGCTTCTTCGACCGACATCCGGACGCCTTCATCCCACCACCGAAGCGCCTCGGAACCGCCTTCAGGCTTGGTCGGGATGCTGAATTCGAACCACTCCGGCGCATCGTCAATGAGTCCGGTGCCAGTCGCTGCACGCAGCGTTTCGACAGCTCCGCCAAGGCGGTTGGCACGCTCAATGTCGCCGCGCATTCCGGCCAGCAGAGCGTAGGCAGCCAGGTTCAGGAGGATGCCCGACTTATCGCCGGCAGCGGCGAAGACGATGAGCGATTCGCGCAGGTGCGGCTCACCGGTGTCGACTTCGCCGCGACGGGCAAATAGCCCGGCGAGCATGTACCGCGCCCAGCCGGTACCGAATGGATCACCCAGGCGCTGGTACTCAGCCAGGGCCGCCTCGGCATGCGCGATGCCTGCGTCGGTCTCACCCATTGCCGATAACGCCGAGGCAAGGCCCCAGTTCGCGTCGGCAACACCGCGCAAGTCGCCAAGTCGCTCGTAGATCGCCAGGCTCTCTTCCCAGTACGGCCGCCCGGCGATGTAGAGCTCATTCGACAGCCTGGTTTCATCAGTCGCGCCAAATCCGTAGTTGTAGAGGGCTTCGGCGAGCAGACGCTCGTCGCCTGAACGTCGTGCCGCCTCGAGGGCCAGGCCGTAATAGCGATGGGTGGCCGACACGTCGGCCTGCCAGTAGGTGATCCCGCCGGCGGCTGCGTACGAATGCGCCATCAGTTCAGCCGGCTGGTCGGCGACGCCCGGTAACGAGGTGACGACATCCACGCGTCGTCGCGCCTCGTCGAGGTGGCCACGGATCTGCCAGAACCGCCAAACCGCAGTAATGAAGCGCAGTGAGTACTCGACCTGTCCGTTCGCGACGGCCCAGTCCAGGGCCGCGCGGAGATTATCGTGGTCGCGCTCGAGGCGATCGGCCAGTTGGCGACCCTGCGGTCCGGTAAGGCTGTCGGCGACGCTTTCGGCCAACGCCAGATATGTCTGGGCGTGGCGCTCGGCCAGCTCGGCGAACTCGTCGCTGCCCTCGAGTCGCTCGTGGGCGTAGTCGCGAATCGTTACCAGCATCGCGAAGCGAGGGTCCTCTTCCGCCGCCAGATCCGGTTTGACGAGGCTCTTGTCGGAGAGCGACGTCAACCCGTCGAGCACGTCCTCGCCGAGCTCGGTGGCCGGCCCACAGACCTCGTCGGCCTGACTCAGGTAGGCGCCGCCGGCGTGAACCGAGAAGCGCTCGAACAGGCGTTTGTCCGGACCCTCGAGCAGGTCGTAGCTCCAGTCGATCGCGCCGCGCAACGTCTGCTGACGGCCGGGCAGATCACGAGCGCCGCCGGTCAGCAGCGCCAGATGCTGGTCGAGCCGAGCGTGGATGGCCGACACCGATAGCGCCCGGGTTCGGGCAGCGGCGAGCTCAATCGCCAGCGGCAGTCCGTCCAGCCGTCGCGTGATGTCAACGATCTGCGGCGCGTTCTCGTCAGTCAGCATGAACGCCGGCTGGACGGCCATCGCACGCTCGACGAAGAGCTGCACCGCCTCGTACTCGGACGCATCGCTCGCACTGAGGCGCTGCTCGCCCGGCGGCGGAAGTCCGAGTGGTGGCACGGGGAGCTCGCGCTCGCCATACGTGTGCAGCACGATCCGGGTGGTGACGATGATCTTGATCCTGGGGGCGTCACGCAGCAGCTGGCCCACGGTCGCGGCGGCATCGACGACCTGCTCGAAGTTGTCGAGCACGAGCAGCAGCTCCTTCTCGCGCAGGTACTCGACGATGGCCTGCAGCGGCGGTGTGCTGCCAGTCACCGACAGGCCGATGGTGGTTGCGATCTCGGACGGCACCAGTGCTGGCTCGACGACCGCATCGAGGCCAACGAAGTACACGCCGTCCTCGAAGGCGTCGCTGGCGACCGCCGCGAGCTGCAGAGCCAGGCGGGTCTTGCCCGTGCCGCCCGGGCCAGTGAGAGTCAGCAACCGCGTCTCGGCGAGAGCCGCCTGCGCGACCGCCAGCTCCGCCCGGCCGACGAACGTGGTCAGCTGGACGGGCAGGTTGTTTGCCCGCTGGTCGAGCGTCCGGAGCGGCGGGAATCGGTCGCCCAGGCCCTCGCCGACGAGCTGGTAGATCCGTGCCGGTGCGCTGAGGTCCTTCAGCCGCCGCTCGCCGAGGTCGCGCAGCTCGAGCCCGGCGGGCAGTGCCGTTAACAGCCGACGGGTGGTTTCCGAGACGAGCACCTGGCCACCGTGGCCGGCGGCGGTGATCCGCGCGACTTCGTGCAATGACAGGCCCACATAGTCGCCGCCGGTCAGCAACGCCTGTCCGGTGTGGATGCCCATGCGCACCTTGATCTCGGCGTCTACCGGCCACTCGTGCTCGCCCAGCGCGCGCTGTGCCGCGGCCGCGGCGGAGACGGCGCCAACAGGCGAGGCAAACGCGCAGAACAGCGCGTCGCCCTCGGTGCCGAAGATGCTCCCGCCGTTGCTCGTGACGGCATCGCCGATCAGTCGTCGGTGCTCGGCCAACACGCCCGGGTACGCGTCGCCAAGCTGCTGGATCAGCCTGGTCGATCCCTCGATGTCGCTGAACAGGAAAGTCGGTGTTGACGGCCTCTCAGCCGCCGCGTCGCTGGTCGCCGATGCCACGGTCGGCTATGGCGATTCGAGTTGCAGCGCCGTCCCCGGGCAGCTGAGACCGGCGCTTTCGAGCGACTCCAGCTCGGAGTTGATGCCTGGAACCGCGGCCTCGTTCTCGCGGCGAAGGTTGCGTACGCGACGGAGCGCGGCGCGCGAATCGTCGCGCAGATAGGTCTCGTAGTCCTCGCCGATAAGCGCGTCGAGGGTCATCAGCGCCGCGATGTCGCTCGACAGGTCCTCGCCACCGTCCCAGTCGGGAATGTCCTCGATCGACCCCGATGCCGCGATGGCAGTGGCCGTCAGCTCGCGCGACAGCCCGCGCGCGTCACGCAGTGCGTCTTCGTCGATCGCCCGCTCGATATCGACGACGAGCTCCTGGGCGATGACCGCGTCGGCCAGCATCGTGCAGAAGGCCGTGTCCCAGCCGGCGGGCCAGGTTGGCTCACGTGACGCGGTCGGCGCGCTCGATGGCGATTCCTGAACGGTGCCGCTCGGCTGCGGCGTGAAGTCGAGCTCGACCAACGATGGGCTCGGGCGCGGGGTGCCGGTCGGTCCGCCGCATGCCATCGCGATCGCGCCGCTCACGCAGATGGCGAGGACCGACAGCTGGCGTGGCATTCGCATGGAGGGTCCAGCATACCGGCGCGCGCTGGCCACGCCACGCCTATTCGGCGACGACGAAGTAGCCCTCGGCCAGCAGCCGCTCGCCGCGTACGTAGCGGACGGTGTAGAAGCCGGGGCCCTCGAGGAAGCGGGGCGGCCTGATGCGGCGAACGAAGATCTGGGCCGTCGTCGCCGGGGTCGCTGCCTCGTCGTTGATCAGCCGCTCTCCACCTGGAGCGGCCGGGTCGTCCTTGATGACCAGCACGCGGATCTGGGTCGCATCGACCGGTTCGATCAGGTACGCGCTCCACGTGACGCGCTCGTCCGAGGTAAACGACGTACGCGGGTCGACGATGTTCAGCTCGTTGTCGGCTCGGGTTCCGAAGGTCACGAATCCCGGCCCGACCTGGATGAGTGGCGGCGAGGGGGAGGGCGTCACACCGGGATCGGTCGAGACGCTTGGTGATGAGCTCGGTGGGGGCTGGGTTGGGGTAAGAGCGGTGCCCGTCGGCATGCTGGTGGGCAAATCACTTGCGCTTGGCGACGTGCTGGCCCGGGCGATCGGGGTCCGCAGTGGCGTGGGCGACGCATCGCCGCCGAGAAAGGTGAACACGCCGACGCCGAGGAGGGCGACGGCCGCCACCAGCACAAACAGGCCGAGGATCCTTCCAAGGATCGCTCCGCCGCCGGATCCGGGCGTGGATGGTCGGGCGGGGCCGTAAACGACCCCCTGCCGGCGCTGCTGACGACTGGCCATTGGGCCGATTGTTGCATCCCGCGCGGCAAGGCCACGGGTCCGGCCATCCGACAGAAGAAATTGCGCCATAAGCGCCGCCCGGTGCTGCTAAAGTCCGCCATCGATGAGCACTGATCCGCCGCCATCGGCCGCCGGGGGCGCACCGGCCGATCCAAATCCGGCGGAAGCCCAGCCCGCGCCCGTGTCTGCTGCGGCCGAAGTGCCGCCACCGCCCGCTGTCGCGCCGCCGGCCCCGCCGGCCGTTCCTCCGCCTCCACCCACGGCCCCGTCGGCCGTACCGCCCCCGCCACCACCTGGTCCGGCATTCGACGCGGCTGGACAGGCGCGAACTCTGTTCAGCCAGTTCGACCCAGCCGGCATCAGGCCGACGCTGATCGTGGCCGGCATCATCGTCGCTCTGTTCTTCGGTGCCCAGATCATCAATGCGGTGATCCCGGTGTCTGCCGTCGGGCCCGGCAACCCGGGCCCGGTGGGCCCCGGTCCGACAGGTCCGGCGCCGATAGCGACGCTCGCTCCCGGGCCTGGCGACCCTGTTTCGACGCCGTTGCCGCCTGGCTCGGTGATGACCGTCGGGCCGCTGCGCATCCCGGTCGAAAGCGGCTGGGTGCCGCAGGAGGTCCCCGGCAGCAACATCATCGTGCGGCTGGTCAAAGGCGGCGTCGTGATGGACGTCTTCAGCGCCACGCTCAACGGCCAGGCTGACGCGGCGACCGTCTACAACTCGTATATCGACAGCATGCGCGGGCAGGCGGACGGGCTGGCGGCGACGCAGCCAAACCAGGTCCAGGTCGGCAACGGGTTCTCCGGTGCGCGTGGCACCTACACCGGCGTCTTCGGCCAGAACCAGGTCGAGGGCGAGGTGACGACGATGGTCACCGACCCGACCCAGGGCTTCATATTTGACGTCTGGTCCGGCACGGGCAACCTGCGACCGCTGCTGCCTGAAGCCGAACGGATGATCGACAACCTGCAGGTGCAGTGATGACCGACCAGGCAGGCACGCTCCCGCCGCCACCGACCGTCATCGCTCCACCGCCGGGGCCGTCTCAGCCGGCGCCGCCCGAGCTTCCACGCTGGGGCGTCCAGACGGGCTTCTTCCAACGCCGCCAGCCGGCCTTCTGGCTGTTCGCGGTGCTGCTGCTGTTCACGACGCTGACAGTGCTGACCGAGCAGCTCTTCTACCTGCAGAACTTCTCGGCCGGCTGGATCTTCAGCATCGTCCTGCTGACCGTCTACGTCGTACCGATCGCAGTCGCTATCTGGCTGCTCGACCTGTTCGAGCGGGAGCCGATCTCGCTCGTCATCGCCGCCTTCGTGTGGGGTGGCGTGGTTGCCATCGGCCTGGCGGTGACGGTCAACACCGCCTTCCTCGAATCACTCGCCAAGCTGTTCGGCCCCAACCTTGCCCAGACGTGGGGCGCGGCGATCGTTGCGCCACCCGTTGAAGAGACGTTCAAATACCTCGGCGTGGTGGTCATCTACCTCATCGCGCGAAACGAGTTCGACGACCTGTTCGACGGCTTCGTGTACGGCGCGCTGGTCGGCCTTGGCTTCGCCGCGGTCGAGAACGTGCAGTACTTCATCCAGGCCGTCGCGGCGGCCGGTGGCGCCGACCAGATCGGCCCCGTGATCGGCATGTTCGTGCTCCGCTCGATCCTGGTCGGCGCGTACATGCACGTCATGTGGACCGGACTGGCCGGTGTCGGCTTCGCCTATTACGTCACCCAGCGCGACCAGCCGCGCGGCAAGCGAATCGCGGTCGCGGTGGGGCTGTTCGTGCTCGCCATCGTCGCCCACTTCATCTGGAACTCGCCGCTTTTGGGTGAGCTGCTGACGAACTACGGCGGCATCTTCCTGTTCGGCATCATCAAGGGCCTGCCCTTCCTCGGCTTCCTCGTGGCCCTCGTCTACCTGGCGACGAGGCGCGAGAAGAAGTGGTTCAGCACTCTGACATCGGCCGACGTCGGCACGGACGTGCTGACCAATGAGGAGCTCGCCCAGCTCGGCGGACTGCGCAGCCGCTGGACGGCGCGGCGCGCGATGGGCGCCAGGAAAGGCGCACCTGGATCGAAGCTGCAGGGCCAGCTCCAGCGCGAGCAGATCAACCTGGCAATGATCCGATCGCGCGCGGGGAGCGACGATGATCCGAACGTGGTCGCCCAGCGCGAGCGGATCCGTGCCGTGCGCGCCCAGCTGAGCGCCCTGCCGGACGTGGCGCGACCAGCTGCGCCCGTCATGGCGGCACCCGTTGCCGGCGCGATGACGGCCGGCGTGCCGGTCGCCGCTGCCGGAACGACACCTTGGGCGCCGACGCACGTCGTCCCGGCGACCGGCATGGCCTCGTGGGAGGCGCCGGATCCGAGCCGGCCGCCGACCGTCACCCTCGCCGCCGGAGTGCAGCTGAGCATCGTCGAGCAGCAGGGCGCATGGTCGCGCGTGATGGGCTCGAATGGTTGGATCGGCTGGGTCGACGGCCGACTATTGTTGGCGCTGACATGACCGGCGAGAAGCAAGCCCGACGCGCACCGGCAAAACCCGCGGCCACGCGCGAATCGCTCATGGAGCGCCACCGCGTTGCACGCGCGCGGCGCGAGGCTGCGTCCCTGGGTAGCGACGAGTACCGCGCAGCGGCCGAGGAGGTCGCCGAGATCGAGATCGCCATCGCGCTGATCGAGGAGCCGCCGACGACACTGGCGACCGGCTGAAGTCGATGCCCGCGCTGGTCGCGGGCGAGCCGCTGGACCGCGGGGCTAGATCGCGGCGATCGACCGCGGCGAGAGGCGCGGGCCGTGCCGTTCCACGCGGATGCCGCCGTGCTCGAGCAGCAGCACCACCCGCGCGCGCTGGCCCAGGTATGGCTCGAGCAGCTCGAGCATCCGCGCATCGTCCGCGTACCGCTCGCGGGCCAGCGCCCAGCCGACCAGCCGAGGCAGGTGGAAGTCGCCGACGCTGACCGCGTCAGGGTCGCCGAGGGCCAGGCGCATCGTCTCCGCCGCCGTCCACGGTCCAATTCCGGGCACTGCAAGCAGTCGGCGGCGTCCCTCGTCGGCAGGCAGGTCGCGGATGCGCTCGAGCGCAGGCGCGACGGCCGCCGCCGCCCGGATCGCGTCCGCCCGGCGACGCTCGACGCCAAGCGAGTGGAATGCCCAGTACGGCATTCGGGCCAGCTTCTCGGGCGGCGGTGGCAACCGCAAACCGAACGGGCCGGGCGCCGCTTCGCCGTGGCGAATCAGCAGCTCACGGTGACCATGGCGCGCCTCCGTGCCGGTCACCTTCTGGCCCAGGATCGACGGCACGAGCGACTCCATCACGGGGCCGCCGCGCGTCAGGCGCAGGCCGGGCAGACGCCGGACCAGCTCGGCGACCACGGGATGATGGGCGGCGAGGCGGCTTGCGTCGTCGCGAAGGCCGATCAGACCCGGTGCGATCTCGAGCGCCTCGGCGGCGCCGGGACCCCACGCTCTGATATCCACCTCCAGCCCGACACACCCGAACGCGATCGTCGTCGGACCGGTCCGCAATCGCATCGCGCGCATCGCGCCATGCCCGGTCAACCGCATCTGCGGATCGCCCGGGCCCTGCCACAGCGCCGCGATCGTCCCGAGCGGGTCAATGTCGGGGCCTACGCTCAGCCGTCGCTCCAGGGGAGGATCGATCCTCGCGGAAATCATCGAGCCAGGGCGACCGCGTCCTCGAGCAGCACTGCCTGCCCGAGCGACCAGAGCGTGATCGTGGTCAGCACGACCATCAAAGCCGCGAGCGGCAGTTGGATCAGGGCCGTGGCACGCTCGCTCCCGACATGCGACGCCAGGACCGCGTGACCGGCCCATGCGCCGACGATGTGGCCGCCGACCACGGCGCCGAGCTGGATGCTCCACAGCACTGCCGTCGGCAGGAAGAGCGTCGGCTCCCAGAATCCGAGGTCGAATGGCAGCAGGTTGGCACCCTGCAGCAGCGGGTCGTTCAGGGCGGCGAGCAGACGCTGGCCGTCGACGAGCAGGAACGACAGGTAGTGCGCGATCAGGTATCCGACCGCGACCGGCAACAGCCCTGCCCCCAGGGCATCCACGCCCAGCCGGCGCGCCACGCCGAAAACGACTGCCATCAGCAGGCCGATGAAAGCGACCAGCGCGATCGTCTCGCGCGCGACGCCGGTGCCGAAGGCGCCGCTGATCACGAACACGTCGAAATAGAGCTGCGTCTGCGACAGGCCGTCGAAGATGATCGATCCCACGCCGAGGGTGACGAGAGCGAGGTCGGCGTTGGTCCAGACCGAGGTGATCAGGCCCGATGCGAACGAGCGACGCCGCACCCGACCCGCCTCTGGCTCGCCGTCCAGGCCGAACGGCGCGAGCCGTCCGAGAAGCCCGAACCAGACGCTGAATATCTCGGCCCGTGAGCGCCATTGCTCACGCCCGAAGTACGACATGCCGGCGACCGTGAGCAGCGTGTAGGCGATCAGCAGCAGTCCGAGCGTCCGGCCGCCGTCCAAACGCGCGGCGAGCTCGAGCCAGATGACGCCGGCCAAACCGATAACCGCCGGCCAGCGGCCGAGCCGCTCGGGATACTCGGCCGGCTCCGATCCGTCCATTCCCATCAGGCTCCCGACGCGTCCGAGCAGGCGGTGGATCGTGCTGAAGGGGTCGATCCACGACCACACGGGCCCGACGAAAGCGCTGATCAATGCCAAACCGACCCAGCCGTACGTCCACAGGAAGAGCGACGCGACGTCGCCGTCACCCGAGCCGCCGAGCAGCGTCTGCACGACGATCCACAGCCAGGCGATGAGCCCGATCGCCTGGAGCGTCACGCGCAGCCAGCCGGGCACCGTGCGTGGCTTGGAGGCCGTCTCGATGCGCGGCGGGCGCGAGCCGCGGAAGATGACGAAGACGAACGACATGGCCACCGCGAACGCGGCGCCGGCAAGATAGACGACGAGCGGCAACGGAGCCTGGTACTTGTCCGTGATCTGGTGCCCGAGCGCGGCACCCGGCACGGCCAGGGGAAGGATGGCGGCCGTCATTGCCGCCCACGCCAGGCGACGCACAGCCCGGAGATGCAGGAGGCCCGTCACGCCCCCACGGTATCGAAACCTGGCGTCATGCGCCGATGGCCAGGCTGTCCTCGAGTTCGGCCCCGCCCGCACGAGCGTCATCGGCGTAGCTGGCGAGTGCCTCGTCGCTGTCGACCGACTCGCGGATCATGCCGATCACCCGGCTGATTCCCAGCTCGCGGTACGCGCCAAGAAGATCGGCGCGCTCTCTTCCTGTGGCGCTCAGCTGGTCCCACCAGACATGGACGGAGACCGTCAAGGAGGCAGGATCGCGGCCTATCTCGTCGCAGCGGCTGTGTATCACCGGCAAGGCCTTCGCTACATCAGCCGGCGTCATGCCATCGACGTTCAGCTCGTCGGCGTAGCGCGCCGCCAGCCGCCAGGTGACGTTGGGGCCGTTGCCTCCGACCATGATCGGCACCCTTGGCTGCTGTGTCGGCTGCGGCCGGTTGATCGCCTTCGTGACGCTGTTGTGCTTGCCCTCGAACGTGGCGTAGTCCTCGGTCATCATCGCGCGCGCGATCTCGAGTTGATCGCGCAACATCGCCAGTCGCTCGCGCGCGTCCGGAAAGCCGTAGCCGTAGGCCCGCCATTCGTCGCGTTTCCAGCCGGCGCCGAGGCCAAATTCAAGACGGCCGCCACTGATTACGTCGAGCGTCGAAATCATCTTGGTGGTCAGTGCCGGATTGCGATATGCGGCGCACAGAACGACGTGCCCGAGGCGAACGCGGCGTGTCTCCGCAGCCAGCGCAGCGAGCGTCGTGAATGCTTCGAAGGTGATCTCGAGAGTCGGCCGTGGAACGGTATGAAAGTGATCGAACAGCCAGATCGACTCGAAGCCAAGTGCCTCCGCCTGGCGAGCCACGTCGCGCGTTCGAGCCCACGCGTCACCAGGCGGCCAGCCTCTGTATTCGCCGGTCCAACCCTGCGGAGCGATGATGCCGACCTTCAAATCTCCGACCCTCCTTGGTCGCGTCGTTAATATGTCACCAACAAAGTCATTTTCGATCGTTGTGAATTTCACAGCCGTGAACACAGCGATAGTGCCAGCCCGCGAGGTAAGTCATGGTCAAGATCCGACAGGTTGACGTTGCAATGCTCGACAAGCCGAAGACATCAGCGGCGCGATCCCGTGAGCTCAGCCCAGCCGCCGCCGCTCGCCAGGCGCAGCACCGCCAGTTCGTGCGCATGCTGTCCAAGATCACAGATCGCGACGCCGTATTCGAGGTGCGCCTCGACAGCAACGAGAAGCCACTCACAATTCGCCAGCGGCTGATGAAGGCCGCCGACGAAGCGGGCAAGGAAATCGTCGTTCGCAAGTCAGAACGCGGCTGGCTGGTCGGACTCGCCACGGACGATCGTCGCTCCAAGCGCGGCCGGCGGCGAACCAAGCAGGCCGCCTGAGCTCCTGCGGGACGGGCTTCAATCGACGTCCAGCTATTCGGGCGTTCTGACTCGCGCGCGACGCAGAAGGCGCTGCGTTTCTTTCGTGAGCGGCGGATCCCGGTCAGCTTTGTAAATCTCGCTCAACGGCAGATGGCGCCCGCTGAGCTGCGCCGCTTCAGTGAGCGCCTCTCTCCGCGCGCTCTCGTCGACGAGAGCGCGCGGTCGTACCGCGAACAGGGGCTGGCCTACATGAGCCTTGACGATGAGGGCATCGTCAGCCGGCTGCTGGCCGACCAATCATTGCTTGTCCTGCCGCTCATCCGGAGCGGAAATCGGCTGACGGTCGGCCTCGCCGAGAAGGAGTGGCGCGACTGGGTGGCGAGCGACCCGACCTAGAAGGGTCGTGCGCCGGCCCAGGTCACGCCGAGGTCAAATGTCGTGGTCGAGGTCATCCTGGCCGACGTGTAGTCGCTCGTCGTCCTGGCGACGGATCGCAGCCACGTTGCGTCAGTTCCAGTGCCGTCCTTGACCACCAGGACCATGTCGCCGAGGCCGTCCACATCGACGTCCTGGCCAACGGCCATGGTGTCGGCCACGTTGCCGGCGCCCTGCCATAGCTGGTCCGGATCGGCGAAGTTGTTCTCGGCCCGCGCACGCAGCGCCACGACCTCGATGCCTGCGCCGCTCGCCTTGACGACAATCAGATCGGAACGCCCATCACGGTCGTAGTCCGTGACCGTGTGACGGGCATCGTCGACATCCCAGCTCGGTGAGGCATACCACGCAGTGGCTGCTCCGAGACCGGTTCCAGGCACGTTCTGGCACGCGCCCCAGTTGGCGAAGCTGGCACAGCTGGCGAACGATGGTGCGACTCGGTAGCCGCCGGATCCGTCGCGCATGATCAGATCGGCCTTGCCGTCGCCGTTGACATCGCCGGCCGCAACGAATACGCCGCTCGCGTTGAGGTCGAGTGCGCCGCTCCAATAGTCGATCGGGCTGCCGAACGTGCCATTGCCTGCGCTGCGCATCACGACGAGCTTGGCGTTGCCCGGCGAGGTCGTGGACAGCAGGCCGGCGTCGGCCAGCCGGTCTCCGTTGAAGTCATCGACGACGAGTGCCGCTGTATCGGAGGCGACGTTCGTCGAGGTCGGAGCCTCGAAGCCCGAACCAGTCGCCCGCGCCACCTTGAGCTTCTTGGTCCCGCCGTCGTTGACCAACATGATCAAGTCGGCATACAGCCGGTCGTCATCCCAGGTGGGGCTGACGGTATTTGCGCTATTGGTGGCGCCGGTTGTTTCGCCGACACCCTGGCCGAGCAGCTGTCCGAGGCCGGCAAACGTCCCGCTCGGACCGGATTCGAAGCCGCTCGTGGTGCCCTTGGCCAAGCGCCAGTCGCCGTTGGCGCTGACAACGCCGAGGTCACCCCGCCACGGACCACCGTCGCTGGCCATGTCGTGGCCGCGGACGTCGACGATCTCGAGCCGCGCCTCGAAGTAGCGGCGCATCGTCTCTTCAAAGGTCATGCCCTTGACGCCGCAGTCGCGCAGGCTCTTCTGATAGATCTTGAAGCCGGTCGAATCGGTGCCGCACGGCAGCTGCTTGCCCGAGCGGTAGCCACTCAGGAACAGCCGGCTCTTGAGCTTGTCGGGCATCCACTTGCGCATCGAGATATGCCAGGTCTCGCGCATCGCCTTGAGGTTGGCGCTTGTCGGGACATTGGCCAGGATCCATTGGCCGGGATTGTTCGGATCGGGCTTTACTTCCTTGTAGATCTGATCGGCAGTGGTGTCCTTGACGTCCCAGCACTGGGTGGTCGTCGTGACGCCGTCCGGGTTCAAGAAAGTGACTCGTCCGCCACCCCAGAACATGGTCTTGTACCAGGCGTATTGCTTGACGGTCAGGGCGCCCATGCGCATCCACGGATCAGGCTTGTCCTGGCCGCTCGAATACTCGGCGCGCAGCACGACGCCGACGTACTTCCAGAACGGCACTGTCTCAACGCGTCCGGCGTTGGGGCCTTTGCTGCGCATCACCCGAACAGTGTTCGGCGGCCGAAATTCGTCTTTCCAGTCGGTCGGTAAATGACCTGCCGTACAGACGACGTCGGGGTCGGCCACGAGCGTGCCCTCGGTCGGCTCGAAGACGCCGAGCGGCGGGATGGGATCACGTGCCTGGACCGGACTTGCCGAGCCGACGGCTGAAGATGAGACCGATAGCGAGTACGCCGATGACCGGCAACGCGCTGGGGCGCGATTTGGGCATTTATTTGTTCCTCCGGTTGGGCACGCTAGGGCCGCGTCTGGACGGTGTCGATGCGCCGAATGAGCCTGCCGGGGCGGGACCATCGGACGGGGTGTGAGGTACGCTGGCTCGAATGAGTGAGCCGGTTGGGATGGATCTGCGCAGCCCGTTGAGCGCGGCCGACGTTGCCGCGACGCGTCAGCCTGTCGATCGCGCCAGCCTCCTGCCGCCGCGCGCCTTTCACGATCCCGAGGTCTTCGCCTTCGAGCAGCGGGCGTGGTTTGCCCGGACGTGGCTGTGCGTCGGTCGCGAGGAGGATGTGCCGATGCCCGGCACCTATCTGCTGGCCGACATTGCCGGCGAGGGTGTCATCGTCCTGCGCGATCGCGATGGCTCGGTCCGTGCCTTCCACAACGTCTGCCGCCACCGCGGATCGACGCTGCTTGATCCGCCGGCCGGAGACGGTCCGGGTCGTGTCGTGCGCATCCAGTGCCCGTACCACGCCTGGATCTACGGCCTCGACGGCTCGCTCCAGCGCGCTCCGCACACCGAGCAGCTGGTCGACTTCGCGGCTGACGACAACGGGCTCGTTCCGGTCGCCGTCGACACGTGGCAGGGCTTCCTGTTCGTCAACATCGACCCGACCGCACGGCCGCTGCTCGACTACCTGAACGACCTGCCGGCGGCGGTTGGCAGTCATCCGATCGGCGATCTGCGCCGCGCGCGAAGGATCGAGTATCACGTCGACGCCAACTGGAAGGTCATCGGCGAGAACTACTCCGAGTGCTACCACTGCCCGGGCGTCCATCCGCAGCTCAACCGGCTCAGCCCGTACGACCGGGGCATGAACCTCGAATCGGCCGGGCCATGGGCGGGCGGCTGGATGGAGCTGATCGAGGAAGCCGCCACGATGTCGACCGACGGCGGCAGCCACGGCCGCCCGCCGCTGCGCGGCATCACCGACGACAACACGCGCCGCGTCTACTACTTCGTGGTGTGGCCCAACCTGCTGCTCAGCCTCCATCCCGACTACGTCATGACCCACCAGGTCTGGCCGGTCGATGCGGAACGGTCGCGCGTCGTGTGCGAATGGCTGTTCGACCCTGAGCAGATCGCGCTGCCCGACTTCGACCCGAGCGACGCGGTCGACTTCTGGGACCTGACCAATCGCCAGGACTGGGCGGTGTGCGAGCGCCAACAGACCGGCACGCGATCGAACGCCTACGTTCCCGGCCGCTACTCGCTGATGGAGGACATGGTCCACGCGTTCGACCTGATGATTGCCGACGGTTACGCCCAGGACGGAGTCGTCACCCGCTTCGAGCCGCGCCATGACAAATGGTCGACCGCCCCCCGCAGAGCGGCTCGCACCGGCTGATCGCCGGCGCCTGAAGACAACCCTCACGCAGTCTGCGCCTCAGCCTCGGCGCGTTCGCGAAGCGCCTCGTTGACCTGATCGAATCCGTTGCGCGTCGCGTTCATGCGCAGTCGGGCGTAGAGCGGTACGAGCAGCCCGGTGAAGGTCTCGTCCTGCGTGAACCGAACCCGTCCATTGGCACTGCTGTCGACTCGAAAGCCATGCTCGCCCGTGAACAGCCGGCGCGAGATGAACGTACCTCGCCAGCGCAGCTCGTTGGGCGGCGCCCACTCGATGACCTCCGGCCTCATCACCACCGTGCGGCCTCCCGGCGGCTGGGTGTGGATGGTGATGCGACTGCCCACGCGCGGCGTGCCCTGGACCCGCTTGATGTGCGGATTCCAGTCCGGGTAGGCGGCGAAGTCAGTCAATACGCGCCACACGACATCGAGCGGCGCGCGAATCTCTATCGCACTGCGGATTGTTCGTTTTGTACGCAGGTCCACGCACGGCTACTCCGTTGGCCTCCGGCTACACGGCACGCTCGTGAGGGCCAAGTCGAAGGAACTCTAACCGCTGGATGGAGGCGTTGCCAATCGGCAACGCTCAGTCGGGCAGCTGCGCCTCGATCCAGTCGCCGTCCAGCCGCACCGGGTAATAGCGCATCCGACGAACGCGGGTGAGGGCACGGGCACGGGCCTTCAGGTCGGTCGGCTCCGGCTTGCCGGCCGCTTCGACCGGCGTCCACGGAGCGTGGTAGTTGCCGTCCGCATCGAGGCCGCCGGTCGTCGGGAACTGGACGACGTCGCCGCTCGCGAGGTCGAACGCACCGCGATGGAGCGGGCAGGCCACTACGCACCCGGTCAACGAACCGACCGACAGTGGCGCCGCCATGTGCGGGCAGCGGTCGTCCGTGACGCAGATGCCTTCATCGGTGTGCGCGACGAGCAGGTCGAGGTCGCCCTCGGTGAAGCGGACCATCTGGCCCGCGGGCAGCTGTGAGATGGACGCCACCCGCGTGAACGGCCGATCGCGCGTGCCCGGCGCGAGCGTGGTTGTCAGGGACGGCCAGCACCTTCGGTTCCACGCCCGAATGGTAGCCACGACTGCGGCAGCTACCGATCTGATGGCATCGGGAACTTAATCGACTACTGCCAGCGTCGAAACGTGGGCGTGGAATGCTGCGCGTGCCCAATCAATTGGGAGTACGACGATGAGACGCAATCACGGCCTGCTACTTCTTCTGGGAACAATCCTGATCCTGGCGGTTGGTTGCTCAGGCGGAGCGGCAGCCCTGTTGGACGCCGAAGATCGACAGGACGGCCTTCCGGCAGCGACGGACGCACCGGCCCAGGCACCAACCTCGGGCGAAAATGACTTTGGCGACGTTCGAGGGCCCAACTCAGCACCGGTCCTGCCCGGCGAGCAGCTGATCGTCTACACCGGCCGGCTCGACCTCGAGGTGACCGATCTCGCAGCGTCCGTGAGCCAGGCCGAGCAGATCGTCAACGGCTTCGGCGGCCACATCGCTTCATCCGAGGCGAGCAACACCGACAACAGCCAGGCGGCTTCGGTCACGTACCGCATCCCGGCACCTCGCTGGGCC
Organism: uncultured Chloroflexia bacterium; assembly: GCA_963776865.1. Classification (GTDB taxonomy): domain Bacteria; phylum Chloroflexota; class Limnocylindria; order Limnocylindrales; family CSP1-4; genus JALYGJ01. The sequence goes on along the minus strand of CAVZOG010000010.1, from coordinate 93,494 downwards.
GAGGCCGTCGCCGCGCTCCGCGCGCTTGGCGCACGGGTCGTCAACGAAAGCACCGCGTCCGAGGACGTGACCGCCCAGGTCGTCGATCTCGACGCGCGCATCGCCAATCTGCAGGCGACCGAATCTGCCCTGCAGGAAATCATGGTCCAGGCGACGACCATCACCGACGTCCTGAAGGTGCAGGACGAGCTGACCGCCGTGCGCGGCGACATCGAGAGCCTGACCGCACAGCGCGACCTGCTCGCGAGCCGTGCCGCGCTGTCCACGCTGACCATGACCTTCAGCGTCCCGGTGGCAGCGGCGAGCGTGGCGAGCACGGGCTGGAGCCTGGGAACCGAGATCGACAACGCGATGGCCGCGCTCGTCCGTCTCGGCCAGGGCTTTGCAAGCCTGCTTGTCTGGCTGGCGATCGTCGTGTTGCCGGTCATCGTGCCGCTCGCGGCGATCGTGCTGCTCGCCGCCTGGCTGCGCCGGCGATGGCTGGCCGCACGCTCCGAGGCGCCGATCGCCTGACACAACGACCGTATCGAGTGACGTCTCCGGCGACCTTCGCGGCCAGACGTGTGACCATGTAACGCGATGCCGGTGCGCAATGGCCGCGCCGGCCACGTGGGAGTGGTCGATGCGCTTCGCACTGATGTCCGAGCCCCAGCAGGGCCTTTCATACGCAGAGATCCTGGCCCTCGCCCAGGCGGCGGAGGAAGCCGGTTTCGAGGCGTACTTCCGATCCGACCACTACGCCAGCTTCCCGGGGGCGTCGGGCCTCCCGACCACGGACGCGTGGACCGCGCTCGCCGGCCTGGCGCGCGAGACGAGCCGCATCAACCTCGGCGTGCTGGTGTCTCCGGTCACATTCCGTCTGCCGGGCAACCTGGCCAAGGTCGCCGCCACCGTGGCCGAGATGAGCGGCGGTCGAGTGGAGCTCGGCCTGGGCGCCGGTTGGAATGAGCTCGAGCATGACCAGCACGGGTTGCGCTTCCCGCCCACGGGCGAGCGCTTCGACATGCTCGAGGAGCAGCTGGCCATCGTCCACGGCCTGTGGACCGAGCCAGACGGCTGGTCATTCCAGGGCCGGCACTGGCAGGTCAGCGACGCGCAGTTCTATCCCAAGCCGGCCGCGGCCGACGGCCTCCGGCATCCCAACGTGATCGTGGGTGGCAGCGGCCGCCCGCGGATGGCGCGCCTCGTCGCAAAGTATGCCGACGAGTTCAATCTCACCTCGGCCAGCCCGCGGGCGGCCGCCGAGGCGTATGAGCGCGTTCGTGCCGCGTGCCAAGCAGAGGGTCGCGACCCGGCCGGGATCACCTACTCGGCGATGACCGGGGTGCTCGTCGGGCGCTCGGACGCGGAGGTCGGCCGGCGCAGCGCGGAGCTGCTCCGAGTTGTGGGCGCCACCGGCGCCGATGCCGACGATTGGCTCGAGGACCGCAGCCGGCGCTGGATCTGGGGCACGCCGGACCAGGCACGGGCGAGGCTCGCCGAGTTCGAGGCCGCAGGCGTCGAACGGGTGATGCTCCAGACCTTCCTGCCGCGCGACCTGGACATGGTTCGCCTGCTGGGCGAGATCTTTCTGACCTGACCCTGGGTCAGTCGGCCTGACCTTGGGTCGGTCGGGCCTGATCGCTCCTAGTCGGTCGCCGGAAGACCAGCGGAATCGGGCGTCTTGGCCGCCGCCGGGCTGGCGTCGCGGATCGTCGTTCGCAACGGCACCTCGCGCAGGGTGAGCACCGCGACAGCGGCGATCAATGTGGCGGCAACACTCAGCCACAGCGTGTTGGCGATGGCCAGCGAGAACGCCTCGTGGATGCCCAGCACGATGGACGGGATGAGTGGCTCGACGAGAGCCCGTGCCGCCTCTGGAACACCGGCGAGGATGCGCGCACCCATGTCACCGACCGCCGACAGATCGTCAAGGTTGAGGGCACCGCCGGAAATCTGACCGGCGAGCTGATCGATCTGTGACTGCGGCACGCCGGCGCGGACGAGCTCGGCCCCGATCTGGACCGGCGCCTGGCTCTGCAGCGTCGCGCCGAAGATGGCGCCGGCGAGTGCGAGTCCGATCGTGCCGCCGATCTGGCGGAAGAACGTCAGGCCGCTTGTCGCCGCGCCGAGCTTCTGCCACGGGACGGAGTTCTGGACGATGATCGTGAACACCGCCAACGACGGGCCAATGCCCAGACCGGCAAGGAACTGCCAGACCCACAGCATCTGCGGTGGCGTGTCGGCATGCAGGCCTGTCATCAGCAGCAATGAGCCGGCGAGCAACACGAGCGCCGCCACCGTCAGCCACTTGTAGCGACCGGTCCGGCTGACGAACTGGCCGCTGAGTATCGAACCGAGGATCAGTCCGGCCAGCAGCGGAAGCAGCTGGTAGCCCGACTCGGTCGCGGTCGAGCCGTTGACGACCTGGTACCAGCGCGGCAGGAAGATGATCGCGCCGAAGAAGCCGAAGCTGGCCAGGAAGGCGGCCAGGATCGACACCGAGTAGGTCCGGTTGCGGAACAGATCGAGCGGCATGATCGGTTCCTTGGCGCGCGACTCGACCCACACGAACAGTCCGGCAAGGACGAGGCCGACGAGGATCAGTCCGCCGACCCATGGATCGACGAAGTCATGGAACTGGGAGTTGGTGATGCCGATCAGGATCGGGATCATCGCCGCGGTGAAGACCGCCACGCCGAGGTAGTCGATGGTCCGCGTCACGCCGGTCCGCTGATGGCGTGGCAGGAGTCGGTACATGATCGCCAGGGCGATGATGCCGATCGGAATGTTGACGAAGAAGACCCAGTGCCAGCTCACCTGGTCGGTCAGGAAGCCGCCCAGCGCCGGGCCGATCAGGGCCGAGATGCCGAACACGGCGCCGAACAGGCCCTGGTACTTGCCGCGCTCCTGGGGTGTGAACAGGTCACCGATGACGGCCAGCGCGATGGGGAAGATGGCGCCCGCGCCGAGGCCCTGGATGCCGCGGAAGAGGATGAGCTGGTTCATGTCCTGGGCAAGTCCGCACAGGAACGAGCCGATCAGGAACAGCGTCACGCCGAACATCAGCGGCGTGCGCCGGCCGAACTGGTCGGACAGCTTGCCGTAGATCGGCCCGGTGATGGTGCTCGTGAGCAGGTAGATCGTGACGACCCAGGTGTACAGGGCGTTGCCCGACAGGTCGGTCACGATGGTCGGCATCGCCGTGCCGACGATCGTCTGGTCGAGCGCGCTCAGGAAGAGCGCCAGCAGAATGGCGATAAGGATCTCTGTCCGCGCCCGCGGATCGATCGAGATCGTCGGGCCCGACTTAACGGCGGACGCGCCGGTTGCCTCGGGAGTGGCGGGAATCGGTTCCATGTCGGTCTAGCTCGCTGCAGTGATTTCGGATGGCAGCGGCGTTGTCTCGGCCGCGGTGCCCAGGTCGGTGAAGGTCCGGAGCGCTCGCTGTTGCTGCTCCGGGGTCAGCGTTCGGAGGACGCTGGCCAGCGCCTGCCGGCGGATCTGGTCGATCTCTTCGACCGTGGCACGGCCCACGGTGGTCGCCTTGATGGTGACCAGGCGCCGATCGTCGGCATCACGGCCGCGCTCGACCAGGCCGCGCTCCTCCATCCGATCCACGAGACCGGTGACATTGGGCAGCGACACGTCGAGCAGCTCGGCCATCCGACTCATCGTCATCTGGCCCTCGCTCTCGAGCAGGAAGAGGACATGCAGGTGTGTCGAGCTGATTGCGCGCAGACAGCCGGCGCGGGCAACGGCGCGTCGCTGTCGGGCGATGAGTGGGTCGAGCTGGTTGAGGATGGCGTCGACGAGGTCGACGCTCTCCGATTCAAGGCTCTGAGGCAAGGTTGTCACGCGGATCATTAGCCCTGTACGAATAGTTTGCTCTGCATTGAGCATTATGTCCGTACGAAGGAACTTGTCAAACGCTCGAGTCGGACGCCTTCGGACCGATGGTGACGAGCACGGTCACGATGATCACGGCAGCGACCACGTGCATCGTCATGAGCGCAAGAACGCGCGGGATGTCGGCGTTCTGGCCGGGTCCGACACCGGCGAGCAGAGCCAGGTCGGGCACGAACGACAGCAGCAGGGCGATTACCGCGACACGGATGAAGCGCCGCTGCGGATTCTCGGATCTGGCGACGATGTACTCGTAGACGAATGTCGCCGCGATCGCTCCGAAGGCGGTCAGGAACGCCACCGATCCTACGTTCAGCGGTTGAAAGATCGCCGACGGATCGACCGCCGAACGGAGCACGATCGAGAGGATCACGTTGGCGACAACGGCCAGCAGTGTGGCAAGTGTCCCGGCGAGCACCAAGCGACCGTTCATCAGTTGCCTAGGGTCAGCCCACTCGCCCGAACCGGTCAAGCGGCCAGTACCTGAGCCATGGTTGCCCGACGATCTCTGCTGCCGCGACCGGGCCGATCGCTTCGTCCGCGGCCACGTGCGCTGGATGGTCGCTGGCCAGCGTCGCGGTCGAGCCGGTCACCCAGGTGGCGCGCTTGACGATCAGTCGCTGCGGCACGCGGGGGTCATGGGCGACGCATAGCTCCCCAGGAGCCGGCAGCCGAGTGATGAACGCCTCGGGGTCGACGAGCAGCCAATCCCCCGCCCGCAGGGTCGGCTCCATGCTGTGACCGAAAACCGCGACGCGATTGGGCCACGAGCGGACGACCCTGGCCAGCACCGGCGCGAACGTGGCGCCGGCCAGAATGCCGAGCGCCGCCCCGAGCAGCAGCCCGGGGCGGCGCATCAACGAACGGCTTGAGTCGCTGCTGACTGCTTAGGAAGCGGCCTGCAGGCGCGTGGTGGCCGGACCGCCGGTCTCGCGCCACATGTTGTCGATCTTGTCGATCAGATCGAGCAGCTTCTGCGCCTCGTCGATGTCGAGCGTGCGCTTGACCTGCGACGCCTGCTTGGATGCCTTCCAGCACACGTCGTGCAGGTCGGGAAACTTCTCGACGTGCTCGGGCTTGAAGTAGTCGTGCCACATCACGTCGATGTGATGCTTGGTCAGCTCGGCGCGCTCCTCCTTGACGTTGATGCACCGGGCGCGGAAGAGCTCGTCGGACGAGTCGTGATACTTCTGGATGATCTTGTAGCACGACTCGGCCTCGATCCGGGCCTGGGCCGGGTCGTAGACGCCACACGGGATGTCGCAGTGGGCGTGGGCGTTGGCGCGCGGCTCGATGGCGCGCAGAACTCGCGAGAGCATGGGCAGACTCCTCGTTTCAGTTCGGTTGGCCTTCATTCTGCCCCGCCGCCGCTACGGACGCGTGCGACGCATGGTGCGGCGCGTGGCAATCACGCTTCGGGGCATCGGCAGGATTGAGCGGGGGACCGCGCATCGTGGATCGCGGAGCGAACGAATTTGAGGCACTGGAACGACCGTCCGGCACGAATACAACAACGTCGCGTATACTGATGGTTCCCACGAATTCGACAATCTCTATCAATTTAGTGGTAAATAACAGATGCTGACTCTCCAATCCGACATCGACCGGTCCGTGAACCGCGGTCTGACTCACCTCGATGCGCTCGAGGCCGAATCGGTCTTCATCATGCGCGAGGTAGCCGCCGAATTCGAGCGGCCGGTGCTGCTCTTCTCGGGCGGCAAGGACTCGATCGTGATGCTCCGACTGGCCGAGAAGGCGTTTCGGCCGGCGAAGTTTCCCTTCCCGGTCATGCACATCGACACCGGCCACAACTTCGCCGAGGTGCTCGACTATCGCGACCGCCGTGTCGAGGAGCTGGGCGAGCGCATGATCGTCGCGTCGGTCCAGGAGTCGATCGACAAGGGCCGCGTCAGCGAGGAGCCGGGCAACCCGTCACGCAACCGGCTGCAGACCACGACTCTGCTCGACGCGATCCTGGAGCACCAGTTCGATGCCGTCTTCGGCGGCGCGCGCCGCGACGAGGAGAAGGCGCGCGCCAAGGAGCGCGTCTTCTCGCTGCGCGACGAGTTCGGCCAGTGGGAGCCCAAGGCACAGCGGCCCGAGCTGTGGAGCCTCTACAACGGCAAGCTCCGCAAGGGCCAGCACATGCGCATCTTCCCCATCTCGAACTGGACCGAGATGGACGTGTGGCAGTACATCGAGCGCGAGAACCTCGAGGTTCCGTCGATCTACTTCGCTCACCGGCGTGACGTTTTTCGACGCGACGGCATGTGGCTGTCGACGAGCGAGTTCCTGCCCAACGGGCCGGACGAGGAGGTCCAGAACATGGTCGTTCGCTACCGGACGGTGGGCGACATGACCTGCACCGGCGCGGTGGACTCGCCGGCGGCGAACGTGCAGGACATCATTCTTGAGGTCGCCGCGGCCCGGATCACCGAGCGCGGCGCGACGCGGGCTGACGATGCCTTCTCGGAGACGGCCATGGAAGACCGCAAGCGTGAGGGCTATTTCTAAACCGCAAGCGTCGGTCGGACCCCGCCCTCGGCGGGAGCCGACCGCTAAGCGCGCAGCAGCGGCCCGCAGGCCGACTGCGCAGGAGACTTAAATTGGATCTGCTTCGTTTCTCAACGGCCGGCTCGGTCGATGACGGCAAGAGCACGCTCATCGGCCGGCTGCTGTACGACTCCAAGGGCATCTTCGAGGACCAGCTCGCGGCGATCGAGCGGACCAGCCAGCGGCGCGGCTACCAGCAGGTCGACCTGGCACTGCTGACCGACGGCCTGCGCGCCGAGCGCGAGCAGGGCATCACCATCGACGTCGCCTATCGCTACTTCGCCACTCCCCGGCGCAAGTTCATCATTGCCGACACGCCGGGCCACGTTCAGTACACGCGCAACATGGTCACCGGCGCATCGACGGCCGATCTGGCCATCGTCCTGATCGATGCGCGCAAGGGCGTCCTCGAGCAGTCGCACCGCCACGCGTTCATCGCAACGCTGCTCGGCATCCCGCATCTCGTCGTAGCGGTCAACAAGATGGACCTCGTCGGCTACAGCGAAGATGTTTACGAGAGCATCCGCGCCGAATTCTCGGAGTGGGCCCAGAAGCTCGACGTGCACGACATCCAGTTCATCCCGATCTCGGCGCTTCACGGAGACAACGTCGTTACCCGCTCGATCTCGATGCCGTGGTACCAGGGACCGTCGCTGCTGTACCACCTCGAGAACGTCTACATCGGCTCCGATCGGAACCTGATCGACGCGCGCTTCCCGGTCCAGTGGGTGATTCGGCCGCAGACGACCGAGCACCACGACTACCGCGGCTACGCCGGCCAGATTGCTTCCGGTGTGTTCCGCAAGGGCGACGAGGTGACCATCCTGCCGTCGGGCAAGAAGTCACGCATCAGGCGCATCGAGACTCTCGACGGTGAGATCGAGGCAGCCAGTCCGCCGCTGTCGGTCTCGATCCTGCTCGAGGACGACATCGACATCTCGCGCGGCGACATGATCTGTCGCCCGCACAATCAGCCGACGGTCGCCAACGAGCTCGAAGCGATGATGTGCTGGATGGCCGACGCCCCGTTGCGCAAGGACGGTCGGTACTTCCTGAAGCACACGACGCGGACGGTGCGGGCAGTCGTCGACGACCTGCGCTACCGAATCGACGTCAACACGCTCCATCGCGACCAGGCTGCCGACGGCCTCGGCCTGAATGAGATCGGTCGCGTGCGGCTGCGCACGAGCGCACCGCTGCTGCTCGATTCGTACGACCTTTCGCGCACCACCGGCGGCTTCGTGCTCATCGATGAGACGACGCAGGACACGGTCGGCGCGGGCATGGTCATCTCGGCCGGGCCCGAGCAGCAGTACGTGCCGCTCGGCGACGCGATGGAGGGCGCGCGCGAAGACGACTCAGAGGTCGCCGCCGCCGCGTAATATCGCCCTCGATGGCGGCGAGGGGCGACCTGTTCGGCGAAGGCCCTGGCGCCTGCCCGTTTGTTGCGTTGGACAACGACCGCGACAAGCGGTCGGACCAGCCCGACTACAGGCACAGGTGCTATGCGGAGCCGACCCCTGCGCCACGCGCCCTGGCCCATCAGGAAGCGTTCTGCCTCTCCCCGAATTTCCCGACCTGCCCGATCTTCCAGGACTGGGCCGCCCGAGCCGCGGCACGGCCCGTCCCCGCACCGTCCGGCTACGAGGGCGGCCGCGAATCTGCCGTCGCAGCGGCGATGGCCGGTGGCGCGGCCGACGATGAGCCCGACACCGCGCCGCCCGTAGTGCGCGCGGAGGGCGAGGAAGACCTGCTCGCGGCATCCGAGTTCGCCGCGCCGGGATCGGCAGCAGACGACGAGCCAGCTCAGTACAGTCCCGCCGCCGCCGCGTCACTTGCCGCGGCGGCGAGCGCAGCCGAGCCAGAAGACGACTCGGTCGGAGGAGCCGAGCAGCTGGGGGCATTCGACGCGCCGGCGGCAGCCGAGCCCATGCCCACTCCCGCGCCCGCGGCCGAGCCCGAGCGGAGCCCGAGCCAGAGCCCGACGAGGATCTGAGGCCGGCCGCCCCGATCGTCGTGGCAGCCGCCACACCGGCGGCCTTCTCCGCCGCCGTCCAGGATTCGACGCCGCCGTACGAGCCGTCCGACGAAGAAGACATCCCGCCAGTGCCGCCGTTCCTCGCCGAGCGACCGGCGGCGCCTGTTTCGGAAGCCGCCATCGCCGCTGCCATCGCGGCCGATGAAGCCGGGATCCCGCGCAGCTCGTCGAGTCGCACGCCTTCGGTCGACCGAGTCAGGCGCGAGGACGTCGTGCCCTCGTGGGACATCGACGGCCGCTACGGGGCCCAGGCGGGCAGCGAACCACCCGACGAGCGATCGGGAACCGGATTGCTGACCGCGATCGCCGTCGTTCTGATCCTCGCCCTCGGTGTTGCCGGAGTCATCTTCCTGCCCGGCATCCTCGCCGGCCCGGGACCGACAACGCGCCCGTCCCTGTCGGCGCTGCCGAGCCCAAGCGCATCGATCGCACCGAGCGAGACGCTGGCCACGCCAACCGCGCCGGCCACCGCGACCGCCACGCAGGGCGAGCCGACCGAGGAGCCTGAGCCGACAGCGAGCCCGCGTACCTACCGGATCAGGAGCGGTGACACCCTCGCGCGCATCGCCCGCCGCAACGACCTGACAGTCGCCGACATCCTTGCCGCAAACCCGGACATCACCGACCCGAACGACATCTTCGTCGGCCAGGTCATCATCATCCCGGGGCCGTTGCCGACCGCCGCGCCCTAGCGCGGACCGATTGACCGTCTGACGCTTCGGCGCTAGCGCGGAGCCAGGTTGATCGAGACGATCTTTCCAGTTTCGATGCGGAAGGTCGCGTCGAGATGCTGCGACGGCGCGCCGGGTCGGACGACGAGCAGGTCGCATTCGTAGTTCGCACCCGTGTCGCGCTCCCCGGCCGGGATCATCTTGAGGCCCTTGTCAGCGCGCAGGAACCAGCCGCCGACCTGCTCGACGCCGCGCAACGTGCGCGCGTTGTCCTGCACGTGGACGCGCATCTCGACCTTCTCGTCCATCAGCTTGAGCGCGGACTCGCGCTCTCCGTCATTGAGCAGCTCGAAGAACTGCTCCATCGTCTCAACGGCACCCATATCGATCGCAGTTTAACGTCGCAGCGCCCCACGGCCCGCCGCGTCCTCTAGTAGCCGCCGCCGGCGCCGCCTCCGCCTCCGCCGCTGCCGCCACCGCTGAAGCCGCCCGATCCGCCCGAGCCGCTCGAGCTGGGCGAGTTACCGATCGAGCCAAGGGCAGACATCATGCCGCCGAAATCGGGAATGGCACCCGAGCTCGAGAACAGGCCGGGCGCCATGCCGAGCGACCCGCCGCCGCCGCTCGACGAGGAGCCGCTGGCGTACCAGGCCGGCAACCACGGGTTGTACGTTGTGACACCCGCGCCGGCGTCCTCGGCGCTGCGCTCGAGGACCTGCTCGATGTCGCCCTGCAAGCCGAGCGCCGTGCCCCACACGACCGCCTGGTCCGGCGTCTCGAGCCAGTCGAGCTGCGCCTCCTGGACGACCTGGTTCATCGAGCGTGCCTGCTCCATCGTCTTCTGGAGCGTGCGCCGATACGCCGCGAGCATCGCGTAGACCATCGCGCCGGCCATCGTTCGCGCCGGCATGGCGCCGGCGATGAACAATGTCGCGACACCGGCGGCGATGAGTGCGCCGCCGACAACAGTCAGGCCGCCGCTCTCGATGAACGTGAAGTTGATGCCCAGCAGGACGCCGCCCAGGATCAGCTCGAGCGTGCCGCGTCCCCGCCAGCGCGAGGTTGCCTTGCCCGGCGGCTCGGTGAACCAGCCCTTGTCAGCGACCCATTTCTCGATCGTCGTGTCGAACTTCGATGCGTACTTGCCGAACTTGGTTATGTCGTCGGCAGCGATGTAATCGGCCGTCTCACCGCGCGCTATGCCCTGGATGCGCTCGAGCGCGTAATCCTCGGCCGGGCCAATCGGGCGGCGACGATTGCGGATGACATATGGATCCTGCGACTGACCGTCGTGGATCTGGATGCCCGCCTTCTTGCTCAACAGGCTGCTTTCCTCGCGGAAGCTGAGCTCGCCGCGACTGGCCAGATCGAGCATCGCCGTCGTCAACGCTCGTCGCGTCGACCGGCCCTCCCACACGACCGCTCCGGACGCGGCGGTCAGCTCGGGTGGTGGCGCGGGCATCAGGATCGATGGGCTGTCGAGGTAGACCGGGTCGCGACCGAAGCGCAGCCACGACCAGGCCGCCCAGCCGACCAGCAGCAGGAATATCAGCGGCGCGACGATCAACCCGAGGATCGCGTCGATGATCCGCGCCGCCGCCAGCACCTGGGCGTGCTGGGGAGTGGCGTTGGCGTCGATCTTCCCCAGCGCCGCGAGCAGCGCAGCGTCTTCGTCGCACTCGCGCAGGTGCGGAACCATGTCCTCGTCGAAGATCTGCTGTCGCTCGGCATTCGACAGGAACGCGGCGCGATAGCCGGGCCCGGCGTAGAGCTGGATCTGTCCGTTGCCGCTGGCCCCCGACAGACATTGCTGTCGATTGGTGTTCCACATGATCGCCAGGCCGTCGTCGAAGCCGGCGCGGCCGACGCCCCACTGGTCGACCAGCGCGATCGCGTCCTGCTCGGTCGACCCCTCCGTCGAGCCGGGCTTGTACTGCGTGTAGACGACGACCTCGGCACCGACGCGTTGCTCGATGTCGGTGATGATCTGCGTCGCCAGGAACTCCGCCTCCGACGAAAGGATGTTGGCGTTGTCGTACACGACGACGTCGGTGACCGGCGGCGGAAACGGCGGCCCGGCGGGTGGTGTTTGGGCCGCCGCCGTGCCGGCCAGCAGAAGGAGCAGTCCTCCGGCACTGAGTATCGAACGCTTCACGTGCGAATTGTGTCCGCCGTGGTCGAAGTGCGCGTGGTCGCCATGCGCGTGTCGGCCCTGACGCGCCGAACGAGCTCGGCGGCCTGTTCGTAGCGGCCGAAGCTGGGCATCACGTATGTGCCCTGGACGTCCGTGGCCAGCTGCTCGAGCAGCGCATGGGCCATCTCCAGCCCGACCTCGGCGCCTCGCTCGCCGGCGGCATGCATCGCCGCACGGACCTCGTCGGGGATGGTGATGCCGGGCACCTCGTTGTGCAGGAACTCGGCGTGCCGATGGGTGTGCAGCGGCAGGACGCCGAGCAACACGGGCTTCGGCAGCCCGGACGGCCAGCGCACGACGGCACGGTCCATGAAGCGGTCCCACTGCGCGCGGGCGTAGATCGGCTGGGTCATGATCAGGTCGGCGCCGGCCTCGAGCTTGGCTGCGAGACGCTCGATCTCCTGGTCGGTGTCGGCCGCGGTTGGGTCGAGCGCGCACGCGATCGTGAAGCCCGCCGGGGCGCCAATCGGCTTGCCGGCCTGATCCTCGCCCCGGTTCAGCCGGCTCAAGATGCCGATCAAGCCGATCGAATCCACGTCCCAGATGCCCGTGCCGGTTGGGTAGTCGCCGACCCGTGGCGGGTCGCCGGTGAGTGCCAGGATGTTGCGCACGCCGAGCGCATGCGCGCCGAGGAGCTCCGATTCGAGCGCCATCAAATTGCGGTCGCGCGTCGTGACGTGGACGAGGCACTCCAGGTCCAGGTCGTGCTGAACCCCGAAGGCGACGGCCATCGCGCCCATCCGCACGCGGGCCATCGCGCTGTCGCTGATGTTGACGATGTCGACGCCGGCGTCCAGGAGCAGCCGCGCCGCCTCGATCGTGCGCTCGATGCGCACCGAACGTGGCGGGTCGATCTCGACGCTGACGATGAAGCCCTTGTCGCCGAGCAGCGTGGCCAGGCGAGTCGGCGGTGGCGGTTCTGTCGCGGATCCTCCGCCCACGCGATCGGCGATCGGCGTTCGCGGACTGGTCATGTGCTCGTGGTCCGGCTGTCGGCCGGCGCGCGGTCGCCCGCCGGAGGTGATCGCGTCCAGCGCCTGGCGCATGTGTCGGATGTGCTCGGGCGTCGTGCCGCAACAGCCGCCGATGATGCGCGCGCCGGCGTCCAGGAAGCGTGTCACTGCGTCACCGAAATAGGCCGGCTCGGCGGCGTACACGAACTGGCGATCGACGCGCTGGGGCAGACCCGCGTTGGGCACGATCGACCTGGCCAGACCGGCCGACGGAAGGCCCATCTGTGACAGCGCGTCGAGGCAGATCAGCGGCCCGACGCCGCAGTTGACACCCACTGCGTCGACCCCCGCCGCGGCCAGCGCGGTCGCGGCAGTCTGCGGGCTCGTGCCGTCGATCGCGAGCAGGTCCTCGCCGAACGTCATCTGGGCGATGATCGGAACGTCGGACAGGCGGTGCGCTTCGTCCACACCGAGCAGCAGCTCGTCCAGGTCGCTGAACGTCTCGAACAGCAGGATGTCCGCGCCGCCTTCGAGGAGACCCTCGATCTGCTCGCGGAAGGCGTCGCGCATCACCTGGCCTCGCAGGTGCTCAGGGCCGTGGACGGGTGCCTCGAGCGGCCCGATTGACCCGGCCACGAGCACGTCCGTCTTGCCGGCCACGTCGCGCGCTTCTCTGGCCAGCTGCGCAGCGCGGCGATTGAGCAGGCCGGCGCGATCGGCAAGGCCGTATGGCGCGAGGCGGAGCCGGTTTGCGCCGAACGAGTTCGTCTCGATCGCGTCCGCGCCGGCGTCGATGTACTCGCGGTGGATAGCGCCGATCAGCTCCGGTTGCGTCTCGACGAGACTGTCGAGCGACGAGCGCTGCGGCACTCCCCGGCTGTAGAGCAGCGTGCCCATCGCGCCGTCGAGCAGCAGCGGCGCGCGCGCCAGCCGTTCCGCGAATGCACGCCGCACGTGAGAAGTGGTCTTGTCGCTCACGTCCATAAGCCTAGGGCAGGCTGCGAAGAGAGCCGCGGCGGCGAAGGACGGTCAGGCGCTCGCCGTCCCAGGCGATTTCGGGCGGGCGCGGGCGGCCGTTGTAGGTGCTGGCCATCGACGAGCCGTACGCGCCGACCATGCCGATCGCGACCAGGTCGCCCCGCTCGAGCGGCGGGAAGTCAGAGAAGCCGAGCGTGTCGGTCGATTCGCAGATCGGGCCGTCGACGCGCACCGAGGTCAAATCGGCTGCACCGTCGTCAATCGGCCGCCCGAGCGAGGTCAGCGCGCGCATGGGATGGACGGCGCCGTACAGGGCGGGGCGGATGAGCTCGGTCATGCCGGTGTCGAGAACGACGATCGGCGTCTCGCGCGGCCGCACGTGCAGCACACGGCCGACCAACCAGCCACAGCCGGCGACGACGGCACGGCCCGGCTCGATGGCCAGCCTGGCGGGTCGAGTGCCGTCCGGCATCGCGTCCAGCTCGGCCTGCGCGGCCTGGGCAAAGCGGCTCGGCGCAGGCACCGAATCGTCGTCGCCCATGGCGACTGGAAAGCCGCCGCCCGCATCGAGCGTGTCGAAGTCGGGCAGCGTGGCGCGCTGCAGCTCGAGCAGTCGAACGCCGATCCGAAACGCGGATCGCCAGGCATCGATGGCGCCGAGCTGCGACCCGACGTGAAGGTGGATGCCACGCCAGCGCAGCGGGCCGTCGGGACCCCCACCCGCCTCGATTACGGCCGGTAGCTCCTCGGGCAGGATGCCGAACTTCGAATTCCGCTGCACCGACGGCCAGACCGCTGTGCGTCTCGGGCGACACGGCCGGGTTGACGCGCACGAGGACGTCAACGCGCGTCCCAGCCGCCCACGCCGCGGCGGCCAGAACAGCGGCATCCTCTGGCGTCTCGAGGCTGACCCACGCAAGCGGCGAGCCATTCGCCGCGCGGCGCGCAGCGGCGATGAGATCGGCGTCGCTCTTGCCGATCCCCTCGAGGACGATGCGATCCGCTGCCGCGCCGGCACGCTCGGCGAGTGCCACTTCACCGCTCGAAACGGCACTGGCGACGAAACCCTCGGCCAGGATCTCGCGTACCAGCCCGGGCAGCGAGTTTGCCTTCAGCGCGTACAGGCGCAGCCATGGAGCCGGAAACGCGTCGGCGATGGCACGCGCGTCGGCGCGCAGCCGTGGCAAGTCATAGAAATAGAGCGGCGTGCCGAAGCGTTTGGCGGCTTCGGCGTAGGTGGCCAGCATCCGGTTCATGGCGGGCTCGATGCTAGAGTCTCGCGACCGTCACGTACCGGAAGGTGGGGGTTTTTGACGACTGTCGATAGGCCCATGATCAGCCCACTCGATGAGCAACAGCCTGGGGTGCCCGACATCGTCATCGTCGGTGGTGCAGGTCATGTCGGCCTACCGCTCTCGCTGGTGTTCTGCGATGCAGGGTTTCGAGTCGGCATCCTGGACACGTCGCACCAGTCACTGACCTCGATCGCCTCGGGTCGGGCGCCCTTCGCCGAGCCAGGCGCGGACGAGCTGATCGAACGTCTCGCGGCCACCGGCCGCCTTACGTTCAGCGCGTCGCCGGACGTCGTCCGAGGCGTCGACACGGTCATCGTGGCGGTCGGGCTGACCGATGACGAAGGCTCGTCGTCGGTCGCCGCTCTCGACCAGACCATCGACGGCCTGGCGGCATACCTCGCAGACGGCGCTCTGTTGATCATCAGGAGCACAGTCCGCCCGGGCACCACCGACCACGTCCGCCAGCGCCTGCGCGAACGCGGTATGCATGCCGATGTCGCGTTCTGCCCGGAAAGGCTGGTCCAGGGCAACGCCCTGGAGGAGCTGCGGTCGCTGCCCCAGATAGTCGGTGCCGACGATCCTCAGGCAGCTTCACGGGCAGAAGCCCTATTCGGTCGGCTCGGCATCGAGTGCCTCCGATCCACTGCGCTCGAAGCCGAGGTGGCGAAGCTCGTCGCCAACGGATGGCGCTATGTGAGCTTTGCGGCGGCCAACGAATTCTGGGCACTGGCCGATGCGGCCGGCGCCGACTACGACAACGTCCTGCGCATCGTTCAACAGGACTACCCACGGGCAAGAAACCTGCCCTCTCCGGGGTTCGCGGCCGGACCGTGTCTGGTCAAGGACTCGGTCGCCCTGGCCGAGCTGTCAAGTCGCGATGGCTCGCTCGTTCGCGCCGCACTGGAGATCAATCGGAGCCTGCCTGCTCGGGTGGCAGAGCGCATGGAGAGGCGATTCGGCCCTCTGGCGGGGCGCCACGTTGGTCTGCTCGGAATGGCATTCAAGGCCGGTTCCGACGACGTGCGCGGCGCCCCCAGCACTGAGCTACGCCAGCTTCTGATCGACGCAGGCGC
This sequence comes from uncultured Chloroflexia bacterium, assembly GCA_963776865.1. Lineage (GTDB taxonomy): Bacteria > Chloroflexota > Limnocylindria > Limnocylindrales > CSP1-4 > JALYGJ01. Next base: position 77,854 of record CAVZOG010000010.1, on the reverse strand, counting down.
GATCGTGCGCAGCACCGACCCGTACGTCAGAGATCCCGCGAACTTGCCTATTGCCGAGGTGCTCGAGCACTCCGAGGTCTTCGTCGTCGCTACCCCGCACCCCGACTATCGCGATATCGCCATCCCGGCCGACCGGCTCGTCGACATCTGGGGCATCACTCGGGCCGGGATCGTCGCCTGACGGGAGCTACCGGCGCTGTGCGGGGCAAACACGCCCTCCTCCTGGTCGAGAATCTGCCGGTTCCGTTCGACCGACGTGTCTGGGCGGAGGCACAGGCGCTGCGCCGCGACGGGTGGCTGGTGTCGGTCGTCGGACCGGGATTCTCGGGCGGCCGCTGGCACGAGCATGTGGACGGCGTCGAGATTTACCGCTTTCCATTTGCGGCAACGGGCGCCGGTCTGGCGGGCCATTTGCTCGAGTACGCGGTCGCCGTGCCGGCACTGTCGATCCTGGCGGCACTCGCCCATCTGAGGCGCCGGGTAGACGTAATCCATGCAGCAAACCCACCGGATTTCTTCTTTCCGCTGGCGCGGGCGTTTCACCAGCTCGGCGCCGCGTTCATCTTCGACCAGCACGATCCATCGCCTGAGCTGTATCGCGCCCAGGGCGGAAGGCAGGGCGGGCTCATCGACAGGTTCCTGGTCTGGTGCGAACGCGAGTCCTTTCATGCGGCAGACGTCGTGATCGCCACGAACGAGAGCATCGCCCGGCTGGCGAGGGGTCGTGGCGGCGTCGATGCCCGACGGGTGGTCGTGGTGCGGTCGTCGGTCGACACAGCCCGGACTTACAGGGTCGAACCCGACCAACTCCTCAAGAAGGGTCGGCAATTCCTCGTTGTCTACGTCGGTGTGATGGGGCCTCAGGACGGAGTAGACCTCTTCGTCCACGCATCTCGTCGGATAGCCGACCTGTTGCCCGGTGCAGTTCAGTTCATGGCCATTGGTGACGGCAGTGAACGAGGCAGCGCCCGGCGGCTCGCCAAACGACTTGGAATGGGCGAGGACATTCACTTTCCGGGCCGCCTGACCGACGCGCAACTCCGTACCGCCCTGTCCACCGCCGACCTGGCCATCGGTCCCGACCCGGCAAACGGCTTCAATGAGCTGTGCACGATGAACAAGACAATGGAATACATGGCGATGGGCGTTCCGAGCGTCTGCTTCGACCTGGCCGAGACGCGTGAGACAGCTGGAGAAGCGGCTTTGTATGCGCGCCCCAACGACCCGCTCGATCTTGCCCGCTGCGCGGTCGAGATCCTGACTTCGAACGACCGGGGGGTCGCCCTGGCGAGCGTCGGACGCGCTCGGATGGAAGGGGAGCTGCGCTGGGAACGAAGCGTGGCCGCCCTGCGCCGCGCCTACGACCTTGCTCTCGCCACTGCCCACGAAATGCGGCGGTGACCGCGCAGCAATCGACGGTGATCGCGCAGCCATCGGCAGCGGCGCGATCACGGGCGCCCGTTTGGTTGATGGCCGCCTACATCGTCGCGCTGCTCGTCTTCCCGGCCGACTTCGGCCTGCGCGTGGGCGGCATCGTGCTGTCACCGTCGCGGCTGGTGCTCGCAGGCGCAGCGCTCATTGCCCTGACTGATTGGCGGTCATACCTCGCCGCGGCTCGGCGCCTGCCCGTCCTTGTGTGGGTCGGTTGGGCGGCCTTCCTCGGCTCGGCGCTGGTGACCGCGACGATCAACCCCTCTGCCGCATCCTGGACGCGCTACGCATCACTGGTGGTCGAGGGGCTGCTCGTGTTTCTGCTGATGTACCGCGCGGCAGCTGTTGGTGGCGGACTTGCGGACACTCGTCACCACCGTGGCTGCCACGACCGTCGCCGTTGCCGCGCTGGTCTTCACCCTGGCGGTCTTCGGGATTCACTACGACCACGTGCTCTCATCTCTGGCCGGAACAGATCCGCTGATGGAACCCACGGCTCGCTTCGGGCTCGAGCGGCAGGCAGGCCCATTCAGGGCAACGCTGTTCTTTGGGATCTGGATGGTTGTCGCGAGCGCGCTGCTGATGCCGGCACTCGTGGACGGGAAGGGACGCGAGAGGGTGCTCGCCGGCGCCGGCTGGTTGATCCTTGCCGTCTCGGTCGCGATCCTGACCGTGAGCCGCCTGGCGATGACCGCGATGTTCGTCGTGCCCGGCGTCTATCTCCTCGTTCGTGGCCGGCGCACGGTCGGGTTTGCCTTCCTCGTGATGGCCGGCATCGTCGCGGCGGCATTCACGGTGTTGTCCATTGAGCCGCAGATCGCCGGTTCAGGTCAGGGCGAGACGGGCAGGATCCTGCAGGATTCGGTGGCCATGCGAGTGGCCAGCATCGAAGCGACGATCGAGGCGCTCAGCGCCAAGCCGTTGTTCGGCTGGGGCCTGTTGAGTGGCATGACCGTGCTGAGCGGCCTGATCGGCCAGATCAGCTACGTCGACAACATGTACCTCTCGTTGCTGGTCGAGCTCGGGCTCGTGGGCACGGGGTCGTTCCTGTTCCTGGCAGGGGTAATCGTGGCGCGTGCGAGCCGTGCATGGCGGTCGCCCATTGGACTGGCGCTGAGCATCGCCCTCGTTGCCGAGCTGATCCTGGCGTTGTTCGCCTCGACGCTGGAGTCCACGCAGGGTTACGCGGCCTTCTTCATCGTCGCCGCGCTGGCACTCGCGGCAGTCCCAGAACGATCAGATGCGGGCGATGTCGAGGTCCTCGGCGCGCAACCGCCAACGCCCGCGTCGGATGGCATCGCGCATGTTCCAGATCAGCGGCGAGACGGCGAGGCGAAGTCCCCGGCCTAGGCCAAAACGAGGGACGAGGCGTGCGACGGTGTAGGCCGGCAGCCACCCGAACAGGAAGTAGCCCATGAACGCAGCCTGGACCGCTGTCGTGCCATGGATCCGCATCATGCGCACTCGGTTGCGCATGATGTAGCGCAGGCGATCCTCGGGGCGCGAGCTTTGCGCCCAGCCGTGCCTGACTCGGGCGGCTGGAACGATGTCGAGGGCGTAGCCCGCCGCGCTTGCACGAAACGACCAGTCGACGTCCTCGCCGTACATGAAGTAGCCCTCGTCCATGCCACCTATGTCGCGAAGTGCTGAAATCCTGACCAGCACACACGCCGCCGCGATCACGTCCACCTCGTACGGCGATCCGGGAAGCTGCTCAACCCTGGCGCCGGCGTAACGGTTCCGGACGCGGCTCCGCCATAGCGACAGGTCCATGCCGGCACCGAGCACGAGAGCGCCCGTCTCAAGGTCGACGGTTACCGCGCCAGCGGCCGCAGTCCGCGGCGACGCCTCCAGGTGAGCCATCAATGCGTCGCATGGCGCCGGGCTCCAGCTCCAGGTCGTTGTTTAGCCACCAGACGTAAGGGATGCCGCTTTCCGCCGCGATGAGCGAGGCGGCATTGCACGCCGCGCCGTAGCCGCGATTACGCGCCCACCGGATCAGCTCAACCCGACCGCTCAAGCGGCTCTCGAGCTCGGCGAAGTCGGCGGCAGACGACCCGTTGTCGACGACCAGCAGGCGAAGCGCATCTCCTCCGGCTTGCGCTCGGAGGGTCTCGACTGCCCGCACCGTCATGCCCGCGCCGTTGTAGTTGACTACGACGGCCAGAACCTGCGGTCCGCGATCGACGTTCGGCTGCAGTCACCTGCCGTCAGGCTACGGTAAGCGTCGATCAGCGGACCCTGCCGAATCTCCCATGAGTAGGAGCGCAGCGCCACTGTTCGACAGTGCCGGCGCAATGCGGAGCGCTCTCCGGGAGGCATGTCGAGCAGCGCATTCAGGGCGGTCGCCAGCTCGTCGGGGAACTCGATCCGGGCCAACCGACCGACTCCCTCGCGCTCGATCAAACGTGCTGCCGCCGTCCCCGTCGCCGCGATCGAGGGCACACCGGCCATCATCGATTCGAACAGCTTGTTGGGCAGTGTCAGGCGGATGTTGGGCGTCGCAGGCGGGATGCCCAGGTAGGCCACGTCGGCGCTTGCGATCCACTCCAGCAGCTCGTCCGGCGGGACGGGCGGCAAGACGTACACACGATCCGGCAGGCGCGCCGCAGCGGCGCGCGCGTAGCTCTCCAGGCGCCCGAAACCCATGATCACGACCGCCGGATCGTGACCGGCGAGCGCCGAAGTTGCGGCCGCCGCGACCAGCTCCTCAATGCCGCGACCGAGCTTCAGCTGACCGTGATGGAGCACGATCGGTCGATCGGTCGGGATACCCAGGTGTTCGCGGATCCGATCGAACCGCGGCGGCTCGTCAATGCCTGGCTGCCACGCAGGAGGGCAGTTCATCACGACTGCCGGACGGATGTGCGTCCGGCGTTCGACCACCGAGGCCAGGCCCGAGCTGGCCGCGAGCCGGGCAGAGGCTCCGCGGGCCCAACGGGTTTCGAATCCTCGCGCCAGAGAGCGGATCGGCCCTGGCAGCCGTGCGAGTCGCGCGCCGTCGGTCTGGATGTCCGCATAGTCGTACACGTACCGCGCTCCCAATCGATGCGCCGCGGCCTGGACCGCGGGCAGGGCCGTGATTGATTGGGTATGGAATACGTCGGTGTCCGGTGCGGCGGCGGCGATCGCGTCGGCCCACGGGCCGATCCTGCGCAGATGGGCGCCGATCTCGGCTATCCGCCTCAATGGGTGGCGCACCATGTCCGCGCCGTGTGGCTGGTCGACCGGAAGGATGGTCGCCTCAGGATCCAGCCCGATGGCTGCGGCCATCGCCTGTCTTGCACGCTGTGGAAGCGGCCGAAAAACCGAGGTGATGCGCCGGTCAAGCTGCAGGGGCGTCACCCGAAACGGTGTCCCAGGTGTTGCACCAGTGACGCGCGCCATCGTCGACCAGCGCCAGCACTCGCACGAGGTGACCCTCTGCCGCAAGCGATCGACCTATTCGTTGTCCGCGCGCGTCGAACTCGAAGCTGTCGCCGGCAACGATCGTCACATTCAGCGCCACGTGGCTGCGCCCCGAGCCGGAATCAGACGCGTGGCGCCGCCAACCTGACGAGCGACATGATCATCGACACGACGCTGAGCACCACGGAAGTCAGGAACGCGGCGATGATCACGTCGAGGTCGATCGATCCGGGCGGCCAGCCGGCGAGGGTGAAGTTGAGCTTCAGGCTGTCGCTCAGCCCGGCCGCGAGCAGCACCATCGCCGTGTTGATGACGAGTCCGATAAGGCCAAAGGTGACGAAGGTGAGCGGCAGGCTGAGCATCTTGACGATCGGCCTGATGTAGGCGTTGACGAGGCCGAAGATGACGGCCAGCAGGGCCAGCTGCCACCACTCCCCATCAAAGGTCACGTTCGGAACGAGGCGGATCGCAGCCACCAGCGCGATGGCATTGACCAGGATGCGGATGCCGATATCGAGCAAGTAGAAGGTTCCTCGCGCTGTGGCCAGCATCTGCCTTGAGTGCGGCCAGCGCCGGCCATGCTACATCCGGCGACGCGGACTAGGATGCTCGCCCAGCCCCGAGTTTGCCGATGTCGTGTTCAGTCGGAGGTCGCCAGAGTGACAGAGGTCGCCGGTCGCCGGTTCGCTTCGTTGGCCGAGGACACCCGGCCCGAGCCGCGCACGGTCTTCGACTTCGCGCTGCATCGGCTGCTCGACGACCTGTTCGCGGCACAGCCGACGTGGGCGACGCAGGTTGGCTTCCACGCTCACGACGACCGTTGGCCGGACCTGACCGAGGCCGGCCGAGCTGCCCGGCTGGCCACGCTGCGCCATCATCGGGCGCGTCTCCAGGCGCTGTCTGAGGCCGAGCTGAGTGCCGCCGAGCTGATCGATCGCGGCATCGTGCTCGAGGCAATCGAGTCGTTCGAGTTCGACGAGGCGGAGCTGCGTCAGCAGGCGTGGGATCCGCTGGCTTACGTGCATCTCATCGGCAGCGGCCTGTTCGGGTTGCTCGCCCGCGAGTTCGCGCCGTGGCAGCACCGGGGAATGGCCTTCGCCGGCCGCGTTGCCGGTCTGGCCGAGCTGCTCGACGCCGCAATCGACAATCTGCACGGCCTGCCCGGCAGGCCCGTTTCGCGCGTTCATACCGACACCGCCCTGGCCCAGCTGAGCGGCATCACCGAGCTGATCGACCAGGGCCTGGCCGAGAGCGACCGCCGCGCGGCTGAGGGCGAGGCGGCGGACGTGGCCGAGGAGCTCAAGTCGGCCGCTGCGCATCTGCCAGCCAGGCCGTCGCCGAGTTCCGGCGCCGACTCGAACAGGAAGTCTTGCCGCGCTCGGAGGGCGATGGGCGGCTGGGTCCGGCGCTCTTCGCGGCCAAGCTGCGCCACACGCTGTCGAGCGACCTGTCGTACGAGGAGCTGGAGCAACGGGCAAAGAACGACTACGGGGTCGTTCGTGCCGAGATCCTGCGCCTGGCGCGCGAGGCGTGGCCGCAGTGGCTGCCCGGCCAGTCGATGCCCGAGGATGGCGACGAGGTCATCCGCCGCGCGCTCGATGCAGTCGCGCGCGAGCATCGCCAGCCGCACGAGCTGCTCGACTGGAGTCGGGCCGAGGTCGCCCGCGTCGAGGAGTTCTGCCGCGTCAACGACGTCATCGGCCTGCCCGACGAGCCGATGCAGATCACCTGGACGCCGGTCTACATGCGCGCCTACGGTCGGGCATTCCTCGAATCGCCGGGCCCGCTCGACAAGGGGCTGTCGAGCTACTTCTGGATCACTCCGCCCGATGAATCGGCGGGACCGGAAGCGGTCGAGTCGTATCTGCGCGAGGACAACGACCGAATGCTCCGCTTGCTGGCCATTCACGAGGGCGTGCCCGGCCACTACCTCCAGCTGGCGTACTCGAATCGGACGCCCAACCTGACGCGGTCGGTCTTCGGCAGCGGCATGTTCGCCGAGGGCTGGGCGGTCTACGTCACCCAGGTGATGATGGATCTCGGTTACGGCGACTTCGAGCCGGCGTTGCTGCTCAACCACTGGAAGTTCTACCTGCGCGCGATCACCAACGCGCTGATGGACGTGCGCATCCACACCGCGGGCATGACCGAGCAGGAAGCGATGGACATGATGGTCCGCGGCGGCTTCCAGGAAGAGGACGAGGCACGCGCGAAGTGGCTTCGTGCGCGGCTTACGTCGACCCAGCTGTCGACCTACTACCTCGGCGCGCTCGAGATGTGGGACATGGAGGTCGCCGCGCGCAAGCGAGCAGCAGTTGCAGCCGGCGCCGGCGAGGATGCCGTGCCGCCGCAGCGGATTGCCGGTGGATTGGGCGAGACGCCCGGCTTCGATTACCGAGCTCACCTCGAATCGGTCATCTCGCACGGCACGCCGCCGATCAAGTGGGTCCGCCGCGCCTACCTCGGCGACAACTAGCGGCCCTCGACCGGTGGATATCGGGCTCATCCTGCCCTCGTACCGCGAGGCAGCGAGCGTCGAGGCAATCGACGCAGGGGCGGAGGTGGCCGCCCGACTCGGCTGGCATTCCGTCTTCACGACCGATCACCTGCTCGTCGAGCCGTCCAAGCGGAGCGAGGACTACTTCACGATCTTCGAGGCGCTGGTGACCGTTGCCCATGTGGCAGCGCGGCAACCGAGCCTGCGCGTCGGAATCAGCGTCGTCGTCGTGCCGATGCGCGACGCGGTCCAGCTCGCCAAGGAGCTGGCCACGCTGGACGCCTTGTCGGGTGGGCGGCTGATCGCCGGCGTCGGTGTCGGCTGGAACCGGAAGGAGTTCGCCCATCTCGGCCTCGAGGACCGGTTCGGCCGGCGTGGCGCATACCTCGACGAGTCGATCGAGATGTGGCGCTACCTGTGGGGCGGTGGCACGGGGCCGTTCGAGGGGCGCTTCCATTCATTCGAAGAGGTCGCGTTTTCTGCCATTGCCACCGCAGGGCCGCGAACTGGCGGTGTGGGTCGGTGGCCGCGAGCCGGCGGTGCTCGAGCGGGCCGGGCGGCTCGGGAATGGCTACCACTCGTCCTCGTCGAGCCCGGCCCAGGTGGCCGTCCGCGTGCCGATCGTCCGCGCCGCGGCAGAAGCGGCCGGCCGGCCCTCGCCGACCATCTCGGCTCGTTTCCGGGTCGGCTTCGGCCGCCACGACGTGCCCTTCTTCATGGTCGCCGGCACGCCCGAGCAGATGGTCGGCGAGCTGCGCGAGTTCGAGGCGATCGGCGTCGACCACGTCGCCGTCGACTTCGCCGAGACGGACCCAGAGAAGCTGGTCGCGCTCGTCGAGCGCTTCGACAACGAGGTCCTCGCCGCTCTCCGATGAGCTCAGGCGACTCACCTCCACTGCCCCGTCGGCCGGCGACGGCACGTCCGCGATCCGACGCGGTACGAGCACGAGGATGCCGCCGCGCCGACGCGCGATGAGCTCGAGGCGATGGAGCGAATGCACGTCGAGCTGACCCGCAGCCGGCGCGGAGGTATTCGACGAGCCGGCTCGGCGTCGCGATGGTCCGCGCTGCATGGTCGCGGACCCGGGCTCAACTACGCGGCGCAGATCCGCTGGCGCCCGGCCGATGGCCGACGGCGCGTCCAGGCCCTGGATCGAGCAATGCGCGAGGCAGGGGAGTGGCCGGTCGTTTCCGTCGCCGATGGCCTGACCGAGCCGCCCGACCTGGCCGATCGGCTGGAGGCACTGGGCTGGGTGCGGCTGAACGGCGAGCGGATCATGACGACTCGCCACGCGCCTGTCGTGCCGCATCTCGATCCCGGGCTGCGCGTCGAGGCGGTGACGCCGGCGAGCGCCATGGATGCGGCGCGGCTCGAGGTCGCCAACTTCGATCTGACTCTCGACGGCCTGGACGAGCGAGCGGAGCGCCTGGCAGTCGCGGTGCAGGACGGCACGATCCGAGCCTTCCTGCTGCGGCTCGTGCACGAGCCGGTTGCGAGCCTCCGCCTTACGAGCGGCCCGGGGGTCGCGTCACTCAGCGCCGTCGGCGTCGCTGCGCGCCACCGCCGGCGCGGCTACGGCCAGATGATCACCGCGGTCGCAACTCGCGCCGGCCTCGCCACGGGGCACAAGCTGGTCTGGCTATCAGTGATCGAGGAAAACGTCGGCGCCGTCGAGCTCTACAAGGGTCTGGGCTTCGAACCCTCGTTCGCCTGGTCCCGCTGGGCCGCGCCGGCCGACTAGGGCCGCTGATACGCTGACCAAACGGTGATCTGTTCGCAGTGCCAGACCGTCAACGAGGGGACGCGCAAGTTCTGCATCGAGTGCGGCGCGCGTCTGGCTACCGGCTGCCCCAACTGCGGCGCGGAGAACCCTGAAGCAGCCAAGTTCTGTGGCGAATGCGGTACGACGTTAGCTGCCGGGGCTCACAATGCCACGACCGGCGCAATACGACACGCTGACGCTCACGGGGCGCAGCTTGGCATCGCCGAGCGGCGTCTGGTCACCGTCCTGTTTGCGGATCTGGTCGGCTTTACCACGCTCGCCGAGGACCGCGATCCGGAGGACACGCGCGAATTCCTGACGCGTTACTTCGAGCAGACGCGAACGATCGTCGAGCGCTATGGCGGCACGGTCGAGAAGTTCATCGGCGACGCCGTGATGGCCGTCTGGGGCGCGCCGACCGCGTTCGAGGATGATGCTGAGCGGGCGGTCCGCGCCGCGCTCGACATCGTTGGCTCGGTGCCCGGGCTGTCCGGAAGCTTGCCGGTTCAGGTTCGCGCCGGAGTCCTGACGGGCGAGACGGCGGTGACCGTGGGCGCCATCGGCCAGGGCATGGTCGCCGGCGACATCGTCAATACCGCCAGCCGCCTCCAATCCGTCGCTCCACCGGGTGCCGTGCTGGTCGGCGAAGCAACGTATCGCTCCACTCACGAGGCGATCGCCTACGAGCAGGCTGGTGAGCAGATGCTCAAGGGCAAGCAGTCGCCCGTGCCTGCCTGGCGAGCGACCGCGGTCGTGGCCAAGCGCGGCGGTTCGGGCCGATCAGACACCCTCGAGCCGCCCTTCACCGGACGCGACGAGGAGCTCCTGCTGCTCAAGGATCTATTCCACGCCACTGAACGTGAGGGCAAGCCGCGCCTGGTATCCGTGATCGGCCAGGCCGGCATCGGCAAGAGCCGGCTTGCGTGGGAGTTCGAGAAGTACATCGACGGCGTTGTCGACACGGTCTGGTGGCACACCGGTCGGTCACCGGCTTACGGCGAAGGGATCAGCTACTGGGCGCTGGCCGAGATGGTTCGAAGCCGTGCCGGCATCGCCGAGGCAGATTCGCCTGAGGTTGCTCGCCGGCGACTGGGCGAATCAGTGGCCGAGTGGGTCACCGACGATGTCGAGCTGCGCTGGATCGAGCAGCGGCTGGCCGCCCTGCTGGCTCTCGAGCCGATGCCGCCCGGCTCACGTGACGAGGTCTTCGCCGCGTGGCGAACGTTCTTCGAACGCATCGCTGATCGCGGGCCGGTCGTGCTCATCTTCGAGGACCTGCAATGGGCGGACGACGGCATGATCGACTTCGTCGAGGAATTGCTCGACAGGTCACGGAGCAGTCCGCTCTTCGTGATGACCCTCGCGCGGCCGGAGCTCGCCGAGCGGCGGGCGGGCTGGGGCAGCAGCGTGCGCAGCTTCACCGGGATCAGACTGGAGCCTCTCGACGCGGTGCAGATCGCGGAGATGGTGCGTGGGACGGTACCTGGCATTCCTGCCGCCGCGACCGACGCGATCGTCGACCGCGCGGAGGGCGTCCCTCTCTACGCCGTCGAGACGATCCGCATGCTCCTCGACCGCGGGGAGTTGGGGCCGACCGGCGACGGACGATACGAGCTGACGGGCGAGCTCGAGCGCCTGGCGGTTCCCGCATCACTACATGCCCTGATCGCGGCGAGGCTCGACGCTCTCGGCGAACGGGATCGCAAGGTGCTCCAGTCCGCGGCCGTTCTCGGCCTCAGCTTCACCGGCGAGGCGCTGTCCGCGGTCCACGGCGAACCGCTCGATTCTCTGGCCGAGCGACTGGGCGAAATCGTGAAACGTCAGCTGCTGCGCGTCGATGTCGACCCGCGCTCACCGGAGCGTGGCCAATACCAGTTCGTGCAGGGAGTTGTGCGCGAGGTCGCCGAAGGGTCGCTGTCGCGCGCCGACCAACGAGCGCTGCACGTGGCCGCGGCTCGTTACTACGAGTCGCTGGGCGACGACGAGCTGGCCGGTGTGCTGGCCAGCCACTACGTCGCCGCACAAAGAGCGGCTTCCGGCGCGGAAGCGGAAGCGCTCGCGGCCCAGGCTCGCGTATCACTGCGCGGCGCCGCTGAGCGGGCGATCGAGCTTCATTCCTACAAACAGGCTCTGGCGTACCTCGAGCAGGCTATCGAGGTGACGACCAGACCACGCAGAAGTCATCGCCCTGCATACCCGGGCGGCGACGGCCGCCCGGCACTTGGGCGATGCCGGTCGTTCGATGGACCACGCCCGCGCCGTCGAGACCCTTAGCCGCGACGCCGGCGACCGGCTCGGCGCCCTGGCCGGCGTCACCCAGCAGGTTGAGGCCTACCTGATGGAGCACGGTGAGCGACCCGCTATCGCGATCTTGCGCCCGGCACTTGAGGGCGTCGCGGACCTTGGATCGACTCCCGAAGTCGTGTTTGCACAGGCCGAGCTGGCCAGGGCGCTGATGATCGGCGGTTTCTACGAAGAATCCGTCGAATATTGCGATCGCGTCATTGCCGCGGTGAGGATCGCTACGGATATCCAGCTGACGGAGGCCCTGGTAACCAAGGGCACGGCACTGACCAACACGCCCCGAGTGCGCGAGGGAGAGATCATCCTGCGCGGTGCGATCCAGGTCGCAGAGCGCCTCGGCTACAACTGGACCGCCTTGCGAGCGCGGAACAACCTGCTCGGCGTTGTTGCGAGCGAAGCCACGAACGCGGCGGCGCAGCTCCTCGCCGAGAGTTACGCCATCGCCAATCGATTCGGCCTGCGCACATGGGCCGTCCAGTTCGCCAGCAATGCGTTGTCCAACGCGTTCGAGCGGGGTGACTGGGACGCCTGGATCGAGGAGACATCGGCCTTCGATTCGACTGGCTTCTACGGCGCTTGGCGAATGGTCGAACACGCCCTGCGCGACGCGTTCCGTGGCCGGTTGGATGAGGCTCGGCGGGAACACCAGGCTGCTATCGACATGGCAGGCTCATCTAGCTCGCAGGCCATGACTTCGATGGCCACTGTTGGGGCCACAATCTCATTCGCTGGCGGCGACTGGAGGGCCGTGATGCCCGGTGCGCGAATCGGCTGGTCGCACCAGGAAACCCTCGTGCCGGCGGTCGTGGCCGGCATGGCGGCAGGTGTCGCGGCCAATGAGGCCGGCTGGGTTGCCGAAGCCGCCGTGGCTATCGCAAGCGTCGAGCTACTCGGACGTCAAGCGGACGCCGAGCGAATAGCGATCGACACGGCTCTCGCTGTTGTTGAGCAACGCTGGAACGATGCTCGTTCGCTCTACGTGACGGCTGAGCGGGGTTTTAGCCAGTCGGGAGCGGAATTCTGGTTGGCAATGTTGAACCTGGCGGTTGGAGCTCGCGCAGAGGGCCGTTTTCCTGAGGCAGCCAATGCGGCAGCGGAGGCTGACGCGTTCTTCACGCGTGTCGGGGCCAAACCGTTCCTGGATACATACCGTGCCGCGTTCGTGCCGAGTGGCAACATCACCTCAGCGGCACTGCCGACCGCGCCCGAACAAGGAGTTCGGTCCTCCTAGTTCGAGTCCAGCTCCTCCGCCGCGCGGTCGCGCGACTGCGTGAAGCGGAAGGTCGTCGTGAACGTCTGCGTCTCGGACGGACCCATGCCGAGCTTCCAGCGCTGGGTCAGGCACGATCCCTGGTGGGTCTTCTCGAAGCCAGATTCGGAGTTGGAGACGGTGTCGACCGAGAGCCACTCCTGCTCGGTCGGTGGCTCGATCTCCGTGCGAACGTCGACGCCTTCGTGCTCGTTGCCGAACGACAGGGCAACGCCGGCGTCGACAGAGCCCGAAGTGTCGAATCGGGCGTCCTTGCCGGCCCATCGGTAGTACGCCTTCTCGTTGCCGCCGCCGCCCAACAGGTTCACGTTCCACTCGAGCTCGAGCGTGCCGGTCAACGGACCCAATCCGCGGTTCTGGACCTCGACGCCGACCGACAACGAGCCGGCGAGGCGATCTCCGCCGACGCTCACCGTCTTGCGCACGAACAGCCCCGGTGCGAGTCGCGAGAGCACCGCCTTCGACTGCTCGGCCGACTCGATGCGCCACTCCCCGTTGACGAAGTCGCCCAGCTGCCTGCCGGCGGGGTCGAGGATGCGGACGAGTCCGCTGCGCCGCTCGTGGTCGTCGTACACGAGATGGCGCACGAGCTCCTTGCGCGCCGCGTCGGCCATCTTCCTGAGCTTCTCGTGGTACGCCTCGGGCCGGCGCCGCAGCACGGACGCGAGCGCGACGCGCGACGCGCGCAGGTCCCACTGGCCGATGCCCGCGCCCTCGGCCGGGTCGATCAGCACGTTCTGGCCGGCGCTGCCGACCATCACCTCGTCGCGCCCGTCGAGATCGAAGTCGGCGACCCCGCCGGCGATCCGGTTCGGCCATCGCCAGGTCGGCCGCGGCAATCAGCTCGGCATGCGTCGCCATGCGCATGTGGACGATGTAGATGCCGCCGAACAGGCCGTGCCAGTAGCAGTCGTTCGACTGCGCGCGGTAGAGGTGGTCGAGCGCCCGGTCGCGCGCCGGACCGGCCGGCATGGCGTTGACCGCTCCCGACGCGCGCAGCATCTGCTTGTGCAGGTCGTTGATCTCGCGGTAGCGCGCCTGGAAGTTGCGCCACAGCCCGCCGCGCAGGAAGCGGCTCGAGGGCGACTTCGCCTCGTCTGCGGCGGCGACCAGCCGGCGGAAGACCGGCGCCTCATCGGCGGGGAGTGCCCATTCGGTCATCTCGACGTACGAGGCGGTGGGGATGTAGACACGACCGATGGGCGGGTGCTCGGCCATCCACTGACTCGGCGTGACCGTCGAAAGCCAGTCGGCGTTCTCCTCGAGTGCCGTGAAGCACTTCTCGATCCACGCGTCGCGGCCCCAGCACAGCGCGTGCGTGCCCGGCCAGGCGCCGAACTTCTCGCCGTCGTCGCCCATGATCCCGAGCCGATCGCCGGCCTCGGTCGCGTTTGCCTTCAAGTACGAGATCAGGTCGTCGACCGGCTTCCACGGGATGCGGTATCGGAGGCCCTTCTCGGTGCCGAAGATGGTCACCATCCGACCCTGATCGTCGGTCGTGTACGTGCCCCACATGGCGTCCTCGGGCACGGACGCGGCGCGCAGATGGTTGTCGTCGAGAACCGTGTAGGAGTAGCCGGCGTTGGCCAGGTCGGCCGGCAGCGACGGCTCCCAGACTCGTTCCGCCAGCCACGCGCCGCGAGGCGCCACGCCGAAGCGGCGCTCGATGTCGGCGCGCATCCGCGTCAGCTGGCCGTGCCGGTCACGCTCGGGGAGTGCCGCGAGGATCGGCTCGAACATGCCGCCGCCCAGGATCTCGACCTGGTCGCGCTCGACCAGCGCGCGCAGCCGATCGAGCGCCTCGGGCTGGTTGGCCGCCATCCATTCCAGCAGCGGACCCGTGTAGTGCAACGCGAGGCGGATCGTCGGGTGCTTTTCGAGGGCACCGATCATCGGCTCGTACGCCTTCTCGAATACTTCCGCGATCACCCACCCGAAGTTGCCCACCGGCTGGTGGTTGTGGACGACCAGGGCGAGCGAGATCCGCGCCGTCAACCTCGTGAGCGAGAGCGACCCGCTGTGGCAGCCTGGGGCGCAGCTGCACCGTTGCGCGCGGCCGGCAGATAGAGCTGCTCGACGTACTCCTCGAGCATGCGGCTGGTAGAGAACTGCCAGATCGCGCTGGCCATCGACTCCTTCATCGTCTGCAGCCAGCGCCGCGGCAGGCCGTCCTTGTCGCGCTCGTAGTAGGAGGGGATGATGTCGTTCTCCAGCAAGCGGTACAGGTCCTGCGCATCGGCCCAGTCCTGAGCGCCCTCGTCGGCGACTGATTCGCGACTGCCGATCGCCCAGCCGTTCTTGCCGTTGTAGCCCTCGTCCCACCAGCCGTCGAGCACCGAGAAGTTGATGACGCCGTTCATGGCTGCCTTCATACCGCTCGTCCCGGAGGCCTCGAGTGGCCGGCGCGGGTTGTTGAGCCACACGTCGACGCCCTGCACGAGGTAGCGCCCGACGCGGATGTCGTAGTCCTCGAGCACGAAGACGCGCTTGGCGAACTTCGGAGAGCGGCTGCGAGTGAAGATGTCCTGGATCACGCGCTGGCCGGGCCGGTCGGCCGGGTGGGCCTTGCCGGCGAAGATGATCTGCATCGGCCGCTCGTCATCGAGCAGGATGCGCGCCAGCCGCTCCTCGTCGGAGAAGATCAGCGACGCTCGCTTGTAGGTCGCGAAGCGGCGTGCGAAGCCGATCGTCAGGATTTCCGGGTCGAGCGCCTCGGCGAGTCCCTCGAGCAGGCTCGGCGCCTCGCCGTGACGGGCGAACTGTTGCTGCAGCTTGCGCCGGGCGAAGTAGGCAAGCTCCAGCTTCTGGCGCCGATGGGCATCCCACAGCTGGCTATCGGGCAGTGAGGCGACGCGCTCCCAGAACGGGTTGGCCTGCTGGTCAATGTCGTCGACGTCGGCGCCGAGCTGGCCATACAGCGAACGAGCCTCGCCGCCCAGCCACGAGGGCGGATGAACGCCGTTGGTGATGCCCAGGATGGGCGAGTCGACGATGCCCGACCAGGTGCTGTTGGCGGTCTGCGCGTGGAGCTGGCTGACCGCGTTGGCGCCGTTCGTCTCGCGCAGCGAGAAGGCGGTCATGTCGAACTGATTGGGGTCGTTGTCGGCGCCGCGGCCGAGCTCGATGATGCGCTCGAGATCGAGGTTGCTGTCCGCGGCGAGCGGCGCGGCCAGCCGGCGCACCAGCGACGTGTCGAAGCGCTCATTGCCCGCCGACACCGGCGTGTGGATGGTGAATACCGCGTTGCGCTTGACGCGCGCCAGTGCCTCGTCGAGCGGCGTGCCGTCGACGGTCAGCTCGCGCGTTCGCTCCACGAGCATGAACGCCGAGTGGCCCTCGTTCAGGTGCCAGGCGTGGGGCTCGATGCCCAGCGCGCGCAGCGCACGCACGCCACCGACGCCGAGGACCATCTCCTGGTGCAGGCGCATCTCGCGGCCGCGGACGTACAGGATGTGGGTGATCGGCCGGTCCGTCTCGTCGTTGTCGGGGATGTCCGTGTCGAGCAGCAGCAACGGCACACGGCCGACCTGGGCCCTCCACACGGCGCAGTAGACGGTCCGGCCGGGCATCTCGACGCCGATGCGCAGCGGCCCGCCATCCTCGTCGGCTACCCGGAGCAGCGGCAGGCGCTGCGGATCGTAGTCGGGGTAGGCGTGCTCCTGGTGACCGTCGGCATCGATGTTCTGGCGGAAGTAGCCATGGCGATAAAGGAGGCCGACACCGATGAACGGGATGGCCATATCCGACGCTGCCTTGAGGTGGTCGCCGGCGAGCACGCCCAGGCCGCCCGAGTAGATCCCGAGCGCCTCGTTGAGGCCGTACTCGGCACAGAAGTAGGCGACCGGCCCGTCCAGCTCCTCGCCATGCTCGCGCTCGAACCAGTGGCCGGCCCCGTTGTCCATGTAGTTGTCGAACGCGTCGAGCAGGGTGCGGTACTCGGCCATCAGGTCGACGTCGTCGAGAACCTCCGACCAGTCACGGTGGACCTGCAGCAGCGGCACCGGGTTGCGATAGCGGAGCCACGCCGCAACGTCGATACGCCGAAACAGGACGCGCACCCGGGGGTGCCACATCCAGTAGTGGTTGAAGGCCATTCGCTCGAGCCCCTGGAGCTGAGCGGGGAGTCTGAGAGCTGCCGGCGGCAGCGTGGGTATGTCGATCCTTGGAGCCACGATGGCGGCGATCCTACAGGACGCGTTGAAGGTGCGTAAACCGGTTAAGCACAGCGGACAGCTCGAGCGCGGTCAGGCGCCGACGTAGGCCGCGAGGTGCTGGCCGGTGAGAGTGGAACGAGCGGCCACGAGGTCGTTTGGCGTGCCCTCGAAGACGATCCTGCCGCCGTCATGGCCGGCGCCCGGGCCGAGGTCGATGATCCAGTCCGCATGAGCCATTACCGCCTGGTGGTGCTCGATGACGATGACCGACTTGCCCGAGTCGACGAGTCGGTCGAGCAGGCCGAGCAGCTGCTCCACGTCCGCAAGGTGGAGGCCGGAGGTCGGCTCGTCAAGGATGTAGACGCCACCCTGCTCGCCCATGTGGGTGGCGAGCTTCAGCCGTTGCCGTTCGCCGCCCGACAGCGTCGGCAGCGGTTGGCCCAGGCTGATGTAGCCGAGCCCGACGTCGGCGAGCCGCGCCAGGATTGCGTGAGCGGCCGGCGTGCGTGCCTCGCCCTTGCTGAAGAACTCCTCGGCCTCGGTCACCGACATGGCGAGCACCTCGCTGATGTCGCGGCCGCCGAGGTGGTACTCGAGAACCTCGGCCAGGAATCGCTTCCCCTCGCACACCTCGCATGGCGTGGAGACGGTGTCCATGAAGCCCAGCTCGGTGTAGATGACGCCAACGCCCTTGCACGCGGGACAAGCGCCCTCGGAGTTGGCGCTGAACAGAGCGGCCTTGACGCCGTTGGCCTTCGCGAACGCCGTGCGGATCGGATCGAGCAGGCCGGTGTAGGTCGCCGGATTGCTTCGGCGCGAGCCGCGGATTGCCCCCTGGTCGATGGCCACCACGCCGTCCCGGCCCGACACCGAGCCGTGGATCAACGAGCTCTTGCCAGACCCGGCGACGCCGGTCACCACGACCAGCACGCCGACCGGGATGTCGACATCGACGTCCTGAAGGTTGTTGGCGCTGGCGCCGCGCACCTCGAGCACTCCTGTCCGCGTTCGAATTGAAGGCTTCAACGCGGCCCGATCGTCCAGGTGTCGGCCGGTCAAGGTGTCGCTGGCTCGAAGAGCGTCGAGTGTTCCCTCGAACACCACCTCACCGCCGGCGCTGCCGGCGCCCGGGCCGAGGTCGACGACGTGGTCGGCGATGGCGATCGCCTCCGGCTTGTGCTCGACGACGAGCACCGTGTTGCCCTTGTCGCGCAGGCGCAGCAGCAGCTCGTTCATGCGCTGGATGTCGTGCGGGTGGAGGCCGATCGTCGGCTCGTCGAAGACGTACGTGACGTCGGTCAGCGACGACCCGAGGTGGCGAATCATCTTCGTTCGCTGAGCCTCGCCGCCGGACAGCGTGCCCGCGGAGCGGTCGAGCGAGAGGTAGCCGAGCCCGATCTCGACGAAGGAGTCAAGCGTGTGCTGCAGGTTACCGAGCAAGGGGCCGACGGAGGGTTCGTCGAGGTCACGGACCCAGGCTGCCAGGTCGCTGATCTGCATCGCACACGCGTCGGCGATATTGATTTCGTGGATCTTCGACGATCGAGCGCCGGCGGCCAGTCGCGTGCCGCCGCACTCGGGGCACGCGGTGTAGGTCACCGCTCGGTCGACGAACGCCCGGATGTGCGGCTGCATGGCCTCGCGATCCTTGGACAGCATCGACTTCTGGACCTTGGGGATCAGCCCCTCGTAGGACATGTTGATCTTCTCGACCTTGACCTTGATCGGTTCCTGGCGGAGGAACAGATCCAGCTCCTTGGCGGAGTAGTCGCGGACCTTCTTGTCGGCGTCCAGGCCGGCGGCGACAAAGATGCGCACCGCCCAGCCGTCCGGGGTGTAGCCGGGGACCGTGATGGCGCCTTCCGCGAGTGACCTGGACTCGTCGTACAGCTGGGTCAGGTCGATGTCGGTCACGCTGCCCGTGCCCTCGCATCGAGGACACATCCCGCCGAGCAGCGTGAAGGTCCTGCTCTCCGTCTTCGGCTTGGCGCTGCCGCGCTCGACGGTGATCGCACCGCTGCCGGTGACCGACGGGATGTTGAATGAGAAGGCCTGCGGCGAGCCGATGTGTGGCTGCCCAAGCCGGCTGAACAGGATGCGCAGCATTGCGTTGGCGTCCGTGGCGGTGCCGACCGTCGAGCGGATGTTGGCGCCCATCCGCTCCTGGTCGACGATGATCGCCGTCGTCAGGCCGTCGAGAACGTCGACGTCGGGCCGCGCCAGAGTCGGCATGAAGCCCTGCACGAAGGCGCTGTACGTCTCGTTGATCAGCCGTTGCGACTCGGCGGCGATGGTGCCGAACACGAGCGAGCTCTTGCCCGATCCGGACACGCCGGTGAACACCGTCAGGCGCCGCTTGGGAATCTCCACGTTGACGTTCTTGAGGTTGTTCACGTGCGCGCCCTGCACGCGGATCAGGTCGTGGTTGTCGGCTACGCGGAGCGCAGGTGGCTGCGTGTCAGTACTCGTGGCAATGCCCCCGGTGGAGAGGTCCTGGAAGGTGTCGGTCGACCATTCGAGGATACGACAGGCAGCGGATCGAGCGGCTCGCAGCCGTTAGCATCGCGCCGATGAGAGTCGCCATGGTCGCCTCGGAATGTGAGCCGTTCGCCAAGACCGGCGGACTGGCCGACGTCGTCGACGCGCTGTCACGTGCGCTCGGCCGCCTCGGCCACGAGGTTGACGTTTACCTGCCCTTCTATCGCGGCATCGCCCCGCCCGAGCCGGCCGAGCGCACCGAGCTGGTGGTGCCGATGGGCGACGCGGGCGGAGTGCCGGTAACGGTCTGGAGCGCCGTCGGACGGGGCTATCGGCTGCGCCTCGTCGATCACCCGCCGAGCTTCGATCGGCCCGACTACTACGTTGCCGACGGGCGCGACTATCCCGACAACGGCTTCCGCTTCTCGCTGCTTGGTCGCGCGGCGCTGGAGATGATGCGCGTCGAGCGACGCCCGGTTGACGTCGTCCACGGCCACGATTGGGAAGCCGCGCCCGCCATCCTCTCGCTGCGCACGCGCTACGCCGACGATCCACTGCTCGGCGCCATGCCCACGATCCTGACCTGCCACAACCTGGCCTATCACGGCTGGGTGCCGCGCGAGCTCGCAGGGCAGCTCGATCTGCCTGCTGGCATAGGGGCGCCGGACGGTGTCGATCTCCTGCGCGAGGGCATTCTTGCGGCCGACCTGGTCAATACCGTCAGCCCGACATTTGCCCGTGAGTCGGTCCAGCCGGGCATGGGCGCCGGACTCGAGGACGTGCTCACGGCCGCAGGCGATCGCTACTTCGGGATCATCAACGGGCTCGACACCGAGCTCTGGAATCCGGCGACGGATGGTGATATCGCGGCGCGCTACTCGGCCACCGACCTGGCCGGCAAGCAGGCCTGTCGTGCCGCGCTGTGTGCCGAGCTCGGCCTCGACCCGGGCGGCCCGCTCTTCGCGATGGTCGGCCGGCTCGATCCACAGAAGGGCTTTGACCTGCTTGCCGAAGCCGCGCCGGCCCTGCTCGGCGCCGGGGGGCGGATCTGCGTGCTGGGCACGGGCGACCAATCGTTGATCGGCGGGCTGCAGGCGCAGGCCGCCGAGCAGCCGACGCGGCTCGCGGTCGAGGCGCGCTTCGATCGCGGCCTGGCGCGGCGGATGTACGCCGGTGCCGACGCGTTCCTGATGCCGTCGCGCTTCGAGCCGTGCGGCCAGGGCCAGATGATCGCGATGCGTTACGGCACGGTCCCTGTCGTGCGCGCCACCGGCGGGCTGGTCGACACCGTCGTCGATGCCACGGCCGATCCCGCCGCGGGCACCGGGTTCAGCTTCGGACCCGCAGATCCGGCCGCGCTGATCGACGCGTGCACGAGGGCGGCATGGGCGATGTCCGATCCGCAGCTCTGGCGCTGGATCCAGCTTCGCGCGATGGAGGCCGACTTCTCGTGGTCAGGCCCGGCGCGCGATTACGTTGCGGCCTACCGCCGCGCCGCGGAGATCGCCACTTCCCGCTAGGGCGCTACTCGGCGATGACGATCAGTCCGTCGACGTCGATCCGCGGCCGGGTGCTCGGCTGGCCGAGCACCTCGATTCGAATCGTGTGAGTACCCACCGACGACCACGATTTGGCGAACACGATCTGGCGCTGCTTGATGGTTCCGGCACTCAGGTCGATCGTTTGGACAGTCACGCCGTCGATCGAGACGCGCGCATTGCCACGATTGGTGGCCTCGGTCGAGATCCAGGCGACGCTGCGGCCGGTGAACTCGAGCGTCGCCCTTGCGCCGGCCTGGGTCGAGTACATCGGGATCTCGCTGAACGGGGTCGACAGCGACGCCTCGAACCATGTTCCGGTGAGAACGATGCCGTCGTCGGGCGGCTCGACCACTTCGGTCGGCTCATAGGGCACGACGATCGTGCTCGCTCCGGTGCGCCACTCGCGCCAGATGCCTCCGACCTTGGCCCGCACCCGGAACCGATTGCTCTCGCCGGGCGAGGCGTTGGTGTCGAGCTTGGTGCCGTAGAGCTTGCCGAGTTGGGCCCAATCGCTGCCGTCGACGCTGCGCTGGAGCTCGTAGCGCTGAGCGTTGGCAACCGACGACCACTTGACGCGGACGGGCACCGAGGAGATGCCCGCCACCGAGTCCGGGATCAGCCGAAGCCACGGCCCAGAACCATCTCCTGCAGTAGCAAGTACGACGAGACGGAACGATGCTCGCGCTCGACTCGCTCGCAGCCTGGCCGCTCAGGTCGATGTCGTACGTGCCCGGCGTGGCCTGGGCCGGGACGTCAATGGACAGCCGCGTCCGGTGTGCGGGGAGTGCCAACACATCGTCGAGCGTCGCGTCGGCGCCCGGCGGCAGATCGCCCTCGTCGAGAGTCAGGCCCACGTCCGCTGCGAAGCCGCTCAGCCGCGCCACCCAGACGTCGAGCTCGGCGGTCGTGCCCGGCGCAGCCCGCACGAGAGCGCGGCTGGTGCCGATCTCGAAGTCGGCGGCGAGGTCGAAGTGATCGATGCGCAGGCCGGGCTCGCGCGCGGCGTCAGGCCACGTCCGGTCCGGGTCGCTGTTGATCTGCCAGTCGGCGATGCCGCGTGCCACGAGGGCAGCGTGGACTTGCTGCGTCGTTGGCCGCGGACGACCCAGGCGCGCCTCGGCGAGGTAGTAGAGCGCCGCGCCGCCGGCCACGTGGGGCGTGGCCATCGATGTGCCGCTCATCAGACCGAGCAAGTCGACCGGCAGTGTCGACACGACGCATACGCCCGGCGCGATCAGGTCCACGTCGGGGCCGTAGTTGCTGAACGACGCGAACGCATCGTCGCCGTCAGACCGCGAGCAATCATCGGGCGGCGATCCGCTGCCGGCCGCCATGCCCATTCCAGTCGGCCATCGCCGAGACCGTGATCACCTCGTCGTATGCGCCCGGGACGTAGTTGGCGGCGTCGGAAGATTTGTTGCCCGCCGCGGCGATCATCGTCACCCCCTCGGCATCGAGGCGACAGACCGCCTGGTGGAACAGGTCCGCGTTGTCGAAGCCGCAATTGCCGTCGTCCGAGCCGGCGCCGGCAATGCTCATGTTGACGACCTCGATGCGCGGGACGGCCGAGTTGCCCGGGTCGCGCATCGCCGCGACGTGGTCGAGCCCGCAGATGATCCACGACCAGTAGCCGTTGCCGTTGCCGGCGAGGACCTTGATCGCCCACAGCCGCGCGCCCTGTGCGACTCCGGCTACTCCCCGGCCGTTTTCGCGCGCGGCGGCGATTCCCGACACGTGCGTCCCGTGGCCGAAGCTGGCCGAATCTCGCCAGCTGTCGGGCTCCGCTCGCTCGAGCTCACTCTGGCTCGGGTCGGTGCAGTTGTAGCCGCCCTGGATGTTGAGCTCCTGGTTGTCGGGCTGAAGTCCGGTATCGAGCACGGCGATGTCGACGTCAAGCGCGGAACCTTCGCGGTCCGGGTTGGCCGTAGCACCGACACGCACGATGCCCGACTGGATCTCGTCGTCGGTCAGCGGATATGGGTCGCCCGCGGCCTGGATGGGCATGTCGGGCACGACCGCGGCGACGCTCGGGTCGTCCGCGAGCGCCGCACGCTGGCTCGAAGTCAGGGTTGCCGCGAAGCCGTTCAAGACTCGGCTGAAGCGCTGCGTGGCCCGAACTCCGTGGCGTGCCTGGGCACGTTCGACGGTCGTGTTGAGCGACGCGCCGGGCTTGAGCTGCACGATGTAGCGCGCCGATGCATCGGCCGCCGCCACTGAGATGGGCGCGAGTGCCGCCGTCGCGCCGAGAGTGGCGACGAGGGTCAGGCGCGCGAAGATCCGGAACAAGACTCTTCCCCGCCACGGCTGGCTCAATCGAACCCAAGGCTACACTCCGCGAACGGTCGCGAACTCGCCGCAACCGCACCCAGCTTCGAGGTGAGAGACCCTGTGACGCGACGCGGTCGCATCTGCTTGTCGCTGCTCCTCGTAGCGGCTCTCGTCGCGCCGGCGCTGCTGGCTCCTCCGGGCGCCGTGGCCGCGACCAACGACACGATTCGGTCGTTCAGCCTGTCGGGCACTCCCTTCGCGGCCGATTTCGCGCCACTTCCCCAGCGCGTCACGCTCGAGCTCGACCTTGCCCGGAAGGCGAAGGTGTGGGTCTCAATCCGCCGGCCGGACGGGACGCTGGTCAGGTGGCTAGCCAACGGGGTCAACCTCGCGGCGGGCCGACGCACCTGGACCTGGGCCGGTATCAACAAACGCGGCAGGACCGCGGCCGATGGGCAGTACCTGGCTCGCGTGGTGACCGAGAACGGCCGCGGCCGGGCACGCGCGGATCGGCCGCTGCGCAAGGGCCTGCCGCCGATCTATCCGGCGAACCCCGGCGCGATCGTGATCGCCGTTGACCCGGGCCACGGCGGCAGATATCCGGGCGCGGTGCGCGACGGATTCCTGGAGAAGGACTTCAACCTGGCAATCTCCCTCCAGCTGCAGCAGATGCTCGAGCGTGCCGGGGTCCAGGTGGTAATGAGCCGGACGACCGATCGGGCGCTCGACGAGCCGCGGACCGACCACAACGGCGACGGCCTGTTCAATCGCTACGACGACGACATGCTGCGCACGGACAGCAAGAACCTCGCCCGCGCCGACGTCGCCGTCCACGTGCATAACAACGCGAACGTCGACACTGAGGCCAACGGCACGAGTGTCTACTTCAACTCCAAGCAGACGTGGGCGCCGCAGGCCGCAGAGCTGGCTGCCGTGATGCTCGATGCGGAGATGGACGCTCTCAACGCGTATCGCGCGCCGACATTCACGCCGCAGGACAACGGCGTTCGGACCGGTTGGTACTACTACCTCGGGCCCTACGACCCGCCGTTCCTGCCCCGGCCTTCGCTGGTCACCAGCGTGCTGTCCGAGTCGCTCTTCGTCAGCAACACGGCCGACCTTGAGGCACTCAAGCGGGCCGATGTCCGCCAGTCGATCGCGGCCGGAATCTATGTCGGACTGGCCGAGTGGCTCAACGAACGCGAGTGGGGCGCGGGCTATGCAACGACCGCGCCACCGACCGAGGAGACAACCGCGGGCTCGGCCATCACATACCATCTGCGCCTGACCAACCGGGGGAACCGCCAGTCGGAGGGATGGACGCTGCAACTCGGAGCCGTGGCTGCGGTACCCGTGTACGACGGCTCCGGCGCGGTCGGTCAGCCGATCGGCGAGGTTGCCGTTCCTGACGGGCTGAACCCGGGAGAGTCGGTCGTGCTGGACATTCCCGCCACGGCGCCCGCCGCCGGGGAGTGGCTGATCAAGGCGGACGTGGCCGTCGGCGAGGTGCGCTTCTCCGAGCTCGGCATTGCCGCGCTGCAGGTGCCGCTGACCACGACCACATCCGAGGCCGCAGCGCAGGTCGCGCCATGACCGTGAGCGAGGGCCTCCACTCTGGCCTGCTGGCCGGCAAGAAGGCGCTCATCTTCGGCGTCGCGAACGATCACTCGATCGCGTGGGGCATCGCCCGCGCGCTGCATGAGCACGGCGCGGAGATCGGCTTCAGCTCGGTCGAATCGCTCATCGAGCGGCGCGTCAAGCCGCTCGCCGACAGCATCGGCTCGACCTTCGTCGAGCCGGCCGACGTTCAGAGCGACGAGGACATCGCGCGCGTCATCAACAAATGGGACGAGCAGAACGGCTCGCTCGACATCCTTGTCCACGCGCTCGCCTTCGCGCGCAAGGAGGATCTCGAGGGGAAGTTCGTGGACACGTCGCGCGATGGCTTCAAGCTGGCGCTCGACATCAGCGCCTACTCGCTTGTCGCGATTTCGCACGCCGCGCAGGAGATCATGCCCGCCGGCGGCAGCATCATGACGCTCAGCTACTACGGCGCCGAGAAGGTCGTCGCCAACTACAACGTGATGGGTGTCGCCAAGGCGGCCCTCGAGGCGAGCGTGCGCTACCTGGCCAATGACCTGGGCCCCGCCGGCCTGCGCGTGAACGCCATCAGCGCCGGCCCGGTCCGGACGCTGGCCGCCAGCGGCGTGGCCAACTTCAAGCGGATGTACGGCCTGTTCCGTGAGGTCGCGCCGCTGCGCCGCAACATCACCATCGAGGACGTGGCCGGCACGGCCGTCTACCTCGCGAGCGACCTGTCGAGCGCCGTGACCGGCGAGGTGATCTACGTCGACGCCGGCTTCAACATCCTCGGAGTTCCGACACCCGAAGAGTGAGCGAGCCTCCAAGTCCCAAGCCGCCAACGCGCCTGCCCAGCCTCGGTCGGCGTGGTGAGGGCTGGTTCGTGCTGCAGCTGCTGCTGATGGCGCTCATCCTTGGCGCCGGGCTGCTGTTCGGGGCGAACTGGTCGGGTGCGCCCCGTTTTGCGGCCGCGCTCGCCGGGGTGGTGATGATGGTCCTCGGTCTCGGGCTCGGCTTCCTCGGCGTCCGCGATCTCGACCAATCGCTCAGCCCGCTGCCACTGCCGACCGACAAGGCGGTCCTCATCTCCGACGGTGTCTACCGCCGCCTGCGCCACCCGATCTATGCCGGCATCATCCTGCTCGGCCTCGGCTGGGCGCTGCTGACCGCGTCCGTCGTGGCACTCGCCCTGGCGCTCGTCCTCGCCGTGGTGCTCGATCTCAAGGCGCGGCGCGAGGAGATCTGGCTCACCGAACGGTTCGCGGGCTACCCGACATACGCGGCACGAACGAGGCGCTTCGTCCCCGGCGTCTACTGAACGGCGGGCAACGAAAGACCCGAAGGAACCTCGGAGTTGCTGAGCTGGTGGCGATGGGACGAGCCCCTCGCCTCGATCTGGAAACAAGTCCCCAGATCTCCGGCTCTGCTACCGATCTCCTCAGCTGATGCAAGCACCTGCCGGTGAGTTCGGCTTCCGTGGCCCCTTCGGGCTGAGACGAAGATTAGGGACGGCCGATGCCCCGCACAAGCCCAGTCATCCACGACTTTCAAACAGTTCGATGCGGTTATCCACGAACCTCGGGCCGACTGGGGATAGTCGTTGTGGATGACGTTGCGACGAATGCTCGGGACCGCTTTCATGCAACATGGCGCGATGGTCGCCACCGAGATGCTGGTCAGCGTCGACATTGAGACGTCGGGTCCTTCGCCGTCGACCGGCAGCATGCTGTCGATCGGGGCCTGTTTGGTGGACGATCCGTCAGTCTTCCTCTATCTGGAGCTGGTCCCGGATGCCGCGTTGCCCTGGGACGAGGACGCGGAGCGGATCCACCAGCTCGATCGCGCGCGTCTCGAACGCGAGGGTCTCGCGCCCGACGCGGCGATGGCCGCCCTGTCCGACTGGCTGAAACGCAACTGCGCCGACCGCCGTCCGGTCTTCGTCGGCTTCAACGCGCCGTTCGACTGGATGTTCGTGTCCGACTACTTCTGGCGTCATCTCGGCCACAATCCGTTCGGCGTCTCGGCGCTCGATCTGAAGTCGTACTACATGGGTCGCGAGGGGAGTCACCGCGTGGGAGCGAACACGCAGGATGCACATCGACCAGCACTACGGAATGCAGCCCGACCACAATCACAACGCGCTCGACGACGCGACCGGCCAGGCGCGCCTCGCCCAGGTGCTGCTCTCCCGTGACGAGCACTGAGTGGTGCCTTCTGGCAGCGCTGCAAATGCCATGCAATTCCATATCGCGGCGGCGATGTAACATTGCGCCCGCATTGCGGGGCCTGCGGGGGCAGGTAGCTGCGGGCTCGTCACCGGTCCCGAGATGCTGGATTAGGTGACGATGCGCAGACTCTGGCCAAACACTCGGCGATTTCTCCGGCGCTACTCGCGCCGCTTCTACTTCCTTGCCCTGGCGGTGTTCTTCGCGATCTTCGCCGCCGGCGTCTACGTGACCGCCTTGCCGGCAAAGCCCATCCCGGCGCCCCTGCCTTCGGCGACCACCGCCGAGCGCTGGACGCTGCTCCAGCTGATCACCCACATCGACGCCGGCGAGGTCCGCGCGGTCACGCTCGGTGCCAACGATTCCGGTGCGCAGATGCTCCTCGCCCGAACGGACGGCGGCGACTACGTGGCCATCGGCATCAATGTCCCCGTCGCCGAGGCGGCGTCGGCACTGGTCAGCCTCGGCTACGGCGACCTGCTGACGCGCGGCGTAGTCGCGGCGATAGAGGATGGCGGCACGGCTGCGGGCGTCGATGTGCGCATGGCCATCAACCTGTTGATGCTCGTTCTGCTCGTTTCCGTCGCTGCCTCGTTGCTCTACCGGATGCGCGACCGGCTGCCCATTGCCGGCCGCAAGCCAGGGCGTTTCTCGACCATCATGCCCGCCGCGGCGCCCTCGACCAGCGGTCGCGCGACTGCGGCGGCGGCCGATCAGGTGACGGGCACGACTGCCGGCGGCCTGGTTCACCTCTCGGACGTCGCCGGCTGCGAAGAGGCCAAGCTCGAGCTGTCCGAGGCGATCGAGTTCCTGCGCAACCCGATGCGCTTCCGCTCGCTCGGCGCACAGGTACCGCGCGGCGTGATGCTGTACGGGCCGCCGGGCACAGGCAAGACGATGCTCGCGCGTGCCGTGGCGACAGAGGCCGGCGTGCCCTTCCACCACGCGTCCGGCTCTGACTTCGTCGAGAAGTACGTGGGCATGGGCGCGCGTCGCGTGCGCGACCTGTTCGCCCACGCCCGCAAGCTCGGCAAGGGCGTCATCTTCATCGACGAGTTCGACGCCCTGGGTCGGGCGCGAGGCAGCGCCAATAGCCACGAGGAGCGCGAGCAGACGCTGAACCAGCTGCTGGTCGAATTGGACGGCTTCTCGACGTCGAGCGAGATCGTCGTCATCGCCGCCACCAACCGGCTCGACATCCTCGACGATGCGGTGCTCCGCCCCGGTCGCTTCAGTCGAAAGGTGCACGTCAGCCTGCCCGACGTCGGCGGCCGCCGCGCGATCCTCGATGTCCACGCCCGAGGCAAGCCGCTCGCGCCGGAGGTCGATCTCGATCTGCTGGCTCGCAAGACCTACGGCTTCTCGGGTGCCCAGCTGGCCGACCTGCTCAATGAGGCGGCGATCATGGCGGCACGTCGCGAGAGCGTCACGATCGGCAACGACGATCTGCACGCCGGTTGGCTGAAGGTTGCGGTCGGTACGGGCCGCCGGCGGTCGATGAACGAGCGCGATCGGGCGATCATCGCCGCCCACGAGGTTGGCCACGCGATCTGCGGCAAGGTCCACGGCGATTCGCGGCGCGTCGAGGAGATCTCGTTGTTCGCACACGGCGAGGCGCTTGGCGTGACGGTCAGCTCGCAGGAGGACAACGACCTACCGTCGGAGTCAGACCTTCGCGCCCGATTGATCGCGTTGATGGGTGGTCGCGCGGCCGAGGAGCTGCTCTTCCACGAGGTCACGCCGGGCGCGGCGAACGACTTCGAGAAGGCGACCCACATCGCGACCTCGATGGTTCAGCGCTGGGGCATGGGTCGCGATCCACGCGAGGCTGGGGACACGGCGGCCGGCAGAGGCACGCTGTCGTTCTTTGCCGTCAAGCGCGATGGCTCGCTTCCATCCGAGCTGAACGCACCCGCCACGCGCGCGATCGCCGCGATCCTCGACGAGGCATACGCGAGCGCGCGCCAGACGCTCATCGATCATCTCGACAAGCTCCGTGCGATCGGCGTCTACCTGGTGCAGCAGGAGCGCATCGACGGCGACACGTTCGACGCACTCTTCGACGGCACGCTCGACGTGCCCGACGCTCAGAGCGAGTGGCGCCCTGCAGCCGCGCGACCGCGCGAATGGGCGGCGATCACCGCCATGGGCGCCAGCAGCGAAACGGCCGAAGCCTAGACCCGCCCGCCGAGTGGAGGCGCTAGCCGAGTGCCTCGAGGATGTGCTTGAAGAGGTCGCGCGCAGAGACGATGCCCGTGGCGTGACCGTTCTCGACGAGCGGAATGTGGCGGAAGCCGCCCACGGCCATCTTGTGGATGGCGATCGCGACGCTGTCGTCGGGCAGCAGCACGACCGGATCGCGTGTCATCAGCTGGCCGACGGTCACTCCCTCGTAGCCGGCATCGTCCAGCTTCATCACCAGGTCGCGCTCGGTCAGGATGCCCGACACGGCACCGTCGTCTTCAACGATCAGGCAGCCAACTCCAGCCGCCTGCATCTGGCGGACAGCGTCGGCAACCGTCGCGCCGGAGCCGATCGTCAGCGGCGCGTGGGGCTCAATCTCGGCCAACGGCACGTTGACCATCGTCGCCTCGAATGCCGTCCCCGGCGCAGGGATGTCCGCGGTGCGCAGGTCGGCGCCGCAGTTCTCGCATTCGTCGAGGCCCTGGATGTTCTCGTGGCCACACGAAGGGCAGATCACGCCGC
Organism: uncultured Chloroflexia bacterium; assembly: GCA_963776865.1. Classification (GTDB taxonomy): domain Bacteria; phylum Chloroflexota; class Limnocylindria; order Limnocylindrales; family CSP1-4; genus JALYGJ01. The sequence goes on along the minus strand of CAVZOG010000010.1, from coordinate 48,228 downwards.
GACCCCGGCTACTCGACCGTCCACGTTTCGCCGCTGACGAGCAGCTTCTCGAGATCGCCAGAACCCTGGCGCGTCACCGCGTCGTCGATCTGGGCAACCATCAGCTGGTCGTGCGTCGGCCGCTGGATTCGGCGCAGCACGCCGACCGGAACCGGGAATTGCGGCCACCACATGCGCGACAGCATGTAGGCGAGGTACGGGTCGTCGGCTTCCTCGTCGTGTACCAGCAGGTCCGCCTCGGTGATGTCGCCACCGATCTGCACGACCTCGGGATGGAGCCCGTTCAGGCGGATGCCCTTGTCACGATCCTTGCCGAAGATCATCGGCTTGCCGTGCTCGAGGACGAGCGTTCGGTCGTCGCGCACCTCGCGCTCGGTGAACTCGCGGAACGCGCCGTCGTTGAAGATGTTGCAGTTCTGGAGCACCTCGACGAACGCCGAGCCCTTGTGGAAGCCGGCGCGATTGAGCGTCTCCTGCAGGTGCTCGGTATGCGTGTCGACCGACCGGGCGACGAAGCTGGCCTCTGCGGCCAGGGCGATCGACAGGGGCTGGATGGGGTAGTCGACCGTGCCGGCCGGCGAGGACTTGGTCTTCTTGCCCTGTTCGGAGGTCGGTGATGCCTGGCCCTTGGTCAGGCCGTAGATCTGGTTGTTGAACATGACCAGCTTGATGTCCACGTTGCGGCGCATCGAGTGCAGAACGTGGTTGCCGCCGATCGACAGCGCATCGCCGTCGCCCGTGATTACCCAGACCATCAGCTCGGGCCGAGCGACCTTGAGGCCGGTCGCGAGGGTCGGTGCGCGGCCGTGGATGGTGTGGAAGCCGTACGTGTTCATGTAGTAGGGCAGGCGTCCGGAGCAACCGATGCCGGAGATGAAGACGATGTTTTCCTTTGGCACGCCGAAATCGGGCATCGTCTTCTGGGTCTGGGCGAGGATCGAATAGTCGCCGCAGCCCGGGCACCAGCGGACCTCCTGGTCGGAGACGAAGTCCTTGCGTGAAAGCTCGATTACCTGGGCATTCTCCGGACTGAGCGCCGGTGCGGCATTGCCGTTGCCGTGCCCGTTGGTCGATGGCGCGTGATCGGTCATCTCGTCTTTCACTTCGGATCCTGGCCGAGGATCTCCTCGGCGGCCTGCTTGATCTCGATGATTCGGTAAGGCTTGCCGCGGACCTTGTTGAAGCCGATTACGTCGATCAGGAATCTGGCCCGCAACAACATCGACAGCTGGCCGAGGTTGACCTCGGGCACCAACACGTGCCGGTAGCTGCGCAGGACCTCCTCGAGGTTCGAAGGAAACGGGTTCAGGTAGCGCAGCTGGGCGTGGGCGACGCTCCATCCTTCGGCCTGGAGGCGCTCCGTTGCACTCCTGATGGCGCCGTACGTGGACCCCCAGCCGAGGATCAGCAGGTCGCCGGTCGCTGGCCCTTGCACCTCCAGCAGCGGAATGTCCTTGGCGATGCCGGCCACCTTCTCGTGGCGCAGGACCTGCATCCGATGGTGGTTGTCCGGGTCGTAACTCACGTTGCCGGTCACGTCCGCCTTCTCGAGCCCGCCGATGCGATGCTCGAGACCGGGCGTGCCGGGCGGCGCCCACGGTCGAGCGAGCGTTTCCGGATCGCGCGAATAAGGCTGGAAGGTAGCTCGATCGGTGTGGTTGGCGACCGATATGTCGGGCAGGTCGGCGACCGACGGCACGCGCCATGGCTCTGAGCCGGATGCCAGGAAGGCGTCCGACATGTAAATGACCGGCGTCATGTACTTGAGCGCCAGGCGCCACGCCTCGATTGCGTAGTCGAAGCACTCCGCCGGAGTGGCCGGCGCCACGATCGGCACAGGCGAATCACTGTTGCGCCCGAACATGGCCATCAGCAGGTCGGCCTGCTCGGTCTTGGTCGGCATGCCGGTCGACGGACCGGCGCGCTGGACGTCGACCATGACCAGCGGCAGCTCGACCATCACGGCGAGGTTGAGCGCCTCGCTCTTGAGGGCGATGCCCGGGCCGGAGCTGGCGGTCATGCCCATCTGGCCGCCGTAGGACGCGCCGATGGCCGAGCCGATGGCGGCGATCTCGTCCTCCGCCTGGAACGTCTTGACGCCGAAGTTCTTGTACGTCGCGAGCTGGTGCAGGATGTCGCTCGCCGGCGTGATCGGGTAGCTGCCGTAGACGAGCTCGCGGCCGGCCAGTCGCGACGCGGTCACGAAGCCGAGCGCAGTCGCCTCGTTGCCGGTGATGTTCCGATACGTGCCCGGGGCGAGCTTGGCCGGCGCCACTCGGTAGGTGGTGTGGAACATCTCGGTCGTCTCGCCGAATGCGTAGCCCGCCTTGAGCGCCCGCGTGTTCGCCTCGGCGACGATCGGCTTGGCGCTGAAGCGCTGCTCGATCCAGCGCAAGGTCGGTTCCATGCTCCGTTCGTAGAGCCAGAACATCACCCCGAGAGCGAAGAAGTTCTTGGTCAGGTCGATCTGCTTGTTGGTCATGTCGAGGCCCTCGAGGGCGCGCGTATTGAGCGTGCTGATCGGGATCTCGAACAGGTTGTACTTCTTGAGCGAGCCGTCCTCGAGCGGGTTGCTCTCGTAGCCGGCCTTCTTCAGGTTGTTGGCGTTGAACGCGTCCGAGTTGACGATCAAGGCGCCGCCCGCCGGCAGGTCGCCGATGTTGGTCCGCAGCGCGGCCGGGTTCATCGCCACGAGCACGTCCGGATCGTCGCCCGGGGTGTAGATCTCGGCACTCGAGAAGCTGAGCTGGAATCCGCTCACGCCGGGCAGCGATCCGGCCGGCGCGCGGATCTCGGCCGGGTAGTCGGGCAGCGTGCTGACATCGTTGCCGAAGACCGCGGCAGTTCGCGTGAACTGCGTGCCGGTCAGCTGCATGCCATCGCCGGAATCACCGGCGAACCGGATGGTGACGCGCTCGAGCTCCTGTACGTTGACGTCGCTGGCTGGCTGGGTCTCGGTCGTCACGCCCCTTCGGGTTCCTCCATGGTCTGGTGTGGCCGCGGCGGCAGATTGAGGATCTCCTGCGGGAAAGCCTCGGCCACGTACTCGAGCAGGTCCTGCTGGCGGAGCAATCCGACGATTGCGCCTGAGTCATCGATCAGCGGCACGTTCCGATAGTGGCCGCTCTCCATCGCGTGCATCGCCTCGATCAGGGTCGAGTCGGCGTGCATCGTGTGCGGATCGGCGCTCATGAACTCGTCGACCGGCCGATCGCCGTCGACTGGAGCGCCGAGGATCCGCGTCAGCACGTCGCGCTCGGTCAGGATGCCGACCAAGCCGGCCGCCGTCCTGGATCAGCACCGCGTCGCCGCCGTGGGCGCGCATGGCGGCCAGGGCATCGCGCAACGGACTGCCGGTCGCGACTGTCGCGGGCTGGGTGCGAGCCATGACCCGTGCCTTCTCCGCGCGCAGCTCAAAACGCGACGCGGCCGACGTCGTGTCACCGAGGCTCTTGATCTTGACGGCGCCTTCCACGCGGCGAGGCGATCCTCCATCTGTAAGCGGGCGACTGATTCTACTCGGCATAGGCGCCGTCGCAGCGAAAACTTCTCTGTCGGTGCCGCGACACGCGTTTGTCGGCGACGAGACACTCGGAACGAGGCTGAAACGTGATCGGCCCCCAAACGCACGCTGCCTGCGCGCTGTGTGCGCCGACGATCCCACGGTCACCCGGTCGCAGGCGCCATGTCCGGCGCAACGGGGGAGTGACTCAGGAGGAAGCAACGAATGGGTAACCAGGATCAGCTGCAGGGCAAGCTCGAGCAGGCCGGCGGCGAGCTCAAGGAAAACGTTGGCGACGCGATCGACAACGAGCAGATGGAGCACGAAGGCAAGGCCGATCAGGCCAAGGGTGCCGTACGCGAGGGCGTTGGCGATGTCAAGGAAGGCGTCGACAACGCCGCCGACAAGGTCGCCGACACCTGGAACAAGAGCTGACCGACCGTATCCTCAAACTGAGGTAGCCAAAGAGGCCGGGTCGCGAAAGCGGCCCGGCCTCTTCATTTGTCGCGCGGTCCGCGCCGCCGCCTTTAGCGGCGCGTGCCGAGCACCAGTGACAGGTAGTAGAGGAACGACAGCAACGCGGTGAGTGCCGCGGCAACGTACGTCCAGCCGGCCGCCTTGAGGACCGACCGGGCACCGTCGGCACGCTCACCATTGAGTCCGATCGGGCCGAGATAGGCCAGCGCCCGGTTGCTGGCGCCGAACTCGACCGGCAGCGTCACGAACGTGAACGCGACGGCCGCGGCGAAGAACACCAGCCCGATCAACGCCAGGTTGAACAGGTTCATGAACAGGCCGATGATGATCAGCCACGGCGCGAGCGTGGACCCGAGGCTGGCCACCGGCACGATCAGCTGGCGCAGTGCCATCGCCTTGTCGCCCTGCTTGTGCTGGGCGGCGTGACCCACCTCGTGAGCGATAACCGCGGCGGCCGCGACAGACAGCCGCCCGTGCGACTCATCGTTAAAGCCGACTACCGCGGATCGGGGGTCGTAGTAGCCCATCTGCTGCGATCCGGAAACGGCCTGGCTGACGCGCAGCGTCCGAGAGCGAGGGTCGTAATGGTCGGTCAGGTGGCCCGGCGTCGGCTCGACGCCGACTTCATTGAGCCCCTGCTGGTTGAGCAGGTAGCGCGCGAAGTCGAGCGCCTTCATCGAGATCCCCGAATCGACCTTGTCCCACTTCGCGTAGCTTGACTTGACCCGCCAGGACGCCCAAAGGGAGATGGCGATGCCCGGCAGCATGACCAGAAGGATGTAAGGGAGAAAACCACCCACCGTTGTTCGCGATGCCTCCAGAGCAGAACGCGCAGATCACGCGTTCAGAAACGTTACACCCGGTCGCGTTCGAAGACCGCGCCGGAGTCTCTTGTAGTTGACGCCTTGACGGTCGAAAAAGTGCCCGAACGTACCGACTCCGACGTCGAACCGGCCGAGCCCGCAAGCACGCGCTCGTAGACGTCGACGTAGCCATCGACCATCCGCTCGGCCGAGAAGCGCGCCAGGGCACGCTGTCGGATGGTCGCCCGGTCGAGCTCACCGAGGCGCGCGATGATGTCCACCGCGCCGTCGACGTCATCGACCACGAATCCGTCCGTGCCACTTTCGACGATCTCAGGCAGCGCGCCGGCGCGACGGGCAATGACCGGCGTGCCGGCGGCAAGCGACTCGATCGCGACAAGGCCGAACGGCTCCGGCCAGTCGCCCAGCATCACCGTCGCGCGGGCATTTGCAAACAGCTGGTCGCGCGCAGCGCCGCCCACCTCGCCCACGAAACGGACGTGTCCGAGCGCAGAGGCGGGAGCAACGAACGATTCGTAGATCTCGACCTCGCGCGGCTCGATCGCCTTGGCAGCGACCACCAGCGGCAGCCCGCTGCGCCGCGAAAGCTCGATCGCCTGAGGTATGCCCTTCTCGGGCGCCAACCGCCCGACCACCAGCAGGTACCCACCGTCGCCGCTGCCGAGCGGCATCTGCTCGAGCGGCAGGCCGTTGTGGACCACCGCCAGCCAGTTCGCATCCGGGTAGTGGCTGCGCTGGTCGGCGCTGATCGCAACAAGGCCCACGTCGAGGTAGCGGTCGAGCATCAGCGCCGTCGGGCCGACGTCGACGCGACCGTGGAGCGTGCTGACCACGGGTGTCGGAGAGTTTCGGGCGAGCTCGAAGCCACGCCCTTCGAGGTGGCTGTGGATGATGTCGTAGCGCGCCGCGTCGCGCAGCACCATGTCGACCTCGCGCTCGAAGAACGGCGCCGGGTTGCCATCGAAACCGCTCCGCCACAATGCCTGGGGCACGACCGGCACGAGACGGCAGGCGACCCGCGAATTGCCCGCCGCGTACAGGGTCACCTCATAGCCACGAGCGTGGAGCTGGTCGGCAAGGACGCCGACGATGCGCTCGGTGCCGCCATATCTGAGCGGCGGCACGGGCACCACCGGTGGCGCGACAAGGGCAATGCGCAGCGGCGAACGACGGAACGACATGTACAGACCTCCAGGTCGCCCGACCCCCAGTCGGACGCGGCTCCGAGCACGGCTACCCGCGAGCAGCGCCATTGTCGGTGCCGGGGTCATCTCTGAATGCGCCCGTACGCGCCGCCGTCGTTACGGGCGTGTTGCGGACCGGGATCGATAGACTCCGGCGGCCATACGTCGCAGCGGGGCCGTTCCAATCACCGAGCCGCCGAGAAACCTGCCGCCGATCAAGGCCGACCCACAGCGTCGGCGCGTGTACATCCCGCCGCTCGTCGAGGCCGGTGCGCGGCTGGGCTTCGGCTATGCCCGCAACCAGTACGGGCTGCGCGATCGGCGGCCGCCGTCGCGCTTTATCAGCCGCACGATCAGCTTCCTCGCCGCGCGCCGGGAGGCGGACGTCATCGAGACCGAGATGAGTGGCCTGCAGGTGCTGGTGAGCACCTCTGATCGGACGATCGCGCGCTCGGTGTACACGTCGGGCGACTGGGATCCGCTGTTGGTCGGCAGCGTGTTCCGTGCCCTCGACGCCATTGGTGAGCCGTATCGCGGGCGGACGTTCCTCGAAGTCGGTGCCAACTTCGGCGTCTATGCCCTGCCCGCCGTGGCCGAGTACGGCTTCTCCAATGCCGTCGCATATGAGCCCGATCCGGTGTCGTTCGAGCTGCTCGAGAGGAACATCGAACGCAACGGGCTGGGCGAGCAGGTGAGCGCGTACAACGCGGCGCTCTCGTCGAGCGCCGGCCAGCTGACGCTCAAGCTGGGCAGCCGCAACGCCGGCGACAATCGGATCGTGTCGGGCGGCACGGACGATGAGCCGGGCACGGTCATCGTGCCGGCGCGCACGTTCGACGAGGAGGTCGCCGCCGGGCGCATCCCGCTCTCGGATCTCGGCCTCGTCTGGCTCGACGTCCAGGGTCACGAGCGCGAGGTCCTGCTCGGCGCGAGCACGCTGCTCGCCTCGGACGCGCCGATGGTGATGGAGTACGCGACGGCAATGGTCGAGCCGGTCGTGCGCCGTGAGCTGGACGAGCTGATCGCCGATTGCTTCGACGTAATGGTCGACATCGGCTGGTCGACGCTCACCGATCGGATCCGCTTCCAGCCGGCGTCGGCGGTACGTGATCTGGCCCCGGACGGCCGCGCCGTGGAAACCGACCTGCTGCTGCTCCACCGGCGCGACCTCGCCGCCTGACCTTTGGCCGCTGACCGCGGTGCGCGCTGTCGCGCCGGTGATACGTCCTGCAGCGGACCGTTTTGACGGTGCCAACCACGCTCGGCGTCATCGTTCCCATCGAACGGAAGTCGATCTACCGGCGCGAAGGAGCAGGACATGACCGACAACGACAAGAACCAGGGCAACACCCGGTCGCGACGACACGTCCAGCGACGTCCAATCCGACTGGCGACAGGGTCAGGAGTCGAGTGGCGAAGGCGCGGCACGCCGGCCGGCGAGAGCTCGCCCAGGGTGGCCAGCACGACGGCGAGGACACCGGTCAGGGCCTGTGAATCCGGCCGAACCAAGCCGGGCTTGGCGTGGCCAGAGCAAAACAGAGGCTCGGACAGAGTGGCGAAGTCGCGTTAATCTGCGCATCCGGCGCCGCATGGCGGCCCCCAGTCGAGCACCGCTGTGAACGTTGTCTTCCTATCACCGCACTTTCCGCCGAACTGGTATCGCTTCGCGGTCGCGCTGCGTAGCGCCGGCGCGAACACGCTCGGCATCGCCGACAGCAGCTGGGAGGACCTGCGTCCCGAGCTGCGTGACGCGCTGAACGACTACTACCGCGTCGACGACCTCGGCAACTACGACCAGCTCACCCGCGCGCTGGGCTACTTCATCCATCGCCACGGCCGTATCGATCGGCTCGATTCGCTCAATGAGCACTGGCTCGAGACCGAGGCCGCTCTGCGCACCGACTTCAACATCCCGGGCATCGACCAGCGCGGGATCGCGGCGATCAAGCGCAAGTCGCTCATGAAGCGGCGCTTCGTCGCGGCCGGGCTGCCCGTCGCGCGCGGCGAGGTGTGCCGCACGCTGCCGGCCCTCAAGCGTTTCGTCGGTCGCGTCGGCTATCCGGTCGTGGCCAAGCCCGACGTGGGCGTCGGCGCAGCCAAGACGTACAAGCTCCAGGACGACGACGACCTGATCGGCTACGCCGAGGACAAGCTGCCGGTCGACTACATCGTCGAGGAGTTCGTGCCCGGCGAGATCCTGACCTACGACGGGCTGATCGGCCGCGACGGCGAGGTCGTGTTCGATTCGACGCTCATCTACTCAACCGGCGTGATGGAGTCGGTCAACGAGCAGAAGGACCTCTACTACTGGATCCCGCGCCAGATCCCCGACGAGGTGCGCGACGTCGGCCAGCGGATGGCGAAGGCGTTCGACCTGCGCGAGCGGCCCTTCCACTTCGAGATGTTCCGCACGCCCGACAGGGGACTGGTGCCGCTCGAGGTGAACATGCGCCCGCCGGGCGGTCTGACCGTCGACATGTTCAATTACGCCAACGACTTCGATTTCTATCGCCAGTGGGCCAACATGGTCGTCCACGGCCGATTCGACGCGGTCATCAAGCGACCGTATGCGTGTGTCTACGTCAGCCGCCGCGATGGCGTCGACTACGCGCTCTCGCATGACGACGTCATGCGAGAGCTGTCGCCGTCGCTCGTCCACCAGACGCGAATGGACAGCGTCTTCGCTGCTGCCATCGGCGATCACGGCTACCTCCTGCGCGGCCCAGAGCTCGAGCCGCTGTTCGAGGCGGCACGGCGCATCCAGGCCAGACCGGGGTGAGGCGCGAGGAACGGCGCTGGTTCAGCGGCAGCCTCGGCCATGACATGGACGTGGTCGTCTACGGCCACGGCGGCCAGCCGTTGATCTGCCTTCCCTCGCAGGACGGGCGAACCGCCGACTGGGAGAGCTGGGGCATGGTCGACTGCGTGGCCGACCTGATCGAGTCGGGCCGGCTTGACGATGATCGCCGTCGACGGCGTCGACTGGCAGAGCTGGACGAACAAGGAAGCGCCGGTCCACGAGCGCGCGCGGCGCCACAACGCCTATCACCATTACGTGACGGACGAGGTAGTGCCCTTCGCGCGTGTCGAGACCGGCCACGAGCTGGTCTGGGCGACCGGCTGCAGCATGGGCGCCTTCCACGCCGCCAACTTCTTCTTCAAGCGGCCGGACCTGTTCAGCAGCGTGATTGCCCTGTCCGGGCTGTACCAGCCGCGGCTGTTCGTGGGCGAGTACAGCGACGACGACGTGTACTTCAACAGCCCGCTCTACTACCTGCCGGAGCTGCGTGACCCGTGGCACCTCGAGCTCTATCGCCGCAGCCGGATCGTGTTCTGCGTCGGTCAAGGCGCGTGGGAGGACGAGGCGCTGGCCGACACGCGTCAGCTCCAGGAGCTGCTTCACCAGAAGGGCGTCCCGGCCACGTTCGACTACTGGGGCCACGACGTCGAGCATCACTGGTATTGGTGGCAGAAGATGCTGCGCCACCATCTGCAGGTGTTGTGGGCCGACTGACCGGACCGGCGCTCTTCGTGCTCCTCGTGGCGGTCGTCGGTTGCGGAGGAACCGCCGCGCCGGCGACGATCGCTCCCAGCGGATCGGCAAGCACCTCTGATCCCGGCGTGCCCACGTCCCTGCCGAGTGGCGATCCGACGACGGTTTTTCGAGCACTCCCCGATTTCCCGGCGGCGAACGCGTTCGAGGTCACCGGCGTGACGGCCAGTGCGAACGGCGGCTTCCTTGCGGTTGGATTCGGCGCTCAGCCCGGTCAGGACTACTTCGGCCTGCGCCAGGGCATCGTCTGGCGCAGCCCTGACGGCATCACCTGGCAGCAGACAGTCGAGCCGCAGTTCGCCAACGTCTCGCCGCTGATGGTGGCGACGATGGGGTCGAGCGACTTCGTGGTCGGCCTGCTACGGACGTGCCCCGACTTCTCCGAGGAGACATGCACCGAGCCGCCCGAGGCCGGCAACGGCATCTGGCGCTCCACGTCGGGTGGCGCGTGGGAGCGTTTGCCGATAACGCCGAGCATGCAGACCGCGCTCAGCCTGGACGAGATCGTGGTCGGACCGGACCGGATGGCGATTGCGGGCACGTCAGGCGACGAGTCCGAGGCGGCGACGCTGTGGACTTCGCCGGACGGCACGACGTGGACCGAGTCGACCGACCTGGCCGGCCTCGATCCGATCGACACGCTGGCCGCAGGTCCACCCGGTTTCGTTGCCTTCGGCACAGTTCTGGCCGACAACGAGGATTTCGTCACCGTCCACGGGGCCACCTCGCCGGACGGGCTCCATTTCAACCCGGTCACCGTTCCTGCGCCGATCAATGCCGCGATCGTGAGCAGCGTCGCCGGTGCGACCGGCATGAGTGCCGTCGGCTACGGCGACAACGAGGAATTCGAGTTGAGCGCAACGGCGCTCTTTTCGGCCGACGGACTGGCCTGGATCGTCGCAGCCGACACAGACGGGTCGTTCGCCAACAGCGGCATGCTCGAGGTCCTGGAGGTGCCCACCGGATACGTCGCGCTCGGCTTCACGCCGTCGGCCGATGACTTTGCCGATCAGCAACGGCACATCGTGGATCTCGAGCGATGGCCAGTCGTGGCGCAGATTGGCGCGCCATCGGTGACGATTCGGCAGTGCTCACCGCGTCCGCAAGCGGGTCGACCGGCATCGTCATCTTCACGGCCACGCAGGAGGAAACAGAGGTCGACGTGACGAGCACGATCAATGCCTGGTTCGCGCCGGTCCAGATGCTCGACTCACAGGCTCAGTGATGGCTCGAGCTATTCGGAGCGACGCCACAGTCGGCTCTCAGGATGCTCCAAGAGTCGCGGCCTAGAACTTCTCCATGCAGTACCCATACGACAGCCAATATCAGCCGCGGCCATACACCCAGCCAGTCACCATCGTTCAGCCGCGTGAGTCATCGCGGCCCGGCTTCCGTGGCGCAATCGGCATTGCCGTCCTGTCGGCCGTGCTCGCGTCGGCATCCACGTTCACCATGCTTTCCGCGCTCGGTGGCGTCGCTCCGCTGTCAGTCGAGCCTGTTCAGACCGTTGCGCCGGCGGCCGTCGCGCCCGCCGCCAGCACGCCAGAGGAGCCGACGCTCACGGACATCGTCGCCGCGGCCCGCGAGTCGGTCGTAACGATCACCTCGCAGGGTTCAGCCGGCAACCCGTTCTCGCCATTTGACGTGCCCACGTCGGGCGTCGGCTCGGGCGTCATCGTCAGCACCACCGGCCTGATCCTCACCAACAACCACGTCGTCGAAGGCGCCGAAACGCTCACCGTCGAGACCGCTGACGGCCAACAGCTCGACGCGACGATCGTCACCACGGATCCCGATCACGACATGGCGATCATCCAGGCCACCGACGGTGAACTGACCGCAGCAGCGCTGGGCGATTTGTCGGCGCTCGAGGTCGGCGAAACGGTGCTTGCGATCGGCAGCCCGCTGGGCGAGTTCACCGAGACCGTTACCCGCGGCATCGTTTCCGCGCTCGGCCGTGAGATCACCGTCGGCGACGAGAGCGGCCAGGGCCAGAACCAGCTCAGCAACCTCATCCAGACCGACGCGGCCATCAATCCGGGAAACAGTGGCGGAGCGCTGATCAACGAGCAGGGCGAGGTGATCGGCATCAACACCGCCGTCTCGCGCAGCGCTGAGGGCATCGGCTTCGCGATCCCGATCAACGAGGCCAAGGCGCTCATCGACGAGGCGGCTGCGGCTCGCGCCTGAGCGTTACGCCCTCGGGCGTCGGTGGTCGAGCAATCCCCCCGTCCCGGACCCGCTGGGCGGCCGGTCCGGGTTGCTCGACCGACAACATTGTCACCACTGACAGGGGTTACACGTAATCCGAGTTTGCGACGCGATCCCTTGCGGACGCATCACAGAACGACTGATCCGGCACCGCGCCACCTGCGTGCAATGCACATGGCGCGGTGCTGTGACGTCAACTGGGAGTCGCCCCACTTAGCGTCGCGGCGATGGCGCTTGTCACTGGGCTGGTAGCGGTACTCGGACGCTTCGCCAGCCAGATTCTCAATCTCACCCTGGGCTGGGCGACGCTGCTCCTCTTCGGCAAGGTGCCGCAGCACAAGCAGCTCGTCCTGCTTCTGATCGTCTTCGGGTCGCTCGCCTGGGTGGCGCTGCTGGTCGGCATCGTCGTGCCCGACGTCGGCACATTCCTCATCGCGCTTGTTCCGGCACCCGACTTCGTCGAGGAAAACTGGATCAGGCTCGCGATGGTCCTCGGCGCGGTCATCGTTCCGCTGGCGATCGGCGCGGCGGCTGTTTTCGTGACCGCAACGGAGAACCGCCCTCGTGGCCCAATCGCCACGGCCAAGGCGATCCTGCGCGGTTACCCGTTCGCGCTGGTGCTGTCGGTGATCCTGGCCGTGCTCGTGGTGGTCGCGACGTACCGGAAGGTGCGCAGCATCGCGCGCCGGTGGGAAGACGCCCACGTTCCGATGATCGTCAAGCCGGGCCGCTACGAGGCGGTCTTCGGTTCTCTGCGCGCCGCCCTTTCAGAGGCTGGGCTCGAGCTTGCCGCGCGCGATGCAGGCCTGCTGATCTCCGGGCCGCCCAAGCTGCTCGACCTGGTCGCCGGACGCGCACTGGGCGACCTCGTCCCGGACAGGCTGCGTCTGCTTGCCGGTCCGGCGCTCGAGATCCTCGTCTACCCATCAGACCTGGCCATCTCGGGCAAGCGGGACGAGGTCGCCCGCGCACGTGCCGTGATCACCAGCCAGCTGGCCGAGGCACCGGCATACCTGACCACGACCGCCGAGTCGCAGCGCTTCGAGGACGAGTTGGAGCGGCTCGGCGTGGGCGCCGCCGAACGGCGTCCAGAACAGGTCCTCAGACACGTGCGCGCGCTCGACGCGCGCCTCGCCCTGCTCGCGGTTCCCTACGAGGAGTGGGAGACGCTGTATCGATTGCGCTTGCAGCTCGAACGCGACGCCCTTGTTGCCCTGACCGGCGCAGGTCCGCTGCCCGGTCTGGAGAAGGCTCAACCGCTCGCGGTCGAGAAAAGGGAGCATCGTAGAAACGGGTCGCGGCTCCAGCTTGCCGGCGGCCTCGCCGGCCTGGCGTTGATAGCCGCAGATCTGGCGGTGCTGCTCTCTGATCGACGACGCAGGGACGCAACACGTCCACCAAGGTGACGCCGCCGCAAAGCCGGGTCACGGAAGGACTGCCAAAACGAGTAAGCGGGCCGGTCGCAAGACCGGCCCGCATGTCAGCTCTGGAGCGGGAGACGGGATTCGAACCCGCGACATCCAGCTTGGAAGGCTAGCGCTCTACCAACTGAGCTACTCCCGCACGAGCCCGAAGTTTACCCGCAGCACGCTCGTGAACCCCTGCAAGGTGATTGTGAGTCTCCGTTCGCGGCCCGCCTGTCACCTCTGCAACGCCCTCCCGGCCATGCTCAGGACGACCCTCTTGCCGTGTGGGGTCAGACGGAGGTAGTCGATGACATACGGGACAGACCACCGCGACGACATTGATGTTGACGTTTACGACGAACGCGAAGGTTCAAGCATGGGCACGATCCTGGGAGTCATCCTGGCGGTCGTGGTAGTGCTGGCAATCATCTGGTTCTTCTTCCTCGGCGGACTGGGCCAGAACGCTGCGCCCGCCGACCAGAACCAGGCTCCCCCGGCTGAGCTTCAGCCGCCGGCGGAGGAAGTTCCCATTGAGCCGATCCCCTGATCGGTAGACGGTAGTTCGAATGAGCCGGGCAGCAGCCCGGCTCATTTCTTTATCTCGGCCGCTATAGCGTTGGCGGCAATGATACCGGGTTCATCGCCGTCCACGTTTCGCATCTCGTTCGGTCGCCCGATCGACCTGTCCGCCAGCCTGCGTATGTTCGGGCGCTGGGGCGACGACGGCCTGGATCGCTGGGACGGACGCACGTTGGTTCGCACCGTTCGCATAGGAGGTGCTGTCGTGCCGTTCGCAGCGCAGGCTGCCGGCACGGTCGCGGATCCAGGCCTGGACGTGGTCGCATCAGACAGCGAGGGCGTCGACAGGGACGAGATCGAGAGAGCGATTCGCGCCACGTTCGTCGTCGAACAACCCGGCCTCGAGCGCCTCGCCGCGGCTGATCCTGCCGTGGCTCGACTGGCTCGCCTCTACCCGGCCATCATCCCCGTGCTCGTGCCCGACCCGTTCACGGCGCTGATCCGCTCGATCAGCGCCCAGCAGGTCAACCTGGCCTGGGCGTCGACCATTCGGCGGCGGCTGGCGGAGGGCTACGGCACGCGCCACGAGGTTGGCGACGCGTACGTGTACAGCCTCGAACCCGGTCCGCTTGGCGCGGCGTCCGTCGAGGAGTTGCGCGCGCTGCAGCTGACGACCGCGAAATCGATCTCGGTCATCGACAGCGCGCGCGCTGCGCAGGCCGGTGAGCTCGATGCCGATCGGCTGGCCGCGCTCGATGACGAAGACTTGATCGCCCACCTGACCGGCCTGCGCGGCATCGGCCGCTGGAGCGCCGAATGGTTCCTGGCGCGAACGCTCGGCCGGCCGCGCGTCGTAGCCGGGGACCTGGGCGTGCGCAAGGCGGTCGGGCGGCTGTATGCGACGCCGACGCTCCCGTCGGAGGACGACGTGCGCCGGCTGACCGGCCACTGGGGGGACGCCGCCACAGTCGTCCAGGCACTGGCGCTGTACGACCTGGCCGAGTCCACTCCGGCCGCCTAGGCGCGCTCGTCCGCCTCGAGCTGAGCGATCTTCGCGACCCGGCGAGCGTGGCGACCGCCCTGGAACACGCCGTTGACGAACGCCGCCACGCAGGCAATGGCGACCTCTCGGCCGATGATCCGCGCGCCCATCGCCAGCGCGTTCGCGTCGTTGTGCTCGCGTGCCAGGCGCGCGGTGACCGGATCGGCCGCTTCGACACAGCGGATGCCGCGGATCTTGTTGGCCACGATCTGCTCGCCCGTGCCACTGCCGCCGAGGACGATGGCCATGTCGGCGTCGCCGCCGGCCACTGCTCGCGCCGCCGGCGCGATCACGTCGGGGTAGTCGACCGGGGCCGGGTCGTTGACTCCGTGATCAGTCACGTCGTGGCCGGCGGCGGTCAACCAGTCGACGATCGGCTGCTTCAACGGCAGGCCCGCGTGATCGGTCGCAACGGCTACCCGCATAGCGGTCACCCTAGCATTTGGACCGGCTCACCAGAGTCGCCTTTGGGGCGGCGGGGGTATCGTCGGCTCGTGCTCAACAGCTCGCTCCGCCTGTTCACGATCCGCGGCATCGAGGTCGGCGTCCACTACAGCTGGCTGATCGTGTTCGCGCTGGTGACCTGGTCGCTCAGCGCATACGTCTTTCCGCGCGAGGCGACCAACCTGTCGACGGTCGACTACTGGGTGCTCGGGGCGATCACCTCGCTGCTCCTGTTCGCCTCGGTGCTCATCCACGAGCTGAGCCACTCGTTCGTCGCCCTGTCGCGCGGCATGGAGGCGAAATCGATCACCCTGTTCATCTTCGGCGGCGTATCGAACCTGTCGGGCGACGCGAAGGAGCCGTCGACCGAGTTCTGGGTCGCGATCGTCGGGCCGCTGGCAAGCTTCGTCCTCGCCGCGCTCGCCTGGTTGCTGGCCGCGGTCGTGAATGAGCCGCGCGTCGATCTCGTCGCCAACTACCTCGTCTACATCAACATCTCGCTCGGCCTGTTCAATCTCGTGCCCGGCTTTCCGCTCGACGGCGGCCGCGTCCTGCGCGCGATCCTGTGGCGGGTAACGGGCAACCAACGGAGCGCCACCGAATGGGCGGGCACTGCCGGCAAGCTCGTCGCGTGGGGCATGTTCGCCATCGGCGTGGTGATGCTCTTCAACGGCCAGATCGTCGGCGGGGTGTGGCTGGCGGCGATCGCCTGGTTCCTCCACAGCGCAGCATCCGGCGCCGTTCAGCAACAGGTCTTCGAAGCGCGCCTGGCGCACGTAAAGGTCGGCGACGTTGTCCAACCGGTCGAGGTCAGCGTGATGCCCGGCGTGACCGTCGCCGAGTTGATCGACGGCTATCTGCTGCCACACAACCTGCGCGCCGTGCCGGTCATCGACGGCCGGCTGGTGGGCATCGTGTCGGTCGACGACATCATGCGTGTGCCGCCTGCCGTTCGTGGCAACGTGATCGTCGCCGAAGTCATGGGTGGCCGCGACCGGGTGCACGTCGTAGCAGCCGATTCGTCCGTGCAGGACGCAATCGAGCTCCTG
This sequence comes from uncultured Chloroflexia bacterium, assembly GCA_963776865.1. Lineage (GTDB taxonomy): Bacteria > Chloroflexota > Limnocylindria > Limnocylindrales > CSP1-4 > JALYGJ01. The sequence goes on along the minus strand of CAVZOG010000010.1, from coordinate 32,017 downwards.
GCCGAGCACGAGCTGGATCAGTTGGTCGTCATGGACGGCGACCGTTTCGTCGGTTTTCTGACCCGCGCCGATGTGATGCGCCAGCTCCAGCTGCGCGAGGCGCTCGACGTCTGAACGGCGCCCGCCAGGGCGGGCGCCGAAGACACGCTGCTAGAGGATGCCGCGCTCCTCGAACGCAGCTATCGCCAGGTTGGCCTCTCGATTGCCGTACCGACTGCGAACCTGGTCGACGATCCGGTTGGCCAGGTCGGGCATGTTGGTGCCCGTCCAGTTGATCTGCGCCCACAGGATGGCGGTGTCGGCATGCGCGGCACCGATCGCTGTGCGCAGGTTCCACAGCGCATGTGACCAGATCTGGCCATCGCGATGGACGGCACCAGTGATGTTGGTCGGATACCTCAGGGTCGTATCCAGTCTGCGCAGGCAGAAGGGTGCCGTTGGGTCGTACGACGTCGCGTCCCAATCCATGATGCACGCCGGGTCGTCGGTCGGTCCGGCCGCCCACTCGACGACCGTCGCCGCCCAGTAGTCGCCGAAGCCTTCGCTGATGGCGCCCGCCTGTGTGGTGGCGAAGAAGGTCGGCGAGGCGCTGAAGTGGATCTGGTGGCCGAGCTCATGCAGGATGACCTCGGCGTCTTCGGCGTCGTCCACGCCGCCCTTGCCGAAGCGCATCTCATCCTTGGGATGAGTGGTCGCGAACGAGTTGTCTGCGCCCCACTGATTGATCCGCACGCGCTGCTGATCGCCGTTGATGGCCGGCCAACCGGCATTAACGCCAAAGCCCAGGCCACGCGTGTAGAGCTGCGACTTGGTCACCCAGTAGTAGGCCATGACCTGCTCGAAGCGATCATCGCTGCGGGTGTAGTCCCAGGTGCAGTCAGTCTCGTACGCGGCATCGCCGGTCTCGCTCGCGACAGTTGCCCACGTGCCGCGCAGATAGCCACTGCCGTCGAGGCCGACCAGCGGAACGCGCACGCGCTCGTTGTTGAGGGCCGCATAGTCGGCGTCGTTCTGATCGGTCAGGGAGAGGTTGCCGCTCGACACGATCGGGTTGGGGTTGAAGACGAGGGCGGTGCCAGACGTGCAGCCGGTTGGCTGCTTGGCAGTGATCGCGAACGGCGCCGCAATGGGCACGGCTGCGAACAGGATGGTGGCAAGGGCAACGCGGGAAAGGCGATGCATCAGGATCCCCCTTTGTGATTCCAGAGACGGCACCGTACTTCTGCCTCCGCGACCCGTCAAACGCACGCCGTATTGGCTACTCGGGCGAGACGTGGCGCTGTTCGCGCTTCTCCCTGGCTGCCTCGGCCGGTTCCTCTCCGTGCGGGCTCGCTTCGATCTCGAGCTGCGCCGCTACCGCGTCCGCGAACGACTGCTCGAGCCAGGCCATCACCTCGTCGTTGTCGTCGGTCAGCCTGAACAGCTCGAGGTCACCCGGCGCGATCATGTGGTGCTGTGGCCACGGGTGTCTCCAGCCAGCGAATGAGCGGCTGCCAGTAGCTCTTGCCGAACAGGATGACCGGGAAGTGGTCGATCTTGCCGGTCTGGACGAGCGTCAATGACTCGAACAGCTCGTCGAACGTGCCGAAGCCGCCGGGATAGATCACGAAGCCCTGCGCGTACTTGACGAACATCGTCTTGCGCACGAAGAAGTAGCGAAAGTTGAGCGCGAGCGTGCACCACTTGTTGACCGACTGCTCGTGGGGCAGCTCGATGCCCAGGCCGACCGACACCCCGCCCGCCTGCATGGCGCCCTTGTTGGCGGCCTCCATGACGCCCGGGCCGCCGCCGGTGATGACGGTGATGCCCTTTTTGGCGAGCTTGCCGCCGAGCTCCTCGGCGGCCTTGTAGACGCGATCGTCGGGCGACACCCGGGCGGAGCCGAAGATCGTCACCGCCGGGCCAAGCTCGGCGAGCGAATCGAAGCCCTCGACGAACTCGCCCATGATCCGCAGCGCGCGCCACGCGTCGCTGTCGAGGAACGCCGTATCGGCGTACGGCGCGGTGCGCAGGAGCTTGCGATCCTCCGTCGCCCGATCGCGAGGGCGCTTCTCCTGGGTCATCGGCGCGAACTGTCCATGCGCCGCGCAGAATAGCGGCTGGCTATGCTCGACTCGAACAACTGGAGGTGACCCAGATGAACACGGACTTGCAAATGGCCAAGGCGCGCGACCCGGTGTGCGGGATGGATGTCGACACTGCATCCGCGTCGTTCACCTACGAGCACGATGGCAACAGCTACGTCTTCTGCTCGCGTGGCTGCATGCTCGACTTCAGCGAGCACCCCGCGCACTACCTCGGCCCGACCTATCAGCCGCAGAGCATGGACGACCTGCCGCCCTGACCGACGCATGGCGCGGCCGCGCGACGCTCAGAAACGCATGTAGGCGGCGCCGCGGGCATCGACCAGGTAGCTGCCATCCGGTCGGCGCATGACGCGCATGACCATCTCGGCACAAACGCTGCAGCGCATCACCATGCCCGGCCCGCCAACGCAGTAGACGCGCAGCGTTCCCACCGGGGCGCGGTTGCCGCAATGCGCGCAGCGTGACGCCGACAGCGTCATCTCGATGCCGAAGATCTCGTACAGCATGCCGCCGGCCGCGTTGCCGTCGAGGGTCTGCGGATCGGCTACCTCGTAGTCGGCCGTCTGCTCGTCGCTCATTCCGTCAGCCTCCGCTCGGCCCAAATCGCTCGGTACGCACCTGGCTCGGCGGCAGGCCAAGGCCGACCAGTGCGTCGGCAGTCAGCTCGACCAGTGCCGTTGGCCCGCAGACGAAGACGTTGACCATCCTGCCCGTGCCCTCGAGCACCTCGCCGAGCATCTTCATGTCGATGCGCCGCGCGTAGCCTGCCCAGCCCGGCGGCTGGCGACGGGTCAGCGTGTGGATCACGCGCAGCCCATCTGCGCGCGCGCCGAGCCGCTCGAGCTCGTCGGCGTAGATGATGTCGGCCGTCTCGCGCGAGCTGTACAACAGCGTGCACGGCACCCCCGTGCCGGCCTTCGCGCGATGTCTGACGATGGCCATCAGCGGCACCACGCCAGAGCCGCCGGCGATGAGCAGCAGCGGGTCGGCGGCCGCGGCGTCCCACACGAAGTAGCCACCGATCGGGCCGCGCACCTCGAACCGGTCGCCCACGACAAGCTCGTCGTGCAGGAATGGCGACACCTCGCCGTCCTTGACGCGCTCGACGGTCAGGTCGATCAGCGGCTCGTCGGCCGGCGCCGAGGCGATCGAGTAGCTGCGCTGCGCCTGGTAACCATCCTCGGCGGTGAGCCGGATGTCGACGTGCTGGCCGGGCCGGTGGCTGGGCCACGAAGGCAGCAGCAACGAGATGGTCCGGGCGCGTTCGGTTTCGTCGCGCAACGCGCTGACGGTCGCGACCTGCCAGCCGATCGGGGCCACCTATCGTCTTCCGTCCGAGGTGACGGTTTCAGCAACCGTCACGCCGTCAATCACCGCTGTAGCGCTCTTCGAGCCATGGATCGCCACGGTTGTGGTAGCCGAACGACTCCCAGAAGCCCGGCTGATCCTTCTCGACGACGCGCAGTCCGCGCAGCCACTTGGCGCTCTTCCAGAAGTACAGATGCGGAACGACCAGGCGTGCCGGTCCGCCATGCTCGGGCGCCAGGGGAGCGCCGTCGTACCCGAATGCGACGAATGCCTGGCCGTTGACGATGTCGGCAATCGGCAGGTTCGTCGTGTAGCCGCCGTCCGACCAGGCAATCACGAACGCGGCGCGACGATCGAGCTCGACGTTCTCGAGCAGCGTGTCGACGCTGACCGCCTGCCAGCGCATGTCGAGCTTGGTCCACTTGGTGACACAGCTGATGTCGACCACGAATTCGCGTGAAGGCAAGGCCTGAAATTCGTCCCACGTCCACGAAACCGGCTGGGTGACCAGGCCGTCGATGCGCAGCGTCCATTCGGAAAGTGGCGTGTGCGGCGTAGGCCCCGCCGAAAGCACCGGAAAATCGTCGGTCAGATACTGACCGGGCGGCAAGCGCTGCCCGCGCTGCGCAGTTTCGCGGCGGCCAACAAAGCCGCGGGTAACCAGTCGATCTGTCATCGCCAAATCCTGTTGAGGCTGGGCCGAACTCTACCCCGCACGGCTGGTAGCCGGAAGTCCCATCACAGTAAATGCACAAGTAGATGGACGGCAAAAGATTTCACCGCTATAGTCCCGCCAATTCAGGGCTCCAGTTCGAACGACCCTGAGGTTGGATATTCGTATCGGTCGGAGGGTCGTTTCTCGGTGTACACGGATCGTGCCATTGCCTGTCTGGATTGTGGACAGGAGTTCACCTTTACTGCAGGTGAGCAGGAGTTCTACGCACAGCGCGGCTTCACAGAGCCGCCCAAGCGCTGTCCATCGTGTCGTGCAGTCCGCAAGGCACAGCGTTCAGGGGGTAGCTCACGCTACGACAATGGCCAGGGTGGCGGCTATTCCGCACCCTCGTACGACAGCGGCTACGGCTCGTCCTATGCCGGCGCTTCGGCCGGCTACGGCGGCGACGAGTATCGGGAGCGACGCCCGCGCGAGATGTTCGAGGCCGTTTGCGCCGACTGTGGCAAGACGGCAAGCGTGCCGTTCCGGCCGTCGGGCGTTAAGCCCGTCTACTGCAGCGACTGCTTCCAGAACCGGCGCTGATCTGGCACAAGTCGGACTCCGGTCCGACTTGTCCACAGCTCGAGATAAGTCGGGATGAATTGGGCGTTGATCGCCCGATAACTGGCGCCGCCTAGATTCGACCGGCCGACTCCCGCCGGGGTCGGCCAACCCGTCGAACAGGTGCCAGGAATGGAGAACCATGCACGCCGCATCAATGCCCCGTTACCTCCGCGACCGGAAGCTGTGGTTCGCACTGCTCGCTGGTCTCGCCCTTTTGGCGTTCGCCGGCCTGCTCGGATCAGGCGCGGACCTCGGATCGGAGATTCCCGCGATCGCACATCTTGACGAGGGGAATCCCTTCCGTTGGACATGACGCCGCCATTCTGGCGGTCGCGAACGGACGTTGGAGCGCCGTCTTAGAGTCAGGCCGTGCCTGACGAAACGAACGAGAAGCCACGGACGAGTGCTGTCTCGCGAGCGCCCGTCGCCGTCCTCGTGATCGGTCTCGGGTTGGCTGTTGGACTGGTCCTGCTCGGCGCCAACCTGGCCGCAGGCCCGGCGCCGCCGCCGGCGAGTGCCGAGCCCGGGACGTCGACGTCGCCGCGCCAGGTCAACGTGATCATGCGCGATTACGCGTTCAACCCAGACCCGCTTTACCTGACGCCCGGCGAGACGGTCACGTTCGCCGTGGTCAACGGCGGCCTGGTCGAGCACGAGCTCGTGCTGGGCGACGCCGCGGTGCAACGGGCATGGGCGGAGGCCAACGCCTTGGCGACGCCGCCAGCTCCGTTTGCGACGCCACCGCCGGCCAGCGCTCCGGCCGGTACCGGCGGACTGCGCGTGCTGGTCGCCTCGGGCGGCTCGACCACCGTCAGCTATGAAGTGCCGGCGAGCGGCGAGCTGCAACTGTTCTGTCACTTGCCGGGCCACGCCGAGCAGGGGATGCACGGACAGGTGGTGCTGACCAGCCGCTAACATGTCGAAGCCGGCTCGATCGGGTCGGGCTTCGACAGATCTGCACCACCAGGAGAGTCCACGGATGACGTATGTGATCGCCGAGCCGTGCATCGACGTCATCGATCAATCGTGCATCTCGGTCTGTCCGGTCGACTGCATCCATTTCGACCAGGGCGTCGACCGGATGCTGTTCATCGATCCTGACGAGTGCATCGACTGTGGTGCGTGCGAGCCGGAGTGCCCGGTCAACGCGATCTACCCCGAGGACTCGCTGCCCTCCGAATGGGCGGCGTACACAGAGCTCAACGCGCGCTGGTTCAAGGACAAGGACTCGGCCCGAGCGACTGTCGACGAGCTGAAGCCGCCGGCCTGACCTACCCGCGCTCGACCGCGACCGGAGAGCCGGTGCCGCGGAGGCCGGTCAGGAACGCGCGAACATGGCTCCGGCGATGCTTCGCAGGCTGGGCCGCGTCCCGTAGAAGAGCAGCGTGGCCCTGAATATGCGGCCGGCGAGGAAGATCGCCACGACCACGTAGATCACCTGCGCGATCAGCGCCAACACGATCAGCTCAGCGTGGTGCATCCGGCACCGCGAGCAGCTCGAGCACGGCCGCCGGCGCCGGTGAGCGGGAAGAGCGCCAGCGCCCAGACGATCGGCGAGTTCGGGTCGTTCAGGAAGATCGGCGTGGCGATGAGCGGAATGACCGCGAAGAAGCCGAAGAAGCTCGAGTACTGCTGAGCCTCGCGCGCACCCGGCGCGAGCGCGCCGATCGCCGCAAAGATCGCGCCGTAGGTCAGGTAGCCGAGGCAGAAGCAGACCACGGCCAGCGCCACGGTCGCCGGCGAGATGCTCAGGTTGACCGCGAACTGCTGGTTCAACAGTGGCATCGCCAGTAGCGCCGCCGCCAGCCAGATCGCGACCTGGGTCAGACCCGCCGCACCCAGCCCGAGGACCTTGCCGGCCATCAACGGCAGTGCCGGGATCGAGCTCAGAACGATCTCGACCACCCGGTTCTCCTTCTCCTCCGTGACCGACTGGAGCAGGTAGCCGCTGGTGATGAAGATGCTGAGCATGAAGATCAGCGTGAAGATGTAGGGCAAGAAGAAACCCGCCGCGACGGCCGCCTCGGTCACCGGTTGACCGGCGGTATCGACCGTGGCAAAGGTGATCGGCGTCAACAGCTGGACGAGCGTCTCGTCGGGCACGCCGGCGTCGCGCAGCAGCGAGGTCCGCAGCAGCACTTCGACCTCTCCCTGGGCCGACTGTTGGCGAGTCAGCGCGTCAAGCGGCCCGCCACCACCCTCGGCCGCGACGACGACCTCGACACTCGGCTCGGCGGGCCACTCCTGCGGCACGAGGTAGTACTCGCTCGCCGATCCGCCGGCCAGCAGCGCGTCCGCCTGCGCGCGCGGCATGAGCACGACGTTTGGCGTCAGAGCCGGATCCGCCTCGAGCGGCACCGCCGACTCGTTGACCACCGCGATGGGGCCAGACGGCCCACCGTTGGCGCCCTCGATGGATAGCGCGCTCGAGATCGTGAAGACCAGGATGAGCGACGCCGGCAGCAGCAGCGTGCCGACCACGAAGCCGCGCCGGCGCACCGTACGCAGGTAGTCGCGCCGCGCGATGAGCGCCACCAGGCGAAGAAAGTGCGGCCTCATGCGACGGTGCTGGCCCTGTGGTCGCCGGCGACCGCACGCACGAAGATCTCGGCCAGGTTGGGCGCCTCGACGGCGAAGCGCTCGACTTCGGCGCCGCTGCCGGCAAGCTCACGGAACAGGTCCTGTGCCGATGCTCCCTCGTTGAGCAGGTAGCGCACCGAGCCGTCGTTGGCCGCCGCGTGGCTGACGCTGCGCAGTCCGTCAGCGTCGGTCGGCAGCTGCTGACCGACGACCTCGACCGCGCCGTCGCTGAATGCGCGTCGCACGTCGGGGACCGTGCCGTACAGCAGCCGCCGACCCTTGTCGATCAGCAGGATCCGGTCGCACAGCTGTCTGCGCGTCGACCATGTCGTGGGTGCTCATGACCACGCCCGCGCCTCGGTCGCGTTGCGCGACCAGCAGCGACTTGAGCATCGACGCGTTGACCGGGTCGAGACCCTGGAACGGCTCGTCGACGATGAGCAGGTCCGGCTCGTTGATGATCGTCGCCATCAGCTGCGCCTTCTGGTGCATGCCGCGCGACAGCTCGCCGGCCTTCTTGGTCAGGTCATTGCCCAGCCCGACCTCGGTCAGCAGCTCCCGGGCGCGATCGCGAGCGCGGCCGGACGGCAGCCCGCGCAGCGCGCCGAAGTAGGCGAGCGTGTCGAGAACCGGAACGTCGCGGTACAGGCCGCGATCCTCGGGCAGGTAGCCGGTGCGCGACTGGTGCTCCACGCCTGGCTTCTTGCCGAAGACGCGGATCTCGCCGCGGTCAGGGCGAATGATGTCGAGGATCATCCGCATCATCGTCGTCTTGCCGGCGCCGTTGGGCCCGAGAAATCCGAGAATCTCGCCGGGATAGATCTCGAAGGTCAGGTCGTGCACGACATCGGTCGATCCGAATCGCTTCCAGACTCCACTCGACCGTTGCCGACGGCACGAGCCCGTTTACCGGTTCGACATCCTGCGCAATGCTCACGCGGAGAAGCGTAGCGAACCTCGTCCGACCGCCCCGCGTAGTCGGACGGCATATCCTCGACGCATGCGCATCGTGTCTCTCCTTCCGTCGGCGACTGAGATCGTTTTCGCGCTCGGCCTCGGAGATGAGCTGGTCGGACGGACGCACGAGTGCGACTACCCCGTCGAGGCGCTCGATGTCCCGGTGATGACAGCAGACAAGGGCGCCGTCGAGGGTGCGTCGAGTCGTGAGATCAACGATCGCGTCGCGGCATCGATCCACGGCGGCAGTTCGATCTACCAGCTCGACCTCGATGCACTCGCCGCCGCGAACGCCGACCTGATCATCACCCAGGAGCTGTGCAGCGTCTGCGCGGTGAGCTATCGCGAGGTCGCCGATGCCGTCCGCCAGCTCGACGGCAGCAGCACGGTCGTCAGCCTCGAGCCGACGTCGATAGAGGGCATCCTCAACACGATCTCGACTGTCGGCGCCATGACCGAGGCAGAGGACGAGGCAGTCGGGCTGATCGAGCTTCTTCGGGAGCGGCTGGCACGGATCGAGAACCGGGTCCTCGAGCGACGGCTCGACGGCGTCGCATCGCGCCGCGTGGTGTGCCTCGAATGGCTCGATCCGCCCTTCGCATCGGGGCATTGGGTACCCGAGCAGGTCCGGCGCGCCGGTGGCTGGGACCTGCTCGGCAGCATCGGACAGCCGGCCCGCGAGACGACCTGGGACGACCTGCGCGAGGTCGATCCCGAACAGCTGATGCTCATCCCGTGCGGGTTCGACGCGCCGATCACGGCGCAGGAATGGGAGCGCGGCAGAGCAACACGGCCGGAGTGGTTCGACGAGCTTCGCGCGGTGCGCGATGGCGAGCTGTACGCGCTCGACGGCTCGGCCTACTTCAGCCGGCCGGGACCGCGCGTCATCGACGGCATCGCGCTTCTCGCCGAGCTGTTCGACCCGGGCGTATTCAGCGACGAGGTCCCGGCCGGCGCGTGGCTGCCGATCGCCGCTGCACGAGCAAGTTGAACAGCCAATCCCCTTGAAAAGCCAATCCCCGGCGTCGAGCTTCACGCGGTCGTTCAACTGCCTGTGGTGCGGCCGGCCGCATGAGACGCGGACCGACAACGACCTCGAGGGCTGGGCACGACTGTGCTCGGACTGCGTCGGCCGCGCGCAGGAGAACGAGTTCCTGCGCTACCGGCTGCGCGAAGGACTGCGCCGCCGCGCGGAGGCCGACGAGCCGCAGGGTGACGGCGACGGCCCCAAAGCCGAGACCGATCAACCCGCTGGTTCCGACGATCAGCTGCGCGCCTACTACGCGGCGCGCGCCGGCGAGTACGACGACTGGTACCTGAGGCGCGGCCGCTACAGCCACGGAGCGCTGGCCGACGTCGCCTGGGACGCCGACCTCGACACGGCCACCCTGTGGCTCGACCGCCTGCCGATCAACGGCGAGATCGTCGAGCTGGCCGCCGGCACCGGCTGGTGGTCGCCGTTGCTCGCCCAGAAGGGACAGCTGTCGATCTACGACGCGGTCGAAGAGCCGCTCGATCGCGCGCGCGATCGGCTGCTCGCGCATGGGCTCGCCGCGCACATCCACGTGCGCGACGCGTGGCAGGCGCCCGACCGTCAGGTGGACGCTCTTTTCTGCGGCTTCTGGCTGAGCCACGTCCCGCGCGCGCGGCTGGCCGAGTTCCTGGCGATCTGCCGTGCCTGGCTGAAGCCCGGCGGCACGTTCGCCTTCATCGACTCGCGGCGCGACCCGGACTCGAGCGCGATCGACCACCCTGCCCCGGCCGACGACATGTCGCTGCGCAAGCTCGACGACGGCCGCGAGTTCACCATCCCCAAGATCTTCTACGACCCCGAAGAGCTCATCGCAGGCCTGGAGGCAGCCGGATTCCAAGACGCCAAGGTCGAGTCGACGCCGCGCTTCTTCATCCTCGGCAGTGCTGTAGCCGCCGAGTAACAGTGGCTCCCGCGCGGGTGGCGCGGAGCGACAGGACCCGCCGCCTGAACGTGGCACTTACACTCGGCGGGCTATGGCACTGAAGGATGCAACTATCGCGACCGTCGGCTCGGGCGTGATGGCCGAGGCGATGATCGCCGGGCTTCTGCGCGGCGAGCGCGTGTCGCCCGAACAGGTGATCGCCAGCCATCCGCGCGCCGATCGCAGGGCCGAGCTGCTCAGCAGCTACGGCATCCGGACCGTCGAGGACAACGCCAGCGCGGTCGAGGCGGCTGACGTGATCGTGCTCGCCATCAAGCCGCAGATGCTCGTCCGTGTCGGGCGCGAGATCGCACCGATGATGCGCGACGGCAAGCTGCGTCATCAGCATCATCGCCGGTGCCACGACGCGCGCCCTCTCGAATGCGCTCGGGCACCAGCAGATCGTGCGCAGCATGCCCAACACGCCGGCCCAGCTCGGACGCGGCATGACCGTCTGGTACGCCACCCCGGAGGTGACCGAGACGCAGCGTGAGCAGGCGCGCGTGCTGCTCGGCAGCCTCGGTGTCGAGCTGGAGGTCGACGACGAGAAGCTGGTCGGCATGGCCACCGCCGTCAGCGGCACCGGGCCGACCTATGTCTTCCTGGTCATGGAGGCACTCATCGACGCGGCCGTCCACCTCGGCTTTCCGCGCCACATCGCCCACGATCTGGTCATCGAGACGCTCGAGGGCAGCACGCTCTTCGCCAAGTCGAGTGGCATGCATCCGGCCCAGCTGCGCAACATGGTCACCTCGCCCGGCGGCACCAGCGCGGCGGCGTTGCATGAGCTCGAATCGGGCCGTCTGCGGACCGTCCTGTCAGAGGCGGTCTGGGCCGCGTTTCGAAGGACCGAGGAGCTCGGCCAGAAGCTCGAGGCCGACACCAAGCCGGATTCCTGAGCGCGACCATTCCTGAGCGCCGCATCCCAGGAGGGCAGCCATGGACTTCAAGCTGGAAGTAATCGGAGTCCCGGTATCGAACGTCGACGACGCCATCGCGTTCTACGTCGAAAAGGTCGGCTTCAACCTCGACCACGACATGCGACCCAACGAGGGAATGCGTGTCGTCCAGATGACGCCGCGCGGCTCGAACTGCTCGGTCGTCATCGGCGAGGGGATGCCACTCGGCACGCCCGGAGCCACCAAGGGCATGCAGCTCGTGGTCGAGGACATCGACGCGGCGCGAGAGCTGCTCGCATCGCGCGGCGTGGAGATCACCGAGGTCCAGCAGCTAGGTCCGGAGGGAGCTCCGGGATCGCGCTTCGCGTTCTTCAGTGACCCGGATGGGAACGGCTGGTCGTTGCAGGAGATAAAGCGCGCCTGAAGCCTCAGGGCAAGCGGAAGCTGATCAGTCGGACTGTCACCTCAGCCTCCGGGCGTGCGCTGAATGCGAACGCGACGTCGACCGTCGACCCGGCCGGCACGAACGGCACCTCGAGCTCGCTGATCTCGGACTCGCCGTCGATCATCGTCTCGGCCTCGATCACCACTGCCTCCGCCGACTCGTCGCCGAGGTTGTGAACGGTCGCCGGGATGATCCAGCCGATTCCGCCCTGGTAACCCTCGTCGGGCCGCAGGTCAACGGTCGGATCGGCGGGTCCGCCGCCCTCGAGACCCTCGAGGACCAGCACGACGACCAGGACGATGATCGCCAGCACGCTCGTGCCAAGGACCGCCCACTCGACCGCGTTGCGTTTCAATCCGTGGCCTCTTCGTGTCCGCCGCCGACCAGGATGCGCCCCACTGCGGCGCCGACGGAGGCGACCAGTGCGAGCATGACCGTCATTCCGGCGATCACCTGAACGCTTGCTCCTTCGGTTCGGCCGAACGACCAGAGCAGGAGCAGGGCGACCGCGATGCTGACCGCGTACGAGGTGATGGTTTCCGACCACGGCTGCTCGAGCAGGTCTTCACCGTGCCTATGCCGCCGTCCGCCAAAGTCGGCCAGGAACACGAGCGCGAAGGTGACCGCGAGCGAAACGCCGACCATGGCCACCAGCAACCACGGTGAGGCCTCGATGCCGAGCATCATCGGCTCCTCAGTGGGTGCCACATTCATGGCGAAGAGCAACGCGCCGCCCGCGCCCACGAGCAGCCGTGCAAAGGGTGAGATCGAGCCGGTGCCACCGCCATCGCCGCTCAGCTGGGCAGTGGCGACTGACGCGCCAAACGCGATGGGGATTGCTTCGAGTGCGATCTTGCCCGCGGCGTCGCTGAAGCCCGTGTTGGTATCGATGCGCCCCAGCACGAGGAGGGCCACGAACGCGATCACGATGCCCAGTCCGATGGTCGATACCGAATCGATGATCAGCTCGCTGATCGTCCGTTCGCGCCGGAAACCGGCAACCGAGTTGTAGCCGAGGACGACGACGAAGCCCACACCGAGCAGGAAGAGAACCTTCCAGGGCGACAGGATGAAGCCGTGGAACCAGACCTCCATGGTGTAGAGCAGCGGCAGTCCGATGATCAGGCCGCCACCGCCTGCCCTTATGTAGTCGCGAACCGTCGGCCCCTGATCGCGCGCCATGGTTCGCTGTATAGCAAATCAGCACAGTCGTTGGTGCTCGTTTGGGCCGCAACGACGACACGCCCGCCTATCATCGGCCGCGATGCCCCGTGCCTTCCTGGTCGTGCTGTTGTGCGGTGTGGCACTGCTCGCCGGGTGCTACGAGGAGCCGGTCGCGATAACGACCTTCCCGCCGACGGATCCGCCGACCCGGACCAGCCAGCCGACCCCGAGCCCCACACCCGCTCCTACGGCCACACCTGCGCCGGCTCAGTCTGCGACGCCCGTTCCCACCGCCAGCCCGTCGCCCAGCCCAGCGGCCAGCCCCCCGACAGTTGACGCCGTAGGCAGCCCGACTGCAGGGTGCGTGAACGGCTGGACACGACCCATCTCCCGGCCGGCCGGAGCACCTCGATGCTGTCGCCATGTTGCGAGAGCACATGGGCGTCGACGAGGGCTACAGCATCGTTGACCTGCGCTACTTCACGGGTCCTGAAGTGCCGTGGATCCTCGAGCCGGAGTACGACCAGGTCGAGCGCTGGTATGTGAAGGGCACGTTCGACGACGAGCCGAACGCCAGTGGCCGCTGGCTCCTCGAACGCCGGACCGATCTGATCCGCGGCGTGTCGGCGGTGGCGCCGTACTCCAGCAGCGGCTACGAATCGCCCGATTGGACGGGCTTCGTCGGCGAGGGTCCACCGACGAGGTACCTCGGACTACCCGGCGCGTGGTCGGGCATCCCGTATGACTTCGTCACCGGCGAGGGCGATTCCGGTAACCCCGGCCTGCCGGATGAGGTCGTCGGCTGCATGACCGGCACTTGATGGCCGATTAGATGCGCGTCGAACTCCTGGCTACTCCCGACTGCCCGCACGTCCATCTTGCCGAGGATGAGGTTCGATCCGCGCTCGAACAGGTCAATGGCGCCAAGCCGCAATTCGACCTGGTCTACGTCAGCGATCTCGACAACGCCGCCGGGCTGGGCTTCCATGGCTCCCCGACGGTCCGGATCGACGGCCTCGACGTCGTTGCCGTGGCGCCCGGCGATCCGATCAACCTCGACTGTCGGCTGTATCCGCAGCCCGACGGCCGCCTGACAGGGATCGTGCCGGCCCAGACGATCGTGGCCGAGGTTGAGCGCCGGCGCGCGGCCGAGGCCCAGGAGCGCGCCGCCCAGCCGAGCCTGCGCAGCCTGCCGGCGCGCATCTCGCGTGGCTTCTTCCTGTGGTCGTCGCGTCGTCGCTCCCTGGCCCGGATGGCAACCGCCGTCCCGTTCACGCGTTCGATGGTGAGGCGCTTCGTCGCCGGGGATCGGCTGGACGACGCGCTCGTCGCGCTCGAGCGGCTGCGCGATCAGGGTCTGACCTGGACCGTCGACGTGCTCGGCGAGTCGGTCAGCTCGCGCGAGATGGCGCTCGCCTCCGCCGATCGCTACATCGACACGCTCGATGCGCTCGCCGAACGCGGCCTGGACGCCAACGTCTCGTTGAAGCCGACCCAGATGGGCCTCGATATCGATCGCGACTTCTGCGTCGACAACATCGGTCGCGTCGTCGAACGGGCTCGGCAGACCGGTGCCTTCGTGCGCCTCGACATGGAAGACCACACCAAGACAGACGTGACGCTCGGCATGGTCCGTGAGCTGCATGAGCGCCACGCTGAAGTGGGCGCCGTGATCCAGTCGTACCTGCGCCGATCCGAAGCGGACATCGAGGCGCTCAACCGCGACGAGATCCGCGTCCGGCTGTGCAAGGGGGCGTACGACGAGCCGGCGGCGGTGGCATTCACCACGCGCGAAGACGTGGACGAGAGCTACCGCGTTCTGATGGAGCGTCTGATGCTCGACGGTCGCTATCCGGCACTGGCCACGCACGACGAGCAGCTGATCGAGCTGGCGCTCGCGTTCGCGAAGGAGCACGAAATCTCGCCCGACAGGTACGAGTTTCAGATGCTCTACGGAGTCCGCCGTGACCTGCAGGAGCGGCTGACGTCGATCGGCCAGACCGTTCGGGTCTACGTTCCGTACGGCACCGAGTGGTTCCCGTACTACATGCGCCGGCTGGCCGAACGTCCGCAGAACGTCCTGTCGATCGTCAGCAGCGTCCTGCGCGAAGGGCGCGGCTAGAGGCAGATCACCGGCTTGACGGCTCCTCGCTCGCGATCAATACTACGTCACACGTAGTACGGAGCACGTAGTAGTTGACCGATTCGAACGCACAGAATGATCCAGGGCTCCTGCTCATGATCAGCCTCGCCGGTGGCCCCAAGCATGGCCACGCGATGCTGCTCGACGTCGAGCGGTTCTCTGGCGTGCGGCTTGGTCCGGGCACCCTCTACGGGGCACTGTCGCGCTTGGAGACGATCGGACATGTCGAGCGACTACCGGCGGAGGGCAGAAGGCAGCCGTACCAACTCACCGGTAACGGCCGCCGTGAGCTCGAGTTGCGGCTGGACGGCCTTCAGAAGGCCGTTTCGACCGGCGTCGAACGGGTTCGCGCGTGATTGAGCTTCTGCTGAAGACCTATCCACCGGCGTGGCGAGATCGCTACGGCGACGAGTTACGGCAGTTGTTGTCGGACACCGGCCTCTCTCCGGCCATCGCCTTCGACGTGATCCGAGCCGGAGTCAGGGAGCGCGTGAGGGAAGCTCGCATAGCAACGAATGGAGGCTTGACGATGACTCTCGGCCCCGCGTGGCGCCATCCGAGCGCGTGGGCCGCGGCCGCGCTGCTCGTGCTCACGCCAACGCTGTTGTTCGTTTC
This sequence comes from uncultured Chloroflexia bacterium, assembly GCA_963776865.1. Lineage (GTDB taxonomy): Bacteria > Chloroflexota > Limnocylindria > Limnocylindrales > CSP1-4 > JALYGJ01. The sequence goes on along the minus strand of CAVZOG010000010.1, from coordinate 16,585 downwards.
CATGTCGGTCATGGCGTATCAGTTTGGCGTGACCGGTCTGGCCACCCTGATGGACCCGCTCAGCAGCTGGCTGCAGAACGCCCGATTTGCCGATCTCGTGCTCGTTGCGGCGCCGGCCGTAGCCCTGGCGATGGCCGGCGCACCACTCTTGCGCGTCGACCTGAACGGCAGCTCAAAGGGCAGAGAAGCTCATGATCGGTATCCGATTCCGGACCGCCAATGTCGTCGTGAGCTCGCTGGCGCTGCTGGTCGGGGGCCTGCTGGTCGGCTATTTCGTCGCCGAGGCGGCCGTCTAGGTCGGTCGCGGGATCAACGGAGTGGGGAGTCAGCTCGACCGATCTTCGATCTCCCATGCATGGTCGAGTGCGTGCCATGCCGAGCGCCTGATCGCGTACCGCGCCGGCCAGCGCTCTCCACCGCGCGGCCCCACGTCGGGCAGCTCGCCGCGCAGCTTTGCCTCGATCGCCTCGACGAACGCGTCCTGAATCTCATTCCACGAGGCACTGCCCTTCGGCCCGCGCCCGCCGAGCGCACGGATGTAGGCACCGTCCGCCTCGGCGACGTGCTCGCGGATCTTTGACAGCGGCCTGCCGCCGCCGCGCGGCCCCTTGACCAGGGTCTTGCTGCGAGCGCCATCGGCCGCCTTGTCGAACGCGGCCCACGACGCGCGCAGGAGCGTGAGCAGGTCCTTCAACTGAGCGGCGCTGACCTTATCGCGATCGAAATCGGCGACCTCGGAGGGGACCCCGAAGTCCGTGCCCGCGCCACCTTTGAGACGCACCGTGACCTTGAGCGCGGCTGCGTCGTCGACCACCTTGAGCTTTGCCGACGCCTTGCCGAGCGACTTGCGGTAGCGCGCCACGTAGCTGACGAGCGCATCGAGCGCTTCGGCCTCGCTCTTGCCCGAGCGTGCCAGCCCGGGCCAGTCGATTGCTCCGGCGAACACCTTCTTGGCGCCCGCCTCGACGAAGACCTTCACCCCAGGTCGTCGAGCTGATCTGCGTGCTCTTCGAGATGGTCGATCGTGAATCGCTCGACGATCTTGGGGATGGTCATCTCGCCGCGCGTGGGATGAAGGCCGATGGCGGACCATTGCTCGGCCGACAGTGTGGGCAGGTAGCGCCGCGTCACCTCGATGCCACCGTGGACCTGCTTCATCAGCTCGCCGATCGGCACGCTGCGACCCGTCTCGATGCCTTCGATCCGTGCCGCGTCCTCTTTTGTGCGGCCGAAGGGAACGGGAGCGCCGTCGTAATTGTCGACCACCTTCTCGAGCTCGGCCTGCCAGAAGCCGACGAACTCGGCCATGTGACCCCAGACCTGGGCAGCCTCCCAGCGCTCGGTGCTGCCTTTGTCGGGATCGGTCAAGCCCTCCGGCGCCGGGCCGGCTGCGTGCTCGACAAGGCGCTGCTCGATGTCCTCGAGCATCTGGATGAGGTCGTCGACTTGGGTTGCCTGTTCTTCGCTCGGTGCACTCATCAGTCGGGAGTTCCTCCTGTTCACGCTCGTCTCTACGGCCGCAGTTTACGAGTCGTCCCGCTCAACTTGAACGATTTCGGAAGGTTTGCCGCCATTACAAGTAGCGAGGCAGTTGGTCTCGCCGGAGGGTAGGCGTGCAGCATCTCGTGCAGCTGGCGAGTCAGGGGGATCGGGAGGCGTTTGCCAGGTTGGCATCGTCCAATATCGACCGCCTCTACGCGATCGCTCGGCGCATCCTCCAGGATCCCGACCGAGCCCACGACGCCGTGCAATCGGCGCTTCTCGGAGCCTGGCGCGACCTGCCCTCGCTCCGTGACACGGCGCGTTTCGAGCCGTGGCTGAACAGGCTGCTCGTTAGGGCTTGCTATGACGAGGCGCGCCGCCACCGCGCCCATGTCGCCAACGTTCGCATGCTCTCGGCCGAGCCGTCTGAAGCGGACAAGTCTGGCTGGCTCGCCGATCGAGATGAGCTCGAGCAGGTGTTCGGACGACTGAGCCTCGAGCACCGAGCAGTTGTTGTTCTTCACTTCTATGTCGGGCTTCCATTGACCAACGTGGCAGACGTGCTCGCCATTCCTGAAGGCACGGCTCGCTCGAGGCTGCACTACGCACTGCGCCAGCTGCGCAGTGCTCTTGAGACCGAACGGACGCAGGTCGCATCGGAGGGTCGACCAGCATGAACAGCCAGGATTTCGTGGTCGAGCGGCTTATCTCCTGGCTCGACGACCAACCCGCGCAGGCTCCGGCCAGCCTGCTTGGCGAAGTGCTCGCTGACGTTTCTTCAGCACCGCAGCACGCGCGCCTGCGACCGGCCCTGCCGCGACCGGAACGGTCGAACCCCAACGTCCTCCGCTTCGCTGCCGCGCTGCTGGCAGTGTTCGTGGTCGGCGTGAGTCTCGCCGGTTGGTCAGCTTGGAACGCGCTGACAGTCGGTCCGATCACGAGCCCGACATCAGGGCCGACTACAGGCCTCTTGGCCGTAGCCCGACTCCGACTAGCCGCGCTGAAACGCCGCCTCAATCGAGCGCCTCTCCGGCACCGTCCGCGCCAACGAGCGACTTCACCTGGTCGCCTGAGGCCGTTGAGCTCCCTTGGCCGGGCCCGATGCGGAGCGAACCAAGTCAACCGAGCGAGGCGATCCGGTGGTATGGAGGGTTTGCCGACACGGTGGGCGAGTTGGATGTTGGCGCACCCGATTGGATGGACATAAGCGACGTGACGAACAGCGGCGGCATCGGTTTCATCATGGATGCGCGCATTCCACTGGTCGCAAGGGATTTCGACATGCCGCCGGCCGCCGAAACCTGGGTTGCCTACGGGCTCGTTCTGGACGTCGATGGCGACCGCGTAGCCGACCAACGCATCGGCATCGACAACGCTCCTGGCGAGTCGGCTCGCGGGTGGATTACCGATCTGCGTTCAGGTGAGACGGTGATCGATGCTGGGCCAGCCGCGTACTTCGACGCTTTTGGGACGGAGATGCAGTATTTCTTCGTGAACGACATCGGGACTCATGATCGAGTGAAGTTCTTTGCATATGGCGCCATGGGCCGGACTCAGGTAGCCAACTTTTACGCTTGGGCGTCACTGATCCAGGACGGACAGCTCATCTCGACCGACTACGCACCGGACACTGGATGGCTTGCCACTTCCTCATGGAGTCCTGAGTCCCCAACGGACACCTGGCCAGAGCGCGTCAGGATCGAGCCGACAGGGTCTGGCCTGGTAACCGATGACGACACCGATGAGTCTCGCGGAGTTCGCCTACGACGATCGTGAATGGCTCGACATCTTCCGCGTTTCGGATGGCGCCATCGACCTGGCCGCGACCGTCTCACCTGTTCCGCGCGTGGAAGATACGTGGATTGCGTACGGGCTCGTTCTCGACGTCGACCGGGACTTCGTCGCCGATTACCGCATCGGGGTCGACAACGCTTCGGATGAGAATCGCCGCGAGTGGATCACGGAGCTGGCGACAGGTGAGACGTTCGCCAATGTCGGTCCGCCATATGGGCTCGATGCTTTCGGCATGACGATCGAGACAACGTACCTCGGCGCGGACGAGGCGCGCGACGTCATCGTCTCGATTACGGACGAACGCCCGAGCCTTCTACTACTACGCTTGGGCATCGGCGATTGAATCTGGTCGGATAGTCGGGACCGATTACGCCCCTGGGCTCGGCTGGCTGGAGATGGACGCGCCGCCGCGCTGAAGGCTCAACCCGCGGAATATCCGCAACTCGCTGAACGTTTCGTGTCCCGGCGGTTCCATACTCAGTGACGCAGCCACACGGGCTGCTCGCCGAGGGATCGAGAGACGTGCAACGCGGACTCGTGGAGCGGGCGGCACGGGGGGATCAGGAGGCGTTTGCCAGCCTGGCCAGCCAGAGCGTGAATCGCTGCTACGCGCTCGCTTACCGCATCGTCCGTGACCAGCACCGTGCCCAGGACGTCACCCAACAGGCGCTTCTGAGCGCGTGGCGCGAACTGCCGACTCTGCGCGACCTGGATCGTTTCGATGCCTGGCTGTCCAGGATCGTGGTCAACGCCTGCTACGTGGAATCGCGCGCCGATCGGCGCTGGAACGCGCGGGTCCGGGTAATCACGAACAGCCTTCCGACCAGTCCCGATGTGGCGTCTTCGGTCGTCGATCGTGACTCTCTTGAGCGCGCTTTCCGCCTGCTGACCCCGGAGCATCGGGCAGTTGTCGTGCTCCACCACCACCAGGGATATCCGCTGACGGAGATCGCGGCAACCCTGGGCATCCCCGTAGGGACCGCGCGGTCCCGACTCCATTACGCGGTCCGACAGCTGCGGGCCGTGCTTGATGCAGACGTCGTTTCGATCGCGACGCCCGAGGAGCGACCCGCATGAACCGATCCGACGAGACGCTTTTCGATCCTCGAATCGCCAGCTGGCTCGAGGCCGACCCGAACACGGCGCCCGAGCCGGTGCTGGAGGTCGTCCTCGCAGCGCTCCCAGCGATCAAGCAGCGGCGCGTGTGGCGTGTGCCGTTGGTGCCGGCGATCCCTCGAACGCTGCTTGCCCAGGCAACGCTTGTCGGCATGGTCCTCCTGGCCGTAGCCGTTGGCTTCGGCATTTGGTCTGGCGGCCGCAACCTGGTCGTCCCGCCCGGTGCGTCTCCCACCCAATCTCCCTCTCCGTCTCCGTCGTTTGAGGCGCCAACCCGATCTCCGTCACCGTCTTTGGAGGCACGAACAAATCCGCCCACCGGAACGGAAGCCGTCAACGGTTGGCCGCGTTTTGGAAGGAACGCACCTGCCCTGTATTCGTGGGACGCCAGTTGCGGAGCACCCTCAACTGGAATGGCGGTGTACGGCGCTTGCAATTGGATGCACAACGGGAGCGGGTCAGGCGACGTCGAGATCGTGATCTTTGCCGTTGCTCCCGCGAACCTCGACGACGCAACGACGGTCACCGTCGCGGGGCACGACGCGGCTTATCGGCAGATCGACCCTCTAATGGCCGACTGGACTGTCGACCTGCTGATGGACAAGCGGATCGATGGTCGTGGGGAGGAGTGGATGGTCGACATCGACGGCACGACGATTGCCATCCACCTCACGGCGCGTCGGGGCACGAGCCAAGCCGACATTGACGAGGCTCACGCCATCGTCGAATCGATGACCTATGAGCCGCGAGACAACAGTCTCGGCTTCAGGTTGGTGTTCGAGCTCACGACAGACGATTGGGACTCCGGCTAACCCGCGCAACCGCTACGAACCGCGACCGCGCTTTAACGATGAATTGAGGAGACGAGATGAGGGATCAATGGATTCATGCGCTTGCGGCGACCGTGCTGCTGGCCGCCTTCACGGCATGCGCAGCCGGGAGCGGCGAGTCCAGCGCATCGACGTCATCCACGAGCCCATCCGCGACTCCCGTAACGACGACAACGCCTTCCCCGATGCCAAGCGCAGTGCCAACGCCCTTCGCCTTTAGCGAAGATGACGTCGCGATCGAGCCCGGCACCTACCGGATCCCGAGTTCTGCGTGGTCACTGCGAGACTTCACAGTCACGTTCCCGGAGGGCTGGTCGGTGCAGTACGGCCACGTCTACCACAAGCACTCGGACACGGAGGTCGACGTCAGCGTGTACGCCGTCGTGGTCGACGCGATACATGCCGACGCATGTGCGGGGAGTGGCGGCGAGATCATGGAAGTCGGTCCCAGCGTCGACGATCTTGGCGCGGCTTTGCTCCAGCAGTCCGGTCCGGTCGCGAGCGATCCCGTCGAAACCACCTTGGGCGGCTATCGCGCGATCCGAGTCGACCTTTCCATTCCGGATGGCTTCGACCTGACCTCGTGCAACGCGGCCGATGTCGGACTTCAAGTCTGGTACAGCGCACCGGCCGACAAGAACCTCGTCCTCCTGCGCGATGAAATCATGAGCGTGTATATCGTCGATCTCGACGGTCAGCGTCAGGTGTTCCTCGCTGGCCGGCACGCCATGGCTAACGACGATGCGCAGGAACTGCAGGAGGTCCTCAATTCGATCCAAATTGAGCCTGCTCCTTCTCCATCCGAAGGTTCACCCGCGGCATCGCCGACGAGGGAAGCTGTCGGAAATGTCACCAAGCACAAGGACCTTGCCTATGGACAGGCCAATCCCGGGAACCTGCTCGATCTCTACGTCCCAGACGACCCGGGCGAGACCAAGCTTCCGCTAGTCATCTGGCATTCGGGCTCGGGTTTCTTTGCCAATGAGGTCAAGGATTTCGGCGATGACACTGCAGTCGTCAAAGAGTTCACCGAGCGTGGGTACGCTGTGGCGTCGATAAACATCCGGTCAAGCTGGACGCGCGCTTCCCAGCTCAGGGTTTTGACGTTCGCGCTGCGATTCGCTACCTACGGGAAACGCTGCAACGTACGGCATTGACCCTGATCGATTTGCCTTCATGGGCGATTCGTCGGGCGGCTGGGCGGCGGCCCTCGCCGCTACGACCAGCGACCTGCTGGAACTTGACGGTGAAATGGGCGTCGATGGCACCTCTAGCGCCGTCCAGGTGGCAGTGCCCTTCTTCCCACCGACCGACTTTCTGTCGATCGACGAGTTCGCTGCTGCCAATAGCCTGCCGATGGAAGAAGGGGCTTACCCGCATGATTCGCCCGACGTCACCCGAAGGGTTGCTGGTTCATTGCCCAGGCGAAGGCCCCACTGAGGGTCAACTCGATCCCGATGCCCTTGTGAGCATCCAAGACTGCCCGGACGAGACGGAGATGGCCGATCCGGCCACCTACATTGACGGCGCCGAAGTCCCTATTTGGCTGCTCCACGGCCTGGCCGACCCGTCGCTGCCGTTCAACCAGAGCCAGCTCGTGTACGACGCTACTAGCGCCGAAGGCAACGAGGCGCGGCTCACGTTCGTACCAGGTGCCGGACACGCGGTGCTGACATCATCCAAGCGTCAGAGGCGACAACCTGGACTACTGATCGCGACGGGCATCAGACGGAGGTGCCGGGGCTCGGGCCCGAGCTGGGATGAAATCGAGGAATTCATCGCCGCCAACCTCTTCTGACCAACGCTGTCGAACTCGCGACTCAGTCGGGGAATGCCTCCGGGCCGCGCTCGGATAGCTCGTCGGCGTGCTCGTCGAGCCGTCCTCGGGTGGCAGCCACGAGTACGGATAGGCGCCGTCGTCGAGCTCGGCCGCCTGGCGCGTGATGTTCAGCGGGTGGAAGGTGTCGACCATCACCGCCAGCTCCTCGGTCGCCTCCTTGCCGATCGACGCCTCGACCGTGCCCGGATGAGGGCCGTGGGGAATGCCCGCCGGATGCACCGTGAACGACGAGATCTCCACGCCGCGGCGGCTCATGAAGTTGCCGGCGACGTAGTAGATGACCTCGTCGCTGTTGATGTTCGAGTGGTTGTACGGCGCCGGGATCGCCAGCGGGTGGTAGTCGAACTTGCGCGGCACGAACGAGCACACGACGTAGTTGCGGCCGGCGAACGTCTGGTGCACCGGCGGCGGCTGGTGGACGCGGCCGGTGATCGGCTCGAAGTCGCCGATGTTGAAGATGAACGGGTACAGGTAGCCGTCCCAGCCGACGACGTCGAACGGGTGGTGGCGGTAGTGGTAGGCGGTGATTCGGCCGCGGACGCGAACCCAGATCACGAAATCGCCTGACTCGTCGCGCGGCGCGGACTCTTCCGGCAGCCGGATGTCGCGCTGGCTGATACGGCGAGTGCTCGAGCAGCTGGCCCCAGTCGTTGCGGTAGCGCTTGGGCGGCACGATCTCCGACGGCGACTCGACGTACAGGATGCGCTGCTCGCTGCCCGCGTCGTGAGCCAGCCGCCAGGTCGTGCCGATGGGGATCACGATGTAGTCGCCCGGCCCGTAGCGCAGCGGCCCGAAGTTGCTCTCGAAAGTTCCGCTGCCCTCGTGGACGAAGAGCATCTCGTCCGCTTCGCCGTTGCGGTAGAAGAGGTTGTCGGGCAGCTCCTCGGTGGGGCGCACGACGCCCATCACGACGTCGCTGTTGAAGAACAGCGGCACGCGCCCCTCGATCACGTTGCCGCTCGCCGGGACGGCGCCGGTCTTGACCAGTCGGTGGCGATGCATGCCATCGTCGGCCGCCTCGAGCCGGATGTCGCGGACGGGCTCGATCTTGTGCGTCCGCGTCGGCGGGACGAGGTGGTAGAGGAGGGACGAGCGGCCGGTGAAGCCCTCCATGCCGAACAGCTCCTCGGCGTAGAGCGATCCATCCGGCGCGCGATGCTGGGTGTGCCGCTTGTGCGGGACGTTGCCGCGCGCTACGTAGAACACGCGGCCATTCTAGGTGCCTGCCACGTGGCAGGGGCCGGGTCAGGCGGGCTTCGCCTCTGGGCCGGTCGCCGTTGATGCACCAGCCGCCGCGGCGCGCTCCTCTTCTGCCGCCCGGCGTGCCCGGCCGCGAAACACCAGCGCGCTGATGATCAGCAATGCCGCGACCACGGCCATCAGCCGGGCCGTCGTGACGATCCCGGCGTCGATGCCCACCAGGACCATCAACCGGTCGACGTTGAGCACGATGATCAGCGCGCCGACGGCGATGCCCAGCGCTCGGTCGTCGAACTGCTTCACCAGCCAGGCCGAGATCGGTGCCGCGATGGAGCCGCCGATGAGCATCATCGCCACGATGTCCCAGCGGATGCCGGCCGCGCCGAGCGCGAGCAGGAAGCCGATGCTGGCCGAGATGGCGACGATGAACTCCGAGCCGCTGACGGTGCCGATGATCAGCCGTGGCTTGAGCCGGCCGCTGGCCATCAGCGTCGAAGTGGTCGTCGGGCCCCAGCCGCCGCCGCCGCTCGCATCGAGGAAGCCGCCGAGCAAGCCGAGCGGCGTGAGCAGCCACGAGCGTCTGCGTGATGCCCTGAACCCAGCTCCCGAATCGTCGACAGGCGCCTGGTCATGGAGCGCGGCCGGCGCCCGGGACGTGCGTCGGGCGTGGAGGAAGCGGAAGAGGATCACGCCGCCGAGGATCAGCAACACCACGGACACCCACGGACGAGCCTGTTCGAGCGTCAGGTTGGACAGCACGACGGCACCGGCGAAGGCGCCGACACCGCCCGGGATGCCGAGCAGCAGCAGGATCTTCCAGTCGACGTTTCCGTACCGCCAATGCGCGGCGCCCGAGACGCCGGAGGTTCCGATCTCGGCCAGGTGAACACTCGCGGACGCTAGAGCCGGTGCGAGGCCGAGCGCGAGCAGAAGGCTCGTCGAGGACACGCCGTAGCCCATGCCCAGCGAGCCGTCGATGAGCTGAGCGAGGAACCCGGCGACCGCGATCGCAAGCAGCTGAACCACTGATTCTCCTTGGATTGCCTAGTAACTGACCTATTCCGACTAAACCGGTGGGATTGGTCGCCCATAGTGCTCGCGCGCGATGAGCTTGTCAACCCCCGGCGTTTGACAGGATTCCGGGCATGTCCTACTGTCCCCAGTATTCCTACCGATCCAATAGACAAACATTCGGCACCAAGGAGAACCTCGCTTGTCACGTAATCCCGTCACATCAACCTGGCTTGGCCGCGCGGCAATCGCGGCAGCCACGCTCGCGCTGGTCGTCGGCTGCTCGACCGGCGCCGCGACCAACGCACCGAGTGCCCAGACACCAACAAACGCCCCGACGGGCGCCGCCCCGACTGACGCCCCGACTGGCGCGCCGACCGACGTTCCCGGAAGCGGCACCCCGCCGGCGAGACCGCGTCGCCGAGCGCTGAGGCGACGCCGACCTTCAATGCCCAGCCGGGCGCCGTCACGCTCGTCGCCTACTCGACGCCGCGCGAGGCGTATGCCGAGCTGATCCCGCTGTTCCAGGCCACGGAAGCCGGAGCGGGCGCCACCTTCGAAGAGTCGTATGCCGGTTCAGGCGACCAGAGCCGAGCCGTCCAGGCCGGACTGCCCGCCGACGTGCTGGCACTCGCCCTGTCGCCCGACATCCAGCGACTCGTCGAGCCGGGCATCGTGGCCGAGGACTGGGCCGATAACGAGCTACAGCGGCATCATCCACAACAGCGTCGTCGTGTTCGATGTCCGGCCCGGCAATCCCAAGAACATCCAGACGTGGGACGACCTGATCCGCGAGGACGTCTCGGTCATCACCCCCAACCCGATCACCTCGGGCGGCGCCCAGTGGAACATCCTCGCCGCCTACCAGGCCCAGATCGACGCCGGCAAGACCGAGGAAGAGGCGATCGAGTTCCTCAACCAGCTGGCCGCACGCGTCGTCGTCTGGGATCCCGAGCGCCCGCGACGCACTGAACACCTTCCTGCAGGCCGGCCAGGGTGACGTTCTCATCGGCTACGAGAACGAGGCGATCTTCGCCCAGCAGCAGGGCCAGGCGCTCGAGTACATCGTTCCCGACAGCACGCTGCTGATCGAGAACGCGATCTCGACCACGTCGGTTGGCGACGCACCCGAGCCGTCAGCGGCCTTCGTCGAGTGGCTGTACACGCCCGAGGCACAGCGCATCTTCGGCCAGCACGGCTTCCGGCCCGAGCTCGAGGAAGTCGCGGCCGAGTTCACCGACTTCCCTCAGCCCACCAACCTCTCCACGGTCGACGGCGACCTGGGTGGCTGGGCCGAGGCCCGGCCCAAGTTCTTCGATCCCGAGGACGGGATCATGGCTCAGATCTTCGCTGACCTGGGCATCGAGAATTGAGCAATTCGGTGAGCGCCCGGCCGCTTCGGCGGCCGGGCGCCATCGGCAGCTACGACGGCCGGGGCCTTTTGGGTCCCGGCCTCGCCGCGTTGTACCTCGGGCTCATCGTCCTGATCCCGATCGCGGTGCTCTTCTGGCAGTCGGTCGGCCAGGGTCTCGATTCGTTCATCGCCGCGGTGACGTCGCCACAGGCCGTGGCCGCCCTGAAGCTGACGTTCGCGGCGTCGTTCGTCGTCCTGCTCATCAACGCGGTGATGGGAACGCTCGTGGCATGGGTGCTGGTGCGCGACGAGTTCCCCGGCAAGCGCATCATCGAAGCGCTCATCGACCTGCCGTTCGCCCTGCCGACGATCGTCACCGGCCTGACGCTGCTGGCGCTCTACGGCCCGCGCAGCCCGTTCGGCATCAACATCGCCTACCAGCAGGTCTCGATCCTGATCGCGCTCCTGTTCGTGACGCTGCCGTTCATGGTTCGCTCGGTCCAGCCGGTGCTGCTCGAGCTCGACCACGACATGGAGGAGGCGGCTGCCTCACTGGGAGCGTCGCCGATCACGGTGATCCGGCGCGTCGTGCTGCCCAACCTGGCGCCGGCGATCCTGACCGGCGGCGCGCTGGGATTTGCGCGCTGCATGGGTGAGTTCGGATCGGTCGTGCTCATCTCCGGCAACATCCCGTTGAAGACCGAGGTCAGCTCCGTCTACATCAAGGGGCTCATCGAAGGTGACCAACCCGATGCCGCGGCCGCGGTGTCGATCGTGCTGCTCGTGCTATCGCTGGTCCTGCTGACCGTCTTCGACCTCGTTCGGCGGCGCATCAGCCGCCATTCGGAGGCGGCATGACCGCCGCTTCGAGCGCCGCCGCAACCGGCGCCCAGGCGGTCGCGGGCAACGGCCGCCAGGCACGTGCCGCCCGACTGACGGTGCGCGGCATCGTGCTGCTCTACCTCGCGCTGCTGCTCGTGCTTCCGGTCGGGATGGTTTTCGTGCGCGCCTTCGAAGGCGGCCTCGCGCCGGTGCTCCAGGCGATCGGCCGTCCGGCGTTCCAATCGGCCTTCTGGCTGACGGTCGGGATCACCGTGATCACCGTGCCCGTTTGCACCGTTTTCGGGACGATCACCGCGCTGGCCATCGCGCGCCGACGATTTCCCGGCCGATCGATCCTGAACTCGCTGGTCGACCTGCCCTTCGCGCTTTCGCCGGTCGTGATCGGCCTGGCGCTGTTCCTGGTCTACGGCTCGAACGGCCCGATCGGCGGCTTCCTGGCGGACCACGGCATCACGGTCATCTTCGCGATGCCGGGCATGGTCCTCGCGACGATCTTCGTGTGCCTGCCGTTCGTGATCCGCGAGGTCGTCCCGGTGCTGCGCGAGATCGGCACCGACCAGGAGGAAGCGGCCTACACGCTGGGCGCGGGATCGGTTCGGACCTTCTTCCGCGTCACGCTGCCGGCCATCCGCTGGGGAATCCTGTACGGCGTGATCCTGACCGTGGCGCGCTCGCTCGGCGAGTTCGGCGCGGTTGCGATCGTCTCCGGAAAGATCTCCGGCAAGACGATCACCCTGACCACCCACGTCCAGGAGCGATACGAGGCGTTCGACATCGTCGGCGCCTACACCGCTTCGATCGTGCTCGCCGGCATGGCCCTCCTCGTGCTGTTCGGCATGCAGCTCTACCAATCCGGGCGTCTGAGCCGGAAGTCGGCGCTCGAGGAAGAACCCCAGGGCCTGTTGCTCGGGCCTGTTCCGGCGGCTGGATCAAACACACAGGGAGGTGCCTGATGGCAATCCGCATAGCAGGAGTCAGCAAGCGCTTCGGTGAGTTCCAGGCGCTGCAGGACGTTTCCCTCGACATCACCGACGGCGAGCTCACCGCGCTTCTCGGGCCGTCAGGCAGCGGCAAGTCGACGCTGCTGCGGATCATCGCCGGACTCGAGGTTCCGGACGCCGGCGAGATCTGGCTCAACGAGCGCGACGTGACGACGACACCGCCGCAGCAGCGAGGCGTCGGCTTCGTGTTCCAGCACTACGCACCGTTCAAGCACATGACCGTGTTCGACAACGTCGCGTTCGGGCTGACGATTCGAAAGCGCCCCAAGGACGAGATCCAGCGCAAGGTGCGCGACCTGCTCAAGCTCGTCCAGATCGACCAGTTCGCCGACCGCTACCCGGCCCAGCTGTCGGGCGGCCAGCGCCAGCGCATGGCGCTGGCCCGCGCGCTGGCAGTAGAACCCGAGGTTCTGCTGCTCGACGAACCCTTCGGCGCCCTCGACGCGCGCGTGCGCAAGGAGCTGCGTGCCTGGCTCCGCCGGCTGCACGACGAGACGCACGTCACGACCGTGTTCGTCACCCACGACCAGGAAGAGGCGATGGACGTTGCCGACCGGATCGTGGTCATGGATCACGGGCGGATCGAGCAGGTCGGCCCACCGCGTGAGCTGTACGAGCGGCCGGCCAACGAGTTCGTGATGAGCTTCATCGGTCCGGTCAACCGGCTCGGCCAGTCGTGGGTTCGACCGCACGACATCGACATCCTGCTCGAGCCGACCGAGAGCGCGACGGAGGCGATGATCGACCGCGTCGTGTACCTCGGCTTCGAGGTGCGCGTCGAGCTGACGCGCACCGATGGCAGCCAGGTCTCGGTCCAGGTGCCGCGCGGCGAGGCCGAGCAGCTCGAGCTCAGGGCCGGGCAGATCGTCTACGCGCGGGCCAGCCGAGAACGTGTGTTCGAGGCGAGCACCTCGATCGAGCCGGCGGCACCCGCCGCCTGACCGCCAACTCAGCCAATCACTCGCGGGCGGCGGCTACCTCCTCCTCGCCGTCCGCAGGGTCGACCGCGGCCGTCGTTTCGCGACGGCCGCGGACCCGCCCCAGCGACTGCCACGCGTCGGCGGTGCCGATCAGCTCGCCGACACGGCTGGGCAGATTGCCACTGACCAGGTCGTCGAGCGTTGTCTGCTCGAGCACCTCGCGCAGCGCAGCCCGAACGGCGATCCAAACGTCGGTCAGGTGCTCGGCCGAGCCGGAATAGTGAACCTCCTCGGGCCGGTCGCCGCGAACGTTGGCGAGCGGGCCGTCGACGGCGCGGATGACGTCGGCGACGCTGATCTCCGACGCGGGCCGGGCCAGCGAATAGCCTCCCTCGGCGCCGCGAGTGCTCTTGGCAATGCCGGCGTGCTTGAGCTCGAGCAGGATCGCCTCGAGAAACTTGATCGGGATCGACTGCGCCTCGGAGATCCGCTCGGCCTTGGTCAGCTCGCCTCCCTTGGCCTGGGCAGCGGCAAGCTCAGCGGAAGCACGGACGGCATAGTCGGCCTTGGCGGAGACGCGCATCGAGCCATTGTCGTGCATGTCGATCGGCCATATCGATGGCACCGAGATTGCGGACGCCGCGGCGGCGTCCAGGGCTCAGTCGGCGGCGGGCACCTGTGACGCCGGCAGGCTCGGGTCAGCCTCCGCCGCTGCCATCTCGCGCCGCGCTCGAATCACGGCCACGAACAGCAGCGCGACGGTGACCACGAGACCGGCAACACGCAACGGCAGCAGGATCTCCTCGGGCACGTTGAGCAGGGTCAGCAGGCTGTCGACGCTGAGCCACAGGATCAGGGCGCCGACGGCGAGACCCAGCGTGCGCTCGTTGACATGGCGCACGAGCCACGCGGCGAGCGGCGCGGCAAGAACGCCGCCGAGCAGCATCGCGGCGGTTATGTCCCAGCGTACGCCGGCCGATCCGAGCGACTGGATGAAGCCCACGCTCGCCGCGATGGCGACGGCCAGCTCGGCGGCATTGACGGTGCCGATCGTCGTGCGTGGGTCGAGCCGGCCGGATGCGACCAGCGTGGACGTGGTGACCGGGCCCCAGCCGCCGCCGCCGCTGGCGTCGACGAAACCGCCGATCAGGCCGAGCGGCGCGAGCAGCCACTTCGGTCGTTGAGGTCGTTCGGTCGGTGCCGGTTTGTCTCGGTTGCGACGACCGTGGATGAAGCGGCCGACGATGATGCCGCCCAGGATTAGCAGGATGATCGAGACGTATGGCCGGGCGCTCTCCAGGGCCAGGTTGCTCAGCACGACTGCGCCGAAGTAGGCCCCGATGGCGCCCGGGATGCCGAGCATCAGGGCCATCGTTCCGTCGACGTTGCCGAACCGCCAATGCGCCGCGCCGGACGCCATCGCGGTGCCGATCTTGGCGACGTGAACCGTGGCCGACGCGACCGCCGGAACGACTCCCGCGGCCAGCAGCAGGCTCATCGACAGCACGCCGTAGCCCATGCCGAGCGAGCCGTCGATCAGCTGGGCGATGAAGCCGACTACGAGGACGATGAGAAGAAGACCCAAGCTCGCTCCTTAGCGCGACGCGTCAGCAGGACACGTCAAAAATCCGGCAAAAATGGTCGGGAAAGTAGCCAAATGATCGTCCAGCCCGCCCCAGCCTGTCAACGCGGCGGCGTCTACTGGACTTGCGGCCGCTCGATCACCTGCGCATCCAGACGGCCCAGGCGCTCCACCTGCAGCGAGACCCGATCACCCGGCTCGAGGTAGCGGCCGAAGCCTGATTCGTCGCGAATCTCGAGCAGGCAACCGCCGCCCATCGTGCCTGAGCCGAGGACGTCGCCGGGCACGAGGCGGGCATCGGCAGAGGCGCGTTCGATCATCTGCCCGAAGTCGAAGGCGATCGAGCTCCACTGCGCGCGCGACAGCTCCTGGCCGTTGACCTCGGCCGTGCCGGTGAGATCGAAGCCCTTGGTCGATCGGGCGTCGGCCAGCTCGTCGGGCGTCACCAGCCACGGCCCGAGCGACGTGGCGAAGTCCTTGCCCTTGGCCGGTCCCAGGCGAACGGTCGACTCTTCGCGCTGCAGGTCGCGGGCCGACCAGTCGTTCATGACCATGTAGCCGCCGATCGCCTCCTCGCCGCGCTCGGCCGAGATGTCGCGCACAGGCGTGTCGATCAGCGCGGCGATCTCGAGCTCGTAGTCGAGCTCGACCGAGCCGCGCGGCGCCCACACCGGATCGTCCGGGCCACGGACCTCCGAAACGTTGCTGAAGTAGAAGATCGGCAGTCGGTACCAGGCCTCCGGGATCTCGCTCCCGCGGCGCGACCACATCGTGCCCACGTGGCGCTCGAAGGCGTAGAAGTCACGCACGCTGGTGGGCCGCATGACGGGCGGCCCGAAGCGCAGGTCGGTCGCGTCGAACACGGCGTCGTCGTCATCGCCCGGTGTGAAGCCGTCGAGAAGCTCGCCAAGGGCCTCGACTCGCAGGCCGCGTGCGAGATGGTCGTCGAGCGTCGTGATCGGCTGGCGGAACAGGACGCTGTTGTGCGTCAGCCGCTCGTCGCGGCGTGCCAGCCGCCGCCGGGCCGGCTCGAGGTCGAGCCATCGAGCGCCGGCCGGATCTAGCGCGGCGAACAGCCGAAATTGCGCTCCGGCCGGCGCGTGGCGTTCTCGGGCGTGGGCGATCTTCACTGCGTCGCCGAGTCTAGTCGGCGGCTCAGTGGCAGCTGCTCTCGCCGCTGTCGGTGAACGTGCCGCCGGCCGAGGGCAGGAACTCCCAGCTGTAGGAACCGGGCGCGAGATCGAGCCGCAGCACGCCGTGGCTGGTGTTATCGCGCGCATCGATCAGCGGATGATCCGTTTCGAACTCGTACAGGGCGCCGCCACCCATCGCTGCGACGAACTGGCGGATCCCGTTCTCCGAGTCGGCCAGGCCAGTCCGGATCGGCTGGGGCAAACCGCTGGTAGCCATGGTCGTGGCCGGCGACTACGACGTCGGCGCCATGCTCGTAAAGGAGCTCCATCGCCGGTGCCATGCGCGTCGATGGCCCGTGTTCGCCCGTGCTCAAGCGCGGTCTGTGCCAGATCGCGGCCACGCAGCGGTGGGCCTCGGCGGCGAGATCATCCGCGAGCCACTCCAGTTGGTCGAGCGCGCACTGGCTGGTCTGCCTGC
>CAVZOG010000009.1:0-321766 GCA_963776865.1 uncultured Chloroflexia bacterium | reverse complement strand
CGACGGCCGCAAGCTGAGTCGCAAGACCGGCCCGCGTATGTCGCTCTATCGCAACCTGATCGTGGCCGTGCTGCGCTACGAGCAGATCAAGACGACCGAGGCGCGCGCCAAAGAGGTTCGTGGCCAGGTCGAGCAGATGATCACCCTCGCCAAGGAGGGCTCGCTCGCCGCGCGGCGACGGATCGTCGCCGAGCTGCCCAATGAGCCGCTCGTCATCGACAAGCTGATCAATGAGATCGCACCCAAATACGGGGACCGCACGTCTGGCTATACGCGCATCGTCAAGCTCGGCCCACGCGCCGGTGACGCAGCGCCAATGGTCCAGCTCGAGCTGGTCTAGCACGCAAGGAAAGCGGGAGTCAGCCGTCGTGAGGCGGGAGGCTCGCGCGGACCGCGCAGCAGCGGCCGAAGGCCGGCTGCGGAAAAGGTAAATGTCCGCCCGAAAGGACGGCTCAGCAAACGGCGACCTGAAGGAAGCCAACAGAAAGCGCGCCCGAGAGGGCGGCCCCGTTCGCTACAGCGCCCGGGTCCAATACGACGGAACTGACTTTGCCGGCTTCCAGATCCAATCGGGAAGCAGGACTGTGCAGGGAGAGCTGGAGCGCGCTCTTGGTCGGTTGTCCGGTGGAAGCCGGATCCGAGTCGAGGGCGCAGGACGCACCGATGCCGGGGTCCACGCTCGCGGGCAGGTGATCGCATTCACCTATCGCGGCCGCCTAGACCGGGATGAGCTCCATCGAGCACTCACCGCACTGCTGCCTCGTGACATTGGGCTCGGGACGCTGCGCAAGGTCGAGGCAGGCTTTCGCCCACGCTACCGGGCGAGGTATCGCGAATACCGATACCTGGTCTGGAACGGGCCTCCAAGCCCGTTGCGCGAGCGATATGCCCTTGGTGTCCGCGAACCACTCGACGTCGAGGCGATGGCCGAGGCAGCGACGGTGTTCGTGGGCCGGCACGATTTCTCCGCCTTCGGCGGCAGGGATCGGCAGCCGGTAAGGACGGTCCACGAGGTACGTGTCCGGCGCCAGGGTCGATCGATCACCATCGTGGTGTCGGGGACGCCTTCCTCCGCCAGATGGTTCGCCGAATGGTCGCCGCGCTGCTACGCGTCGGTCGCGGACAGGCAACCGTGGATGATGTCCGTCGCGAGCTCGAGTCGCGTTCACCGGCGTTCGCCGGCGAGACGGCTCCGGCACAGGGGCTGGCACTCTGGCAAGTGCCGATGGGGCCAGCGCACAGATTTAACGAAGAAGAGCAGGACAAGCGAGAACGATGAGCAAGACATATACGCCGAGAGCGGCAGAGATCGAGCGAAACTGGTTCGTGGTTGATGCCGCGGGCCAGCGCCTCGGGCTGCTCGCGTCGCGCATCGCGGTCGTTCTCGAAGGCAAGCACAAGCCAACCTACGCGACACACATTGACACCGGCGATCACGTGATCGTCCTCAACGCCGCGCAGATCGACGTCGGCCGTAACAAGGCCGAGCAGAAGGTCTACTCACGCCACAGCGGCTATCCCGGCGGCCTTCGCCAGGAGACTCTCGGCCACCTTCTTGCACGAAGGCCGGAAGAGGTCATTCGCCGCGCAGTCAAGGGCATGCTGCCGCGCAGCAAGCTCGGCGTGCAGCAGCTGCGCAAGCTGAAGATCTATGCAGGCGGAGAGCATCCGCATGAGGCGCAGCAGCCGGAGCCGCTGCCGACGGGAGGTTCCTCGCGCTGATGGCCACTTCAAATTCGTTCTTCTACGGCACCGGCCGGCGCAAGACGAGCATCGCCCGTGTGCGCCTGCTGCAGGGTGAGGGCGAGATCGTCGTCAACGGCCGATCGCTCGAGGAGCACTTCGGCAACGCGGTCGACCTGACCGACATCACGATGCCCTTCAAGGTGACCAACACCGAGGGTCGCTACAACGCGATGATCAAGGTCGAGGGCGGTGGTCATCACGGCCAGGCGGGCGCGATTCGCCACGGCATTGCTCGCGCGCTGCTCCAGTCGGACCCCGAGGGCGCGCGTGTGCCGCTGCGCCAGGCCGGCTTCCTGTCGCGCGACCCGCGCATGAAGGAACGCAAGAAGTACGGCCTCAAGCGAGCGCGCAAGGCGCCGCAGTACACCAAGCGCTAGGTCCGCTAACCCGACTTCGAGTCGGCCTATTGGGCCGACTTGGGTCGGCCGAACCGGGCAGATCGTCCGGCTCTCGTCTGGGCCTTCTGGACTGCGGTGCAGTGACGCACCGCGAGCGAAACTAGGCACGTGACCGAGGATCTCTACGCCCGCTATCACGAGTCGCTTCGGCGCGGCCATCAGCAGGCCTCCGAGGGCAAGTTCAAGGATGCGCTGGCCAGCTATCAGGCCGCCGTCGGTCTGGCCGGCGAGCGCGCGCTGCCGCACATCGCGGTTGGCGGCATGCACCTTCGGCTCGGCCAACGCAAGGAGGCCCTGACGGCATACGAGCGCGCGCTCGCCCTCGAGCCGGTCAACCTGGATGCGTTGAGCGGCCGCGCCGCGGCACTTCTGGCCGCCGGTCGGCGTGGCGAGGCGGAGGCCGTTCGGGCGCAGATCACGACGCTGCGCGCGAAGGGCAAGGACGCATTGGCGCCCGAAGCGCCCGGTCAGGTGCTGCCGCTCACAGGCACCGAAGCGCTCGCCGTTGCCGGCGATCAGGCTCGCGCCGAGGGTCACTCGGAGGCTGCGATAGACGCGTGGCTTTCGGAAAGCATCGAGCACATCGCCGTGGATCACTTCGACGCGGCGATCGACGCCTGCCTGCGCGCCCTTGCGCTCAATTCCGGATCGACCCGCGTCCACCTGGCCCTCGTGCGTGTCTACTTCATGCGCGGCTGGCACGAGCAGGCGGTCGAACGTGCAGTTCTTCTCGACCGTCTGTTGCGCATGGTGCCCAACGGGGCCAATCAGACCGAGCTGCGCGAATTGGCGACCCGATATGGCTCGGCCGATCCGCGCGTCAGGGACATCATCTCCCGCGAAGCGCCGACACCGGTCCAGTCCTGACGACGGTTCGCGACAGGCTAAGCGTCCACGAGGCTACAATCGCGACCAATGGACCAGCTTCTCCAACTGGTCGAAGGCTTCGAAGTTCAGCCGGTCGCGCTGCTCGACATTTTCCTGACGGCGCTGCTGATCTACGGGCTCTTCAGCCTCATCCGTGGAACGCGCGCAGTGCGCCTGGTCATCGGCGTGACCATCCTGTACGTGATCTACGTCCTGGCCCAGACGCTCGGCCTGTCGCTGCTGTCGCAGATCCTGCAGGCCGGCGCTGTCGTCGGCTTGTTGGCGCTCGTCGTCGTCTTTCAGCCTGAGCTGCGCCGCGGCCTCGAACGCATCGGTCGTGTCGGCTCGTTGAGCTGGCTCGTCGCACCGAGTGAGAAGCGGTCGGTCGAGCGCGTAGCCGGAGTCATCGGACACGGCGCCATGTCGCTCGGTGCAGAGCGCATCGGCGCACTGATCGTGGTCGAGCGCGAGACGGGCCTGCAGGACGCGGCCGAGACGGGCGTCATGATCGATGCCGAGCTGTCGCTCGAGCTGCTCGAGACGATCTTCACGCCGCACGCGCCACTCCACGATGGCGCGATCATCGTCCGCCACGAGCGGCTCGTGTCGGCCGGCGTGGTGCTGCCGCTGTCCGACACCGGCGCCTATCGCGAACGCTTCGGAACGCGACACCGAGCCGCGCTGGGCATCACCGAGCAGACCGATGCGGTCGCGGTCGTGGTCAGCGAGGAGACCGGCTCGGTCAGCCTGGTCGAGCGCGGCCGGATCGTGCGTAACCTCGACGAGCAGCGACTCGTCCAAGCACTCATCGACCTGTTGCAGAACAACCACCTCGCCGCAGCGCGCATCCCGGCCCGGGCAACCGCGCTTCGCCGCCGCGGATTGCCGCTCCGTCCGCGTGTTCGCGTGCGCCGGCCCGCTGAGGTCGCGGCCGTGGCCTCGGCTCACGCTCAGACACCAACAGGCGCCCCGGCAGCGGCTCCGACGCACAGCGCGGCATCGACTCACACTCCCGCACCGGCGCATGCGAGCAGCACGCCGGCGGCGACTTCAAGCGGCCGAGTAGAGTGAGGCGGGTCACCAACTTTCTGCTTCACAACTGGCCGCTGAAGCTCGGAGCAATCATCCTCGCAACCGTTCTCTATAGCGGCCTCGTGCTGGGCCAGAACACTCGTACGTGGGTAGGCGAGGTGCCGGTCGAGGCGATCCGCCCACCGGCCGGCGCGACGCTCATCTCCGACCTCGAGCCCATCACCGTCATCCGTTATCGAGCTCCGCTGGACGTGGGCGTGCTGTCGCCCAACTCCTTCGTGGCCACGGCCGACCTTTCCGATATCGAACCTGTGCCGGGCGGTCCGCCGGTTCCGGTGACGGTCAACCTGATCGCACTCGACCCACGCGTCCAGGTGGTCGACTTCTCGCCGCAGCAGGTGCAGGTCCAGCTGGATCCGGTCCAGGAACGCGAGATGCCCGTCGTCGTCACGCACGGCACGGTGCCGGACACCATCACCGTCGCACCGGCCCAGGTCGATCCGTCGAGCGTCATCGTGCGCGGTGCGAGCTCACGCGTCGCGTCGATTTCGGCCGTCGAGGCGCGCGTGCCGATTGATGCCAGCGCCCTGAACATCGACCGCGAGGTCGACCTGATCGCGGTCGACGTCAACGGCAACCAGGTTCCCAACATCGAGATCCAACCCGAGCGTGCGCGCGTGCGCGTCGCGGTCGCCCAGGAGCTGGCGACGCGGACGCTGCCGGTCGTGCCGCAGCTGGTGGGAGAGCCGGCGACGGGCTACCGGATCACCTCGGTCACCGTCGAACCGCTGGTGGTCACGGTCAGTGGCGAGGCGGCGAGCGTGTCCGCGCTCGAAAACGCTCCCACCGCGCCGATCGATTTAAACGGGCGCACCTCCGACCTCGAGGCGATGGTCGGCTTCGCGCTGCCCGCCGATGTCTCCGTCGACGGCAGCGACCAGGTTCGCGTTGTGCTGGAGATTGCCGAGGTCGAGGGAACGCAGACATTCCTCGCCGGCGTGACGCTCGAGGGCGCCCGCTCCGACTACACGTACAGTCTGGCCACGACCCAGATCAACGTCACCCTTGGTGGCTCGATTGCCGCGCTCGATGCGTTCGACGCGGCCGCGTTGAGTGCTTCGGCACCGGTTTCGTCACTCGCGCCGGGCAACCACATCATCGTCGTGAGCGTCAGCCCGCCGCCCGGGTTGCAGGTTCTCGAAGTGGCGCCGGCCCAGGTCTCGATCACCGTGGTCGGGCCGACACCGAGCCCCATCCTCACTCCGACGCCCAGCCAGTGACCCGACTTTTCGGCACCGATGGCATCCGCGGCGTTGCCAACGAGGACCTGACGCCCAAGCTCGCCTACGACCTGGGCCGCGCTACGGCGTCTCACCTGCTCGGCGGCAAGGGCCGCATCCTGATCGGTCAGGACACGCGTCGTTCGGGCGACATGCTCGTCGCCGCCGTGGCGGCCGGGGCGATGTCACTCGGCGTCGACGTTGATCGGCTTGGCGTGTGTCCCACGCCGGCGCTGGCGATGCTGACCGCCCAGGCCGGATATAGCGCCGGCGTCATGGTCTCCGCCTCGCACAACCCGGCCAGCGACAACGGCCTGAAAGTCGTCGATAGCCGGGGTTTCAAGCTCGATGACGTGGTCGAGGACGAGCTCGAGACCCATCTCCTGCGCGCCGACGAGCTGGTCGGCCCCCAGAACGAGGACGTGGGCCGAATGGGTGACGCCCACGACCTGCTCGGCAGCTACGTCGAGAAACGGATGGCGCTCGCGCGCTCGTTCCGCTTCACCGGCCGGATAGTGATCGACTGTGCCAACGGCTCGGGCGGCATCGTCGCGCCGCAGATCCTGGCTGGCACCGGTGCCGATGTCGAGTCCTGGTTCAACGAACCGGACGGCATCAACATCAATCTCGAATGCGGCGCGACGGCGCCCGAACAGGCCGCCCGCGCGGTCGCCTCGTCGAGCGCGGACATCGGCTTCGCGCTCGACGGCGACGCTGATCGATGCGTGGCAATCGACGAGCACGGCGAGGTCGTCGACGGAGATCAGCTGATCGGCATCATCGCTCTCGATCGGATGTCTCGCGCGCTGCTGCCCGAAGGCATCGTCGTGGCCAGCGTGCTCTCCAATGGCGGCCTCGAGCGCGCGCTCACCGACGCCGGCGGACGCCTGGCGCGGACCCCGGTCGGCGACAAGTACATCCTCGAGGGCATGCTCATGATGGGCGCCGCGCTGGGCGGCGAGAAGAGCGGTCACGTGATCATCGGTGAGCACACCAACGCCGGCGATGGGATCGTCACTGCGCTCGAGATCCTGTCGATCGTTGCCCGTACCGGCCGGCCACTTTCCGAGCTGGCGGCGCAGATTCCACTGTTTCCGCAGCAGCAGCGGACGATCCACGTTCGTCACAAGGATCAGTGGGAGGCGGATCCGACCTTCGCCCGTGCGGTCGATGACGCTCGCGCATCCCTCGACGGTGTCGGACGTGTGCTCGTCAGGCCGTCGGGGACTGAGCCGGCGTTGCGCATCATGGTCGAGGGGGAGGACCACACCCGCGTGTCGGCCGTGGCCGATCAGCTCGCGACGCTCGCAGTCGAGCGCCTAAACTAGCCGGCCCGTCGGGGGCCTCCACAAAGCGCGCGGAAGGGGACAGCTCGCAGATGTGCGGAATCGTCGGATATATCGGGCCGCGTCAGGCTGCCCCAATCCTGCTCGAGGGCCTTGCCCGGCTTGAATACCGCGGCTACGACTCGGCCGGCATCGCGCTGGTCACGACCAACGGCGACATGTTCGTCGAGAAGCGCGCCGGCAAGCTGTCCAACCTGCGCACCGCGCTGGTAGATGGAACTCCCTCGGCAGCGATCGGCCTGGCCCACACGCGCTGGGCGACGCACGGCCGACCGAACGACCTGAACGCCCACCCGCACACCGACTGCTCGGGCCAGATCACGGTCATCCACAACGGCATCATCGAGAACTTCAAGGCGCTGCGCGACGGCCTGCGCGACCGCGGCCACAAGCTCAGCTCGGACACCGACACCGAGGCTCTCGCGCATCTGATCGAAGAGGCGTACGAAGGCGACATCGCCGATGCCGTTCGCGCGGCACTGCGCCAGGCACACGGCGCCTACGCCGTCGCCGCGATGCACGCGGCCGAGCCGGAGCGGCTCGTCGGCGCGCGGCTGAACGTGCCGCTCATCGTCGGCCTCGGCGACGGCGAGAACTTCCTGGCGTCCGACGTCGCCGCCGTGCTTGCCCACACTCGCCGCGTGATCTTCCTCGAGGAAGGCGACGTGGCCGACATCGGCGCGACCTCGGTCGTGGTCACCGGCGTCGACGGCACCCCTCACGAGCGCCTCGTCCAGGACATCGACTGGTCGATCGAAGCGGCCGAGAAGGGTGGCTACTCGCATTTCATGCTCAAGGAGATGCACGAGCAGCCCGAGGCGATCCGCGCGGCGATCACCGGCCGCGTTCATGACGACACGATCGAGCTGGACGAGCTGGAGCCGATCGCGGCACGGCTGGCGAAAGTCGATCGGGTCGAGTTCGTAGCCTGTGGCACGGCCAATTACGCGGCCGCGGTCGGGGCCTACGTGATCCAGGACTGGCTGCACATGCCTGCCCGCTGGAACATCGGCAGCGAGTTCCGCTACAGCCCGCCACCGCTCGACGAGCGCACGCTCGTCGTCGCCGTGACCCAGTCGGGCGAGACGGCCGACACCATCGCGCCTACCCGCTATGCCCGCCAGCAGGGCTGCCCGATCGTCGCCGTGACCAACACCGTCGGCTCAGCGATCACCCGCGAGGCCGACTCGGTCCTGTTCCTGCAGGCGGGGCCGGAGATCGCGGTCGTGGCCACCAAGACATTCGCGACCCAGGTCACCACGCTCGTCCTGCTCGCGGCGGCAATGGCCAAGCAGCGCGGCCGCCTGCCGCGCGAGCGCGAGCGGCAGCTCGTCGAGGAGCTTCGCGCGCTGCCCGACAAGGCGCAGCGAACCCTGGACATGGCCGAGCCGGCCAAGGAGCTCGCGCGGCGTTATGTCAACTCGCGCGGCTTCATGTTCGTCGGTCGCGGCATTGGCTATCCGGTCGCGCTCGAGGGTGCGCTGAAGCTCAAGGAGGTCAGCTACGTCCACGCCGAGGGTTACGCGGCGGGCGAGCTCAAGCACGGCCCCATCTCGCTGCTCGACGCAGAAGTGCCGCTCGTCGCCATCGCGACGCGCTCGTCGGTCCAGGAGAAGCTGATCAGCAACGTGATGGAGGGCCGCGCCCGCGACGCGCGCGTGCTGGCCGTCGCGACCGAGGGCGACAGCGAGATGTCCGAGTTCGCCGACGACATCCTGTGGGTGCCCGAGACGATCGAGGAGCTCAGCCCGATCCTCGCCGCGATTCCGCTCCAGCTCTTCGCCTATCACACGGCCGTGGCGCGCGGCACGGACGTCGATCAGCCGCGCAACCTCGCGAAGTCGGTAACGGTCGAGTAGCCTCAGGCGCCTATGGCGCTACCAGGAATGCCCGCAGTGCCCGAGGGCACGACCGAGCTGGGCATCGACATCATCAAGGTCGAGCGCATCGCCAACGCGCTGCGCAAGCACGGCGACCGCTTTCCGAAGCGCGTGCTGACCGACGCCGAGCACCGCTACGTGCGCAATCGGCCGCAGAACTTCGCCGGCCGATGGGCGGCCAAGGAAGCTGTCTCGAAGGTGCTCGGCCTGGGTGTCCGCGGAGTGGGCTGGCGCGACATCGAGATCGTGCGCCTGCCGACCGGCCAGCCCACGATTCGACTCCACGGTCGCGCCAAGGCACGCGCCGAGCAGCTGGGCATGGGCCGCGTGGCTGTCTCGATCAGCCACGAGGGTGAGTACGCGGTGGCGATTGCGTTCGGGGTGCGCACGGCCGGCGGAGCGTTCGTGTTCCCGCCCGACATCGAGGAGCGGCTCGACAGTCGCGAGCGACAGCTTCTGGCGCGCATGGAGCGCCTGCGCCAGTTGGAGAAGGATGCTCGCTGAGACGTCGGTCGTGGACGCTCGACGCGGCGTTCTGCAGACCACTTCTGCCGCGGCGCGACCCGGACGGGCACAAGGGAACCTTCGGCACGGTGGTATGCGTGGCGGGTTCGCTCGAATACGCCGGTGCCGGGCTTCTGTGTGCGACGTCCGCAGCTCGCGGCGGTGCCGGGCTGGTTGCGCTCGCAGTTCCTCACTGGCTGGCATCCGTAGTCGCCGGGCGGGTGCCCGAGGTGGTCACAGTGCCGCTGTTCGGCCTGAAGGCTGTCCAGGATCTCGATCCCGAGCTGGCTCTCGCGTCCATCGACGAGCGAATGCCGGACGCGCGTGGTGTTTGGGCCGGGCATCGCCGAGACCGACGGCTACCGCCGATTGCTCGAGAGCCTCCTGTCCGAGGCCGGCGCGCCGATCGTCGTCGACGGCGGCGGCGTCACCCTGCTCGCTCGGACGCCGGGCTGGTCCGCGCCCCAGCGCCGGCTGGTCATGACTCCCCACCCGGGTGAGTTCGCGCGACTGACCGGCGCGGAGGTCCCGGGTACCGATGAGCGTCGCCGCGAGACGTTGCGTCGAGGCTGCGCGGCGATTCGGCCAGGTCGTGGTGCTCAAGGGCGCGCGAACCGTCGTCGCGGCGCCGGATGGACGCGCCGCGGTCGCGCCGTTTGCGGTCGCCGCGCTGGCCACCGCCGGCAGTGGCGACGTTCTGGCCGGGCTGATCGGAGCGCTGCTGGCGCAGGGCGTCGCCCCGTTCGAGGCGGCGTGCCTGGGCGTCTATCTGCACGGCCGCGCAGGCGAGCGCCTGTCGTTGCGCCTGGGTGATGCCGGGATCCTTGCTTCAGATGTCGCTCACGAGCTGCCGGCTACGCGCCACGAGCTGGCCCAGCACTCGCCGTGACCATCGACGAGCGCCTCGCCGCCGCCGGCCTGCCGACCGTTGCCGCGCGGCGTGTGGCTCGAGATCGACGAGGCCGCGCTGGCGAACAACCTCGAGGCGATTCGCGAGCTCGTTGGCCCCGGCGTGGCGATCAACGCCGTGGTCAAGGCAGACGCCTACGGGCACGGCCTGATTCCGGTGGCGCGCGTGTTCGAGGCGGCCGGCGCAGACCGGCTGTGCGTCGCGGCGCTCGACGAGGCGGTGCTGCTGCGCGGCGCGGGCGTGCAGTCTCCGATACTGATCCTGTTCCCCATCCCGGCGGCCGAGGTCGCCCGCGCCGCGCAGGCGCGCTTCGAGATCGTTGCCGCCGAGGAGTCGTCGACGCTGGCCAGCCTCGCCGCGTGGGCAGCGGCGCAGCCGACGGACGCCGAGCTCAAGGTTCACCTCGAGATCGAGACGGGCCTCTCGCGCGGCGGCTTCCAGCCGGCCGATGCAGCGCGCATCGCTCAGCACATCGTTGATACGCCTCGTACGACGCTGGCCAGCCTTTGGTCGCATCTCGCCAGCCCGGAGAGCGAATCGACCACCGCGGCACAGGTCGAGCAGCTCGATGCGGCCACCGCGGCGATAAAGGGGGCCGGATTGACCGTGCCCGCGCGTCACATGGCCGCGACAGGCGGACTGTTCACCGGCCGCGCGCCGTTGTACGAAGGCGTTCGGCCAGGCCTGGCACTCTACGGCTTGCTTCCCGACGACCTGCCCATCGCCGACCGGGCGCACGAGGCGGCCAATCGGCTGATGCCGGCGATGTCGATCCGGTGCCGCGCCGCTGCGGATAGAGCGATTGCCCACCGGGACGAAGGTCGGCTACGGCGGGCGCTGGACAGCCGCCCGTGACTCGGTCATCGCAACGCTGCCGATCGGCTACGGCGACGGGTTCGTCCGTGCCTACTCGCCCGGCGCGGAAGTGCTCGTATGTGGCGTTCGCGCGCCGCTCGTTGGGACCGTCGCGATGGACGCCGTGATGGCCGACGTGACCGATGTGCCGGGCGTCGGGATCGAGGATGAATTTGTGATCCTCGGAGAGCAAAATGGGGCTCGAATCGTGACAAACGAGCTGGCGCGAGGCCGCACCACAATTCCGTGGGAAGTGGTGACGAACATGGCATACCGGGTACCCCGGGTGTACCATGCCGCGGCGGTACTTCTGGGCCTTCGGACACTGGATGGAGAGGCCCGCATCAATGATGTTGGCTCGGTCGATAGAGGGTTTTGATGTCCGAACAGGAGATCCGATACGAGGATCCGGTCGAGTACGTCGCCCGCGAAATTCAGCTCTACGGCATGACCACTTCGGCGATGCTCTTCCTTGACGCGAGCAGGCCCTACCGGGCGTTGGGCAGCCAGGCAATGCTCTTCTTCGACCCGACGCTCAAGACGATCTTTGGCAGCGGATCTGATGCCATGCAGCGCGTCCTCGCCGAAGAAGGTGGCATCGAGCGTCTCATGGAGCGGCTCGAGGAGATCGACGAGGAGCCCGGCTTCGACGCCTGAGGGCTGAACTCCAGGGCATGGCTAATCACATTTGCGTGTGCCCGGCACCCGGCGGGTGACCCGGCTTACGGGAGCTGGCTGGCCAGCGCCGCCATCTGCTCGTCGAAGTTGTCCCCGTTGTAGTTGAACTTGAAGACGGTGTCGCCGTACCCGTAGAAGTAGGTCTTGTACTGGGGCTGCGTGTCGGGATGGCCCAGAACGACGAGCTCCTTGCCGCCGATGGTTATGGGTGAGGCCACATCGTTAGACACCTTCGAGAACTCGAGTATGCCGTTCAGAAGTCCCTCCGCATCGGCTCCGGCAACTCGAAATGCCTGGACGATCATGACCTCCGCGACGTTTGGGTTGCTGCCCTGCGCCTGGACGATTGTCAGGTCGTCTGGCGACTTTCCAAGCGCCGTGAGCACAGCCCCAAATTCATCGTACGCGACCAGGAAGTCGTCAATCGGGACGGTTTCCGGAATCAGGGTTATGCCACCAACTTCGGTGGGAACCAGTGCCGCGACATCAACCGGCCCCGAAGGGGTAGCCGCCGCGGATGGGCTGGCATCGGCAGAGGCCGACGTGGCCGGCGTTGCAGTCGCTGCGTCCGGAGTGGCCGTGGCTGTGGCGGCCGTCGTTGGGCTTGGTTCGGCACTCGCCGTCGGTCCCGTGGTGGGCGCGACTGATGCGGTCTGTCCCGGCGAGGCACCGGTCTGCGTCGGTGCGCCGCCACCGCTGCACGCGGCGACGATTAGGGCCGCTGCGGCCAGGAGTCCAACGATGACATGCTTCACGACTCGAACCTCCAGTGTCACGGGCACTCGCAGGCTACGGCCCGATTATGCCGTTCCGAAATAGGGGAAATCCCTAGTGTTCTGAATTCGGGCACGACGGCTTTCGATTAACGTGGCGCGGTGACAGCTCAGGCACCTCAAACACGCGGGCAGTACGTGGTGGACACGGGCTCCGCAGACGAGACGCGTGATTTTGCAAGCACGCTCGCACAATCGGCTCGAGCCGGCGACAGGATCGCGCTGCTCGGCCCGCTCGGCGCAGGCAAGACTCAGTTCGCGAAGGGCTTCGCCTTGGGCCTCGGCGTGCGCGAGGTGGTCAACAGCCCAAGCTTCACGCTGATGACCGAGTACGCCGGGCGGCTGCCGCTCTTTCACCAGGACCTGTACCGCCTCGCCGGCGCCGAAGAGGCGATCCAGGGCGGCCTCGTCGACGAGCGCCAGCTCGAAGGCATCACGCTGACCGAATGGGCGGAGCGGCTGCCCGAAGAGATCGACCCCGGCCGGTTGACGGTCGAATTCACGGTGCTTGGCGACGACGGGCGAAGGATCGTTGTCACCGCCGGAGCTGGAGATCACGAGCGCTACCTGGCCGCAGCCGCTGCCTGGGCAGTGAGATGAAGCAGGGATTGCTGCTCATCATCGACACCGCGACACGCACGCCGGTCGTGGCGCTCGCCGATGGCGCCGGGAAGCTGCTCGCCGAGCAGCGCTGGGAGAGCCGCCACCGACACGGCGAGGAGCTGCTCGCGCGCATCGACCGCCTGCTCGCCGAAAGCGGGGCACGCAAGAGCGATCTCACCGGAGTGATCGTGGGCACGGGGCCGGGCAGCTTCACCGGTTTGCGCATCGGACTGGCGACGGCGAAGACGATCGCCTACTCGTTTTCCATTCCGGTCGTTGGAGTCTCAACGACCGTCGCGATCGCCAATTCAGCGCAGGACGCCTACGAAAGAGTCGAAGAGGTCGTGGTGACGCTGCCCGCCGGCGCGGTCGATCGGTACGAGCACCGCGTACGACTTTCGAGCCCACGCCCGATAGAGACCGACGCGCCCCGACTCGTCGCCGAGCCCGCATCCGCCACAGATGGCCTGGTTGCGATCGATCTCGACCCGCCGCTTGTCCCTGAGGGCGCGATCGAACGCGGAAAGCGGGCTATGGAAGGCTTGGCCGCGTCGCTCGCCGAGCTCGGCGCCGCGCGGCTGACGACCGGCGAAGCCGACGACCCGGCCGAGCTGGTGCCGGCGTACGTTGCGCTGCCGCGTGGCATCGCCCGTGCCGCGGCGGAGATGGAATGGTCGCCCGACCTCCGCTGAAGCTCAGCATCGAGCCGATGACGGTCGCGGATGTGCCCGACGTCCATCGCATCGAGAGCGCCAGCTTCCCGGTGCCCTGGCCCGACTACGCCTTCCGCCAGGAGCTCGAGACGAATCGGATGGCGCACTACCTCGTCGTGCGCTCGCACTCGGAGATGGTGGCCTATGCGGGGCTGTGGCTGATGGTCGACGAGGCGCACATCACGACATTCGCCGTGCTGCCCGATTGGCGCCGGCGCGGGGTCGGCGGGCGATTGATGGTCCAGCTGATGCGCCTCGCCCGCGACCTCGGCTCGCGCGTGATGACACTCGAGGTACGCCTTTCGAACCAGCCGGCACGCGCTCTGTATGGTCGCTTCGGGTTCCGGCCGGTGGGTATCCGGCCGCGCTACTACAGCGACAACGGCGAGGACGCGCTGATCATGACCACCGCCTCGCTCGGCTCGGACGAGATGGTCGCCCGCTTCGAACAGATGGAGCTGCTGTATGGCGACGAGTAGCGGCCGCATCCTGGCCGTCGAGACGTCGTGCGACGAGACCGCCGTCGCGGTTGTCGAGAACGGCCGTCGGATCGTGACCAACGTCGTCGCCAGCCAGGTGGCGCTGCACGGCGCGACGGGCGGCATCGTGCCCGAGGTGGCGGCACGCGCCCACCTGCGCTGGATGATCCCGGTGCTCGAGAAGGCGCGCAGTGACGCGGGCATCGACGATTGGTCGGAGCTCGAGGCCGTCGCCGTCACCGAGGGGCCGGGACTGGCCGGCTCGCTGCTCGTCGGGATAACGATGGCCAAGACCCTGGCCTGGGTGCATGACCTGCCGCTCGTGCCGGTCAACCACCTGGAGGGGCACATCTACGCCGCGTGGCTCCTCGATCCCGCCGAGGACGACAAGCCTGCGCCCGAGTTTCCCATCGTCGCTCTCGTCGTCAGCGGCGGCCATACGTTCCTGGTCGAGATGGCCGACCACCTGCGCTACCGCCTGCTCGGCCAGACGGTCGATGACGCGGCCGGGGAGGCGTTCGACAAGGTTGGGCGGCTGCTCGGCCTGCCGTACCCGGGTGGGCCCGCGATCATGCGCGCGGCGGCCGGCGCGCAACAGCGCGATCGAGAGTTTCCGCGCGCGTGGCTGGGCAATACGTTCGATTTCTCGTTCAGCGGCCTCAAGACAGCCGCGCGGCGCGAGGTCGCGCGTGAGTTGGGCATCCCGGTCAACGAGATGGGCTCCGATGGCCAGGCACTACCAGAAACGGCGGTCGCTGAGCTGGCCTACGGCTTCCAGGAGTCGGTCGTTGACGTGCTGACGACCAAGACGCTACGTGCGGCCGAGAACATCGGTGCGCAGACCATCGTGGTCGGCGGCGGAGTGGCCGCGAACTCCGTGCTCCGCGGCCGGATCGAGAGCGAGGCCGAGTCACGCGGTATCCGAGTCGTGGTGCCGCGTCCGGGGCTGTGCACGGACAACGCCTCGATGATCGGTGCGGCAGGGTTCTGGCGGGCCAGGGCAGGAGAGCGCGGCGGCAACGACCTGTCGGCGAAACCGTCGCTCAAGCTCGCGGTACCGGCATCCTGACCAGGGAGAGGGACGAGCTCGATCCGCAGCGGCTATCGGCCGAAGGGATCGAGCGCTACCTGCGCCGCCACGGGCTGACGGCCAACCGGCGGCGCAGTCAGAACCATCTCGTCGATGGGCAGGTGCTCGAGGACATCATCGAGCTGGCCGCTCCCGTAGAAGGCGGCCGGATTCTCGAGGTCGGCCCCGGACTGGGCATCCTGACCAGTGCGCTGCTCGCGCGCGGCGCCAGGGTGACTGCGGTCGAAGTGGACGTGCGGCTGGTCGGTCACCTTCGGACGCGTTTGGAGGGCGCGATCTCGTCCGGACAGCTGGAGCTCGTCGAGGGCGACGCGCTCGACATCCCGATTGCCGACCTCGTCCACGAGCCGTACGACCTCGTCGCCAACATTCCGTACCACATCACCAGTCCGCTGATGCATCACGTCCTGGGCGGCGAGCCCCGACCCAACCGGTTCGTGCTCATGGTTCAGCGCGAGGTGGCCGAGCGGATCGCTGCGAAGCCGGGCGACATGAGCTACCTGTCCGTGTTCGTCCAGTACCACGCTGACGTGCGCATCGGGCGCATCGTGCCCGCCTCGGCGTTCGAGCCCGCGCCGGAGGTCCAGTCGGCCGTCCTTGTCGGCGAGACGCGGCCGAGGCGGCTCGACGACGACGGCGAGGAGCAGCTCTGGCGCGTCGTGCAGGCTGGCTTCCGCGAACGGCGCAAGATGCTCCACAACGTCCTGCCCCGCCAGCTGCCGCAGGTAGGTCGCGAACGATTCACCGCGGCGCTCGCCCAAGTTGGCATTGCGCCCGATCGGCGGCCGCAAACCGTCAGCGTCGAGGAGTGGATGGCGCTTGCCGCCACGATCGGACCGATCGACTGATGCTCGAGGCGCGCCCGCCGGCGAAGGTCAACCTCACGCTCGAGGTGTTTGGCCGCCGAGACGATGGATTTCACGACCTTCGGTCGATCTTCCTGCGCGTCGGGCCTGTCCGACCGACTTAAGATGGAGCTCGGCGTCAGACGGGGGCGACCGACTTACCGTCACCGGCCTGGCCGGCGTGCCGACCGAGGGCAACCTGGTGCTCAAGGCGCTCGATGCGCTGCGCGCGACACGTGGGCGTCGATCTTCCCTGCGCTCGACGTGACCCTCGACAAGCGGATCCCGGCCGCAGCCGGACTTGGCGGGGGCAGCAGCGACGCCGCCGTCCGCGTTGAGACTGGCGCAGGAGTTCTGGGGCGATCGGCCTCGCGATGGCAGAGGAGATTGCGACTCGCTGCGAGCCTCGGCTCGGACGTACCGTTTCTTCACGCACGACGTTGCGGCCGCCGGCCGATTGACGGACGAGGTGAAGGCTTGTCACGCCATTGCCTGGATTGGGAGGCGAGGCATCGGGCTTCTGCTCGTGACACCACGCGATCGCCGGCTCTCGACGGCGGAAGTGTTCGAGCGACTACGACGACATCGGCACGCAACGCACCACGAAGCTGAACGAGCAACCCGCCCACCGCAACTCGACGCGGACGCGCTCTGCGTGACGCGAACGACCTCTGGCCGGCAGCCGCTTCGCTTGAGCCGTCGCTTCCACGATTGCGAGAGGAGTTGGAAAGGGTCACGGGCGTACCGTGGCTGATGTCCGGCTCCGGGCCGACGCTCTTCGCCCTCTATCCTTCGGCCGAGGAGGCATCGGTGGCGGGCCAGTCGCTGGTCGAGCGCCGGTTGCCAGAGCTCGAATCGGCCGTCATCAACGCCGTGGACACCGTTGGACCCGATCCGAAATGGAGGTACCCATGACCCTTCGCGCGATCACGCCGGCGGGCGCACCGCCTGCGCTGGCGACATACAGCCCGGCGATCGACACCGGCTCGCTCGTCTTTCTGGCCGGTCAGATCGGGATCGACCCGGCCACAGGCGAGCTCGAGGAGGGCATCGACGCCCAGGTCGAGCGCGTCCTGCTGAATATGAAGGCTGTGCTTGACGCGGCCGGCCTGACGATCGCCGATGTGGCCAAGACGACGTGCTTCCTGTCCGACCTTGCCAACTTCGACGCGTTCAACGCGATCTACGCGAGGCACGTCGCCGATCCGCCGCCGGCGCGCTCCACGTTCGCGGTCAAGGCACTCCCGCGAGGCGCTCTTGTCGAGATCGAGGCCATCGCCTTCCGATCGACCGTTTGACACTCTCTGGCGGGCGACCATAGAGTCAGCGGACTAAATGGCGCCCAAACAGCCTCCATCACCGAGCGGCGGTCGCTGGCCGTCGTGACGCCCGCCAAACCCCGAACAAGAGCCGTAATCCTCGCCGCCGGCCTTGGCACGCGCATGAAGTCGCGCCTGCCGAAGGTGCTTCACCCGATCTGCGGCCGGCCGATGCTGGCCTACGTGATCGATGCCGCGCGTGAGGCGACCGGTGAGAAGCCGCTCGTCGTGTACTCGCCACAGACGAGCCAGATCCAGGACGCGTTCGCCCAAGAGGCCGATTTCGCGCTCCAGCAGGAGCCGCGCGGCACCGGCGACGCCCTGCGCGCGGCGGTCGAGGCACTCCCCGACGACGTGACCGAGATCGTCGTCCTTTCCGGAGACGTTCCGCTGATCGAGGCCGATTCGATCATCGCGACGCTCGATAACCGCCGCGACCGTGGCGCGGTGATGACGCTCGTCGTCGCCGAGCTCGACGACGCCACGGGCTACGGCCGCGTCTTGGTCGAGGGCGATTCGATTGTGCGTCGGATCGTGGAAGAGAAGGACGCGACGCCCGACGAACGAGCCATCAGGCTCACCAACGCCGCCCTGTACGCGTTCGATGTGCTGTGGCTGCGCGCTGCGATCGGCCGTCTGACTCCCTCCAAGGCGACCGGGGAGCTGTATCTCACCCAACTGGTCGAGCTGGCCGCCGCCGACGGCGAGATCGCCACCGCGTTGCTCGATCCCAACGCCGATTTGACCGGCGTCAACGATCGCTCGGACCTGGCCGAGGTCCAGCTCGCCCTCCAGTACGACATCCTCCAGCGCCACATGGAAGACGGAGTTACCTTCCACGATCCGGGCTCGGCCGTGGTCGACGCGACGGTGGAGATCGAGGCCGACGTGACGATCGAGCCGAACGTCATCCTGCGCGGTTCGACGCGCATCGGCACCGACACGGTGATCAAATCGGGCAGCCAGATCGTCGACTCGACGATCGGTGAGCGGTGCATCGTCTGGGCGAGCGTGGTCGAAAGCTCGAGGGTCGGCAACGACGTCAGGATCGGGCCCTTCGCCCATCTCCGGACGGGCTGTGAGGTCGCCGACGGCGCCGAGATCGGCAACTTCGCCGAACAGAAGAACACCCGCTTCGGTGCCCGTTCCAAGCAGCACCATTTCTCGTACCTGGGCGACGCCGAGATCGGCGAGGACGTGAACATCGGCGCCGGGACGATCACCGCCAACTACGACGGACGACGCAAGCACCGCACGGTCATCGGCAACGGTGCCTTCATCGGCTCCGACACCATCCTGCGCGCGCCTTTGACGATCGGGGAGGGCGCCTACACCGGCGCCGGATCGGTGGTTACCAAGGACGTGCCGCCGGGCAAGCTGGCCGTCGGCGTGCCGGCGCGCATACGCGAACGCCGAGCGCAGCCGGGCACCGAAGAGACCGCGTAGCCGTCCGTGGAACTCCTGATCATCGCCCTGCTCATCGTGCTCAACGGCCTGTTCGTCGCTGCCGAGTACTCACTCATCCGGGTCAGACGAACGCGGATCGAGCAGCTGGCCGAGGAGGGCAACCGCTCGCGCCCGGCGAGTCAATCGGCTGGTCAGCCAGCCGGGCCGTTTCCTGGCCGTGATCCAGATCGGCGTCACATTCGTCGGCTTCCTCGCCGCCGCATTTGCCGGCGCAAGCATCGTCGCCGACCTCGAACGTTTTCTGGCAGGTATCCCGTTCATCGCTCCGCAGGCCGGCGTGATCGCGCTGCTCGTGGTCACCGCGCTGGTGAGCCTGTTCACGATCGTCTTCGGCGAGCTGGTTCCGAAGGCGATTGCCCTCGCCCACGCCGAGCGGCTGGCCTTCTTCTTTGCCACCCCGATCGACCTCCTGGGCAGGATCCTTGCGCCACTCGTGTGGCTGCTGACCACGATCACCGACGCGATCACGCGGCTTTTTGGCATCAGCGATCAGCAGCAGGAGCGCTTCAGCCCCGAGGAGCTGATGATCCTCGTCGAGCGCGGCTCTGAGCAGGGCATCATCGAGGCTGAGGAGCAGCAGATGATCGGCGCCGTGCTCGAGCTCGGCCAGCAGCGCGTGCACGAGGTGATGGTGCCGCGCATCGACATCAAGGCGCTGCCGGTGACCGCGTCGCTCGACGAGATCGTCGAGGTGATCGTCAGCGAGGGCCACTCGCGCATCCCGATCTACGACGAGACGGTCGACAACGTCGTCGGCATCCTCTATGCCAAGGACCTGTTGCCCTTCTTTGCGCGCGGCGAGAAGCCCGAGATTCGGTCGCTGCTGCGCCCGCCGCTGTTCGTGCCCGAGTCGATCACGGTCGACGACCTGCTGCACAACTTCCAGCGGCGCAAGGTCCATCTCGCGATCGTGCTCGACGAATACGGCGGCACCGCCGGCCTGGTCACGATCGAGGACCTGATCGAGGAGATCGTCGGCGAGATCCAGGACGAGTACGACACCGAGGAGCCGATGATCGAGCCGATCTCAGACCTCGAGGCGCGCGTCGATGGACGGGCGAGCGTCGACGACATGACCGACCACTTCGGCGTCGAGCTCGACGGTGAGGACCGCGAGCAATACGACACCGTCGGCGGGCTGGTCTACCACGAGATCGGCGGTGTGCCCACCGTGGGCGACACGGTCGAGGTCGACGGATTGACGCTCACCGTGGAATCGACCGACGGCCGGCGGGTGGGCAAGGTCCTGGTCGTCAAGCGCTCTCAAAATGGCGACGGCGCAAGCGACGAGAACGGAGAGCTCAGCTAGCGGCTGCCGCCGTTTGGTCGCTCGTCGACGCGGCCATTGGCCGGCCCGTTTCGAGCAGCGTCTTGAGGCCGGCGAGGATGTGTTCCCAGCC
The DNA here is from genome assembly GCA_963776865.1 of uncultured Chloroflexia bacterium. GTDB lineage: Bacteria > Chloroflexota > Limnocylindria > Limnocylindrales > CSP1-4 > JALYGJ01. The sequence continues at coordinate 301,581 of CAVZOG010000009.1, read as the reverse complement.
ACCCTCGACGTAGTCGCGCGTCGCTTGACCCATTTCCTCGTGGATCATGCGCAGACGGGTCGTTTCGCTACGATCGGCGTCAGCTCCCAGGTCACTCTCGACGGCGGATCACTGGCGGCCGGCTCCTCGATTGCGACGTGGAAGGTCTGAACGATCCGCCGTGGCGGATCGACCTCGAGCAGCTCGCCATCCAGGTAGAGCTCGTCGCCTGACTCGCTCGTCCAGCGCGAGCCCGCCTGCCAATCGGAAAGGATCTCCGTGCCGTAGTAGTAGGCACGTGTCTGCTCGGGATCGGTCAGCCCCTTCCACACCTGCTCGGCGTGGCCCGGATTCGACCTGTGCCTCGTGTCGGCTGTTATCCATATCCGTTGCCTCCTTCGCTCGTTGGCTGTGTCCAATCAACGAACGGAGCGGCGTTCTCGACAAAGGCGCGACTCAGGCGCTGATTGCCGAAACGACGATCAATCGCAGCCGTTCCAGCGCTTCGTGGTCGACGACGCCGGCCGACTCGAGCTGGGCGAGCGCGGCGTCGCGCTCGGCGCGTGCTCGCTCACGGGTGTACTCGCGCGCGCCGCACCGATCGAGGATGGTGCGTGCCTCGTCCAGGTCGGCCTGGGTCACCTCGGGCGCGCGGATGATCGCGTATAGGCGCGCCCGCTCGGGCTCGGGCGAGTGTTCGAGGGCGTAGATCAGCGGCAGGGTCTTCTTGTGCTTGGCAAGATCCGACGGCTCCTTGCCCGTTGCCTGCTCGTCGCCCCAGATGCCGAGCAGGTCGTCGTTGAGCTGGAATGCGAGGCCGAGCGACCAGCCGAAGCCGCGATACGCGTCGATGATCCGCTGCTCGTCCGTGGCGAGCATCGCGCCGGCCTGCACCGAGGCGGCGATCAACGCGGCGGTCTTGCGGCCGATCATGTCGAAATAGAAGTCGACCGACAGCAGCTCGTCGTGCTCTGCGCTCCAGATGTCCATGAACTGGCCCTCGCACAGGGCGAGGCACGTCTCGTCGTAGAGGCGCATCAGGGCGAGCACCTTGGCGTCCGAGAAGCCGAGGTCGGACAGGCGGTGCAGCGCCATGCGCGACAGCGTGAAGAGCGTGTCGCCGGTGTTGATGCCCTGCGCCAGGCCCCACACCGTCCACAGCGTGGCGCGGTGGCGGCGCTCGACGTCGCGATCCTCGATGTCGTCGTGCACGAGGCTGAAGTTGTGGCCCAGCTCGACCGCGGCGGCGCCGGGCAGTGCGCCGCGGTGGTCGCCGGTCAGCAATTCGTAGGCGAGCAGGCCGAGCAGCGGCCGGATGCGCTTGCCGCGCGGGCCCTCGCGATCCAGTCCGAGCTGGTAGCGAACCATCTCGTACAGCGCCCCGGTGCGCTCATCCTGGGCGAGGCTGATCACCTGCAGGATCTCGGTCTCGGTATCGGCGATGAGCGTGTCGAGATCGCGCGAGGTCAGCACGGGCGGAGGATACAAGCGGTCGTCATGTGGCGAATACATGATACCGGATGCTATCTAGTAATGCGCCGCCGGGGAACCGGTAGCCTTGTCCGATGCCGGTTCCGCGCATGTACCACACCGAGGCGATCGTGCTGAGTCGCTTCGAGCTGGGCGAGGCGGACCGCGTGCTGACCCTGCTCACGCCGCACGACGGCAAGCTCAAGGCGATCGCCAAGGGCGTTCGCCGGCCGCGCAGCCGAATTGGTGGCGCGGTCGAGCCGTTCGCCGAGCTGGAGCTCGTGCTCGCCCGCGCGCGAACGTTCGACGTGATCACCCAGGCGAGCGTCGGTCATGCCTGGCTGTCGCTGCGCGACCGGCTCGAGTCGACCGCCACCGCGTGGTATCTGGCCGAGCTGTCCGAGCGTGCCGTCGAGGAGCGCGCGTACGCCTACCCGGTCTATGCGCTGCTGCGCCGCGCCTATCAGCTGCTCGACGACGGGATGGCTCCTACCCGGGTCGCGCGCTGGTTCGAGTTCGGACTGGCCGATGCGCTCGGCATGCGCCCCGAGGTCGAGCGCTGCGTCGAGTGCGACCGGGTGCTCGAGGCCGACGAGACGTACCGCTGGGTCCCGGTGCTGGGCGGCACGATGTGCTCACATCACCTGCCGCCGCCGTCCGAGCAGACGCCACTGTCGCTCGACGCGCTCAAGCTGCTGCGCGCCTACCGACGGCTCGACATCGAGGCCATCGCCGGGCTGCGCCTGCCGGCCGCCGTGGAGGCCGAGGTCGAATCTGCCCTGCGTCGCTTCATTCGGGTCGTGCTCGAGCGCGAGGCGCGCTCGCTGGCGTTCCTCGACGAAGTTCGTACGCCGCGCCAAGGTCGCTCGGTGACAGCCCCGAGCTGACCAGGACGGCGCCGTGCCCGGTTGGTGCAACCGGATTGCAACATGGATGACCGACCCTCCTGTCAATCGACCCGGGCGCCGTGGCCGGGAGAACATCTGGAGGGAGCAAATGAACCCGTTCGGCCAAACACGTCGCATCGCATTCGGGCTGTTGATGGCCGTTGGACTGCTGGCTGCCGGCGCCATTCCCGCCAGCGCGGAAACCGTGCTCAACAACTGCACCGGCAACTGCGGCGACTGGCAGGTCAACGACATGGGTCCGATCGGTGGCAAGGGCGCCGTTTGCAAGTACGAGAAGAACAGCTTCGACCTCGACTTCATCTCCGTTCGGCCGCCGATCATGCACGGTCCGTTCGCCCAGAAGACGAAGGTCCAATGGCAATACAAGATTCTGCGTTCGAACAATTTCGGATCGACCTGGACCGCCGAGCACACCAGCGACTGGCAGACGGCGATGGCCAACACGACCGACGCCGCCTACGCCGGGAGCGGCTTCGCCCGGCGCTACCACTATGTCGCCGAGAACCCGACCGGTTTCCGCAAGGTGCGTGTCTTCCTGCGCTGGAAGAATTCCGGCGGCTCGAACATCGGCACCGCGTCGGTCGAGTACGACTGGTACCAGCGCATGTGGAACGGCACGTCCCAGGCCGACCAGGAGTACTGCATCCAGGATTGGTAGCCGCGGCTTATAGGCTGGCCGACAACAACGAGAACCCGAAGACCTTGGACCCTGGACGTTCAAGGTTGGCGAGGATCCGAAGGCTCTCTGGCGGGTCCGACTGGAGATCAGGTACTACGCGGCCAACGGCACGACCGTGATCGGAGAGTCGCGCGGCAACTTCGAGGTCTTCCGCCACCGGAACACAGACGGCTCGGCTGCGTACACGATCGGCCAGGACTTTCAGGACGGCTCCGACATCGGCTATTGCCGGACGGAGTTCCACTGACAACGACTGACTGACTGACACGCATGGTGTGGCCCGGTCGGGAAACCGACCGGGCCTTTTCGCGTGCGAGAATATCCACCGCGACCGGCCATGCCACCGCCGGCGCCTGAGGGAGGCATTCCATTTGACCGTCACCACCGACCGGGCACCTGACCCGGCGAACGATCCCGCGCCGTCCGTCGAGGCGCTCGACACCATCGTCTCGCTCGCCAAGCGACGCGGCTTCGTCTTTCCGAGCTCGGAGATCTACGGCGGCATCAACGCCGTGTGGGACTACGGCCCGCTCGGGGTCGAGCTCAAGAACAACGTCAAGCGCGCCTGGTGGCGCGAGATGATCCAGCTGCGCGACGACATCGTCGGCCTCGACGCGGGCATCCTGATGCATCCCCAGGTGTGGGTCACGTCCGGCCACGTCGAGTCGTTCAGCGACCCGCTGGTCGAGTGCGCGACGGACCAGCTGCGCTTCCGCCTCGACGAGCTGCCGGGCACGGAAAACCTGACCGAGACCGACAAGCGCGACCCGAACATCGTCGAGCGGCTGGGCCTGAAGTGTCCCGTCGATGGCGGCCCGTTGAGCCCGCCGCGCCGCTTCAACCTGATGTTCAAGACGTTCATGGGCCCGGTCGAGGAGGACGCCGCCGCCGTCTACCTGCGGCCCGAGACCGCGCAGGGCAGCTACGTCAACTTCAAGAACGTCCAGCAGTCGACGCGCAAGAAGCTGCCCTTCGGCATCGCCCAGATCGGCAAGAGCTTCCGCAACGAGATCTCGCCCGGCAACTTCGTGTTCCGAATGCGCGAGTTCGAGCAGATGGAGATGCAGTACTTCGTCCCGCCCGATGACGCGGCGCGGATCTTCGAGGAGTGGCTGCCGCGCCGCTGGTCCTGGTACACCGGCTACGGTGTCGCCGAGGAGCGGCTGCGCTTCCGCGAGCACGCGCCGGACGAGCTGGCGCACTACGCCAAGAAGGCGATCGACATCGAGTACCGCTTCCCGTTCGGCTGGAAGGAGCTCGAGGGCATCCACAATCGCGGCGACTGGGACCTCGGCCGCCACCAGAAGGAAAGCGGCGAGAACCTCGAGTACTTCGACCCGGTGACCGAGACGAGCTTCGTGCCGTGGATCGTCGAGACGGCCGGTGGCCCGGACCGCTCTGCCTTCACTTTCCTGATCGACTCGTACCGCGAGGAAGAGGTGCGCGGCGAGAAGCGCGTCTCACTCGCTCTCCATCCGCAGCTCGCGCCGTACAAGGTGGCGGTTCTGCCGCTGCTCAAGAAGCGGCCCGAGATCGTCGAGCTGTGCCACAAGCTGGTGGCCGACCTGCGCCGCGACATGATTGCCGTCTACGACGACACCGCGTCGATCGGCAAGCTCTACCGGCGCCAGGACGAGATCGGCACTCCGTGGTGCGTGACGGTCGATGTCGACTCGCTCGAGGACGGCGCGGTGACAGTCCGCGACCGCGACTCGATGGCCCAGGAGCGCGTGCCGCTCGAGGGCGTCAGGCAGCTGATCGTCGATCGGTTGGCGGCCAGCCTGCCCGGAGCTGGCAGCCAGACCTAGGCTCAGCCTCCCGGGCTCAGTGCAGGATCTGCGAAAGGAAGAGGCGCGTCCGTTCGTGCTGAGGGTTGCCGAAGATCTGGGCCGGCGGGCCCTGCTCGACGATCAGGCCGTCATCGAAGAACACCATTCGATCGGCCACCGCGCGAGCGAAGCCCATCTCGTGCGTGATGCACAGCATCGTCATGCCCGACACGGCGAGCTCGCGCATGACCTCGAGCACCTCGTTGATCATCTCCGGGTCGAGTGCCGAGGTGGGCTCGTCGAAGAGCATGATCTTGGGCTGCATGGCCAGTGCTCGAGCGATGGCGACGCGCTGCTGCTGACCGCCCGATAGCTGGGCCGGGTGCTTGTGCGCCTGCTCGGGAATGCCCACCCGCTCGAGCAGCTCCATCGCCGCCTTGTCGGCCTTCGCCCGCGGCATGCGGCGCACCTTCATCGGGCCGAGGGTCACGTTCTGGAGCGCGGTCAGGTGGGGAAAGAGGTTGAACGACTGGAAGACCATGCCGATCTCGCACCTGACGGCGTGAATGTTGCGGATGTCGTTGGTCAGCTCGATGCCGTCGACGAAGATCTCACCGCGCTGGTGCTCCTCGAGCCGATTGATCGTCCGGATGAAGGTCGACTTTCCGGAGCCGGAGGGCCCGAAGATGACCAGCACCTCACCCGCCTTGACGGTCAGGTCGATGCCGCGCAGCACGTGCAGCTGGCCGAACCACTTGTGCACGTCGCGCGCGACGATGATGTCGTTCGGCGCGGGTTCGCTGCGTTCCGCGATCACTTCGTCAACCGATTCAGCCATTTGTTCCCCGATCCTAGCGCTTGCCCACGCCCAGCTCGGCCTCGAGCCGGTAGCTGGCCTGGGACATGACGTAGCACATGAAGAAGAAGACGGCCGAGATGAATATGTAGACCTCCAGGTCGGCACCGATCCACGCCGGCTGCGCGACCACGGCCCGGCCGACGCCGAGCAGCTCGAGCAGGCCCGTGCCGGCGATGGCGACCAACGTCGTGTCCTTCAGCAGGCTGATGAACAGTCCGACGTTGGCCGGGATGACTGATCGCAGCGCCTGTGGCAACACGACGTACAGGTTGCGCTGCAGCGCGTTGAGCCCAATCGCGTCGGCCGCCTCGATCTGGCCGCTCGGGATCGCCTGCAGGCCGCCACGGACGTTCTCGGCGACGTACGCCGCGGTGAACAGCGTCAGGCCGGCCAGGGCGCGAAAGACGTGCTCGATGCGCAGGTCGCCGGGCAGCACGAGCGGCAGCATGATCGCCGCGAGGAAGAGCAACGTGACGAGCGGGACGCCGCGGATGATCTCGATATAGGCCGTGGACAGGAAGCGCACCACGGGCAGATTGCTGCGCCGCCCGAGAGCGAGCAGGACGCCGATCGGGAACGACAGCACGATGCCGCCGACAGCGAGCAGGAAGGTCAGTAGCAGGCCGCCCCACAGGTTGGTCGGCACGAAGCGCAGGATCGGCGCGCCGAAGCCCTGCAGCAGCAGGAACAGGATGGGCACCATCGCGACCCAGACCAGCACGCGCGCTCGCGACGAGATCGGAAACCTCGTCGTGAGCGCGAACGCGACCCATACCAGAGCCGCGTTCGCGAAGAGAGCAAGAGCGGCCACGATCCCGACGTCCGAGACCATCGCCAGCAGTCCGAGCAGCGCCTGGCCGGCAGACAAGCCCATCGCCAGAGTTCGTGCCGCGCGACTCGTGGTCGAGGCGGCCGAGATCCCCGTCAGCAACGAGACCGCGAGCACTGCCAGCCAGACTCGCCACGCCTCGTCGGCCGGGTACTGGCCGATCATGAACAGCCTGAAGTTGGTGGTCACGACGCCCCATCGCGCGTCGGTCAGCACCCAGTTGAGCGTCACCACGACGACCAGCACCAGGATCAGGCCGACGACCACGGTCAGCGCCGAGTTGAGCGGGCTGTTGAACAGATTCCGGCGCAGCCACCCGACGACGCCGACGGTCGCAACCGGCGGTGGCAGGTGGCCCGGCGCGGTGGTCATCGCTCGAGCACCTGGACGCGGCGGTTGTAGATGTTCATCACCAGCGAGGTGACCAGGCTGATCGTCAGGTAGATCGACATCACCAGCACGATCACCGCCACCGGCTGGCCGGTCTGATTGGCGACCGTGCGACTGACCGCGAACAGGTCGGGAAAGCCGACGGCGATCGCCAGGCTCGAATTCTTGATCAGGTTCAGGTACTGACTGGTGAGCGGCGGCACGATGATCCGCAGCGCCTGGGGGAAGACGACCAGGCGCAGGGTCTGAGCAGATGACAGTCCGATCGCGTTGGCGGCCTCGATCTGGCCGCGCTTCACGGCCTGGATGCCGCCGCGCACGATCTCAGCGATGAAGGCCGCGGTGTAGAGCACGAGCCCGAGCAGCAACGCCGCGAACGGCGCTGACACGACCACGCCGCCGACGAAGTTGAAGCGTTCCCTGACCGGCACATCGAAGGCAACCGGCGAGAGTGCGACCCAGCCGACGACGGCGATCGCAGCCAGGACCAGCAAGCCCACCAGGCCGAGGTGGTGTGTCGGCTGCTCGCGCTCGGCACGCCCTCGTGCCATGCGCGCCAATACGAAGGCGATGCCGACTCCGACGGCGACCAGAACGAGCCACAGCCCGAACTGGGCGTCGGCCAGCGGGCGGGGGATGACCAGGCCGCGCTGGCTGAGGTAGATCGATCCCGGCAGGCCGATCGCGCTGGCAACCGTCGGCAGCTGCAGGAACAGCGCGTAGATCAGTACCAGCTGGACGAGCAGTGGCGTGTTGCGTATGACCTCCACGTAGCCGGCCGCGATGCGACTGACGAGCCAGTTGCTCGACAGCCGCGCGACGCCGACGACGATGCCCAGGATCGTGGCGAAGAAGATGCCGACCACGCTCACCAGCAGCGTGTTGATCAGACCGGCCAGCAGGGCCTGGCCGTACGAGTCGCGCGGCGAGTACGGCACGACCGTCTGCGAGATGTCGAAGCCGGCAGTGGCGCGCAGGAAATCGACTCCGAAACCCAGCCGCGCGTCGGCCATGTTGCGCGTCAGGTTGGTCCACAGCAAGTAGCCGGCGAACAGGATCAGGACGACGACGACTGCCTGGCCGACGATGCGCAGGACGCGTAGATCACGCCACGGCGGAACCGTGTGCCGTCGCGGAGGCGAGGCGGCTGTCACGCGGCTGTGGCGCGGATGAAGGAGATGGACGGCGGGCCGGGCATCCGCCCGGCCCGCCAGTCAGCTGCCGCTATCGGTAGGGCGGTGCGTAGAGCAGGCCGCCGTTCGTCCAGAGCTGGTTGTAGCCGCGGTCGAGTCCGAGTGGCGTTTCGGGCCCGACGTTGCGCTCAAAGATCTCGCCGTAGTTGCCTACGGCGGCAATCACGCCCACGACCCAGTCGTTCTCGAGTCCGAGGTTCGTGCCCTGGGTCTGCTCGGGATCGGCTCCCAGCAGGCGCAGAACGACCGGGTTCTCGCTGCTGGTCGCCTCTTCGGCCACGTTCGCCTGGGTGAGGCCCAGCTCCTCCGCCTCGATCGTGGCGAACACCGTCCACTTGACGACGTTGAACCACTGGTCGTCGCCGAGTGGCGCGACCGGGCCGAGCGGCTCCTTGGAGAGAACGTCCTCGAGCAGAACGTGATCGTCGGGCGTGGCCATCGCGGATCTTCGCGACACGAGCTGTGAGCGGTCCGAAGTGACCGCGTCGCAGGCTTCTGATTCGTAGGTGCTGTACGTCTCGTCGATGTCGCCCAGGACTGTGGTCGTGTAATTGCCTTCGTGTCCTGCCTCAGCCATCGCGTCGGCAAGGTTGAGCTCGGTGGTCGTGCCCGACTGGACGCAGATGGTCGCCCCGCCGAGATCGGCGATCGAGGTAGCGCCCACATCTGCCCGGACGAGGAGTCCCTGGCCGTCGTAGAAGGTGGTCGGTGCGAAGAGGCCCCATTGGGCGTCACGTGTCACGGTCCAGGTCGTGTTCCTGATCAGGACGTCGACCTCGCCGGTCTGCAGCGCCGGTCCGCGGTCGTCCGCCGATAGCTGACGATATTCGACGGCCTCAGGGTCGCCCAGTACGGCGGCCGCAACCGCCTTGCAGTAGTCGACGTCGAAGCCGGACCAGGCACCCGTGCCCTGCTCGAGGAAGCTGAAGCCGGGCAGTGCGCCGTTTACGCCGCAGATGAGCTGGCCGCGGCTCTGGATCGCTGCAAGCCGTTCGCCGGTGGGTGCGCCGGATGGTTCGCCGGACGGTGCGTCGCTGGGCGCGCCGCTGCGGTGGGGCGCTGGTCGCTGGCGCCGGAGCTGGAGCACTGGTGCACGCACCAACAAGTAAGGCGCCGAGCGCCAAAGTGACAAGCAGCCGTCGATTCATCGCCGTTCACTCCTCCCGGGTGGCTTGATGGCGACATCGTAGTCGGGGCGGGAAGAGGATTCGCGAGGATTCGCGCGCCGTCGTGGGCGCCGCCTCTTAGCGGGCTACTGGTCGGCGTTCGCCTCGACGGCGTCGATGGCCGCGGCAAGGTCGGCCGCTGCCAGCCCGCGCGGCTCCTTGCCCTTGGGCCAGTAGAGCTCCTTGTGGACCTGCTCCTCGGCGTAGCCACGGCCGAGCAGGCGCTCCTCCGCGGTCGCGATCATGTCCGGGTTGCCGCAGATGTAGGCGACTGAGTTGGCCGGTGTCAGGCCGAGCTCGTCGAGAACGGGCTCGAGGATCGACTCGACGCGGCCCGTGCGACCTTGCCAGTTGGCGTTGTCGGGATGGTCCGGGCGGGACACGGTCGGCACGTAGGTGACCGGGTAGCCGCCGCTCGTCTCCCAGTTGACGAGCTGCTCGCGGTAGCCGATCTCGTGCGCATACGAGACGCCATTCAGGAAGACCGCCGGCCGCGGTGCACCGTCGGCGAGCATCTGTTTCATCATCGATACGAAGGGCGCGTTGCCCGTGCCGGACGAGATGAAGATATGCATCCGATCGTCGTCCGGCTGGAGCAGGAACTTGCCCTTCGGACCGATCATCCGCATCCGCTGGCCGATCTCCATGCGCCACAGCAGCGGCGTGAACGTGCCGCCCTCGACCAGCCTGACGTAGAACTCGTAGCCCTCAGTGCCGGCACTGACCGGGGGTGAGGCGACCGAATAAGGGCGCTGGACCATCTTGCCGTCGACCACGACGCCGATCGTCATGTACTGACCCGGCTCGAACGGTGTCGGCTCGCCGTCGAAGCGCACCCAGAAATAGGCGAGCGACTCGGATTCGTCCTCGCGTCGGACGAGGCTGGCGTTGTACTGCTCAGCCTCAGCCTCCATGACGCGTGTATCGGTCAGCAGGTCGGTCATCGAGAAGGATGGTAACCGGACCGCCGATCACCGATGGCTGAGTACAATCGGTCGACTTACCACTCTCCAGCCGTGCGCTGACCGGGCCCGACGCCCCAACTCGAGGGATCTCTCTGATGACCGACGCGACCGCAACCTCCGCCGCGCCTGCGCACCGCGCGGCCAAGCGCTACATCTACGCCTGGGGCGGGGGGAAGGCCGAGGGCGACGCGACGATGCGCGACCTGCTCGGCGGCAAGGGCGCCGGCCTGGCCGAGATGACCAATGCGGGCCTGCCCGTGCCGCCCGGATTCACGATCACGACCGAGGCGTGCAACGACTACTTCGCCGCCGGCGAGAGTCTGCCGCAAGGTCTGTGGGATGACGTGCTGTCGGCCGTCAAGCGGCTCGAGCAGGAGACCGGCAAAGGTTTCGGCGATGCCCAGAACCCACTCCTGGTCAGTGTTCGTTCGGGCGCCAAGTTCTCGATGCCGGGCATGATGGACACCGTCCTGAACCTCGGCCTGAACGAGCAGACGCTGCACGGGCTGGTCGCTTTGACCGGCAACGAGCGCTTCGGTTGGGACGCCTACCGGCGCTTCATCCAGATGTTCGGGCGCATCGTCATGGACGTCGACGGCGAGAAGTTCGAGCACGCGTTGGACGCGGCCAAGCAGAGCCGGGGCGTGTCGCAGGACACCGACCTCGACGCCGGCGCACTGCGCGACGTCGTCGGCGAGTTCCTGTCCATCGTCAGCCAATCGGCCGGTCGCGACTTCCCGACCGATCCGCTCGAGCAGCTCGACCTGTCGATCAAGGCAGTCTTCGCGTCGTGGTTCGGCAAGCGCGCCCACGACTACCGCGAGTACAACAAGATCGCGCACGACCTCGGCACGGCGGTCAACGTGGTGACGATGGTCTTCGGCAACATGGGCGACGACTCGGGCACCGGCGTGGCCTTCACGCGCGACCCGAATACGGGCACCAGGGAGCTCTTCGGCGAGTACCTGACCAACGCCCAGGGCGAAGACGTGGTCGCCGGCACCCGAACGCCGACGCCGATCTCGGAGATGCGCGACCAGATGCCCGAGATCTACGCCCAGTTCGAGGAGATCGCCGGTCGCCTCGAGCGCCACTACCGCGACATGCAGGACCTCGAGTTCACGATCGAACGTGGCCGGCTGTTCATGCTCCAGACACGCTCCGGCAAGCGCACCGCGACGGCCGCCGTGCGCATCGCCGCGGACATGGTCGACGAGGGCATCATCACCGAGCGCGAGGCGCTCGCCCGGATCGAGCCGGCGCATGTCGACCAGCTGCTGCGCGACCAGTTCGACCCATCTGCCAAGTCCGGCGCGCAGCGCGTCACGCTCGGCCTCAACGCGTCGCCCGGCGCCGCGGTGGGCAAGGCCGTGTTCAACGCCGATCGCGCCTTCGAGATGGCCAACCAGGGCGAGAAGGTGATCCTCGTTCGGATCGAGACGTCGCCCGACGACTTCCACGGCATGGCCGCCGCGCAGGGCGTGCTCACCGCACGCGGCGGTGCGACCTCGCACGCGGCGGTCGTGGCGCGCCAGATCGGCAAGCCGTGCGTCGCCGGCTGCGCGTCGCTGGTCATCGATTACGGCACCAAGTCGGCCCGCGTCAACGGCCTCGGCTTCAGCGAAGGGGAGTGGATCTCGCTCGACGGCACGACCGGCGAGGTGTTCGTCGGCGCGCTGCCCACCACCGCGGCGCGTTTCGAGGACCAGGCCGAGCTGCAGAAGGTGCTCGAGTGGGCCGACCGCGCCCGTCGCCTGCAGGTCTGGACCAATGCCGACAAGCCCGAGGAGGCGGCCATGGCCCGCCGCTACGGCGCGCAGGGCATCGGCCTCTGCCGAACCGAGCACATGTTCCGCGAGGGGGAGCGGCTGGACATCGTCCGCGACGCGATCCTCGTCGCGTTCCAGGCCACGCGCGCCAAGGAGAAGACCGCGGCCGGTGGCGAGCTCAGCGCTGAGGACGCGGAGGCGGTGCGCCGCTTCGACGAGGCGATCGCCAAGCTCGAGAAGCTCCAGGAAGGCGACTTCTACGGCATCTTCGAGGCGATGGACGGCCTGCCCGTCGTGATTCGGCTGATCGACCCGCCGCTGCACGAGTTCCTGCCCAACCACGCCGAGGTGCTCGTCGACGTGACGCGCATGGAGGCGACCGGTGTTGCGGCCGACGATCCGAAGTACGTCGAGGCGAAGGAGCTGCTGCGCGCCGTCGAGGCGCTGCGCGAGCAGAACCCGATGCTCGGCCTGCGCGGCATTCGCCTCGGGCTGATGATCCCCGACCTCATCAAGATGCAGACGCGGGCGATCCTGAATGCCGCGATCCGCCGCAAGCAGGCCGGTGGCGACCCGCATCCCGAGATCATGATCCCGCTCGTCGGCCACGTGAACGAGCTCAAGGCAGCACGCGAGATCCTCGATGCCGAGGCGCGCCGCGTGCAGGAAGACGCGGGCGTCGAGGTCGACTTCATGTTCGGCACGATGATCGAGATCCCACGCGGCGCGCTGACCGCGGACGAGATTGCCGAGCACGCCGAGTTCTTCAGCTTCGGCACGAACGATCTGACCCAGATGGCCTTCGGCTACTCGCGCGACGACGCCGAGGGTGGGTTCCTGCTGAATTACGTCGAGCGCGGCGTGCTGCCCGAGAACCCATTCCAGTCACTCGACGTCAGTGGCGTCGGCCAGCTCGTTCGCATCGCGACCGAGAAGGGTCGTGCCGCGCGGCCCGGCCTCAAGGTCGGCATCTGCGGCGAGCACGGCGGCGACCCGGCGTCGATCGCCTTCTTCGACGAGGTCGGCCTCGACTACGTCAGCTGCTCGCCATATCGCGTGCCGGTGGCGCGCCTCGCGGCTGCCCAGGCGGCACTGTCAGGAGCGGCCGAACGCGACAAGTAGTTCGCGTTGCTCCTTAACCGCGCATGAAAAAGCCCCCGACCCTTGCGGGCCGGGGGCTTTCTTGACCGGCTGGAAAGACCGGTTGTGAGGTCGGCTATGCGCGGCGGCGGCTGAAGCAGTCGTCGCAGTAGACAGGCTTGCCGCTGGTCGGCCGGAACGGAACCATGGCCGGCTTGCCGCAGTTCGAGCACGTTGCCTCGAACATCTCGCGCGGGCGGCGCTCGCGGTAGCCACCGCTGCTGCCGCCGCCGTAGCCGCCATCGCTGCCACCGTAGCCACCCTGATCGCCGCTACCCATCTGGGCCTTGCGGGCCGCGCGGCAATTGCGGCACCGGCGTGGATCGGAGAAGCCGCGATCTGTGTAGAACTGCTGCTCGCTGGCCGTGAACACGAACTCCTGGCCACAATCGGCACAGGTCAGAGTTCGATCTGCTTGCAAAGAAGAACACTCCTTCATCGGCCGGACTTCGCGACTTTTCTCGCGAAGGGTCCGTGAGAGGAGTGTCGTGGGGTACCGGCTATTTCTTGCCCGTATCGACGGGCTTGTCCCTGCTCGGATCGATCCGAGCCTATGCAGTGTGGCGGCTGGACGAACGCGGGTCAATACCTCGCGCCAACGTCGTGAAACGTGCTATCGGGGGCCCCGACCGGCCCCGCCGGTACACTCGGCGGGCGTGATTGACGGGCCACAAATCGGGGGGATGACTTGAGCGAGCCTTGGCTGCCGTCTGAGCATGGCACCCAGAAGGGCCCGCTCCAACGCAAGGTCGCGCGCGGCCTGACGTGGACGCTGGTCGACACCTGGGGCTCTCAGCTCCTCGGGCTGATCATCTTCATCCTCCTTGCCCGGCTGCTGACGCCGGTCGACTTCGGGCTGGTCGCACTGGCCAGTGTGTTCGTCGCCCTCGCCCAGCTGCTCGTCGACCAGGGCCTGGGCGACGCGCTCATCCAGCGCCCCACGCTGACCCGGCGCCAGATCGACACCGCCTTCTGGGTCGCCGTGCTGACCGGCGCGCTGCTGACCGTGGCAACCATCGTGCTCGCCGGACCGATCGCGGCACTGCTCGGCGAGCCGGCTCTCGAGCCGATCATCCAGGCACTTTCGCTGACCTTCGTCGCGGTCGCGCTGAACAGCATCCAGATGGGCCTGCTGCGGCGCGAGATGAAGTTCCGCAGCCTTGCCGTACGCAAGCTGCTCGCGGTCGCCGCCGGCGGTGTGGTCGGCATCGCGATGGCGGTCATGAACTATGGCGCCTGGGCGCTCGTCGGCCAGCAGCTCGCAGCCGCGAGCGTGTCGGTCATCGCGCTTGTGGACGGTCAGTCCGTGGCGGCCCGGCTTCCATTTCTCGCGCGCCGATTTCCGGCAGCTGTTCGCGTTCGGCATCAACGTCGTCGCCGGCGACCTGCTCAACTTCCTGAGCCGCAACGTCGATCGACTGTTGATCGGCGCCTTCCTCGGCCCGACCCTGCTCGGCTTCTACGCCGTTGCGTACCGCATCCTCGACACCAGCCAGGTCCTGCTCGTCAACGCGGCGCGCAAGCTTGCCTTCCCCGTCTTCTCGCGGCTGCAGAACGATCGCGACCGGATGCGCCGCGCGTATTCGCGCGTGACGCGGGCACTGGCCGTCATCATCCTGCCCGGCTACATCGGCCTGGCCCTGGTCGCGCCGGAGGCAATCGTCTTCATCTTCGGCGCGGAGTGGGCGGCGAGCGGGCCGGTCGCGGCGATCCTGTTCCTGATCGGTCCGGTACTGACCGTGCAGCTCTTCAGTGGCGCGCTGCTCAACGCGGTCGGCCATCCCGAGGTCACCTTCCGGATCAGGCTCATCACGGCGATCGTTAACGTCATCGGCTTCGTTATCGCGGTCGCCGTATTCCAGGAGATCACCGCCGTGGCCGCCGCGTACGTGATCCGCGGCTACCTGCTGATGCCGCTGGTCATGCTGTGGCTCAAGAAGTACGCCGGTATCCCGATCTCTGCGCACCTCGGAGAGCTGCGCTCGCCGGCACTGGCGACGATCGTGATGTCGACCGCGGTGGTTGCCGTCAAGCTGGTCCTGACCGGCAACGTGTCCAACTTTGTGTTGCTCACGGCCGAAACGATCACCGGTTTGGTCACGTTCCTGCTCGCGATCATCGTCATCGATCGGCCGTTGCTCAACGAAGTGCTGACTCTCATCGCCCAGTCGGTGCCGGGTGGCGAGCGCCTCGCGCGACGCTTCGGCGTGAAGATTCCCGAAACGCCCGGCGGCGGCAAGAAGCGTGAACCGAAGCCGGACAACGACGACGAGACACCTGGCGACGACGACATACGTCACGAGATGGCTGCCGCGGAGGCCGAGGTCGACGACTCCTTCACCCCCGATCCGGGACTGCGCAACACGTCCGATGTCTGAGCCAGCCGCGACACCTGCTCTCGCCGAGCAGCTCGCCGGCGGCGGGCTCGATCCAGATCTGCTCGCGCTCGTTTGGATGCTTGCCGAAGCCGGCGTGCCGCTGACCGTGGCCGCGACCGACGCGACGGCCGCGCGCGATCTGCGCAACGGCATCTGCGCGCTCCTGCCCGCCGATCACCATGCCGCCGACCTGGCGCTCGCCGGTGGCACGGTCGTCGCCGGCTCGCTCGAGGACGTGCTGCGCGTTCTCGGCGGCCGCGGCCACACGGGTCACAGTGAGTCGGGCCACGATGAGTCAGGCCACAGCGAAACAGGCCACGGCGAGATCGCCGACGAGGTTCGCGACCTCGGCATCGTCCTGGTGCTGACTGACGGTCGGGTTGTCGCGGCACACTACGTCCGGCCGGTCGAACGTGACGGAGCCGGGCATCTCCAGCGCCGGCCCCCCGCGCTGCTCGCGGCATGGAGCGCGGATGCTCCCGCGCCGGACCACTTCTATTGGGCGATCACCGACGAGCTGGCGACTCGGGCCGGCATGGAGCGCGTCGAATTCGAAGCCGAGCACCGCCGACGGCGCGAGCGTCTCCAGAACCTTGTTCCCCGGCCCGCCGGCGCGACGAACGGCGCAGATGCGCGAAACTGACCCGGGATGACGACGCGGTGACTGACCCGGCCCGGCCCCTGACCCTCGGCGAGCTGCGCGAAAGCGGCTACCGGCCGCGCTCGGTCAAGGCCGAGCTGCGCGCCAACCTGTTGCGCCGTCTGACGTCGGAGGAGCCGGTCTTCGCCGGCATCATCGGCTACGAGGAGACGGTCATCCCGGCCGTCGAGAACGCGATCCTGGCCGGCCAGGACATGTGCTTCCTGGGCGAGCGCGGCCAGGCCAAGACGCGCCTGGCACGGCTGCTGGTCGGGCTGCTCGACGAGCACATCCCGGTCGTCGCCGGTGGCGAGCTGAACGACGACCCGCTCGCGCCGGTGAGCCCCCGGGCGCAGCAGATCGTCGCCGCCGAAGGCGACGCGACGCCGGTCGCGTGGCTGACGCGCGATCGCCGCTACACCGAGAAGCTGGCCACGCCCGACATCACGATCGCCGACCTGATCGGCGAGGTCGACCCGATCAAGGTCGCCGAGGGCCGCTATCTCGCCGACGAGACGACCATCCACTACGGCCTCGTGCCGCGCGCCAACCGCGGCATCTTTGCCATCAACGAGCTGCCCGACCTGGCCGAGCGGATCCAGGTCGGCCTGCTCAACATCCTCGAGGAGCGCGACGTGCAGGTGCGCGGCTACACGCTGCGCCTGCCGCTCGACCTGTTCGTCGTCGCCAGCGCCAATCCCGAGGACTACACCAGCCGCGGCCGGATCATCACCCCGCTCAAGGACCGCCTCGGCTCGCAGATCCGCACCCACTACCCGCGCACGATCGAGGACGAGATCGCGATCATGCTGCGCGAGCGGACGCCGCTCGATGGCGAAGGGCTGCCGGAGCTGATCGAGCCCGACTTCATGCTCGAGCTGATCGCCGAGCTGTCGCAGCTCGCGCGCCGCTCGCCCGAGGTCAGCCAGCGCTCGGGCGTCAGCGTCCGAGTGAGCATCGCCAACCTGGAGGTGATCAGCGCCAGTGCCGTGAAGCGCGCGGTACGCCTCGGCGAGAGCCAGGCGGCGCCGCGCATCAGCGACCTGCCGGCGCTGGTGGCCTCGACCGCCGGCAAGCTCGAGCTCGAGACACTGAACGACGAGCTGCCCGAGGAACGCGTCGTCGATCGGCTGCTCACCCGCGCCGTGCACAACGTCTTCAATCGGACCCTCGACGTCGACGATCTCGACGAGGTCGTCGAGGCGTTCGACTCGGGCCTGGTGGTCGACACCGGCGAGACCGTCCGGTCGGCCGACTATGTCGCCTGGGTGCGCGAGACGCCGGGCATGCCCGAGGCGGTGCGCCGGCTGGGAGCTGGAAAATCGGCTGCCGCCACCGCGTCGGCGGTCGAGTTCGTGCTCGAGGGGCTGCACCTGAGCCGGCGGCTCAACAAGGATCGTTCCGGTGTCGGGGCGCGCTACCGCCGCTGACGGCCGTGCCGGCCGTGGCCGACTGAAATGACCGCCGAGCCGATCGGTCCAGATCCGCTGGGTCCCGACCCGCGCCCGGCGCCGGGGCTGACGAGCGGCGGGCCGTATCGCTACGCCCGCTGGGATGGCCGGCAGCGACTCGACGAGATCGATGCCGACCGCTTGATGGACATGCTGTCGGACGACCTGCTGACCGAATCCGATCTCGACGGCGCTCTCGCGAGGCTGCTCAACCGCGGCCTTCGTGACGAGCAGGGACGCGGCGCCATTCCCGGTCTCGACCAGCTGCTGCGGCGGCTCGCCGCGGCGCGCCAGGACCTGCTGGCGCAGCATCGCCTGGGCGACGTCCTGGCCGATGTGCGCCAGGAGCTCGACGAGATCGTCGCCCAGGAGCGACGCGGCATCGAGCGCCGCCTGACGTCGGGGAGCGGCGCCACCGAGGCGCTCGACGAGCTTGCCGCAGACCTCGCCACGCGGCGCCAGGAGCAGCTCGCGGCGCTGCCCGAAGACCTCGGCGGGCGCATCCGCGGCCTGTCCGACTACGACTTCCTCGAGCCCGACGCGCGGCGCCGCTTCGACGAGCTGATGGACACGCTTCGGCGCCAGGTTCTCGACGCGCACTTCGAGGGCCTTGCCGACGCCATCCGAGACGCCACGCCCGAGCAGCTCGCCGCGAACCGCGAGATGGTGCGCGAGCTCAACTCGCTGCTCCAGGAGCGGCTCGCCGGCGGCGACCCCGACGTGTCGGGCTTCCTGTCGCGCTACGGAGGCCTCTTCCCGGGCGCGCAGATCGCTCGACGACATCATCGATCAGCTCGCCCAGCGGATGGCCGCGATGCAGTCGCTGATGGCCTCGCTCAGCGCCGACCAGCGGCGCGAGCTGCAGGAGATGATGGACGCTCTGCTGCGCGACGATCGGTTGCGCTGGGACCTGGCCCAGCTCGCCGCGACGCTCGACCAGCTGCTGCCCGAGGGGCTGGGCCAGCGCTACGAGTTCCGTGGCACCGACGAGCTGTCGCTGGCCGGCGCGCTCGAGCAGCTCGGCCGCCTGAACCGGCTCGACCGACTCACAGCGGAGATGGGCGACATCGGCTCACCGCAGGAGCTCGACCAGATCGATGCCGACGAGCTTGCCGAGCTTCTCGATCGCGACAGTGCCGATGACCTGCGCCGGCTCCAGGAGCTGGCCCGGCGGCTCGAGGAGGCGGGTTACGCCGAACGCAGCGGCGGCCAGCTCAACCTGACGCCGCGTGGCGCGCGGCGGTTGGGCCAGGGCGTGCTCGACGAGCTGTTCGGGAGCATGAAACGTGACGCGTTCGGGGGCCACGCTCGCCGATCGTCGGGCACGCTCGGCGAGCGCGGCGACGCGACGGTGGCGTACGAGTTCGGCCGGCCGTTCGATCTGCACCTGACGCGCACCCTGGCCAACGGCCTGGCGAGGGGAGGGCTGCCCGGCGAGCGGCCGGCGCACATCCGGCTCGATCCGCGCGACTTCGAGGTGTACGAGAGCGAGGACTCGGCCCGCGCGTCGACCGTGCTGCTGGTCGACATGAGCCGCTCGATGCTGCTGCGCGGCTGCTTCCTGGCCGCCAAGAAGGTCGCCCTCGCGCTCGACATGCTCATTCGGACGCGGTACCCGCACGACGAGCTGCACGTCGTGGGCTTTGCCTATTACGCGCGGGAGATCGCGCCGGGCGCGCTGAGCGGCCTGTCATGGCACGGCTACGAGTACGGCACGAACCTCCAGCACGGCCTGATGCTGGCGCGACAGCTGCTCGGCAGGAGCCACGCCGCGAATCGGTCGGTGGTGATCGTCACCGACGGCGAGCCGACGGCCCACTTCGAGAACGGCCAGGTCGAGTTCAGCTACCCGCCGACGCGCCAGACGGTGCGCGAGACGATGCGCGAGGTGGCCCGTTGCACGCGCGAGGGCATAACCATCAACACGTTCATGCTCGAGCGCTCACGCGCACTGGCCGAGTTCGTCGAGCGCATGACCAAGCTCAACCGCGGCCGTGCCTTCTTTGCCACTCCCGAGCGACTGGGCGAGTTCGTGCTGCTCGACTACGTCGATCGCCGCACGCGGCGTTCCTGACGCGGCCGGATCAACCGCCGGCGACGGCCGGAATGACGTGGACTGTCGCGCCGGCGGCCAGCGCCGCCGTCAGGTCGCGCTCGCGCTCGCCGTCGACGAAGACGTTGATGTGCTCGCGCAGCTGCGGTCCGGGCTCGCACAATCGGTCGTGCATCCCTGGCCAGCGCTGATCGAGCTCGGCGATCATCTCGCCCAGAGTGATCGCCTCGATCTCGACCCGCCGCGGCGGCGGGTCAGCGAACAGCGCCACCAGCGAGCGCGGCAGGTGAACGGTTACCACGCTCAGTCGTCGACGACCGCGACCTCGACCGACCAGATCGACGGCAGGTAATCGGCAATCATCTGCCAGTTGTCGCCCTCATCGTTGCTGGCGAAGAGGTGGCCGGCGCTGGTCCCGAAGTAGATCCCGGCGCGATCGAGGCTGTCCGCCGCCATCGCCTCGCGCAGCACCGTCAGGTACGCGTTCTCGTGAGGCAGGCCGGCGTCGAGCGGCTGCCAGCTCGCGCCGCGGTCGCGGCTGCGCCACACCTGCGCGTGGCCATCGACCATCTGCCGGCCGGCTTCCGGACCGGCGTGCGGGATGACGTAGATCGTCGACGGATCGTGGGGGTGGATCTGGAGCGGGAAGCCGAACTCCGATGGCAGGCCGGGCGACAGGTCGACCCATTCGCGCCCACCGTCGTCGGAGCGGTACACGCCGCAATGGTTCTGCTGATAGAGCGTGTCGGGTTCCGCCGGGTTGAGCTTCAGCTTGTGGACGCAGTGCCCGAACTCGGGCGTGGGGCCGGGGATGAAGTCGGCGCGCACGCCCTTGTTGCGTGTCGCCCACGTCTGGCCGCCGTCGGTCGTTTCGAATGTGCCGGCAGCCGATATCGCGACCCACAGCCGCTGCTCGTCAGTCGGGTGCGGAACGATGGAATGCAGGATCAGGCCGCCCGCGCCGGGCTCCCACTCCGGTTGAGACGGATGCTCTCGCAATCCGGCCACGTGCGACCAGGTCTGGCCGCTGTCATCGCTGCTGAAAAGTCCAGCCGGCTCGGCGCCGGCGTAGAGCGTGCCGTTGCTTTGGGCCACGTGCCAGATCGAGCGCATCTTCGGTCCATCCGGGCCGTAGTCGATGCCGCGGCTCGACTGGGTCCAGGTTGCGCCCGTCGTCGTTGCTGCGAAAGACCGTCGCGCCGTACCACGGGTTGCCGCCACCCGCGTACAGCGTCCCGTCGGCGGTGCGAATGAAATGGTGGATCGGCCACAGGTCACAGAAAGGGCCGCGCGTCGTCCATGTCCGACGCGCGGCGTCACTCTCGATGATGAACGCGCCCTTCTTGGTGCCGACGAGGACCTGTACGCGTTGGCTCACCGTGCCACTTTAGCGGCCGGATCCTCGTCGGGCCGGCGCCCGGATCAGCCTCGGCGGGCGAAACCTCGGATCTCGTCGCGGGTTGAGAGCAGGGCGCCCAGGATCGTCGACGCGACGGCGATCATCAGCGCGAAGACGCTGCCCCAGGCGGCATTGCTGAGCGCCTCGGGATCGGCCGCCTCGAAGGCGCCCGAGAAGATGTTGCCGGCCGAGCCCAGGGCGGTCCCAAGGCCCATCGCGACGAGCGCGAGGAGCAGCACGACGAACAGCGCCCAGGTCAGAAAGCCGTGCATGATCGCCGACTCGGTCTCGTCGACATGCGCAGTCCATGCGGCGATGAAACCGCCGAAGCCAAAGGCGAGCACGCCAAACAGCCCGGTCAGGATTGCCCCGACCTGCTCGCCGAACTTGGGCGGATCAGCCTCGAGCCCCGCCGCCAGCGAGATCGTGCTCAACAGCACGAACAGGCCGAAGGCGCTCAAAACGCCGGCGAGGATGGAGCTCCAGCTGATCAGGTCACTCCGCGCCACATCCGTACCACCGCCAACAGCGATGGTCGGTTGGGCGTCGACTATTACTTCGCGTGCCATCTCAAATCTCCTCTCGGCCGCGACTACAAGAGTCGCAGCAGCAGGATGACCAGGATGATCACCACCAACAGACCGATGATGCCCACGTTCCTTCTCCTCCTGACTTAGATAACGCCGGCCCGCGGCCCCCCGGCCACGAGCCGACTCCACGTATCGTGCTGGCTGGGGCATTTCAGGAGTGCCTGCACCACCAGCGGTGATTCGTTGCAATGAAGCGCCCACTCGGGTTCCGGCATACGATGCGGCTGTCCCCATGCTCAAGGAGTCGCACTCGATGACCTACCCCGTGCCCGCATCCTCGGTCGGCGAGCTGCTCGACGCGCTGTCCGGCATCGCCCATGTCGATGGTGGCCGGCTGGTGATCGACGACGAAGCGGCCTTCCGCGAGCGAGGCGTCGACGTCTGCGTCTGGTCGGCCACCTTCAGCGAGGAGCACCAGGACGTCATCGAGGTCGCGCGCTGGCTGATCTGGGAAGCGTCACAGCTGCTCGGTGCGCCGTCGGCGAGCATCCACGAGCTGTACATGGCGCGCGGCCGGGGCGAGGTCAACGGCTTCACCGTGCCGGCGGTCAACATCCGCACCCAGGTCTTCGACATGGCCGGCGCGATGTGCCGCGCGGCCCAGTCGCTCGATGCCGGGACGATCATCTTCGAGCTCGCCCGGAGCGAGCAGGAGTACACCTACCAGCGGCCGGGCGAGTACATCACCAGCGTCCTCGCCGGCTGCATCGGCGCCGGCTGGCAGGGCCCGGTGTTCGTCCAGGGCGACCACTACCAGTTCAACGCCAAGAAGTACGCCGCGGACCCCGAGTCGACGACCGAGGCGATCCGGCGCCTGATCCGCGAGGCGGCGGCGGTCGGCTACGGCAACATCGACATCGACTCGTCGACGCTTGTCGACCTCTCGCTGGCGACCGTCGACGAGCAGCAGCGCACGAACTACGAGCGCGCGGCGGAGATGTCGGCGCTCATCCGCCAGGTCGAGCCGGCCGAGCAGCCGATCAGCATCGGCGGCGAGATCGGCGAGGTCGGCAAGCAGAACTCGACCGAGGAGGAGCTGCGCGCATATCTCGACGGCTATCGCGACACGCTGCGCGAGCTGGCCGGTGATGTCCCGGGCCTTTCCAAGGTCAGCGTCCAGACGGGCACCTCGCACGGCGGCGTGCCGCTGCCGGGCGGCGGCGTGGCCGAGGTGGCGCTCGACTTCGGCACGCTCGAGCGACTCTCCGTCGTGGCTCGCGAGTACGGGCTCGCGGGCGCCGTCCAGCACGGCGCCTCGACCCTGCCCGACGAGCTGTTCCACCGCTTCCCACGAGTGGAGACGGCCGAGATCCACCTCGCGACGGGCTTCCAGAACCTGCTCTACGAGCACCCGGCTTTCCCGCGTGACCTGCTGGCCGAGATCGAGGGTTGGTGCATCGCCAACACCGCCGACGAGCGCAAGGACGGCGAGAGCGACACGCAGTTCCTGTACAAGACGCGAAAGAAGGCACTTGGCCCGTACAAGCGCCAGCTGTGGGAGCTGCCCGGCAAGGACGAGATCATCGCCAGCCAGGAGAGCAAGTTCCGCTACCTGTTCGAGCAGCTCGCCATCGCCGGCACGCGCGAGATGGTCGAGCGCCACATCAGTCCGGCGCGGCGCTCGATGCCCGCGCCCGCTGCGCTCGCCGAGGTTGCCGCCACTCGTTGAGGGCGACGGGTTTGTGGCCGCGCCGGTAGACTCATCGAGTAACCACCTAAGCTCGTTCTTCGAGGTACTTCCCGCGTGGCATCCGCGCGTCCGACGATCGCGCCCGGCCAGCTCGGCCTGGTTCAGTCGTTCCTGAACACCGTCGACCTGCAGACCGGACGTGACTCGTTCGCGTCGCTCGCCGACACGCACGCGTGGCTCGCCGAGCACCGCCTGGTCTCGCCCGGCACCGAGTACGACGAGGGCGACCGTCGGCGCCTGGTCGAGGTGCGCCGCGCGGTGAATGACCTGGTCGCCGTCGGCGGCGGGGAGGGTCTCCAGCGACGCGCGGTGACGACGCTGAACGAGGCGGCTCGTCGCGTTCGCCTCGGTGTCCGGCTCCATCCCGAGGATGGCTACCGGCTGATGGCCGAGGGCGTCGGCGTCGACCGGCCGATTGGCGAGATCCTGATCAGCATCACCGCCTCGATGGCCGCCGGCACGTGGCCGCGACTCAAGGTCTGCGCCAACGAGGCCTGCCAGCGCGCCTTCTACGACACGTCGCGCAACCGCTCCGGGCGATGGTGCTCGATGGCCGTGTGCGGCAACCGGATGAAGGGCCGCAGCTATCGCCAGCGTCACGCCGGCCGAGCTGCCGACAGCGACTGATCTGCGTGACGAGGCGGCGAGCTAGGAAGTGACCCAATGCTGAACGAGGCCGCCATCATCGACGCGCTGCGTGCCGTCCAGGAGCCGGAGCTCGGGCGCGACATCGTGACGCTCAACATGGTCAAGGACGTCGTCATCAGCGGCGCCGACGTGTCGCTCAAGATCGAGCTGACAACGCCGGCCTGCCCGCTCAAGGACGAGATCGAGCGCAACGTGCACGGCGCGCTCGCCGGCATCGGCGTCAACGAGGTGGCCGTCACCTGGGGCGCGATGGTGCGCCGCGCTCAGCCCGCGCAGGCGCAGCAGCTGCTGCCCGGGGTCAAGAACATCATCGCCGTCGCGTCCGGCAAGGGCGGCGTGGGCAAGACCACGGTCAGCTCCAACCTGGCCGTCGCGCTGGCCATGGAGGGTGCCACGGTCGGCCTGCTCGACGCGGACATCACCGGCCCCAACGTTCCGCTGATGCTCGGCGTGGAGGGCGCCCCGACCGCCAGCGCGGACGGCAAGATCACGCCGCTCGAGCGCTACGGCGTGAAGATCATCTCGATCCAGTTCTTCGTCCCTGAGGGCCAGCCGATCGTGTGGCGCGGCCCGCTCGTCGGCGGCGCGATCCAGCAGTTCCTGCGCGACGTCGACTGGGGCGAGCTCGACTACCTCGTGATCGACCTGCCGCCGGGCACGTCCGATGCCCAGCTGACGCTCGCCCAGGCGGTGCCGATCAGCGGCGCGCTGCTGGTCACCACTCCCCAGGACGTGGCCGTCCTGGACGTGTCCAAGGCGCTCGCCATGTTCCGGCGCATGAGCGTCCCGGTCATGGGCCTGGTCGAGAACATGAGCAACTTCATCTGTCCGCACTGCGGCGAGGCGACCGAGATCTTCGGCCGCGGCGGTGGCGAGCGCTTCGCGCAGCGCAACGAGCTCGAGTACTTCGGCGGCATCCCGCTCGATATCAAGGTGCGCCAGGGCGGTGACGCCGGCGTCCCGGCCGTCGCGCAGCGCGAGCCCGGTGCCGCTGCCGAGGTGATGCGCACGCTGGCCCGAACGGTCGCGGCGCGGATGAGCGTGCGCGCCGCTCAACAGGCGCCGGCGATCACCATCAGCTAGGCGCCAGGCGCCTGTTCGCCCTTCTGCGCCGCACGGAACGCGGCCAGGTCCGGCCACGCCGCGCCGCAGGCGCGGCAACCAATTCCCGGCGGGTGGTCGCGTCGCGGCGCGCCAAACCCAAGCAGCTCGTCATACGGTCGAACGCCGGTCGCGTCGACCTCCGGGAAGGTGATCAGCTCGAGCTCGTGGCGCCCGCACTCGGGGCAGGCCTCGCCTGACCGTTGGGCCGCCTCCGGCTCCGTCATTCTGCCTCCCGCCCGAGCATCGTCCACAACGCCGCGCACGCCGTGAGGGCCGCCCGTCGACGCCCTTCGTCACCGCCCAGGAACGCCTTGCGCGTCACCTTGCGCGTGCCGGTTGCGCCGGCGATCGCGATCGTCACGCCAGTGTCGCCTTCCTTCTCCGCGGCACGGACGGCCATGCCGATATCGCTGCCACGCTCCTGTCGCGCTAACTCGGCGCGTTGCTCGAGGTCAGAATCGGCGCGCTCCAGCTCGGCGTGAACGAGGAAGTCGGCTCCGCCGAGCAGCGCCCCGACCTGGCCGCCGGTGCCAATCTCGACCACGGTCAGCGTCCGTCCCGCCAGCCGCGCGGCCAGCGCGTCCGCCCACGTCTGGCCGCCCTCGGCGAAGACGTACTGGCCGACCTGCTCACGGAGCAGGCTGACCGCGTTGTCGACCAGAGACTCGCGCGGATGATCGGCCGTCAGACGCCGCCGAGACGACGACATCCACCGCGTCGAGGCGGGCATAGGTCGCGACCTGGGGATTGGCGGCGCGCAGCACGTCCTCGCCGATGAGCGCGACCAGCGCCGACTCGCCCACACCTGTCAGGCGCAGCGTGTGTGACGCTCGTTCTGTGCCCAGCCGGCCCGCCTGCAGCCGTGGCAGGGCGTGCTCGTGCCACATCGGTCGCATCTCGCGTGGCGGGCCGGGGAGGGCCACTATCAACCGGCCGTCGGGCCGCTCGACCCACCAGCCGGGCGCCGTGCCGTGAGCGTTGGCGAGTGCCGAGCCACCGTCGATGAGCCACGCCTGCTTCACGTTAGCCTCGGGCATCTCGAGGCCGCGCCGCTCGAACATGGCGCGCATCCAGTCAACCGTGGCCTCGTCGACGAATGGCTCGAGCCCGCACGCGGCCGCGATCGCCTCGCGGGTCAGGTCGTCGGGCGTCGGGCCGAGGCCGCCGGTCGAGATGACCAGGTCGGCGCGCGCCAACGCCGTGGCGAAGGCATCGCGGACCACGTCGAGGTCATCGGGGAGTGCCGCGACGCGCGTCACGCGCACACCGAGGCCGGTCAATTCGCGCGCCAGGTCGCCGGAGTTCGTGTCGCGCGTCGAGCCAGTGGTCAGCTCGGTACCGACGGCGAGTATCTCGGCCGACGCCAGGACGCGGCCCGGCGCGCCGCCCTCAGCCGGAATTGAAGGCACTCACGGTGAACTGCGCGCCCGCCGGATCGCGTACGACCGCCAGCCGGGTCGGAGCGACGTCGAACGGCTCGACGACGACACTTCCGCCGAGCCGTCGGATGCGCTCGACGATGTCGTCGGTGTCGGCGACGGCGAACGTCACGCTCCAGTGCGGCGATTCTGCCTCGTCGGTAAGCGGCAGGATCCAGGCTACGCATTCCGAGAAGCCCGGCGGCGCGCCGAACTCCGCGTGGCGCTGGCGCAGCCCCGGGTCGAACTGCTCCAGGAAATCGGCGTAGCCGGGCAGGCGCACCATCAGGCTGCGGGCGTCGGCCCCGTTCACGGAGGCGGCGTTCAAGTCGGCCCCGCTGGCGTCCGCTTCCCAGCCGAACACGGTTTTGTAGAAGCTTCGTGCGCCTTCGATGTCGCGGGTGTTGAGCTCGCTGAAGTTCCAGGTGCCCGGAGCATTCACGGCCGCCGCACCTTTGAGCGCGCCGGGCTGCAGGAATCGAAATGTGGCGCCCGATGGGTCGGCGCAGGCCGCGACCCGCGCGAGGTCGCCGGCATCGACCGGACCAGCGGTGACCGTCCCGCCCGCCGCGTCGACCTTGTCCGCGGCGGCGTTCGCGTCATCGACATCGATGTACGTGTTCCACGCCGGGCCGGACTCGTCATCGGGGAGCAGCGACCCGACGGCCGCGACCTCATCACCGTTGACTGTCGCGACCAGATAGCGCTGCCCGGCGGCCCCAACAGTGCGTTCGTCGAACCGCCAGCCAAAAGACCGCCGTAAAAATCGACTGCGGCGTCGGCGTCGGGCTGGTTGGTGTCGATCCAGGCCGGCACGCCGGCCGGGAATCCGACTCTTCGCGGCACTGCTCAATCTCCTCTTGCGCTCGGTTTGCGCTCGCTCCGTGCCAGTCTATGCCGCCTCTTCGAGGGCCGGTTCGGGTTGACGAATCTCGGTCGTCTGTGTTAGCAATCTCCCTCGGAGAGTGCTAACGACCGCAGCCCGGTGCCGCACCACTGACGCGGCGAACGAGCTGCCTGCCCACATAGCGAGCGAGAGGAGCTGACCGACCATGGCCAAGCTGATCACCTACGACGAAGAAGCGCGCACGGCGATGAAGCGTGGCATGGACGCGCTCGCCGACGCGGTCAAGACGACGCTCGGCCCCAAGGGCCGCAACGTCGCGATCGACAAGAAGTACGGCGCGCCGACCGTCACTCACGACGGCGTCACCGTCGCGCGTGACATCGAGCTCGAGGACCCGTTCGAGAACATGGGCGCGCAGCTGCTCAAGGAAGCCGCGACCAAGACGGAAGATGTCGCCGGCGACGGCACCACGACCGCCACGGTGCTCGCCCAGGCGATCGTCACCGAGGGCCTGAAGAACGTCGCCTCGGGCGCCAACCCGATGCAGATGAAGATCGGCATCGACAAGGCGGCCGAGGCCGTATCGAAGGCGATCAAGGCGGCTGCCCAGCCGGTCAAGGGCCGCGATGAGATCGCCCAGGTCGCGACGGTCAGCGCCGCCGACCCGGAGATCGGCAACCTGATCGCCGACGTCATGGACAAGGTCGGCAAGGACGGCGTGATCACGGTCGAGGAGTCGAAGTCGATGGCCTTCGAGACGGAGTACGTCGAGGGCATGCAGTTCGACCGCGGCTACGTCAGCGCCTACTTCGTGACCGACACGAACCGGATGGAGGCGATCCTCGAGGATCCCTACATCCTGATCACCGACAAGAAGATCAGCGCCATCGCCGACATGCTGCCGACGCTCGAGAAGATCCTCCAGTCGGGCAAGAAGGACGTGCTCATCGTCGCCGAGGACGTCGACGGCGAGGCGCTCTCGACGCTCGTCGTCAACAAGCTGCGCGGCATGCTCAACGTCGTCGCGGTCAAGGCGCCCGGCTTCGGCGATCGGCGCAAGGAGATGCTGCGCGACATCGCCATCCTGACCGGCGGCACGGTCATCAGCGAGGAGGTCGGGCGCAAGCTCGACTCCGTCCAGCTCGAGGACCTCGGCCGCGGCCGCCGCGTCGTCGTCGACCAAGGACAACACGACGGTCGATCGAGGGTCACGGGTCGGAGTCGGAGATCCAGGGCCGGATCAAGCAGATCAAGGCCCAGATCGAGGAGACCACGTCCGACTACGACAAGGAGAAGCTCCAGGAGCGCATGGCCAAGCTGTCCGGCGGCGTCGCGATCATCAAGGTCGGCGCCGGCACGGAGACCGAGCTCAAGGAGAAGAAGCACCGCGTCGAGGACGCCCTGTCCGCGACCCGCTCGGCGGTCGAGGAGGGCATCGTCCCGGGCGGCGGCGTGGCGCTGATCAACGCCCAGTCGGCGCTCGACAAGCTGAAGCTCGAGGGCGCGACGCGCAGGTCGGCGTGCGCATCGTGCGCAAGGCGCTCGAGGAGCCGATGCGCCAGCTGGCCGAGAACGCCGGCGTGGACGGCTCGGTCGTGCTCGAGAACGTCCGCCGGCGGCAGCAGGAGAAGGGCGGCGCCACGCTCGGCTACGACGTGCTGACCGACGAGTACACGGACATGCTTGACGCGCGGCATCGTCGACCCGGCCAAGGTGACTCGATCGGCGGTCGAGAACGCGGCCTCGATCGGGGCCATGGTGCTGACGACCGAGGTCATGGTCACCGACAAGCCCGAGCCCAAGTCGGCGATGCCGGCGATGCCGCCCGGGCGGCATGGGTGGGATGGGCGACTTCTAGCCGGCCTCATTCGCTTACACATGGGTCCGGCCGCGAGGCCGGACCCATTTCGATTCCGGTGCCAACCTTTTAGAGGCAGACATTGGTTTCGCTGTTCGTGCCGGCGCCATCTCCGCAGCGAACCTGCAATGGCCGCGCGGCCCTCGGCGCTTGACCGTTTGTCCTCGGGCAGGCGAGCATGGGGCCGCGATGGATGGACTGCACGCATCGGGCTTCGCCGAATTCGACCGCCTGAGCGCGCTCTTCCGGCGCACGCGCGAGCTGCTCGACATCGCCTGTACCACGGGCGATCTGCCCGACTCGGCGACAGAGCTACTGGCCAAGGAGACGCTGCCGCACGTGGAGGACATCGAGGAGGGCTTTCGTGTCTGGCTGCGTGCCGGCGCGACGGAGATCTCCGTGCTGCGCGCGTTCGTCGCTCGCGCCGGCGTCCACGGCGATGACCGGGTCACCCCGGCCGAGAACCGCGCGGCGCTGATCGAGGCGATGAACGAGATCGCCCTGAGCTCGTCGCTGCCGGCGATCGTGCCCGCGCCGCGCCGCGCCATTGCCGCTCTCCAGAACGCGCGGCTGGTGTTCGCGATGCTGCCGGCCACGCCCGCCGACGAGGTTCACTATCCGACCGGACGCCGCACGTACGCCGACATCCTGCCGCCGCGCGGCCCAGCCGAGCTTGCCGAGCGCATCGAGGAGCTCGAGCGCAGCCTGTGGGCAGTCGCCACGCGGCGCTCACGCCGCGCTGTCGGACGGCAGCTACCGCCGCACCTACGGCTTCTTCGACACTGCCGCTCGCCTGAGCGGCAACCACTTCCTGACGGCCTGAGCTCGCCTCGATGACCCAATCCGGTTCCACAGGCAGCGGCACGCCCGGTTACGGCACACCCGGCAACTCGCCGCCGCCGTCGGATCTGCCACCAGAGGTCGAGTCAGCCGCCGACGAGGGTCCGCCGGCCAGCCTTGGCGAGCAGATCGGCCGCACCCGGTCGTCGTTCATGCGCCTTGTCCAGGCGCACATCGCGCTGTTGCGCGCCGAGCTCGACGAGATCATGGGCGAGGTCAAGGTCCTCGCCACGCAGGCCGGCGCCATCCTGGCCATGGCCCTGTTCACGGCCACCATGCTCTACGTCGGTGGCTTCCTGTTCCTCGGGGAGTGGCTCTTCGGATCAATCGGCTGGGGCTTCGCGCACGGCGTCCTGTTCGGTGTGGCGATCATCGTCAACGTCGCGTTCATGATGCTCGGCGCGCGTACCAGCAGCCTCGTGCTCGCGTTTGTGCTGGCCGCCGGGCTCACAGTCGCCGTCGCCCTGCTGTGCGGCTCGAACGTCGCCTACAACGCCGCGGCGGGCACTGCGACGGGACTCGTCCAACCATTGGGCACGCCGGGAGTGGTTGCACTGCTGGGCGGCATCGTCATCGGCATCGTGCTGTTCACGCTGCTGTTCGCTCGCGCCGGCGGGCGGAACGGCGCCATCGCCGGTTTCTTCCTCGGCGCCATCCTCGGCGCGTTCGTCGGCTGGCTGATCGCCGGCGCGCCGTGGACCTGGCCACCGGCAGTCGGCTTCGCCATCACCATCGGCCTGATCGCGTGGTCGATGCTCGCCGCGCTCCTGGCACTGCCCGGACTCAACCCTGAAGAGCGGTTCGCGAAGCTCTACCCGCGCCAGTCGATCGAATCGTTCGAAGAGACGCGCACATTCCTGGAGGAGCAATGGGCCAGTCGTCGGCCGAAGCTCGGCAAGAGCTAGAACGCGCCCGCCTCGGGGTTTCGTCCGAGCTCGATCAGCTCGCTGATTCGACGCGCACGGCGCTCGACATCCCGGCCAAGATCAAGCGCAACCCGGTCCAGACCGTGGGCGTCGTGGGCGGCGCCGCGTTCATGATCCTGGGCGGGCCACGGCGCGCCGCGAAGGCTGTCGAGAAGCGCTTCTGGCCGAAGCGCTACTACCGCCCGCCGACGGTGCTGCCCAAGGACGTTGAGCGATCGATCGCCAAGCTTCCGCAAGGCGACCAGGAGATGGTTCGCGCCCACCTCGAGCGTGACTTCTCGGCCTATCTTCAGAAGCAGCATCCGGTCGAGCCGGCCAACGCGCGTCAGTCGGCCTGGAAGACCTACGACCTGCTGGTCGGCATCATCGGCGCGGCCGCCGCGCGTGAGCTGGTCAAGCGCCTGTTCGAGATCCCGCAGGAAACCAAGGTCGAGGCGATCGAGGAAGAAGGCGAGGCCATCGCCGAGGCAGAACAGAAGATCGCGGACGCCCGCAAAGACCTAAGCGACGCCCGTAAGAGCTAGGCGACGCGGCATACGTCGCGCGTCAGCTGGGGAGTTTGGCCGAGCACTCCGCGCAGCGACCGACGATGGTCATGTGGCCCATATCCGGCTCGAAGCCGTAGCGCGCTCGTATCGGCTCGGCGATGGTCGCCGCCTCGGCCATGCCGATCTCGAGCGTCTTGCCGCACGACGTGCACTGCAGATGAGCGTGTTGCTCGTCGGACACGACGTGGAACTCCTCGCGCCCTGTCGCCGAGTGGCTGTGCCTGACGTAGCCAAGCTCCTCGAGCACGTCCAACGTGCGATAGACGGTCGACGGCGTCGTGTCCGGGTCGCGCTCACGGCATAACTCCACGATCTCGCTGCCGGTGAGGTGGCCCTTTGTCTCGTCCAGGACTTCGAGGACCAGCCGCCGCTGCGGGGTCCATCGCTGACCGCGCGAACGCAGCTCGTCGCGGATCGCGTCCGCCGACGCCGCTAGTCCCACGTGTTGGCCAGTGATCCGGATCGAGCCATCGGACGCAGAGTATATCGACTCACATGCGACTGTTCCTTGTTACTATCTGTTGCAATAACAGAGCCGACCGGAGGAAGATGAGACGGACTTGGGCAAGCTTCGGTTGATCCTGGTGGGCGTGCTTGCGACGGTGATCGTTGCCTGCACGGGTGGGACAGGCGCGACGCCGGCCCTCGAGCGGAGGTACTGCTCGGCTCCTCGCTTGGCTGGTATGACGAGCTCACCGGGCAGCCGGACAAGCTCGATGTGGCAACCACGGTCGCGCCGATCAGCTCTCTTGCACGCAACATCGGCGGCGACCGCATCCGCCTCCATGGCATCGTTCCCGATGCCACCAACTCGCACACATTCGAGCCCAGCCCATCCGACGCGAGGCATCTGCAGGCGGCCGACTCTGATCGTCGTCAACGGCCTCCACCTGGAACAGCCCACGCTGGACCTGGCCGAGGCGTCGAAGAAGCCAGAGACGCCGATCATGATGCTCGGCGACAACACCATCACGCCCGAAGAATGGCTTTTCGACTTCAGCTTCCCCGAGTCGGAAGGGGATCCCAATCCACACCTGTGGATGAACGTCCCGTACGCCTTGAGCTACGCCGAGCTGATGCGTGATTGGTTCAGCGAGGCCGATCCAGCCAACGCGTCCTACTACAGCGCCAACTTCGACAAGCTCGACGCGCGCCTCGACGAGCTGGACACGATGATCCGGGCCGGCGTGGCTACGGTGCCGGTCGAGAATCGCAAGCTGCTCACCTATCACGACTCATGGGCCTACTGGGCGCGTGAGTACGGCTTCGACGTTGTCGGAGCGGTGCAGGCCTCGGATTTCAGTGACCCGAGTCCGCGTGAGGTTGCCGAGTTGATCGACCAGATCAGGGCCGAGGAGGTTCCGGCGGTTTTCGGATCGGAAGTCTTTCCAAGCCCCGTGCTGGAGCAGATCGCGCGCGAGTCAGGCGCCGAGTTCGTCGACGAGCTGCGTGACGACGAGCCGCCGGGCGCCGAGCGCTCAGCCGAGCACACCTATCTGGGCATGCTCCAGAAGGACATGCAGGTCTTGATTGGAGCGCTCGGCGGCGACCCGACGATCTTCGACTCGCTCGTCGTGACCGACACCTGGGAGTAGCGAAGCAACCATGGCTGTCGCGAGATCGGTGACGGACGCTGACCCGCTCGTCGTGTTCGAGCAGGTGACATGTGGCTACGACCGCGCGCCGGTGCTCACCGACATCGACCTGACGATCGAGCGTGGCGCGTTCGTCGGCATCGTCGGACCATCCGGAGCGGGCAAGACGACGCTGCTTCGGGCCATGGTCGGCGCAGTGCCCAAGCTTCGCGGACGGGTCACCATCGGTGGTCGGCCGGTTGGCTTTGGGACGACGTCCAGCGTCGGCTGGGTGCCCCAGCTCGAAACGGTCGACTGGAACTTCCCAGCGACGGTCCACGAGGTGGTGCTGATGGGCCGCTGGGGCAACCAGCCGTGGCGGCCGTGGACGAGTCGCGCCGACAAGCTGCGCGTCGATGAGCTGCTCGAGCAGCTCGGTATTGCCGGTCTTGGGTCGCGCCACATCCGCGAGCTGTCGGGCGGCCAGCAACAGCGCGTGTTCCTCGCTCGGGCGATGGTCGGCCGGCCGGACCTGCTGCTCCTCGACGAGCCGACCAGCGGCGTCGACATCAAGACGCGCGACGACATCCTCCATCTGCTCGCCGACCTGAACGCAGATGGGATCACGATCGTGCTGACCACTCACGAGCTCAACTCGGTCGCCGCCCACCTGCCGTGGGTCGTGTGCGTCAATCGAGGGATCATCGCCGAGGGTGATCCGGAGCAGATCTTCACCTCGGGCGTGCTCGGGCGGACGTATGGCGCGGACCTGCGCGTCGTGCGCCAGGAGGGCGTGCTGCTGGTCGCCGACGCGGCTCCGCACCGACTGCGTGATGCGCTCCGGCATCATCACGATGGCTTCGAGCACGCTCACCACGAGCACGACGAAATCAGCCACGTCCACGACACGGACGATGACGCCGGAGCTCGCGGCGCGTGACCCTCATCACCGAGCCGTTCGGCTACGAATTCTTCCGCCAGGGTCTCGCCGCGTCGGTGCTCGTGGGGGCGCTGTGCGGGATGCTCGGCGTGTACATCGTCCTGCGCCGGATGAGCTACATCGGCCACGGCCTGTCGCACGCGGTCTTCGGTGGTGCCGTCATCGCCTACGTGGCGTCGATCAACTTCTACGTCGGCGCCGGCCTGTGGGGGTTCGCCTCGGCGCTGTTGATCAACGCCGCCGCCCGTGGCCGCCGGATCGGCGCCGACGCGGCGATCGGCATCGTGACCACGGCGAGCTTCGCGATCGGCGTCGCACTGATCAGCAAGACGCGCAGCTTCACGCGCAACTTCGAGGCTGCGCTGTTCGGCAACATCCTCGGCGTGACGCCGACCGACCTGATCGTCGTCCTGAGCGTCACGATCGCCGTGGCGGCGTTCATCATCCTGTTCTACAAGCGCCTGCTGTTCATGACATTCGATCCCGAGGTCGCGCCCATCTACGGCGTCCGAGTCGGTGTGGTCGACACGCTCTTCGCGCTGGCAATGGCGGCCACGATCGTCGCCTCGATCAACGTCGTCGGCGTCACGCTCATCGCCGCGACGCTGGTCATCCCATCAACGACCGCGCGCCTGCTGACCGACTCCTTCGCCCGGATGATCGTCCTCTCGACGCTGATCGGCGCCTTCTCGGGCGTGGCCGGGATGTACGTCAGCTACTGGCTCGACGTCTCGTCGGGCGCGACGATCGTGCTTCTCGAAGCGGCCATCTTCGCGATCGCCTTCGCGGCGACGTCACTCGCGCGGCGCGGAACGGGCTGGGCCAACACTGCGATTCCCGGTGTTGGCCACCGATCGTCCGGCCGACGACCTGGGCTAGACGCCGAGAGTTCTGCCAGACTTAGCGTCCGGGCGAGTGGCGAAATGGTAGCCGCGCTGGGTTTAGGACCCAGTGTCGCGTGAGCGACGTGTCGGTTCGAATCCGACCTTGCCCACCATTAGCTAGCCGCCCATCTCTTCGACGAGCGACGTGACGTCGACCTCACCGCGCAGGTTGAGACCTTCCGCCGTCACCCACGCCTCCTGGAGCCGCCACGCGTCGGACGGCGCGGGTTGGATGAGCACGATCTGGCCGCCGACCTCGGGCTCCAGCAACAGGGCGCCACCGGTGACTCGCAGCCGCGACGTCGCTTCGAGTCCGCTGACGACGACAGTCACGCCCGACTCGGTGACACGAACGTCGTCGATGCTCACCCCCGCTCGCGCCGCAGCCACCCGAACCAGTCTCTCCGCTTCGTCGGGCGAAAGGCGCGCGGTTGCAGTGGCCGCGTCGGCCGGCCCGTTGATCGCGATCTCGGACGCGCGTATGGAGTCACCGCCGACCGTCACCTGGACGTCGTTCAAGGTGCCCTCGACGGCGTCGAAGCGGCGATCGAAGAACGAGGCATCGATCAGGGCGATCTGAGCACGTCCGACGGTGGCCGGCGCCATGTCGATGCCCTCCGCAACCAGATTGACGCGGCGCGACCGGCCGAGGACGAGAAACGGATCGAACGGCGCGACGGTCACCTCGAGCGTCTCGCTGCGCAGTCCCAGGTCGCGCACGGTCTGGGTCAGCAGCGGACCGAGCGCGAGCGGCAGGACGACCAACACGAGGAGGGCGACGAGCAGCAGGAAGAAGGCAAGAAATCGGAGAAAGCCGGCCACGCACCTATACTCGGTGCTTCCGATGATCAATGCCGAAACCCGTCAGATGAAGGTGACGACGACGCCGGCGGAGCGAAGCTCTGTGGTGCTCGAAGTCGAGTTTCCGCCCGAGCGCGTGCGTCGCCAGGTCGATGAGTCGGTGCGCCATATTTCGCGCCGAACCAAGATCCCCGGCTTCCGTCCGGGCAAGGTTCCGCGCGCGATGCTCGAGCGCGAGCTGGGCATCCGGCGCGACGATCCCGAAGCCGATAACCAGATCTACGACGACGCCAAGGAGCACCTGTTCGAGCACTCGGTCATCGAGGCGGTGCGCGAAAGCGACCTCGACGTGCTGTCCATCCCGGCCCCGGAATGGATCAGCTTCAGCGAGGACGGCGGCGCGACCTATCAGGTCACGCTTCCGGTGCGACCCGACGTCAAGCTCGGTGCCTACACCGACTATCCGTTCTCGATCTCCATCGACGAGATCAATGACGAGTCGGTCGACAAGGTCATCGAGCAGCTGCGCGACCAGCAGGCGAGCCTGGTGCCGGTCGAGGATCGTGGCGCGGCGACCGACGACTACGCGGTCATCAAGTTCATCGGCCGGCGCGAGGGCCAGCCGGTAGACGGCGCGCAGAGCGACCGCACCCCGCTGATCATCGGCCGCGAGCGCTTCATTCCCGGCTTCGAGGATCAGCTCATCGGCCTGCGCGAGGGCGACGAAAAGACATTCAGCCTGACCTTCCCCGACGACTATCCGGAGGCCGAGCTTGCCGGCAAGAACGTCGAGTTCGAGGTCGGCCTGCTCGAGCTGCGCGAGAAGCGCCCGCCCGAGGCAGACGATGACTTTGCCCGCTCACTTGGGCGCTACGACGATCTTGCCGCGCTGCGCGACGAGATCCGGCGGCGCCTGGAGCGCAACGCCCTCGATCGAGCGCGGCACGTCTTCTCCGATCGGATCATCGAGTTCGCCGTCGCCAACGCGACGCTCGAGCTGCCCGACCTGCTGATCGACCGAGAGCAGGAAGTGATGCTCGACGAGCTGCGCGTGCGCCTCGCCGAACAGGGCATCGGTTTCGAGGACTACCTGCGCGCGACCGAGCGCGACGAGAGCCAGATCATGGCCGAGAACCGGCCCGACGCCGAGCGGCGCGTCAAGACGCTCCTCGTGCTGTCGGAGATCGCCGAGAAGGAAGACGTCGAGATCAGCGACCAGGAGCTCGCGACCGATCTGGCGCGCTCACGCGAGCGCTACGCCAGCAACCAGCGCCTCGTTTCGTACCTCGAATTGCCGCGCGGCCAGGCGTACACACGGTCGTTGCTGCGGCGCTCGAAGACGGTCGAGCTGCTGGTCGATCGGTGGATCGAGCAACATCCCGAGTTCGAGAACGTGCAACATCTGCACGACGACGGAGAAGACGATCACGCCGGACACGATCACGCCGGGCACACGCACGACGACGGTCACACTCACGACGAAGGGAGCCACTGATGCTCGTCCCGATGGTCATCGAGAGCTCGAGCAGGGGCGAGCGCGCGTATGACATCTACAGCCGCCTGCTGAAGGACCGAATCATCTTCCTGGGCGATGCGATCGAAGATCACATGGCCAACCTGATCATCGCCCAGCTGCTCTTCCTCGAGGCCGAGGATCCCGAGCGCGACATCTCGCTGTACATCAACTCGCCCGGCGGGGTAGTGACCGCGGGACTCGCCGTCTACGACACGATGCAGTACCTGCGCGCACCGGTCAGCACGATCTGCATCGGCATGGCCGCATCGATGGCGTCAGTGCTGCTTGCCGCGGGCGCGAAGGGCAAGCGCTATGCCCTGCCGAACAGCCGGATCATGATCCACCAGGGTTCGGGCGGCTTCCGGGGCAACACCCCCGACGTGCTGATCCAGGTCAAGGAGCTCGAATCACTGATCAACATCAACCACGAGATCCTCGCCCGGCACACCGGCCAGCCGGTCGACAAGATCGTGCGCGACACGGAGCGTGACCTGTTCATGTCGCCCGAGGACGCCAAGGCGTACGGCATCATCGACGAGGTCTACAGCGCGCCCGACCAGTCGCTCATCAGCGAGGCCATTGCGCGCGGCGCGAAGGCCGGTGAAGGGCCGGCCGAGACGCCGGAAGAGCGTGAGCGCGACACCAAGGGCCAGACCAAGGGCTGATTCGGGCGCCTCGCGAATGGTCACTCGGGTTGTAAATCCAGCCAACACGTCGAGAATGATGGGAGTACGCTGGGCCGCCCCAAGTTGCGCTGGGGTCGAATCGGAGGCGTGAGGAACACGTCATGAGCAGCACCACCAAGGGAACCAAGGTTCCTTATCGCTGCAGCTTCTGTGGCAAGAGCCAGGAGCAGGTCCGCAAGCTGATCGCGGGCCAGGGCGTCTACATCTGCGATGAGTGCATAAACCTGTGCCAGGAGATCATCGAAGAGGAGATGCTCGAGGCGCCGCGGACCAAGCCGCAGGCCGCCAAGCTGCCCAATCCGCGCCAGATCAACTCGGCGCTCGATCAGTACGTCATCTCGCAGGACCGCGCCAAGAAGGTCCTCGCCGTCGCCGTCTACAACCACTACAAGCGCGTCGGAGCGGGCCACGTCGTCGACGACGTCGAGCTGCAGAAGTCGAACGTGATGCTCGTCGGCCCCACCGGCAGTGGCAAGACGCTCCTCGCTCAGACCCTCGCGCGTGTCCTGGACGTGCCGTTCTGCATTGCCGACGCGACGTCGCTGACCGAGGCGGGCTACGTCGGCGAGGACGTCGAGAACATCCTGCTGCGGCTCATCCAGGCGGCCGACTTCGACGTCGCGCGCGCCCAGCGCGGCATCATCTACATCGACGAGATCGACAAGATCGCGCGCAAGTCGGACAACCCGTCGAT
Organism: uncultured Chloroflexia bacterium; assembly: GCA_963776865.1. Lineage (GTDB taxonomy): Bacteria > Chloroflexota > Limnocylindria > Limnocylindrales > CSP1-4 > JALYGJ01. The sequence goes on along the minus strand of CAVZOG010000009.1, from coordinate 262,980 downwards.
CACTCGCGACGTGTCGGGCGAGGGCGTGCAGCAGGGGCTGCTGAAGATCCTCGAGGGGACCGTCGCCAACGTGCCGCCGCAGGGCGGTCGGAAGCATCCCCACCAGGACTTCATCCAGATCGACACGACGAACATCCTGTTCATCTGCGGCGGCGCGTTCGAGGGTCTCGAGAAGATCGTCGAGGAGCGCGTCGGCAAGCGGACGATGGGCTTCGGCTCGCAGGCCCAGATCGACAAGATCGAGCGCGAGAAGCTGCTTGAGCAGATGATGCCCGAGGACCTGCTCAAGTTCGGCCTCATCCCGGAGTTCGTGGGCCGGCTGCCGGTGATCGTGTCTCTGTCGGCGCTGACTCGCGATGACCTGATGCGCATCCTGATCGAGCCCAAGAACGCCGTGACGAGGCAGTTCCAGAAGTTCCTTCAGCTCGACAAGGTGGAGCTGCACTTCACGCCAGGCGCGATCGAGGCGGCCGCCGAGTTGGCCCTCAACCGCAAGACCGGTGCCCGCGCCCTGCGCTCGATCGTCGAGGAGTCGCTGCTCGAGGTGATGTTCGACATCCCCGAGCGGACCGACGTGCGCAAGTGCATCATCACCGAGGAGACGATCCGCAACGGCCGCGCGCCGCTGCTGCTCACCAAGGCCGAGATCGACCGCGGCGTCGACGAGACCAACTACGAGGAGCTCGAGCGCCCGAGCGCCTGACGTCGCGCCAGGGCCTAGCTCGGCACGCGCCGTCGGAGTGCGCGATCATCGGCGATGTGAGTGGCTTGGGCGGTTTTGGCGGACGCAACCTCGCGCGCCTGCTCGGACCGCTCAATGTTTGGAGCTTCGCCCTCCAGCGCATGGCCGCGCTCGATGAGATCGACGCCGCGCAGCGGATGGAGCAGTTCGGCTATCCGGCGATCTGGATGCCCGAGAGCGTCGGCAGCAAGGACGTGCTCGTCCATTCGGGGATCCTGCTGGCCAACACGGACACCGCGATCGTCGCGCCGGGGATCGCCAACATCCACGCGCGTGATCCGATGGCGACGGCCAACGGAGCCAAGGCGCTGGGCGAGGCCTACCCGGGCCGTTTCGTGCTCGGCATCGGAGTCAGCCACGCTCCGTCAGTACAGATGCGCGGCGGCGACTACGGCAATCCGCTGAGCCAGATCGGGGACTACCTCGACGCGATGGAGGCGGCCCAGTACGCGGCACCTGAGCCGCAGCCGGAAGTGCCGCTCGTCCTGGCTGCCCTCGGGCCCAAGATGCTCGATCTCGCCGGCCAACGATCAGACGGCGCTCACCCGTATTTCGTACCGGTTGAGCACACCGCCTTCGCCCGAAGTCGGCTCGGTCCCGATCCGGCGCTGATCACCGAGGTAACCGCCGTCCTGACGACCGACCGATCAGCAGGCTTGGGCGTTGCCCGCGCTTTCGCCAGGCACTACCTGGCGCTGCCGAACTACGCCAACAACCTGCGCCGATTGGGCTGGTCGGACGACGACATCGGTAACGACGGCAGCGACCGACTCATCGACGCGGTCGTCGTAATCGGCGACGTCGACGCCATCGTTCGCCGCGTCAAGGATCACCTCGATGCGGGTGCCGACACCGTCTGTCTCCAGATTCGCTCCGAGCGCTCGAACGACCCGGCGCTCCAGGCGCTGGCCGAGGTCGCCGACGCCTTCAGTCGATAGCTGCCTGCCGGCGCACGAACTCGAGCGTTCGGGCCCAAGCGTCGGCCGAGGCATCGGCGAACTCGACCGCCTTGCGATCAAAAAACGAGTGTGGTGCGCCCGGATAGGTGACCAGCTCGCTGTCGACGCCCGCGGCGTCCAGGGCCTGGCGATAGGTCTCGATCGAGTCCTGCGGGATCGCCTGGTCGGCGCCGCCGAACAGGCCGAGCACGGGAGCCTGGCCGGCTCGGACATGATCGGCCGGCGCGGGCAGGTCAACTCGTCCCGGGCCGGCGACGATGCCATAGAAGCCGATCGCGCCGGACAGGCCGAGTTCTTCTCGCGCGGCAGTCAGGAACGCGAGCCGTCCGCCGTAGCAGAAGCCGACGCTGAAGATTGTCCGCACGTCGGGACGCTCAACCAGGAAGTCGCGAGCCGCCGTGATGTCCTGGAGGACCGTGGCGTAGGAGGTCTGCTCGACGTGTGGGTTGTGTTCGAAATCGGCGCCTCGCGGAGGAGGCGGCGCGGTGCGCCCGAAGTAGTCGATCGACAGGGCTTCGATGCCCGCCTCGGCGAAACGCAGCGGCAGCTCCTCGTAGAAATGATGGAGTCCGCGGACGTCCGGCAGGATCAGCATCGCGGCGCCCGAATGACTGCTCGGTCGAGCGTGGAACGCCGTGAATTGGGTTCCGTCCTGGGATGTCAGCTGGAGCCTCTCGCCGTCAACTGCGGCGCCGGCGAGAGGTGGAATTCGGAGGGTGGCTATCAAGGTCGTGGCACATGGCGGCGATGCTACACTCGCGGCTCGCGACAGTGACCGGGAGGAGTAATCCGCAGCTGCGCTGAACAGAGAGTCCGGCATTTGGTGGAAGCCGGATCATGCGTCGCCGGATGAAAGTCGCCCGATAGCCGCGACGGGTGCGCCCGTTAGAGCGCGCAGAGAGCGAGCCGGAACGACGGCTGTGGGATGACCGCAGTACGCCGGCGAGCAAACCAGCAGGTGGTACCACGACCTCGTTCGTCCGCTGGACGATCGGGGCCGTTTCATTTTTCGAGGATTTCTGTGGCCACGGACACCCGCCCGACAACCGAACACGACACCCGATATGCCGCCGGTCTACCGAGCCGCCGAGGTCGAGTCGGAGATCTACCAGCGCTGGCTGGCAGCCGACGTGTTCGCGCCCGACGGCAGGGGCAGTCGCGCGGACGACTCCAAGCCACCGTTCGTGATCACCCAGCCGCCGCCCAACGTGACCGGCGCGCTGCATATTGGCCACGCTCTGACCTTTACGGTCGAGGACGTGATGATCCGCCGCGCTCGGATGCAGGGCCACCCGACGCTGTTCCTACCCGGCATCGACCACGCCTCCATCAGCGCCCAGTTCGTGCTCGATCGGATCATCGCCACCGAGGGCGAGACGCGCGATTCACTAGGCCGCGACCGCTACCTCGAGCGCATGTGGAGATTCGTCCAGGAGACGCGCGACGTCATCGCCGAGCAGCAGCGCCGGCTGGGCATCTCGGCCGACTGGAGCCGCCTGCGCTTCACCATGGACGAAGGCTCGGCCGATGCGGTCCGCGTCGCCTTCAAGCGGCTGTACGACGACGGGCTGGCGTACCGCGGCGAGAAGCTCATCAACTGGTGTCCGGGCGACCAGACGAGCCTGTCGGATCTTGAAGTCATCGCCACGCCGACCACAGGAACGCTCTGGTACGTCCGCTACCACCTTGTCGACGACGCAGGGCGGTCGCTTCCCGACGAGACGATCACCGTCGCAACCACGAGGCCCGAGACGATCCTCGGCGACACGGCCGTCGCCGTTCACCCGGATGACCCGCGCTACACGGCAGTTGTTGGCCGGAGTGTCCTGATCCCGTTCGTGGATCGGGTCGTGCCGGTCATCGCCGACGATGTCGTCCAGCGCGAGTTCGGCACCGGCGCAGTCAAGATCACACCCGCGCACGACGCCGATGACTTCGCCACCGGCCAGCGACACGGTCTTCCGATCATCGACGTGATGACCGACGACGGCCGGATCAACGAGCATGGCGGTGACTTCGCCGGGTTGACGCGCGAGGCGGCACGCGAACGGATCGTCGCCGAGCTCGAGGCGCGCGGCGACCTCGAGAAGGCTGTGCCACACGAGATGATCATCGGCCGCTGCCAGCGCAGCGACGACATCGTCGAGCCGCGGCTCAAGACGCAGTGGTTCGTGAAGACGAGGCCGATGGCCGACAAGGCGATGGCCGCGGTGCGCGAGGGCCGGACCGAGTTCGTCCCGCCGCGCTTCACGAAGGTGTTCTTCGACTGGATGGAGAACATCCACGACTGGAACGTCAGCCGCCAGCTGTGGTGGGGCCACCGCATCCCGGCCTGGTACTGCCCCGACGACCACATCACCGTGTCCGACGCCGCCAACGGTCCCGACTCGTGCATGGTCTGCGGGCGCCCGGCGTCCGAGCTGCGCCAGGACGACGACATCTTCGACACCTGGTTCTCGAGCGGCCTGTGGCCGTTCTCGACGCTCGGCTGGCCGGAGGACACGCCCGACCTGCGCCGGTACTACCCGACGACGGTCATGGAGACCGGCTACGACATCATCTTCTTCTGGGTGGCGCGGATGATGATGCTCGGCGAGTGGCTGACCGGCGAAGCGCCGTTCCGCACCGTCTACCTGCACGGCATGGTCCGCGATCCGTACGGCGGCAAGATGTCGAAGACGAAGGGCAACGTCGTCGATCCACTGTCGGTCATGGAGGAGACCGGCGCCGACGCGCTGCGTTTCGCGCTGATCCACGGCTCGGCGGCGGGGGCGGACCAGCGCCTGGGCGCGACTCGACTCGAGGGCGGGCGCAACTTCGTCAACAAGCTCTGGAACGCGGCGCGCTTCGTGACCAGCACCCGTCCGGCGCAGGTGTCGGCTGGTGAGCCGCTCTCGCTGCCGGATGCGGCGCAGCTCGGACCGGCCGACCACTGGATCCTCGACCGCGCAGCGCGGACGCTCGACGACGTCAATCGGGCATACGACGAGTTCCAGTTCGGGGAAGTCGCGCGGCTGCTCTATGACGCCATCTGGAGCGAGTACTGTGACTGGTATCTCGAGCTGGCAAAAGTCACTTTGTTGGCCGAGTCCGAATCTCCGGAACGGAAACGGGCAACGTGGGAGACGCTCGTCTGGGTGCTTGATCGATACCTGCGCCTGATCAGCCCAGTCATGCCATTCGTGACCGAGCGGATCTGGTCGACACTGCCGAAGAGGGCGGACGATCCGGAGATGCTCATCGTCGCGCCGTGGCCCGATGTGACCGACGCGACCGCTGCCGATCCGCGGAAGGCTGAGGGCGTCGCCGGGCTGATCGACCTGATCGGAGCGATGCGAACTGCGCGCGCCGAGTCGGGCATTGCCGCCGCCGATTGGCTGCCGGCGCAAGTCTGGCTGGCCGACGGTGCCGCGCGCGACGCCTACCCGCCACTCGAGGCCGCCATCGCCCGCTTGGCGCGCGTCAAGCCATCGCTGGTGAGCGACCGAAACGAGCTCGACAGCGGCGGCGAAGCCGGCCTGGCCGTCGTCACCGCCACGGCCGAGGCACGCCTCGCGCGCTCGGCCGCCGATCGCGAGCGCGAGCGCGAGCGGCTCGCCAAGGAGCTGCGCAACACCGAGGCGCAGCTCGCCGCCGCCGAGGCGCGCCTGTCGGACGAGAACTTCGTCAAGCGCGCGCCGGCAAACATCGTTGACCAGGCGCGAGCGCGTGCCGCCGAGCTGCGCGAGCTGGCCGCCACGCTCACCGCCAGGATGGAGGACAGCTGAAGGTGCCACTTTTCCGTCGCAAGGGGAGCAAGGAGCAGGCCAAGGCGCCTGTCCGGCCGGCGTTGCCGCCCGACCAGCTCGAGCTCGAGGGCCAGTCACTCAGCTTCCACTATCGGGCTCTGAGCAGCCACGGCGTCAGGACCACCGCCGAGCACAACGTGGCGGTCAGACTGCCGACTCTGATGGAAGGCTTCAACCTGACCGAGGTAGAGCTGATCGACCCGCTGCCGGTCGAGTTCCAGGATGCCGCGCCGAGCATCGTTCGACCCGAGTCGGCCCTGCACTGGATCAATGTTCACCATGGCAGGTCGCCGCTCGCGCGACATGCGCTGCTCATCCTTGAATCCCTTGACACGCTCGATCTTGCCTACGAGACGATGGCGGTAGCGCTGCTGCACGGCGAGCTGGACGGCGAGGGATTCCCGCGCTTTGACGCGATCTTCGGCGGCCCGGTCAGCTATTGGGACGAAGTATCGGGTGAGCTGATCGTGCGCATGGTCGTCGGCTGGGGCGGGGAGGGGACCCGCGGCGACACCCAGCGAACCGCACAGCGACTCCTGTCTCGCCTGCTCGGCAACCTGCTCGCCGCACAGGGCGCCACCGAGCTGGGTCGCGTTGAGCGACCGGTCGCCGTCTCCGGCGGCCAACGCGCCGCGTGTCCGCACTGCGCGTTCGATGCCATGGACCGACGCGCCTTCTACTGCCCCAAGTGCGGCATGCGGATGCCGCGCTGATCGATGCCCACCTACGACTACGCCTGTCAGGACTGCGGCCAGAGCATCGAAGTGATGCACGGAGTTAACGACACAGGTCCTGGTGTCTGTGCAAACTGCGGTGGGCCGATGCGCAAACTGCTCTCCACGCCCGCAATCCTCTTCAAGGGCTCAGGCTGGGCGAAGAAGGATGCCCGGTCGGCCGCCAAGCCCAGTGCTTCCAAGTCGGACTCAGGCGACACTGAGACATCGGCAACCAAGGCCAAGGGCGATGCTGCGACGGAGAGCAAGACGGAGGCTGGTTCAACTGAAAAAGCAGCCGATTCAGGATCAGGCAGCAAGTCAGCCTCGGGCGCAGGAGCCGACTCGGGCACCTAGCCCGACTTCAGGCGCTGCCGGCGCTTCACAGGGCCCGCCAAGTGCTGCGCGAAAGCCCGCGTGGCAGATCAGGGTCGATCGAATCATCGGCCGCGTCACGGCCAATCCGATCGTCAGCCAGGGCATCGCCGTCATGGATGCCGCCAACGAGGCCGCCGCGCCGCTGTTTGCCGCAGCGCTTGCCTTTGCGACCCTGTTCGCGGTCATCCCGCTCATCCTGCTGGTCGCCGGTGTCATCGGCTGGCTGGTCCAGGATCCGGTCCAGCGCGAGGCGCTGCTGGACCAGCTCGTCAACCTCATTCCGCCGCTGGCCGACCTGTTCGAGCAGACGCTCGACAACCTCGCCCAGGCGAGCGGCACGCTTTCGATCATCGGCCTCATCGGCCTGCTCTGGGGATCGAGCTCGTTCTACGGCGCGCTGGATGAAGTGATGCGGCGCATCTTCCCCGGCGGTGGCATCCGCGACCAGGTCGTGCGCCGTATTCGAGGAGTGGTAGCGATCCTGATCCTGGTCGGACTCGTCGTCGGGAGCATCGTGCTCGGCGCCTTGTGGCAGCTGCTCGACACTCGCGTGCAGGATTTCGGCCTGTGGCGCTTCCTGGCGCCGCTGGTCGGCCTGGCCGCGGCCGTCCTCGTCGTCTGGGCCTGTTACCTGGTGGTGCCGACCAAGCCACCGAGCTGGCGCGCTGCACTGCCGCCGGCGATCGTGGCTGGTGTCGGAATTGGGGTGTTGACTGCACTTTTCGGCCTGCTCACGCCGCTGCTCATCGGCGCATTGGCCGGGCTGGGTGTCCTGGCCACGGTCTTCGGTGCGCTGATCTGGCTGAACTTCAGCTATCAGATCCTTTTCTTTGGGGCCGCTTGGGCGCGCGTGCGGCGCGACCGCGAAGAGGCCGCCTCGATGATCGTGAGTGCCTGACCGCTAACCCTGGGAGGTGCCGCAGCGACGGCAGAAGCGGGCCTTGGCCGACAGCGGCAGCTGGCAAGTCTGGCAGGGCCGAATGGCCGGAGTCTGCTCGAACAGGCCGACCGGGACCGGTGGGGCCGACATGGCTGCCTGGGGCATCGGCGCCGGACGCTCGCGGGCGATCACGAAGGCCGGCGGCGGCGGGACGTCGAACTCGATGCGCGGCGGCGCGGACGGAGGCGGCATGGGCCGGGCTGGCGGCAAGCCGAGCGGAGCCGGCAGCGGACCGAGCGGAGCGACATGCGGGATTGCCTCGGTCTCGGTGTAAGCCGGCGGTGGGAACACTGGTGCAGGCGGCGGCGTGGGGAAGGCGAACGGCTCGGGCTCGGGCAACGGAGCGACGTAGGGCTCGATGTCTGGCTCCGGCTCCGCGTAGACCGGCCACGGTTCGGGCTCAGGCTCGGGCTCAGCGTAGACCGGCAACGGTTCGGGCTCCGACTCCGGCTCGACAAACACAGGCTCCGGCTCAGGCTCAGCTCGGCATAGACCGGCTCCGGCTCCGGCTCGACGAACACAGGCTCGGGCTCGGCTCCGGCTCGACGAACGCGGGCTCGGGCTCCGGCTCGACGAACGTGGGCTCAGGCTCGGGATCGGGCAGCGGCGCTACGTAGTACTCGAAACCCGGCTCAGGCTCGAACGCGCTAGGTGGCTCGAACTGTGGCTCGAGGCTGGCTCGAACGCGCTAGGTGGCTCGAGTGATCGGTTGCTCGAACGCGATCGACGGCTCGAACGGGGGAGGCGCGGCCGGACTGTCGACGAAGGACGCAGCAGACGCGGCGGCCAGCGGCAGCTCGGCCGACGGCTCGCCGGGGATCTCGTGCTCGAGCGTCGGCCACTCCGGCTCCTGGCGGGCCTCGACCGGCGCTTGAGCGACCGGCAACGGCGTGATCGGCTCGACGAATGGAACGCACGTCTGGCAGAGGCCGACTTCCTCGTTCCAGCATTGCGGGCACGAGTAGCCACGGCACGACAGGCACAGCCGCAGGAACTGGTCCTCGAACACGGAGCGCGAGACGGCGGGGTTCGTGAGTCCTGCCGCAGCGAGCAGCCGGCCCATCGTCTTCTTCGCATTCTTGCGCGTTTCGGGAGCAGTCTCGATCGGCTGGCGCGTGCCACAGCGCTCACAGAAAACGTCCACAGTCGCCATCCTGAGCGCAGGATCGTCCACTGCGATCGAAAAGCACAGCAGCGCGACCGTACCCCGCTGCCACGCAGATGGTCCCTGACCGCACCAGCGGCGAAGGCCACGAGCAGTTCCGCCTGAGCGGGTTTCAAAGGTACCCCTGCTAGACTCGGCCACCTGATGGCCGGCCCCCTCGCCGCGGTCGAGCGGTTCTTTGAACGACTGTTCGAGCGGCCTGCGGCGCGCATCTTCCAGGCCCATGTCGAGCCGGTCCACATCCAGCGCGGCCTCGAGCGGGCGATGGAATCCGAGCGTCGCATGGTTCAGCGGCGTACCTACGCGCCGAGCACATTCCGCGTCCTGCTGAGCACCACCGATTACGCCGCGCTCGATGGCGACCGCGCCGCCCTGACGCGAGATCTATCCGAGTCCCTGCGCAACTTCGCGCGCGGCCACGGATACGTCCTCCTCGCCCGGCCCGCACTCGAGATCGAAGGTTCGGTCGCCGTCCAGGCGGGCGACGTCCGCGTTTACGCCCAGCCGGTCGTGTTGCCCGCCACGTCCGATCGACCGGCAGGAATCCCCCGACCGCAGGCGCCCCCGCCCCCGCCGCCGCCGATCGCGACCGACACCAACGGCGTCGGCCCAGTCGAAGGCCTCGGCCAGGTCACCGCGGTGTTCGCCGCACATTCATCGAGCATGCCCCGTGCGCAGCTTGCGGTCCGAGTGCCGAACAAGGACGTTGAGCGTTTTCAGGTCCTTGGCGGCACCGTCCGTCTAGGTCGTTCGCTCGACAACAACGTGGTCCTGGGTGACGACCGCGTCTCGCGTCACCACGGCCAGATCGGCGTCCGGCTGGGCATGCTCGTGTACACCGATCTGGGCAGCACAAATGGCTCATACCTGAACGGCAGCCTGGTCACAGAGATCGCTCTCGGACCCGGTGACGTGCTCCAGCTGGGCAGCTCGACGGTGACGATCGAGCCTTCGACTTAGACTTCGCCGTCCGTCATGGACGTATTCAGCTTGAGTCTGTGGGGACTGCGGATCCTGTTCGTCGTCCTCATCTACGCCTTCTTCTTCTTCGTCGCGCGCGCCCTGTGGCGTGATCTTCGTGCTGGGGTCGCCGGGGCCGGCCGGCCTCTCGCCCGCCTGTTCGTGGTCGAAGCCAAGGAAGGCCGGCCCGAACCCGGCACGTCGATCCCGCTCGACGCGGTCAACTCACTCGGACGCGACGTGAACAACTCGATCGTCCTCGACGACTCGTTCGTATCGGCCGATCACGCGCTGCTCACCTTCCGCGGCCGTGCCTGGTACGTCGAGGACCGTGGCAGCACCAATGGGACATGGCTCAACGGCCAGAAGGTCGGCGGCCTGTTGCCGCTCGGCTATGGCGACGAGGTCCAGATCGGCCAGGTTCGGTTGCGCCTCGAGCGCGAGCGAGGCAACGAGTGAGGGCACTCGACGCGCTGAGCGCGTCACGATGATCGCCATGCGCCGGGCGCTGTTCAGCGTTGGCATTCGGCCGCACTTCCGCTGGCGCGAGCTTGGGCTGCTCACGATCGTGGCGCTGACGCTGGTCGTCGGCTGGGCGAGCCTGCAGTCGTTCCGCAGTGGCCAGCTCGAGATGGGCGACGCGAGCCTGCTCTTCACCTACCTGCTCGCCATCTTCGTGATCCACGCCGCCTTCGTGATCACCGGCCGGCGGATGGACGAGATCCTCTTCCCAACCGCGGCGATGCTCGCCGGCATGTCGCTGCTGCTCATGGAGCGACTGCCGCAGGATCTCGTCACGCAGCAGATCCTTGGCCGCGAGCTGGGCCTCGCCGACGTGCAGCTGGCCTGGACTCTGCTCGGCTTCACGGTGCTCGCCGCGACCGCGATCCTGGTTCGCAGCGACGGCTGGCTGCGGCGCTACAAGTACACCTGGGCGGCGCTCGGCATCGGCCTGTTGCTGCTCGTCTTCGTCTTCGGCGAGGTCACCGGTGGCGCTCGGCTGACGCTCGTCATCGGGCCCGTTTCGGGCCAGCCGTCGGAGCTGCTGAAGGTCATCCTGGTCGTCTTCCTGGCCGGCTACCTGGCCGAGAATCGGTCGCTCCTGTCGAGCGCCAGCACGCGCGTCGGACCGTTCCGGCTGCCGCCGCTGCCTTACCTGCTGCCGATGCTCGCCCTGTGGGGGCTCGCCCTGGCGATCGTGATCGTCCAGCGCGACCTGGGCGCGGCGCTGCTGTACTTCCTGGTCTTCCTCGGACTCCTCTACGTCGCCACGCGACGCGCCTCATACGTCGTTCTGGGCCTGCTCCTGTTCCTGGCCGGCAGCGCGGTGCTGTACTTCGCCTTCCCTCACGTCCAGGACCGGGTCGATATCTGGCTCAATCCGTTCACCGACCCGCAGGGCGCCGGCTACCAGGTGATCCGCGCGCATGTATGCCTACGGTCGCGGCGGCGTCCTCGGCACGGGCCTTGGCGCCGGCCTGCCCCAGGTCGGCACGGTGCCCTCGATTCCGGCCATCCACACCGACTTCGTCTTCGCCGCGCTGGCCGAGGAGATCGGCATGCTCGGCGCGCTGGGCGTGCTCGGGCTGTACGTGCTGATCGCCCAGCGCGGCTTCCGGATTGCCGCGACGGCGGCCGACGATTTCCGCGCCCTGCTGGCCACCGGCCTGACGCTGGTCATCGTCGTCCAGGCCGCGATCATCGCCGGCGGCAACCTCCGCGTCGTGCCGCTGACCGGTATCACGCTACCCTTCGTCAGCTACGGCGGCTCGTCGCTGTTGGTCAACGGCGCGGTCATCGGTCTGCTGTTGGCGCTCAGCGACCGCGGGGTAGAGCCCCCGCCGCCCGATCAACGGACAAGCATGTCGAGCCGAATCAGCCGCCGCGCACGGCGCGCCGGCGGCCGGCTCGAGGAGGCACTTTCGTGACCCAGGAATCCGGCCGACGCGACCCGTGGCGGCGATTCCGCGCGCGGCTGCGGGGCAGCTTCCGGCCGCGCGCCGTGGCGACCGAGGCGGCGCCGGCTCTCCGGCCGTCGGCGATCCAGGTCGCGCCACCGCGCATTGCCGGCAGCTTGATGCGCCTGGCCCTGGCGGTGGCGATCGCGTACGGCGCCCTCGCCGCCGGCCTGGGCTATTGGCAGGTCCTCGAGGCGAATCGGCTGAGCTCGGATCCGCTCAATCCGCTCGTCCTGGTCGCGGCGCGGCAGGCGCCGCGCGGCAACGATCTACGACCGCAACGGCAACGTGCTGGCACGCAACGTGGGCAGCGAGGACGATCGGCAGCGCTCGTATCCGTACCTTGCGGCCGCGCCGGTCGTCGGCTATCGGAGCGACATCTTCGGCGCGGCCGGGCTCGAGCGGACCTATGACGCGCAGCTGACCGGCCTGGTCAGTCTCCGTCCGGGCGACGAGCTGCTGCGCAAGTTCCGCGATCAGCCGTACAACCCGTCCGATCTGTACACGTCGCTCGACATCGACCTCCAGCAGGCTGCCTTCGACCTGCTCGGCGACCAGCGCGGAGCGGTTGTCGCGATCGAGCCGACCACAGGCCGCGTCCTTGCGCTGGCCAGCAACCCGACCTTCAACCCGAACCGCGTCGTCGATCCCGATGACGGCCGCGACTACGTGGCCGCCCTGCGCGAGCGCGAGGACTCGCCGCTGCTCAACCGCGCCACGCAGGGCCTGTACGTGCCCGGATCGGTGTTCAAGATCGTCACCGCCGTCGCCGGCCTCGGCTCCGGCGCGATCGGGCCAGACACGACGTACGAGAACCAGCCCGAGGAGTACGACACCGGCTTCCTGGTCGATGGGTTCCGCATGCGTGACTTCCCGACGCGGCGTCCAGACCGACCATCCGCTCGACTTCTACGAGGCGACCGAGGTCTCGAGCAACATCTGGTACGCCCACGCCGGGCTCGACATCGGCCCCGACAACATGGTCGGGTGGGCGAGCCGCTTCGGGTTCGGCGATCGGATCCCGTTCGAGCTGCCCACGTCGCCCAGCCAGGTCAACGGCGGCGACGGCCCGCTGGCCGGTTTCCGCGACCGGGTCGAGCTGGCCAACGCCGCCTACGGGCAAGCGGAGGTTCTCGTCACGCCACTCCAGATGGCGCTCGTGGCGTCGACCATCGCCAACGACGGGCTGATGATGAAGCCGAAGCTGGTCGACGAGCTGCGCGCGAGCGATGGGACGGTCACGCGGCTCGATGCCGCAGGGCTGGTCGCAGGTGATCGACCCGGGTCGGGCGCAGGCCATCGGCAACGCGATGCAGCTCGCCGTGGAGGGTCCGTTCGGCTCCGAGTTCGCCGGCGCGGCCAAGGTCCCGGGCGTGCCGACGGCCGGCAAGAGCGGCACGGCCCAGCTCGGCGGCGACGCCGCGCCGCACAGCTGGTTCATCGGCTACGCGCCGGCCGACGCGCCACTCATCGCGATCGCGGTCATCGTCGAGGGCGGCGGCGCCGGCGCGCAACGCGCCGTGCCTATGGCCGGACGGCTCATGAGCAATTACCTTGGCGTCGCACGGTGACTATCGAGGCGCACGTAGCGCATCGGTGGCGCCGAACGTCATTGGAACCGGATCCGGTTGGCGAGCGTACTATCAGCCGACGCCGTCCGTCACCGGGCCCAAACGGGGAGGGGGCTGGCTGATTGGTGTCGAACACACCGGAGGGCGTGCGCGTGTCAAAGATCCAGGAATCGGGCGAGAAGGTACTCGCCAACGTCGAGCGAGTGATCGTCGGCAAGCACAACGAGGTGCGTCTCGCCCTCGTGGCGCTGCTTTGCCAGGGCCACCTGCTGATCGAGGATGTGCCGGGAACCGGCAAGACCGTCCTCGCCAAGGCGATTGCGAAGAGCCTCGGCTGCACCTTCCGACGAATCCAGTTCACGCCCGACCTGCTGCCCTCGGACGTCACCGGCCTGTCGATCTACAACCAGAAGACCCAGGAGTTCGAGTTCCGGCCGGGCCCGATCATGGCCCAGATCGTGCTCGCCGACGAGATCAACCGGGCCACGCCCAAGACGCAGTCGTCACTGCTCGAGAGCATGGAGGAGCGCCAGGCGACGGTCGACGGCGTGACCTACGAGCTGCCCGACCCGTTCATGGTCATCGGCACCCAGAACCCGATCGAGTACGAGGGCACCTTCGCCCTGCCTGAGGCCCAGCTCGACCGTTTCATGCTCCGCCTCCAGCTCGGCTATCCGCAGCCGCTCGAGGAGATGCTCATCCTCGACGAGCAGAAGCGCCAGCATCCGATCGAGGATCTGGCCGAGGTGGTGTCGACAGAGGAGCTGCGCGAGCTGCAGACCGGCGTGCGCGAGATCTACGTCGACTCAGCCGTGAGTGACTACATCGTTCGGCTGGTCAATGCCACGCGCAACCACCCCGACATCTATCTCGGCGCATCGCCGCGCGGCTCACTGGCTCTCTATCGAGCGGGCCAGGCGTTCGCCGCGCTGGCCGGCCGCGACTACGTCATTCCGGACGACGTCAAGGGGCTGGCCGTGCCCGCCCTCGCGCACCGGTTGATCGTCAAGACGGCTGCCACGGTGCGCGACGTCGACTCGGCGCTCATCGTGCGCGAGCTGCTCGACAGCGTGCCGATCGAGAGCCGGATACCCAACCAGGAACGAACGGCCGTCCAGCCGGCCTAGCGCGGATCGCGAACGATGGTGCGACGCGTCGAGGTCATCATCCTCGCTGCCATTCTGCTCATCGCTGCCCTGTCGACGGGCGCCCAGTTCCTGTTCTTCCTGGTCTACCTGGGCATCCTGGTCATCGGCGGCGCATACGTTCTGACCAGGTTCGGACTGGCCGACCTCGAGGCCGGTTACGTCCTCGACCGCCTGCACGCACAGGCCGGCGACATGCTCCGAGCTTCTTACACGGTGCGCAATACGAGCCGACTGCCGAAGCTGTGGCTCGAGGTGCACAACCCGACGACCCTGCCAGTCCCACTGCCGGGCCAGGCCGTCACCCTCAGGCCGCGCGGCGAGCAGTCGTGGTCGGTTCGCGTCCCGCTCGCGCGTCGCGGCCACTTCCGGATCGAGCCGCTGGCGCTGCGCACCGGTGATCCGCTCGGCCTGTTCGAATCGCATGCCACGGTAGGTAGCCACTCGACCGTGATCGTCTATCCGCGGGTCGAGTCGCTGCCCGGCTGGCGGCTCCCGCCGGCGTTCATCGAGGGCTCGCACGCCCAGGTGGTGCGCACGCCGCAGACGACCCCGCACGCGACGGGCATCCGGCCGTACGCGCCGGGTGACGCATACAACCGCATCCACTGGCGTAGCAGCGCCCGGCAGGCCGAGCTGCAGGTCAAGGAGTTCGACCTCGAGCAGACGGCCGACGTGTGGATCTTCCTCGACCTCGAGAGTGCAGCTCACACCGGCCGCGGCGACGAGTCGACGATCGAATATGGAGTCCGAGTCGCCGCTTCCATCGCGGCGCGGGCGCTGCTCGAGAACCGCAACGTGGCGATGACCGCGTCAGGCGCGCGCATCGGCCGCCTGCCACCCGACCGTGGCCCGCGCCAGTATCAAAAGGTGATGCAGGTCCTCGCGGCGGTGATGCCGAACGGTGACCAGCCACTGAGCGACATGCTCGTGGAAGGCGTCGCGCGACTCCGCCGCGGCATGACCGCGATCATCATCACCCCGTCGCTCGAGCGCAACTGGATCCGTCCGATCTCCGGGCTGCGCGGGCGCGGCGTGGAAGCGGCGATCGTCGTACTCGACGCGCCCGCTTTCGCCGCCAACGACCGGCGATTGCACGACCTTCCCGATCCGGACGAGGAGACGATGGCCGGCGAGCAGCGCGCCGCGCGCGCACTCCAGCACGCGCTCGCCGAACACGATCTGACCTGGCACAACGTCGTCCCGGGCGAACCGATAGCCGCACAATTGGTAAGTCGCGGTCCACGGTCTATGGTTCTCGCTCGATGAGCGGCATCTCGACCACCAAATCACCGGACCATGGCCGCCGCGAGTGGGAGCCGCTCGTCGATCGCGATGAGCTGCACGACCTGCCCTACACGCCGCGCGAGGGCTGGACGAGCCTGATCGCCCTGGTCGTGATGGTCGTCGTCGTCGCCGTCGCCGTCGACGATGCGGCGTGGGCCGGAACGGTGATCGGCTCAACCGGGTCGCAGACCGGCTTCCTGCCCCTCGCTGGGCTGCTCAGCGTCCTGCTCGGATCATTCCTGGCCAAGTCCAGCCTGTCGGTCTGGCGCGCCTATGTGATCGGCGCACTGGCTGGCGCGGCCTACCTGCTCTTCTCGATCAGCAGCGTCGTGTCGCGCGACCCGGCGATCGAGGAGCGCCTGCGCGCGCTCAACCTCTCCGTGTCGACGTTCGTGAACGAAGCATTCGTGCTCGGCATGCGCTCGTCCGAGACGTCGATCTTCCTGCTCATCATGGGCTCGCTGGTGTGGGGCCTGGGCCTATTCGCCGCGTTCGCCGTCTTCCGTCGTCACCGGCCATTGCCGGCCATCCTCCTCGCCGGCGCCCTTTTGCTGATCAACGTGTCGGTCACCGTCCGCGAGCAATACGCGCACCTGGTCGTCTTCGTGGCCGCGGCGCTGGTGCTGCTGGTGCGCCTGAACCTGCTCGAGCAGGCGCGCGAGTGGCGCTTGCGCGGGATGCGCGACGTCGCCGATATCTCGGGCACCTTCCTGCGCAACGGTGCCGTGTTCGTGGTCGTGGCGATCGTCGCTGCGACGACCCTTGCCGCCAACGCCAGCTCGGCGCCTCTGTCGCGCGCCTGGAACGACGTCGACGACGAGCTCCTCCAGGTCGGATACGCCATCAACCGCTGGCTGGGCGGAGTCAGCGGCTCCGCGCGCGGGCCGAACGTCCTTTTCTCGCCGACTCAGACCATCCGCGACGTGTGGCAATCGTCGTCCGAGGAGGTTTTCACGGCGACCACCAGCGACGGAGAGGGTTACTACTGGCGGGGCGCCACCTATGACTATTTCGATGGCCTCAACTGGCAGCCGCTTGACCGAGTCGAGCGCATCCTCAACCCCGGTGACTCCCTTCTCGGCGGCACGCCGGAGGAGGTCCGCCCGGGCGATGCCTGGGAGCAGGTTGACGCGACGATTGTGCCGGCCTCGTTCGGCGGCGACGTCTTCGTCGCGCCCGCGACGCCTGTGTCGGTCAACCAGCCGAGCGTCGTGCTGACGCACGGCCCCGGCGGGGCATTCTCGTGGGCCGAGCTGAGCTTCGGTGTTCAGCAAGGTGTGCCGTACCAGGTTCGCTCCCTCGTGCGCAAGCTCGTCGGGCGCGACGCGCTGACGGGCAACCAGCTTGCGTCAGCAGGCACCAACTATCCGCAGTGGGTGGATCGCTATCGGCAGATAAAGCCCGGCTCCGTCGGCGACGGCGTGATCAGGCTCGGCGAGTCACTCAAGAACCGGCTGCCATCGGAAGAGCGAACTCCTTACCACGTCGCGGTCGCGGTCCAGGACTACCTGAATCGATCTGGCGGATTCACCTACAACGTCGACCTTCGCGGCAAGTGCGGCGGCGAGATGCGGGTCGACTGCTTCATCCGGATCAAGGAAGGCTTCTGTGAGCACTTCGCGACGACGATGGTGATGCTCCTGCGCGCGGCGGACGTGCCGGCGCGATACGTGGTCGGCTACCTGCCCGGGCGCGACCCGGAGGGTGATGGATCGTTCCGCGTCGATCGCAGCGCGGCCCACGCGTGGGTCGAGGTCTTCTTCCCCGGCTTCGGCTGGGTCCAGTTCGATCCCACGCCGGGCAACGAGGAAAACGGCCAGACGCCGACCAGTCTTCGCGACGGCGGGCCGGTCACCGGACCCGGTGACGGTCCGGGCGGGATCGTTAGCGGCGGCGAGCTCGAGGGCGAAGATGCTCCTCCAGGGCTAGAGCGAGCCAACCCAGGTGCTGCCGCCCATCCCCACCGCAGTTGCTCCGACTGAAAGCTGGCTACCGATTGCGGTCGCTGTGCTGGTCATCAGTGGCCTGGCGGCGCTCGGTCTATTCACCGCCTGGCGGCGACGAATCCCATCGGCTGAGCCGGAGGTCGCCTACAGCGGCATCACCCGTCTCGCCACTCGGCTCGGTCACGGGCCGCGACCGGCTCAGACGGCGTACGAGTTCGCCGCCGGTCTGGGTCAACTGGTGCCCGTCGCTCAAAGTGATCTCAACATGATCGCCACGG
Source organism: uncultured Chloroflexia bacterium (assembly GCA_963776865.1). GTDB lineage: Bacteria > Chloroflexota > Limnocylindria > Limnocylindrales > CSP1-4 > JALYGJ01. Next base: position 245,150 of record CAVZOG010000009.1, on the reverse strand, counting down.
CCAAGGTTGAAGCCACGTACGGCCAGCGGCGGCCGGGCGAGTCCATGCTGCAGAGCCTTGCCCTGGCTTACCGACGCGTGCGTATCGGCCTGATCCGGACGATCTTCCGGCGGCCGAAGCTCATCAGGCGCCCGCGCGGCCTCAGGCGGCGTTCGGGCTAGAGCGCTCCGCGTCGGTCACCGCGCGCCTCGGCGGCGGCGCGTGCCTCGATGGCGATCGGTGCCAGGTGCTCCGACAGGTTGTGTGCACGAAGTGCGGGCACTCCCTCGTGGAGCGCCACGACCGTGATCGCGCACAGGTTGAACGGAAAAGACCAGAAGCGCTCGAGCGGCACGTTCAGCAGCAACATCAGCGCCAACCTGAAGATGCCGTCGTGGGCGACCAGGACAGCCCACGGCTCGGTCGCGGTGTTGCCCGTCGGATAGGTGGCCTGGTAGCCGGGGACAGGATCGTAGGCGCCTTCAAAGGTCGTGCCGAGACTGACACCCACCTCATCGATGGCAATGGCGACACGGGAAGCCGCCTCCGCAAGCGACTCGCCACCGGGAGCGTGATCGGTCGTCGGGGAGCGCCGCCAGGCCGCCAGCTCGGCCGCCCATCTGGTGCTCACGATGCTGTGCGGCTGGCCTTCCCAGTCACCCTGGGCGATCTCGGTCAGGCCGTCGGTCTGGTGGAGCGGAATGGCGGTCGGCTGGGCATCGGCAATTTCGCTTGCCGTCGTCGCTGCACGGTCCAACGGGGAGTGCCAGATCCCGATCGGCGGCCCGGGCGGGATCGGCAGCGGCGTCTGGTCGCCGCGCTCGGCGAGTCGACCGGCGACGAGGCCGGCCTGGCGCAGGCCGAGCTCGGAGAGCGGCGGATTCTGGCGGCCCTGGAAACGGCCCTCGGCGATCCAGGTCGATTCGCCGTGCCGGACGAGCACCAGCGTGCCGGTGACGCCCGCCAGAAGCGGCGCTAGTCGAGACGAATCAGCCACAGGTCAAGGACGGCTTCGTCGGCACCGATGCGCTCGGCCACGCCGTTGGGCACCGCCTCGTCGAGAGCGAGGATCATCAACGCGTCGCCGCGTGGCTCGTTGCGCCCGAGCTGCATGGCGCTGATATTCACGTCCGCCTCGCCGAGCATCTGGCCGATGCGGCCCATCGTGCCCGGTCGGTCCTGGTGCCGCGTCACGAGCATCCATGGCGCAGCCGGCATGTCGACCCAGTAGTCGCCCAGTCGAGCCAGCCGCAGCTCACCGGCATTGACGGTTCCGGCGACCAACGTCTTGCCGCTGAGTGTCACCATCGACGCGGCTCGTGGGCTATCCGCGGTGCGTGTCTCCGAAAGCTGAATGCCGCGCTCGCGGGCAAGCTGCGGAGCATTGACCGCCGTGACTCGCTCGCTGGTCATGTTGGCCAGCAGCCCGGACAGGGCCGCCGCCGCGAGTGGGCTGCTGTCGTGGGTGGCGATCTCGCCGGCGACCTCGAGGCGGAGCCCGTCGAGCGACTTGGCGAACTGGGCGTAGAACTGGCCGAGCATGCGCGCCAGAGGCACGAATGGTGCAAGCGCCTGGGCCGTCTCGGGCGGCACGAGCGGCGCGTTGACGACGTAGCGCGCCGGGCGTCCGGCGAGGACGTCGAGGATCTGCATCACCACCTCGACCGCCACCTTGGTCTGCGCCTCCTCGGTGGACGCGCCGAGATGCGGTGTGAGCACCGTGTTGGGGGCCGTCAGGAGCGGCGAGTCGCGCGGCGGCTCGTTCTCGTAGACATCGACCGCGGCTCCGCCGAGCTTGCCCGCGGCGAGCGCCTCGGCCAGGGCCGCCTCGTCGACGACGCCGCCGCGTGCGACGTTGACGAGCAGTGCCGTTGGCTTCATGCGTGCCAGCTCGGCAGCACCGATCATGCCGCGCGTGGTGCGGGTCAGCGGCACGTGAAGTGTCACCACGTCCGCACGCTCGAGCAACGCGTCAACGGACAGCAGCTCGATGCCGCGCGCGGCCGCGGCCTCTTCGCTCACGAACGGGTCGCTGCCGAGCAGCTCCATCTCCATGGCCCGGGCGCGCTCGGCGATGGTCATCCCGATCTTGCCCAGGCCGACGATGCCGAGCGTGCGGCCGCGGAGCTCGAGGCCCATGAAATCCGCCCGGCGCCACTCCCCGCTGCGCATCGACGCGTCCGCCATCGGGATGCGCCTCGCAAGCGAGTAGATCAGGGCGAGGGTGTGCTCGGCCGCCGCGACGGTGTTGGCCGTTGGCGCATTGACGACTGCGACGCCGGCACGCGTCGCGGCGTCGAGATCGATGTTGTCGACACCCACGCCGGCCCGCCCGACGACGATCAGGTGCTTGGCGGCCTCGAACGCCTCCGCGTCGACCTTGACCTGGCTGCGCACAACGAGTGCCTCGTAGTTGGGCAGCGCGGCCAGGAACTCCTCGCGCGACATGCCGATGCGGACGTCGACATCGTGCTCGGCTCGCAGAAGCTCCAGCCCCTCCTCACCGAGGGGCTCGACGACAAGGACCCTCACGCTCCCGAGGCGACCGCCTGGGGCAGCTCCTGTCCGGCCGCTTCCCGTGCCGCCTCGACCGCCTGGCTGACATCGACCGACTTGCCCAGCGCCTGCATCGACTGGCCGATTACCGCGATGGCGGATATGACCTCATCGGACGAGACCGAGCCAAGGTGGCCGATGCGCATGATCTGGCCGGCCAGCCTGTCCTGGCCACCGGCGAGGACCAGGCCGTGGGCCCGCATCTCCTTGTTGAGCGCGGCCCATTCGATGCCCTCCGGCACCCACGCCGCGGTGACCGTCTGCGACGCGTGCGCCGGATCGGCGAACAGCTTCAGGCCAAGCCCGGTCAGTCCAGCACGCGCGGCATTTGCGCACGCGGCGTGGCGGGCGAAGACGCTCTCGTAGCCCTCCTTGTCGAGCATCTCGAGCGCGACGTCCATCGCGAACAGCACGCCGACGGCCGGCGTCCACGGCGTCTCGCCGTTGGCGAGCGACTTGCGTGCCTTGGCCAGGTCGAAGTAGAAGCGCGGCATCGTCGCCTGCTCGGCCGCCCGCCAGGCACGCTCCGAGACGGCGATCATCGCCACGCCAGGCGGCGACATCCAGCTCTTCTGCGAGCCCGTGGCGACGACGTCGAGGCCCCAGCCGTCGGTGTCGAACGGCACAGCGCCAAGACCGCTGATCGCGTCGATGAGGAGCAGCGTGTCGGGCGACGCCTCGTGAACCGCTGCGGCGAGTAGCTCGAGCGGGTTGACCACGCCGGTCGACGTCTCGTTGTGGGTGAGCAGGATTGCCTTCGCCGGGCGGCCGGCCCCGGCCATCGCGCGCAGCCGATCTGCGACCGCGCCGGGATCGGCCGCCTGGCCCCATTCGACCGCCAGCCGTTCGACGCCGCGCGCCGTAGGTCTCGGCGATGCTCGCGAAACGCTCGCCGAACGAGCCGATGCTCACCGACAGCACATCGTCGCCCGGTGAGAGGTGGTTGACGACCGTCGCCTCGAGCGCGCCCGTACCCGAACAGGTCAGGATCAGGATGTCGTTGTTCGTCTCGAACGCTCGCTGGAGTCGCTCGGTGACGCGGGTGATCAGCTCGCGGAACTCCGGTCCGCGGTGGTTGACCATCTGGCGCGCGCCGGCCTCGCGAACCGCGTCGGGCAGGGGCGTCGGCCCAGGAATTCGTAGGTTGGCGGCGCTCACGGCGTGACCCCTCGTGGTGCGTCGGTGGATGGGGCGATGGTATCCCGGAACGCGTGCCATCATCTGTCCATGCCCGCGCGTCGGAGTCAGGACGGCCCCAAGGCTCAGCAGGCGCTCGACCTGACCGGAGCGGCCGCACATTCGCCGCTCGCCGCGCGCATGCGGCCCCAGAATCTCGACGAGTTCGTGGGCCAGGAGCATCTGGTCGGCGAGCGTGGCGCGCTGCGCCGGATGATCGACCGTGGCCACCTCGCCTCGATGGTCCTGTGGGGTCCGCCGGGCTCGGGCAAGACGACGCTTGCGCGACTCCTGGCCGAGGCGGTCGACGCGCCGTTCGCCACCCTGTCGGCGGTCATGAGCGGCGTCGCCGACGTGCGTGGCGCGATCGCCCGGGCACGGGAGTGGATCGACTCGGGTGGTCGGTCGACCGTCCTGTTCATCGACGAGATCCATCGCTTCAACAAGAGCCAGCAGGACGCGCTCCTGCCGCAGGTCGAGGACGGCACGATCACGCTGATCGGCGCCACGACCGAGAACCCGTACTTCGAGGTCAACTCGGCGCTCCTCTCCCGGCTGCGCGTGTTCCGGCTCGAGCCGCTGAGCAACGAGAACCTGGGCACGGTCGTGGATCGGGCGCTGGCCGACGAGCGGGGCCTGGCCGGCAAGGTGACGCTCGATGACGCCGCGCGCGAGCACCTCGTCGACATGAGCGGTGGCGACGCCCGATCGGCGCTGAATGTGCTCGAGGCGGCCGCCGTGATGTCCGATGCTCCGGGCGTCGAGGAGATCGAGGCCGCCGCGCAGCAGCGCGTGCTGAGCTACGACCGTGCCGGCGACGGCCACTACGACACGGTCAGTGCCTTCATCAAGAGCCTGCGCGGCAACGACCCCGACGCGCGCGCTGTACTGGCTGGCGACGATGGTCGCGGCAGGGGAGGACCCGCGCTTCATCGCGCGGCGGCTTGATCATCGCCGCGTCCGAGGACGTGGGCAACGCCGATCCGCACGCGCTGCAGGTCGCCGTCGCGGCCGTCCGGAGCGCTCGAGTGGGTCGGCCTGCCCGAGGCGCAGTACGCGCTGGCCCAGGCGACGGCCTACATCGCCGCGGCGCCGAAGTCGAACCGCGCCGGCTCGGCCTACTGGGCGGCGATGGACGACGTCCTCAAGCGTGGGTCGCTGCCCGTACCGAGTCACCTGCGCAGCGCGACGTGGCGCGAGAAGCGCGACTTCGGCACCGGCCGCGGCTACATCTACCCGCACGACTACGAGGGCGCCGACGTCGAGCAGCAATACCTGCCCGATGAGCTGGTCGGCCGAGCGCTACTACGAGCCGTCAGATCACGGCTACGAGCGGACGATCGGCGAGCGGATGGCCGCGCGACAGGCCGCGCGGGACGAAGCAGCTGAGTTCGGTGGGCCGTTTCCCGATAAAGGCGCGAAGGGCAAGGTCAACGCGATGAAGGTCGCGGGTGGAGCGCAGCAGCAGCGCGAGGATGAGCGGCGCAAGCTGGCCGAGCGCCAGAAGCGGGAAGCGTCGAGCTAGAGCTCTGTGTCGGCCTAGTAGAAGGGGAGCGGGATCACCTTCAGGACGACGATCAGCAGCCAAAGGACGATCATCACGCCGAAGAGCAGCGTGGCGACGACCGTGATGCGGCGCAGGTCCTGGGAGACGTAGACGTACTCCGTCGCGGCGCGTGCGGCGAGCACGCTGCCCGGCTTGACTCGCTGACCGCGATGCGTTGCCCGTGCAGCTCGGTCGAGCTCTGTCGCGGCCGCAGCGGGTTGATGCTCGACGATGTCCTCGGCGATCACCTCGGCCGCCTCGAGCTGGCTGACCCCGGGCTCGCTGGCTGGGCGTCGTGCGCCGGCCGGGCGGTCGGTCGGTGGCCTGGTGCCGGGGCGGCGGTGGGTGCGGGCTGGCCCGCGAGTGCGTTTGCTCACGACCCCGAGCATAGCATCGGGCGCGGCCGAACCCCGGCAGCCTAGAATTTCGACCTTCCGTCACCACCACCCAGCTCGGAGATCGACCGATTCCTGATTCGACTGTCACATTGATCGCCGTTGCGGCGCTCGCCCTTGGCGCCATTGGCCTCCTGGTCAGCATCTTCGCTTTCACGCGGAGCGGCACCAATCGCCGCACAGCTGTGGCGACACGGCCCGATCCGACACTCGATGAAGTTGGCTTGCGCCTTGATCAGCTGAACGTTCAGCTGGCCGCCATCGAGGCCAGGGTTGGGGCCTCCGAGGCACAGGCGCAGAACTCGATGCAGAGCATCGGCGTCGTCCGTTTCAACCCGTTCGAAGACACGGGCTCGAACCAGAGCTTCGTCCTCGCCCTGCTCGATGGGCGCGGCGACGGCTTCGTCCTTTCCAGCATGCATTCGCGCCAGGCGACGCGCGTCTTCCTCAAGGCGGTCAGCGCGGGCAAGACGGATTCGGCCGTTTCCAAGGAGGAGACGGAGGCGATTCGTCGCGCTCTGCGGCGCGACAAGGTGGAGTAGCCGCGTCAGGAACCGGTTGGCGGCGGCCGGTACCGATGAGTCGCGCGCGTGTCCGCCGTCTACCGATCACAAGCACCCAAGGAGCGACGACGATGAAGCTGACGGCCATGCTCTTCCTGTCTCTGGATGGCGTGTACCAGGGGCCCGGCGGAGCCGATGAGGATCGGCGCGGCGGGTTCGAGCGCGGCGGATGGCTCGCGCCGTACGCCAACGACGAGACCTGGCAATTCATCACCTCGGTCTACGAACGCGCGGATGCGTTGCTGCTCGGGCGAAAGACGTGGGAGATCTGGGAGACCTACTGGCCGCATCACGACGCCGGCGATCCGGTCTCTCACGGCATCAACGTGCTGCCCAAGTACGTGCCCTCGACCACGCTCACGGATCCGACATGGCAGAACACCCACGTCATCGCGAGCGACGTGGAGACGGCGGTCGGCGAGTTGAAGGCCCAGCCCGGGCGCGAGCTGCAGGTCCATGGCAGCGGCGCGCTCTTGCGGTGGCTGCTCGAGCACGACCTCGTCGACGAGCTGAACCTGCTGCTTTACCCGGTCGTGGTCGGTGACGGCCTGAGGCTGTTCCCAGCGAAGGGGCCGACGCACGACCTGACGCTGGTCGAGTCGCAATCGATGCCGACAGGCGTGACGATCCAGACATACAAGCCTGCCGGCCGGGCCACGTTCGGGAACATCGCCGACTGACGCGAGGGCTCGCGCCGTGACACGAGAGCTGTCACTTGCCGAGCGGAGACTCGGGTCGTGGCCATCGAACTTGCTCCATCAACCGTTGCCCCAAGTCGTGTCGACGCGAAGCCGCCGATCTCGCTCGAGGTCGTCGCCGGCCTGCTCGCCGGCCTCAACCGCGAGCAGCGCCGCGCCGTTACTCACGGTGACGGGCCACAGCTCGTAATAGCCGGGCCGGGGACCGGCAAGACGCAGGTCGTCACCCACCGCCTTGCCTGGCTCATTGCCACCGGCCGTGCTCGGCCCAGCGAGATCCTCGCCCTGACGTTCACGGATAACGCCGCGTCGGAGATGCAGGAGCGCGTCGATGTGCTGCTGCCGTATGGCATGGCGGATGCGCACATCCACACCTTCCATGCCTTCGGTGACCGAGTTCTGCGTGAGCATGCGTTCGAGCTTGGTCTGCCGGGCGACGTCCGTCTGATCAACCGAGCGGAAGCGGTGGTCCTCCTGCGCGACCATCTGTTCGAGCTCGGCCTCGATCGATACCGGCCCCTTGGCGATCCGACGCGTTTCCTCGAGGCGTTGGCCGACCTTTTCAGCCGCGCCAAGGACGAGGGAGTCGACCCCGAGATGCTCGCACGACACGTGGGGCGCCTGACGGCTCTGGCGGGCAGCGACGACGCGGCCATCGACACGGTTACCGCTCGCTCGGAGATTGCCTCGGCGTACGGCACCTACCAAGGCCTGCTGGCACGCAACCGGCTGATCGATCACGGCGATCAGCTCGCCCTGCCGCTGCGCCTGCTTAACAGTCGTGCGGCGGTGCGACGCGACCTTGTCGGTCGCTATCGCTACCTGCTGGTGGACGAGTTCCAGGACATGAACCGCGCCCAGATCGAGCTGGTCATGGCGCTCACCAACGAGTCTCGCAACGTGACGGTCGTCGGCGACCCGGATCAGGCCATCTACACCTTCCGCGGCGCGGCCACGGATGGCATCGCTCGCTTCGCCGCCGCTCACTCAGACCTTCGCACGGTCACTCTGCGGACCAACTACCGATCACGCCGGCCGATCATTCGCGCCGCGCAGCGCCTCATCAGCCACGCCAAGCCGCTGAGCTGGCGACCCGCCGACCGGCAGGTCGCGGCGGCCCAGCGCTCCCGGAATGCGGCACCCGTGCGCGTCGTCAGCTACGCGACGCCTGATGACGAGGCGGACGGCGTCGCGGACGAGATCCTGCGTCGGATCAAGGGCGGCGATCGACCTCGCGACCTCGCCGTGCTTACCCGGAGCAACATCGAGCTTGGCCCCATCGTGCGCGGCCTGACTCTCCGCGGCGTTCCGGTTCGCAGTCACTCCAGGTCAGACTTCTATGCGCAAACGGCGGTCCGGCCGCTGCTCGCCTTTCTGCGCGTGGTGACCGATCCGTCGAACACGGTCGAGCTCTACGTGCTCGCAAGCTCCGGCCCGTATGGCCTGGGAGGCGAGGAGCTGACGTCCTTGATGGCCGCAGCACGGCGCCGAAACCGCTCGTTCTGGGATGTCCTGACGGAAGCCGTCGATCCGCCAGCCGCGGGGACAGCCGATGCTTTCACCAGTGCAGCTCTGCGGATGGTGAGCGACGTGCGTGCCGCGATAGGCCTCTCGCACGAACGCACCGCGGCCGAGGTCCTGTACGACCACCTGCGCCGCAGTGGCCGCCTGGCGACGCTGGCCGGCGAAACTGACCCGGCAGACGCAAACTGCCGTGGCGCGATTCTTCGACATCGTCAGGTCAAGAGAGGCGTTGATCGTCGACCCGCGGGTCCCATCGCTCGTCCCGCATCTTGACGCGCTCATCGAGGCAGAGGACGAGCAGGCCGATACGGGGCCGCTGGATGCCGACGCAGTCTCGGTCCTGACCGTTCATCGCGCCAAGGGTCTCGAGTTCCGCGTCGTCTACGTCGTCGGCCTGGCAGACGGCCGCTTTCCGGCACGAGGCCGGCCCGCAGGCCTGACGCTGCCATGGGGAGAGATCCGCGGCGACCTCGACGATGCCACCGAAGAGCAGCTGGACGAGGAGCGTCGGCTGTGCTTCGTTGCCATGACTCGAGCTCGTGACGAGCTGTGGCTCAGCCACCACTCGAGCGGCCCGGGAGGCCGCGGCAGCCGCCGTGCCTCGCAGTTCATCGCCGAAGCGCTCGATGTCGTCCCGTCGTCAAGTGCGGTTCCACCGGTGCCGATGGAGCGAATTGGGATCGCGGCACCCGGCGCGACGCCCCGAGCCACGCCTGCCGAACCCGGCAAACGAGCCTCGACGGCCAGGCCGACGTTCAGCTTCTCGCAACTCGAGGACTATCTCGAATGTCCCGAGCGGTACCGCCTGCGCCACGTCGTCGGCCTTCCCAGCCCGCCACACCACGCGCTGTCGTACGGGCGCGCCCTTCACGAGGCGGTCGCCTATTTCCACCTCGAATCGGGCCGCGGGCAGGCTCCATCTGAGGAAGGCCTGCTCGGCGCTTTCGATCGCGCATGGAGATCCGAAGGTTTCCTTTCACGAGAGCACGAGGACGCGCGTTACAACGCGGGCCGCGCCGCGCTGGTGACCTTCCGAGCCGCACAGCTGGCGGATCCCGCCAGAGTTGTCGCGGTCGAGCGACCTTTCGAGTTCAACCTCGACGGCGTGCGCATTCGCGGCCGAATGGACCGCGTGGACGACGGCCCGAATGGGACGGTGATCGTCGACTACAAGTCGTCGAACGTGACCGATCAGCGCAAGGCGGACGAGAGGGCGCGCAACTCAATGCAGCTGCAGGTCTACGCGCTGGCCCAGGAGGCTGCATCGGGCAAGCTGCCTACCGAGCTGCAGCTGCACTTCCTCGACAGCGGCGTCGTCGGGCGCACTCAACCGAGTGCCGCGCGACTCGAGCGGACGAGGACGAAGATCGGCGCCGCGCTCGAGGGCATTGCCGATGCCGAGTTTCCGGCCAAGCCGAATGCGATTGCCTGCGGCTACTGCCCGTTTCGGCAGATATGCCCGTCGAGCGCAGCTTGATGCGGTGACTTCCCGAATCGCATCCCGAGAGCGACCTACACTCGGCCGTGGATGGCACGACAGTGAACAGCCGCGACCGGCTGGCCAACCTGGCCCTGTTCGTCGCGGCAGCGGTGGCGTGGTTGGCGGTTGGCTACGTTCTGACTACCTACGATCCCCGCGGCCAAGCCTGGGTCCTGCTGGCAGGCGGCCTGCTGCTCGGCCTGGCCGTGGCCTTGACGCTCGCTCCATTGCTTTGGCTGGCCGTTTTCGTCCGTCATCGACGCATCGCATATCGCGGCGACTGGTGGCGAGCCAGCCGCCGCGCAGCGCTCGTTGCGCTGGTGATCGTCCTATTCGTGGTTCTGCGCGGACAGGAGGCACTCAGCCTTCCGCTGGCAATCTTCGTCGTGGCCATGGCCGCCCTGGTGGAAGTGACGTTCTCGCTCCGCCGCTGACGGGGGACTGACCATCGGGCTACGAACGCCGCGTGCCGGTTAGGCGTAGCATTCCTGGCGGGCGCCCTGCTGGACCGAGGCTCGGAACCGGCGGCGACTCGCCCGCGAGGGACGTGCGATGACCGACGAGCACGCTCCGCCCGACTTTGCGCGAATGAACGGATGGGATGCGCCGTACCCGGTGTACCAGCGTCCCGAGGTTCCCGCGTACACGGGCGTGACACTTACCTACTGCAACCGGCCGCTGATCGAGAGTGACGCTGAGCTGATGAGTCGCGCGCCTGACGTCGCGATCATCGGCGCCCCTTTCGACGAGGCCGTCTCATACCGGCCGGGCGCCCGTTTCGGGCCGCGTGCCATCCGCCAGGCGACGTACACCCAGGGCGGCCATTCCCTGCAACTCGGCGTTCAGCCGTTCGAGGTGCTCGATGTTGTCGATGCCGGGGACGCGAACGTCGTTCCCTCCGCACTCGAGCGCGGCCACGCCATGATCTATCGCAAGGTGCTCGCCGTCGCGGAGAGCGGCGCGATACCGATCATCCTGGGCGGTGATCACTCGATCACGTGGCCCTCGGCCAGCGCGGTAGCCGCGGTACGCGCGCCGGGCAGCATCGGCATCGTTCATTTCGACGCTCACGCCGACACCGCGAGCAGCGACTGGGGAGTGCTCGCCGGGCACGGCACGCCGATGCGACGACTGATCGAGTCGGGTGCCGTGAAAGGCAGCAACTTCGTGCAGGTCGGCCTGCGCGGCTACTGGCCCCCGCCCGATGTCTTTGCGTGGATGCGCGAGCAGGGCATGCGTTGGCACTTGATGCGCGAGATCGAGGAGCGCGGCGCTGAGGCGGTGATCGACGACGCGATCGCCGAGGCGCTCGACGGTCCCGACGCGGTGTACCTGTCGATCGATGTCGACGTGATCGATCCGGGCATGGCACCGGGAACGGGCACGCCCGAGCCGGGTGGCCTGCTCACGCGCGAGCTGCTGCGGGCCGTGCGGCGCATCGTGGGTAGCGTGCCGCTGGCGGCGATGGACATCGTCGAGGTTTCGCCGCCCTACGACCACGCGGACGTGACCGCGGCGGCAGCGCATCGTTGCGCACTGGAGGCCATAAGCGCTCTCGCCGCGCGCCGACGTGACGGCCACCCGGTCCGTTTCTCACGCGACGGGGACATGTCGCTTGCCGCGCAAGTCCACGCCTCCTCAACGCGCGGCTGAGCCGCCGCACGCGGCCAGGCCGGGCCGGACGGCCAGGCGTCGTGCGCCGAGGAAGGCAGCGGACGGCCGAGGAAGCTCGCCCGGAGCGCTGATCGCCCGCTACTACGACCTCGACCTGGTCGAGGATCCGGGCGACGTCGCGATGTACATCGCGCTCGCGGCTGAAGGTCGTGGCTCGATCCTCGAGCTGTGCGCAGGAAGCGGTCGAATCGCCGTGCCGCTGGCCGCCGCCGGCCACGATGTCACCGCCGTTGATCGCGATCCGGACATGCTCGACCGAGCCCGCACGCTATGGAAGCGTCACCCTGCCCGAAAGGCCGGCGACGGCTCGCTCACGCTTGTCGAGAACGACGTCACCCTGCTCGACCTGCCGGAACGCTTCGATCTCGTGATCCTGGCGCTCAACAGTCTGCTGCTGCTCGACGGACGAGAAGCCCAGCTCGCCGCGTTGCGCGCAATGGCTCATCACCTCGAGCCCACCGGTCGTGCCGTGGTCGACGTTTGGATTCCCAGCGCGGCCGATCTCGAGCTGTACGACGGACGGCTGATGCTCGATTGGGTCCGTCGCGACGAGGAACGCGACGAGCAGGTCGCGAAGTTGACTGCCGCGCGGCACGATCCAGGCACCGCGACCGCCGAGATCACCACCTTCTTCGACGCGTGGTTCGATACGAAACGGCCGCGCCGCGTCATGCGCCAGGACACGGCACACCTGCTGACCGCGGCCGGCGTTCGCAGCCTCCTTCATGAGGCCGGCCTGACCGTCGAGCGCTCGGTCGGCGACTACTCTCTCGCACCTTTCGTATCGGGTGGCGATCGGCTGGTCGTGATATGTCGGGGTGGACGTTCGTACGGCGGCCGATCGGGTCGGGATTGATATAGTCGGTCGGTGGCCGGTTCCCCCTCTCCCGACGCGGAGATTCGCCTGCTCCTCGTCGAGGACATGCCCCAGGTAGCGCAGTACATACGCAACCTGCTCGACACGCAGACCCGAATCACGCTGCTCGACGTCATCACCGACGGACGCACCGTCATCGATCAGGTGCGTGAGCTTCAGCCTGACGTGCTGATCGTCGACGCCCTGCTGCAGGGCAGGACAAACGGGCTGCAGGTCGCGAGCGACGTGCGCGGCGCGGGCGTAGACCTGCCGATCATCTGCCTGACCGTGCCCCAGAAGCCGATCTCGGTCGGCGAAGGCATGGGCCGGACGCGCGTCCTGTCGATGCCGTTCTCGGGCTACGACTTCATGCGTCTGCTCCAGGAAGTGCACAAGGAGCACCGGGCCGAGGCGCCGGAGAACCTGTCGCGCGTCCACGTCTTTTACGGCGCGAAGGGCGGCATGGGCACCACGACGCTCGCCTACAACGTCGCCGCGGCGATCGCCGCGCTCGGTCACCAGCGGGTCGCGCTGTTCGACGGCAGCCTGCAGAAGGGCGACGTCCGCGCTCTGCTGCGCGTACCAGATGAGACGCCGTCGATCGTCCAATTGCCGATCAGCCGACTGCAGAAGACGGACCTGGTGGAGGTCATGTACCGCGACAAATCGGGCGTCGACGTGCTCCTCGCGCCACCGCGCATGGAGCAGGCCGAGGAAATCACGGCCAAGGAGCTCGAGCGCACTGCTCGCCCTCATGCGCCGCGTCTACAACGTGGTCATCGTCGACACCGGCTCGCAGGTCGATGACGTGCTGCTCTCCTTCCTCGACCACTGCGACACGCTCGTCCAGGTGCTGACGTACGAGTCGGCCGCGCTCTACCAGGCGCGGGCGATGGCCGAAACCCTGACCGCGATCGGCTTCGGGAGCGAGAAGGTCCGCTACCTGGTCAATCGCGCCGACTCGCTCGGCGGCATGCCGCGCGACGCGATCAGCCAACAGCTTGGTCGGGCGCCCGACTACGCCGTCGTCAGTGACGGCGTCCTGGTCGCCGAGGCGAACAATCGCGGCCGAGCCGCTCGTCAAGCTCGGACCGGACGCGCAGATCACGCGCGACATCGCGCGCATCGCTGAGCAGCTATCCCAGGCGCAGGATGAGGTGGGAGTGGCCGCGCGGCTGCACTGATGAGCGACGCAAGGCCGATCGGCTTCTTCGACTCCGGCGTCGGCGGCCTGACCGTGTTGCGCGAAGTGATGCGCCGTCTGCCCGAGGAATCGACGCTCTACCTGGGCGACAACGCGCGTGCACCGTATGGGCCGCGAAGCGACGATGAGGTCCGCCAATTCAGCGGCGAGTGCCTCGATGAGCTTGCCGCGACGCGACGTGAAGGCGATCGTGTCGCCTGCAACACGTCCACCGCGGTGGCACTCCCCGAGCTCCGCTTGCGCTACGACGCTGCCGCTGCTCGGTGTGGTTCGACCGGGCGCGACCGCGGCCGCTCTTGCCACGCGGAACCGTCGCGTCGGCGTGATCGCGACCCAGGCCACGGTCCGGTCGCGAGCCTACTTCCAGGCGATCAAGGAAGAGGATCCGTTCGTCGAGGTGTTCGAGCAGGCGACGCCGAAGCTGGTGCCGCTCGTCGAGGCAGGCCAGCTCGACGGTGGGCTGGTCGAGGAAGTGGTCGCTGAGCAGCTCGCGCCGCTGCTCGGCGGCGGCCACGAGATCGACACGCTGCTGCTCGGCTGCACTCATTACCCGCTGCTCGCGCCGGTGATCCGCCGCCTGGTCGGCGCCGATGTCGCGGTCATCGACTCGGCTCAGCGCGACCGCCAGCGCGCTGGCCTCGCTGCTCGAGGTCCATGGCCTGAATGCGCCGATCGGCGCGGCCGCCGAGCACACCCAGCTCACCACCGGCGACGTCGACGCGTTCAGCGCGGTGGCCGAGCTCTGTTCGGCAGCTCAATGGCGCGTGCACAGATCAATCGCACTGGCCGCGGTGAGCGGCTCGTGAGCGGCAGGGCGGGGGCGATCGCAACCCGGCGCGCCGAAGTTGCCGCCCGACGACGCAACGATCGAGCGGCCATCGGAGTCGGCATTGCCCTCGGCGCGGCCGGGTTGGCTATCGCGTCGCGCTACATCGCCAGGCGCGCCCAGCACGCCGCCGGCGACGGGCTGGTCGACTGGGACGGCGTGCGAACAGATGGCCGTCGCTCGGTTGCGTCGCGCACCGGGAGCGCTGCCGGCGCACGAGCTGCGCGCGACTGAGGCCGCCTACGCGCGCGGCGATGTCCGAGGTGGTGCCGCTGCTCGAGCAGCAGCTGGGTCAGCCGCTGCCCGGCGTCGTCGAGCGCCACGAGGTTGTCGACCGCGCCGACTGGGCGCGCGCCAACATCACCACCTTCGCCAGCCTGATCGATCGCCTCGAGCCTCACGTTGCGCAACGCCACCGCCGGAACGTGGCATCGCGGCGGACGTGGCCAAGCTTGCCAATCGCTTCATCACCACCCAGCAGGTCGGCTTCCTGCTCGGCTACCTCGGCACGCGCGTGCTCGGCCAGTACGACATCGCGCTGCTCTCGGCCGAGGCCACGCCGGGCAAGCTGCTCTTCGTCGAGGAGAACATTCGCGCCACGGCCGCAACGCTGGGCGTGCCGCCCGACGACTTCCGCAAGTGGATCGTCCTCCACGAGGCGACACACGCGTTCGAGTTCGAGGCCAATTCGTGGCTGCGGCCGTACCTGCGCGACCACCTCGAGCGCCAGCTCGCCGGCGTGTTCGACCAGGCGCGCAACCTCCAGTCGGACGGCATCGGCAACCTCATCCGTCGCCTGCGCGAGTCGCAGGACAACCCGCATCGCCGCGTTTCTCACTCCTGAGCAGCGCCTTCTGTTCGACGAGACGCAGCGCGTGATGAGCCTGCTCGAGGGTTTCAGTGACTGGGTCATGGACGAGGCCGGAGCACAGTTGCTGCCCGACGTCGAGTCCATCCGGGCACGCTTCGAAGTTCGCCGCAACCAGCGGCGCGGCAACATCGATCGACTCGTCGCGCGACTGACCGGCCTCGACATGAAGCTCGAGCAGTACCGCCGCGGCGAGCGGTTCGTGGCCGGCGTCGCCGCGGCCGGCGGCCGCCCGGCCGTGACCGCGCTATGGAGCGGTCCGTGGGCGCTGCCCAGCGAGGCGGAGATGGCCGACCCGGAGGCCTGGGTGCGGCGCGTGATGCCGAACACGATCCCGGCCAACGCATGATTCGGCCACCGTTTGACGAGGACCCACCCGGCTTGAGCACGAGCACAGACACGACGGCGCGAGCGGCGCGGAGAGTGAGCGGACCGGGCAGCGGTCCGAACGGCGTGCCGGCCGCGATTGGGCTGTCGCCGATCCTCTCGGCGCGCTATCGCGAGCGCGACCTGGAACGCATCGCCGCCGCTGCGCCGGGCAGCCGGCTGGTGAGCGTATCGCTCGAGGGTCTCGTCGGACGGCGACCTGTCCGATGTCGAGGTTCTCCTGCGCGGGCCGTTGCCGCAGGGCGTGTTCGATCGACTCCTCGGCCGCTGCCCATCGTTGAAGTGGGTCCACTCGGCGACGGCCGGCGTCGAGCGCGTGCTGACCCCAACTGCCCTCGAGCGCGGGCTCGCGATCACCAACGCTCGCGGCGTCTTCTCCGACCCGATCGCCGAGTACGTCGTGATGTGGGTGCTCGCCGTCAGCCGGCGTCTGCCGCAGCTGCTCGAGCTGCAGCGCGAGCGCACCTGGCAGCCGCTCGAGGGGCGCGAGATGACCGACGTCACGATCGGCATCGTCGGCTACGGGCTCGATCGGACGCCGCGTGGCCGAGCTGGCGCGGACATTCGGCAGCCACGTGGTCGCCACGCGGCGCAGCACGGCCGCCGACGACGAGCAGGACGGAGTCGATCTGCTCTCGTCGGATCAGCTGCCCGAGCTGATGGCCGCAGCGACTTCATCGTCCTGGCCCTGCCGCTCACCGCCGGCACGACCGACCTGTTCGACGCGCAGCTGCTTGCCCACGCCAAGCCCGGAGCGTGGCTGATCAACGTCGCACGCGGCGCGCTCGTCGACGAGCGCGCGCTCGTGCGCGCAGCGCGCAACGGACCGCTCGGCGGCGCCATTCTCGACGCGTTCCGCGAGGAGCCGCTGCCGGCCGACTCGGAGCTTTACGCCACGCCCAACGTGATCGTCACGCCGCACACGTCGTGGTCTTCCGGCCGCGTCCTGGATCGGAGCATCGAGCTGTTCTGCGACAACCTCGGCCGATTCGCGCGCGGCGAACCGCTGCTCAACCTGGTCGACTCGGGCGCCGGCTACTAGCCGGGCGACGGCAGGAAGCAGACACACGCGGATGGAAGTAGCGATCGTCGGGCTTGCCCGTTCGGGCAAGACGACCGTGTTCAACACCCTGACCCGCGGCGAGGCCGAGACGGGCGGTTTCGGCGGCATGACCGTCAACGTCGGCGTCGTCAAGGTCCCCGATGAGCGGCTGACCCGGCTGACCGAGGTCTTCAAGCCCAAGCGCGAAGTGGCGGCCGACGTGACCTACGTCGACCTGCCCGCGCCGCCGCTCTCGGCCGACGGGGTCGCGGCGGCCGAGATCCCGGCCGACCAGCTGGCTCGACTGCGTACCGCCGAGGAGCTGCTCCACGTAGTGCGTGCCTTCGAGGATCCGTCGGTGCCCCACCCGGACGGATCGGTCGACGCTTGGCGCGACCTCGAGCAGCTCGACCTCGAGTTCGTGCTGGCCGACCTGTCGGTCATCGAGAAGCGCATCGAGAAGCTGTCCACCTCCGGCCGGCACGGCACGCCCGCCGAGCGCGAGTCCAACGAGCGCGAGCTGGCAGTGCTCGAGAAGCTCGCGCCCGCGCTGCGCGAGGGAAACCCGATCCGCGACATCGAGCTGGGCGACGACGAACAGAAGCGCATCCGTGGCTTCCGCTTCCTGACCGAGAAGCCGGTCCTGGTGCTGCTCAACATCGGCGAGGCGGACATCGCACGCGCGCCGAGATCGTCGCCGACTTCAGCCGCCCGCTACGCGCATCGCCAGTCGCAGGTCGAGGCGCTGTCGGCCAAGATCGAGATGGAGATCGGCCAGCTCGACGCCGAGGAGGCGGAGGTCTTCCGATCCGACCTCGGGCTGACCGAGTCGTCGCTCGAGCGCGTGATTCGGCTGTCGTACCAGCTGCTCGGACTGATCTCGTTCTTCACGGCCGGCCCCGATGAGACACGGGCGTGGACCATTCCCGACGGATCAACCGCCGTCGACGCTGCTGCCGCCATCCACACCGACCTGGCGCGCGGCTTCATCCGCGCCGAGGTCGTTGCCTACGAGGACCTGATCACTCTCGGCTCGATGGCCGAGGCACGCAAGGCCGGCAAGCTGCGCTCAGAGGGCAAGACCTACCTGGTCAAGGACGGCGATACGCTCGAGGTGCTTTTCAACGTCTGACGCCGTCTGACGCCGCTCGGACGTCCTAGTTGTCGCGGTAGGGGCGGTCCTCGGTCTCGGTCTCGATCGAGCATCGAGCGGAAGTCGTCCTCTTCGGTCGGCGCCAGCGAGGCGCGTTCGTCGACCGGAGTGATCACCGTCTCGCCTTCCTCGGCTGAGACGCGGACCGATGCGCGCAGGGTGGCCTCGATGTGGACGAAACCGTGGCGCTTCTCGAGCTCGGTCGCGATGGCCTCGATCAGCGAGTCCTCTTCGAACGTCTTGAGCACGTTCTCGCGTGCCTCCTGGACTATCTCCAGGTATTCCTGCTCGTCATACTCGGCGTCGTGACCGAGCAGGACGTTGGCAAAGATCTCGTCGTCGGCCTCGGAAAGCTCGTAGAAGTACACCCGATCTCCAGCTCGCAGTCGTTTTCGACCCGAGTATAGGCGTGGATTCCCGCCCGACCGTTCTCGTGGTTGGCGCCGCGACGCGCGACATTGACGATTCCGATCCGCGCGGCTGGCGGCTCGGCGGCGGCGTCTCGTACGCCTCGATGGCCGCCGCGCGCATGGGCGCCGAGGTACGTGCCCTGATCGGCGTCGAAGCCGAGGCCGCCAATGCCTGGGAGCTGGATGTCCTGCGCGCCGCGGGGCGTCGACGTCCGCCTCGTGCCGCTTGAGCGCGGCCCCGTCTTTCACAACCTGCAAACCGACGAGGGTCGCGTCCAGATGCTCCACCAGGCGAGCGAGTCGATCCCGGCTGCGGCACTCCCCGACGATTGGCGAGCGACGCCGACGCGTGATGCTCACTCCGGTCGCCGCCGAGCTCGGGCAAGACTGGGCCGACGCGCTGCCGCGCGACACATTCGTGGCCGTTGCCTGGCAGGGCCTGTTGCGCTACCTGAAGGCCGGCACGCCCGTCACCGGCCTGCCACTGACCAGCAGGCCCGCTGGTGGCGCGAGCGGATGTGCTTGCGCTCAGTGCGGAGGACGCGACCGTCGACAGCCCTCCGCTGCGCGACCTGCTCCGCGACGGGCAGCGCCTTCTGTTGACCCACGGCGAGTACGGCTCGGCCGAGCTGTGGCTATCCGAGGGCCAGTTCCACGGCCATCTGATGCCGCCGCTGCCAAGGCGCGAGCCGATCGACACGACCGGCGCCGGCGACGTCTTCTTTGCCTCGTGGATCGTCGCGCGGTCGCTCCATCCCGACCTTGCAGCGCCCGGCGACGCGCGCCCCCTCGCCGCGGCATCGGCGATGGCGAGCCTCTCACTGACGATCAGCTCGTTGGTCGATCTGCCGGATCGACGCGACCTGTGCGACGTGCTCATCAAGCTGCGCGACCGACAGCTCCGCTGAAGCGCCGCGCGGCGAGCGAGCGACGGCGAAGCCGCGTCAGACGATGAGCCAGGTCGCGTTCGATCTCGGGCATCGGCTGACCCCACGAGCGCGCCCGCTCGGCAACACCGGCCGCCTCGCGGCAGGCCTCGATGGCACCGGCCAGGTCGCGCCCTACGTGCTCTCGATATCGAGCCACGTGCAACCATGCTGCGGCCGCGCCTGGTCCGCCGCGCGCGCAGATCTCGAGCCACGCCTCGTACGCCTCCGCGCGTCGCCCGAGCCGGGCGAGCAGCCGCGCCCGTTCGCTGAACAGGTGCCGTCGCACTGCGCGCGGCGTCGCTGAAGCCGACTGTCCAAACATCGGCGGAGATCGCCGCCTCGATGCAGCGCAGTGCGTCGTCGATCCGTCCGGTGCGCCTCAGCGATAGCGCCAGGCCGGCCGCATCGCCGGGATGGAGTGCCGTCCACGAATCGGGCGCGGCATAGTCGGACGCAAGCAACGCGAGCAGCAGACCGAGCGAAACGATGTCCTGGCGGTTGTGCTCGAGCACAGGCTTCAGCAAATCACCTCGACGCGAGCGCAGATAGCCGAAGTAGCGCTCCGGGATCAACGCGCCGGGCAGGTCGTCTTCGCGCTCGACGGCGCAGATCTCGTGCTCGACGAGCGACAGGCGCGCGCCG
The DNA here is from genome assembly GCA_963776865.1 of uncultured Chloroflexia bacterium. GTDB lineage: Bacteria > Chloroflexota > Limnocylindria > Limnocylindrales > CSP1-4 > JALYGJ01. Next base: position 225,242 of record CAVZOG010000009.1, on the reverse strand, counting down.
CCGAGACGGTGCTTCCACAGTCGCCGCGCGACGGTCAGCAGGTCCAGGTGCCCGGCCAGCGGCGGTGGGCCGCGGCGGTGCATCCGGTGCCGCGCCACGAGCAGCGGCCAGTCGAAGGTCCGGCCGTTGTAGGTCACCAGCCATGCGTCTGGTGGCAGGAATGTGCCGAGAGCGTCGAGCAGGCCAGCCTCCGCCGCGTGGTCGGGAAGCACCAGCTGGCGTGACCGTGTAGCGATCGCCTGCCCAGGTTCCGATCCCGACCAGGAAGGCGAGCGTCCCGGACGCCGTCGCGAGGCCGGTCGTCTCCAGGTCGAGGCACACCAGCGGCTGATCGACACCGGCCGGAAAGGGCAGGCGACTCAATGCCCGGCGATCAACCGGTAATTCGACGCTCGACTCCACCACGACGACGCCTTGGGCGACCGTGCCACCCAGGGCGGCAGCCAGCGTCGCGGCATGGTTCGGCCGCTCTACGGAAACGGGTACGCGGTCGTTCGGCGCGAGCGACCTGAGCCGATCCAGCCGCCGGCCGAGCAGATTTGAGGTTGGTGCGCTGCTCATCGGGCGGCAGCGTCCGTCCAGCCCGTGCCAGCTAGCCTGTCACGCCGCCTTCCGTGCCGATTTGCCGGCGAGCAGCCGCAACAGCGCCTTTGCCCCTGCCTTGGGACTTCCGTCGCCGCCCATCGTCGGCCCGACGCATGCCGGGCACCCTCCGACGCACTGGCAACCCTCGACCAGCCCGAGCGCGCCCGCGACGAGCTCGGCGTGCCGGTCGTAGAGGCGCGCTGCGAGTCCGACGCCGCCGGGCACCGAGTCGTACAGGTAGACGATCGGCCGTTCGACGTGCGGCGAGCGAACCTGCGCAACCATGCCGATGTCGTGCGGATCGGACATCAGCAGCACGCTGGCGACCGTCTGCATCGCCCGTCCGGCGCCCGTCAGCGCCGCGTCGAGCTCGTCTCGACGCCACGAGTCGAAGGTCGAATCGAGGCCCACCCAGTACGACGTGGTGTGCAGCTCGATCTCGGGCAGGTGGATCTTCCCCCAGCCGAGGTTCTCGTGCGTCTCGAGGCGCAGCTTCTTGTAGAGCGTGGCGATCGACGAAACCATCACCTCGCCATGAGCTCGCTCTGCGGCGGGCGCAGGTGAGGCGGCGAACGTCTCGAGTGGCTTGAGTGTCACCGCCAGCAGGGCCTGGGTGTAGTAGTCGACATCGACCGGCGTGACGTACGCCTTGCGCTCGGCCCAATCGAGCAGATCGACGTGGTACTGGCGTGACTCGTGCAGGTAGATCGCGTTTGTGTAGACGAGGACCGGCGCCGCGAACAGGTCGATCTCGCCGATGACCACCGGCCGCGGCTGACCGGTCGTGTCGATGATCACGACGTTCTCCGGCGCGCCCGAACGCAGCGACACCTCCGACGCCGGGAAGTTCTCGCTCGCCCAATACCAGCGGTCGTCGTCGGCCAGTCGGACGTGGCCTTCCTCGGCCAGGAAGGCGAGCAGGTCGTCGGTCGGCACGCCGGACAGCGAATCGCCCGAGTTGAAGGGCATCTCGAAGGCCGCCGCCCTGACGTGGCCAAGGAGCACGTGCAGGTTGGTCGGATCGAGGCGGGCTTCCTCGGGCGTCGAGTCGAAGATGTAGTCGGGGTGCGCGGCGACGAACTGGTCGACAGCCCCCGCTCCGGCGATCAGGATCGCGGCCGACGGTTCGCGCCGGCGTCCCGACCGACCCATCTGCTGCCAGGTCGCGGCGATTGTGCCCGGATAGCCGGACAGGATCGCCGCGTCCAGGCGACCGATGTCGATGCCGAGCTCGAGCGCGTTGGTCGACACCACGCCGAGCACGTCGCCACTGCGCAGGCCAGCTTCGATCTCGCGCCGCTCGGTGGGCAGGTAGCCGCCGCGATAGCCACGTATCCGCTTCAACGGACCGCGGCCTTCGCGGAATGCCTCGCGCAGGCTGGTCAGCAGCAGCTCGACCGCCACTCGGGCCTTGCTGAACACGATCGTCTGGCGACCTGCGCGCAAGAAGGCGAGCGCGGATCGATGCGAGAGCGACATGGGCCCGGGGCGCATGCCCGTGCGCTGGTCGACGATGGGCGGGTTGAGGATGACGATGTGCTTCTCGCCGGCCGGCGCGCCGTTTCGATCGACGACCTCCATCTCCCGTCCGGTGAGCGTCTCGGCCAGCTGCTTCGGGTTTCCGATCGTCGCCGAGCAGCAGATGATCTGCGGCTTGCTGCCGTAGTGCTCGCACAGCCGAAGCAGGCGGCGCAGCACGTTGGCGACGTGTGATCCGAAGATGCCGCGGTACATGTGCGCCTCGTCGACGACGATGTAGCGCAGCTGCTCGAAGAGCTGGAACCACTTGGTGTGATGGGGCAGGATGGCCGAGTGGAGCATGTCCGGGTTGGTGACCACGACCTGCCCGGCGGTGCGCAGGACGGTGCGGTACGGCACCGGGCGTGTCCCCGTCGTAGACGCCGGCCGACACGTCGATCTCGGACGCGGTCGCGATGTCGCGGAAAGCAGCCAGCTGGTCCTGGCTGAGTGCCTTGGTCGGGAAGAGGTAGAGCGCCCGCGCGGCGGGATCCTCGGCCACCGCCTGGATCACGGGCAGGTTGAAACAGAGCGACTTGCCCGACGCGGTCGGCGTGACGACGACGATGTCCTTGCCTGCCCTGAGCTCGTTGAGGGCGTCCGCCTGATGGGTGTAGAGCTTCTCGATGCCGCGCGAGTGAAGCGCCCGGACGAGTCGCTTGTCGAGCCAGGTGGGGAAGGGGACCGTCTGTGCCTCGCGCTCGGGCAGCACGCGGTGCGCGACGAGCGCCGCCGCTACCTCAGGGTCTTCGAGCAGCCGATCGAGGGTCTCAACCGTCCCGGCGGGGGCGTAGATCCGCATGGCGCTGCCTCCGTGTCCGCATCGAGTCTGGTCATTTCGACCAAACGTTCGATTTGGTGGCGCAGCATAGCACTCGCCGACGGCGCGTGACACGCCCTTTCGGAATCAGGAGGACGAAGGTCAGTTGGTCAGCCGACCAGGTCGATCGTGATCAGCGTCCTGCCCGCATCGATCGAACGATCCAGGGATTTCACATCAGGCTGATTGCCCCGGATCGCCGGGATGCCGGCCAGGAATCGGAACCACGGGTGGTCGCGGAACAGCCGTGCATGTTGAAAGCGCGATTCGTCGTGATCGCGAACCGGGGTCGCGCGAGCCGACCGCCAGCGGCCCGCATAGTTGAGCGCGATCGAGCCGTCCGCGTCGAGGTTGTGCCACCAACGGTCGCCCGTCGTTACCTGGAGGTGGCCGCGGTCGCGGACGTACGAAACCGGAACCTGGTGGCGCCGGCCGGTCTTGCGGCCGGTGTAGGCGATCAGCACGAACCAGCGGCTGACCAGGAAGTGGAGCGGCGAAACGAGCAGGCGCCGCATCACCGGATTCCAGAAGCTCAACAGCCGGCCGAGCCACGTTCCCCGCAGCGCCGGCGATTCGGCCCGATCCATGACCTTTCGAATGATGCTGCGCGCCGCGCGACGGCCGAACAACACAGCGCGAGCCAGGCTCTCAGCGTCGTTTCAGCCGCCCTGTTGACCGGTGAACGGGGTCGCGCTGGTTTGACACGCGGGAATTGAGGCGCTTACGCTCAACGAGATGCCGAGACCAGCCGTGGCCCTCGCCGCCGCAGGAGAGGCGTCTCCCGCCGCCCAGTCACCCAAGCGCACCGACCTTGACGAGCAGCTTTCGACGCTCGGCAAGCAGATCGGTTACGGGCGCAGGTTCCGACCCAGGCGATCCCAATTCGTGCTCATTGCGCTGGCGGTGCTCGGCTTCTGGCTGGTGATCGTCTTCGGCCGCGCGCTGACCGAGCTCAACGAGGTGACCGCCCGTCAGGCGATCGTCGTCGGCGAGACCCAGGCATTGCAGCTTCGGCTCGAGGCCGGCCGGCGCGAGCTCCAGCTCGTCCAGACCGATTCATTCCAGGCACTCCAGGCACGCTCATTTGGAATGGGTGAACCGGGCGAGGTCGTCTTCTCGATCCAGGGCGCCGACACCGGCCTGCCGATCATCCCGCTCGGCAGCACCGCGGCAGCTGTGGCGGCCGGGTCACCGCTCGATGCCTGGCTCGATCTGCTTTTCGGTGACTGACTCGCGCCTGAAGCGGACGTCGTAGAAGAGCAACGTCAGCGCGATCGTGCCGATCGGCATGAGCGCGATCCCGATCAGCCCTGAGATGAGCCCGCCGACAACGAATGGGATCGGCTCGAAGACGAGGCCGGTCTCGGTCACGTCGATCCCTGTGCCGGCGACGAGCTCGACGGCGGCCGTGGCCAACAGCGACAACACGCCGACGAGCAGACTGAAGACGATCGAGTAGCCGAACACGCGCAGGCTCGAGCCGGAGATCAGGCGCCAGCTGCGGCGGAGGGAATTGACCGCGCCGAGACCCTCGACCATCACCGCCTGGGGGATGAACGCCAGTCGGATCGAGACAAAGATCAGGATCGCGATCGCCGCGACGACGACGATCAGGCCGGCGAACACGAGCAGACCAGGCTGCAACGCGCCGTTGACCACGTTGGCCAGGATCAGGAGACTCCCGATCGCCACGCCCATCAGCAGGATTCCGATCGTCGCCAGGATGGCCAGCAGTCCGGCGCCGACGAGCGTCAACAGCTTCGACAACGCGGCCCCGATCGACGCCCTCGCCGATGGCCGCTCGCCGGAGTACGTCCGCGCAGTCAGGTGAACGAAGCCGCCCTGGGCGATGTATGCCCCGGCGCCGATGACGATGAGTGAGAAAAGGCCCAGGGCGATCCACGTCAGCGGAAGCAGGTCTGTCAGGGCGACGCTGCGGCCGTCGATGTAGTCGAGCTGGGCCTGTTGGGCCCGGATGAGATCGGCGCTGGTGAGGAGCTGCAGAATGGTCGTGACCACGACCAGCGGCAGGTACAGGACGAGGCCGATCGCGAAGAAGCGCACGAAGCCGAACCGGTACAGGCTGAAGGTGAGCTGCAGGATGCGCTCGAAGTCGAGCGGGTAGGCGGGTCGGCCGGCGACGGGCGGGCCGACAGGCCCGAATTGCTGCTGGGGCGCGTCGGGCGGCGGCGGAAATGCGCCCGGCATCTGGTCCATCGGCGGAGTCTATTGGTCGGTTAGCCTCCGGCCATGGATCGGCCGCCGCCGTTCGAATCGCTGCCTTCCGACACCCGGGCGCTGCGCCTCCGGGCGGTACGCGACGGCCTGATCATCAGCGGTTGGCTGGCGACTGGATTCGCGCTGGTCGTCGTGACGTCGGTCGGCCAGAGCTTCGGCTACGACGCGTATTCGTATTGGTCGATCGACTTCAACGACCTCTACGGCCGCGCGATGAACAACAACTTTGCGCTCGGCGCGTTCCGCTACGCGCCGCCAATTGCCTACCTGTTCGGTCCGCTCGGAGCGCTGCCGTGGTGGCTCTTCCTGTGGCTCTGGTCGGCGCTGATGCTGGCGATCATCTTCTGGTTGAGCGGCCGCTGGGCGCTGGTGGTGCTGGCGCTGCCGCCGATCGCGCTCGAGCTCTATCACGGCAACGTCCACCTGCTGATGGCAGCGGCCATCGCGCTCGGTTTCCGCTATCCGTGGACGTGGGCATTCGTGCTGCTGACCAAGGTCTCGCCGGGCGTCGGTGTTCTGTGGTTCGCGTTCAGACGCGAGTGGCGGTCGCTGGCAATCGCGCTCGGTGCGACCGCGGCGATCTCGCTTGCCACGTACGTCGTCGCGCCGCAGTACTGGAGCGACTGGATCGCTTCGATCTTCAGCAACCTGTCCGAGCCGCAGTTCTTCAGCGTGCCGCCGGCCGCGCCGCTGCGCTTGCCGATCGCGGGCGTGCTGCTCTTCTGGGGCGCCCGCACCGACCGGCCGTGGACCGTTCCGATCGCCGCGACCCTGGCGCTGCCGATCATCTGGCCGCACGGCCTGACGGTCGCCCTGGCGGCGATTCCGTTCCTGCGCCGCGGCGATCGTGCCGCGTCAGCGCCGGGCTGGGAGCGGGCCGTCAGCCTGCGCGGCTTCGCGACCTACGCGTTGGTGTTCCTGGGCGGCGCGCTGCTCATAGCCCTGGTTGCCGGCGGGCAGGTCGAGCAGCTCATGAACTGGGCATCGGCGCTGCTCTACCCGTACGAGAACCGGCCCTAGCGATACCTCCGGCGAAATCGATCGACCACGCCACCGATTAGGGCTACCGGCGGCGAGAAGCGCGCCCTATTCTCGTTAACGTGATCACCGTCGATCTCGCGAACACGATCTTCATCCTGTGCCTCGCGATCGGCGGCATCCTGCTGCTGCTCACGATCCTGCTCGAGGATCTGCTCGGCGGGATATTCGAATCGATCGGCCTCGGCTTTGACCTGGGCGGCGTGACACTCTTGCCGCTGTTGCTCGCCTTCGTCTCGATGTTCGGCGTTGGCGGCCTGCTTGGCACGCAGCTGTTCGGGATGAGCGCTGGCATGGCCTCAGTCGTCGGACTCGTCTTCGGGCTAATCGGCGCCGGCCTGGTGTGGAGCATGTTCACCCTGCTGCGCCGGGCCGAGGCACCGCCCCAGTTCAGCCTCGACGAGCTGGTCGGACAGCGCGGCCGCGTCTCGGTCGCGATTCCCGCCGGGCGCTCCGGCGCAGTGCTGATCAGCTATGGCGGCTCGACGCACGACGTAATGGCCACGGCCGACGTGGAAATCAAGCAAGGTGCCCAGGTGACCGTGACCGACGTGGCGGGAACGACCCTGGTCGTCAAGGCCGCGTCCATCTCGGGCGAGGAAGGAAGTTCGGATGCCTGATCTGTTCAGCTTCGTCGGCACGGGGCCGCTGCTCGTGCTGGCTCTGATCGTCGTCCTCGCGCTGCTGATGTTCTACGTTGCCAACCGATACCGAGTGGCCAACGCCAACGAGGCGCTGATCGTGGCCGGCTCGCGCGGAGCCAAGGTGCGCGACGAGAAGGGCCAGATCGCGGCGCCCGCCGGCGCCGACAAGGGCATCAAGGTTGTCGTCGGTGGCGGGACGTTCGTGCTGCCGCTGATTCACAAGGTTGGCAAGCTCAAGCTAACCGCGCGTCAGATCAGCGTCGTGCTGCCCGACGCGGTCACCAGCCAGGGCATCAAGGTCGCCGTGCAGGGCGTGGCCACGTTCAAGATCGGCCGTGACGTTGAGTCGATCCGCAACGCCGCCGAGCGCTTCCTGGACGCGCGCGACGAGCAGGTCGACTCCATCGTCAAGAACGTGCTCGAGGGCTCGCTCCGCTCGATCGTCGGCACTCTGACGATCGAGGAGCTGATCATGGACCGCCAGAAGCTGCTCCAGCAGGTCCAGGACTCGGCCAAGGGTGATCTGGCCACATCCGGTCTGCAGATCGACGCCTTCACGATCCAGTCGATCAACGACGAGTCGGGCTACATCGACCTTCTCGGCGCCCAAAAGATGGCCATCGTCGAACGAGACGCGCGCATTGCCAAGGCCAGCTCCGATCAAGAAGCTGCCGTTCGCGAAGCCGAAGCAAATCAGATAAAGATCAACGCCGAGCGCGACGTCGAGCTGCGCCGTGCGGAGGTCCTGACGCTCACCGCCGCCGCCCAGGCGAGGGCCGCGCAGGCTGGTCCGCTGGCCCAGGCCGAGTCCCAGCAGGAGGTCACCCGGCGACAGACCGAGCTGGCCGACCTCGAGGCGGCACGGACCCAGAAGGAGCTGCTGACCTCCACCATCCGTCCGGCCGAAGCCGAGGCAGAGGCCGTCGTCAGACGCGCCGAGGGCGACAAGTCGGCCAAGATCGCCGCCGCCCAGGCCGAGGCCGAGCGCCAGAAGCTGGCCGGTCAGGCAGAGGCAGCGGTCATCCAGGTCAAGGGCGAAGCAGGCGCCAAAGTGGTTGAGGTCAATGCCCACGCCGAAGCGCAGCGCGTCATGCTCGAAGGCAATGCCGAGGCACAGATCACGCTCAGCAAGGGCGAGGCAGAGGCGAAGGCGCTCGCGCTCCGTGCCGAGGCCTTCCAGAAGTTCAACGAGGCGGCGGTCATCCAGACGGTGCTCGGCATGCTGCCCGAGATCGTGCGTGCCGCGGCCGAGCCGATGTCGCAGATCGATAACCTGACCGTGCTCTCGAATGACGGCGCGTCCGAGCTTGTGCGCAACACCACGCGAACCGTGACCGAGGCGAGCGCGACGGTTAAGGGCCTGACCGGCCTGGACGTGCCGGCGCTGATCAGCAACGCCATGGGTAGTGCCACAACGAACGGCGCTCCCAAGAAGGGATCCGGATCCGGCGGCGGGGGTGGTGGGCGGCGACCGACCGACACGCCGTCAGCCAGCCAACGAGCCGGCGAGCACCACGCCGCCGCCAACGCCACGGCCACGCGTCGACGCGGCGCCGTCGGCGCCGGCGACGATCGAGACCGATGAGCAGGCAGACGCCGCGATCAATCGTGCATCGCAGGCCATTCGCCGCGCCGCGGACAGCGTCGCCACAGCCGCCGGCACGATGCCGCCCATGCCGCCGATGCCTTCCACGTCGCCGATCGGCGGATCGACGGGTGCCACGCCGGCCATTGGCCCGGACACGCCCGTGTTGGAAGCTGCAGAGATGCTGGCCACTACCCTGCGCCTCGTGCCGGGCGTGGAGAACCACCTGGCAGTGCCGCTGGCGGAGCTCGACCGACGGGGACCGCGCGCCATGCGCGCGGCCTGGCGCATGGCGCGGGAGCGCCTCGAGGGCGAGTACGGCGAGCTGACCGTGGGCGAGTTGATGGCGCGCTTCGCCGATCGGGGCTCAGCGCGCCAGAACTGATCCGTAACTCGATCGCAATGCGCTAACCGCCTTCGTGCGCGCATGGTTCGCGCCTCCTCAGCGACTCTCGTATCCGGGAGAAACAAACTGCAGGAGGATCTACTACATGGTCGTAACCATCATCGCTTGGATCGTGCTCGGCGCGATCGCCGGTTGGATCGCCGGCCTGCTCATCAGTGGTGACGAGGGCCTGGGCGTCATCGGCCACGTCGTGCTTGGCATCGTCGGCGCGTTCGTCGGCGGGTTCCTGGCCAACCTGGTTGGCTTCGGGGCCGGTGCCGCCGGCGGCGGCGACGTGGTCAACATCTACTCGATCGTCGTCGCCGTCATCGGTGCGGTGATCGTAGTGTGGGTCGCCAGCTTCCTGATGCGGGGACGCAAGACCGTCTGATCCGGTCGAACCGGTCAGAAAAGATCAAGAGCGCCGGCGTTGCCGGCGCTCTTTTGATTCGCTTCGATTCGGCGAGACCCAGCGGGTCGGCGGAGCCCAGACGGGGCGCCGTCGACGGCTACTCGGGCTTGCCGAACTGCGCACCCGCCGCGCCATGGATGGCCGGCGAGCTGCTCGGCCCGATCCAACCGTTCTTGAGCGCGAACACCACGGCCTCGGTGCGATGGCGCAGGCCGAGCCTCGCCAGTAGCTGCGAGATGGCGCTCTTGACGGTGTGTTCCGAAACACCGAGCGACACGCCGATCTGGTAGTTGGTCATGCCCTGGGACGCGAGGTCGAGGATTCGGATCTCGCGCTCAGATACTCGGGCCGGTCGAGTCGGCCGCCGGCCGGCCATCTCGGCAAACGTCTCGAGAACGCGCCGCGCGACGTTGGGGTGCTCGACGAGGGTGCGCGTGATCGGCTCCTGCCCGTCGGCGGCTTCCAGGATCGTGTCGGCCAATTCGGCTGGCTTGGCGGTGTCGCCAACATGCCCGTCGGCGCCGCCCACCACGGCCCGATAGACCTCGTCATCGTCCTCGTGTCGGGCGAGCACTACCAGGGCGCCGTCGGGCATCTCGCGCCGAAGGCGACGCAGGTCATCAACAGTCGCCTGAGATGACTCATCGACGTCGAGCAGGACCACATCGGGCGGGTTCTCGCGGCACGCGTCGACAGCCTCAGCGACCGTCTCGGCCTCGGCGACGACTTCGACGCGTTCCTCGTTTTCGAGCAACGTGCGCACGCCAGCGCGAAGAACCGGATGCTGGTCGACGATGAGCAGCTGAATACGGTCGGACGACTGGCGGGCAACACGGCGCTTGCCCGGCGGCCTTCCGCCCTTCTTTTCTTCGGTTGTCACGGCTGAGCCAAGAGTAGCGCCGTGAACGGGCTGCTGCTCGACGACTTGGTACCGGTAGGTAGGGACATTCCTCCTCGCTGGAGTCAGGAAGTCAGCGGCCTGCGCTAAAATTGGTCACCACGGCGGAGTAGCTCAGTGGTAGAGCAGGGGACTCATAAGCCCTTGGTCGGTGGTTCAAATCCGCCCTCCGCTACCAGGAAATCAAGCGTGAAATGGCCCTCTGACAGCCGGTCGGAGGGCCTTTCTGTTGCCTTAGTGATAGCAACGCTGTAGCCCTGCCAATCCAGCGGTTCCAACGGCAGACCATGTATAAATGGCGGGCACTCGGGGGGGTGCGAACGCCGCCCTGACCCCGAAGGCCGCCATCGTGCGCCTTGGACCTTCGGGAGATGTCGCTTGAAGTTCAGCAACCCCTATTGGGCAGCGGCAGTCGCCGCATCTCTAGTCGTGGTCGCGGCCTGCTCGGCCCCTGCTGCCGAGCAGGGTGAGCCAACCGGTCCACCCAGCCAGACCGCCGCGGCACCCTCTGCACCAACCGCGACAAATCAGCCTTCAGCCGCGTCGACGCCTACCACGGCTAACACCCCTTTGCGGCACCAACTGCTTCGGCGACCCAGTCGGCGGCCGCGATACCGAGTGCCCTGATCGACGTCAACTCGCTGGACGTATGTGCGTTCCTCGATGAGGACGACGTGCGTGCGCTTACCGGCACTCCCCACGATTTCACTAGCGACGGGAGCCAGGGCAGCTGCTTCTGGGGCGTCACTTCCGCCGGCGAGCCTGCGTACGTGGACATCAAGGCCTTCAGGACCAACGGCCTTTCCGATTGGTTCAGCGCCGATGCGGAATGCACCGTCGTCCCGGTCACCAGTGCCTATGGGGAGGCAGCGGGCAGAGTTTGTGACAATCCTCAGCACAAGGTCGAGCTGCTTGTGCGCGATCAAAGCGGCGTGACCGTCAGCGTGCTCGTCAACGAGCCGGAACGAGCGCTCGAACCTGCCGACCTAAGTGCGACCATCGAGACGCTCCTAGAGGAGATCTTGTCGGGAACGACCTGAATTCCCCTCGCACAGCAGCTCCGCTGCCGTGGTGACGGCCCGGAGCATCGTCTCCCCACCTGTGAGCCGTGCCTGCGATCGTGCGGCCTTGGGCAGATATCGCGCCCAAATGTTTGAACCGGTGTAGTCCTCCGCGCGATTGCTCGAACGTCTGCGGCGGCGTTCGCCCGCTAGCGCAGGTCCCGCGCGGAAAGTCCAAGGGATACCCCTTGCATCGCATGCGGCGACGGTCCCAGTCGCTGAGTAGGCCGGGCTTCTCAGGGGCGTAGCCGCTCTCGGCCGTATAATCCGTCGACGGGTTCGCTCTAGCCGCACCCGACACCCGGAGGCCACTCACTCTCTTGAACAGTCGTTTCCTACGCAACGGCATCGTCACCCTCGTGCTCGTCGTGGGCACCGCGGCGCTGCTGTACATGTTCATCTTCCCCAGTAATGAAAAGGAACCCATCCCGTACAGCGGTCAGGGTTCGTTCCTCGAGCTGGTCGAGCAGGGCCAGGTCGCAACGGTCACCCAGCGCGGCCAGACGCTCGACATCGAGAAGACCACCAACGATCCGCAGACGAACAAGCCGGCGCTCGAGACGAGCCTCGTCCCGAGCGAGCTGGCAACGAACGTTCAGTTCGATATCGACGCCACCTGCGCTGCTTCCGAGCAGTGCACCACGCCGCCGACCCTGGTTGGCGCGCCCGCCTCGGACGGCAGTGCGTGGCTGGGCATCCTCCTTTCGGCGCTGCTGCCGATCGTGCTCATCGGCGCGCTGCTCTTCTTCATGTTCCGCCAGGCACAGGGCACCAACAACCAGGCGATGTCGTTCGGCAAGAGCCGGGCGCGCATGTTCCTGGGCAACAAGACCGTCGTCACGTTCCATGACGTGGCCGGCGTTGACGAGGCCAAGACCGAGCTCCAGGAAGTCGTCGAGTTCCTGAAGTACCCCGAGAAGTTCAACCAGCTCGGCGCGCGCATTCCGCGCGGCGTGCTCCTGGTCGGGCCGCCAGGCACCGGCAAGACGCTCCTCGCGCGCGCCGTCGCAGGCGAAGCGGGTGTGCCGTTCTTCAGCATCTCCGGCTCGGAGTTCGTCGAGATGTTCGTGGGCGTCGGCGCGAGCCGCGTGCGCGACCTGTTCGACCAGGCCAAGCGCAACTCGCCGTGCATCGTCTTCGTCGACGAGATCGACGCCGTCGGCCGCCAGCGCGGCGCCGGCCTCGGTGGCTCGCACGACGAGCGCGAGCAGACGCTCAACCAGATCCTGGTCGAGATGGACGGCTTCGACACCAACACCAACGTGATCGTCGTTGCCGCCACCAACCGACCCGACGTCCTCGATCCGGCGCTGCTGCGGCCGGGCCGCTTCGACCGCCAGGTCATCCTCGACCGCCCCGACATGAAGGGCCGGCTCGAGATCCTGAAGGTGCACATCAAGGGCAAGCCGCTCGACAAGCAGGTCGACCTGCAGTCGGTCGCGCGACAGTCGCCCGGCTTCTCCGGCGCGGATCTGGCCAACCTCGTCAACGAGGCGGCCATCCTCGCCGCGCGACGCAACAAGAAGGTCATCACCATCGGTGAGTTCGGCGAGGCGCTCGAGCGCGTCGTGGCCGGCCCCGAACGCAGGAGCCGCGTCATCAGCGACGCCGAGAAGGCGATCATCGCCTACCACGAGGGCGGCCACGCCGTCGTGCAGCGCATCCTGCCCAAGACCGACCCTGTGGCCAAGGTGAGCATCATCAGCCGCGGCATGGCCCTCGGCTACACGATGGGCATGCCGACCGAGGACCGCTACCTGCAGAGCAAGAGCGAGTTCGAGGACAAGATCGCCGGCATGCTCGGTGGCAATGCCGCCGAGAAGCTGATCTTCGGAGACACCACCACCGGCTCGAGCAACGACATCGAGAAGGCGACCAACGTGGCGCGCCGGATGGTGACCGAGTTCGGCATGAGCGAGAAGCTCGGCCCGCTCGCGTTCGGCAAGCGCGACGAGCTCGTCTTCCTTGGCCGCGAGATCGGCGAGCAGCGCAACTACTCCGACGACGTCGCCAAGATGATCGACGAGGAAGTGCGCGCCATCATCGACCGTGGCTATACCAAGGCGATGGACGTCCTGGTTCGCCACAAGGATCGGCTTGTCCAGCTCGCAGAGCGACTGGTTGCCGAGGAGACGATCGAGCAGGAAGAGTTCGCGAAGATGTTCGCCGACATTCCCGATGCTCGGGCGGACACGCACATGACGCCTCAGCCGCTTGACGGCCCGATGCCGCGTCGCGAGCCGGACGAGCCACAGGCCGGTCCGGCGACTGCTCCGAAGCCCTCGCCTCAGCCCGCCTAGATCGTTTGAAAACCGCTCCACTGGTCGGCGAAGACACCTTCGCCGACCTCGATTCATTTGTCGATCGCACGCGCGACGAGCGCCTGGGCGACTTCTTCGATCTGTTGCGCATCCCGAGCATCGGCACGCTCTCACAGCACACCGAGGACGTACGCGCCACGGCCCAGTTCATCGCCGATCGGTTGGCGGCAATGGGCTTTGAGCATGTCGAGGTTTCGCCGACCGGCGGGCACCCGATCGTCTACGCAGACTGGCTTCACGCCGACGGCGCCCCGACGGTCGTCGTCTATGCCCACTACGACGTCCAGCCGGTCGATCCGCTCGACCTGTGGCATACGCCACCGTTCGAGCCGACCGTCAAGGACGGCCGCATCTACGGCCGTGGTGCGGCCGACGACAAGAGCCACGTCCACCTGCACCTATGGGCGGCGAAGGCGTGGCTGGAGTCGCGCGGCCGTCTGCCGGTCAACCTCAAGATCGTCTTCGAGGGCGAGGAGGAGTCCGGCTCGGACCATTTCGAACCGTGGATCGTCGCCAATCAGGACCGCCTCTCGGCCGACCTCGCGCTGATCAGCGACACCGGTTTCTACGAGGGCAACCGGCCGGCGCTGACCATCGGCCTGCGCGGCCTCGTCTACATGCAGATCGACGTGACCGGCTCGGGGCTCGATCTCCACTCGGGAACGTTCGGCGGCAACGTCCAGAATCCGGCCGCCGCGCTTGCGTCGGTCATCGCGCGGCTGAAGAACGAGGACGGCTCGATTGCCGTGCCCGGCTTCTACGACGAGGTGCGGCCGTTGACGCCGCGCGACCGCGAGGAGTTCGCGCGGCTGCCCTTCGACGAGGGCGAGTTCGTCGGCTCATATGGCCTGCACTCGGTCCACGGCGAGCCCGATTTCTCGGTGCTCGAGCGGCGCGGTGCCAGGCCGACGCTCGACGTCAACGGCATCTGGTCCGGGTTTCAGGGCGAGGGATCCAAGACCATCATCCCGGCCGAGGCGCACGCCAAGATCTCGTGCCGCCTGGTGGCCGACATGAACCCCGATCAGACCTTCCGGCGAGTGCGCGACTACGTCATGTCGAATGTGCCGGCTGGCGTCCACGTGACGGTCAGCAAGATCAACGAAGGCATGTGGAGCCTGACGCCGATCGACCACCCCGCGACCCAGGCCGCTGCCGCATGCCTCGAGGAGGTATTCGGCGAGAGCCCGTTCTACCTGCGCGAAGGTGGCTCCATCCCGGCCGGCGCGACGTTCGCCAACGTGCTCGGCCTGCCGGTCGTGCTGCTCGGCTTCATCCAGCCCGACGACCAGATCCACGCACCGAACGAGAACGTCCGCATGGACAACCTCGAGGGCGGGCTGCGGACGATCATCCGCTACTGGCAGAAGCTGTCCGAGACGGAGCTCTGAGCGGCGCGCTTGGCGAGCGCGACAGTCAACCGAGGCTGACCAACCCGGACCACAGGTAACGGCGGCGGTAGGAGGTTCGGCTGGTGCCGACAGGCGCCGACGGCCGGTAGCCTCGGCGATGTGTCGAGTGACTGGCAACCTGCTGACCCGTTTCCCATCAATCCACCCCTGACCGACGACGTCGCGCAGCCACCGCTGGACGACCTCCGACCTGACTTCGGGGCGTTCGCCGCGCCCGTCGCCGAGGCCGGTGCTTTCGCCCCGCACGCCGCGCCGCCTGCGGCGCCTGCTCCGCCCGCCGCCGAAGCCGGGGCTTACGTACCGCCCGCCCCTCCGGCCGCGCCATTCAGCGGCGACGCGCCGATAACGGAATGGAAGGCTGAGGGTGAGGGAGCCACGCTCCGTCCAAAGAGCGCCATGGACGTATTGACCGGACTGTCCGAGAAGGTCAGCCAGGGTGCGGTGGCCGAGTACCAGCCCCTTCCCCTGGGCTTCTCGCCACTCGATCGCACGCTCGGTGGCGGAATCCGCAGCGGCGAGCTGATGCTCATCGGCGGCGCCCAGGGCACGGGCAAGACGACGCTCTCGCTCCAGATCGGCCGCAACATCGCCCAGAGCGGCCAGGCGAACGTGCTGTACATCTGCTTCGAGCACGACGAGGAGTACCTCCTCAACCGAATGATGGCGATGGAGTCGGCGCTGGCCGGGCCGATGCCGCCGACCGCCAACTCGGGCGTGCGCATCCAGGATGTCCGCCGCGAGGTCCTCGGGACATGGCTCGCCCAGGGTGCCGAAGCCAACACCGCCGACCTGCGCGCCAACCCACGGCTTCGACCGGCACTGGAGCGCATCGCGCGCTACGGACAGGGCCTGTACCTCATGCGCGGTACGAACGCGTCGACCACGCCGGGCAACCTGCGCCGGCTGGTCGAGGACTACCGCCGAGGCGCGCCGCACCGGCCGCTGGTCGTCTTCGTCGACTACCTCCAGCGCGTTCCCGTCTACCCCGACCCGCCGACCGAGGCTGAGAAGGTGACGGCGGTCGTCGCGCAGCTCAAGGACATGGCACTCGGACTGGGTGTCGCGGTCGTGTGTGTCGTTGCCGCCGACAAGGAAGGCCTGAAGGCTGCCCGGCTGCGCAACCACCACCTGCGCGGTTCTTCGGCCCTCAACTACGAGTCGGACGTGATCCTGATCCTGAACGAGAAGTACCACATCGTGGCCAAGGTCAACATCGAGTTCAACCCGCATCAGGCGCAGCGCTTCCGCAACTGGACGATCGTGAGCGTCGAGAAGAACCGCGCCGGACGCGACGCGGTCGACCTCGAGTTCGAGAAGCACTTCGAATACTCGTGCTTCAACCCGAACGGCCGCCAGGTCCAGGAGAAGCTGATCGAGGAGCGGCTCTACAACGACACGTAGCGGTCACCGCTGCTCCCGATCCTCGTCTTCGCCATAGACTGGCCGCGTGACCGACGAACGCCTGCCCCAGGCCCTGCCGCGTCCCGAGGTCGTGTTCCTCGACGTTGGCGACACGCTCATTCGGGCTCACCCATCGTGGGCCGCTGTCTACCGCCAGGGCCTGCTCGAGGTCGGCATCGACCTGACCGAAAAGGATCTCGAGCGTGCGCTGCTGCACGAGACGCAGTCGGGCGCGTGGTGGCTCAACGAGGAGCCGTTCGAGCCGACCGAGGCGGAGTCGTACCGGCGCATCGTCGAGTTCGACCGCGCGGTGCTCGGCCGGCTCGGCCACGGCGACATCGGCGACGAGGCATTCCGACGGATCGAGGATGTCTTCGCACGCCGCTCAGCGTGGTACGTCTATCCCGACGTGCTGCCCTGCCTCGATGCGATGCGCGACGCTGGATTGCGCCTTTGCGTGATCAGCAACTTCGTGTGGGGCGCGCCGGAGCTGATTTACGACCTTGACCTGGCACGGCACTTCGAAGCGCTCGTGATAAGTGCCCGAGTCGGCTTCCAGAAGCCGAATGAAGGCATCTTCCGCCACGCGCTCGAAGTCATGAGCGTGGCGCCGGAGAATGCGATCCACGTCGGTGACTCGTACAAGGCGGACGTGCAGGGGGCGCGTCGGCTGGGCATCGGGGCGGTCATGATCGCGCGCCAGGTTGCGGACACCGCGTTCATGCGCGAGGAGCTCAATGATCCGGAACTGCTCGTCGTGACCGACCTGATGGAGCTGCTCGACCTGCTCGGCATCGAGCGTCCTGCACTGTCACCTGCCTGAGGCCTGGCGGCTCTTCGTCGCCGCGCCACTTCCCGACCGAAGCGGCCACACGCGTCGTGTCGGCCCTCGAGCCCGTACGGGCGGCCTTTCCCGATACGCGCTGGGTATCGGCCGACAAGCTCCATCTGACGCTCGTCTTCCTGGGTCAGACGGATCCGGAGCGCGTTCCGGCGCTCAGCGCGGCTGTCGACGCCGTTGCGTGGCGAAGAGCGAGCTTCGAGATCTCGACCGGCGACGGCGGCGGACTGCCCAACGGGAGGCGCGGCGGTGTCGCCTGGCTGCGGCTCGACCAGGGTGGGCCACAGGTCGCCCGTCTTGCGCTCGAGCTCGACGAGGGCATGGGCAGTGGCACCTACGACGAGCGCCACCGGCCTCGACCCCACCTGACGGTCGCCCGGCGGGTCGATGGACGTTTCATCACTGCCCTGCGCGACATGGCGTCGTCGATCGATGTCAGCTGGCGTGCCGATCGGCTCGTCCTCTTTCGAAGCCAGACCGGTCCCGGTGGATCGCGCTATGAGGAGCTTCACTCAACCCTCTTGACCGCGGCTGGTCCGGCTGCCTAGACTTCCCGCCAATCGAATAGTGGCTGTGATCGGGAGTAGTAGCGCTCGAGATCCGCATCAGAGACCCGGCGGTTGGTGTGAGCCGGGACGGTATCGGACGCCAATGGACCCGGGAGCCCCGGACCGAGATGGTTGCCGGCTTTGGAGGGGGAGTCGGCAGCCAGGGTAGGCTCCGGCGCAGTGCGCCAGCGTTATCAAGGTGGCACCGATCGGCAATCGCACGCGAGAGCCCGTCGGAGATCGAGTGCGGCGGCGCATCAGACCGCTGAAATCGGGTGGTACCGCGGAAGGACCGGCCTTTCGTCCCGGCAGGACGAAGGCCGGTTACGTGTTTTTCGGCCCCGGAACGAGGCCGAAGGAAAGCGGAGGAAACCACCGTGAGCCACAGCGAACGCACGAAGTTCGTCCTCGACGACGACCGACTGCCGCGCGCCTTCTACAACATCGCGGCCGACCTGCCCGAGCCACCACCGCCACCGCTCCACCCGGGCACGGGCCAGCCGATCGGACCGGCGGACCTCGCTCCGCTCTTCCCGATGGAGCTGATCAAACAGGTCGTGAGCACCGAGCGCGAGATCGAGATTCCCGATCCGGTGCGCGACGCCTTCGCGCTCTACCGCCCATCGCCGCTCTACCGGGCGCGACGGCTCGAGAAGGCCCTCGATACGCCGGCACACATCTACTACAAGTACGAGGGCGTCAGCCCGTCGGGCAGCCACAAGCCGAACACGGCCATCGCCCAGGCCTTCTACAACAAGCAGGAGGGCGTGACCCGTCTGGCGACCGAGACTGGTGCCGGGCAGTGGGGCAGCGCGCTGGCCTTCGCCGGCTCACTGTTCGGGCTCGAGGTCAAGGTTTTCATGGTTCGCGCCAGCTACGACCAGAAGCCGTACCGACGCATCCTGATGGAGACGTACGGCGCCAACGTCGTCGCCAGCCCGAGTCGGGACACCGGCTACGGCAGCGGCGTGCTGGCCAAGGATCCGGACCACACCGGATCGCTCGGGATGGCCATCAGCGAGGCGATCGAGGACACCGTCACCCATCCGGGGACGAAGTATTCGCTGGGCTCGGTATTCGACTTCGTGCTGCTTCACCAGACGGTGATCGGCCAGGAGGCGATCGAGCAGATGGCGATGGCCGGTGAGGAGCCTGACACCGTCATTGCCTGCGTTGGCGGCGGATCAAACTTCGCCGGGCTGGCGTTCCCGTTCATCGGCCGTCAGCTGCGTGGTGAAGGTTCGTATCGCGTCATCGCCGTCGAGCCGACAGCAGCGCCGAGCCTCACCCGAGGCAAGTACGACTACGACTTCGGCGACACGGGCGAGATGGCGCCGCTGGTCAAGATGCACACCCTCGGCCACAACTTCGTGCCACCGCCGATCCACGCCGGCGGGCTGCGCTACCACGGCATGGCGCCGCTGGTCAGCAAGCTCGTCGACGACGGCATCGTCGAGGCCCGGGCAGTGGCCCAGGTGACGACCTTCGAGGCCGGCGTCAAGTTCGCGCGCGCCGAGGGCATCGTGCCCGCACCAGAGTCGAACCACGCGGTTCGCGTGGCCATCGACGAGGCACTCGCCGCGCGCGAGGAGGGCCGTCAGCGGACGATCCTGTTCAACCTCTCGGGCCACGGCCACTTCGATCTCTCGGCGTACGAGTCCTACCTGGCCGGCCGCCTCGAGGATTACGAGTACGTGCCGCTTGATGCGGCAGCGGAAGCAGAGAAGGAGCTCGCCGGAGCCGCCGCGTGATCTGACCCCGGGAGGACTGCTGGTCGCCATCAGGGCGGCGGCCAGCAGCCACCTCCCCGCCGCTACCTCCGTGTGTGTGGAATAGCCACCACCCGGGACCGGATTCAACGCTCACGTGCCATGAAGCGGTCAGTTTGTGGTCGAGGCACACCATGTAGCGCTGTTTCGGGCCAATTCGCGGCGCATCTCGTCGAATTTGGTCTCAGTGGTGGCCATTTCCCACATCGGCGCGGATACGATCCTGTCGTGCCCCA
This sequence comes from uncultured Chloroflexia bacterium, assembly GCA_963776865.1. Taxonomy (GTDB): domain Bacteria; phylum Chloroflexota; class Limnocylindria; order Limnocylindrales; family CSP1-4; genus JALYGJ01. Next base: position 205,530 of record CAVZOG010000009.1, on the reverse strand, counting down.
GAACGCCGTCAGTGAGCTCGTCCTGGGGCTGCCGCGTGACGCCGTACCGGGCGGGCTCGACTTTCGTGGCGTGATCGGCGCGGCCCTTGATCCGTACCTCGCGGCCGTGGCACAGCACGGCAGCTTCCGGCCACGCAACGAGGTCGAGGACGATCCTTCCTGGAAGCAGGCCATCCCGTATCTGCTGCTGCGCGACGGCGAATGCATCTTCCTGATGCGCCGGACGCGTGCCGGCGGTGACGAACGGCTGCATGACCGATACACGATCGGAGTGGGTGGCCACGTCAATCCTGAGGACGAGGACGTCATTGGCGGTCTCCAGCGCGAGTGGGCGGAGGAGATCGAAGCCGACTTCACGCCCGACTTCGAGCCGCTCGGTGTGCTGAACGACGACGGGAACGATGTCGGAGCAGTGCACCTGGGGCTGGTCTACGCCGCCGATGCGATGGGTCGGCCGGTGGCGATCCGCGAGCGCGACAAGCTCTAGGGCGAGTTCGCGACGCTCGCCGAGGTGGCCGCGATCGCCGACAAGCTCGAGACGTGGAGCGCGCTGCTGTTCGAGTTCCTGATGACCAACGAGACTCGCTCGGGGTTGCGCGATAATCAGCGCACACGAAATGAACAGGTTGCGGCGCGCGAACAGGCTGCGGAGACTCTCTTCGCTGTTCTTCGCCGCGGGACTCGCGCTTCTCCTCGCTGGACAGGTCGCTCGCACAGGACGAGCCGGCGCGCGTCTACGTCATGCCCACCAGCGGCGTCGTCGACCAGATCATGGCCGGCTACATCCGCGACGGCATCGCCAAGGCCGATCGCGAGGGCTACGACGCGGTCGTGATCGAGCTCAACACGCCGGGTGGCGATCTCAACGCGACGCGCGAGATCGTCGGCACGCTGCTCAACTCGCCCCTGCCGGTGATCGTGTGGGTCGGTCCGGCGGGCGCGCGAGCGGCGAGTGCGGGCACGTTCATCACCATGGCCGCGCATGTTGCCACCATGGCGCCGGGCACCAATATCGGCGCCGCAACGCCCGATCACCGGGGAGGGGCAGGACATCGGCGAGGACCTCAAAGCGAAGATCCTCGAGGACACCAACGCGCTGCTGCGCAGCATCTCGAGCCTGCGCAGCCGCAACGTCGACTGGGCGCTGACCACCGTCGCAGACGCGCAGGTCCTACACCGCCGAGGAAGCGGTCGCGGCAGGGCGGCGTCGACGGATCGGCGCGCACGGTCGAGGAGGCGATCGCCTTCGCCGACGGCCGGACGGTCCAGGTCGAAGGAGAGTCGGTCACGCTCGCGCTCGCCGACGCGCAGACGGAGCAACTGCCGATGAATCCGCTGCAGTCGCTGCTCCACCTGCTTTCCGACCCGAACATCGCCTTCATCCTGTTCACGATCGGCTTCTACGGCCTCTTCTTCGAGCTCCAGAACCCGAACTGGGTGACCGGCATCCTGGGCGCGCATCGCGATCATCCTCGCCTTCATCGGCTTCGGCAGCCTGCCGCTGAATGTCGGCGGCCTGCTGCTGATCGGACTCGGGATCGTGCTCTTCGTGCTCGAGTTCACGGTAGCCAGCCACGGCCTGCTTGACCGATCGGCCGGGATCGTCTGCTTCGTGCTCGGCGCAGCGGCGCTGTACACCGAGCCGGGCACGCCGACCGCGCCCGACGTCTCGGTCGGCGTCCCGATCATCGTCGCGATGACGCGTGGTCACCGGCGCTGTTCATGGCGCTTCATCACTCTCGGCGCGATCCGATCGCGGCGGATGACGACGGCCGACGGCCTGGTCGGCGCCGGCTTGCCGGCGAACTCGATCGGCGAGGTCCGCCGGCCGCTCGAGCCCGATCGGCTCCGTCTATGCTGGTGGAGAGGAGTGGACTGCGCGCACCGCCGACGAACGTCCGTTGTCGCGCGGGACACCGGTCCGCATCGTGCGCCAGGAAGGACTGACTCTCGTGGTCGAGCCGGCCGAGGGGACCGGCGCAACGGCGTAGCAAGGAAGGATTCGAGGCAATGCCAATCGACACCGTCACGCTGGCTGGGTTCGTCGCGGTCATCGTCTTCATCCTGGTCGCGCTGTATCTGTCGGTGCGCGTCGTCCAGCAGTACGAGCGAATGGTCATCTTCCGGCTCGGCAAGACCGGACCGAGCCTCGTCCGCGAGCCGGGCCTGCGCTTCCTGATCCCGATCATCGATCGACCGGAGAAGGTCGACATCCGCGAGAAGTTCATCGAGGTCCCGAGCCAGACCACGATCACCAAGGACAACGCGCCGATCAACATCGACTTCCTGATCTACTGGTACATCGTCGATCCGCTGCGCAGCCTGGTGAACGTCCAGAACTTTGCCGGCGCGCTGCAGGGCATCGCGACGACCACTCTGCGCGCGGTCATCGGCGACATCCTGCTCGACGACGTGCTGTCAAAGCGCGACCAGATCAACGAGGTCCTGCGCGCGAAGCTCGACGAGCAGACCGAGCGCTGGGGCGGCAAGGTGACCACGGTCGAGATTCGCGAGATCATCCCGCCGCGCGACGTCCAGGACGCGATGAACCGGATGCTCTCCGCCGAGCGCAACCGGCGCGCCGTGATCACCGAGTCGGAGGGCACGCGGCAGGCCAACATCAACGTCGCCGAGGGCGAGAAGCAGGCCGCGATCCTGCGCGCCGAGGGCAAGCGCCAGTCGTCGATCCTCGAGGCCGAGGGCTTCAGCCAGGCGCTCGAGCGCATCTTCGGCGCCGCGCGCCAGGTCGACGAGAAGACGATGACGCTGCAGTACCTCGAAGCGCTCAAGGGCCTCGGCAACTCACCGGCCACGAAATACATCATCCCGGTCGAGTTCGTCGAGCTCGCCTCTCGCATCAGTGGCTACGCCGAAAAGGCGCTCGGCCCGGGTAGGCCGCCGCGCGACGAGGCTCCGCCGTCGCGGCCGGATGATTCCCAGGCGCGCCCGGAGGGACAGCAGTTCTAGGTTCACCGCTGGTCGGTGATGGTCCTTTAGGTACCCGCGGGGGGAGTACCACCTAGGCGTGGGTGAACTGCTCGACAGAGCCTAGGATCGGCGCGACTCGATACCCAGAACTGTCTGGAGAACCATGCCTGCCCGCGTCCTCGTCGTCGCCGCCCAGCCGACCATCCAGCTTCAGCTTGGCAACATGCTGCGCCGCGACGGATACGAAATCCTGCTTGCCAACGACGCCCAGGAGGGCCTCAATCGCTGGGGCGCCGACAAGCCCGACCTGATGGCGGTCGACAACGACCTGCCCGGACCGTCCGGCCTGCAGCTGGCCGCGCGCATCCGCCAGACAGAGACGGGCACGCACACGCCCATCGTCGTCCTCGGCGGCTCGGCCGAGGTGGACGCCAAGGTCGCCGCGCTGCGCGCGGGCGCCGACGACTACCTTGCCAAGCCGGTCCATCCGCAGGAGCTGTCGGCCCGAGTTCGTGGCCTTCTTGCCCGCTTCGCGCGCACCAAGATCGTCCAGCAGCCGAGCGAGAAGGTCGGCAAGGTGCACGCCTACTACGGCGCCAAGGGCGGCGTGGGCACGACGACGCTGGCCATCAACACCGCGATCGCGCTCCAGAAGGAGCTGAAGAAGAAGGTCGTTCTGGTCGACGCCAACTTCATGTTCGGCGACCATCGCGTCTTCCTCGATCTCGGCCCCGATCAGCGCTCGATCATCGACGTCGTCACGGCGACGGCAATTGACGCCGACGTGCTGCGCCGGATCGTGGTTCGCCACGACACAGGCGTCGACCTGCTGCTGGCGCCACCAACGCCCGAGGCCTCCGAGCTCATCTCCGGTGAGCAGCACCACCTGCTGCGCATCGTCGAGCTGCTGCGGCAGATGTACGACTACGTCATCGTTGACATGGACGAGCGCCTCGACGATCACCAGCTCGACATCATTGGCGCGGCCGACCGGCTGATCGTGGTCATGACCGCCGACCTGTCGTGCGTCAAGAACGTGCGCCTGGTGCTCGGCACGATGGGCTAGCCTCGGCGTACCCGACGAGCGTCTCTTGCTGGTGCTCAATCGCGCCAACGCCTTCACCGGCATCAGCCCGAAGTCGGTCGAGAGCGTGCTTCGCCGCCAGGTCTCGCAGCAGATCGTCAACGACTACCGAACGGCGATCTCGTCGCTCAACTCCGGCACGCCGTTCATGCACAAGCGGCCAGACTCGGCTTTGGGCCGGGCGGTGCTGGAATTCGCGCAGATGCTCGATCAGCAGGGCACAGAGCCGGTCGAGCTGCCCGAGTTCCATCTGCAGACTGCCACCGCCGGCGCCTGACCGCCGCCGACGGACTACCCGCGGCCGGGGAGTTCCGCAACCGGGTGATAAGTCGGGCGTAACCGACAGGCAATCAACGCCGCCTAACGTGCGGCCGTGCTGGCAACCCTCGTCACCGCGGTAATCAATGGCCTGCGCGGCGAGCTCGTGCGCGTCGAGATCGACGTCGCGCCGGGGCTACCCGTCTGTCACATCGTCGGCCTGCCGGACACGGCGCTGTCCGAGGCACGCGAGCGGGTGCGCGGGGCGATTCGCAACAGCGGCTTCGAGTATCCGATGTCGCGGATCACGGTCAACCTCGCCCCGGCCGACCGGCGCAAGCGCGGCGCCGCGTATGACCTGGCGATCGCGGTCGGGATTCTCGTCGCCTCGCGCCAGATCCGGCGTGGCGGCGACGGCTGGGCGCTGCTGGGCGAGCTGTCACTGTCGGGCACGGTCGAACCAATCACCGGTGTGTTGCCGATGGTCGCCACGCTTGCCAGACAGGGCTATCGGCGCGTCATCGTGCCTGCCGCGAACGAAGCGGAGGCGAGGCTCGTTCGCGACATCGAGGCGATCGGCGTTGACGGCCTGGACGATGCTGCGCGGCTCATCGCCGGGCCGCGCGGCCGAACGGCCGCGCGGGCAAGCCGCCGTGATGCGGTGGAGCTGTCAGGTCCGCGGCCTGAGTCGCGCCGGACCATCAGGCCGGCGGCGGCCTTCGCGTCATCGGTCGAGCCGGTCGACCTGGCCGACATCCGCGGCCAGCAGCACGCCCGCTGGGCGCTCGAGATCGCGCTCGCCGGTGGCCACAACCTGCTGCTCGTCGGTCCACCCGGTGCGGGCAAGACCTTGCTGGCGCGAGCGATCCCCGGCCTCCTGCCGCCGCTCAACGACGAGGAGGCGCTCGAGGTCACGGTCATCGAGAGCGTCGCCGGCCTGCTGCGCGACGGGGGCGCTGCGTCGGGCGCGGCCGTTTCGCGCACCGCATCACACGAGCTCGTACGCCGCGCTCGTTGGCGGCGGGCCCCATCTGATACCCGGCGAGGCAACGCTCGCCCACCACGGCGTTCTCTTCCTCGACGAGCTTGCCGAGTTCGACCGGCCTGCGCTGGACGCCCTGCGTCAGCCGCTCGAGGAGGGCGTTCTCACCATCGCCCGCGCGACCGGCCGAGTGCGCTACCCGGCACGCTTCCAGCTGGTGGCGGCGATGAACCCGTGCCGCTGCGGCTACCACCACGATCCTGACCGGAAATGCCGCTGCCCGACCGGCGATCCGGAACGCTACGTGCGACGCGTGAGCGGCCCGCTGCTTGATCGCATCGACATGCAGATCGAGATGGCTCGCGTTCCACCCACCGAGCTGCTCGGATCGACTGTGCCGGAGGACAGCGCCAGTGTTGCGCGGCGCATTCTCGCGGCGCGCGACCGCGCACTGCGCCGGAACGGCGGCCGGCCGAACGCGCACCTGGCCGGATCGGCCGTGCAGAGCGCGTGTCGCTTGACCACCTCGGCCAACCGGTCGCTGCGCGACATGGCCGCCGACAGGCACCTGACCGCCCGGTCGGTTCATCGCCTGCTGCGCGTCGCGCGGACGATCGCGGATCTGGACGGCCGCGCGGAAGTCGACGAGCCGGACGTGCTCGCGGCGGGCGCGCTTCGCGACCCCGGCGGCCCAACGGAGGATCGCCTTGCCAGCGTGACGCGCGTCGTGACGCCTGGATCGCGCTTGCCGCGGTCCCCGGCATCGGCGAGGAGACCTTCGCGTTGCTCCTCGCCGCGTTCGGCGACGCACTGAACACATTCGACGCAACGCTCGACGGCCGCCTCGACACCTGGGTCGCCGAACGCAGTCGCCAGGACGGGAGGCCGCCCTTTCCGGCGCGGACACTCGCCGCGCTTCGTGCCGTCGCGAACGATCCGGCGAGTCGGCTGATCGCGATCGACGCCCTGGGTCTGTGGACGTCCACGCCGCTCGACGCCGACTATCCCGATCGGTTGCGCGACCTGCCGGCGCCGCCGGCGGTGATCCACGGCTTGGGTGACCAGGCCACGCTCAGTCGCCCGCGCGCCGTCGGCGTGGTCGGCACGCGCCGCCCAACGCCGGCCGGGCGGCTGTTGGCGGCGCGCATCGCCGGCCGGCTGGTCGAGTGCCAGGCGACGGTCGTGTCGGGCCTGGCGGTGGGCATCGACGGCGCCGCGCACGCGGCCACCATCGAGCACGGCGGCGCGACCGTCGGCGTGATCGGCGCCGGACACTGCCGGCCCGGGCCGCGAGCACACGAGCGTCTACGCGGCGAGGTTGTGCGCTCGGGTGGCGCCGTCGTGAGCGAACACCATCCCGACACGCACGCGTCAAAAGGCACGTACCCGCGGCGCAACCGGATCATCGCCGCGCTGTCGGATGCGCTGGTCGTCGTCGAGGCACCGCGCAAGAGTGGCGCGCTGACGACCGCCAAGCACGCGCTCGAGCTTGGCCGGCCCGTGTTCGTGGCACCCGGGCGGATTGGCGACTGGTCCACCGAGGGCTCATTGGCGCTGCTGCGCGACACGCCGGCCCGGCCGCTCATCGGTCTCGACGAGCTGACCGAGGACCTTGGTTACTTCGAATCGGCACCGACCGTCAGCGCAGCACACGCAGCACACGCAGCCGCTCCGGCCGCCGGGAGCGCCGCGCGAGGGCCCGCCCTGGCCCTGCTCGGACCATCGGAGCGGGCCGTCGCCGAGCGGCTGTGCAGCGGACCGGCCGGGCTGGATCTGCTCGTGTCGCAAACTGGCCTGCCGCCCGGCGTCGTGTCGGGCGCGATCACGCTGCTCCTGATGCGCGGCTGGGTCCAGGCGCACGGCCCGGCCTTCGTCGCCGCCGGTCCGTTGGCGGCGAGATGAGCGGCACCATGAATTGGGACCTCCGTACCGTTGTCCGCCTCGGTGCGTCGGCGCGACACTCGCCGTGTGATCAGCAACGTAGTCATCCACCTCGTCAACGAGCTGCCGATCGTGGTCGACATGGAGACGCTGCCGTCCGGCGCGGATCGGAGCGTGGCTGTGCACGAATGTGCGCACGGTCGACGGCAAGCGGCCGTCGTTCGTGCACGACCGCAACTCCACCTTCGTCTTCCCGATGGACATGATCCGCCTGATCGAGGCCCCGATTCACATGGAGTCGCAGGCGTCCTCGCCATCGGATCCGCCGCGAACGGTGTTGCTCGGAGCCTCGAACGAGCCCGACAATGGCGCGCTCGTTGCACTCGACGAACAGCCCGACGAGACGTCGCTCGACTTCGACGAAGAGCCCGACGAGGACCTCCTGGCGCGCATCCGTTCGGTCTAGCCGCACGGCGGCTTCCCTTCGCGGCGCCCGCTGCGAGGTAGTATCGAAAAGATGAGTAAGAACCTGGTGATCGTCGAATCACCTGCCAAGGCGCGCACAATCGAGCGCTACCTGGGCCCCGGCTACAGTGTTTTGGCCTCGTATGGCCACGTCCGCGACCTACCCGAGAACCCCGGCAAGAACAAGCTCGGCGTCGATGTAGAGCACGACTTTGCGCCCGAGTACGTGATCAGCGAGGACCGCAAGAAACAGGTCGCCGCGATTGCCAAGGAGGCCAAGACGGCCGACGCGGTCTACCTCGCCACCGACCTCGACCGCGAGGGCGAGGCAATCGCCTGGCACGTTGCCGAGGCGGCGAACGTGCAGCCGGACAAGACGCACCGGGTGACCTTCTCCGAGATCACTGCCGACGCGATTCGCGACGCGTTCGCCAATCCACGCGAGATCGACCACAACCTCGTCGACGCGCAGCAGACGCGGCGCATCCTCGATCGCCTGGTCGGCTACACGCTCAGCCCGCTGCTGTGGCGCAAGGTCCATGCCGGCCTGTCGGCCGGCCGCGTCCAGTCGGTCGCCGTGCGCCTGGTCGTCGATCGCGAGCGCGAGATCAACGCCTTCACCGCGCGGGAGTACTGGACGATCGAGGTCGTCCTCGAGACGGACACGCGGCGAGACGCTTCACCGCCGAGCTGCTCGAAGATCGATGGCGAGGCGCTCAAGAAGGCTGACGAGGACGAGGGCGTTCCTCATCAACGACGAGGAGACCGCGGAGCGGCACGCGGCCGCCCTGCGCGACGCCCGCACCGCGGTGGTCGAATCTCGGTCACGAGCGCAAGTCACGCCGCAATCCGGCGCCGCCGTTCACGACCTCGACACTGCAGCAGGAAGCCAGCCGCAAGCTCGGCTTCAACCCCAAGCGCACGATGCGCATCGCCCAGAACCTGTACGAGGGCGCTCGACACCGACGAAGGGCGCGTCGGTCTGATCACCTACATGCGAACCGACTCGACCAACATGGCCGCCGTGGCCTGAGCGCGAGGCAAAGCGACGTGATCGCGACCCGCTACGGCCTGAACTACGTGTACCCAGGGCCGCCAGCACGAATCGCAAGAAGAGCAAGGGCGCCCAGGAGGCGCACGAGGCGATCCGGCCGACGATCGCTTCGCGCGCGACCCGGACGTCGCTGGCGAACGAGCTCCAGCCCGAGCAGCTCCGCCTCTATCGACTGATCTGGCAGCGCGCGCTGGCGTCGCAGATGGCCGCGAAGGAGCTGGAGACGACGACAGTCGAGCTGACTGGCCGACCCTACGACGCTGCGGGCCACCGCCACGCGGACCGTTTCGACGGCTTCAGCCGCGGTCTACACGGAGGGCACCGACGACACCGCCGAGGAGGCAGGAGCGCCGCTGCCGCCGAGCTGCAGGAGGGCGAACGGACCAGCGTCGCCGACGTCGACGCCGAACCAGCACTTCACCCAGCCGCCGCCGCGCTACACCGAGGCGTCGCTGATCAAGGCGCTCGAGGAGCGCGGCATCGGCCGGCCGTCGACCTACGCGGCGACGATCTCGACGATCGTCGATCGCGGCTACGTCACGGTCGTCGAGCGACGGCTGCGGCCCGAGTACGTCGGCGAGGTCGTCACCGACCTGCTGGTCGAGCACTTCGGCGATTTCGTCGACTACGACTTCACCGCGCGGATGGAGGAGGACCTCGACGAGATCGCCGCCGGCAAGCGCGAAGTGGGTGCCGCTGCTGCGCGAGTTCTACGACCCGTTCGTCGAGCTGGTGAGCCTCAAGAGCGAGGAGCTGAAGCGCTCCGACTTCACGACCGAGGAGACCGATGAGGTCTGCTCCGAGGGTCACCCGATGGTCATCCGCCTCGGACGCAACGGCCGCTTCCTGGCCTGCTCGAAGTATCCCGAGCACAAGGAGACGCGGCCGCTGCCCGGCGAGGAGGCCGAACAGGCGGCGGTCGAGGGCGTTGGCGAAACGTGTCCGCAGTGCAACGAGGGCACGCTCGTGGCGCGCCGCGGTCGATTCGGAGCGTTCGCCGGCTGCTCGCGCTACCCCGACTGCAACTACATCCGCAAGACCGGACCGCCGCCGCCCGAGCCGCTCCCGTTCGAGGTCGCGTGTCCCAAGTGCGGCGAGGGTCAGCTGACCGCGCGCCGTGCGCGACGGACAGGTTCCGTGTTCTACGGCTGCTCGCGCTATCCCAAATGCGACTTCACGTCGTCGCGCGAGCCGGTCGGCGCGCTGCACGACGCCGACGACGGCCCGGTGGCGCGCGAAGGGGAGGGTGGCATCTGCCTCAAGTGCGGCGCGCCGGTGGACCTGCCCGAGGTCGTGATCCCGGGCGTGAAGCTGGCCGGTGGCGATCCGAACCCGGAAGCGCTCGTCTCGTCGCGCCGCGGTGGCCGGAGGCCATCGAGTGGCGGCGCGAGCAAGGGAGGAGCGGCGACCAACGGCCGCCGACGGCCGAAGCGAGCTGCTTGAGCACGGCCGAGGCGTGAACGACCGACTCGCGAATGGCGAGTCGGACGGCGCCGAGGCGCTCGACGCGTTCCTGCGCCGCCTTGCCGCTCGTGACTCGTCCGAGCACACGCTGCGCTCGTATCGAACGGCGATCAGCCAGTACCTCGAGTTCCTCGACCTGCGCGGCGTCGATTGGCGCGAGCCGCCGCGGCCGCTGATCCGCGGCTACATGGCCGAGCTCGCCGAGCGCGGGCTCGCCAAGAGGTCGGTCGGCAGCCGGCTCGCCGCGCTGCGCTCTTTCTATCGCTACGCCCGACGAGAGGGTCTCGTGCAGGCCGATCCGTGGTCGGCCGCGCTGACTCCCCGGCAACCTCGGCGCTTGCCGGCGGTTCTCGCCGTGGACGACGTAGAGCGGCTGATCGAGGAGGCTCCCGGCTCCACTGAGAACAGGGCACTCGCGTTGCGTGACCTGGCCATGGTCGAGACCGCTTACGCCGCCGGGCTGCGCATCAGCGAGCTCGCCGCGGCGCGGCTGGCCGACCTGGATCTGAACCGCGGCGAGCTGCGCGTCGTGGGCAAGGGCCGCAAGGAGCGCATCACGTTGCTCGGCGCCCCGGCTCGCGCGGCGATCGACGCGTACCTGCGCGAGGGTCGGCCGAAGCTGATGGAGCAGGGGAGCGCCCCCGAATTCGGGCGTCATCTTCCTCAACTCGAAGGGCGTGCCGCTCGGCGTGCGCGGCATTCGCTATCGGCTCGATCGATTGCTGCGCGCGGCAGGCGCGCCGTCCGGCTCGTCGCCGCACACGCTCAGGCACTCGTTCGCCAGCCACCTGCTCGAGGGCGGCGCCGACCTGCGCGTCGTCCAGGAGCTGCTCGGCCACGAGAGCCTGGGCACGACCCAGATCTACACCCACGTGTCCCCGACGCGATTGCGCAGCGCGTACCGCGCGGCTCATCCACGCTCCCAGCGGAACGCCGGTACGTCCTCGCCGTGACCGCCGCTCGCCATCTGGCGCGCGCCGGACTGATCGTCGCCGCTGCCTTCTTCCTGTCGCGCGTCCTGGGCTGGGTGCGCCTCGTGGTGATCACCAACATGTTCGGCGCCGGCGCCGATCTGGACGCCTATTTCGCCGCGTTCCGGCTGCCCGACGCGATCTTCGAGCTCGTCGCTGCCGGCGCTCTGTCATCGGCGATGATCCCGGTGCTCGCGGGTCTGTACCAACGCGACGAGGAAGCGCGCGCGTGGCGCGTCGTCTCGACGGTGCTCAACGTGATGCTCGTCGCGCTGATCGTGCTGGCGGTCATCGTCGGCATCTTCGCGCCGGTGATCGTGCCCCTGATCGTGCCCGGCTTCGATGCCGCGACGACCGAGCTGACCATCGAGCTGACCCGGATCATGCTCGCCTCGCCGATCCTGCTGGCGATGGGCGCGGTGGCGTCCTCGGTGCTCAACTCGCGCGGCCGCTTTGCCGCGGCCGCTCTCGCTCCGTCGGTCTACAACCTGGCGATCATCGGCGCGGCGATCATGCTCGGCCCGATCCTGGGCGTCGTGGGGCTTGCCATCGGGGTCGTCATCGGCGGCCTGTTCCACGTGCTGGTCCAGCTGCCGGCTCTGTTCCGAACCGGGTTCAGGCCAGCGTCGAGGATCGATCTTTCGGACACCCAGTCGCGCCAGGTGCTGAGGTTGATGGCGCCGCGCGCCATCGGCTTGGGCGCGAATCAGGTCACGTTCATCGTCGCGACCCTGCTCGCAACCGGAGTCGGCCTGGGCGCCGTCACGAGCTACACGATTGCCTGGACGGTGATGCTGATCCCGCTCGGCGTGCTCGTCTTTCCGCTCGGCGTGGTCCTGCTGCCGGCGATGTCGCGCGCGGTCGCCGCGGAATCGACGCGCGAGTTCGGCGAGCTGGTCGTCCGCTCGGTGCGGCTGCTGCTGTACATGAGCCTCTTCGTGACCGCCGTCGGCATCGTCCTGCGCGAGCAGACCATCGCGCTGCTCTTCGGCCGCGGGCTGGACCCGGCGGCGATCGCGATGACGGCCGACACGCTCGGGGTCCTGCTCCTCGGCCTGGGTGGCTACTCGATGGTCGTCGTCTTTGCGCGTGCCTTCTACAGCGGCCAGGACACGCGCACGCCGGTGCTGACTGCGCTGACCGACATGGCGGTCGCGATCAGCATCAGCGTGCTCACCGTGGGCAGCCTGGGCCTGCAGGGCATCGCCCTCGGCCTCGCCGCGGGCGGATGGACTGAGGCGATCGCGCTCGGCTTCATGCTCTGGCGCCGGACGCCCGGAGCGGGGGTGGAGCGAGTCGTACGACCACTGCTGCTCTTCGCCGTCGGCTCGGTGATAGCCGGCGCGGTGGCCTTTGCGATCGTGCAGCTGACCGACCCGATCGTAGGGCCTGATCCGGGCGCCGTGGCGCTTTTCGGCCAGATCGTCGTCGCAGGCGGAGGGGGCTTGATCGTCTACGCGCTGTACACCCTGCTGCTTCGGATACCGGAGCTGCAACAGTCGGTGGAGCTCGTGCGATCGATGTTCAGGCGATGACTCTCGAATCCAGGCCGCTCGGCGATCTGGTGCGCGACCTCGAACAGCGCGGAATGCTGCGCAGCGTGCTGGCTCCGCCCGGCGCGCCACTCGCCGCGGTCGAGGTGCGCGGCGTTGCCTTCGATTCGCGCGCCGCGCAAGCCAGGGACGCTCTTCGTGGCCGTCCCCGGCGCCGAAGCAGACGGCCACGACTTCGCCGCGGCCGCCGTCCAGAACGGGGCGTCGGCGGTCGTTGCCGAGCGCGCCATCGCGCGACTCGGCGTGCCGCAGATCCTGGTCGGCTCGTCGCGTTCGTCGCTCGCCCTCGCGGCGGCGTGGATCAACGGCCATCCGAGCCACTCACTGGGCGTGGTCGGCGTGACCGGCACGGACGGCAAGACGACGACCTCGTACCTGGTCCGCGCCATGCTCGACGAGTGCGGCCTGCCGGCCGGGCTGATCAGCACGATCGAGGCGATCGTCGGCGGCGAGAGCCGCGGCTACTCGGGCAAGACGACGCCCGAGGCACCGCTCATCCAGTCCGACCTGCGGCGCGATGGTCGACGCGGGCGACCGATTTGCCGTCGTCGAGTCGACGTCGCATGGCCTGGCACTCGAACGCGTCGCCCAGGTTGCCTACGACGTGGCGGTGCTGACCAACATCACCCACGAGCACCTCGACCTGCACGGCACGTTCGAGGCGTACGTCGCCGCCAAGCGCTCGCTTTTCGACCGGCTTGCCGTCACGGCCGACAACCCGGCCAAGGGCTGGCCGAAGTCGGCCGTGATCAACGCGCAGGACGATCGCGCCGACGACTTCATCGCAGGCCTCGCGCCGCGTCGGGCGCACAGGTGCTCACCTACGCGGTCGATCCCGAGGTGCAGGCCGATCTGGTTGCGATCGCGGTACGCGACACCGCCGATGGACTCCGGCTGCGCGTCCGCACGCCACGCTGGGAGGACGAGGTCGACGTGCGCCTCGTCGGCCGCTTCAACGCCTTCAACGCGCTGGCCGCTCTCGGAGTCGGCGAGGCACTCGGCCTCGATCCCGACGCGATGCGGCGCGGAATTGCCTCGCTCGATCACGTGGCCGGGCGGATGGTGCCGATCGACGAGGGCCAGCCGTTCGGCGTCTACGTCGACTTCGCTCACACGCCCGGCGCGCTGGCCGCGGCGCTCGACGGACTGGCGCCGATCGCGGCCGCGCGCGGTGGCGGATTGATCTCCCTGTTCGGCTCGCCCGGCGCGCGCGACATCGCCAAGCGGCCGATGATGGGCCGCGCCGCGGGCGAGCGGTCGCACATCGTCGTGCTCACCGAGGACGATCCGCGCAACGACGACCGCATGACGATCCTGGAGGAGATGGCGGTCGGAGCAGAGGAGGCCGGCCGGCGGCGCGATCGCGACCTGTTCCTGATCCCCGATCGCGAGGAGGCCATCCGCCGGGCGATGGAGCTGGCGCGTCCGGGCGACGTCGTGCTGCTTGCCGGCAAGGGGCACGAGCCGACGCTCGCGCGAGCGGAAGGGCCGATCCCATGGGACGAGGCCGCGCTCGCTCGAGCCGCGCTCGCCGATCTCGGCTACTCGAAGACCTGACCGTGGCTACCTACCAGGCCGACGAGAGCAGCTCACCCCTGCTGACGAGCATCGGCGGCGGCTGGCTCGCGTGGAGCGACGGCGAGACCGTCCGCGGCGCGAGCATCGAGGAGCTGCGCGCGGCGTTCTGACGCAGGGTCGCGTTGGCCACGGACACTGCCTCCGCGCCGAGCGCATCGGCCAGCGCATCGGCCATCGGGTTGACGTTGACGCGGCCGAGGTTGGTGACCACGGCCACCGTCACGCCGCTGTCGGGGTAGTGCCACATGGCCGCGTCGAAGCCACGCAGCGACCCGGTGTGGCCGATCATGCCCCGGCCGTTCTTGACCCGATAGCGAGTGCCGAGGCCGTACGTGCCCTCGGCGTATGGGGAGTACCCAAAGTCGGTCACCTGGGCGAGCGATGCGGGGCTCAGAACTGATCCGCCGTACAGCGCGGCGCACCACTTGGCCACGTCACGCGCGCTCGACACCATGCCGCCGGCCGCCCACGCCACGGTCGCGGCCGAGATCGTCGGCTGATAACCGGTCGAATCCGACCACTCCTTCCAGACGCCCGACTTGTAGAGGTATCCCTGCGCCGATCCGGCCGGTGGTGGGCCGTCGCCCTGGAAGTACGTCTTCTGCAGTCCGAGTGGTGTCAGGAATCGCTGGCGCAGAACCGTCCCGAGGCTCTTGCCTGTCTCGGCTTCGATCACCAGCCCGAGCAGGATGAATCCCGTGTTGGAGTAGCGAAAGCCCTGTCCCGGCGCGAAGTCGGGTGCGTGTGCGAACTCGTCGAGGATCTCCTGCGGCGTCCACGCATGGCCCGCATCGGTCACGAAGACACGCCGGTTGTAACTGGAATGCTCGAAGTAGTTGAAGACGCCGCTGGTGTGGCTGAGCAGGTGGCGGAGGGTTATCTGGTCGGCGCGCGGGTAGTCGGGCAGCCAGTTGGCCAGCGGATCGTCGATCGACAGCGCGCCCTCCTCGGCAAGCTTCATGATCGCCGCGGTCACGTAGGTCTTGGTGATCGACCCGACCACGAAGGGCGTCTTGCGCGTCGCCACCCTGTCCGGATTCATCTGGCTGAGGCCGCTGCCCGCCTTCCAGATGCTGCCGTCGGGGAATATCACGGCCGCCGCGGCACCCGGAATGTGCAGGCTGGTGCGCTGCTGGTTGAGCACCGCGCGCAGCTCGGCGGCGGACGTTTCCGCCATCGTCGCGGCCGAGATACGCGCCGGCAGAGTCGCGCCGAGAGCGGAGACCGTCGCCGGCCGGCCGGCAGCTTCGCCGCTGCCACCTACGGCCACTGCAGCAAGCGCGTCGATCACCGGATTGGCGTCGATCCGGCCGCGGTTGGTCAGCGTGACGATGGTCATGTTCGACTCTTTGAAGTGCCACATCGCCCCCGCGTAACCGCGAATTGAGCCGGTGTGGCCGAACATCCGCTCGCCGGCGAACTCGCGGCTGCGCGTGCCCAGGCCGTACGTCTCGTCCGTCCGTGGGTAGTAGGTCCAGTCCTCCATCTGGGCCAGCGCGTCGGGGCTGACGACGTGACCGCCGTACAGGGCATCACCCCAGATGGCCATGTCGCGTGCGCTGCCATCGATCGCGCCCGCGGCCCAGGCCACGGTCGCGGCCGAGATGGTCGGCTGATAGTCGGTCTCGTCGTCGACGGCCTTGAACCCGGCCGGTCGCAGCAGGTACCCGGTCGCGGCAGTGGCCGGCGGCGGGCCGTTGCCCTGGAAGTAGGTGTCGGCGAGGCCGAGTGGCCCGAAGTAGCGCTCGCCGAGGACGTCACCCAGCGACTGGCCGGTGATCTGCTCGACGATCAAGCCGAGCAGGATGAAGTTCGTGTTGCTGTAGTGGTAGTCGGTGCCCGGCTCGAAGTACGGGTCGAGCACGAACGTGTCGAGGATCTCCTGCGGCGTCCACGAGTGGCCGCGCATCGTGCCGAAGACCTGCAGGTCGTACGTCGGGTGCTCGAAGTAGTTGTAGATGCCGCTGCGGTGGTTGAGCAGCTGGCGGACGGTGATGTTCTGGGCGTTGGGGTAGTCGGGCAGCCAGGTGGAGATCGGCTCGTCGAGTGACAGCTGCCCTTCGTCATAGAGCTGCATCACCGCGGCGGTCACGAAGGTCTTGGTGATCGAGCCGACGACGAACGGCGTGTCGCCTGTCGCTGCTTCCTGCGGATCGAGACGCGCGTCGCCACTGCCGCCGGTCCAGATGCTGCCGTCGGGAAAGATGACAGCGGCGCCGATGCCCGGGATGTTGCGATCGGTGCGGTGCTGGTCGAGCGCCGCCTGGAGTTCGGCGCCGAGCTCGGCCGCTTGGCCAACGTCGGGCGTGGGACTGCGTGCCGGTGTCGGCGTGCCGGGCACGCGTGTCGGCGTCGGTGGCGCGGGGCTCGGCGTCGAGCCTGGAGGTTCGGTTGCCGATGGGTCGGTTGGTGCCGCGCTGCCGGTCGGCTCCGGATTGTCGGTCGGAGGTGCGCTGGAAATCGCCGTCGGCAGCGCGCTCGCAGCCGGTGTCGGGGATGGCGTCGCCTGAGGCTGCGCCGAGCACGCAACGAGCAGCACGGCGAGTGCCAACGACAGAAGGCGCAAAACGGACTTGGACATCGGCTCCCGAGGACTATTTGGCGCTTTCAACGGTCCTGGGGGCACGCCGGAACCGAGCAGGCATCAAGTTACACTGAACAGCGCGATGTCCATCGAGCCATTGACCCCGCCGCGGGAGAGTGGGGCGGGTACGAGCACCCGTCAGAAAGCCGGACGAGCCCTTTCGTTCGGCTATAGCCGCCGCGCGCTCAACGCGGCCGAGCGACGACTCGAATCCGAGCTCATAGCGCACCATCCAGCGGCCGATCTGGCCAAGGTCCGCGAGGCGTGGCAGTTTGCGATCGAGGCGCACAGCGCGCAACGGCGGGCGAGCGGCGAGCCGTACGTGACCCATCCGCTGGCCGTCGCGCGCACCCTCGCCGAGCTCGGGCTCGACCCGGAGACGATCCAGGCCGCCCTGCTGCACGACATTCCCGAGGACACCGAGTATCAGCTGAGCGACATCGAGGAGCGCTTCGGCGCCGGCGTGGCTCAGCTCGTCGACGGCGTGACCAAGCTGTCCAAGTTCGGCGCGCGGCGAACCCAGGAGGAGCAGCAGGCCGAGAACATCCGCAAGATGCTGCTGGCGATGGCGGAGGACGTCCGCGTCGTGCTCATCAAGCTCGCGGATCGGCTGCACAACATGCGCACCATCTCGGCGCTGCCGCCCGAGAAGCAGAAGCGCATCGCCAGGGTCACGGCCGAGATCTACGCGCCGCTGGCCGAGCGACTGGGCATCTGGCAGATCAAGTGGGAGCTCGAGGATCTCGTCGTTCAAGGTCCTCGAGCCGGACGAGTACAAGCACCTTGCCGAGCAGCTCGAGGCGCACCGCCGCGAGCGCGAGGCGTACGTCAAGCGCGCGATGGTCGTGCTGAACGACGCGCTGGCCAAGGTCCACATCACGGCCGAGCTCTCCGGGCGCCCGAAGCACATCAGCAGCATCTGGAAAAAGATGCAGCGCAAGGGCGCCAACCTGGACGAGATCTACGACGTCCACGCCATCCGCGTGCTCGTCGACGAGGTCCCCGACTGCTACGCGGCACTCGGCGTCGTTCATTCGATGTGGCGGCCGATCCCCAACCAGTTCGACGACTACATCGCGGTGCCCAAGGCGAACGGCTACCAGAGCCTGCACACCGCGGTCATCGCGATCGACGGCAAGCCGCTCGAGGTCCAGATCAGGACGCACGCCATGCACCGCGTGAGCGAGATGGGCATCGCCGCCCACTGGCGCTACAAGGAAGGCGGCAAGGTCGACAAGAGCTACGACGCCAAGCTTGCCTGGGTACGCCAGCTGATGGACTGGCAGCGCGACGTGTCCGACGCGACCGAGTTCGTCGAGGGCCTCAAGCTCGACCTCTTCCAGGACCAGGTCTTCGTGTTCACGCCGCGCGGCGACGTCAAGGATCTGCCCGCCGATTCGACGCCGCTCGACTTCGCGTACCGGATCCACACCGACGTCGGCCACTCGTGCATCGGCGCCAAGGTCAACAACCGCCTCGTGCCGCTCGACTACACGCTGCAGAACGGCGACATCGTCGAGATCGTGACGACCAAGGCCGCCCACGGCCCTTCGCGCGACTGGCTGAAGATCGTCCAGACCGGCCACGCCAAGGAAAAGATCCGCCAGTGGTTCAAGCGCCAGGAGCGCGAGGAGAACATCGTCCACGGGCGCGAGTCGCTCGAGCGCGAGCTGCGTCGCCTGGCGCGCTCATCGCTCGAGAAGCTCGGGCCGGAGCGCATCGCCGAGATGGCCGAGCTGTACAAATACCAGTCGGTCGACGACTTCTTCGCCGCCATCGGCTACGGCGCGGTCTCGGCGCAACAGGTCGTCAGCCGGCTCGACGTCGTCGACGACGCGAACGAGCAGGTGCTGCCGTCGGTCGCGCCGCAGCTGCCGACGCGAACCGATGGCGTGCGCGTCAAGGGTGTCGGCGAGCTGATGATCCGCTTCGCGCGCTGCTGCCACCCAATCCCGGGTGACCCGATCATCGGCTACATCACCCGCGGCCGAGGAGTGACCGTCCACCTGCCGACGTGCCCGACGATCGTCAACGAAAAGGAGATCGGCCGGCTGATCGAGGTCGAGTGGGAAGGCAGCGTCCAGCAGACCTACCCGATCGCGATCCGCGTCGAGGGCTACGACCGAACCGGGCTGCTGTCCGAGATCACCAACGTCGTGGCCGAGAACAAGGTCAACATCATTGCCGCCAACGTGCGCGTCCACCCCGACCACACGGCCACCATTCAGGCCACGTTGCAGGTCTCGTCAGTGGCGCAGCTGGCGCGCGTCCTGACGCGCATCGAGCAGCTCAAGGACGTTCACACCGTCCAGCGCGAGCTGACCTAGGGGCCCTTGCGCCCAATCCTCGCCGCGTCTTCGGCGGCGCGCGCCTCGACCTCGAATTGGTTGTCGCGGTAGCGATCGCCGCCGTCCTTCTTGGCCCGTGACGACTCGGCCATATAGCTCCTGATGTAGCCGACGAAGCCGTGTTCGCGCCATTGCCGAACGTGGGCCAGCTCGTGGGCCAGCTCTCCCTCATCGAGCGCGCGCCAGGCAAAGATCCAGCGCCAGATCGTGATCGCCAGCCAGTTAGGCAGGATCAGCCGCTGCGCGATCGGCTTAAGCACAGGCACCACGAAGACCCGATGTGCCAGCCCCGTGTCCTCGCTCACCTGAGCGTTATAGCGCACCCGACGCGGAGCGTTCCAGACAAACTGGGTCAACAGACCCACCACACCTCGCCGGGTTGCCTTCAGGCAACAGTTCCACAAGCGTTGCGACGCCCGATCCGGCGGCCGAGGGGACATCACAGGACTTGGATCCAAGCGTGGTTCGGCCCACAAGTCTGGCTTGCAGTACGCACTATTGACTACGTATCCCCACTGGCGGTTGGGTAGTACTTTTAAGCGCTATGGCATTGTGCTACTAGTACTTTCGTAGTAGTTTCTCCTCGAAGCGCGCTCACAGAGGGGTCCAGCGCGGTTTCCCCCCATCCGACATCCCCCACTCGAGATGGAACGGACACCTGCGGAGATAGAGGAGCGGTCCTGCCCAACGGCATCCGCTCCCACGCAGAGGGCGGACCCACATTGTCTCGAAATCATTGGAGGTATTCATTCGAATGAGGAAATTCGTTGGCCTGCTGGCCATCGTGACGCTGCTGCTGACGCCGAGCATCGTGCTCGCCGCAAGCGTGGACCCCACGGTCGTTACCGGCGCCACCAACATTGGCAAGACCTGTCGGGTCCTGTTCCCAGGAACGACGGAGGTCAAGTTCGACAACAGTCCGCAGTCGGGCACCCTTCCGGCCGGCGACGGTGGATCGATCACCATCGTGCGTCCTAGCACGCAACTACCGATCAACCCCAACAGCATCGACTTTACGTCCGACGGCGTGAACATCCTCGGCGTGATCGTCAAGGACGGCGTCGACGGCGCGAACGTTTACGACTACCGGCCGGACGGCGTGACGGAGGATACGTACCTGACGACGCCGTTTAACGGCGCGAAGGGCATCAGTCACGTTTCGTTCTGCATCGAGGGCGAGGACGCCGGTGCCGACGAAGGCAGCGTCAATGTGTTCAAGACCGCCGAGGCGACCTTCGACCGGACGCACGACTGGTCGATCGAGAAGACTGCCGACCCGACGAGCGTGACCCTGTACCACCCCCTGAGCGGCAACGGCAACAGCTCGGAGGACGTGGACTACACCGTCGTCGTGACCTACGAAGGATTCGAGGACTCGAACTTCGCGGTCAGCGGCACGATCACCATCGAGAACGACGGAGATCTGGCCGCGTCGATCACCTCGATCGATGACTACCTGACATCTGCTGATGACGTCACGGTGACCTGGCGGTGGCGCGGCCCTCGCTGAGATCCTTCCGCACGCCCTGGCGGTTGGTGACACGCTTGAGTGCGATTACGAGGCGACCCTCGAAAGCGCGACTGACGGCACCAATACGGTGGACGTTGCGGGCACCTTCAGCGACGACAGCGCAATCGACGAATTGGACACCGCCGACTACGCGTTCGGTGACCCCGAGAACGAGACGAACGCCACCGTAGAGGTGTTTGACGCCTACAACGGCGGCGCTGCGGTCTCGCTCGGCACGCTTGATGCGGCCGACTTCGACGAGGACGAAACCGCAACGTTCAACCCAGCGAGCCGGACCTTCACCCATCCGGGCGGGTTCGATTGCACGCCCTACCAGGTGAGCAACACGGCGACGGTCGAGTCGGGCGAGGTCGTACTCGACTCCGACACTGAGACGGTCGATGTGACGCTCGAGTGCGCCCGCCAGGCCGGCGAGACGGCGACGGGCTTCGGCCCCAAGTGGAGCCTGACCCGGAACGCGCCGGCCACCTGGTTCATGTACACCACGTGGGCTGACATCCTCGACGGCGGCGCCGACATCATCGCCGGCCAGTTCATGGACATCGGGACGATCACGGGTTCCCGCAACGGGACCACGAGTCTGACGATTGACCTCGACGCGGGCTGGTACTTCGCCAACGTCAGCAACAACGTCAAGATCAACCCGATGAGTTGCAGCGACTAACCAGAGCTACAAGCAGCCCGGCCAGTTCTCGACCAAGACGACCGCCACGGCGGATGTCTCCGGCCAGAACATCACGGTCAACGGACTGTCCAACACGGATTGCTACGGCATCCACCTGAGACGTCTACCGGCTGGTCTTCTACTTCCCGTAGTCACCGGCTCAGCCGGTTAAAGAAAGGCCCCGGCCGAACGGCCGGGGCCTCTTTCTATGCTCGTTTCCGTCCCTAACCGCCCCCAGTCCGTGTAAACCTCCCTTCACCGTCCGCGCGCTCACTCAATCGCACCAGCGCTAGGAAATGGTCCCTGCCGGCCGTGACTTCGGACAGGGAGTGGAAACGGCCCGCGACGAAATATCACTCTCCCGTACCTCACGTCACGTCCACCGCCGGCTCGGGAGAGGGTTTGATTGATGCATGCGCGCCGTTTTCGGTCGTCGCCCGCCAACTCATTGCGCGTCGCATTGGCGCTCATGCTGCTGTTTGCCAGCCTGGTCGTCACGCCGGCCGCAGCGGCACCGCCCGGCTCCCACACGGGGCGGGTGTCGGTGGAGGTCAAGGATTTATTCGCCAAGGGTCGGGCAACGACTCGATGGCTTCTTGAGACCGGGTCTGAGCGGCTGGTCATCGAGGGCAAGGGCAAGGAGAGGCTTCGACACGGTGACCGAGTCCGGCTTCGCGGCACTCGCAGCGCCGGCACGCTGAATTCGGCCGCCGAGGGCGTGGACAAGCGCGACCGCCACGGTCGAAAGCGTCGACCCGTCGCCGACCACGACGCCCAAGGTCGCTGTTCTTCTCGCGAACTTCACGACCGATGCCAGAGTCCCCTGGACGGCGGAGGCCGCAGCCAACGTCCTTTTCGGCACCTCCGGAGCCGCCGGATACTGGAACGAGGTGTCGAACGGCCAGATGGCGATCTCGGGCGACGTATACGGGTACTTCACCCTGAACGTCTCTACCTCGAACTGTGACTACGGAGCCTGGATGACTGCAGGCAAGAGTGCCGCAACGGCTGCCGGTGTCCCGCTCGCTAACTACACGAATTACATGCTGGCGTTCCCCAGGCAATCCGCTTGTGGCTGGTCCGGAATGGCCAACGTCGGCGGCAGGAACTCGTGGATCAACGGCGGCATGACGACATTCGTCACGAGCCATGAGCTTGGTCACAACTTCGGGATCCACCACGCCAGCTCGTTGAGCTGCACGTCGGGCGGCGTCCGCGTGTCGTTCTCCAGCAACTGCACGGCGAGCGAGTACGGCGACCCCTACGACGTGATGGGCAATGGGACCCGCCACACCAGCAACTGGCACCGCCGCCAGGTCGGCTTCCTCGCAGAGCTCAGATCAGCAGACGATCACTTCAACCGGCACGTATCGAATGGCGACAGTTGAGGTCGCCGGCGGGGCTCCGCGTGTCCTGCGCGTCGCGCGCCCGTCAGGCGACTTCTTCTACCTCGAATGGCGGCAGCCTTATGGGCAGTTCGATGCCTTCTCGTCCACCAGCGCGGCGGTAAACGGGGTGATCATTCGACAGGCGCCTGACTCGGGTGCCGTCAGATCGAGGCTCCTTGACGCGACGCCGGCAACCACGTCCTTCACCGACGCACCTCTCGCGGTCGGCAGCACGTTCGTGGATCCCGCTTCGAGTATCACCATCACGTCCGTTGCGGTCGACTCGGCGCAGCCACGGTGATGGTCCAGTTCGGCGGCAGCACCGCGAATCCGACTCCCACTCCCACTGGCACTCCGGGCCCTACCCCGACACCTACGCTTACCCCTACAGCCACGCCTACGCCGACTCCAACGCCCACGCCGACGGCCACGCCTGACGCCGCTGAATGGCGATCTCCAGCCGCCGACGGCGCCCGGGAACCTGACTGCGGCGCAACAGTCGAACAAGGTCCAACTGCGCTGGGATGCGAGCACGGACGACAGCGGAACCGTGTCCTATCAGGTGCTCCGAGACGGCTCTCTGATCGCTACCACTAGCAGCACGTCCTCCGCCACACCGACGAAAGCTGGCTCATACACCTTCGTGGTCCGAGCCATCGACGCGAGCGGCAACGTCAGCCCAGACTCAAACGCTGTCGCATTTACGCTCACTTCGAAGCCGCGCCCCTAGTAAAGCCTGCGCGGTCCGATCCCATGCGGGCCTTGATCGCGGAGGAGACGACCGGCCGGCGTCGCGGGCGACGGTCAGAGCTCGTCCCGGTAATGACGGGCGGCCTCGGCGCGGTTGCGGACCCCGAGCTTGTCGAGGATGTTACTTACGTGACGGCCCACCGTCCTGGGTGAGATCCCGAGCGTTTCGCCCAGCTCATGATCGGTCAGGCCGTCGGCAACCAACCCCAGGACCTGCAGCTCACGATCAGATAGGTCGCCGGTTTCCCTCCGGCCCGAGGATCCGACCAGGCAGCTAACGAGCTCCGCGGCTAGCCGGCGCGACATGGGCAGGTCGCCCCTGCGGATGCCCAACACGGAGCGGACCAGCGCGTCGGCAGAAATGTCCTTGGTGAGATAGCCGGCGGCTCCGCCGCGGATGGCGGCGACGACGTCGTCGGTCTTTCCCGAAGCGGCAAGCATGATGATCTTTGTATCGGGCAGGCGCGGTGCGAGTTCGCGCACGAGCAACACGCCGTTCATCCCGGGCAGATCGAGGTCGACGAGCATCACGTCCGGCTTCACGGTCTGGATAAGCTCGAGCGCCGAGTCGGCATCCCGGGCCTCGCCCACGACCTCTATGCCTGGCACGCTCAGGATTTGGCGGATGGCCGCCCGGACGAGGGGGTGGGCTTCCACCACCACCACCCGCAAGTTCTCCGACAAGTTCATGCAGCTTGGCATGTGCCTGCCGGAAAGCGCACCGACACGGCCGCGACGGAGCCGTCGATTTCCATCATGGCTGGCTGGTCTCCCGGTGAAGGAAGGACGTCGCCGGCGCCGATCCTGCCGCAACGGACGTACGACTCGCCCTAGCCACTCAGCTGCGCGCCGTGGGCGTGGCAACCGGCGCCGATCTCGCGCCGCGCAAGCTTGGCCGCCAGTTTGAAGGCGCAGCTCGCGATGGCGCCCATTTTGCGATCGTCATCGGCGACGAGCTCGAGGCCGGCCAGGTCCAGCTGCGCGACCTGGAGGCAGGCACCCAGCGACTGGTCAATGTGACCGACCTGGCGCGAGAGCTGCAGCGCGCCCATGCGAGCCGCCGCCACGGCGAATCCGAGGCGGCCCCAACCGAGGCTTAGGCAGGCGTGCCGGTGGCGACCACGACCAGAACCAAGTGGAACGATCCGCAAGCGCTGGCCTCCGGCTCAACCAGGAGCTACTACATGATGGCCTTCGACGCGGCCGGCAACGTCAGCCTGCAGTCGAACGTGGTATCGCTCCAGTAATCGACGGCGGAAATAGAAGAGCCCCCGGCCTATAGGGCCGGGGGCTCTCGTTTGCCTGGATCATCAGGCGTGTCAGTGCTCCTACTGCGCAGCAGCAAAGATGAAGGCACAAGGCGTCCGACTGGACGAAGTTCAGGTTGTTATTCGCGTTGTCGAGCGCGTTCTTGAGGGCTTGCTGGTACGTACGCACCGCGCCGCTGGCAACTGTGTTGCCATTGGCTAGGAGCGATGCGTCCGCCTCTGCCATCACGGCGTTGATCGTGGCGAAGCCAAGACTGTTGGCGCTGTCCGTGCCGGGGGCGTAGACGAGCGCGTCGCCGTCAACGAAGCCGGCCTCGACATTGAGGGCCATTGCCGCGAGCTGCGCGGAGAGCATGTACGCCATGTTGGTGGCGGTGGCCTTCGAGCAGCCAGCTATTGAATGCTTTGTAGGTAATCGGGTTGAAGTCAGTGCCGTTGGCGTTCCGAAGGTGCAGGGCTTCCAGCATGTCCAGCTCGGAGGCAAACGAGCCGCCGTCCTTCATGACGGCCTTGCCGTTCTTGTTCGACCAGAAGCCGAGCGTCTTGCCGCCGCCGGCGCCGACGCAGACGTTGCCGAACTCGACGGTCTTCTCCTCGCCCGCAGCGAGCGTGACGTTCACGGGGCTGGGCGTGGTCGCCATCCAGTTGGGCTCAACGGGCATGTACTCGGCAACTTCGTAGTCGCCGGGATCGACGAACTCGGAATAAGGAGTGAAGAAGTCATTGCCATTGACGCTGATCTTCCAACCCTCGATGAGCTGCTCGCCATCGTCGAACTCGCCGTTCGCGTCGGCATCGTAGAACTTGATGACGTTGAGCTTGGCGTCCTCACCCTCGGCGAGACAATCAGTGTCGACCGTATAGACCCTTCCGCCGGTTCCAATCCAGTGGTCCTCATCAGATGGGTCCATACCGATAATGGCTTGGTTTTCCGGGGTGTTGAATGCGATGGTGACGTCTACTGAGCCACCGTTGTAGTCCTCGGCGAAGGTCTTGGGGAACGCATAACTCGAGACGCCGCCCTCGCTCCACCACACTCTATCTACGGTAGTGCCGTCTTTCAGGATGATGTAGCTCGTGAGTGTTGCGTCAATTTGGCCGCAACTGACTGTCACTTCCAAATCGAAACAGTCAACCCCGTCTTCGGGGCCATACGTAGCCCACCACGTGGCCACATCTCCTGCGATTGTCGGCCCAACCCCTTCGTCATCCAGCCCCTGATTTCTGAAATCGCAGAAGAACGCTCGGTCGTCGGCGTCAGTGGACGGCGCCGCGACCGCGGTCGGCGCTGACGCCAACCCTCCAACTCCAAGCAGCATCGCCATAAGCGCTACTGCTAATACACGAGACGGTTTTCGACTGTTCATGGCACGAGTCTCCTTTGTAGCGAGTGCACGCAACGGCTTTCAACCGTTCATGGCACTAGTCCCTGGCCGCGGCCAGATACGGGCACATATCTCCGATGGACGATCGTTCCCCTCCCGGGCTTTCGGGGCACCCCTCGTGCCGCGGCCGTGAGCTGGGAGGCCGCGCCGACTAAAATACTGGTCCGAGCCCAGTACGATCATCCGGAGTCACACCCATGGGTCTACCCAAACGAACTGGGTAGGACATGGGTTTGCAAATGGGCATACGGAGACCGGGTCAGTGCGACCGTCGGGCGTCTCCGCGCCCGCTCGTGCACGATAGGTTGTGCCGTGAGATTGTTGCAGTAGTTACTGTTGACTAGTTAGCATTACTCACGTATTCGTCTCTCCCCGCACGGGCACGTCACCGCCCTCGAGGTTCTGACCACGAGCATTTCGACCGAGGGGACGCGCCTGCGCCTGATGCTCATCGAGCCCCATGCGTTTGTTCGTGCCGCGCTGCGCCAGACCCTCAGTACCCCGGACATCGAACTGGTAGCCGAGGCATCGAGTGCGGAGGAGGCGCTCCAACGCGTGACGGAAGCCAGGCCAGACGTGATGCTGGTGGCCGTGGATCTACCCGGGATGGACGGCATCCAGCTCGCGCGCGAGCTCGCACCGCGCTATCCGGCTACCAAGATCGTGATGCTGACCACATCGGACAGAAGCGAAGACGTCGTCGCGGCGATGCGAGCCGGGGCCGCCGGCTACCTCACGATGGATATCTCGCCGGAGGCGCTGATCAGGGCCATCCGGGGTTTGCGCAATGGCGATCTGCCGATGCCTCGGCGCCTGGCTGCCGAGCTGGTGTCGCACCTCGTAGGCGCGAACGCGCGGCGGCAATCGAGCCTCAGCGAACGCGAGGGCCAAGTTCTAGCGCTGGTCGCGGACGGCCTGACCGATCGCGAGGTCGCCCAATCGCTGGGCATCTCACCGCGCACCGTGGGCCGGCACGTCGGCAGCATCCTCGCCAAGCTGGGCGTTCGAAACCGGGCCGAGGCTTCACGCCGGTACCACGCGGAGCGCTGAGCCAGATCCTTCGGAGAAGTCTCGGCGGGCCGAGCAGTCACGAGCCGGCGCGCAGCAGCGCCGGCGGCGCCTGCGGAGATAGGATCGTCACATGCCCAAGTTCCAGGCGCCGAGAGGGACCCGTGACCTGCTCCCGGCCGATGCTGCGACGTACCGCCGAATGTCGGATGTTGCCCGCCGGCTGTCCGAGCTGTACGGCTACAAGCCGATCGAGACGCCGATGTTCGAGGACTCGGCAGTCTTCGAGCGCGGCATCGGCGAAGTGACGGACATCGTCGAGAAGGAGCTGTTCCGAATCCGCTCACCAGGCTCGGACGAGGATCGCTGGGCGCTCCGACCGGAGGCGACGGCGGGCATCTGCCGCGCGTTCGTCGAGCACGGCATGCACACGCTGCCGCAGCCGGTTCGACTGTCGACGTTCGGGCCGATGTTCCGCTACGACCGCCCGCAGGCCGGCCGCTACCGGCAGTTCTACCAGTGGAATGTTGAGGCGATCGGTGATCCGGGACCGGCAATCGATGCCGAGCTGATCGAGCTCGCGTTGCGTTTCGTTCGCGAAGCTGGTGTAGAGGACGTTGAGCTCCACCTCAACTCGATCGGCGATGCCGCATGCCGCCCGGCGTTCATCGCGGCGCTGGTCGATTACCTGGCCAAGTACGAGGACGCCCTGCCGCCGACAGAGCGCCATCGCCTGCGCGCCAACCCGCTTCGCGTGCTCGACACGCGAGACGCCCGGACGCAGGCCATCCTCGACGACGCGCCGACTATCGATGCCTTCCTGTGCCCCGCCTGCAGCGACCATTTCGACTCGCTCCTGGCCCACCTCGACCGGCTGGAGGTGCCGATTCATCGCGCGCCGCGCCTGGTGCGTGGACTCGACTACTACACGCGCACCGCGTTCGAGCTCTACCAGCGCGGCGCGGAGGGTCAGCAGTCGGCGCTCGGCGGGGGAGGGCGTTACGACGGGCTGATCGAGCTGTTCGGGGCGCGGCCGACACCCGGCGTCGGGTTCGCCTTGGGGATCGACCGCATCGCGATGGTGGCGTCCAGCCAGGGCGCCGCCGAGAGCGTCGGCAAGCCGGTGGCCGTTGTCGTGGGCGCCGACCCGGCGGCCACGGACTTGCGCCTGGCGCTGGCCATCCAGCTGCGCGCCGCGGGTGTGCCGACGGGCGCCGATCTCGCGCCGCGCAAGCTCGGCCGGCAGCTGGAGGGCGCGGCGCGCGAGGGAGCCCATTTCGCGATCGTTGTCGGCGACGAGCTCGAGGCCGGCCAGGTCCAGCTGCGCGACCTGGAGGCCGGCACGCAGCGGCTGGTCAACGTGGCCGACCTGGCGCGCGAGCTGCAGCGTGCCCACGCCAGCCACCGCCACGGCGAAGCGGATCGCGGGAGGCGAGACCTAGGCGGCAAGCGGGTCCGCGGGTCCCCTCGGCTACGATACCGGCCGCATGAATCCCGAAGGAACCGTCACGCTGGCCACCGCGTACCGCACGCACACGCTCGGCGAGCTTCGCCCCGAGCATGTCGACGCGCAGGTTTCGCTGTCCGGCTGGGTGAATCGCCGGCGCGACCTCGGCCAGCTCATCTTCATCGACCTGCGCGACCGCCACGGCGTGACCCAGGTCGTGATCGATGCGACCGAGTCGCCAGATGCCCATGCAGCCGCCACGTCGGTGCGCAACGAGTTCGTGTTGCGCGTCCAGGGCACCGTCGCGCGGCGTCGCGAGGGCACCGAGAACCCCAAGCTGGCGACCGGCGAGATAGAGATCCGGGCCGCGTCGGTGGAGGTGCTGTCGTCTGCCAAGACGCCGCCGTTCCCGATCAACGAGCCCGAGGACACCGACGAGACGCTGCGCCTCAAGTACCGCTACCTCGACCTGCGTCGCGAGGCAATCAACCACCGCCTCGTGCTCCGTTCGAAGCTGCTGCGCGCGCTGTCCGAGGTGCACCACCAGCACGGCTTCGTCGAGGTCGAGACGCCGCTCCTGATCAAGTCGACGCCCGAGGGCGCGCGCGACTTCATCGTCCCGTCGCGCCTCCAGCCGGGCAACATCTACGCCCTGCCGCAGTCGCCGCAGCAGCTCAAGCAGCTGCTGATGGTCGCCGGCTTCGACCGCTACTACCAGATCGCCCATTGCATGCGCGACGAGGACGCGCGTGCCGACCGCGGCCCGGAGTTCACGCAGCTCGACATCGAGATGAGCTTCGTCTCGCAGGAAGACGTGATGTCGTTCGTCGAGATGACCGTGGCCGAAGTCACCCGCGCCGTCGTGCCCGACCGACCGCTCCGCACGTTCGCCCTTCCCGCGCTTCTCGTACCGCGAGGCGATCGACCGCTTCGGATCGGACAAGCCCGACGTCCGCTTCGGGATGGAGCTCAAGGACCTCGGCGAGGTGGTGCGCGGTTCGGGCTTCGGCGTCTTCGACAACGTCCTCGAATCGGGCGGCCGTGTCGTCGGGATGGCCGCACCGGGTCTTAGCCGGAGCAACGCGGTCGCAGATCGATGAGCTGACTGCAATGGCCAAGCGGGCCGGCGCCAAGGGCCTGGTGCACATGGCCGTCGATGAGTCGGGCGCCGTCACATCGCCCGTGCTCAAGTTCCTGGGGGAGGGGCGCGCCGACCAGATAGTGGAAGCGGCGGGCGCTTCGCCGGGCGACCTCGTGCTGATCGTCGCCGACGCCGACATCCACGCCCAGGAGGCGCTCGGCGACCTGCGCGCGGTCCTCGGCCAACGGCTCGGGTTGATCACGGACGACAACGAGCTGTCGTACCTGTGGGTCTACGACTTCCCGATGTACAAGTGGGACACGGATGGCAATCGCTGGGATGCCACCCACAACCCGTTCAGCGGCGTTCAGCCCGACGACGAGAAGCTGCTCGAGACGGCGTCGGGCGACTTCGCGCAGCTGTCACCGTCCGATCCGGCGGGACAGGCGCGGGCGCTGCAGCACGACCTCGTGCTCAATGGCTGGGAGCTGGGCGGCGGCTCGATCCGAATTCACCGCCACGACCTGCTCGAGCGCTCATTCCTGCTCCAGGGTCACTCGCGCGAGGCGATGCAGGAGAAGTTCGGCGCCGTTCTCGACGCGTTCGAGTACGGCGCGCCGCCGCACGGTGGCATCGCGCTGGGCATCGACCGCTGGATCGCGCTGCTCACCAACCAGGAGAACATCCGCGAGGTCCAGGCGTTCCCAAAGACCGGGACGGGGAGCGACTTGATGTTGGGCGCCCCATCACCCGCCGAACCGGCCCAGCTCGCCGAGCTCGGCCTGTTGATGGCACCGCCAAAGGAATCCGCCAAGCCGACCTAACGGGCGGCATCCTCCAGCCGCTCCAACAGCTCAACCGCGGCGTCAGCCGCTACCTGCTGCTGCTGCTCGCGTGGGATTTCCGCCTCAGGATCGTTGGGCTGTCCCGTGTAGGCGCCGAAGTTGGCGTGATTGCCGCCCTCGATGGCCGTGATCGTCGCGTTCGCCGGAAGCAGGCCCAGCGACTCGGTCGAGACGAACCGATCCCGCCCCGCGTCGAGGGTTCCGTACGTGACCTCCGCCAGGATCGCGCTGGCCGAAACGTTCGACGAGCTGTACGCGGCCCACAGAATCAGCCCGTCGATCGCACCGGGATTACCGGCGACGTACTGGCCGGCCATCGCACCCCCGAGCGAATGCCCGCCAATCGCCCAGGTCTCGATCTCCGGTCGGCCGACAATCACATTCGTTGCCGCGTTGGGGTCCAGGACGGCAAAGTTGAAGGGCATCGAGACGATCACCACGAGATAACCGCGCTCGGCAATCAGACGAGCTGTCGGCGCGTATGCCTTCGCGGGCACCTTTGCTCCGGGATAGAGGATGAGCCCGACGTCTGCGCCCGCCGCGGGAACGAAGGTGATGTTGCCGTCGCTCTGGTCGACCGCAACCGTGGCGTCGGTGACCAATGCCGCGTCGGCCTCGGGCAGTGTCTGCTGCGGGATGGCCAGCCATGCGAATGCGCCAAGTACGACCACGAGCAGGACAGCCAGTACTGCCGCCACGATCCGACGAACGGTGATTCGCCTTTTCCGCGCGCCGGTCACCCGAGCGTCACCGGTTTGCTAGTCGCCTTCGTCTGCCGCTTGTGAGTAGGGGGCGAGTGCGGGGCCTTCGAGCGGCACATCGTCGGCCATCTCGGCGGCCGCGGCGCCCCACTCGGGCGCGGCACCGGCGACGGGCTCAGGCGGGCCCTGGTATTCGGGCAGCGCGTCCATCGACGTGCTGATGTCGTGGGCCACGCCCGGATCGCCGGTGTCGATCACTTCGAGCGCGGCACCCGCGGCGATCATGTCGGCCAGCAGCTCGTCGGGCATGAGCGTCGCATCCTGTTCGGCAAACGAGGCAAGCATCGAGACCGGAATCAGTGCCGGCCAGCCGATGACGTCGTTGAAGCGCGGCCGGAGGATCGCCTCACGATGGGCGCCGTGTGCCTCGATCATCGACGTGACTGTCTCGGCGTCGACCCACGCCATGCGGCCCGGCCAGATCAGGCACGCGTCGGTCTCGGTCACCTTGTCGGCCGCGACGCGCATCCCGCGTGCGATCTGGCCGACCGGACCGGTCTCGACCGGTGCCGGCTCGGCGAGCACGGCCGGCGATCCGGCGAGCGTCGAGGAAACGCCACCCTCAGCGTCGTCGAACGAGACGACCACGATCGGCGTTGCGCCGCCGGCCCACGCCGACTCGACAATCCGCCGCGCGGCGCTTCGGCCGGCGGCATCGGCGAGAGCGCCCTCGAGCCGGGCGAACAACACGACTGCAGCGACCGTCATGGCGCGCATCGTAGCCGCGAAGCCATCCTGTGCGACAATCGGCACTCCCCATGACGAGTCCCGCGCCCGTAGTTCCGCACGCCCCTGCCGCCGGCTCCGCCGTGCGCGACGATCTGCGCAACCTGGCCATCGTCGCCCATGTCGACCACGGCAAGACCACGCTGGTCGACGCGATGCTGCGCCAGTCGGGCGTCTTCCGCGCCAACGAGCAGGTCGTCGAGCGAGTGATGGACTCGATGGACCTCGAGCGCGAGAAGGGCATCACGATCATGGCCAAGCAGACCACGATCGAGCACGACGGCCGCCGCCTGAACATCGTCGACACGCCGGGCCACGCCGACTTCGGCGGCGAGGTCGAGCGGACGCTGCTGATGGTCGACGCGATCCTGCTCCTCGTCGACGCCGCCGAAGGGCCACTCCCACAGACGCGCTACGTTCTCAGCAAGGCGCTCGCGCGCGGTCTGCCGGTCGTCGTCGCGATCAACAAGATCGACCGCTCCGACGCTCGACCGGGCGAGGTGCTCGACGACATCTACGAGCTGTTCATCGACCTTGGCGCCAACGCCGAGCAGCTCGACTTCCCCGTGCTCTACACCAACGCCCGAGCGGGAACGGCCGCAAATGACCTGGAGACCCCGGGCACCGACCTTCGGCCGCTGCTCGACAAGCTGGTCGAGATCACGCCGCCGCCGACTCACGAGCCCGACCACCCACTCCAGCTGTTGGTCACCAACCTGAGCGCCAACGACTACGTCGGCCGGATGGCCGTCGGTCGAATCTGGAACGGCACGCTCAAGATGGGCCAACGGGTCACGGTGGTGCGCGACGAGCCCGACTCGACCGACGGCAGCGTCGAGCCTGGCCGGACTACCGTCCTCAACGGCACGGTCACCAACCTCACGACTGCCCACGGCATCGAGCGCATCGACATCCAGGAGGCCGGGCCGGGCGAGATCGTGGCCGTCGCCGGCCTGCCCGAGGTGACCATCGGTGACACGATCACCGATCCCGCCGATCCGCGGCCGCTTGCCCCGCCTCGAGCTCGACGAGCCCACGCTGCGCATGACGTTCGGCGTCAACACTTCGCCGCTCAGCGGTCGTGAAGGCAAGTTCGTCACCAGCCGCCAGATCAGGGAGCGGCTCGACCGTGAAGTGCTCGGCAACGTTTCGATCGAGGTCCTGCCGACGGCAACCCCGGACACGTTCGAGGTACGCGGCCGCGGCGAGCTGCAGCTGGCCGTGCTGATCGAGCAGATGCGTCGCGAGGGCTACGAGCTGCAGGTTTCGCGTCCGGAAGTGCTGCTGCGCGAGGTCGATGGCGAGGTCCACGAGCCGTACGAGCGGATCACGATCGACATCCCGCCGGACTTCATCGGCCCCGTATCCCAGTCACTCGCCGAGCGCCGCGCTCGGATGGAGCTGATGACGACCGACGCGGACGGTCGAACGCGGATGGAGTTCATCATCCCGACGCGCGGCCTGGTCGGCTACCGCGGCCAGCTGCTGTCGGAGACGCGCGGCACCGCCCTGCTGCACCAGATCGGCGACGGCTACGGGCCGTGGGCCGGAGAGGTAACTCACCGGACCTCGGGCGTGCTGGTCAGCGATCGGACGGGTGAGTCCAACGCATACGGCCTGTTCAACCTCCAGGAGCGCGCCTCGATGTTCATCGGTGCCGGCGAGGCCGTCTACGAAGGCATGATCATCGGCGAGAACAGCCGACCGACCGACATGGACGTCAACCCGACCAAAGAGAAGAAGCTGACCAACATCCGCACCCACTCGCATGACGACGCGCTGCGCCTGACGCCGCCGCCGCCGATGACCCTCGAGAAGGCGATCGAGTTCATCGCCGAGGACGAGCTGGTCGAGGTCACGCCGAACAGCCTCCGACTGCGCAAGCGCAAGCTGAGCCAGCACGATCGACGGCGCGAGGCCGGCCGCGAGTACGACGAACGCCGTCGCGAAATGGAGCAGCCTCCGCAGCGCTGACGCGTTGCTGCGCGCCGAGGATGACTAGAGCTCGACCACCTCGCGCACAGCATCGGCGAGATACGGGCTCTCGAGATACTCGAGCTCGGCGCTCTCGACCATTTGCTTGGCCCGTGCCGAGTCGTCCGGCGCCAACCAGCAGCCGCGTGGATTCTTGACCCCAGCGCTTTCCAACCCGGATTGCACCCAGACGGCTCGCGCGTTCAAGTTCCGTGCCTGCTCGACGATCTCGCGCAGCTCATCAATCGGGCGGTGCGTGTAAACGATGTCCACCCGATCGGGTGGCCCGTCCGTCGGTCGGACCTGAACCGCCCCGTCGACCATGCGGTAGGCATTGAACTCGTTGGCACCCGGCCCGTCATGCGACACCACCGAGAAGCCGTGGCGGGCGAGCGTGTCGGGCACGTCTCTGTCCGGCCAGTCGACGAGCAGAAACGACGTCGACGTCGAAAGAAGGTCGCGAAAGTTGGTCATGGCGTTGCGTGCATGGTCACACAATCACAGGCCTCTTGAGACGGTCCGCGCGAGCCGCGCTCCTCATGCGCGCGGCGGCGACCCTGCCCAGTCCTACAATTCGGCATGATGGCGATCTACCTGGACCATGCCGCGACGACGCCGCTGCGCCGCGAGGCGCTCGATGCGATGTTGCCGCTGCTCGGCGAGCAGTTCGGTAACCCGTCGTCTGTTCACGGCTACGGCCGCGCGGCCCGAGCGGCGCTGGACGAGGCACGTGAGCGTTTCGCCGCGCCGCTCAACGCCGAGACGCGCGAGATCATCTTCACTGCCGGTGGCACCGAGGCGATCAATCTGGCGGTCAAGGGCGTGGCATGGGCGGGCAAGGCACGCGGCAGCCGGCTGGTCACGAGCGGCGTCGAGCATCACGCGGTCATGCACGCCATGCGTCACCTCGAGAAGTTCGGCTTCGAGGTCGTGACGCTGCCGGTTGATCGTTACGGGCGGGTGGACCCGGAGCAGTTGGACGCGGCGATCAACGACCGCACGATCCTCGTCTCGCTATTGATGGCCAACAACGAGGTGGGCACGGTCCAGCCGCTGACCGAGATCATCCGCCGCGTGCGCACCCATCGGGGAGTGGCCATTCACCTCGACGCGGTTCAGGCCGCGCCCTACCTGGCGATCGACACGCGCGAGCTGGATGTCGACATGATCAGCTTCAGCGCCCACAAGTTCGAGGGACCCAAGGGCATCGGCGCGCTCTTCCTACGCCACGGAACGATCGTGCTGCCCCAGCTTCATGGTGGCGCCCAGGAGCGCTATCGCCGCGCGGGCACGGAGAACGTAGCCGGCGCAGCCGGCATGGCCGTCGCGTACGAGCTCGCCCGCGCGGAGCAGTCCGAGACCGCGCCACGTCTCGCGACTCTCCGCGATCGGCTGAGCGACGCCATCCTGGCCCTGCCCAACGTCGAGCTGACCGGTCACCCGCGCAAGCGCCTGCCGGGCCATCTGTCGGTCATCGTCCGCGACACCGAGGGCGAGGACCTGATCGTGAGCCTCGACCTTGCCGGCGTTGCCGCCTCGACCGGCGCTGCGTGCACCACCGGCTCGACCGAGCCATCACACGTGCTGACGGCGCTCGGCTACCCGGACGAGGAGGCGCGTGGCTCCCTGCGCATCTCGCTCGGTCGAACGACCACCGACGAGGAGATCGACGAGGCGGTCCAGAGTGTGCCAAACGCAATCAGCGCCCTGCGCGCTTCGACGGCGTTGACCGCGTCGGACGCGCTGGGTGAGCAGGTCGGCGCATGAGCGACGGCAACAGCGGGCGCGTCCTGGTCGCGATGTCGGGCGGCGTCGATTCGTCGGTCGCCGCCGCGCTGCTGGCCGAGGACGGCGTCGATACGGTCGGCGTCTGGCTGCGCCTGCACGACGTGGCCGACTCGTACAGCGAGTTCAAGAAGAGCTGCTGCTCGCTCGACGCTGCCGACGACGCGCGGCGCGTGGCCAGCCAGCTGGGCATCCCGTTCTACGTGCTCAATCTCGAGCGCGAGTTCGACGCCGGCGTCATCCAGCCGTTCCTCGGCGCCTATCTCGATGGGCGCACACCGAGTCCGTGCGTCGACTGCAACAGCTACGTCAAGTTCGGCGCCCTGCTCGGCAAGGCACTGCGCCAGTTCGACTGTGCCGCGGTTGCCACGGGCCACTACGCCCGCGTCGACGCGCTCGAGGATCCCGACGTTGCCGGCGGGCGGCGCTACCGGTTGCTGACCGGTCTCGACGCGGACAAGGACCAGAGCTATTTCCTGTACGGGCTGCGCCAGGACCAGCTCGCTCACACGCGCTTCCCGCTGGGCAGCCTGACCAAGTCCGCGGTGCGCGATGTCGCCCGGCGCCACGGCCTGGTCACGGCCGAGAAGCCGGAGAGCCAGGAGATCTGCTTCGTACCCGGCGGCGACTATCGCACCGCGCTCGGCACGCGCGCCGGCTGGCGCGAGACAGCCGGGCCGCTGCTCGACGCGAGCGGCGAGCAGGTCGGCGAGCATCGCGGCGCGGCCGCGTACACGATCGGCCAGCGCCAGGGCCTGGGCGTCGCACTCGGTGAGCCGCGCTACGTCAGCTCGATCGACGCGTCGACCAACGTCGTCACCCTTGGCCGGCGCGAGGATCTGTACCGACGCGAGTTCGTTGTTGCCGACGCATCCTTCGTGGCCGGCGCTCCGCCTGCCGACGAGTTCGACGCCGCTGTCCGCATCCGCCACCGCGCCGAGCCTGTGCCGGCCACGATCCGACGCATCGATTCGAGCCAGCCGGATCGAGGCGGCCGATGGTCGGTCACGCTCGAGCGCGACGCATGGGCGCCCGCTCCGGGTCAGGCGGCCGTTTTCTACGAGGGCGCCGAGGTCCTCGGCGGCGGTCGCATTGCCTGAGATCGAGCCGGCACCGGTCCTGGCGATCCTGGTCGGCCTCTTCAACACGGGCCTGTACCTGCTGCTCCGTGGGTCGGCCGGACTGCGCCTGCCGTTCGTTGCCGTGGCCGCCGTGCTCGGTGCCTATGCCGGTCAGGCGCTCGGTCTGCGACTCGGCGACCCGCTGCTGGTCGGTGACTTCGGGCTGGTCTGGGCGACGGTCCTGTCGTGGGTCGGGATCATCCTGATCGTCGCCGCGAGCATGCTTTCGCCATCACGCGACAAAATGTCCTGATATGACTGCTGAACAACTGAACTTGATCCTTGCCGCGGCCGCGGTAGCGGCATTGGTCGTGCTCGCCCTGGCCGCGCTGCTGGCAGTGTTGTCGCTGCGACGCATGACGCGCGACGTGAGCGGTCTCACCCGCTCGCTCGACCAGGTCGTCGCCGCGCTGAACGAAGATCTGCCGCCGACGCTGAAAGACCTGCGCGCGACGTCGGCCAATCTCGCGAAGCTGAGCGAGGAAGCGGCGCCGCGCGTCGAGCGCCTCGATCTGCTGCTCGAAGAGGCGGACGCGACGATCAAGTCACTCCGGGCGACCGTCGAAGAGGCCGAGAACATCGTCCGTGGCCCGGCCGCCGCAGTCGATCGTGCCAAGCGCATGGCCGGATCCGCGAGCCGGACGCTCGCTCACGGCGCCGATCGGATCCGGCGCGGCGTTGAGGATCGGATGGGCGGCAGCTAAGCGGCTGGCTCGCGCGACTAGCTCGCGGCGAGCTCGATCCTGAGTTCCTCGGCTTCGCGCTTGATGCCCAAATCGGAAAGCAGAGCCAACGAAGCGTCGAGCTTCTCGCGGCCTTCGTCGACGCGGCCTGCGGACCGCAGCTCCCGTCCCCAGTCGCGGAGCACGCGGGCCAGGAAGGGCCGCGCGCCCATTGCCTCGAACCCGGCGGCGGCGGCTTCGTAGTCCGACAGCATCTGGTCCCGGTCGCCGCCCGGCCGCTTCGACTCGGTTTGCGCGCGCTGCCAGAGCACGTTCGCTTCGCCCCACCGATCGCCGATCGCCCGAGTCTCGCCCAGCGCCTCATCGAATGACCGGGCATTGGGCGCGAAGTCGCCCAGGTTCGCGGCATTGGCACGCAGGTAGGCCGCGATGGAGGCACGGAATATGCGCTGCTCGATCGCATTCGCGACCTCGCCGCCGCGCTCGAATGCAATCTTGGCGTCGCCGAACTTGCCCTGACGCATATATGCATCACCGAGCAGGAAATTGCTCGCTACGACGCAGGACGTGGCGCCGGTCGTCTCAGCCAGGTTCGAGCACTGCGTCGCGATCGGAATCACGGCGTCCAGATCGCCGCGAACGGAACGTACCGTCGATTCGCCGATCAGCGCATCCAGCCGGGCGATGACATCGCCCTTCTCGCCGACTTCGGTCGCGTGCCGCGCGGCAGCTTCTGCCTTGCTGAACTCACCCAACCGCGCGTAGCCCATCGCCAGCGCGACAAGCGCGAACGAAGAGCCGACGAAGTCATGTTTCTGCTCGAGCACCGGCGCGGCCATCTCGAGCGCCGCCACGCCTTCGCGCAGATAGCCGCTGAAGACCTGGAACAGCCCCATCATTCCTTCCGGCATGGCGGCGATCAGTGGATCGTCCAGCTCCTCGGCAATGCGCGAGATTCGATCGAGCGACTGCCTGAGTTCAGCACTGTCGTTGCGATTCTCACCGCGAAACTGGCGCAGCAGCGCGATCGAGGCGTGAACCTCGGCCTCCAGGCGCAGGTCGCCCAGCCGCTCCGCATCGCTCATGAGCGGTCTGAGGATCTCGAGTCCGCGCGCCCTCGGTCATGAAGCTGAAGCCAGCCCTGCTCCGCCCCATCTCGATGTCGACCCGTCGACGGCGCAGCGCGTCGTCATCTCCGTCCGAGCGCGGCGGAAGCAGCGCCGCTGCGCGGCCGTACAGATCGAATGCCTCGACGAGCGCATTCCTGTCACGGGCGAACGCCGCCGCAGCCATGAGGTACTCGATCGCCTTGTCCTTCTCGCCGGCCTGCTCGAAGTGCATCGCCAGCACTGCGGCGAGCTCGCCCATTCGGTCCGGGTAGAGGTCTTCCAGGGCTTGACCCACAACCAGGTGGAGCGCCTTTCGCTCCTGCTTGAGCAGCGACTCATAGGCGGTGTCCTGCAGGAGGGCATGACGGAACAGGTACTCGAGCTCGGGCTGGAGCGTGGCCAGCCGGATCAGGCCGCGGGCCTCGAGCGTGTCGAGCTGGAGGTCGGGCTGATCGGTCATGACGGCCGGTCCGTGCCTTCGACCGCCGCCGTCGACAGGACTCGCTCCAGAACACGAACGGGGAACTGGCGGCCGATGACCGACGCGACGCGCAGACTGCGCTTGGCCGCATCAGGGAGCTGGTCGATGCGGGCCAGCAGCAGACCATGAAGCGTGTCGGGGATCTCGATGCCGGTGATCGTGTCGTTGGCCAGCCAGCGGTTGCCGTCGCGGACGATTGCGCCACGGCCGATAAGCATGCGAATGACCTCTTCCACGAAGAAAGGGTTGCCTTCCGAGCGGGTGAGAATTGCCGTACGCACGGACTCGGGCAGCGACTCGATCTCGAGCAGGTTGGCAACCAGCGTTCTGCTCTCGGCTTCGGTAAGTGGCTGGAGTCGCACCTCGGTCAGGGCGTCACCGAACAACGAGCGCGGGTGGGAAATGAGGCGGAACCCCGGTACGTCGGTCTCCCCTCGTCCGGAAAAGATCGTCAGCACGGGCAGCGTGGTGACCAGTGGCAGGAGCTGGATGACGACCTCGACCGAAGCGGGATCGGCCCAGTGGATGTCCTCGAAGACAAGCACGGTCGGTCCCTTGTCGGTGATCGCCCGCAGCGCCCGATGAAGCGCCGCGACGTAGCGACCCTGGAGCGCCTCCGGGTCAACCTGGACGCGCTCGCTCTCCTCGCGCGATAGCGGCATTGCCAGGAGGTGGGCGAAATAGACCGCTGAATCCTGGGCGTCGCTGCCGAGCAGCTCGTCGAGTCGCTTGTCGAGCGTGGCGCGGGGAATCGGCTTCGGCTCCCAGCTGAGGCAGATCAAGCATCGAGCGAACCAGATCGAAGACGAGGTGGTAGGGAAGCGTCCGCCCGTAGCTGACGCAACGGCCCTCGATCCATGCCGTCTGGACGCGCCTGCTCGCCACTGCTCTGGGTCGCCGTGGCCGCACGCAACTCAGCCAGCAGCCGGCTCTTGCCGAGACCCGGCTCGCCGATCAGCACTGCCAGCCTTCCCCGTCCCGCGCGAGTGACGTCGAATAGGTCACGCAGTGTTTGGAGCTCCGAGTCGCGGCCGACGAGCGCGCTCGACAACCCGACCGACTCCAGCCCTCGCCGTCGCCCGGGATCGGCGCGAACGCCAACCACGCGGTAAAGGTGGATCGGCTCGGCCTTGCCCTTGACCTCGACCGAACCCAGATCGTCGATGTCGAAGGTGTTGCCAACAAGGTGCAGCGTCTGATCGGTGATCACGACCGTGCCCGGCTCGGCCGCCGTCTGCACTCGGGCCGCGACGTTGACCGCGTCGCCAAGCGCCGTGTACTCGTAGCGCAGGTCGCTGCCAACGTTGCCAACGATTACCGGGCCGGTGTTGATCCCGGCGCGGATTCGGAAGTCGATGTCGTGCGACTGCTTGAGCTGGCGCGCGAACTCGTCGGTCTGGGCGACCATGTCGAGCGCCGCCAGCACGGCCCGCTCGGGATCGTCCTCGTGTGCGACCGGAGCTCCGAAGAAGGCCACCATCGCGTCGCCCTGGAGCTGCGCGATGGTGCCCTCGTAATCGAAAGATGGCCTTCGACATGAGGTCGAACGCCTCGTTCATCATCTGCGTCCAGTCCTCGGGATCCATTCGCTCGGCGAGGGTCGTCGAGCCAACGACGTCGGCGAACAAAGCCGTCACCGGCTTGCGCTCGCCGGTCAGCTTGGCGCTGCGCATCTTCTCCACGAGCGGCGCCGGCGTGGCCGCCGCGATGCGCGCCTGGAGGGCATGAGCTGCGACGTCCGCGCCTGCTGAATCGGCCAGAGACGTGCCGCAGCTGGGGCAGAACTTTGCGTCTGACGGCGCCGGCGTATCGCAACGCGGGCACGTCAGCCCAACTGACTCAACCGACATCTGCCTGCATCTTACGTCCGCGATCCAATGGCCAACCACTGTTCAACTGGACTGAGGCCAGCCCGATGCGCGGATCGACGACCAAGGAAAGGCCTGCCTTTCGCTACTCTTAGGCCATGTCCGACCGCACCATCCGTGAGGACGGCGCGTCGATCCCTACGATGCCGGCCGCGGAGATCCGACAGCGCTTCCTCGATTTCTTCGCCGAGCGAGGACATACCGTCGTGCCCAGCGCCTCGCTGGTGCCCGCGGGCGACCAGACGCTGCTCTTCACCAACTCGGGCATGGTCCAGTTCAAGGACGTGCTCACCGGCTCCGAGACGCGCTCCTACAAGCGCGCCGTCGACGTTCAGCGCTGCCTGCGCGTGGCCGGCAAGCACAACGACTTCGAGGAGGTCGGCCGCACTCCGCGCCACCACACCTTCTTCGAGATGCTCGGCAACTGGAGCTTCGGCGACTACTTCAAGCGCGAGGCGATCGCGTGGGCGATCGAGCTGCTGACCGAGGAATACAAGATCCCCTTCGAGCGGCTCGGCGCGACGACCTACACGTACGACGACGAGGCCTGGAACCTGTGGCGCGAGATGGGCATGCCCGAGGAGCGCATGGCGCGCTGGGGCGATGCCGACAAGGGCGACGATCACAACTTCTGGCGCATGGCCGACACCGGACCGTGCGGGCCGTGCAGCGAGATCCACTTCGATCGCGGCCCCGAGTTCAGCGAGGGGCCGCACTGCGTGCCCGACCACTCCGAAACGTGCCCGCGCTGGCTCGAGATCTGGAACCTCGTGTTCATGGAGTTCGACCAGCCGGCTGACGGCCCGCGCGTGCCGCTGCCGTTCAAGAGCGTCGACACCGGGATGGGCTTCGAGCGGCTTTGCTCCGTCCTGCAGGGCGTGCCGACCAACTACGACATCGACATCTTCCAGTCGATCCACGAGTGGATGCGCAACCTGCTCGGCCACGACCCGGAGACGTTCCAGGCGGAGCGCTTCAGCTACCAGGTCATCGCCGACCACGTCCGCTCGCTGACCTTCCTCGCCGCTGATGGTGTGCGGCCAACAAATGAGGGCCGCGGCTACGTGATGCGTCGCATCCTGCGCCGGGCGGTGCGGCATGGGCGGCTGTTGGGCCGGACGGAGCCGTTCCTGGCCGAGCTGTCGGGTGTCGTGGTCGACACGATGGAAGGCGCCTACCCGTTCCTGACCGAGCGGCGCGACCGAGATCGCCGGCATCATCGCCGCCGAGGAGCGCCAGTTCGCGCGCACTCTCGACGCCGGCGTGATCCATTTCGAGGAGGCGCTCATCCCGTTGACGTCGGCCGATCGAACGGTCGGAGTCCGGGCGGAGAACCTGCCGGCCAATTCGCCGGTGCTGCCCGGCGACGTCGCCTTCCGGCTGCACGACACGTACGGCTTCCCGATCGACCTGACGGAGGAGCTCGGCGCCGAGTACGGCGTGCGCGTCGACCGGACTGGCTTCGAGAAGGCGTTGGAAGAGCAGCGCGAGCGCAGCCGAGGCGGGCGCAAGGCCGACATGGCCGGCCAGGCAAGCACGCAGGCGCTGTACGGACAGATCGCCGGCCGCGTCGGCGAAACGCCGTTCCTGGGCTACGAGACGACCACGGCGCCGGGAAAGGTAGTGGCCATCCTGCGCGACGGAACCGACTACCAGGAGCTCGAGGCGCTCCCCGAGATCGAGCTGCGTGCGCCGGCCGAGGCCGTGGCCGAGATCGTCCTCGACAAGACGCCCTTCTACGCCGAGGGCGGCGGTCAGGTCGGCGACCAGGGCGTGCTGCGCTCAGCGTCGGGCGAGGTGCTCTTCACCGTGACCGACACGCAACGTCCGGCGCCCGGCCTGATCGTCCATCGCGGTCGCTTGCACGGCCGGCTGGCCGTCGGTGACGAGGTGACGGCCGAGGTCGACGCCGAGCGGCGCGCGCGAACGATGCGCAACCACACCGGCACGCACGTGCTCCATCGTGCGCTGCGCAACACGGTCGGCGAGCGCGCCCGCCAGGCTGGCTCGCTCGTCACGCCCGACTACCTGCGCTTCGATTTCCCGTTTGATCGGGCACTTACCGCCGACGAGAAGCGGTCGATCGAGGGCGAGGTGCGCCGCGTCGTGCGCGACAACAAGACAGTCGACGCCGAAGTTCATGTCGATGGCCGAGGCGATCGAGGCCGGCGCCGACGCGTTCTTCGACGAGAAGTACGGCGAGAAGGTGCGCGTCATCTTCGTCGACGGCTTTTCGCGCGAGCTGTGCGGCGGCACGCACTGCACGTTACACCGGCGAGATCGGCGGTTTCGTGATCACCGGCGAGCGCTCGATCGGCAGTGGCATGCGGCGCATCGAGGCGCTGACCGGCGATGCAGCCGACACGTACTTCGACTCGCGCGTCGCGTTGCTCGACCAGGTCACCGAGGACGCCGGCGCGCAGGTCGCCCGAGGCTCTTCCAGATCGGCTGCACGAGCTCCAGGAGCGCAACCGCGACCTCGAGCGCCGCCTGCGCACCGGCGGCAGCGGCCAGGCGCGACCGGGCGAGCTCGCGCGCAGCGCCCAGTCCGTCGATGGAACGCGATTCCTGGGCTACTCGGCGCCGTTCGAATCGATGAAGGAGCTGCAGAGCTTCGCCCGGGCGCTGCGTTCCGAGCTCGGAGCGGGCGTCATCGCCCTTGCGCTCGAGTCCGACGAGCCACAGCTGTTCGTGACCGTGAGCGACGATCTCGTGGCCCGCGGCATCAGCGCCGGCGCGCTGGTCGGCGAGGGCGCGCCGGTGATCGAAGGTCGCGGCGGCGGCCGGCCGGAGATGGCTCAGGCGCGCGGGACGCGCCGCGATCGGCTGCCCAGCGCGCTGACCGCGATCCGCGAGGCGCTCCAGGCCACGCTGCGCAACAGCTCCGACGGCACTCCCACTTCGTAGCAGTGGCCTTCTGGCGCCGATTCCTGCAGCGTCCCGAGTCCGAGCGGCTGACTGCCTGCAC
Organism: uncultured Chloroflexia bacterium; assembly: GCA_963776865.1. Lineage (GTDB taxonomy): Bacteria > Chloroflexota > Limnocylindria > Limnocylindrales > CSP1-4 > JALYGJ01. Next base: position 161,537 of record CAVZOG010000009.1, on the reverse strand, counting down.
CGCTCTCGACGTCGGGACCGAGTTCGCCAAGGCGCTCGTGTTCGAGATCGAGGAATCCGGAACGGCGATCGTCCGTGGGGTCGGGCGCCGGCGGCAGGGCCTGGCGCACATGCAGTCGGGCACCGTGGCCGACATATCGGCCGTGGTCGACAACTGCCAGGTGGCGCTGGCGGAGGCAGAGGAGATGGCCGGCTTCCGCTCGAACCAGGTGATCATCGGTATCGCCGGCGAGCTGGTCAAAGGCTTCACCACGGGCCTCAGCCAGGAGCGCAAGAAGCCGGACCAGCAGCTCAGCGCGCGCGAGCTGGACACGATCATCGACACCGTCCAGCACGAGGCGCTCAAGGACGCCGAGCGAACGGTCACCTGGGAGACTGGCCTGCCCAACGTCGACATCCGCCTCGTCCATGCGGCGGTAACCGCGGCCACGATCGACGGCTACACGGTCACCAATCCGGTCGGCTTCCACGGCCGTCACGTGCGGATCAGCATCTTCAACGCCTTCGCGCCGCTCATCCACCTCGGCGCGCTGCAGACCGTGGCGAGCATGCTCGACCTGGAGCTTGTCGCGATCGTCGCCGAGCCGTACGCCGTGGCGCGCTGCATGGACGACGAACAGGTCCAGCAGGCCGGCGCGCTGTTCATCGACGTCGGCGGCGGCACGACCGACATCGCGCTCGTGCGCCAGGGCGGCATCGAGGGCACGCGCATGTTCGCGCTCGGCGGCCGAGCCTTCACCAAGTCGCTCGCCGATCGGCTCGAGCTGCCCTTTGCGCTGGCCGAGGAGATCAAGGTCGACTTCGCCAAGGGCCTCAAGATCGACCGCCACGACGAAGTCGCCGAGATCATTGCCGAGGACGTGGCCGTCTGGGCGGCCGGCGTGGAGCTGGTGCTCGAGGAGTTCGCCAAGTCGGGCATGCTGCCCGGCCGGCTGTACCTGTGCGGTGGCGGCGCCCGGCTGCCGCAGATCGGCGCCGCGCTGCGTGACCCCGCGTTCGCCAAGCACCTGCCGTTTGCGCGTCCGCCCCAGGTCGAGGCGATCACGGTCGACCAGGTGGCACAGGTCGTCGACACGACCGGCCTGCTGATCGACGAGCAGGACATCCCGCCGATGGCTCTCGCCCACCAGGCGCTCGAGATGAGCGCGCCCGAGGCGCCGCTCGATGGCGCACTCCGCCGCGTGCTGCGCCAGATGAAGGTCTGAGTCAAATGAACTTGTTCGCCTCCGCCTGCTGATGTCGGTTTGCTACCTCGAGATCGACGACGAGATAACCGGGGCGATCGGCCGTATCCGAGCGGTGACCGATGACGAGGTCATCGTCGTCGTCCCGCCTGGCTCGCGTATCGCGACCAGCAGGATCAACTTCAAGCTGCTCGGCAAGGAGGCCAACGAGCGGCGGCTGAACATCGTCGCGGTCAGCGACGAGCCGCAGGTCCGCGCGCTGGCGATCTCGGCCGGGATACCGACATACGACTCGCTCGCCGCGGCGGAGCAGGCGCTGGCCAAATTCCGCGACGCGGACCGACGCCTGGCCGAGCGCGCCGGCCGAGCGCCCGACGAGCCGCCGGCACCGCCGCGGGCCGCCGCGTCCGCCGCCGCCGCGGCTGCCTCCGGTGACGTTCCGGCCGAGACGATGGTGCTGCCCAGCCCGTTGCGTGAAGTGCCCTCGGTCGAGGGGCAGGCCCAGGCCGGCGACACCTGACTCCGTCCGGAGCTCCGGCGACTCCCGCGACTACCGTGCTGTCTGCGTCTGCCGCTGCTGCACCGGCTGCCGCAGTTGCCACGGATGCGCCGGCCGTTGCCGATACGAGGGCAGCGCGCCGGCAGCGCAAGGAGAGCCGCATCAGCATTGCGCCGCTGGTGGTGATCGGCCTTCTGTTGTTGATCGTTGCCGGCGTCGGCTACGGCGCATACACGTTCCTGCCAACGGCGACGATCACCATCACCCCGTCGACGACCGAGCTGCGACCGTCTCCGTTCGCGGTCACGGCCGATCCGAACGTGGCCGTCATGGACGTGCCCGCAGGCGTCGTGCCCGCCGAGCTCGTCGAGCTGCCCCTCCACGCCACCGGGACGTTCCCGGCGACCGGTGTCGAGACACGCGAGACGAGAGCGGCCGGCCAGGTCCGCTTCCGGAGCGAGAACACGCTCGACCAGGTCGCCGTCCCGGACGGAACGGTCGTCGCCACCGCCGATGGCATCCAGTTCCTGACGACCCAGGCAGCCACGATCCCGCGCGCCGACTTCGCGACCAGCACGCCAGGGACGGTAGATGTGCCGGTTCGCGCGGTCGACGCCGGACCACGCGGTAACGTACCGGCCGGAGCGATCAATCAGCTGCCTGCGCCCATTGCCAGCCAGCTGGTCAGTGTCCGCAACCCGAGGCCGACCGATGGCGGCCAGCGAATCGAGGAAGCATCGGTCACGCGCGGCGACTACGACGCGGCCGTCGCGTCGCTCGCCGGCCAGCTCGACGGCGCATTGGAAGCAGCACTGGCCGATCCGGACAGCGTGCCGCGCGGCCTGACCACCTTCGCGTCGACTGCCACGTTCGGCGAGGCGCGCCCCGATCAGCCGGCCAACGCCGTCGTGGGCACCGTGGCGCCATCGTTCAACCTCGGAGTTGATGCGCCGGGGACGGTGGTGGCGGTCAATGAGGCGCTGATCGACGAGCTGGCCGCGGCGCGGGTCCGAACCGGCTTGTCGGCCGACCAACGCCTGCTCGGAGACGAGGTCGCAAGCGGTCGGTCGGGTGGTGAGGTGGACGGCGAGACGATCGTCTATGAAGTGGCGCCGACCGCGCTCGTGTTCAGCGCCCCTGATGACGCCGAGCTGGCCACGCTGGTCCGCGGCAAGACGGTGACCGAGGCGCGTCAGGCGCTGGCCCGTTACGGTGACGTGACCATCGAGATGTGGCCCGAATTCATCGACCGTATCCCGGACCAGGCGGCGCGAATCCGAGTCAACGTCGCGCCGCCCGGAGCCGAATCGTGACCCGCTTGCTCGGCATCGACCTTGGCGAGCGACGCATCGGCTTGGCCGTTGCCGACACCGACACGGGCGTCGTTCGGCCGCTGTCCACGATCCGCCGCGGGGATGCGGAGCGTGACGCGGCGACGCTGGGCCGGGTCGCCGCCGAGCAACGCGTCGATGAGCTCGTGATCGGCCTGCCATTCAACATGGACGGCAGCGAAGGAACGCAGGCGGCAGTCACCCGTGAATGGGCCGCGCTCGTTGTCGTGGCACTCCGCCTGCCGGTGGCGTGGCGCGACGAGCGACTGACCAGCGAGGCCGCGGAGCGTCGAGTCGGCGCCGCGCGGCGTGGCCGGTCGGGTGGACCACCATCGTCCGCGTCGCGCAACGCGCAACGTTCTCGAGTCGACCGCGAAGCGGCGGCGGCGATAGTCCAGGCCGAGCTGGACGCGCGAATTGACGCTGCGCTGACCGCAGGATCCACGAAGGCAGGTCTCGAGAAGGGATGAGCGACCGCAGCTCAGGCCGGCCACCGAATGGCGACCGGCCCGTCTATCCGCGGCGTGATCGGGCCGAGATCGAGGCACACGTCAAAAGCCGCGAGAAGCACGTCGCCGAAGCCCAGCTTCGTGCTCGGGAGCGCCAACAGGCGGCATCGGGCAGGCGTGCCTCTCTGGTGGCGCGCCGAAAGGCAAGCAGCAATCGCCGCTGGGCGATCATCGCCGCGTCGGTCGTGTCGATCCTGCTCATCTCGTGGGTCGTCGTGCCGCCCGCGTTCGGGGGAGTGGTGCGCTCGCTGGCCGAGGGCAATCCCGACCTGATGCGCTTCGGAGTCGTGTCCGAGGCCGTCGGATCGGTTATGGCCGACCGGCCCGATGCCCCCGCCGGCACCGATCCGACGCCGGTCGAGTTCGTCATCGAGCCGAACACGGGCAACCAGGAGATCGTCAACGCGCTGGTCGATCGCGAGATCGTCACCGATCAGCTCGCCTTCAACTGGGTGCTCGCAACCGAAGGCGGCCTCGACAACCTGAAAGCGGGCACCTACATGCTCACGCGGACCATGTCGCCACGCGAGGTCGCCGCGACGCTCCAGGGAGCGCCGCTAACAGGCGGCGATGGTGTGGCGGTCGCGCTGCGCCAGGGTCTGCGTCTCGAACAGATCATCGCCTACCTCCAGACGCTGCCGCTCGACAATCTCGACGCGGAGGAGCTGTTTACCATGGCCAGCGCACCGTCCGCCGAGCTGCGCGACCAGTTCGAGTGGCTGCGGGTCATTCCCGAGGGGCGCAGTCTCGAGGGCTTCCTCGGATCCGGCATCTTCGAGGTGCCGGTCGATATCGACGCCGCGGGCATGCTCGAGACGCTTCTCCAACGCTACGAGGAAAGTCCCTCGCTGGCTGTGCTCCAGGATGCCGAGGAGCGCGGCGTGAACGTCTATGAGATGGTCATCCTCGCCTCGATCGTCGAGCGCGAGGCGATCCTTGACGCCGAGCGCGCATTGATCGCCGGCGTTTACCAGAACCGCCTCGACGGTCTGCTCCCGACGCGCCTCCTCCAGGCCGACCCTGTCGTGATCTACGCCAAGGACACGATGCAGCTGATCGATCTGCACTTCAGCGAATGGCCCGATTACCGTTTCTGGACCCTCGACGGACTCGGCCCGATCGCCGATTTCGTAGTCTCCGAGGATCTTGTCGGGTACCAGGTCTACGACTCGCGCGGCCTGCCGCCGGGGCCGATCGCAACCCCGGGCACACTGTCCCTAGAGGCAGCACTCAGCCCCAATCAGGCCGATGAGTATCTCTACTTCCTGGCCAAGGGCGACGGCAGCAATTCGCACGCCTTCGCGCGCACCTACGAGGATCACTTGGAAAACATCGACGTGTATATCCGCGGCGCGACGCCCAATCCATCGCTGTCGACCGATGCCCCGACCGATCTCCCGACGGCGCTCCCGGCCGACCCGCCCACGGCGGTCCCGACGCTGTGACCGAGACATTGACGCCCGTTCCCCGTCCGCCGACCGACGACGACCTGGGTCGCTGGCGCGATGCCGACGCCGTCGCTCGACCGCTGCGCCTATCGGTGCTACGAGGGCGGATGGCGGAGGAGGGGATCGACGCCTACTTCGGCGTGCGCCGCGAGAACATCCGCTACCTGACCGGCCTGGAGCTGGCCGAAGGCGAGGAGAAGGTCGCCGGCAACTCGGGCCAGTTCCTCGTCTCGGCCGACGAGGTGGTCGTCTTCGCCGACTCGCGCTACACGTTCCAGGCGCGTGAGCAGTGCCTCGGCGCGCGAGTCGAACGGGTCTACAACGACCTCGTGGCACGCTGGCCGGCGCTGCTCGCCGATGTCGGTGGGGCGCGCCGAGTCGCGGTCGAGGCGGGTTTCGTGAGTCAGGCGATGTGGCAGCGGCTGGCCGCCGCTGCGCCCGATGTCGAGCTCGTGCCGATCGAGAACTGGATCGAGCAGCAGCGCCAGGTCAAGGAGCCGTCGGAGATCGAGCGGATCGCGGCGGCGTGCGCGGTTGCCGATGCGGCACTGGAGCGCCTGTTGCCGACCATCACGGTTGGCATGACCGAGGCAGAGCTCGCGTTGAGCCTCGAGTGGGAGATGCGCAGCAACGGCGCCGAAGCGCTCGCCTTCGACGTCGCGTGCCTGTCGGGGCCGCGGGCGGCACTTCCCCATGGCTCGCCCGGCGCGCGCCCAATCGCGGCCGGCGAAGTTCTGCTGTTCGACTTCGGCGCGCAGGTTGCCGGCTACCGATCGGACATGACGCGGACACTGTTCGTCGGTGAGCCGCGGGCGGAGGATCTGGAGATCTACGCGCTGGTGGCGCGTGCCCAGCAGGCGTCGATCGATGCGCTGGCCCACGCACTGGCCGCCGGGGAGCGGCCGAACGGTCGTGCCATCGACGGCGTTGCGCGCGACGTCATCCGCAATGCCGGCCACGGCGACCACTATGGCCACGGGCTCGGTCACGGCATCGGCCTCGCCACGCACGAGATGCCGTCGCTCGGCGTCTCCGCGCCGGAGACGCCGCTGCCCTCACCGACGGTCTTCTCGGTCGAGCCGGGCGTCTATCTCGACGATGTGATGGGCGTGCGCATCGAGGACCTGGTGCTGTTCGACGCCGAAGCCGGGCGGATCGAGCGGCTGACCATGTTTCCGCGTGAAGTGACGGTTGTCGGCTAAGCGCGGTTCTTCGGCTGTTTTGAGCCAACCTTCGCAGTCGCCCTGCGGGCGCTGCTGCGCGCCTTCGACCCGCTTCCGCCGTGGCGGATGCGGCTCTTCGGCTAGCATTCGGCCGTGATTTCGACAGGAGAGCTGCGCCGCGGAATCGTCATCGAGATCGATGGCGAGATCTGGCAGGTGCTCGAGTACCACCACATCAAGATGGGCCGCGGCTCGGCCCAGGTGCGCATCAAGCTGCGCAACGTCAAGCGCGGCCAGACCGTGGAGCGAACCTTCCAGGCGGGTGAGAAGTGGCCACGCGCCTACCTCGAGCAGCGCCAGGTCCAGTTCCTGTACCGCGACGGCGACGAGTTCCATTTCATGGACAGCCAGTCGTACGAGCAGTTCTCGTTGACGGCCGAGAAGCTGGGCGATGCCGCGCAGTTCCTGACCGACGGGATGACGCTCGATCGCACCACGTACGAGACCGAGACGATCGGCGTCGAGCTGCCGGTGAGCGTGGAGCAGAAGGTCATCGACACCGAGCCGGGCTTCGCCGGCGACACCCAGAGCGGCGCACGCAAGCCGGCCACCACCGAGAGCGGCCTCGTCGTCCAGGTGCCGCTATTCGTCGGCGTCGGCGACACGATCCGCATCGACACCCGCAACGGCGAGTACCAGACCCGCGTCTGACCGCTACGCCGTTTCCAGCGCCATAGCCCGCGTCGAGTCACCCAGCGACTCATTCGTCCGCTGAACGCTAGCGCCCAACCGTCCTCGAATTGCCCGCGATTCGGAGCCCTTCAGCGGACATTTGAGTCACCCAGGCGGCTCGTCCGTCCGCTGAAGGTCGGCTCACGCCTGCGTTCGTTGGTGTTCGACGGACGTATCAGTCACCCAATGACTCAAGGGTGTCGCGGCGTCAGGTCCCGAAGTCGAAAGAATTGACGATCTGCTCGGCGGCGTCCAGCCATTCCGAGCCATCGGCGTAATCGCTTCCGGCCTGCACGTCTTCGATCTCGATCACGAACGGAGACGAGTCCTTGTCGAGGATGAACAGGCGTCCGGCGGTTCGTCCCGGCTCCGACGCGATGCCCCATACACCGTGAGCCGGTTCGACGCCAACGAGGATGTCGACGCCCGACCAACCCTCGCAGCCATCGCCGCCTTCGATCACCTCGAGGTCCATCACCGTGCCGGTCAGCTCGCCAACGGAGACGTCGTGCTGATCCGTCAGGTGCAGACCCGAATTCGTGATGATGAACTCCAGATACTCATCGTACAGTCGCTGCTCCGCCAGGTAGTGGCTCACCCGTGCAATGGCCCGGCTGCGACGACCTTCTCGAACATCACAATGACGTCGCCGGTTCCCTCCGCTGCTCCCTCCAGAGTCGCGCCCGGCGGCAGCAGGACGAAATTGCCCGGAGCGCCATCGCGGTCGATGCTTCCCCAGCCGGGATCCGTCACCTCGTACGTCGTTCCGGGCAGCGAGTAGACCGTTTGGTAGGTGCCCGTGTCGAGCGCGCAGGTCCGCTCATCCTCGTCCGCTGGGCTGACACAAGTCGCGAGTCCAGCAACGGTTGGTGTCGGTACTGAAGTAGGCGATGGCGTCGAGTCCGGCGCGGGTTCGGGAGTGGCCTGTTCGGTCGGCTCGGGAGTCGGCAGAGCGGTGGGTTCGCCGCTCGGAGCCGTCGTCGGCGAACTGCTCGCGCTGGTTGACTGACCGGCCGTTTGGACCGAGCCGGAACAACCCAGCAGGCCAAGTGCGAGAACGACCGCAGCCAGCGGCAATCGACTCATCGAGCTAGTCACGCAGTACTCCCTCACCTAGTTGCAGCGAGCAGGAAGCGCGCCTCAATCAGTACGGGTTGCGTGCCGCTCAATTCGATCCAATAATTCGCGCGGTAGGGTAACGGAGTGAGGGAGCCGACGAACCGACCGATCGAGCCGATGCGGCCCGAGTCTCAGGCGGCCAGCCTGCCGATCATGTCGGTCGCCGAGCTGACCGGGCTGGTCAAATCGACCCTCCGCTCGGCGCCACGGCTGCGCGACGTGTGGGTCGAGGGCGAGGTCGGCCAGGTCAGCATCAGCGCCGCCGGCCACTGCTACTTCACGCTCAAGGACGAGCGCGCCCAGCTGCGCTGCGTGATCTTCCGCGACGACCGGCTGATGATGCCGTTCGAGGCGCGCACCGGGCTGCGCCTGGTGGCCAACGGCAGCCTCGACGTGTTCGAGCCACAGGGCACCTACCAGCTCTACGTGCGCAGCCTGCAGCCGTCCGGCTTCGGCGATCTTGCGCTCCGATTCGAGGCGCTCAAGGCCAAGCTCGCCGCCGAAGGTCTGTTCGAGGCCTCGAGGAAGCGGCCGCTGCCGCCGATGCCGCTCAACATCGGTGTCGTCACCAGCCTGTCGGGCGCCGTGCTGCATGACATCCGCCGCGTCCTGGCGCGGCGCTGGCCGCTGGCGCGAGTGGTTGTTTCAGCCTGCCAGGTGCAAGGTCAGGGCGCCGCGCCGACGATCGTCGCCGCCATGCGCAGGGTGGCGCGCTGGACGGACGACGAGACCGGCCGCGCTACGGACGTGGTCATCCTCGCCCGCGGCGGCGGGTCGCTCGAGGACCTGTGGCCGTTCAACGACGAGGCGGTCGTTCGCGCGATCGCGGCGCACCCGTGTCCGGTCGTCGTCGGCGTCGGCCACGAGACGGACGTGACCCTGGCCGAGTTCGCCGCCGACGTGAGAGCCGCCACACCGTCCGTCGCGGCAGAGCTGATCGTTCCATCGCGTGCCGATGAGCAGACACGCGTCGCGCAGCTCGGGGCGAGGCTGGACGGTGCCATGGCGCGCTCGCTGGCCGACAGGCGCCAGCTGCTCAACACCGAGACGCGCGCGCTCGAAGGGCGACACCCGCAGGCGCAGATCACGGCCGATCGCGAGCGAGTCGGCCTGCTCCTCGACCGTGCCGCGCGATTGATGCGCCGTCGGTTGGAGATCGATCGAACGACGCTGGATCGGGCAGGGGAGGAGCTGCCCGCGCTGGCCGCAGGTCGGATAGCGGCGGCGCGTGCGGAGTTCGCCCGCCAGTCGGCCGCTCTCGGCGCACTGAGCCCTTACGCAACCCTGGAGCGCGGCTACTCGATCGTCCGCGGGCCGACGGGCGCCGTGTTGCGCGATTCGAGAACCGTCAAATCGGGTGACCCAATAACCGTCCGCCTCCAGCGCGGAGAGGTCGGCGCGCGGGTCGAATCGGTGCGAGACTCCGAGTCGTGAGCGAAGCGACGCCGGCCACCAAGCTCGATGCCGAGCGCCAACGCATCGCGGCCCTGCCCTTCGACAAGGCGCTGACCGAGTTCAAGGCGGTCGTCGAGAAGCTCGAGGCGGGCAACCTGCCGCTGGAGGATTCGATCGCGCTGTTCGAGCAGGGAGTGCTGCTCCAGCGGCGCTGCGAACGGATGCTCAGCGAGGCCGAGCTGCGCTTCCAGCGTCTCGTCGAATCAGCCGGCGGCAAGGTCCGCGCTCTTGACCTGTCGGTGGGTGACGAAGAGACCTAGTCGTGCGGCAGGACGATCGGCGCGTCGTGGACGAGGTTCCATTCCACGCTGAGCGTCATTCCCTCGGGATAGTCGAACTCCCACGTGCCTGAGCCCTGTACGACTGAGCCCGGATTCGCCGGGTCGAGCTGGCCCTCGAGCTGTGGCGACTCGCCGTTGACGTCGTAGTCGCTCAGGTGGTGGCTCGCCCAGTGGATGATCGGGAAGCCCGGGTTCGTGTTGTCGTACTCCGGGTAATTGACCTCGCAGTTGGCGCTGATGTTCGAGTAGTCCAACCAGTTTCGGTTCGGAATGTCGGGTTCCTCCGCCGACTCTCCGTTCGGGCCGCTCGTGTTGGGGTAGATCTGGATCGAGTAGGTGCCGTCCTCGAGGAAGGACAGGTTGCCCGACGCCGTCCCGCTGCTGGTCCATGAACCCGTGGTCTCGTCGCCGTTCTCCTCGTCCCAAGTGCAACCGGAGTTCTGCTTATCCCAATTCGTGACTGATCGCTGGAGAGTGCTGCCGGCGTTGTCGGCGTCACCCTCGAGGTCGACGGACCGAATGCCGTAGCTGAGATCGTCGTCGTCGGCAGCCGTGATCGCGTACGTGTCGGTGACGTCGGTCTGGATCTGCTCGCTGGTCACCCACGTCTCGTAGTAGGTGTTGGTCGGTTCCAGGTCGCTATGACCCGGTTCTTCCTTGCTGAAATCGACCTCGGCGCGCACCGTGATCGTGCCCGACCACGAGCCCGGAGCCGGACCGGTGTAGGGCGTCCCTGCCGGGTCCACGAAATCGCCAGAGGGTTCGGCCGAGCCAGCAGGCAACAGCGAGGCCAGTTCCTCCAGATCGTCTGGATCAATTGCCAGCCCACCGCTGCCGCTGCAGCCGGCAATTGCGAAAGCCAGGATCCCTAAAGCGACGATTCTCATGACAGGCACCTCCGCGACACAGAGATCGTGTGGCCCCATCAACGACACATCAATTGGGGATTTCCCCATCGATTGAGGGCTGCGAGCGTAGAATCACGTTCAGCCGCGACACATCGACCCGCTCGAGTGCGTCCCTGTTCCGAACACGTATCGGAGAGCCACTTGTCCCTCCTGGAGAGCCTCGACGGCCCGCGCGACCTGAAACAGCTCAACGACGAGCAGCTGCGACAGCTGTGCGCCGAGCTGCGCGGCACGATCATCAACACCGTCGCCGACACCGGCGGACACCTGGGCAGCTCGCTCGGCGTGATCGAGCTGACCGTCGCACTCCATCGGCTGCTCGACAGCCCGACCGACAAGCTGGTCTGGGACACCGGCCACCAGGCGTACGCGCACAAGCTGCTGACCGGACGGCTCGACCAATTCGGCACTCTCCGCCAGCTCGGCGGGGTGGGCGGCTTCCCACGTCGAAGCGAAAGCGATCACGACGTCTTCGACGGTGGCCACGCCGGCACCGGCCTGTCGATTGCGGAGGGCCTCGCGCTGGCGCGCGAGCAGCGCGGCACGGACGAGCGCATCGTGGTAGTCGTCGGCGACGCGGCACTGATCAGCGGCATGGCGCTCGAGGCGCTCAACGACATCGGCCACCGCAAGACCAAGATGCTGATCATCCTCAACGACAACGAGATGAGCATCTCGCCGACGGTCGGTGCGCTGAGCCAGTACCTGAGCCGGATCAAGCTCTCGCGTACCTGGCGCGGCAGCAAGCGCGTCTACGACGACATGGTCGAGAAGCTGCCGGTGGTCGGCCCAACCGCGCTGGAGTGGTCACGCCGGCTGCGCAAGTCGGTTGTCAGCTTCGCCCAGCCTGGCCAGCTGTTCGAGGACCTCGGCATCACCTATGTCGGGCCGGTGCCGGGACACAGCCTGGTCCGCCTGAACGCCGTCCTGACCCGCGCGCTGCGCGACATGGACGGACCGGTCATCGTCCACGTGCGCACCCAGAAGGGCCGCGGCTACCAGCCGGCCGTGGCCGACCAGATCGGCTTCCATGGAGCGGCTCTGCCGCCGATGACGGTCGTGCCCGGCGGCGGCAGCGGCGCGCCGTCGCAACGGACGATCAAGGGTGGCGACGGCGACGCGACGCCTTCGATGGCCCAGGCGGTTGCGGCGCGCTCCAAGCCGCCCAACTACACGGCGGTGATGGCCCAGGAGCTGATCGCGCTCGGCAACGACGACCCGCGCATCGTGGCGATCACCGCCGGGATGCCAACCGGCACCGGCCTGGCCAAGTTCCAGGCCGCGCACCCAGGTCGCATGTATGACGTCGGCATCGCCGAACAGCATGCCGTGACGCTCGCCACCGGCCTCGCACTCGCCGGGATGCGGCCGTTCGTGGCGCTCTACTCGACGTTCCTGCAGCGTGCCTTCGACCAGACCGTTCACGACGTGTGCCAGAACGACCAGCCGGTGGTGATCGGCGTGGATCGCGCCGGGCTCGTCGGCGAGGACGGCACCAGCCATCAGGGCATGTTCACCATCCCCGCCCAGCGCCAGCTGCCGAACCTGATCGTGGCCTCGCCCAAGGACGAGCAGGAGCTGCGTCGGCTGATGCACACGGCTTTCGGCCAGGACCATCCGTTCGCGCTGCACTATCCGCGCGATTCAGGCTTCGACCTGCCCGCGGTCGAGCCGACGCCGATTCCGGTCGGCGAGGCCGAGGTCCTGCGCGACGGCAGTGAACTGCTCATCGTCGGCTTCGGACCGATCGTCATGCGCGGCCTTGAGGTCGCCGACGCGCTGGCCGCCGACGGCTGGTCGGTCGGCGTCATCAACGCGCGCTTCGCAAAGCCGCTCGACAAAGGGCTGATCCTGGCCAAGGCGCGCGGCAAGAAGCTCGTCGTGACACTCGAGGAGAGCGTCGTCACCGGCGGCTTCGGCTCGGGAGTGCTGGAGGCAATCGCCGAAGCCGCCCTGGCTGATCCGACCCTGAGCGGGCTTCAGGTCCGGACCGTCGGCTTGCCGGCCGATCATTTCGTCGACCACGGCTCGGTCGGCGATCTGCGCCGTTATCTGCGGATCGACACGCCGGGTATCACTGAGCAGGTACGCGAGGCGATTGCGACCCTTGGCCTGCGCCCGGATGCTGAGCCCAAGTCCATGGGTGCTCGATCGGCCTGACAACCGACCGAGGCCGACCGATGGCCCAGTTCGCCGTCGGCCTGGCATTGGGTGCGCTTGCTTCGCTCGCCATCGTCCTTGGGATATTGATCACATCCCTCGCCATCGTGTTTCTCGTGGCTTTTGCCGCCGTGTGGCGGAGCCTTCCCGCGTTGGGAGGCGGCTTGCTCGCTTTGGGCTCAATTTGGCTGACTCTCTCGCTCGACGTTCAGCGTCGATGCGAAGCAACAGCCGACTTCTGTGGCAACGCCAACTTCGCTCCGTTCCTCGTCATTTCGATGGTGCTCGTCATCGCCGGCATCGCGATGACAGGTTTGGCGTGGTGGCTGAACCGCCGGCGGTCCGCCTCGAGTCCGTAGCATCGGCACGCTGATGACCAGTAACCGCCGGCGCCTCGATGATCTGCTCGTCGAACGTGGACTGGCAACGGACCGCGACCATGCGGCGCGACTGCTGATGGCCGGCGCGGTACGCGTTGGCTCGGGAGACGGGGCGCGCACCGATCTGAAGCCCGGCGAGAAGGTCGACGCTGCGGTGCAGATCGATCCGGTCGAACGGCCGCGCTTCGTGTCGCGTGGCGGTGAGAAGCTGGACGCGGCGCTCGAGCAGTTCGAGATCGAGGTCGCCGGCAGGGCATGCCTCGACGTCGGCGCCTCGACTGGCGGATTCACCGACGTGCTGCTGCGTCGCGGTGCCGCGCGCGTCTATGCTCTCGATGTGGGACGCGGACAGCTTGCCGATGTGCTGCGCCGGGATCCGCGCGTGATTTCCATGGAGCGCACGCACGCAGCCCGGCTCGATCCGTCCTCGAGCGATCACGTTGCACTGCCCGAGGCGGTCAGCCTGGCGGTCATCGACGTGTCGTTCATCTCGCTGACCAGGGTTCTCGGCGGCGTGAAAGCAGCGCTGAGCGGCGAGGGCGAGATCGTCGCCCTGGTCAAGCCGCAGTTCGAGGCCGCTCCCGCGGATGTGCCCGGCGGCGTGGTCAGAGACACGACCGTGCGCGCGGCGATGGTCGACAAGGTCGCCGATCACGCTCGCGCTATCGGTTTGGCACCGCTGGGGACGATGGAGTCGCCACTCCGCGGCCCTAAAGGCAACCACGAGTTCCTGATCCATCTGGGTCGCGCCTGATGCGTCGGATCGGCTTCGCGTTCAACCCGACCAAAGCCGAGGCGCTCGAGCTGTGCGATCGAGCCCTCAAATGGTGCGCGAGCCATGACATCGACGCCTGGTCGAGCGAGTCGAGCGACACGCCGCAGATGGTCGAGGCGCTCGCCGGCACGGACGGACTCGTCGTGCTCGGCGGAGACGGGACGTTCCTGCGCGCCACGCGGGCAGTAGCCATCGTCGACGTGCCGGTATTGGGAATCAACTCGGGCCGCATCGGCTTCCTGTCGAAGGTCGAGCCGGAGGCGCTCGAGCGCACCCTCGACGATCTCGCGATCGACAACTACGCGATCGAGTCGCGGATGATGCTCGAGGCGACGGTTCACCGGGCAGGAGGCGTAGACGAGCCCGCCGAATCGATCGCCGCACTCAACGATGCCGCGATCGTGCGTGGCGCCGAGGTACGCGTGATGCACCTCGAGGTCTCCATCGACCAGTCACACCTGGCCAACTACATCGCCGACGGCATCGTCGTCTCGACCCCGACCGGCTCGACGGCCTATTCCTTCAGCGCCGGTGGTCCGATCCTCGACCCGACCGCTCGCAACCTGATCGTCACCCCGATCGCGGCCTACCTGTCATCAATTCGATCGATCGTCGTCAGCCCATCGCATACCGTTCGCGTGCGGCTGATCGACGGCGCGTCCGGTCTGGTCAGCATCGACGGCCGCGAGAACTATCCAATCGAGGTCGGTGACGAGGTCGAGATCAAGGCGCTCGCCCGGCCGATCCGTTTCATCGAGCCGCCCGGCGCGCTGCCGTTCTGGGAGCTGCTGCGCCAGAAGGCCGCTCTGCTCCCTGCGTGACGCGCCGGCGGAATCTGCAGCGGACGTTCCCATTAGGCTGACTTCCAGCGTGGCGAGCCTGGGGATGGTCTGGATTTGTTGAGAGAGCTGGCGGTTCGGGATCTGGCGCTCATTGAGCGCGCGCGCGTCGAGCTGCAGCCGGGCTTGACGGTGATCACCGGTGAGACGGGCGCCGGCAAGTCGCTACTGATCGACGCGCTGGGACTGGTGATGGGCGCCCGCGCCGACTCCGGTCTCGTGCGCCACGGTGCCGCCGGCGCGCGAGTCGAGGCGCTCTTCGAGCGTGCCGGCGAACTCGAGCCGCTCATCTGCGTACGCGAGGTGTCCGCCGAGGGGCGCAGCGTCGCGCGCATCGACGACGAGAGCGTGACTGCCGGCCGGCTGGCGGCGGTCGTTGAGCCGCTGATCGAGATCCACGGCCAGCACGAGCAGCAGCGTCTGCTCTCCGCAGCGTGGCAGCGCGACGTTCTCGACGCGTACGGCGGACATCAACAGTTGCGCCAGGCCGTTGCCACGGCCGTCGAGGCGTTGCGCGCGAACGAGGCGGCGCTGCGCGAGCTGTCGATCGAGCCCGAGGAGCTCACCCGACGCCTCGAGCTTGCCGAGCACGCGGCCGACGAGATCGAGGCTGCCGCGCCGCGACCGGGCGAGGTTGACGAGCTGCGCGGTCGGCTGGGCGTGGCCGGCAACGCGCAGCGCGTCGCGGCGCTGCTCGAGGAAGCGCACGACCTGCTTGCCGGTGAGTCGAGCGGGGCGCGGGACCAGGTCGCGCGCGCCGCAACGGTCGTGGCCGAGCTGGCACGGCTGGATCCATCGGCGCAGGCACTCGCCGATCGAGTTGCCGGTGTCGAGGCGGAGACCGACGACATCGCCCTGGAGCTGCGCCGGCGCAGGAGTCTTTCGGTGAGACAACGCTGGATGCCGAAGCGATCGAGGCGCGCCTCGGCGTGCTCTACGGGCTCATGCGCAAGTACGGCGAGTCCGAGGAGCAGGTCGTCGAGCATGCCGAACAGGCTCGTGCCGAGGCCGATCGGCTGCTCAGCGTCGACCGCGAGCGAGAGCGGCGGAGCAAAGAGGCCGAGCAATTGCTGGCCGAGGCAACGGCCGCGGCCGACGAGCTCCACGCCGCGCGTGCCATCGCCGCGGGGAGGCTGTCCGGCGCCGGCACCGACCTGCTCGTCGAGCTCGGCTTTCCATCGGCTGCCTTCGTCGTCGAAATGGAACCTGCAACGCTCGACCCGACCGGGACCGACGCGGTCTCCTTCCTGCTCGCGCCGAACCCGGGCGAGCCGCCGCGCCCGCTGGCACGCATCGCGTCGGGCGGCGAGATGTCGCGCGTCGCGCTGGCGCTCAAGACGGTCCTCGCCCGTGCCGATGCGACTCCGACGCTGATCTTCGACGAGGTGGATGCGGGCATCGGCGGCCGCTCGGCAGATCCCGTCGGGCGGCTGCTGTGGCGCCTGGGTCGTGACCACCAGGTGATCTGCGTCACGCATCTGCCGCAGATCGCCGCGTACGCCGATCAGCACCTGCGCATCGAGAAGGGCGAGCGAGACGGACGCACCGTGACCGACATCGCGCGGCTCGACGATGGGGAGCGGCGCCACGAGCTGGCCCAGATGCTCGGCGGCGAGGCCGGCGGCGCGGCCCTCGCGACCGCCGATGAGCTGCTTGGACGTGCCGCGGCCGAGCGGCGCGCGGAGGCTGCGCCGATCTCGTGACGGACGCGACGGCGGCGACCGGGACCAGCCTCGATCAGGCGATCGACGCCTACCTGACCTACCTGCGCGTCGAGCGCGGGCTGTCCAAGGCGACGATCAGCGCCTATTCGAACGATCTGCGCGCCTTCGCTCGCGCCGCGCACGCCGTCGGGCGATGCATGGCGAACCGACGCGAGCGTCGCGACGGACCATCTCGCGTCACTGACGCGGCCGCCGCGGGTGCTGCGGCCGGCCAGCCACCGGCGCAAGGCGGCGGCGATCCGCGCGTTCTACCGCTTCCTCTTCGCCGAGGGCATGATCGAGCGCGACATCGCCTGCCTGCTCGATCTGCCACGCGCCGCGCGCACGCTGCCCGACACGCTCGACGTGGCCGAAGTCGAGGCGCTCCTCGAAGCGCCAGATGCGAGCAGTGCTCTCGGCATGCGCGACCGGGCGCTGCTCGAGCTGCTCTACGCCTGTGGGCTGCGGGTCAGCGAGGCGCTCAACCTCGACATGGACGACGTGTCGCTGACCGAGGCGAGCGTGCGTGTGATCGGCAAGGGCGATCGCGAGCGGCGGCTGCCGATCGGCGACGTTGCGCTGGAGGCACTGGCCTCGTACATCGAGAATGCACGACCGCAGCTGTTGGACGCGGCGGGCACCGCGGCCGCACAACGAACCGCAGATCTGAGGTCGGCTAAACGCGGCGGCCCGCTATTTGTCAGTCAACGCGGCGCGCGGCTGAGCCGAATGGCCGCGTGGCGGCTGATTCGGCACGCGGCACTCGTCGGCGGCGTCAAAGGCCACGTGACGCCGCACACGCTGCGTCATAGTTTCGCCACGCACCTGCTGGAGGGCGGTGCCGACCTGCGCGTCGTGCAGGAATTGCTCGGACACGCGAGCATCACCACGACGCAGCTGTACACGCATCTGACAGGCGAACGAATAAGTCAGGTCTACGCGCGGGCGCATCCCCGCGCATGAGTTAGGGAGAGGTAATGCGCTACGCGGACTCGCTTCTGACCGAGGGTGAGGTTGTCGTCCTGCGCTCGCGCCAGCACTGGCTGTCGATTCTGTCCAGGACGAGGCTCGGCTTCGCGTTGTGGGGCCTGGCGATCCTGCTCCTCATCGGCATCATCTGGTTCAACGTCGCCCCCGGCCTGATGCGCGACCTGCCCACCTGGGCGGCGCTGCTCCTGATCGTCGTCGGCCTGGTGCTGATCGTGTATCGGTTCTGGCAGTGGCTGTCGCAGGACTACCTGATCACCAATCGGCGGCTGGTCCGCGTGTCGGGCATCCTCAACAAGCGCTCCAGTGACAGCTCGCTCGAGAAGATCAACGACGCCATCCTCGTGCAGTCCGTGCTGGGCCGGATGTTGAACTTCGGCGACCTGGAGATCCTGACCGCGGCCGAGCTGGCCAACGACCGATACCACATGCTCAAGGACCCCAAGGGCTTCAAGAAGGTGATGCTCACCCAGAAGCACTCGCTCGAGCGCTCGTTCTACTCGGGCCCGCCCACCCCGCCGCTGCGCGCCGAGCAGCCGACGGCGGCCGCTCCGCAGGCCGCACCGCCGGCGAACTGTCACCAGCCGCCGCGCCTGCACCCGAGTACGCCGCGCCGGCGGCTGCCACCGCGCCTGCCGCGGCCGCTGCTGCTGCGCCCGCCGCTCCAGCGGCCAATCCGGACCAGATGTCCGGCGCTCAGCCGCAGGCTGCGCCGATTGACGTACCAGGTGAGTCGGCGACCGACGAATCGCTCGAGGTCACCCAGACATTGGCCCGCCTGGCCGACCTGCGTGACAGCGGGGCCATCACGGCGGAGGAGTACGAGCAGAAGAAGGACGAACTGCTCGGCCGCCTGTAGTGGTATTCGACGAACAGCTCCTCTCGACTCTCGTCGCGGTCGGCGATCTTCATGCTCGTCGGATTCCCGGTCCACGAGTTCAGCCACGCCTTCGCCGCATACAGGCTGGGCGACTCGACGGCTCGCTGGCAGGGCCGGCTGACCCTCAACCCGATAGCCCACTTCGATCCGCTCGGCGGCGGCCTGCTGGCGCTCAGCGCGATCGCCGGTGGCTTCTTCATCGGCTGGGCCAAGCCGACGCCGGTCAATCCGTACAACCTGCGGTACGGCCGACGGGGCGAAGCGCTCGTCGCGCTGGCGGGTCCGCTGTCCAACCTGATCATGGCCGCGGTCGTGGCCATTCCGCTGCGCCTGATCCTCGCCAATCCGCAGCTGCGCTTCGATGTCCAGACCAACGACGTCCTGTTCTTCATCGTGCTGTGCCGCGAGCACAGTTCGTGACCATCAACGTGTTCCTGATGATCTTCAACCTGCTGCCGATCCCGCCGCTCGACGGCTGGCGCGTGCTGCTCGGCCTGCTCGACGCGCGAACGGCGTACACGCTGCGTCAGTACGAGCAGTACGGCTTCATCCTGATCCTGATCATCTTTCATCGCCGGTGGCCAGATCGTCGGTGGGTTTGCCAACACGGTGATCGATCTGTTGCTCGGCCTATGAGCTGGTGGTCGGCAAAGGTTCGCCGCTTCGTGCGCTACCTACTGGGCGCGCGTATCGCCGGCGGAGCGCGCCGATCTGGCGACCTGGATCACGCCGGCCCAGCTGAGCTTGTTCGACTCGATGCATCGCGCCGACCAGCGCCACGGGCTCGATGTCGTGGCCGCGCTTCGGCGCGACGGCCAGGATGACCCGGACCTGCTCCTTGCCGGCCTGCTGCACGACTGCGGCAAGGGCCGCGAGCTGCATGTCTGGCACCGCGTGGCGTGGTCGCTTTCCGAGCGCTACGGCACGCGGGTCGAGCGTCTGGCGCTTCGCGTCCCCGGCTTCAAGCCGGCCTTCAAGACAATGGCCGAGCATGCCGACACGTCGGCGCGGCTCGCGCTCGGTGCCGGCGCGAGCTCTCTGACGGCCGAGCTGATCCGCAACCAGGCCGAGCCGGTTGATGCCGAGCTCGGACCGGCCCTGCTTCGCGCCGACCAGGCCAACTGAGCCGGTGAGCGCGGTGGCGACCGGCAGCGTCGAGATCCGCTTCGCCGACGCGAGGCGGCCGGAGGACGCGACGCATGTCCGGCTCGACGTCTTCGACGGGCCGCTGGCGCTGTTGCTGTCGCTCATCGAGCAGCGCCAGCTCGACGTTCTGACCGTCAAGCTCGGCGACCTTGCCGGCGCGTACCTCGATGCGCTGGCGCGCATCGAACGCGGCCGGCTGGCGCTGCTCAGCTCGTTCGTGACGGTCTGCTCGCAGCTCATCCTGATCAAGTCACGTGCGCTGCTGCCGCGGCCGCCGGCGCCGGCGGCGATCGATGGCGACCAGGCCGCTGAAATCGACCCCGAGGAGGAGCTGCGCCGGCGGCTGATCGAGTACCGCATGTACCGCGACGCCGGTCGGCAGCTCGGGGAGCGGCTGACCGGCGCTCCATGGCTCTACCACCGCGAAGCGGGCACGGCCGCGGCCGCCGGACAGGCCGGCGCGCGACCCGACCCGGGACCGCCGCTTCCGGCTCAGCTGCTCGCGGACGCGCTCGCAGCGTCGATTCGCCTCGTGCCGCCACCGCCGCCACCGCCCGAGGTGATGGCGCGCACGATCACGCTCGAGGAACGCGCGGCGGTGATCCGCTCGGCGTTGCGTGCCGCGCCGCAGTTCGTGCTGCAGGAGCTGCTGCGCGACGTGACCGATCGAATCGTCATCGCGATCACGTTCCTGGCCATGCTCGAGATGGCCAAGGGTCGCGAGCTTGTCGTCGAGCAGGCCGAGCCATGGGGGCCGATCAACGTCCGTCCGATCCCGATCCGCCCCGAAGCTGCGGCCGACGATGACTGACACGCCCTTGGACATCCTTGCCGGAGAGCAGGTCGACGAACCGGTCGCGACCGAGATCGACGTTCTCGCCGCGGCGCCTCCCGGCGAGCTGAACGTCGCGCAGCTCGAGGCGCTGCTGTTCGTCGCCGAGCGGCCGCTTACTCGGCGCGAGATCGGCACGCTCGCGGGCATCGATCGCGACGCCGTCGACGCGCTTCTCGGCGACCTGGAAGTGGCGCTCGGCGATCGCGGCATCCGGCTCGTATCCGCCGGCGACCAGGTGCAGCTGGTTACGGCGCCGGAGGCAGGCGGCCTGATCGCCCGCTACGTGGGCGCCGACGGCGTTCGGCTTTCTCCGGCCGCTCTCGAGACGCTGGCCATCGTCGCCTACCGCCAGCCAGTGACGCGCGGCGTGATCGAGCGCATTCGCGGCGTCGATTCGGACTACGTCCTGCGCAGCCTGCTTCATCGCCGGCTGGTCGCTGAGCAGGGCCGTGCCGACACGCCCGGGCGGCCGATCCTGTACGGCACGAGCTTCGACTTCCTCGAGCGCTTCGGGCTCACCTCGCTCGACGAGCTGCCGACGCTCGAGCCCGAGGCCGCGATGCGGCTCGATGAGTGACGGCGTCCGCATCCACAAGGCGCTGGCCGACGCCGGCGTCGCGTCGCGTCGCCGATCGGAGCAGCTCGTGATCGACGGTCGCGTGACGGTGAACGGAGAGACCGCCAGCGTCGGCCAGCTCGTCGATCCGGCGCGCGACGTCATCCTTGTCAATGGACGCCGGATCGAGGCAACCCAGCGGCGGCTCTACCTGGCGCTGGCCAAGCCGGCCGGCGTGACCAGCACGGTCAGCGACAGGCATGCCGGCACGACCGTCCTCGACCTCGTGCCTCCGGCGCTGCGCCACGGTGCCGCGCGGCTCTACCCGGTTGGCCGTCTGGATCGCGACTCCGAAGGTCTGCTGCTGCTGACCAACGATGGTGCCTGGGCACAGCGCATGCTCCACCCGAGCCACGGCATCGAGCGCGAATACGCGGTCGTTGTCGACCAACCGCTCACGACCAGCGAACGACGCCAGCTCGAGCGGGGCATCGAGATGGAGGAGGGGACCGCGCGGCTGGTCGGACTTCGGCCGGCAACAGCGACCGAGGTCCGCCGCCTGAGCGCGAAGGTGGGCAGCGGCGCGCAGTCGGACGTCTGGTATCGAGTGACCCTGCGCCAGGGCATGAAGCGCCAGATCCGGCGCATGTTCAGCGCGCTCGGCATTCCCGTCCGCCGGCTCGTCAGAGTCCGTTTCGGGACGCTGATGCTGGGCGACATGGCACTTGGCGACGTTCGGCCGGTGAGCGCCCGGGAGCGCGGCCAGCTCGAGCAGCTCGTCGGCGGTCCCGAGGTCGATGAGCAGCAGTCCGGTCTGATCGTCAGCATCGACGGGCCAGGCGGCAGCGGCAAGAGCACCGTCGGCGCGCGCGCCGCGAGCGAGCTCGGCTACCGCTTCTGCGACACGGGCGTCCTGTATCGCGGCCTGACCTGGCTGGCCATGCATCGCGGCGCGGATCTGGACGATCCACGCGCGCTCGTCGGCCTGGTCGGGCAGCTCGAGCTGGCGCCCGATTCGGACGGCCGCTACACGCGGTTGCTGATCGATGGCCGCGAGGTGACCGACGAGCTCCACACAGCCGAGGTCGACCGCGAGGTCAGTCGCGTCTCGCAGCACGCCCCGGTGCGCGCCGCGCTGCTGCCGGTCCAGCAGGCGCTAGCCTCGTCCGGCCGGATCATCATGGCCGGCCGCGACATCGGCACGGTCGTGCTGCCTCACGCAGATCCGAAGCTGTACCTGGACGTTTCGATCGCCGAGCGCGCGCGGCGCCGGGCAGTTGAACGAGGCGTGGCCGATGACGCGCGCGCCGTGGCAGAGATCGAGGACGATCTGCGCCGGCGCGACGATGTCGACTCGACCCGCGAGGCGAGTCCGCTGCGCATCCCCGATGGCGCGCTCAAGGTCAGGACCGACGGCCTCTCGCTCGACGAAACCGTCGCCCAGGTAGTCGACAGGATCCGCGAGGCGGAGCGACAGACGACGCATGACGACTGAACAGCGCGCGCGACGTGGCGTGCCGCTGCTCACGACGCTCGCCGCATACCTCGCCCGTTTCTGCCTGCGCATCTTGGCCAGCGTTCGCGTCGAAGGGTTGCGCGACCTGCCCGGCGACGGCGGCCTGATCGTCGTCGTCAATCACATCTCGAACGCCGATCCGCCCTTCGTCGCCGGCTGGCTGACGCCAGCCCTGGGCCGCCAGATGCAAATCCTGGCCAAGGAGGCGATCTTCATTGGGCCGCTGGCCCACCTGTTGCGCGCCCTGGGTGCCTCGCCGGTTAGGGCCGGCGGCAGCGACATCGAGGCCTACCGGATGGCGCAGGGAATCCTCGAGCGCGGCGACGTGCTGTGCATCTTTCCCGAGGGCACGAGGAGTCCGACCGGCGTGATGGGCGAGCCCAAGCCCGGCGTGGCGATGCTCGCGTTGCGCACGGGGGTGCCGATCCTGCCCGTTGGAGTCTCGAACACCGACAGCTTCCTGGGTCGTGGCCGGACCCTGCCGCGACTGCGGACGCGGATCACGCTCAGGGTCGGGCGACCGTTCACCGTGACCACCGACCCGGCACTGTCACGCCGCGAGGCGACGCGCGCGGCCTCGGACGAGATCATGCGCCACATCGCCGAGCTCACCGATGAGCGTCATCGAGGCAAATACGGGGCCGCCCCGTCGATATAGTTCGCAGCCGATAGTTCGCCAACGCATCTGCGCCGCCAGCCGAGGGAAAGCACGTGGATCCGAACCAACCGTCGCCGCAGCAGCCGGCACCCGGCCAACCGCCGGCACCCGGCCAACCGCCGTACCCGCAACAGCCTTACCAGCAGGGGCCGCCGCCGCAGTGGTCGCCCGAAATGCAGCAACCGCCGCCCGGCTTCGGAGCTCCGCCGAGTCCACCGAAATCGAATCGTGGGCGGATCATCGGCCTGATCGTGTTGGCCGTGGTGGTGATCGGCGTCATCGGCTTCTTTGCTTTCCGCGATCGGTTGCCGAACGACGTCACCAGCCTTGCCGCCGGCGAGTGCTTCGACAGAGGCACGGAGACCACGGTCTCGAACGTTCAGCGCCAGCCATGCAACGAGGCCCATGACGCCGAGGTGGTGGTCTCACTCACTCATCCGGCCGACTCATCGGTCACCTTCCCGGTCGTATCGGGCTTCGAGGACTACGTCACGACCAATTGCATTCCCGCATTCGACTCGTACGTGGGGCGGTCGTTCGGCAGTGCCACAGACCTGGACATGGGCTACTTCTCGCCGACCCTCACTGGATGGGGTGAGGGGGACCGAGGAATCACCTGCTTCGTGTATCGGACCGATGGCCAGAAGCTGACCGCAAGCGTGCGCGCCGCAGCGTCTCCGGCCCCCTAGGCGATCATTACGGGCCGGTCGGCCTGAGGTAATAGGCGGCCGTGTCGCCATCGCGGGCTTTGTCGTTCTGGCCTGCGAGGCGATTGATCTGCGCGACTCGGTCCGCCCCGCACATCTCGATGGCGCGCTTCGTCCACGGCCGACGCGGTGCTGGGAATGTCCTGTCCTGTGACCACAGCTCGCTCAACGCATAGCAAGCGCCTGACGTGTCGTAGACGATCGATTCGATCTCCAGGTTCGCCTGGGCAGCGAGGAGACGCATCCCCTCGACGCTCGGGATGACCAGGTGGCGCGGCGGTTCGATGCCGATCCAGTGCTCGCGATACGTTCGCCATCCGTAACTGCCCGCAACGGGCATGCGCACCAGCGCGCGGCCTGACGGATCAAGCAGCCGTCGAACGTGGCGCAGGGAATCGGCCGGATCGGTCACGTGTTCGAGCGAGTGGTGGAGCATCACCACGTCGTACGTGCCGTCATGCTCGTCGATCGTGCGCCGGTAGATGCGTACGCCGTCCGAGCGGTTCTGCTCCGGATTGACGAACGGATCGATACCCGTCAGATCCTTGTAGCCCGCTGCGGACAAGGCGATCAGCAACTCGCCGTTGGCCGAGCCCACGTCGAGGATGCGGCTGTCCGCTCGGGCGTGAGTGCCGATCATCCAATCGGCCCACATCGGCCGCTCGAGAAGGCTGAGCATCAGCCGTCCGACGATGTTCCAGCGCGCCCCACGAACCGCCGCGCCACGCTGCTGTCGCAGCAACCGGCCGATTGCGCCCGGCGCAGCAACGGGCAGGCGATAGTTCTCGGGGTAGTAGCGCTCGAGGTCGGTCGGGATCTCTGTCATCTGGATCGTGCCGCAATCGGCACACTCGACGTACTCGAACGGCTCGCGTGTCTCGAGCAGCATCTCGCGCGCGACGAACGGCACGGCCGCCACCGGCCGGTCGCAGGCGCGGCAGGGGATATCGAGCACGTCAGCCATGCGTTGCCACGATAGCGGCGAGGGCAGTCGGAACGAGCCCCGGTGCGATACTTGACCTGTCATGGGATCCGTTGAAGAAGTCCGCATCGCCCGCCGCACCGGGTTCTGCTACGGCGTGCGCGAAGCGATCGACTACGCCCGATTGGCTGCGGCGCAGGGCAAACAGACTCACACACTCGGCCAGGTGGTCCACAACGAGGGCGTCATTACCGAGCTCCAGGCACAGGGCATCCGCACCGTCGACACGCTCGACGACGTCGATCACGGCGCCGCGGTGGTCATCCGCGCCCACGGCGTCACGCCGGAGGTCATGGCGCGTGCCGAGACCAAGGGCCTCGAGGTGATCGACGGCACCTGCACATGGGTGATCCAGGAGCAGAAGGAGCTCAAGCAGCTCGTCGACGAGGGCTACAGGATCGTGCTGCTGGGCACTCCCCATCATCCCGAGGTGGTCGGCCTGTTGGGCTTCGCGCCCGACGCGATCGTGGTCGATGAGGAAGAGGACTGGGATCGCATTCCGCGCACCAAGCGGATGGCGTTGATCAGCCAGAGCACCCAGCCACCGTGGAAGTTCGAAAGGCTGGCCGCCCATCTGGTCAGTCGGGCGCACGAGCTGAAGATCGTGAACACCGTTTGCCCGGTCACGATCCGTCGACAGCAGGACACGATGGACCTTGCCGATCAGGTTGACATGATGGTTGTCGTCGGTGGCCGCAACAGCGCCAACACCAAAGAGCTCACCCGGCTGTGCGAGATTGCCGGCAAGCCGGTCGTGCAGATCGAGGGGGACGCCGACCTCGAGGATGCGGCAGCCTTCGGTGACGCGCGAATCGTGGGCGTGACCGGCGGAACGTCGACGCCGATCGAGGACCTCGAGCGAGTTGCCGAGCGGGTGTACGCGATCGCGGGGACCGACGACGCTCGAAGCAACGCGCATGAGATGGCCCACCTCGCCCTGACCGCGGTCGCCGAGCCCGCCTACCGCAGCTCGTCGCTCGATGCGCAGGGCAACCCGCGCCGGCGCACCACCGTAGCCGGCGCGGCCTGAGGTATGGCGCCGCGCCGCGGGCGGCGCCCGACACCTGGACGCAGCGACGACAGCTCGTTCGAGGGTTTGCCCGTCGTAGCTTTCGTGGGCCGCCCGAACGTCGGCAAGAGCACGCTCTTCAACCGTGTCGTTGGCGAACGCGTGGCGATCGTCGAGGATCGCGCACGGACGACGCGCGACCGCCTGTACGACATCGGTGAGTGGAACGGACGCCGCTTCATCGTCGTCGACACGGGCGGGCTCGAGACTCGACCCGGCGACGCGATCGAGGAGAAGGTCCAGGATCAGGCTCGCCTTGCGATTGACGAGGCGGACGTGATCGTGTTCCTCGTCGACGCGGCCGCCGGGATCACTCCCTCGGATCACGAGGCGAACGCCATGTTGCGCGCCTCCACCGCACCGGTGATCGTGGCCGTGAACAAGGCCGACAACCAGAAGCGCGAGTTCGAGGCGGCCGAGTTCCATGCCCTGGGCTGGCCGGAGACGTACGCGATCAGCGCGCTCCACGGCCGCGGCGTGGCCGATCTGCTCGACGTCGTCGTCTGGGCACTGCCGGCCGAATCCGAAGCGGAGATCGAGCGCAAGCGCCTCGCCGACGAGCTCGAGGACGATGACGCATTCGGCGATCTGCCGGTCGACGAGTCGGATGTACCCGACGAGGCAGCATTCGTGATCGACGACCGGCCATTCCGCGTGGCGATCATCGGCCGGCCGAACGTCGGCAAGAGCTCGTTGCTCAACTCACTGCTCGGCGAGGAGCGCTCGATCGTCAGCGACATCCCGGGCACGACGCGCGACGCGATCGATACCGCGCTCGAATGGGCGGGGCGCACCATTCGGCTCGTCGACACGGCCGGCATTCGGCGCCGGGGCAAGGTCGCCTCCGGTCCGGCCGCGGAACGCTACGCGACGCTGCGCGCGCTGAAGGCCGTCTCGCGCGCCGACGTGGCCGTGCTCGTGCTCGACGCCCAGGACGGCCTCACCACCCAGGACGAGCACGTTGCCGGCTATGCGCTCGAGGAGGGTGCCGGCCTCGTCGTCGCGATCAACAAGTGGGACGTCGTCGAGAAGGACGAAGACACGTTCGACGAGTATGTTTCCGAGATCAGGCAGAAGGCGCCGTTCATTGATCTGGCACCGATCGTGACGATCAGCGCCAAGTCCGGCCTGCGCGTCGGCCGCGTCCTCGAGGCTGCGGTCGAGATCGCCGCCGAGCGACGTCGGCGCATTCCGACCTCCGCGCTCAACTCCTGGCTGCGCGAGGCGACCTTCCGGCGCCCGGCGCCCACCGTACGCGGCCGCCAGTCGCGCTTCTTCTACGCCACCCAGGCAACCATCGAGCCGCCGACGTTCATCCTGTTCGCGAACGGCGCGGCCGCGATCCACTTCAGCTACCGGCGCTACCTCGAGAACCGGCTGCGCGAGGCATTCGGTTTTGCCGGCACGCCGATCCGAATGATCATCCGCGAGCGTGCGCGCGACGATCGCGAGCCCCGGCCGGTGCGCCGCAAGGGTGGCAAGGGAAGCAAGGGCGGCAAGGCCGTCGCTTCCAGCAAGAACGGATCAGGCAGCAAGAACGGATCCGGGAGCAAGAGTGGATCAGCCACCAAGGGTGGCGTGACCAGCACGGGTAGCGTGCCAGCAGAGCACGTCGGGCTCCAAGGCCGGCAAGCCGCGTGGCAGCACGACACCACGGCCGTCGTAAGCCGCGCTAACGTTCAGCTCGATGGAGTTGCACGCTCGCCGCGCGGTTATAGGTGCCGGTACGTGGGGCACGACTCTCGCCCTGCACCTGGCCAAACAGGGTCCGGTTGTCCTTCTGGCGCGCGACGAGCAGCAGGCTCAGCAGCTCCTCGCTGACCGAGAGAACAGCCGCTATCTACCCGGCATCAGGCTGCCGGTCGAGCTCGAGCTCACGGCCGATCCATCGGCCATCGCCGGCGCCAGTGAACTGGTCGTCTTCGCCGTTCCGTCGGCCGCGATGCGCTCGACCGCCGAGCGGGTGAAGGACTACCTGCCGAATGCGGCGGTCGCGTTGTCGGTCGCCAAGGGCATCGAGCAGGGCAGCCGACTGCGCATGACCGAGATTCTCGCCGACGTGATTCCCGGTGTCGAAAGCCGGATGGCCGCCATGTCGGGGCCGAACCTGGCGCTCGAGATCGCCCAGGGCCTGCCCGCCAGCTCGGTGATCGCGGCACAGGACGAGGACGTCAGCCGGCGCGCGAGCGAGATGATCGGCACGCGCTCGTTCCGCCTCTACCGCAACCGTGACGTGATCGGCGTCGAGCTATGTGGCGCGTTGAAGAACATCATCGCTATCGCCGCCGGCGCGGCCGAGCAGCTCGGCTTCGGCGACAACGGCAAGGCCGGCATCATCACCCGCGGCCTGGCCGAGATGACGCGCCTCGGCATGGCCGCCGGCGCCAACCCGTTGACCTTCGCCGGCCTTGCCGGGCTGGGCGACGTCATTGCCACGTGCTATTCGACCCTGTCGCGCAACCACACGCTGGGCGTGGAGCTCGCCAAGGGGCGCAAGTGGCCCGACATCGAAGGCACGCTGCCGGGCGTCGCCGAGGGCGCTTACACGGTCTCGGCGGCGCTGGAGATGGCCGCCGACCTGGGTGTCGAGATGCCCATCGCGCAGGAGGTCCACTACGCGCTGTTCGAGGGCAAGAGCGTCCAAAGGTGCCTGATCGACCTGCTGTCGCGAGAGCAGAAGGACGAGCTGGCCGGCCTCGAGGGATGGGCACGACTGTCCATTGATACGCCGTTGCAATCTCCCCTAACGGCGCCCGACCCCACCTAACTACACCAGACCGCACAAGGCCCGGTACTCACCGCCAGGGCATATGTCGGGTGGTCATATGTCGCACCGGTGACACCCGGCCTAACCTGCGGCCATAACGTGTGGTTGGGGAAGGCAATCGGAATAAGCCAGGTGGGAACCGCCTAAGAACGAAACGGCGCCGTGGTCTCCAGCCGTGGGGACTCATCCGTTTCAAATCACTATCGCAGCACGTTGGTTCCAGCCTCGCTCCGTCAGGTCGTGTAGCGATGGCCTGAGGCCACCATAAAGCCGCTGGCGTCGAGGCAGGCCCGATTGCCCCCAACCGATTTCATCCCTTCCGCTGCTAGACTCAACTCGTCTTCATCGGGGCGTAGCGCAGTCTGGTAGCGCACTTGAATGGGGTTCAAGAGGTCGGAGGTTCGAATCCTCTCGCCCCGACCACTTCCCGAGCACGAAACAAGCCCTTCGGCAATCGCCGGAGGGCTTCTCTGTAGCAGCGGGTGTAGCACTCACTTCGGGACGCCACCCTCGCCGATGATCCGCAGACAGCGCGCCATCTCGCGCACGCACTCGAGCTCTGACGGCGCCTCTAGGGCCGGACCTGCCTGCGGGAAGCCGTGCCCGCTCTCCAAAAGGTGCCCCGGCGCGAATTGGTCTTATGGCGGTGCCCCATCGATGCACAAGCGTGCGACGTTAAGCAGGGGCTCGTGGAAATCGTCGCGATCAGAGTTGAGAAACCACTCATGGGTACCGCAGGTCCGCAACGCATTCCGGATCTCGGCAGGCGACATTCGGGAGTAGACCGCGCGATAGAGCGCGGCCGCACCGGCGACATGTGGGGATGCCATGCTCGTCCCAGACATCGGTCGGTACCTGCCATTGCAATTCGTGGACCAGATGCACTTACCCGGGGCCATGAGGTCAATGACCGGCCCATAGTTGCTGGCGCGAAGGAGCCGATCATCGGCTTCTCGAGCGTAGCTCGGGGGACAGCTGTCTGAGTGCAGTCCCAGGCCACCGGCCACGCCGTCGAAATCGGATAGCGCACTGACCGTTATGACTTCGGAGTATCCACCGGGTCGGTATCTTGCCGCGTTCTGTGTGTCGTTGCCGGCGGCGACGACGAACGTCGTTCCGGCGGCGATCAAACGGCACACTGCCTGGTGGACCACGTCTCTCT
Source organism: uncultured Chloroflexia bacterium (assembly GCA_963776865.1). GTDB lineage: Bacteria > Chloroflexota > Limnocylindria > Limnocylindrales > CSP1-4 > JALYGJ01. The sequence continues at coordinate 131,787 of CAVZOG010000009.1, read as the reverse complement.
TCGTGCGGCCACAGTTGCCATCGTCGGTTGGGCTTGTGGCGGCTCTGAATCGGGCACTCAGATTCGCCACCTCTATCAGCGGCTTGGCCGAGTCGTCGGGATCACGTTGTCGAATGACCCACTCGATCCCGCACAGCAACCAGCTGGCCCTGCCCACGCCGTCTGCGTTGAGGATTTTTACCGACCAGATGCGAGCCCCGGGTGCCACGCCGACAACGCCGAAGCTGTTGTCCAGTGCTGCGGCGCTGCCTGCCACGTGGGTGCCGTGCCCGTGGCCGTCCTTCCACGTCCCGGACCCGGTGCAATCACGGCCGCCCATTACGTTCAGGTCTGCGTGACGCGATACGCCCGTATCGATGACAGCTAGGTCGATGTCGACGCGACGGTCAGAACCGTCAAGCGGAGCTGTTGCAAGGGACGGGCGACCGATTTCGGGCAACGCCAGTTGGAACGATTTGGCTGTCCGGCCCGGGTGTCGGTAAGGGAGGGCGCTGTGTCGGGGCGGGGGTGGTCGTCGGTGAAGGTACCGCGGATGTCACCGGCATGGGTGGCGGGGGGAGTGAGCTTATCGGTTCGTCGACCAGCTGGATACGCTCATCAAGCACTATGGCCAGCACTCGAGGATCACTCGCCATGCGGGACCTTTGTCGTTCCGTCAGCTTGGCACTGAACCCACTCAGCGCAGATGTGTAGAGGTGTGTGGCACGAACGGCTAGCTTAGTGCGAGCCTCTCGTACGAACGCATCGACGCCGCGCGCGCCCGTACGAGGTTCGTCGCCCAGGACGATGATGTAATCCGTCCCCAGATCAGTGGGCGGAGCAAAGCTCAGCGCTACCACGACGGCGGTCAGCGCAACTCCCAATGGTGCAAAGGAGTGCACGAGCGGGTTCCCCATCATTGAGCCCGGTGCGAGACGGTTGCTGGCGAGGGTGGTCCATTGCGGTCAGTTAGTCAAGTCTGCTAGGTGCTTGACCAAGCTGGTCTTAACCGGCCTCTGCGAACTGTCCAGCTCGATGCGTTCTCGCGGTGGGCCATCGCGGAAGCGCTTCGGTACTAGTGCTCTCGTGGGTCGAAGACGGTACATCGACCACGGCACCAATCGCCGCGGCTCGTGGGCGGGTCTGCCGACGAACCAGCCGAGGGCATCGTTCGCGGCGCCCTTTCAGGTTTCGGCCCTATTGGCAGCAGCCGACGAGACTCCGATCGGCTCGCTCGCTCGTATGGCGGTACTGACTGGGATGCGCCGCGGCGAGCTGCTCGGCCTTCGGTGGGGAGACGTCGACCTCGACGCGGGTGAAGCCCATATTCAACAGACAGCGCAGCGCATATCGGGCAAGGGTTGGGTGTACCGGCATCCGAAGACAAGGACTTCTCGCCGAGCGATCGCCCTGTCACCCGCAACCGTTCTACTGCTCCGTCAACATCGTCGAGCGCAGGTGGAGGGGCGGCTGCTTGCCGGCTCGGCGTATCAGGACAGGGATCTCGTCTTCGCCAGCTCTGTCGGTACTCCCCTCGAGGCGGGAACGATCCTGCGGACGTGGAGCCGCGTGCTCACTGCCGCCGGTGTCGGTCACGTCCGCTGGCACATTCAAATCTCTCGCCCCGACCATTTCCTGATCACTAGAAGCCGCGGTCCGTGTCTGCCGCGGCGGATCAGTCGATCCGATCAGCGGCCGGTGCTGGCGAACCAGGATCCGGTCGCGCTGGTCACGAAGACGATCGGCGCGATGCACGGCGACGGCAGTGCCACGTTCGTCTCGATGCGCGAGTCACCGCCGCCGGCACTGGCCTGTCCGGTCGTCGCCGGGAACGCACGCGGTCAGGATGTTCGAGAACGTCCCGTCGCCGTTCACGCAGCTGACGATCGCGCGGAACGTCGCCGATGGGTTGCTGCCGTTGTTGGCGCCGGCTGCGAGAACGAGGCCGTCGACGCGGATCTCGAGGTGACCATCCCGCGACAGCTCACCGCGTCCCTCGGTCAGCTTCCACGCAATTCCGCCACCGTTGATGCCGCGCAGCGGCGCGAGGCTCTGGGCGCCGGTGAGGCCGGCCGGCACGCCGACCATCGTGTCCCACTCGAGAATCTTGGCCTCGCCCCGGGCGCTTACGAGGGTGACCTGGGCAACTACGGCCAGGGCGAGTGCCAGGGCCACGACGGTCGCCGATACGAACTTGCCTCGAGACATCGTTTCTCCTCCTGCAACGAGAGGAGGCAACGATCTATCGATGCCGCGACGGCCGATACGTGCCACGGTCCCGAATCGAATCAGACCTTGGTCTCGGACCTCAGGCTGCGTAAGACGCTCAGCTGCTGGGCATGATGCGAACGTCGGCGCTTGCGTTCCAGCGCAGCTCGGGATGGTGGACGTCGGGCTTGATCGCGACGGCGAACAGCACGCCGCCACTGCTGTTCGAGCCGCGCACCTGGATGCTCTCGACCTGACCGGTCAGCTCGAGTCCGGGGAGAGAAGGGAAGCTGACCGTGGCCGGATCGCCGACGGCGATGCGAATGACCTCCAGCTCAGACAGGTCGGTCGTCTCGATCAGCCAGCCGGTCAGATCGCCCAGCGCGACCAGCGGCTGACCGGCAGTGGCCTGCTCGCCGACTTCGATGTTCACCGCCGCGATCGTTCCCGCGAACGGCGCGCGCAGGTCGGTGTCCTCGATCGCCAGCTGGGCATCGCTCAGGCGCGACTGGGCGACGTCGAGCTCGGCTTCGGCCAGGCGTAGCTCAGCCTGGGCCGACTCGATCTGGCCGGGGCTGGCATCCGGTGCAAGCTGGTCCACCTGGAGCTGGGCGCGCTCGACGGCCGCCTCGGCCCGTCCGAGGTCCGCCTCAGCGAGGTCGATCGCGGCCAGGTACCGGGTTCGATCGAGGCGAATCAGGATCTGGTCCGCGTCGACGAGGTCACCGTCGTTGACGTACACGCCGTCGACGATGCCGCTGATTGGCAGGCGCCAGGTCGGCGCTGCGTTGCGGGACGACGATGGCCGAGGCGCGGACGGAGGTGTCGACCGGTGTCGCCGATGGAGTGGGCGCTGGGGTGGGCGATGCCGGCGAGCGCCGGGGGGTCGCGGTCGGGCTCGGTTGGATGGTCGTGCTCGGGCGCGTCGTGGGCGTGGGCGTGGCCGACGGCCGCCCCGCGGTGTAGCCGAGCAGGACGGCAACGGCGAGCGCCACAACGACGAGTGCGGTGACCAGGATCGCTGGTCTCATCGGGCGTGGCGACCGGTTGCGTTCATAACCCTCCTGCGCGCGGCTGACGCTCTGCGTCGCGCAGCGGTTCCACGGGGATTGCCAAAGGCGGCCCTAGACTAACTGCGTAACCGACCGAGGCGCACGAACTCGCGCCATCGATCGCGACACTCAGCGGGAGAGACACACATGGCAGTAATACGTTCTGCGAGCGCCACTTGGTCGGGCAATCTGACCGAGGGCAGCGGGAGCGTCAGCAGTAACAGCAGCGAGCACATTTTCAACGTGCCCCTGAGCTGGTCGGCACGTACGGACGATCCCGAAGGACTGGGCGGCCCAGAGGAATTCCTTGCCGCGGCGCATGCGTCGTGCTTCTCGATGGCTCTCTCGAACACGCTGTTCAAGGACGGCTTCACCTCTGACAGCCTCCAGGTCACGGCCGAGGTCACCGCTGACAAACGCGAAGATGGTTGGACGGTGATCAGCAGCCACCTGACGGTGATCGGGCGCGTGCCGGGTGCGGACCAGGCGGCCTTCGCCAGCGCCGCCGATCGAGCAAAGGACGGCTGTCCCATCTCGCGCGCCCTGAAAGGCAATGTCGAGCTCAGCGTCGACGCGACACTCGAAGCCTGAGCCGAGTTCATAATCGGCGCCATGCCACCGATCGAGAATCTCCAGCGGGTCCCGCTCTACCACCTCGAGGGTCTCGAGCGACAGGGCGTCTTCACGACCGGCCTGCTGCTCGAGGTTTCTGAGACCCCGACCCGTCGTCAGACCCTGGCCGACCAGCTCAACGCCACGCCCAACGACGTCAGCGACTGGCGCGACGAGGCGCTGCTGCTCAATCTGGCCAACTTCGGCACCGACGAGCAGGCGCTCTTCACCCAGGCGGGCATCGTCGGCCTGTCTGATCTGCTTGCCATCGAGCTCGACGATTTCCGCGAGCGGCTGGCCCGCGCCGCGCGGGTGCTCGGCGATCGATCCCCCGACCGACCTGATCGTCGAAGGCTGGTGGGAGCAGGCACACACCCTCCGCGAGGAGTAGCGACGACCGCAGGCGCCCATCCGGGCACGGTTCAGGAGACCGCGACGAGTTCTCGGCGAATTGGCTGGTTGGGGCTGGCGCTGTCGGCGTCGACGATGATCGTGCTGGTGGCTGTGCCACTGCTGCTTCTGTTAACGCCGTTCTGGGTGCATTTCGCGATCGACATTTCTGGCGGCAGCGTGCCTGGTGGCGTTCCCGCCGATGCCCATCACATCTCGGACGCGACGGTGCGACACCTCTTCTTCCTCGACACGTTCATTTTCCCAGCACCGGACGGATCGGAGATGTACACCCCAGACGAGATCGCGCACATGCGCGACGTCCGAATCGTTCTGTACGCATTCCTGGGCCTCGCCGTGGTGAGCGCGGCGGTGCTCATCGCCACTCTCCGCCGCGGCAAAGCCGACGCGTCGCGCTGGAAGGCCGTCGCGCGCGGCGCCGTGCTGCTGGTGGTCGTGTTGGTCGTGCTCGGCGTCGTTGGAGCGCTCGCATTCGGCGTCGCGTTCGAGCTATTCCACCAGCTTCTGTTCCCGGGCGGCAACTGGGCATTTCCTGCCGACTCGAACCTGATCGGCCTCTATCCATACGCGTTCTGGCAGGCCAGCGCGGCCGCGCTGGGAGTGCTGGCGATCGTTCTTGCCGCGATCACCTGGTTCGTTCGCCAAGCGCCGCGCGGCCACGCTCGAAGCAGCGGGACGATGACCGCGCCGGCACACGTCCATCGCGAGGCGCACGCCGAGCCGCTGCTGTCGCTCGAGGAGGCGCGGGCGCGGATGCTCGACGGGCTGGAGCCACTCCCCACCGAAGAGGTCACGCTCGACGAAGCGCTGGGTCGCGTCCTGGCCGAATCGCTCACCAGCCGCCTGACGCTGCCGCCGTGGGACAACTCGGCGATGGATGGCTTCGCCGTGCGTGCCGCGGACGTCGCCGGCGCATCTTCCCAAACGCCGACCGTGCTCCAGGTGACGGGCGAAGCGGCCGCCGGCCGTGTCGCCGAAGGGTCGGTCGCGCCGGGTACGGCGATGCGCATCCTGACCGGCGCGCCCGTGCCCACCGGTGCCGACGCGGTCGTGCCCGTCGAGCAGACCGACGCGGCGCCGGGCGTCGCCGATCTGCCGTCGCGCGTCGAGATCATCGAACGTGTCGAGGCGGGCGCGCACATTCGCGAGGCCGGCGGCGACCTGCGCGCCGGCGAGCCACTGCTCGCGTCGGGAACGACACTTTCTCCGGCCACGATCGCGGCGGCCGCGTCAGGTGGCTACGGCAGCCTCCCAGTGCACCGTCGGCCGACGCTCGCCGTGCTCTCGACCGGCGACGAGCTGGTTGCGCCGGGAGAGCCACTCGGCCCGGCGCAGATCCCGGACAGCAACTCGGTCGGTCTCGTCGCGCTCGCGCGGGCGAGTGGCGCAGAGGCGCGCAGCATCGGCGTCGCCAGGGACTCGCTCGACGACGTCACCGCGCGAATCGCAGACGCGATCGGCTGGGCGGACATCGTCATCGCCAGCGGTGGCGTGTCGGTCGGTGCACATGACGTGGTCAAGGACGCCTTCGCACGACTCGGCCGGGTAGATCTCTGGCGCGTGGCCGTCCAACCCGGAAAGCCCGTCGCGTTCGGTCGGGCGCCACGACCAAACGGCACAGGCGAGGTGCTGCTTTTCGGCCTGCCGGGCAACCCGGTCAGCAGCCAGGTCACCTTCGAGCTCTTCGTCCGGCCGGTGCTCCGCCGACTGGCCGGCCACCCGGATCTGATCGGACGAGAGATCGTCCGCGCGCGATTGGCGCAACCGGCGCGCAAGGCGCCCAACCGCCGCGCGTTCCTGCGCGTCCGACTGATCGAGGAGGGGAGCGGCTGGCGGGCTGAGCTGGCGGGCGGCCAGGAATCGCACATGTTGTCGGCCCTTGCCCGCGCCGATGGGCTGGCGGTCGTGCCCGAGGACGTCGACTCGTTGCCCGAAGGAGCAGAAGTCGAGGTCATCCGCCTGAGATGATCCGTCTGCCATGAGCGACCCAAGATGAAGCCGAAGCCCGACTACAAGCCCGGCCAGCCCCCCGAACGGCGCGAGAAGCGACGGCTGTCGCACGTGAGCCGCGGCGGACGGCCGCGGATGGTCGACGTCAGCGACAAGCCCGCAACCGCGCGCCGCGCCGTGGCAGAGGCGTTCGTGACGCTCGAGCAGGAGACGATCACGCTGATCATCGATGGCCAGGTCACAAAGGGCGATGTGCTGACCGTGGCCGAGATGGCCGGCGTCATGGGCGGCAAGCGAACAGCAGAGCTGATCCCGCTGTGTCACCCGATCCCGCTGACCGACCTCGTCGTCGAGATCACGCCCGACCGATCGGCAGGCGGCCTGCGCATCAAGGCGACGGCGGCCACTGTCGCGCCGACCGGTGTCGAGATGGAGGCGCTCACCGCGGCAACGGTCGCCGCGCTGACGGTCTACGACATGGTCAAGAGTGCCGATCGAAGCGCGGCAATCCGCGACGTCCAGCTGCTCGAGAAGTCGGGCGGCAAGTCCGGTGAGTGGCGGCGACCGGCCGGCGCGCCCGACGCGGCGCCCAAGCAGAGCAGCAAGAGCCAGAGCTGGCGCAGGCGCCCGCCGGGATGAGCGCGGCCGCTCTTGTCCTGACGGTCAGTGACGGTGTCGCCGCGGGAACGCGGGACGACGAGAGTGGCCGTGTTCTTGCCGAGCGGCTGACCGAGCTCGGCTACGACGTCCGGCGGCACGCCGTGGCGGACGACATGGAAAGCATCGCGACGGCTCTGACCGACGCCAGTGACGATGGGGTCCGCCTCGCGGTCAGCACCGGCGGCACCGGCCTCGGCCCGCGCGATCTGACGCCGCAGACCCTTCACGCGCTGCTCGACTACGAGATCCCCGGCTTTGCCGAGCAGATGCGCGCCTACGGCCGGACGAAGACGCCGCTCGCCGACCTGTCGCGCAGCATGGCCGGCGTTCTCGGCACGACCCTCGTGCTGGCAGTGCCGGGCAGCCCGAACGGGGCGCTCGATTCGCTCGCGGCGATTGAGCCGCTGCTCGAGCACGCACTCGAAACACTTGGAGGTCATACCGCACACGGCTCGGCCGAGCCGTCCGCCGACGCCGACGACTAGGTGATCGCAAGCTAGATGCTCGAGCGTGTGCCCCTCTACCCGCTGGCACCGACCGTCTTCCTGGTCTCGGTGGTGCTCTTCGCGCTGCTGATGGCGCGCCACCTTCGCGTCTGGGCCTATGCCCGGCCGGCTCCGGTGGGCGACGAGCCCGGTCGCCTGAGCTCGGTATTCGTCTATGCCATCGCCCAGGTGCGCATGTTCCGCGACCTCGACGCGGGGCTGCTCCACGCGGCGATCTTCTGGGGCTTCGTGACCCTGACGATCGGCACCTTCGATCGGGTCACGTTCGGCCTCGTCGAGACCATCGTTCGGCCGCTGCTCGACGGTTGGCTATGGCGGCTGCTGATCTTCGGCCAGAACATGTTCGTGCTCGTCGTCCTGGTCGGCGTCGGTTACGCCCTGTTCCGCCGCCTGGTGTGGCGCTATCCGCGGCGGACGACCCTGTCGCGCGACGGCGTGGTGATCCTGCTGCTGATCGGCGGCGTCGTGCTGACCGAGCTCTTCGCCGAGGCATTCCGGCTCGCGCGCTACGGCGACCCGGACGTGGGCTGGGCGGTCGTCGCTGCACCGGTGGCGGCCGTGCTCGGCCTGTTGCCGGCGCGCCTGCAGGAGGTCGGCTACGGCGCCTTCTTCTGGGCCAACGTGCTGCTCGTCAGTGGCTTCCTGGTCTACCTGCCGCGCTCCAAGCACCTCCACATCGTCACTGCCTTCTTCAACGCCGGGCTGCGCAAGCTGAAGCCGCGCGGCGAGCTGCCGGCGATGGACCTCGAGGCGGCCGACGCGCGCTTCGGCATCAAGACGGTCGAGGACCTGTCGTGGAAGGACCTGCTCGACGGGTTCACGTGCACCGAGTGCGGCCGCTGCCAGGAGGCGTGTCCGGCGTGGGCGACGGGCAAGCCGCTCAACCCCAAGACGATGATCATGGGCATCCGCGAGATCGCGGTCGAGGCGGAGGCGGGTGTGCCGCTGATCCCGTGGATCAAGCCCGCGGCGAAACCGAACCTCGAGCACCCGGTCGTCGACGTCGCCATCCCGTACGACGCGGTCTGGGATTGCGTGACCTGTGGCGCGTGCGTGGAAGCGTGCCCGGTGATGATCGAGCACGTCGACAAGATCGTCGGCCTGCGCCGGAACCTCGTGCTCGAGGAGTCGCGCTTCCCCGAGGAGCTGGCCGCTTCGTTCAACAACCTCGAGCGCTACTCGAACATCTGGGGCCAGCCGCAGTCGACGAGGCTCGACTGGGCGCGCGGGCTGCCGTTCGACGTTCCGACCGCGGCCCAGGTGGTCGAGGACGGCGGGCCAGATGCGGTCGCCGAGCTCGAGTGCCTGTACTGGGTCGGCTGCGCCGCGTCATTCGACGACCGCAACCGCCGGGTCGCCCGGGCGGTGGTCTCGTGCTTGAACGCGGCCGGTGTGAAGTACGCGGTGCTCGGCCAGGAAGAGTCGTGCACGGGCGACCCGGCGCGCCGGATGGGCAACGAGTACGTCTTCCAGATCCTGGCCACGGGCAACGTCGAGACGCTCAATCGCTACAAGCCGAAGACGATCATCACTGCCTGCCCGCATTGCTTCAACACGATCGGCAACGAGTACTCGCAGCTCGGCGGCACGTACACGGTCAAGCATCACTCGCAGTTCCTGTCGAGCCTCGTCGAGGACGGCCGGCTGCGCATCGACCGACGGCAGGCGCAGAGCGTCACGCTGCACGACTCGTGCTACCTGACGCGCTACAACGGCATCGTCGGCGAGACGCGCGCCGTGCTCAACGCCGTGCCCGGGATCGAGCTGCGCGAGATGGAGAAGTCGGGCAAGCAGACGTTCTGCTGCGGCGCCGGTGGCGGACGGATGTGGATGGAGGAGAAGCGCGGCACGCGTATCAACGCCGAACGAACGCGCCAGGCGCTCGACACCGGCGCCGAGGCGGTCGCGACGGCGTGCCCGTTCTGCCTGGTGATGATGCGCGACGGTGTCGCTGACTCTGGCGGACGTGGCGAGGGCGTGGTCGTCCAGGACATCGCCGAGATCTTTGCCTCGGGCCTTCCCGCGCCGGGCACCAACGGACGGCAGCTACCGGTGGTTCAGTAACGGTTGCTGGCTAGAGCCCCAGCAGCTCGCGGTCGAGAAACTCGATCACGCGCGATCGCCACTCGTGCGGGTCAAGTTCGAGCGCTTGTACATGGCCGACGCCCTGTGTCTGCCACACCTCGAACATTGGTGAGCGCTCAAGCATGTCGGCGGCGACAGCCCGCTCATCGGCGGCATCTGCCGCGATTATCAGGGCCGGCACGTTGGTGTTCATCGTGGCGACTGTGCGAAGGGCGATCGGAGCGTGCGATTCGGTCAACATTTCGGCGAGCGTCCACATCGTTGTCGACACGGTGCGCGCCACCGTCGCGCGCGTGTCAGTGCCCTCGAACCAGAGGTCTCCGGGAACCCTTGCCGAGACGCCTTCTGCGACCACCGCCCCGATCTGGTTCGCGAGGTTGTGATCGGCCGTCGCGGTAACGGCCTGCTCGCCACCCATCGATAGCCCGAGGAGGCCGATCGTCCCATCTGTAGCGCCGTTTTCGTGCAGCCACGCGAGCGCGCCAGCAATGTCGTCATCGCCCGTCCAGCCCCACATGTTGCCGTAGTCGGAGCTGGTGCCGGCCCCGCGCGAGTCGATCGCGAGCACGCCGTAGCCACTCGTAACGAGTGCTGCCGCATGCGCCAGAGCGCCGCTGCGGCTGCCTGTCGAGCCGGGCAGGACGATAACGGTCGCTCCGTTCGCGCTCGGTACGTGCCACGCCCCAATTCGCGCACCACCCGGCGTCGAGAAGGACACTTCTCTAGCGCCCGGCAAAGTGCCCGTGATCGGCATTCGCGGAGGATGTACGCCGAGCGTGGCCGCGGCGACAGGCATGAACACGAACTGCAGATAGACGGCTCCACCGGCCAATAGAACCACCGCAACGGCGGGCCTCCACCACCCATGAGCCGACCGAACGATGGCGACGGCGCTCCAACCCACGAGGGTCAGCGCGGCCAGCGCCGCCACCGCTCCGACGGCACCAGCCAGCCACGTTTCTTCGATGATCCGCGCCACGGCGTAGCCGACCAAGACCGGCAACACGACCACACCTATTGCCAACGCCAGGGCTACGCCGCCTGCGGCGTACGTTTGCCTGCTGGAGCCGGCTGCGGCCGCAGTCAGCGCGGCGACGCAAACAACAGTCACCTTGCCGATATCGCTGAGTGGCGAATCCAGAAATACGATCGTCACGCCGATGAGCGCGGCCGCCTCGAGGGCAGGAATTGCCCAGCCTGAAAGCCTGGCGAGTGTTGGTTGGGTACCTTCGAGAGAAAGCGATGCGGTCATGGCGACCCCCAATGCTGGCGTCGGTACCAGTCAAGCTCAATCGCGACCGCGGCCCTAGTGCCATTTGGCTCAGACGGCGCGGTCCTCAGGTCTTATCTCGGGGTTGCGCGCCATCAGCTCGGCCGCGAGCGCGACCTCGAGCAGGCCGACCGTGGCGCCGATCAGGACCGCGACGAGCCACTCGGCGATCACCTGGAATTCGAGGCCCGCTGCGTGCAGCGTGTCGTGTATCACCTCGTGGATCGTCTGCTCGAAGACGACCGGGATGATCACCAGCACGATCATCGGCAGAACGGCCGTCCGGCTGATGCGGGATGTCCTCTTGAACGCGTCGACCACCCCACGCCGTTCCTGGACGAGCACCGGGCCGACGAGCCCGAAGAGGATGTAGACGATCACGCCCGGCACGATGAACAGCGCCAGGCCGATGACGGTGCCGATGCTGAGCAGCACGTCTGCAACGACGAGGCGGCCCCAAGGCAGCGTGCGAACTACCTCGCGGAACTTGATGTGATGGCCGTGCAGATACTCACGCCCGACGGCCTCGTCGAGGAATCCGGCATACAGGACGGGACCGAAGAGGCGCAAGGGGATGGTCACCACGAGGGCGACCACGACGAATGAGATCGGCAGGAAGCCGATGTCGCCCTCGATGCCCTCCAGTGTCCGATCGACCAGTGCTGCCAGAAGATGCAGGCAAGCCAAAAAGCAACAGCGAAACGAGGGCCACTCGACCGAAGCTCTGGCGGAGCATGCCGAGCGCGTCGCGCACGACCTGCGAGAAGGTGAGTGGCCCCCGCCCAAGCCTGTGGCCCGGCAGTTCGGTCATGGCTCGGATGGTCGCACAGTGAATGGGCCGCGCCGCCGCCCCGCTAGCATCTCGACATGACCGTGTTGAGCGACGACCAGGCCGCGCTGCGCGACGCGATTCGCGAGCTCGCTGACGAGAAGATCGCGCCACGCGCCGCGCAGATCGACGCGAGTGGCGAGTTTCCGTGGGACGTGGTCGAGCTGCTCGCCCAACATGACGTGCTGGCCCTGCCATTCCCGATCGAGTACGGCGGCCTCGGTGGCGACATGATCTCGACGCTCGTCGTGGTCGAGGAGCTCAGCCGGGTGTGCGCAACGAGCGGCCTGATTCCGGCCGTGCAGGAGCTCGGATCGCTGCCGCTGCTGCACGGCGGCACCGACGAGCAGAAGCGTCGCTGGGTGCCCGATCTCGCCGCCGGCAAGACCCTCGCCGCTTTCGCGCTGACCGAATCGGGCGCCGGATCGGACGCCTCGAGTGCCCGCACCCGCGCGACCAGGGATGGCGCCGATTGGGTGCTCAACGGCGAGAAGCGCTTCATCAGCCAGGGTGACGTCGCCGGAATCGTCGCCGTATTCGCCGTGACCGACACGGACGCGGCCGGCGGTCAAGGCGCACCGTCACATGACCTGCTTCTACGTCGAGAAGGGCACGCCCGGCTTCACGTCGCCGCGCGTCGAGCACAAGATGGGCATCCGTGGCTCGACGACGGCGGAGCTCGCCTTCGCCGACGCGCGAGTCCCCGATGCCAACCGCGTCGGCGAGCTCGGCGACGGCTGGGACCTGGCGATGAAGACATTCGAGCGATCCCGGCCGGGCATTGCCGCGCAGGCGGTCGGCATCGCGCAGGGCGCGCTCGACGTGGCGACGCGTTACGCCTCCGAGCGCCGCCAGTTCGGCAAGCCAATCGGCGAGCACCAGATGGTCGGCGCGATGCTGGCCGACATGGCCACGCGGACCGAGGCAGCGCGTCAGCTGCTGTGGACGGCGGCGGAGCACATCGAGTCTGGCGATCCCCACGCGACGCGCTGGGCGGCGATGTCCAAGCTGTTCGCCGGCGATACCGCGATGGCCGTCACAACTGACGCGGTGCAGGTCCTCGGCGGCTACGGCTACACGACCGAATACCCGGTCGAGCGGATGATGCGCGACGCCAAGATCACGCAGCTGTACGAGGGCACCCAGCAGATCCAACGGCTGATCATCGCCCGCGCGATGCTCGGCGAGTCGGGCCGAAATTGAGGCCGAACCTGGCAGATTGTTGATCCCAGATCGTCTGGGGGTTGTCAGCCTGAACGTCAATCGTTAGGCTCTACCGGTCTATCCAAGGGGGAGGGATGGACCGCATCCGGGCCGTCCGCCGTGAACTGACGGGCCGGTAAATCTTGGCCCTCAGCGAGCCGTGTGCTCGTGCCCGGATGGCGGTCGCGACCTCCATTAGCCGCTCCACCGTGGGCGTGTAGGAAAGAGGTGAGATGAGGCGATTCGTGGCTGCCCCACCAGAAGCTGGGACGCTGCCGATCTGCAGCTCCAGCCTGACGTTCACCCTCGACTCAGCAAGTCCACCGTCGGTCTGACAGCCGGAGGGCCCCAGCCCGTCCGACCGTTCTGACCATAGCAATCGACCGCGGCACCCCGCCCCAGCGGGAATGACTCTTCGTGCGCGGTCGGCAAACGGTTCCGCCGTGTTCGAAGGGAAAGCATGTTCAAGATTTCGTACGTTCGCGTCCGCGTTGGTGCTCGCCGTGAGCCTCGTGGGCATTGGTATAGGGATTCAATCAGTCGCCGCAGCAGAAAGCGAGGCAGATGGAGTCGTTCAATTCGCACACCGACAGCTCGATAAGCCCTATCGGCTGGGCGCCAACGGCTTGCGCCGTTACGACTGCTCGGGACTCGTTTATCGGACTTATGTCGAGAACGGTCTGGCCACCCGAGTTGGGGGCAACAGAACCGCAAACGGCTACTACAAGTGGTTCAAGAACCATGGCCGCCTCACGAGCAACCCGCGCAAGGGGGATCTCGTGGTGTGGGGCTACAGGGGCCAGCGTGTCAGCCACATCGGCATCTTCCGCGGCTACAGCAACGGCAGAGCCATGGCAGTCAGCGCGCTGACGAGTGGTGTCGCGGTCCACAAGGTCCACGCCATCAACAAGCCATTCCGGGCATATCTGCGGGTGAATATCGACCGCTGGTAGACCCTCCGCTTTCTCCCCAACGGGGCCGGCACCCCTCGCCGGCCCCGTTTTTCTGTGTTCGCTAGGCTTCTGCGAGCAAAGGGAGGCCACGTGAACATCGTCGTACTGCTCAAAGCCGTGCCCGTCGTGGGCACCGAGCGGCTGGGTGGCGATCTACTTACCGATCGATCCGTCCAACTCGAGGCAAACGGAAACGACGAGTACCTGCTCGAGAAGGCGCTCAAGCTGACCGAGACCCACGGCGGCGAGGTCAGCCTGCTGACCATCGGTCCGGCAGGCGCGACCGAGCCAGCTGCGCAAGGCGCTGGCAATGGGCGCCGCAAGGGCTGTTCATGTCGCCGACGATGCGATCCGTGGATCGGACATGCGCGCAACGCTGGCGATCCTGGCAGCGGCGCTGGGCAAGATGGAGTTCGACCTGGTCTTCGCCGGTGCCGATTCCTCGGACGGTCAGGGCGGCGTGCTCGGAGCTGCGCTCGCAGTCACGCCTCGGCTTGCCGTATCTGTCCTACGCTTCGGAGATCGAGCCACTCCCCGATGGAGGGGTGCGCATCCAACGCATCAGCGCCGCGGGATATGACGTTCTGGAGTCACCGACGCCGGCCGTGGTGATGGGCACGCAGCTCCTCGGCGCACCGCGTTACCCGGCTCTGCGCGGCATCATGCAGGCACGCTCGAAGCCGATCGACACATGGACGCTGGCCGACCTCGGCCTCGATCCGGGATCTGTCGGAGAAGGAGCGGCCACAACGCGCACGCTAGCTTCCGACAAGCCGCCGGAGCGTGGCGGGGCGACGTTCGTGCGCGAGCCGGCCGACGTAGCCGTAGCCCAGATCGTCGACTTCCTCGCTTCCAGGAGACTCGTCTGATGGCCGAGATCTGGGCCGTCGGCGAGATCGTCGATGGCGCGCCGACCAAACTGACCCTCGAGCTCGCCACGCTTGCGCGGCAGCTGGCCGAGGCGGCCGGGGCCGAGGCACGAACCGTGCTCGTCGGTTCGGGCGCTTCGGCCGCCGCAGCGGCGGCCGCGAGGCTACGGACCGTCGGTCATCGCCGTTGACACGGATTCATCGCTTTCGGATCGGCCCGTCGCATCGGTCGTGGCGCCACGCGTCGCTGCTCTCGTCGCCGAGCGCAACCCGAGCATCCTGCTCGTCGGCGCCTCGAACGACGGCAAGGACGTGGCCGGACACCTGCTCGGGCTGACCGACCTGCCGCTGCTGGCCAATGGCGCCGCCGTGGACTGGGCAGAGTCGGCACCGCGCGTCGAGATGAGCACGTTCGGCGGCAAGCTCGTGACGCAGAGCACGTTCAACGGCGAGCGCGGCATCGTGATCGTTCGGCCGGGCAGCGTGACGGCCGAGGCGGCGGCCGCCGCGGGGAGCGTCGAAACCGTCCACTCCGGGCACCGTCACCGAGCTGCCCCAGGTCCGGGTGACGAATCGAGTCGAGGAGGCCGGCGCCGCCGCGCCCATCGAGGAGGCTCGGATCATCGTTGGTGGCGGGCGCGGCGTCGGCAACCCCGAAGGCTTCCGCCTTATCGAGGACCTAGCCGAAGCGCTGGGCGGTGCAGTCGGTGCCACCCGGGCGGTGGTCGACTCGGGCTGGATCGGCTACGGCCAGCAGATCGGCCAGACGGGCAAGATCGTCAAGCCCGCGCTGTACGTCGCGTGCGGCATCAGCGGCGCGATCCAGCACAAGGTTGGTGTCCAGACGGCGGGCACGATCGTGGCCATCAACCGCGATCCGGATGCTCCGATCGCCGAATTCGCCGACCTGTTCGTTGTCGGTGACCTGTTCGAGATCGTGCCCAAGCTGACCGAGGCAATCCGCGCCCGGAGATCAGGCGCAGGCTGATCGCCCTCCGTCCGCCAGCCGGTCAACCTTGGCCGCACGGCGGGATTCCACCGGACAGGCCGCCAGCCTATCGGTAGAGTCATCTTCAGGGTTGTCGGGATACTGGTCGACCAAGCACGGCTGAAAGGCGCATGAGCATCGCTGGCTCTCGGACAAACGGCTTTCTCTTCTCAGATCTGCGTGACTACACGCAGTTCGTTGAGCGGCACGGCGACCGCGCCGCGGCGGCGCTGCTGGAGGCCTACCGTGGTCTAGTGCGCGCCACCGTAGCGGACTTTGGGGGCGCGGAGATCAAGACCGAAGGCGATAGCTTCTACGTCGTCTTCCCGTCCGCCAGCTCGGCGGTTCAGTGCGGGCTGGCCATCCTCGACGCGGCGGCTGCGCACGAGCGAGAGAGCGGGACCCCCATCCGGGTGGGCATCGGCGTGCATGCCGGCGAGACCGTGGAGACGGACGAGGGCTACGTGGGCTCGGCGGTCAACGTAGCTGCCAGAGTGTGCAGCCAGGCTAAGGCCGGCGAGCTTCTCGTCACGGACACCGTGCGTGCCCTCACGCGGACTTTCCTGCCGGTGCGCTTCGTGGACCGGCGCAGCCGGCGCTGAAGGGCATCAGCGAGGCGGTCACGCTCTACCGCGTCGTGGCTGAAGGCGCGGCGGAGACAACAGCCTCCGGTCCCGCGGCAGGGCCCTTCGCCGGCGTCGGCCGCACTGTTCGGGTCGCCGTCCTGCTGACGGGCCTGCTACTCGGCGGCGCGGCCGCCGGCTACATACTGCTGGCAGCCCAGCGCCCGCCTGGCGAGCCGTCCGGCATGGCGTCGCCGAGCCCCGGCCCGACGGCCACCTTTCCCACTGCGCAAGAGCTCGATTTGGTCGAGTCGGTTTCTCTCCCGGTCCGAGAGTTCTGCGGCCGCACAAACGCGGAGGACGAGCGGCTGGGCAACGTAGCCTCCGTCCGCTGCGACCTCGAGCTCGCTGCCGATGCCGACACCGTCTGGTTCGACCAGTTCGCCACATCCCAGGAGCTGGCCACGGCCTTCGACGAGATCTTCAGGCGCGAGCGCCCGCCATATGGCGAAGACTGCAGCCCGACCGTCTCGCGTGCGACCGGCAACTGGAGCGCCGGCGCCACCCACAGCGGCAGCCTGATGTGTTACCAGGTGGAGGGGGAGACCTGGATCGTCTGGACATACCGGGCCGATCGAACGCTGGCGCGCGCCGTCCGCGAGGGCACGGCGCCCGAGGACTGGACCGAGCTCTACGCCTGGTGGGACAACATCAAGCTGTTTCAGCGTTGAATAGCCGCCTGCCGGCGCTCAACCGTCGTCGCGCAGCACCAGCTTCTCGTACTGCCAGAACCATTGCGGCGAGGCGAGGTTGATCTCACCGTCCGTGAGTCCCAGCCGCGCATCGATGGCTACATAGCCCTTGGGAGACCAGGTAAAGAGAACGGGCTTCTCCTCGGCGATGAGCTCCTGGAGCTCCTGGTAGATCCGGGCACGGTCTCGCTGGGCGTAGGTCGTCAGGCCGGCGTCGAGCAGTTGGTCGACGCGCTCATTTTCAAAGCCCATGAAGTTGAAACTACGGGGCTGCTCCTCGGAAGTCACATGACTCGAGTGGAACAGAGGATCGTGCGGGTCGAAGCCTGTGCCCCAGCCGATGAAGTGCGCCTCGAAAGGGTCATCGCCGCCGCCCGGCACATGCGGGTAGATACCGACTGGAGCGAGCACCGTCTCTGCGTTCGCCGGCCGGATGGTCAGCTCGAAGCCGCAATCGCGCGCCTGTTCGGCAAGCAGGTCCATGAACTCGAGGCGCTGCGTCTCCTCGGCGGTGACGAAGATTTCGGTCGCCAGCCGCTCGCCGTCGCGCTCGTAGACGCCGTCCTCGCCTTCGCTCCAGCCCGAGGCCTCGATGAGACCGCGCGCCTGGATGACGTCGCGTGGGGGCTTGGGCAGGTCCGCGTTGTAGGCCCACGACACCGGCGGAACGTTCGAGTACACCGGCTGGCCCGTACCCTGCGTGGCGGCATCGACCGTGGCGGGCTTGTCGATGCACAGCTCCAGCGCCGCGCGCAGGTTCCGGTCGGCGAAGAGCATGCCATCGCGCAGGTTGTAGGCCAGCATGAAGAACAGGGAATGCCCGAACTCGACGAAGCGCAAACCCGGTTCCGTGCGGAGCTCCTGGTACGCCTCAGCACTGAAAGGCGGGATGGGCAGCACGTGGATGTCGCCATCGAGCAGCGCCTGCTGAGCGGCCGCGACGTCGCGTGTCACCCTGATCTCGATCGCCTCAGTGGCGGGCGCGCCGCGGTGGTACGCGTCGTGTGCCTCCAGCCGGAGGGTCATGCCGTGGAGCACCTCCACCCAGCGGAAGGGACCGGTACCCACCGGTGCCCTGTTGAACGACAGCGTTCGGTAGGCGAGCGCGATCGCGTCCATGCCCGTCGCCCGCAGGCTGGCGGCGACGGCCGCCAGGAGCGGCGCCGTCTGCTGGGCATACAGGCAGTCGTCGAACGTACCGTCCGCGCGGTTGAACATCTCGCGCGGCAGCGGCTCGAGGCCGGCTGCCGTGAGCAGCTCGGCGGCTCGCGGGAGTGGCGCGCCGCAGTCCGGGTCGTCGAGCGTTCAGGGCCTCCAGGATGGCCGTCTCGCCGGCCTCGTACTCCCCGGCGTCCAGCGTCCCTGCCTGCTCGCCCAGCGCGGCATAGGCGGCTTCGACCACCGCCCGCGAGTCGATCAGGACATCCGGCATGACCACCGTCAGGAAGGTCGCATCGGGCCTTGTCAGCCGGAACTGGACGGTCCGCTCGTCGAGCGCCGTCGCAGACTCGAGTATCTCGTCGAAGCAGTAGCCGAACGCGAACAGGCAGTAGGGGAGCCGTTCCCCGAGCTCGTAGACGAAGGCGCGGCGCCCGAGCTCGTAGCTGAAGGCGACGTCATCGGCCGTCAGCGAGCTGCCGTCGTGGAAGGTCGCTTCGACCAGCTCGCAGGTGATCGTCAGCCCGTCCTCACTGACCTCGCATGGCTCAGCGGCCAAATCGGGCACCGGCGAGAGCGAATTGTCGTAGCGGTAGACGGCGCTGTAGACCAGGCGTGAGGCCAACTCTGGACCTGGCGGCGCATAACCTTTCTCAATCGCGTTGGTGATCATGAAGAACGGCGCGGCGACGAATGGCGGAAGCGGCAGCGCGATGACGATCGGATCGGTGGATGTACGAGCCGTCGGCGTGGGGCTCGCGGGGGGCGGTGAAGCCGTGCAGCCGGCCAGGAGGGCCGCGAGCAGGGAACAAAGCCAGCCTGGACGCCGCATGCCGCACTCCACAACTTGCGTTCTGCACGAACATTGCCCGGTTTTCATGGCGCGCGCAAGACATAGCACGACAACCAGCGATGCGCACATCGTGCCGGCCCAGACCCTCCGACCTCACCTGACGCCGATTTGGAGTCGTCGTAAGAGTCCCGTCGAGGCAGTGGTTGTTGGACCCGGTTGCCAGCCCCACCGGGGTTGCGTCGACCGCGCCGAGTGACATCGCCAGCTGCTCGATGGCGCCATCGGGTGTCAGTCCACTCAATCGACGCCGACCGGCCGTCGGCGGCGAAACGGCTGCTGCGGGTCAGGACCGGCTTCGAGGCTTACCTCTTTGTTGTCGGTGACCTGTTCGAGATCGTGCCCAAACTGACCGAGGCAATCCGAGCGCGAAAGTCGGGCTCCGCCTAGCTCCTCGTCACCGCGAGCACGGTTGCGACCGTTGCTTCACACGCCTCGTCAGTGGTCAGGTCTTCTCGCAGCGTGGCGACGCCACCCCCGAGCACGAGACCAATGATCAGCCCAAGCAGCACTGCCATCAACGCTGCTGCTGCGGTTGGGTGCTTCAACATTTTGAAGACGACTGCGCCGACGATCAGAGCGGCTGCGACGAGGACGGTGCCGCCAGTCACAACCATGAACAGGCCAAAGCTCCCGGGGCCCGACAGGTCGACGCACGGATCAGAGCTCAGCACCAACAGCGCTGCGGCGATGGCCGCGACGGCGAACGCCAGCCCAAAGAAGGACCGCGTACTCATGTCAGAGTCAGCCGCATCCGACCTGCGTTGGCTCGGGCGGCTCGCGTGGCTCGGCAGCAGCCAGTTGCGGGAGCTGCGCGGTCCACACAGCTCCGATGCGGTCTTCGTCCTCGTCATGTCTGCGCCGACACCGATCAGCGTCCGGCCGCTTCGGAGCAGCACGCCGATGTACTTGCCCTCCCACCCTCGGTGGCTCGACTCCTGCCAAACCAGGCCGTCACTCGAAGACCATGTCCGACCGTTGGCGGCTCGCCCAATCCCAGGCGCAGCCTGCGGGATACTCATATCCAGCGGCCACGAAGCCCGCCGTCGTCCGACCATAACATCGGTCGCGACGAATGCCGAAGGTGGCGTTGGTAGCCGGCTCCCATGTTGCGCCGTCCTGACACCCAGCCAGCGATTCGACATGCCCACGCCGGTCATCGCTCGCCAAGGATCACCCAACCCGTCGAGCCACCCGCTCCTTTCTGAAACGATGGCGCCATTCGAAATCGGTAGTTGGCCAAGATGTATCCATCCGGATGATTGAGGCGCCAAATCTCGAGGGGGACCTTGCTTCACCCGTACTCGACCATGTAGGTCATTGACTCCGTTGGCCTTGATCCGCGTACCGCGGAGATATTCGGCCGGTGCGTCGCCTATCGCGATCGGTGCCCATTCATTGCCGTCGGACGTGAACCGAATAGGCCCGCGTCGCCGTAGGCATACACGAGGCCGCCTTCTGACCACATGGAATGCAGTCCGCCGGTGTAGCGAAGTCATCTCGTCGAACGCCATCGTCCATGTATCTCCGTCTTCGGAGACCCACATGGCACCTTAGCCGGACCACAGCACTATCCTGCCTGCCCACCGCGATCAAATCCCGGGCCCGCCGACCGTTACGTCGTAAACCTCGAGTTCTGTACTCTGCGTCGTGGGCCCGGCTGAGATGCCTTCGACTGACGCGCTGTGCCACGATCGGTCCGTTCTCGAGACGTCCAGATCGCAAGCGCCCGTCTCGATCGGCATTACATCATCCGTCGCTGCCAATGATCACGAAGCGTCCGTCGAACACGGCTGCGTTGGCCAGCATCGGTTGGATCCCCCTATAGCGTTCCTTCCAGGATGCCGCCTTGGCGTCTCGGCGCCATTCGATCGAGAGCGGCTCGACATTCGAAGAGGGAGCGACTGACGGAGTTGGGTCAGACGATGGCTGCGACCCGTCGGTAGGTGCCGGCGTCGGCGATCCGGCCAAGCCGCTTGGGGCGAGGCTAGGTGACGCAACTGGAACGAACGTGCCCGACACAGACGGAGCCGTCGTCGCCACGCCGCCGGAGGAGCCCGGAGACTCCAACGACGAGCCTGGCTGCTGCGACGGGCTCGCCACAGGAAGCGAGAGACATCCACTGGCAAGCATGACGACGAGGCCGAGTACGGCAGAAGTCCGCACGTGAGGTTCCTCCGAGGTGCTGAGCGTGGCCGTCCAGGCCCCCCTCACCGCCGAGCGCAGTCCTCACCCCGACTGACCAACCGGTGCGTGACGTCGCCGCGATGATAGGCACTGGGTCGCGGCCGGCAACACTGAAGTTGCGCTACGTACCCTTAGGCGGTATGCGCGTAGCCGGATCGACGTTCGTCGCCGTTGCCGCGCTGCAACGCTCGTTGCGCAAGGACCCAGCGCCGTTCAACTGGGCCGAGCTAGAGTCAGGCCGACGGTCTACGGGGGCGGAGAAGAGGAGAGATCCGTAACCCGAAGGTTGCTCGTCTTCGCGGCTGCTCTCATCGCGATCGTCGGCACCGCCTTGTACGGGATCGCCGCCTATGTCGTCTACGACGAGGTTTCTCGGACGACCGATCCGAACCCTGGGCGCTATGCCGATGTGACTCCGGCGAACCTGCGCTTCTCTGACGCCGGCGTGACGTTTGACTTCAGCCGCTTCGAGACGCCCGACTACAGCGACGTCCGTTTCGCGAGCCGCGATCCTGGGATAGAGGTTGCTGGTTGGTTCATGCCCGGCGATGACGGCGCGCCGGCCGTGGTCGTGTCGCACGGCCTGCGCGCCTCGCGTCATGACCCCGCGGCACTCGTGCCGGCTGGAATGCTTCATACGCGCGGGTTCTCGGTCCTCGTCATCGATCTGCGTGATCACGGCGATTCGACATTTGAGGACGGCCGCTACGCCGGCGGATCCGAGGAGCAGGCGGACGTCCTGGGCGCAGTGGATTGGCTGACAGGCCGCGGCGTTCCCGTGGAACACATCGGCCTGTTCGGTACGTCGATGGGTGCCGGAGCGACGCTCATCGCGGCTGCATTCGAGCCGCGCATCGAGGCGATATGGGAGGACAGCAGCTACGCCGACACCGAGACACGCATCAGGGAAGAGTTGCGCAACCGCGGCTACCCAGAGCTGCTGGCGCCGGCGGCCCCCATCGTCGCCCGCATCGTGGCCGGCGACGATCTTTCCTCATGGACGCCACTGTCGGCGGTCCGGTCACTGGGTGACGCCGGCCTTGTTCGTCACCCACGGCGAAGACGATCCGGTCACGGCGGTGCATCACGCTTCGGACCTTTACGAAGCTGCGCTGGCATCGAGTCCCATTCGGCCGAGATGTGGATCGCGCCCGGAATGGGGCACACCGAGGCGTATCGGCTTCTGACGGACGAATACGAGGCGAGGTTGATCCGGTTCTTCGACGATCACCTTGGCCGGACGTCGCAACTGACGGCCGCGGAGATCGCTGTCGACTAACTCGGCGCGCCGGAGCAGTGCCAGGTAATGCTGCCAGATACCTCGCTCGGGAACGCTCCCAGGTCAAAATCACCGACCTCGATGGGTATGTTGCTGAATGTACCCAGGCCGTCAGTGTTGTCCGGTGCGGCATCGATGATCAATGAGCCGCCGGGTCCGTCGTAGATACCGATGTCGTCGCCCGAGCTGCGAACCACGAACCGGACCGATCGTGCCCCCTCAGGACTGGGGGAGCCGAGATCAAGGGACAGAACACTGATCGTGGAGGAGCCCGAACCCCATCGCCCGGGAGAGTCCTGTGCGTACGCTTCGATATAGATGACGGTTCCGTTCGGGTCTCGTTCGCAGACGCCGGGTCCACCGTAACTGCCTGCCAGATCGCCTTCGAGCTCCATGGTCAGGTCTGCTCTCTCGACCGGTGCGGGCGGCTGGTCACATGGGTTCTGGCGAGTGGCCTCGAGAGCGGAACCGATTGCGAAGCCGGCTAGCACGCCAATCGTGGCCATCACCGTCACAGCAACGCCGCGCCGCCAGCCAGACTTCACGATGGTCAGAGCGACCAGTCCTACGACGACCATGCCAATCACAATCGGACCAACCACGTACAACAGCGCGCCCGCCCCAAACGGAGGGTACGTGTAGCAGGGACGGTTAAACCAGGTCGCCAATCCGACGGCCAGCCCGATGAGCATCCCGATAGCCAATGGGCCGAGGATGACGACGATCGGCAGGCCTGCCCTGGAAGGTCCGTACGACTGTTGCTGCATCGCGTCCTATGACGGGCGGCGTGGGTGATTTGAAACGGCGAAGCCACACGTGAAAAAGCCGTGGTCTACGCCTGTATCTAGTGGTACCCTGTCACCAAGCCACAACAGGTAGTGGCTGACAGGAGGATTGCCGTCAGTGCGCTGCCCGAGTTGCGGGGAACGCGACACGCGCGTCGTTGACTCGCGCGACATCGACGACGCGGCTATCCGACGACGCCGCGAGTGCAACCTGTGCGCGACGCGATTTCACCACCTACGAGCGCATCGAAGCGGCGCGACTGACCGTCGTGAAGAGCGACGGCAAGCGCGAGGAGTTCGATCGCGAAAAGCTCGCATCCGGCCTGGCCAAGGCACTCACCCGCCGGCCGGTCGCGGACGATGCAGCCGACAAGGCAGCCGAAGAGATCGAGACGGCCCTCCGCGCACGCGGCTCGTCCGAGGTCCCGTCCGACCTGATCGGGACTCTGGCCATGGAGAAGTTGCGCGAGCTCGATCAGATCGCCTACATCCGCTTTGCCAGCGTCTACCAGAGCTTCGAGGACATCGAGCAGCTCCGGCGCGAGGTCGACACCCTGCTCGCCGAGCGCGAAGAGCTCGAGGCCGACGAAGACGGCCGCCAGCCGGGCGGTGGCGGCAGCGCCGGCGGCAAGCGATATCCCAAGCGCTGACGGCTCGCCGTCGCCCATAATCGGACCCAATGGCCGTCCTCTCCGACCGTGACATTCGGGCCGCCATGCAGGCCGGCCGCGTGCGCATCGATCCGTACGACGCGGCATGCCTCCAGCCGTCGTCGGTCGACCTTCATCTCGACGCCGACTTCCGCGTCTTCCGAAACAACCGCTACCCGTACATCGACGTTCGGGCGCCCCAGCCCGACCTGACAGAGCTCGTCTCGATCGAGGAAGACGCGCCGTTCATCCTGCATCCCAACGAGTTCGTGCTCGGCCAGACGCTCGAGTGGGTGGAGCTGCCCGACGATCTCGTCGCCAGACTCGAGGGCAAGTCGAGTCTTGGGCCGGCTTGGGCTGCTGATTCACTCGACCGCGGGGTACGTGGACCCGGGCTGGAAAGGCAACCTGACGCTCGAGCTTTCGAACGTGGCCAACCTGCCGATTGCCCTGTACCGCGGCATGAAGATCGGTCAGATCTCGTTCTTCAAGATGTCGAGCGCGGTCGAGCGACCGTATGGCTCGCGCGAGCTCGGTTCGAAGTACCAAGGCCAGTCGAGCCCGACCGAGTCGCAGTTCTACAAGGATTTCGAGGACGGCCGCAACGTCCCCAAGGGCGGCCCGCGGCGCTGAGCGTCAGGTGATCAACGAGAGCGTCGATTGGCGCGCTGATCTGGGTGGCGGCATCCGGGTGGCGCTCGTCCAGGCGGGCACCTTCACCTCGGACGCGGGAACGATCTTCGGGCCGGTGCCGCGGATCATGTGGGAGCGTCTGGTCGAGGCCGAGATCAACCCCGATCACACCCTGACCCAGGCACTCAACTGCCTGCTGGTCGAGACGCCGGCCGGCCGCGTGCTGGTCGAGACCGGCATCGGCGAGTACATGGACGAGACGCGTCGCCGACACCGGGGAGTGGCCGGTGACTCGATCCTGCCGGCGCTGCGCAATGCCGGCTTCGAGCCGGACACGATCGACGTGGTCGCTGTCAGCCATCTCCATTTCGACCACGCCGGCGGCTTCTTGACCGCGGAGGGCGGTCGCGCGTTCCCGCGCGCGCGGATCGTCGCGCAGGCCGAGGAGTGGGAGCACGCGCTCGGCGCCAACCCGAGGCTCCAGGCGTCGTACGAGCAGGCCGAGCTGCGCCTCTCCGAGGAGTGGGCGCGACCGGACTCGCCACGCGGCGATGAGGAGGTGCTGCCCGGGGTCACGGTCGTGCGGACCGGCGGCCATTCGGGCGGCCACCAGGCGATCGTCGTGCGCGGCCCGAACGGCACGATCGGCTTTTTCGGCGATCTGTGCATGCGGCCGTGGAGCACGAATCCGCGCTGGGTGCCGTCATTTGACGACTTCCCGCTAACATCGGTCGAGGTGAAGGGCTCGCTCTTCCGCCAAGCGGCAGAGGAAGACTGGACGGTCGTCCTGTCACACGAGCCGCGCCGACCGATCGGCCATATCATCGCCGACCGAGATAGGTACAAGTTCGACTCGACTGTTTAGTCGGGTTTTGGAAGCAGGCGCAGCATCCAGACTGCGCAGAACGTCAGAGGGGAATGGTGTCCAGAATTACCCGCGTCTCATTGTCCTTGCTCACCGTCGCGGCAATAGCAGCCGCCTGTGTCTCGGTTGCCCCGACGACCAGCAGTAGTCCCAGCTTCGCAATCCCGTCGCTGCCCTCAGCGAGCCTGCCGAGCATCACCCTGGCGCCCACGCCAACCTTTGTTCCGACCCCGGCGGTCACTCTGCCGCCAACGTCGGCGCCCACGCTCGCGCCGACTGTTGCGCCGACGGCTGCGCCCACGGACGCTCCTACCGATGCGCCCACCGACGCTCCGACTGATGCCCCGACTGCCGCACCGACCGACGCGCCGACGGAGTCCCCGGCGGGCACGGCCGGCACGCTCGACTTCTCAAAGGTGCCAACTACGGACGATGGACCTGACCGCGGGCTTCGTTCCCGATCCGCACCAGAAGAGCATCACGCCCGGTGGATCAGTCGACGCCAGCTATCTGGGCACTGATGCCAACGACAACAACTGCCGCGGCTACGCCACATCAGCGCCCGACTACAAGGTCGTGTACACCTCCGGCACGGCCAGCCTGC
This sequence comes from uncultured Chloroflexia bacterium, assembly GCA_963776865.1. Lineage (GTDB taxonomy): Bacteria > Chloroflexota > Limnocylindria > Limnocylindrales > CSP1-4 > JALYGJ01. The sequence goes on along the minus strand of CAVZOG010000009.1, from coordinate 105,886 downwards.
TGCGCTTCTACTACCTCGCCGACGAGGGAGATACGACGCTGATCATCAACGCCCCGAACGGCAGCTGGTATTGCGGCGACGACTCGTACGGCACCCCTGACCCGTCGATCGACTTCGAGAATCCGGCCTCGGGTCGCTACGACATCTGGGTCGGAACGTACACCGCCGGTGCTTCCATCTCGGGCACGCTGAACGTGACCGAGCTTTCCGGCAACCACCCCGAGTAAGAGCCGCTACTCCGCCATCAGCGGCGCGAGAATCTGCTCGGCCTGGGCTCGATTTACCGGGCCGAGCACGACGTCGCGGATGACGCCGTCGCGATCGAGGAAGTACTGCGTCGGCAGCCCGAACGCCCGGTAGGTGTGGAACACGGCTGACGTGGCGTCGAAGCCAACGGTGTAGTCGAGGCCGTAGCGCTCGACGTAGGAACGCACGTCTTCGGCGGTCGTTTCCTGAACGCTGATCGCGACGACCGCCAGCCCGTCATCGGCGTGCGCCTCGTAGGCGTCACGCAGCACGGGCGTCTCTTCCTGGCACGGCGGGCACCAGCTCGCCCAGAAGTTGATCCAGACCGGGCGTCCGCGCAGGTCGGCCAGTCGGATCGGGTTGCCGTCGAGATCGGTCAGCTGCACAGTCTGGCCATTGACCGTGCCCTCGAACTCGGGCGCCAGATCGCCTATGCGCAGGCCGGGCTCCGGGCTGCCGACCGGCACGAAGCTGCTGCCCGGGCTGGGCAGTGGCGGCTGCGCCGGCAGCGCTAGCGGAGCGGTGAGAAACGCGAACACGAGGCCCGTAACAACGATCGCGCCCAGAACGCCGGTGAGCTGAAGCAGGGTGAACGGGCCGATGAACGGTCTTCGCCAGCGATCGGGCCTGGGCGTCGGATCGGGTGCCTGCTGCAAATCGGGCGTGGGCTGCGAGTCGGTCATACCTGCGGCCACAGGAAGCTGAATGTTCGGGCGAAGATGGCCAGCCAGTCGAACAGGATCGCGACGCCGATGAGCACCACCAGCGCGCCGCCGATCAGTTCGATCTGGCGCCCGTACTTGAGCAGCGGCCGCGTGAACGCGGTCGATCGATCGAGTGTCGCGGCGATAAGCAGGAACGGGATGCCCAGCCCGAGCGAGTAGGCGACCAGCAGCAGAACGACCTGCGGGCTGGTCGACACGGCAGCGAGGGTCAGGATCGCCCCAAGTGTGGGTCCGATGCACGGCGTCCAGCCGATGGCGAAGATCGAGCCGAGGGCCAGCGCACCGATCGGGCTGCGCGCCGCGGCGCCACCAAGCGGTTGCTGGCCGAACTCGGGCGCCGCCGGGCGGAACGTTCGCTGGAGGATCGGGATCCGCAGCACGCCCATCAGGTTGAGGCCCAACGACGATGAGCACGATGCCGCCGATCTGACGAAGCAGCGTCAGGTTGTCGCGCAACGGGCCGGCGGCGGTGTAGACGGCTACCCCGAAGAGCGTGAAGACGGCGCCGAACCCGAACACGAAAGCGGCAGCGTGCGTCAGGGCGCGCCAGCGCGAAGTTGGAGCGAGCTGGACGCTCGGACCGGCTGTTGGTGTCACGACCATTCCGGCGCCGGCGGCTGTGACCACTCCGAGCTGCCCGAGATAGGCAGGCACTACCGGCAGCACGCAGGGCGAGATGAACGAGACGAAGCCGGCGAAGATCGCCGCGGCGAGGGTGAGCTCCATGTGGTCAGGCGGCGCGACCCAGAGTTCGGTCGAGGAACGTCTCGATTGCTCGTGCGCCCATCGCCAGCGTCAGCTCGTTGCCGTTCAGGGCAAGAACCGGAATCAGGGCGCCGAAGCGTGGCTCGAGGTCGGGACGGTTGGCCAGATCGATCTCCTGGATGCGCGGGATCGGGTCGCCTCGCCGGACGCGCCGCTCGAGCACGGCCTGAAGGGTCAGACGCGTTTCGTCGCACAGCTCGCAACCGGTGCGGGCATAGAACTCGAGCGTGGGCAGAGAAGGGGAGTGAGTCATCGGGAGTGCCTCGATTCTATGCCGGGTCGGCCGTGTGCCCGTCTGGACGCGGCGGTTGGGCCTGCTGTTCCGCGTAGAATCGGGTTCCCGCCCCCGTAGCTCAGTGGATAGAGCGAGGCCGTCCTAAGGCCTGCGTCGGGAGTTCGAATCTCTCCGGGGGCGCTTCTAGTGCGTGAAGTCATCAACCTTCCGCGGGCGCCAGGATCGCATGCGAAATGGGCCGCGACGGCTTCTTGATCGGTGTACGCTCGCGTCGCTGAGGCTTGTGTGTCGTGACAGCCTCACCTTGTTTCAGGTGTGGGGGCCGTGAAGTCGCCCGAAAGGGGACACACATGCTCGCCCGTTGGATCATCGCAGTGGTCGCCCTGGTGGCCGTCATTGGGGCGTCGTTCTACGTCGGAACGATCTTCGCCAACCAGGGTCGCACGGATGGCGACGCCGTCAAACGTGACTTCATGTTCCAGATCGCCGGCTACGAGACCGCGAATCAGGGCGGGCAGACGATGAACATTTTCGTCCACTATCGCTACGTCGCGGACATCGCCACGGCCGACATACCCAACTACATCGACCTACGCACCGAAGTGCTTGATTTCATGAACAGCGTCGACACGTCACAGAACCCCTACTGGGAGACGCTGAACGAGCAGATCTGCACTCAACTCAAGGATGGCTTTCCTCTCGAGGCGATCTCGTGTCAGCTTCAGGTGCTCTCGGACGACCGTACCGGTCTTCCTTATGAGCCGGGCTTCCACACGACCATCCACACGATCGGCGACATTGAGCCGCTGGCGATTCCTGGTCCGATTGGATCCCCGGACCCGCTGACTCCATCGGAGACGCTCAGTCCGCCTGCTTCCCCGGCGCCGTGATTGGTTAGCTAGCGGCCGAATACCACGCCAGCGGATCGTGCCGGTAGCGTGCCCGGATCTCTCCGGGGGCGCCACACCAGCGCACCATCCTCTCCCGCTTCGGCGGCCATCTCGCAGAAGAATGGGCGCGCGGCTGGCAGCCAAACCCAACCCCCGACCGATTGGCTGGCTGGCCGTCTCGACACGTCGATTTGGGCAGCAGCCGCTTGACGACCTTGGCCTGCTCGAATGCGATGTCTCGCCTACTTCGCCCGGTACATCACTACCTCCCCAGCCGTGACTTGGGGTGGGTTGGGGAGCAAATGCGCCAGATGCTCTTGGATGAACTCTCCTGCCCTAAAGGTCGACTGCTCCTCAGCCTCCTTATGCTCGAAGACGCTGATTGCAGCCATTACCCCGTCCCCGGCGTCGACCAAGTAGTGAGCCACGAAACCCGGCATTTCGCTAAGGGTTTGTACCCAGCCGTCTCCCAGCTGCTTCGCCTTTTGTGGGTCAGTCACGCCCTCGTAGCGCCGCACTGCAACGAACATGGCTTCTACATACCTCCCCTAAGAAAGCGGTCAGTACAAGTCCGCTCGGCCTCGAGTCGATCAACGTTCCCAGTATCAAGGTGGCTACAAGGGAGGCTCAGCATATCTCCGGGGGCCCGTTGTGTTGGGCTCCGAGCTCAGACTCGCAGTGAGTCGAGGACCTCGTCCCAGAGCTCAAACGCGACGAAGTGCCCGTGGTCGGGCAGCTCACGCAGCACAGCGCCCGGTATCTGGCCCGCGACCCAGCGGGCCCCCTCGACACGGCCTCTGTCCTGCAAGCCGATCCAGATCGTCGCCGGCGCGGTGATCGCTCGCATATCGAAATCCCAGCGCGGCATCCGCACGAGGTTGTCGCGCGCCCAGCCAACTTGGCCCTGCCGAAGTGCCTCGCGCACCGACGGGCCGATAAGGCGCCCAAAGCCTGCGGCCAATACGGCCTGGTCCGCCGGCTCCAACATGCTCATCCACGTGGCCTCGATCTCGGAATCAGACAGGGCCAGCTGCTCGACGAACGGCAGGTCCGCCTCGGCAAGCAGACGCTCAGCTTCGACGTCGTCGGTTCCGGCAAGCATGAGTCCTTGCTTCTCGCCGTCGGACAACTCCTCCCACTGGGTCGAACCCGGCAAGTACGGCATTCCGCCGCCCGCCTCGGCTACCGCTGTAACGCGCTCCGGAAGCTCTGAGGCGGTGGCGAGTGCATAGGGCGCCCCGCTGGACTGCCCGATGACGGCGAAATGAGGCGCACCGAATGCGTCGGCGACGACGCCCACATCGTGAGCGACGGACGCGAACGTGAACGCCATCGGAGTCGACAAGCCATACCCGGGCCGGTCGATGCCGACGAGTCGGACTCCCCGCCGCTGGCTCCGCGAATGCAGGTAGTCGACGTCAAGTCGGCTCGAAGGCGAGCCGTGAAGGTAGATCACGAGCGGACCTTCCTCGGCGCCGGCGACACGAACGCCGATTGTCCGCCCGTCCGGCGACGGCAGCGTCAAGTCGCTCGGAAGCGTGTCTACTCCATTGCCTTTCACAAGCTTGAGTATGCGGGAGTGCTGCACAGCGAAATCTTCTCGGCGACGCACCCACCCGAGTGAGTCGTGGGTCGGTGCGGCGGGAGTGCGCGCTCGCACCTCTTCCGGGGGCCCGCTCTTCAGCCTCGGTCGGCTCATTGAACCATGAGAGAATCGACGCCAGATGCTTGCCCCTTTCCGGTTCTGGGCGACCACTTTCATCGTTGCGGTTGCCATCGCCTCTACTTTGGCCATTGGCGCGCAACCCGACAGCGGCCGGCGACTCGTTCATTGACGGCATTGATGTTTCGCACTGGCAGCGGGCGCCGCGGTGGCTCGAGGTCAAGAATGCTGGGGTCGGGTTCGTGATCGCCCGGGCCACTTACAGCAATGGCGGACTGGACGAGCAGTACGCGCGCAACCGAATGCTTCTCCGCAACAAAGGCATTCCGTTCACGGCTTACCACCACGCAGGGCCGGACGCGACGATCGGCGATGCAATCGCCGAAGCGGATCACTTTGTCGACGTCGCCCAACTGAACGGTCGCAATCTGCTGCCTGCGCTCGACCTGAAGACACACGGGGACTTGACTTCGGAAGAGCTCCAGGAATGGGTCAAGGCCTGGCTCGCCCGCGTCGAAGAGCGCCTGGGCGTGAAGCCGATGATCTATGCGCCGACTCTTCTTTGGGTCGATTGGATGGGCAACTCGACCTGGTTCGCCGACAACGGGTATCGGTTCTGGGTTCGCGACTGGGACAGCGTCGAAGCCCCGATTCTTCCCGCCAACAACTGGGGCGGCCACGGCTGGACCCTGTGGCAAACGGGTACGGCGCCGGTCCCGGGAATTAAAGGCTGGGTCGATCAAGACCTGTTCAACGGATCTGCTCTTGCGCCGATACGGATCAAGAACAACCGGTAACGCCAGCGTACCTATGCGACCACTCCGGTATTCCATCAACGTCACGTTGGACGGCTGCGTCGATCATCGTGCAGGTTCTGCGGACGAAGAACTGCATCGTTTCTGGGCCGAGAGACTCGCCCAGGCCGATGCCCTCCTCTTTGGCCGGGTTACTTACGAAATGATGCGGGCCGCGTGGCAGTGGCCGGCAAATGGGCTGCGGCCCGAAGGGATGGCCGAGTGGATGGAACCCTTCGCCCGCTCGATCGACGCCGCAAAGAAGTACGTCGTGTCGAGCACCCTGGAGACGGTCGACTGGAACGCCGAGCTCCTGCGCGGTGATCTGGGCGAGGCTGTTCAACAGCTCAAGGCGGAGCCGGGCAAGGGGCTGTTCGTGGGAGGTGTGAAGCTGCCGCTCGCATTGACGGAGCTGGGGTTGATCGATGAGTACGAGTTCGTGGTCTATCCCAGGCTGGCGGGCCACGGCCCGACCTTGCTTGCCGGACTGTCGAAGTATGTCGACTTGAAGCTCGTGAGCCGGCAGGAGTTCGGCTCAGGTGCAGTGGCGATGGTGTACGAGCCGAGGTAGCCCCTGGGCCTCTATCAGGCGCCAAACAACTTCCAGTGGCCCTCGGAGATGACTTCGGCGGCACCATCGATCGACTTTGATGGCGGTCTCGTCGTCGATCGCATACGCCGGACCCGAGAAGCCGGCCGCCCATTTCTCTGCGTCGGCCATCGTGTTCTCAGGCAGGTCTGGATGGTCGAGGTGCGGGAACATCGAGAACTCGACCATTCCCAGCGTCTCGTCGCCACCGGAGGGTGGCTTCCAATTGACGAAGTCTTCCCCGATGTTGGGGGCCATCACCATGCTCCCGGCGCTTAATCCCACGTAGACCGTCTTGCTCAGCGATGGCAAAAGGTCTGCCAGCCCGGACTGTCGCATCCAGTAGGACAGGAACAAGGGGTCGCCGCCATTCACCAGCAGGACGTCGGTCTCCTCGACCAAGGGGACCCAGCTATCTCGCTCGATGCTGGGCAGCGCCGTGAGCTCGAGGACACCTAGCGATTTCCAGCCGAGCTCGGCCATCGGGGTTCTGGGCTCTTGTCCGCTGATGAAGTTCCATGCTCGGAGAGGGCCCTGCATCGGCTGGGCGTAATTGGCGGTGGGGATGCAAAGGGCGCTGGACTCGGCAATCGACTTGCCCAGTAGGTCGACCAGCGCGTCGTGGATGCTCGGGTTCTTGATGCCGGCGGACGTGAGAAGGAGCTTCACGCCGCCTCCACGGGTTCGAGCCTGCCCCGAAAGATCCTTGTCCTCCATCTCCCACGCGTGGTCCAACGTGTGGAATGCCGAGTGGCGGATCAGGAAGGGGAGCGTCCATTTGCGCATGCGTTTCTCGGGGTCGCCGGAGTTGTAGGCGCGCATCCCCGCGACGTAGTCGTCCCGATAGCTGTGCAGCTCTTGCCCGGCGAGGATCGGGCCATCCGGCAGCTCCAGACCCACCTGCTTCGCGAAGTCCAGGCTCTCCACGCGGAAAACGTGGCGGATGATCTGGTCGCGGTCGCGGCCGCCTCCACGCGGGCCCTTGCGCATTTCGGGCGAGACGCGCGCGGCTACGGCGTCGAAAAACTCCCAACAGGCACGGAGCAGCGTGATCCCTCGCTCCAGCTTGACGTTGTCCATCGGATCCAGCTCCGTAGAGGACGGCGCGAATGAGATGGCCCAGAAATCGGTCGAGGGGGTACCGACCTTGTCCTCGACGATCTCGAGTGGACCCGCTGCATCGAAGTCGCGCGCGATTCCGGCAAGGTCGGAAATGGGTCGGTAGCGGCTCCGATACGACTCGAGTGTCTCCACGGCGAGCTCAACCGTTTTGGCGCCTCGACTCCATCCCGGCCAGTCGAGCGCGAAGGCGACATACCGCTTTCCTTTCGGGCCACGATCTATGACGGTGCGGACGGTCACGGCAGGTCCTCCGGTGTCGTTCTTAGTCGTGCTGCGCGGCGAGGTCTTCGAGTTCTGCGCGCAGTTCGATCAGATCGTCATCCTGCTTCGCAAACGTCGCCAGTTCGGGGTCGAGCTGAAATGCCTCGCGAAGAAGCTCGCGAGCCGGGTCCAGCTGTCCATGAAGAGCCCGGAAGCAAGCGGCGTTGTAGATGGCACGTGCTCACCTCGCTCGGCGGCAGCTGGCTGGCGCGAATCTGCCCGACGACCTCGTCGACGTACTCGCTGACCCGGTCCGCATCTCACGCCGATGTCGGCATCGACCAGCCAGCCGAAGTGGGTCATGGCATGGAACGCGCCGTTGCCCAGCGTCCCGGCGAGCAGCCGCTCCGACCCCGCGATCAAGTCGGGATCCGTTTCGCGAATTTCGTTCTCGAGCTGAGTGCTCACCTGGTCGGCTTCCGCCGTTACTGCGTCCCACGTCCAGTCAGCGCGCGCCTCCTGGAACTCGGCGTTGAGCTCGTCCGTCTCGTCGCCGTCGTGAACCGTCGGGATCTCGATTCCCTCACGAGCTGAGGCGAAGCGGCGCGCCTGGCGAGCCTTCCAGGCCGTCAGGTGGGCCTGGTGATCCTTTGGCGACCAATCGTTGGGACGCATCGGGGAGTCCCGCACCGCACCGTCCAGCGCGCCGAAGATGTCGCGCTCAGCGCGACGCATCGCCCGAAGCATTTCCAAGAGATCGTCGTTCAGCGGCGCTCCCAAGTCAGTCGTCGGGCATCGCGCGGCGATCGCCGATCGGACTCGCCACCTCTGGGAACGCGAGCGTGCCGGCACCAACCCACCACTCCATCAAGTCGTATGCCAGGCGTCCCGCCTCGACCGACGGATCGCCGTCGCTCAGACGTGCTGCTTCCGCGAGACCACAGGCAAATATCGAGAGGCCGCGCATGGATACATCGGTTTGTTCGCCGAGGGGCCCGTTGACCACCAGGATGCCCTGGTTGCGAAGCTCGGTTCGATACGCGAGATGCCGTGCCTGGAGGGCGTCGAGCTCTTCGTCGGACATCTGTGGCGCATCAGTTGGTCGGCGCAGGAGAACGAGCGTGAAAACGTCGAATTCGTCGGGGATGTTCGGGTCGCGTGGCATTGGCACGGAGTCTAATCGCGAGCTGGCGGCAGGGCTAAGGTTTGGGCGACATGGGAGAACCAGCCGATGAGCGACGCCCGGCGCCGTGAGTTGCGCGAAACGTACGACCAGCGGCCGCGCGAAGCGGGTGTGTACGCCCTGCGCAACTCCGTCACCGGCCGAACGTTCATCGCGTCCTCTGCCGACCTGAGCAGCGTTCGCAATCGCTTCGATTTCGCCCAGGAAACCAATTCTGTCGGTGCCCTCGATACGCCGAGTTGCTGCCGATGCGCGGACATTCGGCGTCGCCACGTTCGAGCTCGAGATTCTCGACCACCTGACAGTCGACTCGACGACGACGGCCGACCAGCTCGCCGACGATCTGACCGAGCTCGAAGCCCTCTGGCGCTCCAAGCTGGCCGACACAGACCTGTACTGACTGCTTGTCAGACACGAAAGAGGCGACGCCCGAAGGCGCCGCCCGATCTTCGGCTGCCGCTCGCGAAGTCGCGATTTGCCTCAGCTCACCGCTTTTGCCACGAGCGCGGCAAGCTTTGCCTCGTCTGCGGGAGTCAACTCCTTGAGCGCCCAGCTGGTTGCCCACATGGCTCCTTCGTCGAGGTTCGCGGTTTCCTCGAACCCGAAGCTCGCGTAGCGCGCCTTGAACTTGTCGGCTGCCTTGAAGAAGCAAACCACCTTGCCGTCCTCGTTGGCATAGGCGGGCATGCCGTACCAGGTCTTCGGTGAGAGGCTCGGCGCGTTCTCCTTGACGATCGCATGGATGCGTTCGGCCATGACTCGATCCGCTGTCGGCATCTCGGCGAACTTCGCGAGCACGTCGCTCTCTCCGTCTACCTTGCCTGATCGGGCGGCCTTCCGCTCCTTGACGGTCTCCTTCAGTGCGGCGAGTTCCTCATCCGTGAGTGCGCCGGCGCTCCCGGCGGATTTCTTCGTGTCGTTCATCGTGCTTCCTCCTTCTGGCCGAGCCGTCGCAGCAGCTGGTCGAGCTTGCCGTAGGTGTAGTTCGCGCCCTGCTCGGCCGTCTGCAGGAGCTCGTCCCGCCGCTCGACCGTGTCGAACACGGAAGTCATCGTGAATTGAGTTGACTCGCCGAGATCCTCGAAGACCAGCGTTTCGGTGTGGGCCGGCCCCGGGATCCAGCCGTTCTCGAAAGTCTGGACCAGGCGAGATGGCGGGTCGACCTCGAGGTAGTCGCCCTTGAATGCGACCTCGCCCTGCGGGGTCTTGGCCATGAACTTCCACGAGCCACCGGTGCGCACGTCCATGTGCTCGACAGCTCGTGCCGCCGCCCCACCATTGCTCAATGAGCGATGGATCGGTGAACGTCCTCCAGACGAGATCACGTGGCGCGTCGAAGATGCGCTCGAAGTGGATCTCGAGCTCGTTGGGCGTCGTGACCGTCACGGATCGACGCTGCTGGTCGACAGTCATTTGGAACCTCCCTTGCGTCTTTCGAGCAGGTCTGCCATCCGGTCAAGCCGCTGCTCGACGGCGCGCCGGTAATCGCTGATCCACTGTTCGAGGTCGTCCAGACCGTCATTGCCAAGCTCGCACTCGCGCACACGGCCGATTTTGCGCGTGTTCACCAGTCCGGCATCCTCGAGCAGGCGGACGTGCTTCTTCACGCCCGTGAGGGTGATACCGAGCGGTGCGGCGAGCTCGCTGATGGACGCGCTGCCCTGGCTCAACCGCTCGATGATCTGCCGCCGAGTTGGGTCGGCGAGCGCCGCCAGCGTCGTGTCGACAGATTGATACTGAACCATGTGGTTCAGTATTACGACATCTGGCCGCCCTGTCAAGTGGGGCGTGAGTCACCGGTCCGCGGCGGTGAGGTGCGACCCTATTCGCCTGTTGAAACGCAGTCAGGAGTCCGATAAGAACGCATGAAGGCCGATGACATCCGATTCCTCTTTGCCTACGACCGCTGGGCGACACGACGCATTCTGGCCGCTCTCGATGGGCTCGACACGGACGTGTGGTCCCGGGCAAACGTTGTTGACGAACGCGGATTGGGCGGCATTCTGGTCCACCAGCTCGGTGCCGCACAGCGCTGGCGCGTCATGTTCGAGACCCAGGGCGATGGTGAAGGTCCACATCCTGAGGACGAGCCGCTCCCGACCATGGACGATCTGCGTGGACGGTGGGTGGACGAGTGGGCCGCGGTCGATGCCTGGCTGCCGACGCTCAACGACGACTTTCTGGAGATCGTCTTCGAGGGGGTGCCGATCTGGCAGATGATGTTCCACGTCGTGAACCACGGGACGCAGCATCGTTCCGAAGCCGCCGCTCTCTTGACAGCCGAGGGCCACTCACCCGGCGACCTGGACGCGATCGACTACTCCAACGAGCTCGCCGGCCGATCAGCGCCCTGAACGTGGCAGAGTAAGGGTTGACTTATATAAGTCTCGTCTTGTAGTCTTCCGTGCGTGCACGCGTTCGATGTCCTGGGGGACCCGGTCCGACGAAGGATCCTGGAGCTGCTCGCCGAAGGTGAGCTGACTTCGGGGGCGATCACGAGCGTCGTCCGCACAGAGTTCGGGATCTCCCAACCGGCGGTCTCGCAGCACCTCAAGGTCCTGCGAGACAGCGGCTTCACAACGGTCCGTCCCGAAAGCACGCGGCGGCTGTATGCCGTCGACTCGGCCGCGTTTCGTGAGCTCGACGAATGGCTCGATCCATTCCGCCAATTCCTGGAGCAGCGGCTCGATTCGCTCGCGACCGAGCTCGCCCGCGGCAAGCGTGAACGCAGGCTCCGGGCAGAGACATCACCAGTAGCAACAACTGAAGGAGAGGCAAATCGATGATCGACATCACCACCGAGATCGAGGCAATTCAGCGCGAGGTAGGCAGCGGCCAGATCGCCGCCGGGGAGGGGCGCTCGGTCAAGCTGCGCCGGACATACAACGCTCCGATTGACGATGTCTGGGACGCGTTGACCAACCCTGAGCGAATTGGCCGTTGGTTCCTGCCCATCAGCGGCGACTACCGACTCGGCGGCACATACCAGTTCGAGGGCAATGCCGGCGGCAAGATCGTCGCCTGTGAGCGGCCGAACCGGTTGCTCGTCACCTGGGTGTACGGCGAGGCTGCCACTCCCGAAGACGTCTCCGAGATCGAGGTTCGCCTCTCGCCGGCCGGTGATGAGGCGACCGTTTTCGAGCTCGACCACACCGCGATTGTGCCCGACGAGCGCTGGGCGGAGTATGGCCCGGGTGCGGTCGGCGTTGGTTGGGACATGGGCCTGCTCGGCCTGGGCCTGCACCTGCAGGGCCGCAAGCTGGAGGATCCAATCGCGTGGCAGGAAGCCCCTGAAGGACGTGACTTCGCAACCCGCAGCAGCTCGAAGTGGGGAGCGGCGAACGTCGCCGGCGGCGCCGATCAGGAGGCGGCAGACAAGGCTGTCGCCAACACCACAGCCTTCTACGCTCCGCCGGAAGCCTGACCCTCGGGCGCGTCGGCACCCGCCTCAGCCGAGGGCCGCGCCTCGAAGTCGAGTGACGCCGAGTTGATGCAGTAGCGCAGCCCGGTCGGGTTGGGCCCGTCGGGGAAGATGTGGCCCAGGTGTGCGCCGCAATTGGCGCACACCACTTCCTCGCGGACCATGCCGTGCGAGACGTCGCGCTTCTTCTCAACACGGCCGTGCTCGGCGACGTCGTAGAAGGAAGGCCAGCCGGAGCCCGATTCGAACTTCGTCCCGGAGTCGAACAACGGCGCCCGACACACCACGCAGCGGTAGATACCGTCGGCGTGGTTGTCCCAATAGACGCCGGTGAACGGCCGCTCGGTCGCGGCCTCCTGGGTGACTGAATACTGGATAGGCGTCAGCCGCGCGCGCAGCTCGTCCTGGTCATTGGCGCTCATCTCTCTTCGGCCTCGGTCAGGTTTGGGCTGACTTGGTTCCCGACTGGGCCGAATAGGCTCGCTGATACTCGTCGCGCAGGCGTTTGACATCGGCTGCGGCTTGAGCGCGCTCAGATGTATCCGTGTCGGCCGCCGCGAAAGCTCGCTCAGCGGCGCGCCACTCGCCCAAAATCGCTGACACGTCGCGCGTCGGCGTCATGTCGTCGATCGAGTCGAGCGCAACACCCTCGCGCTGGCTCAGCTCCTGGCTGCGCTTGCCAAGCTGCTGCTGGTCGTGGCTCTCGGCGAAGACAACCGCCGCGAGCCGTTCAATTTCGCGCGCCAGCTTCTGGAACCGGTCGCTATCTGGCGGAAGCGTGCGCTTCTCGGTCTCGAGCTGCTCGAGCTGCTCAAGCGTTGCCAGCAGCGTGTCCGACGTGGAACGCAACTCGTGTTCGATTTCTGCTGTCACGGCCCCCTCCAGGGTGACGGGCTCCCCAAAGCCGTTGGTATGAGTCAGCGTACACCCGGCGTAGCCGTATCGCGCCGAATCGGCCTCCGCCGAAGCGAACAGCCCGAACCGATAGACTCTCCGCCGGTGTCCGAGCACTTCCCTTTCCAGCGCCGCTTATCGACGCGCGCCGTCGTGCGGCCAGCGCGCCTTCGCTGGATGGGATTCGGCATTGTCGCGACCCTTCTACTGGTCAGTGCCGCGTGCACGGTGACGCCCGGACAGGGCGGATCCGTTGACGCTCGGATCGCCTCTGCCGAGCCGTTCACGTGGGACCCGGCACTCGCCGGTGACGCCGGCACGGCCAGTGTCCACGCCCAGATCTACGAGGGCCTGACGACCTTCGATCCGGACAGCAACGTCCAGCCGGCGCTTGCATCGAGCTGGGTGGCGTCCGATGACGGCCGCCAGCTCACATTTCAGCTCCGACCCGGCATCCGCTACAGCGACGGCAGCGAGATAACGGCACAGCACGTTGTCGACAGCTGGCTGAGGCTGATCGATCCGGCGCGACCGAGCCCGCTGGCCAGCCTGCTCGACGACATCTCGGGCGCCGCTGCCTACCGTGCCGGAACAGGGGAGCGAGACGCGGTCGGCCTGCGCGCCGAGGGCGACACCGTGATCGTCGATCTGCGCCGCCCGGCGACATACTTCCTCGCGGTGACGGCGTCACCCACCTTGGCCGTCGTGCCACCCTCGATGGTCGGTCAGATCGAGGCCAATCCGCCGACCGTCGTGTCGGGCGCCTACGTTCCCTCGATTCCGTCGCCGGAGGTCATCGCGCTCAGCGGTAATGCCAACTACTGGGCCGGCCTGCCGCCGCTCGACCAGATCGAGCTGGTGATCGACTTCGCCGGCCGCAACGGCGTCGATCTGTTCGCATCGAGCGAGATCGACTACGTCGGCATCGGCGCCGGCGACGCTTCATGGATCGCCTACGACGCGACGCTCGGGCCGCAGCTGCGGCGTACCGACGGATTCAGCGTCAGCTACTACGGCTTCAACGCCACGTCCGCTCCGTTCGACAATCCCGATGTTCGTCTCGCCTTCGCCCAGGCGGTCGACTGGAAGCGGCTCAGCAGCCTGGCCGAGAGCACCTCGGCCACTTCGCTCGTCCCGCCCGGCATTCCCGGTCGGGACGAAGAGGACCACCAGCCCCCATACGACCCGGAAGCGGCGCGTGCGCTCCTTGCCGGCGCCGGCTTCGAGGACGGCGAGGGATTTCCACCGGTCGTCATCGGGACGTACGGAGTCGGCTACGAATCGGTCGTCGCGCAGGAGCTCGAGCAGAACCTCGGCGTCGACGTGACCGTCGAGGGCTACGACTTCGAGACCTACACCGACTTCCTCGATGAGCCGGGCGCGCCCCAGATCTGGACGCTGTCCTGGAGCGCCGACTATCCCCATGCGCACGACTTCCTCGGCCTGTTGCTCGAGACCGGCAGCAGCAGCAACGCCGGCAACTGGAGCAACTCCGACTACGACGCGCTGATCGACGAAGCGGCGGCCACGGCCGATCCGGCGGAGCAGGCGCGCCTCTACGCGCAGGCCCAGGACATCCTCGAGGTCGAGGCGCCGATCGTGCCGGTCGAGTACAACGAGTCGTGGGCGCTGAGTCGCCTGGGCCTGCTTGGCGCGCTCGATTCAGGCGTCGGGTTCATCCGCTACGCCGGGTCTGGCGTGGGCGCCGGGGACCGGCCGATGACGCTGATCCGCCGCTTTACGTCCACGTTGGTGCTTGCCGGCGTGCTGGCGGCCGCTGTTGGCGCGGCGCTACCGGCCGTCGTGCTCGGCGCGGATCCGACCTATGGCCAGCCGAGCGTCACCGCCACGCTCGGCCAGCCGCTGAGCTTCACCTCGACCATCACCGGCGACGACATCGCCGCGGTCGAGGTCGTGATCAGGCTCGACGGCGAGGAAACGGGCGTGATCGTCGCTGCCACTCCCGGGAGCGCGGCGGACACGTGGCAGGCAACGGCCGCGATTGATGTGGCCACTTCCGCGCTGTGTGCATGCCTTGCCGACGGGCAGAGCACGCCGAATACCAGCTTCAACTACCAGTTCAAGGTCCGTGCCGCGGACGGCAGCACGACGCTCGGGCCCGTCGGCCAGGCGGTGGTGACCGACGATCGCTTCGAGTGGCGCACGTTCGACCAGGACCTGGTCAGCGTCCATTGGTACGAGGGCGACGATGCATTCGCCCAGTCGGCGGCGCAGGTCGCCAACGACGCGATCGACCGCGCTTCGTCACTGCTCGGGACGCAGCTGCCCAACCCGGTCGACCTGTTCATCTACGCCACCGAAGAGGACATGCGCAGCGCCATCTCGCCCAATCGCGAGAACGTTGCCGGCCAGGCTCACTCTTCGATCGACACGATGTTCGTCAACATCGGGCCCAACGAGAACCCCGCGACGGGCACCACTGCCACGCTCGTGGCGCACGAGCTCACTCACCTCGTCATGAACGAGGCGACCGAGAACCCGTACCACGGAGTTCCGCGCTGGATCGACGAGGGTGTGGCGGTGTACCTGTCCGAGGGCTACAGCTCGTACTGGCAGACGTTCGTCAACAATGCCGTCGCCCAGCGCACACTGATCCCGCTCGACGGCCTGCGCGGCCTGTTCCCGTCGTCCGCCGACGAGTTCTACCTCGCCTATTCGGAGAGCGTTGCGGCGATCGACTACTTCATCCGCACTTACGGCGAGGAGACGCTGTGGGAGCTCGTCGGCAGCTATGCCGAGGGAGTCTCCGACGACGATGCGTTCAGCGCCGCGACCGGTGCCGATCTGGCCGCCTTCGACGCCGCATGGTTCGGGTCGCTCGGCCTGACCGTGCCGCCGCCGGTCGGGCCGCAGCCGGGCGCGCCGGGACCGACGCCTGCCGACTGGCAGGGCCAGCCGGGACAGCAACCAAGCCCGGACGCATCGACACCTCCGTCATCGTCGGATCCAGCCGCGTCGCCCACCACCCCGGGCTCATCGCCCGCTGCGTCGCCCGCCGCGTCGCCCGCCGCGTCGCCCGCTGCGTCACCCGGGTCGAGCGCTGCGCCGGCTCCGGCGACCGGCGACAGCGGCAGCCAGGTCGGCGCGATCGCCGTCGGCGTCGTTGCCGGGCTGGTGTTCGTGGCCGCGCTCGTTTTGATCGTTGTTTTCGCCCGGCGCAACCGCGCCCAGCCGCCGCCGCTCGTCTGAATGAGTACTTACTGAATGGCCGCTGACGGACCGCTCGAGCTGCGCCTCGGCGATCGGCTGACGCTCGCCAAACGCCATCCGTGCGGCTCGCACACCTGGGCCGTTGTCAGGCTGGGCGCCGACATCGGTCTCGAGTGCGACGGCTGCGCGCGTCGCGTGCTGCTCGAACGACGTGAGCTCGAGCGTCGCTTCCGCGGCTTCGTTGAGCGGGGAGTGGCATGACCGCCGCCACAACAGCCACCGAGTCGCCCATCGCCGTTCTGCGCAACCGGCGCTTCCTGGCGCTGTGGTTCGCGCAGGTCGTCACCCAGGTCGGCGGCAACATGGTGCTCTATGGGCTGACCGTCCAGGTGTTCGCCGTGACCGGCACGAGCACCTCGGTCAGCCTGCTCATCCTGAGCTACCTCGTACCGGCCGTACTCTTCGGCGCCGTCGCCGGCGTGTACGTCGACCGCCAGGACCAGCGCCTGATCCTGGTCGCGACCAACGCCCTGCGCGGGCTGCTGTTCCTGCTGCTGCTCGGCGTCCAGAACGAGCTCGCGCTGGTCTACCTGCTGATGATCGTCATCTCGACTCTGACGACGTTCTTCGGCCCGGCCGAGGCGGCGATGATTCCCGTAGTCGTCGCCCGAAGACAGCTGTTATCGGCCAACTCGCTCTACATCTTCACCCTGCAGGCGGCGTTCTTCCTCGGTTTTGCGCTGCTGGGCCCGTTGGTCGTCAACGTTGCCGGTCAATCGGTGCTGCTGATCGTGGTCGCCGGGAGCTACCTCCTCGGTGCGCTTGTGTGCTGGTTCCTGCCCAGCCACAACCCGCGCATCGGCGGCCACAATCCCGCCCAGGCGCTGGAGGAGGCGGGCAGCGCGGTCGCCACAACGTTCAGCCAGCTCGCCGACGGCCTGCGCTTCATCCGCGAGCACAAGACGATCTTCTGGCCGCTTGCCTACCTCGCCCTGACGGCCTCGCTGATCGGCGTGCTGGGCGTGCTCGGCCCGGGCTTCGCGACGCAGGTGCTCGGCCTGTCGGAGCGCGACTTCGTCGTCGTCGTGCTGCCGATCGGAGTCGGGCTGGTGATGGGCATCCTCATCCTCAACGTGTACGGCAAGCACTTCACTCGCCGGCGCGGCATCGAGGGCGGCCTGATCGGACTGGGCGTGTCGCTGCTGGCGCTTTCCATCGCCCAGCCGCTGACCACGACGCTGTCGCTCGGGCCGCAGATCTCGCTGCTGTCGCTGGTGATCGTGGTCGCCTTCTTCGCCGGCATCTCGTACGCCTTCGTCGCCGTGCCGGCACAGGTCCAGCTCCAGGAGGAGCTGCCCGAGCAAATTCGCGGCCGCGTCTTCGGCGTGCTCAACATGCTCGTCAGCATCGCCAGCTTCCTGCCGATCATCATCGTCGGCCCGATCGCCGACGTGGTCGGCACGTCACTCGTGGTCGCGGCGTCCGCGATCGTCGCCCTGGTCGCTCGCGGTGGGCTCGATCTGGCGCGCGAACCCGGCCCACGAGACGCCCGGACCCTCCGGGCTGATCGATGCCGCCGACCCGGTTGCGCTCGCCGGACGATCGCTCACCCAGCCGATCCGAATCGCGCACGGCGGCGCAGGCCACGAGCACGAGCTTGGCGACGAGACATTTGCCACTGCCGTTATCCCGGGCCGACCGGGACCGGCCGATTCCTCCGAAATAGCCGACTAGCGAGATGGGTCGCGTCGCCATCGTGTTCACGGGCGGCACGATCTCGATGCAGCACGACCCGCAGGCGGGCGGCAACCGGCCTGCGCTCGATGGGGCGGCAATCCTGGCTCGCTCACCGGAGGTGGGCCGAGCTGGCCGATCTCGAGCCGATCGACTGGGGCCTGGTGCCGGCGTCGCACCTCCACTTTGCGCAGATGCTCGAGATAGCGCGGCTCGTCGACGCCCAGCTGGCGCGGCCCGAGATCGACGGCGCCGTCGTTGTCCAGGGCACGGACACGATCGAGGAGACCGCGTTCGGGTACGACCTGTTGCTCCGATCCGACAAGCCGGTCGCTGTCACCGGCGCGATGCGCATTCCTTCGTCGCCCGAGTTCGACGGCTCGCGCAATCTCGCCGACGCAGTGCGCCACGCGACGAACCGCGAGATGGCAGGTGCCGGCGTCGTGGTGGCGATGGGTGGCTTGACGATCCCTGCCGCCCAGGCGATCAAGGCGCATACGACCGCGATCGACGCCTTCCAGGAGCGCGACCCCGATCAGCCGGCGCTTACGCACATGCGACTTCCACTCGTCCCGGCAGCGGCGGTCGAGGACGTCCACCTCGTCACCGCGGTGATGGGCATCGATGGCACCTTGCTCGACGCGCTTCGTCCGCAGCGCCCGAGCGGCGTGGTCGTGGCCGCAACCGGGAGCGGCAACACCTCGGCGGAGCTGCTCGACGCAGCACGTGGGCTGATGGCCGACGGCACGATCGTGGCCCTCACCACGCGGTGCCCGGCTGGCTCTGTCGCGCCGGACTACGCGTTCCCGGGCGGCGGGGCGACGTGGCAGCAGGCCGGCGCGCTGATGTCGCGCCGCGACGGCCCCAAGACGCGTGTTGCGCTGGCACTCGGCCTCGCTGCGGGCCTCGATCGGGACGCGCTCGCGGCGCTGCTGTGGGCATGACGGCCGCCGCCGACCTGGTCATTCTCGGCCGAGTGGCGACGCTCGCCGGCGACTCCGGTCTCGGCTGGCAGGGAGGCATTGCCATCGCCGGCGGTCGCGTGCTCGCCGTGGGGGAAGAGTCGGAGCTCGACGGGCTGGTCGGCCCGCGGACCGAGATGTGGCGGCTCAATGACGACCTGGCCGTCATGCCCGGGATCACTGACGCGCACCTGCACCTGATGACGGTGATCCTGGCCGAGACGCAGATCGATCTGACCGGGCTCGACCTTCCGGCGCACGCTCGAAGCGATCCGTGCCGAGCACCTCGGAGCGGCTTGGCAATGGCGATTCGGACGGTTGGCTCCAGGGTCACGGCTGGTCGGTCCACCATCTCGGCGGTTGGCCAGACGCGGAGCAGCTCGAGCGGGTCGCACCCGGCCGTCCGGTCGCGCTGTACGCGCACGACCACCACGCGCGCTGGATCAGCCAGACCGCGATCCGGCTGGCCGAGATCGACGGCGAGCGTGGCCGGGCCGCCGGTGAGCTGGTGCGCCGCGACGCCACGGGCGCGCCGACCGGCGTGCTGCACGAGGGCGGCAGCTCGCTCGTCGATTGGGTGATCCCTGATCCGACGCACGACGAGCTCGTCGACGGCCTTGGCCAGGTCGTCGGGCGCCTCGCGGCCCTTGGCGTGACCGGCTGCCATGACCCGGGCGAGCTGACGTCGGGCGCTGAGATGAAGCGCGGCCCGCTGTTCTACCGCGCACTGGCCGAGGCGGATGCGTTGCCGCTGCGGGTGCATGCGTCGGTCCGCGCGCCCGAGCTCGATACCGCCATCGAGCGCGGCCTGGCCAGTGGCCAATCGGTCGGCCGCTTCACGATGGGCTGGCTGAAGCTGTTCGCCGACGGGTCGCTCGGCTCGCGCAGTGCCGCGTTGCTCGAGCCCTACAGCGACGCGGACGTCAATCCGCCCACGGGCGGCGTGCGCGGCATGGTCGTCACCGACGCTGAGAAGCTGACCGACCTGTTGCGCAGGGCAGGGGAGGCGGGCATCGTCGGCCAGGTCCACGCCATCGGCGACGCGGCCGTGCGCAGCGCGCTGGACGTCATTGCCGGCATCGACGTTCGCCGCTCACCCGGCACGACCGCGTTGATGCCGCGCATCGAGCATGCCCAGCTTGTCGATCCCGCCGATCAGCCGCGGTTCGGCGCGCTCGGCATCGCCGCTTCCGTCCAGCCGGTTCACCTGCGCAGCGATGCGACACAAGGGCGCGTTGCCTGGGGCGAGCGAAGCGAGCACACCTTCCCGTTGCGCGCTCTGGCCGAGAGCGGTGCGGTCATGGCCTTCGGAACGGACGCGCCCGTTGAGCCGTTCGACCCGTGGCCGGGCATCGCCGTAGCGCTGGCGCGGCGTGACCCGTTCTCGCCACGCGACGCAACGACCGGCGCTTCCCACGCGATCGACGTTGCTCGCGCAGTGCGCGCGGCGTGCCTTGATCCGGCGATCTCTGCCGGGGAGGACGATCTCGGCCGGCTATTGCCCGGCTACCGCGCCGATTTGATAGTCGTCAAAGCAGCCTCGCTAAACGAGTCGGTCGATCCGGCCGTTCTGGCCGCAACCCGGCCACTGGCCACACTGATCGATGGTCAGGTCGTGCATCGCGATCCGACCTTCGATCCCTGATCGGGCAAAGTCAGATCTGGACCGGGTAGCCGGGTCCCAGCGGCAGGCCGAGCACGAACCAGGCCACGAACAGGATGATCCAGACAAGTGCGACAAGCAGGACGTACGGAATCATCAGGGCGATGATCGTGCCGATGCCGGCGTCCTTCTGGTAACGCTGGGCGATGGTCACCATGAACGGTAGATAGACCATCAGCGGCGTCACCACGTTGAGCGGCGAGTCGCCCACGCGATAGGCGGCCAGGCCCGTCTGTGGCGGCACCCCCAGCTGGACGAACAGCGGGATGAAGATCGGCGCGAAGATGGCCCACTTGGGGATCAGCCCGGGCATGATGATGTCGAGCAGCAGGATGACGAAGATCATCCCGATCAACAGCGGCAGTGCGCCGATGCCGGCCGCCTCGAGGACCTCGGCAAGCACGATGGCGAGCACGCTGGGCAGGTTGCTGTAGTTGAAGTAGGCAATGAACTGGGCAATCATCAGCAGCATGAAGACGAGCCCGGCAAGGCCGGCGAACGTCTTTACGACCGCGTTGATGACGTCGTTGGCCTGGGTGAACGTCCGCGATCCATAGCCGTAGGCGACGCCTGAGATCAGGAACGTCATCGCGATGATGAACAGCAGGCTGTCCATGAACGGCGTGTTGCCGATGATCTGGCCAGTCTCCGGGTCACGCAGGGCAGACCCGTCGGGCAGGGTGAGCAGCAGGATCAGCGCCATGAAGCCGAGGAACGCGACCAGCGCGAAACTGCAGTCCGCGGCTCGTTGCAGCATTCTCGGCCTCGGATCGCTCGGCAGGGGTGGCACTCGCCTTGTCCGCGTCCGCGCCGGTGTCGCCCATGACCGCACCGCCCGGCCCGGCCGATGCCAGCTCGGGCTCCCATTTGCCGAGTCGTTTTTCGACGATTCGCTCGGTTACCAGCGCGGCAACGATGGCCAACACGATCGACGAGACGATGCTGAACCAGTAGTTGGCCAGGATGGTCAGCGGCGGGCTGCCCGTCGCCCCGAGCGCCTCGTTGGTGATCGCTGTGATCTGAGCGTCGATCGGCCCCGGAATCGGGTTGACGCCAAAGATCGCCCCGACCCCGGCGAAGCACGCCGCCATGCCGGCCAGCGGATGGCGGCCTACGCTCGCGAACGCGGCAGCCCCGAGTGGCACCAGGATGAGATAGCCGGCGTCGGTGGCGATGCTCGAGAGCACGCCGACGAAGATCAGCACGAACGCGAGCAGGCGCTTCGGCGACGCTGAAACGAGCAGCCGGATCAGCGCCGACATGAGCCCGCTTGCCTCGGCGACGCCGGCGCCCATCAGCGCCACGAAGGTGACGGCGATCACGCCGAAGCCGGCGAAGTTGGGCACAAACGAGGTAAACAGGAAGCGAATGCCTTCGGTCGAGAGGAGGCTCTCGATCCTGATGGTCACCTCTTCCATGTGATAGTCGTCTTCGAAGCCGTAGTCGCCGATGTCCGGCTCAAGAATTGGCTGGGTCGAGTCCTCGTAGTAGTCGGGAACGACGTCGACTGCGTCCGGTACGACGATCGTCTCGGTGACGCTGACGTTGAGTGCCGAGAGGACGGCCGACAGGACGATCACGCCGATGATCAGGTAGAGGAACATCATCACCGGGTGCGGGACCTTGTTCCCGGCCCGCTCGATGACGTCGAGCATGCGCTCGGTGAAGCCCTTCTTGGCGGCCGGTTTCTCGGCCGGCAGTTCGGCGGCCAGGCTCTCCGCGGTCATCGGGTCCCTCCGTTCGATGGGGCTGTAAAGCTGGTGGCCAGCTCGACCAGCAATCGGGCGCCAAATCCTGTGCAGCCGGGCGTGTGCCACGGTCGGCCGTCGGTGCTCTGGGCCGTGCCGGCGATGTCGATGTGCGCCCAGGGCACGTCACCGACGAACTCCTGGAGGAACAGCGCGGCAGTGATTGCGCCGCCCTCGCCGTAGCCGAGGTTCTTCATGTCGGCGACGGGTGAGTCGAGCTGCTTGCGGTAGCCCTTGTAGAGCGGCAGCTGCCAGACGGGCTCGTCGGTCAGGTCGCCCGCGGTCCTGGATCTGGTCGACCAGCGCCTGGTCGTTGCCGAAGACGCCGGCGACCTCGGTGCCCAGTGCCCTCATGCAAGCGCCGGTCAGCGTGGCGATGTCGATGATCGCGTCGTGACCGTCTTCGCGCGCCAGCACCAGTCCGTCGGCCATCACCAGCCGACCCTCGGCGTCGGTGTTGACGACCTCGATCGTCGTTCCGCCGCGGATCGTGATCACGTCACCCATCGCCATTGCCGTGCTCGACGGCATGCTGTCGGTGCACATCAGGTAGCCCGTGACCGACGTCGTCGCGCCGGTCTCGGCGAGCGCGGCCACCGCGGCGAGGATTGCCGCCGCGCCGGACATGTCGTTCTTCATCGCCGCGTGCACGGCATCGCCGGGCTTGAGGGCGAGGCCGCCCGAGTCGTACATGATCCCCTTGCCGACCATCGCCAGGCGGCCGGTCGATCCGTCCGGCGCGTACGTCAGCTTGATCAGCCGCGGCGGCTCGGCACTGCCGGCATTGACGCCGAGGATGCCGCCGATGCCCATCTCGGCCATCGCGACTTCGTCGAAGACCTCCACGTCGAAACCGAGCTCCGCGCCGAGGGCAACCGCGATATCCGCCATGCGCGACGCGGACAGGAAGTTGTGCGGTGTGTTGGCCAGGTCGCGCGCGAGGGCAGTTGCGCCGGCGAGAGCGACACCGCGGTTGATGCCGTCGTTGAGGGCTGCAGGGTCGGCGCCGAGGAGGGTCAGCTCGCTGACCGGCTTGGCCTTCGATTCGGAGCGCAGCACGTCGTACCGGTAGCGGGCAAGCAGCACTCCCTCGGTTACCGCCTGGGCCGCCTCCTCGGCCGCCACCGAGCCGATCTCCGTCAGCACGACGGCGAGTCGCTCGTGACCGGCCGCGGCGCGAGCGAACGCGGCCGCGGCGTCGCGCAAGGCTGCCGTGTCCAAACGCGCGGGATCGCCGACGCCGACCGCCACCATCATCGGGCCGCTTGCCGACGGAACCGTCAGTGTCGAGCCGGCCGCGCCCTCGAAACCTGACGCACTTAATGCAGCACGGTCGAGCCCAATCTCCGCCGGCACAGTCCCGTTGGATGGCACCAGCACACCGACGGCGGTCGCGCCTTCAGCTGCGGCGCCGGCCGCGGCGACCGCCGCTCGACGCGAGATGTGGCGCGAAGGCGTGTGTTGAAGTGCCATCGGCGTTTCGTCGGCCATGAATCCTTGCCCTCCCGGATTCGGTGCGACCGCGAATCGTTATCGCCCGAGGCCGCCAATTCGGATTGTGCGGCGGTTGGGCGGCCGACTAAATAGGGCGGACACCACCACTTGGGTCGGCGCTCGCGCGCAGCGTCGCTATCACGACGACGGTGGCTCCACCCTCGGAGCGTCTCCCTAGGCTCCGGACTCCTTCCGCTCGCGCTTCGAACGCAGGTCCACGATCCGCGGGTTCGTTACTGCTCTTCTGTTGCCGATCGCGCTGATCGTCCTCAGCCAGGTGGTAGCGAAGCTGATCTAGCTCCCGCCCATCAGCCAGCGGCCAACCTGCCGGACCGCGCCGCAGTAATGTGATCAACGGCCCAGCGCCCCACGTTGGTTACAATTGCCGATCTCGGGCGGCTAGCTCAGCTGGTTAGAGCACTTGCTTGACATGCAAGAGGTCACTGGTTCGAGTCCAGTGTCGCCCACCACATACTCCGCCGCCGAGCGTGCGGCATCTCGGGTTGAGCCCCAGTCTGCACCGTTGATTCGATCCGCCTACCTGCGCCGCGGCTCCGTACCCCTGCCGCGACTTACGTGGGAAGTTCCGTGTCATTGCCGGTTGTGCTTGAGCCTGTCGAGGAATCAACTGAAAGGTGTCGCACAACCGTCGACACCCGCAGGCGGGTAGGCAGGGCAGGGAAGGGGATACGGCATGAACGTCTCGCAGCGACGCATCCCGCCAAGACTGCCTTGCGACTACCGGGAATTTTCCCCTGATGGAAGAATTCCCCGTTGTTTTGTGTTCGCGCGTAACTTTCGGGCGCTTCGTTCGTCCACAATATGTGAAGGTTGTCGGGGCGACCTACGCGCGAAGAATCGGCAACTGAGATCGAGGGTCCGTTAAATCGTCACTGGTTTCGTCTACTGGTCGTCATTGCCCTGGTGACTGCGTGCGGTGGGGTCACCGTTGCGGCACCCACGTTGGCGCCAACACCTTCGGCGTCACCGACGCCGAGTCTGGCCCCGACCTCTACGCCGGAGCCGACCGAGGCTCCCACGGCAACGCCCTCTCCGGTCCCGACACCGGCTCCCACGGCAACGCCCGCTCCGACGGCGGCACCCACGGCCACTCCCGCTGCACAGCCGACGTCAACGCCGGTGGCGACTCCCGCCCCGACTTCAACGCCGACTCCCACACCCAGCGAGCAGCCGTCTGCGTCTCCCGATCCGTCGGACGAGATCCCATCTGGCATGTCATTGCTCGGGCGCTGGACAACCCGATTCACACCAGGCCCGCTGAACGGCGACGGAGCCAACATCCGCGTCCCCGCGAGGCGCATCGACGGTTCGATCGTCCGCCCCGGCGCCTCGTTCGAGTTCATTCGCGCGATCGTGCCCGTGACGAGCCCTCCGTTCGCGATGGGCGGCTACCTCAGGAACGGCCAGCTGCAGACGGACCCCGGCATCCTGGGCGGTGGAATGTGCTCGGCCTCGACGACGTTGTTCAACGCGGCACTCCGCGCCGGCCTGCGCATCACCGAGCGCCACGAGCACGCGATCTACATCGACCGCTACCCGGTTGGGCTCGACGCGACGGTGTTCTCCAACGGCCGCAGCGATGGCCAGAACGTCAGGTTCGTGAACGACACCGGCCGTCCGATCCTGATCCGTGCCTTTTCCACCAGGCGGAAGGTGACGTTCGAGATCTATGGCATCGATGACGGCCGAAAGGTGCGCCTCTCGGATCCGGTCATCTCGAACCTCCAAGAGGCGCCGGACTACCTCCAGTACACCGACGATCTGGCGCCGGGCGTAAGAAAACGCAAGCAGGACAGGTACGACAGGTTTGCGTCCTCGGTCGACAGAACCGTCAGGGACGCGAACGGAAACGTCATCACGCGCGACACGTTCCGCTCGAGCTATCGCATGCTCCCCGGCATCATCATGGTCGGCCGAAGCCCGGGCGACCCTCCCGCCGGAACGCGCGTCCTCGTCGAGAGGTAGCTGCCGCCAGCGCCGCATCTCCGACCCGTCCGGTGGCACTCAGCGATCGCACAGCGTTCTTACATTGACGCGCACCTGACCGTTACCCGCAGGGGAAGGCGGTCAGTCGAGGGGTCCAGAACATGAGGGTCTTTGTCGCGCTTGCCCTGGGAGCGCTGCTATCCATCGCAGGCGTTGCCTGTTCCGCACAGGACGTGACAGGGGCGAAGTCGGTGACCCGGTGAGCCTGGTGCAGCCGGTGACGGCGACCGCCGAGGGGGCGGAGGGCGGAGAGAAATCCGTATCGAGGTCGTACGCATCGAGCTGGCTCGACGCGATTGTCGGCGCCATCGAGCGGTTGCCCGGCCCGACCTGGGCCGCTTATCTGGTCCTGACCGGTTTGGCGCTCAGCTACGTCGCTGTCGAGGCGGCCCTGTCGTCGCGCGGTCTATTCGGACAGGATCCTGCGTATTTCGCCTACGCGTTCGGAATGATCTACCCGCTTGTCGCTTACCACTACCTTTCGCGCGGCGCCCTCGTCGCGTGGGACACGTTTCGGCCGTCGACGGATTGTGATGATGGCCAGGCGGCTGGCTGGAGGACTCAGCTCAGTACGACTCCGGCCAGGGCCGCCATCGTCGTGTATGTGGCGGCGGTTGTTTTCTACATCGCCCTGCTTGCCTGGTCGCCGCAGGGGTTCGACCTCGTCGGCCATCCGCCGGCGTTCGTCGCAATGCGCGTCGTGTCTGAGGCGTTCTGGCTCGCCCCGCTGACGTGGATGGTCGTGTACATGATCTATCGACAGACGAGGATCGTGTCCCAACTGCATCGTTCGGTCGTGAGGGTGGATCTACTGCAGCCGGGTCCGCTCCATGCCATGTCCAGGCTGACGGCGCGCAACGCCATCGCTCTCCTGCTGATCCAGATCTTCCTGATTCTCGTGCCGCTCCCCAACGTGTCCGAGTCAGCCCGGCTGGCGCTCGCGCTCGTAGTCGCGCCCTTCACGCTGCTCTCCGTGGCGGCGTTCGTCCTTCCGCTGCGCGGCATGTACTCCCTGCTGGAGGCGGAGAAGGGTCGTCGGACTGCGATTGTCTCGACCCGCCTGGACTCCACACTCGCGAAGCTGCATGACGTTGTCGACGAGGAGACCGCAGGCTCGCCCGATGCCGATGCCTCGCGGCTGGCGCAGGTTCGAATCGACGGGCTCAACAAGGCACTCACCAGCCTCCTCCAGGAGCGTGACTTCGTGGGCCACCTATCGAGCTGGCCGTGGGACCCGTCGACGCTGAGGGCAGTGGTCTCGGCCTTTGCGCTTCCGATAGTGCTTTTCATCTTGACCCGGGCCCTGGAACGGTTCGTCCTCTAGCTGACCTCGCCTAGCGCGTCCAGAGGGTCAACTGTCCAACCGAGCCCGCGCGCGGTGCCGTCCGGCGCGAGACGGGCAGCTGGATGACGTCGACATCGTCGTAGGCGCCGGCCCACGTCTCTTCGCCCCACCTGATCCAGATCGCGTACATTCCCGCCGCGGCCGCGTGGCGCAGCTTGGCGAGTGACCATTGCTTGTCCGTGCTGTCTATCTCGATCACCACGTCGGCCAACGATCCGCCGCGCCTGATGACCACGTCAACGAAGCCGATCGCGGACGCGCCGCCCATCTCGTTCGGTGCAACTACGCGCGCTTCGGTGCGCGCGAGCCAGCCCTTGTCAACCGCCCACCCAAGGACGGCGCGCGTAATGTGAGTCGTAGTGGCGCCCGTGGTCAGCGGCCGCGGATCGAGCCCGAACAGATACGCGGCCAGCTCATCGGCAATGGTCATCAGCTCCACCAAGGCTGAAGCATGCTCGTGCCACCTTCAGCGTCACGCCGACGCGGTCATTGGCAGGCGCAGGTCGCGCTCCATGACCCAGTCACGCTGTTTGTCCGAGCCGACCATGAAGTGCTTGTAGCCAACGTGGGCGAATCCCAGCTTTCGGTAGAACGCATGGGCGCCCTCGTTTCGCTCCCACACTCCGAGCCACATCGTCTCGGCGCCCGACCCGCGAGCCTCCTCTACGCAACGCTCCATCAGGGCCCGGCCCACGCCGTGCCCGTGCCGCTCGGCCAGGACGTAGATGCGCGCGAGCTCGACGGGCTTCGGACCGGACACGCAATCCGGCGGGTCGACCCACTGGAGCTTTGCGTATCCGGCAGGCGTCGACCCGACTTCCGCGATGAGCATCCGAGACGATGGGTCGGATAGCTCGTGTGCCAGTCGCTCCGGCGTGAAGGTTGCCGCGAGGTGGGCGGCGACGTCCTCCGGCGTATTGTCGGCTCCGAACGCCTCCACGAAGGTCCGAGCACCCAACGCGGACAGGGCCGCCGCGTCGTCGATGCCCGCGATCCTCACCGTGAGGTCGCCGGGTGTCGCCGCCTTGTCCATTTCCCTAGCGTACGGCGGTTGCGTGGCGCCATCCCGTTGCGGCCTAGTCGCCGAGCGGGTAGAGCTCCTCCAAGCCGAGCAGGTCGCCCAGCCCCAGACTCGCCTCGTCGAGGTTGCACGAGCCATTGCTGCGCGTGCTCATCGTCAGTTCGCCGTGGCGCCGCTCCGAGACGTGGCCGAGGCCGAAGGCATGGCCGATCTCGTGGGTCATCGTCGCTTCGAGCATCTCGCGGAATCCACGGCAGTCGCCCAGGTTGAGCGCCCACTCGACGTCCTCGTTGATCAGGATGTCCGCCTCCACGATGCGGTTGCCGCTCAGGTACGGGCAGGCGATGGCGAGCGTGCGGCCGCGTGCCCTTCGCGGCAGTGATCCGAAGCCGACGACGTTCGTTCCGTCGGCAAAGGCGCCGTCGCACGGCTGTAACGCGGTCGTGCCCGCGTAGCTTGCCTCGGCGGCGACAGCATCGCCGCGGCCGCAGTCATTGGACGCGCCGGTGATGTTGGCGAATGACTGCTCGAGAACGCCGAGCACGGCGTCGGTATCGAGGTCGGCGGGCGTCGACGTTGCGAGGTAGGTCCAGTCGAGCGACTCCCGCCACCGGAATCCGCCGATCGTGAACTCTTCATCGAAGCACGCAGCCGGCAGATCTCCGCTGGGTGACGGCCGTGATGGATTGGTCTGCGTCGGCTGCTCCGTGGGCAGCTCGGTGGGCTGCCCGGTCGGCGGTGTGGTGGGTGGTGGCGTCGGTTTGTCAGGCGTGATTGGTTGATCGGCTGTTTCGGTGGGGGATGGCGATGCACTCAACGACGTCGAGGTCGGCGTCGATAGGTCGGGAGTGACCGCGACGGGTGGTTGGGAGTCGGTTGGCGGGATGTCGCTGGGTGCCGCGATGTCGATGCTCAGGCAACCGCTGAGGACCAGGCAGCCCATCAGGACCAATCCGGCGACCCTCATCTCCCGCACCGGATGGTGGTCAGGAGCCGGGCGCCTGCGTTTGAGCAGCGGAGATCAGCTCGACCAGTACGGGTAGGTTGATGTCGGCGAGGCGCTTGAACGTGATCGTGCTCCGGCCGATCTTGGCTTTGCCCAGTTGATCGGCGTACGTCTCGGCCAGCTTCTTGCCATTGGCCGCCGCGTTCAAGTACACCGTCAGGTAGTTCTTCTGAGCCGCGAGCCCGACGACGAACCACTCGCCTTCCTTGCCCTTGCTGTCCTTGTAGCTGTAGGCGCCGTAGCCAATGATGTGCTGCTCGGTGCCACCCCAGAAGGTGCCCTCCCAGAGGACATGCTCGTGCCCGGTCATGACGCGGGCGATCTCGGCATCAAGTGTGGTCATGTCTTCGCGCACGCCGTCGGCCAGCGACGCCAGAAACTCGTCGGGAGACGTTTGCGATTTCTGCATCCTCGTAGCGTAGGCCGTTACTCGGCTACGCTGCTACCGATGAGCTCGACTAGGCCCGGTCATACGCTTTTCACGCGTGCCGCGCCCGACAAGTACGACCGCTATGTGGGGCGATACAGCCCTGCTCTGGCGCGCGCGCTGGTGGAGCTGGCCGCGGTTCGTCCGGGAGGTACGGCGTTGGACGTCGGCTGTGGGCCGGGTGCGTTGACGACCGAGCTGGCCATTCTGCTCGGTCCCGAAAACGTCGCCGCAGTCGACCCGTCGCCGTCGTTCGTGGAAGCCTGCCGCGCTCGCAATCCGGAAGTGGACGTGCGCCAGGCACCGGCCGAGGAGCTGCCTTTCGAGGACGCCACGTTCGAGCACGTCCTGTCCCAGCTGGTGGTCAACTTCATGACCGATGCCACGGCCGGAGTCGGCGAGATGGTGCGCGTGGCGCGACCGGGCGGCAGACTGTCGTCAACGGTCTGGGATTACCGCGGCGAGATGACCATGTTGCGCTTCTTCTGGGAGTCCGTCGTAGCGACGGATCCCGCCGGCGCAACGCGCGACGAGCGACTGACGATGAAGTGGTGCACGCCCGAGGAGCTGAAGCAGCTCTGGTCGGAGGGTGGCCTGCGAGAGGTCGCCGTGTCACCGATCGTCGTGACGGCCGACTATTCGAGCTTCGACGATCTGTGGGATCCGTTCGATCCCGGCATCGGCCCAGTGGGCGCCTACATGGGGTCATTGTCGGCCGAGCAGCGCGCGGTCGTAAGGGACGAGTTCCGGCGCCGACTCGACGTGGGCGACGAGCCCTTTCATCTGACCGCGCGCGCGTGGGCAGTGACCGGCATCGTGCCGAGCGGCCGTTAACCGTGTATGTGCCCGACTACTTCAAGCCGGACGATGAGGCGGTGCGCGAGCTGCTCCGCAATCACGGGGCGGTCGACCTGATCACGGCCACTCCGTCGGGGTTGCGCGCGACGATGCTGCCGATGATCTTCGTCGAAGGAATGGCCGGCGCCGCCGACCGAATGCTGGGGCACGTCGCGCGCAAGAACGATCACTGGCGCCAGGCGGTGCTGGGCGAGGCACTGGCGATCGTTCGTGGTCCGGACGCGTACATCACGCCCGCGTGGTACTCGACCAAGCGCGAGCACGGCCGCGTCGTGCCGACCTGGAACTACATCACTGCCCACGTCCACGGTGAGCTGCTGGTTCATGACGATGTCGAGTGGCTCGAGGCGAACGTTCGGCAGCTCACCGCGAAGCACGAGCAGGGGCGGGACGAGCCGTGGTCGGTCGACGACGCGCCGGCGCAGTACGTGGCCGGCCAGCTGCGCGCGATCGTCGGGCTGGAGCTGGTCATCGGCCGGATCGAGGCCAAGTTCAAGCTCAGCCAGAACCGCAGCGAGGACGATGTCGCCGGAGTCGTCTCCGGCCTGGTCGAAGACGGCCGGCCGGACATGTCGGAATCCGTGCGAACGGCCCCAAAGCAGGAACGCCGATAACCTGACCCGGTCCATGGTGAATGTGAGCGCGGTATGACTGCGCGTCTTGCTCCGTACGTCGCGCTGCTGCGCCGCAATCGATCGTTTCGACGGCTCTATGCGGCGCAGCTGGTCAGCTTCGCCGGCGACTGGTTCGCAACGGTGGCACTGCTCGGGCTGGCGCTCGAGACGACCGGCTCAGCCGCGGCCGCG
This sequence comes from uncultured Chloroflexia bacterium, assembly GCA_963776865.1. Classification (GTDB taxonomy): domain Bacteria; phylum Chloroflexota; class Limnocylindria; order Limnocylindrales; family CSP1-4; genus JALYGJ01. Next base: position 74,916 of record CAVZOG010000009.1, on the reverse strand, counting down.
TCGCTGGTGCTCGTCCTCCAGACGGGCGGATTCGCGCTTGCGTCGCCGCTCGCCGGCGTCCTCGCCGATCGGCTCGATCGACGGAAGCTGCTCATCGCCGCCGACTTCGCGCGCGTCCCGGTGGCGCTGTCGTTCCTGCTCGCGCGCGACCCGAGCACCTTCTGGATCGCGTTGCTCGGAGTGTTCCTGCTGTCCGTCGGCGCGGCGTTCTTCGAGCCCACGTCGTCCGCGGCACTCCCCAATCTCGTCGAGGAGGACGAGCTGGGCGAGGCGAACGTGCTGATCGGCTCGGCCTGGGGAGTGATGCTCGCGGTGGGCGCGGCCATCGGCGGCTTGATCGCCGCGACATTCGGCCGGGACATCGCGTTCGTGCTCAACGCTGCCACCTTTGCGATCTCGGGCCTGTTGATCGTCGGTATCCATGCCAACTTCCAGCAGGTCCGCGCGCACGACGATGCGCGGCCTCCACGACGGCGGCGGCGGTTTCTTCGGCTCGTTGCGCGTGGTGCTCGACTTCGCGCGGCACAGCCGGCTCGTGTCGTCGCTGCTGCTGTCCAAGACGATGTTCGGTGTCGGCACGGGCGTGGTGCTGATGCTCGCGGTGTTCGCGCACGACGTGTTCCGGGCCGGCGACGTCGGCATCGGCCTGCTCTTTGCGGCGCGCGGGCTGGGCGCCTTGATCGGCCCGTTCCTCGCCCGCGCGCTGGTCGGCACGACCAACCGCGGCTTGCTGCTCGGAATTGGCGGTTCGATCGGAACCGTTGCGCTTGCCTATGCGCTGTTTCCACTCGCGCCCACGATCTGGATCGCCGCGCTCCTGGTGTTCGTGGCACATCTGGGCGGTGGGGCGCAATGGATGCTCTCGACGTTCGGGTCTCCAGCGCGCGACGCCCGACCACATCCGCGGTCGCGTCTTCAGCTTCGACTACGGGCTGGTGACGCTGACGATCGCCATCTCGGTCCTGCTTGCCGGCGCCCTGTCTGAGGCGCTCGCCCCGCAGGCCGCGGTGTGGACGATGGTCGGGCTGATCGCAGTTGCCGGTACGGCCTGGATCTGGTTCAGCACGCCCGCGCGGAGGGCCGCTGCGTATACTGAGCCGCAAACCTAGAGCGTCGAGCGGGACGCGCGCATTCGGAACCGAAGCCTCAGAGAGTCCGGGACATTGGCTGGAAGCCCGGACGGTTGGTCGGCCGAGACGCACCACCCGTGAGCTGACCGGAGAACCGGTCCGGCTGCCGCCCGTTAGAGCGGCACTCTCGAGAGCGTCGGCGCGAGTCGCCGGCGAAGGCGGGTGGAACCGCGGGAGGTCAAGGCCTCTCGTCCTGTCGATGGACGAGAGGTCGTTTTGATTCTCCGGAGGTGAGAGATGGTCGCCGAAACAGAAGTTGGTCACGAGGGCGAACAGGAAGAGCTGGCGCTCGAGGCGCCCAAGCGCGAGTCGGCCGAGGAGCTGCTCGACGCCGGCGGCGGCAATCCGCTCGATCCGATGCGCCACTCGGCCGCGCACGTGATGGCCGAGGCGGTAATGGACCTGTTCCCGGGCACGAAGCTGGGCATCGGCCCGCCCATCGCCGACGGGTTCTACTACGACTTCGACCTGCCGCGGCCGTTGACGACGGACGACCTGGCGGCGATCGAGGCGCGCATGAGCGAGTCCATTGCGGCCGACCATCCGTTCGTCCTCAGCGAGAAGTCCAACGCGGATGCTCGAGCGTTCCTGCTCGAGAAGGACCAGCCGTACAAGGTCGAGATCGTTGACGACCTGGTGGCCGACGCCGAGCAGCGGGGGCTGCCAGCGCCCAAGACGACGTTCTACGAGCAGGGACCTTTCATCGACCTGTGTCGCGGTCCCCACGTCGAGTCGACGGGCAAGATCGGCCCGCTCAAGCTGCTCGCGGTTTCGGGCGCCTATTGGCGCGGCGACCAGAAGCGGCCGGCCATGCAACGCGTCTATGGCACGGCCTGGTCGACGCAGGAAGAGCTCGATCATTTCCTGTGGCGGCGCGAGGAGGCCAAGAAGCGCGATCACCGTCGGCTGGGCGTGCAGCTCGACCTGTTCAGCTTCCACGACGTCTCACCCGGTGCCGCGTTCTGGCATCCGAAGGGCTGGCGCCTCTTCAACACGCTGCGCGACGCGATGCGCGAGATCCAGGCGCGGCGCGGCTACGAGGAGATCTACACGCCGCCGCTGGTCCACAAGAAGCTGTGGGAGCAGTCGGGCCACTGGGACCTCTACCGCGAGAACATGTTCCTGGTCGAGTCGGAGGACCAGACGTACAGCCTCAAGCCGATGAACTGTCCCGAATCGACGTTCATCTACCGCTCGAAGGTGCGCTCATACCGCGAGTTCCCGCTGCGTCTGTCCGAGTACGGCGTGCTCCATCGCTCCGAGCTTTCCGGCGTTCGTTCGGGCCTGACGCGCGTCCGCCACTTCTACACGGACGACGCCCACATCTACGTCACGCCGGCCCAGATCCAGGACGAGATCCTGGCCCTGATGGGCGAGGTCACGGAGTTCTACTCCTGGTTCGGCCTCGAGCCGATGCTCACGTTCGGCACGCGGCCGGAGAAGGCGCTCGGCGACGAGGCGACGTGGCGCGAGACTGAAGCGATGATGCTCGAGGCGCTCAAGGCGTCCGGCGTCAACTATCGGGTCAAGGATGGCGACGGGGCGTTCTACGCGCCCAAGATCGACATTCAGGTCGCCGATGCTCTTGGGCGCGAGTGGCAGACGGCGACGATCCAGGTCGACCGGCTGATGCTGCCCGAGCGCTTCGACCTGCACTACATCGACGAGAACGGCGAGCGTCAGCGGCCGGTGGCCATCCATCGCGCCATCCTGGGCTCGCTCGAGCGCTTCATCGGCGTCATCACCGAGCACTTCGCCGGCGCCTTCCCGCTCTGGTGCGCACCGGTCCAGGCGATGGTCATCCCGATCGCCGACCGGCACAACGAGGCGGCCAACGAGCTTGCCGCGGTGCTGCGCGGTCGCGGACTGCGTGTCGAGGTCGACGAGTCGTCGAGCCGGATGCAGAACAAGATCCGCCTCGCGCAGGAGCAGAAGGTGCCGTACATGCTCGTGCTCGGCGATCGCGAGATCGAGGCACGCACGGCCGCGCCGCGTACGCGGGCCGGCGAGCAACAGGACGCAGTCGGCTGGGACGACCTTGCCGCGCGACTGGCCGAGGAGGTCGCTGCGCGGAAGCCCGAATGATCAGCTGCCGGGCAGGATCTCCAGGGAGTTGGCGATGTCCGACGCGTTGTCTGCCAGCAAGGCGTTGTTGCTGCGGTGACCCAGGACAAGCACCTGGTAGCCCACGCCGCCACTTGGGACCCCGTACTGGTGGGCACGGGAGTTGGGATAACTCGGGTCGGGCCAGCGATAGCTGAAGCGGACAGCCTCGCCGGCCGGCAGCGTCAGCCGCTCCTTCGCGATCGGACCCGTAACGCCCGCTTCGCGCAGTCCTTCGTCGCCCGTTTCGAATAGCTGGTCGGCATCACCTGGGCCAATTGGCACAGCCTGGATGATGACCATGCTCGGCAAGGGCGCCGATAGCGAGGCCATGTCCATCCCAAGCTCAGCGCCCGCGGCTTTGAGCACGTCGAGGTTGGCTTCGAATGCGGCGATCTGCTCGTCCACGCACGCGTCGAAGTCGAGCACTTCCGGCGCCGAGCACAGCTCGACGGTGGCCGGGTCGAATTGGAATGCGCTGCGAATCAGTTCGCCAAACTCACCGTCGTAGTCGACGCGTAGCCAGCCGGCAGGCAAGGTAACCGCCCAACCCTGCTCGGTGTTGACGATGCGGCCGCGTGAGGCCATCGTCGGCGCGGGTGTCGGCGACGCCGTGGGTGCTTCGGTGACTGTCGGCGTCGGGACGGGACTGGCCGTTGGCGCTGGCGACGGCGTTGGGGTTGCCGAGGGCAACGAGGCGCTGGCAGTGGCGGTCGGAGCAATTGTCGAGGTCGCCGCCGGACTCGAAGTCGGCGTGACGGTGGCGGTTGGGCCAGGAGTGATGCCAATGCATCCCGCGATCAAGAACGCGACGCTCACAAGAGCCGCTTGCGGAGTAATCCGGCGTGCTGACGCGACCATTGGATCCCTGTGACGGTGACCCCTCGTGGTTAGCGTAACCGACCGCGGTTACTGAAGGTGATCCCGGTAACCGCCGATGTACCATCCGGCCGTGGCAAGGAGGGGGCCGTGAAGCAACTTCTGGCGCTGTTGGTCATGACCGCAGCCGCCGCGTGCACGAATGTCAGCAGGAGGCACGCAATATCCAGATTGCCGGTCTTGATCGTCGCCATCGGTGCGTTGCTCGCTGCCGGGTGCGTCAGCATCGGCACGCCTTCGGCGCTTCCGAGTGCCACCCCGAGCCTGGGCATCACAACTCCGGCGCCGTCCACGGCCGCACCCTCGCCGTCGCCAACGGCCGCTCCAACGGCACTCGCCGACGGTTGCGCCGACCGAGGCACCGACTGCGACTGCGCCGCCAACCGGCACCCCCAGCGCGGCGCCGACCGAGTTCAGCCGCCCCCTCCGGATCGCCGGGAGCCAGTCCGGCCGTGCCGATCGTCTTCGGCGCCGACACGCTCCTCTATTACGACGACTTCTCCGACCCGAGCAGCGGCTGGGGCGTCGGCTCGAATGCCGGCGGCGTAGTCGCCTACGCCGACGGCGGGCTGCGCTTCGACCCGGCGGCTGTCGGCGCCTGGATCTGGTCGCGGCGCGAGGCGAGCGACTCGTGGAACGTGATGCGAGTCGAGGCCAATGTGACGCCGACCCAGGCCGGCTACACCGGTCTGCTCTGCTCGGCTGACGACAATGACCTTTACGGCGCGGTCGCAAATGCGGACGGCACCTACATCTTTGTGCACCTGACATCGGCCGGCGTAGAAGTCATCTCGGACGGCCAGGCGCCGGGCTGGGAGCTCACGCCGGGTGTCACCACCCAGATGGCGATCGACTGCTCCGGAACCGACACCGGCGCGCTGCGGCTGCAGTTCTCGTTGCCGGCCATTGGCGTCGTGGCCAGCCACGAGGGCACCGAAGGGCCGGCCAATTTCGACCGGGCTGCCGTCTATGCCGAATCCAGCGCTGAAGGCCACTCCCTGCTGGCCGACGACGTTTACGTCTATGGCGGGGCCGCATTCACTGGTGGCCAGCCCTCCGGCAACGTTGACGAGCTGTTGGCGCACGTGCCCGCGGAATGGCGCGCCGGTTGCTTCGAAACACCAATCTCGTCGACCGATGTCGGCGCTCAGGTCGCGGTCGCATGCTCACTCGACACCGACAACGCCGAGATCGCCGAGTACGTCCTGTTCGACTCCCAGCCAAACATGGACATCGCCTACCAGGCGCGCATCGACGCCTGGTCGGTCGAGCCCACCGGCGACTGCCAGTCCGGCCCGAACGAGACCGGCTACTCGGTTGGTGGCGTATCCGCCGGCCGGGCGTTGTGCGCGCCGCAGACTGTCGGCGTACGGCTCGATTGGACGCACAACGACCTGCTCATTTTGAGCACGTTGACCGACTTCGACGGCAGCTATGCGGACAACTACGAGGACTGGCTGATCGCCGGTCCGGTGTGAGCCTCTGTGCTATAGTCCCGCGGGCCGCGGAGCGTGCGGCATAACGTCATTGTGCGCGCCGGGAGTGCCGTTGAGAGAGTGCGAATGAGGGATCGGGCCTGAGTCGAGAGCTGCGAATAAACGAGATGATTCGCGTCCCGCAAGTGCGGGTCGTGGATGAAGAGGGCAACCAGATGGGCGTCATGTCCACCCCGGACGCTCTCCGGCTCGCACAGGACAGAGGCTACGATCTCGTCGAGGTCGCTCCGATGGCCGCCCCGCCGGTCTGCCGCCTTCTTGACTATGGCCAGTTCAAGTACGAACAGGCTCGTCGCGAGAAGGAAGCACGCCGACACCAGCGCTCGGTCGAATTCAAGGAGATAAGGCTCAAGGTCAAGATCGGCCGCGGTGACTTCGACACCAAGGTCCGGCGCGCCATCCAGTTCCTGGAGTTGGGCGACCGGGTCAAGGTGACGGTCCAGTTCCGGGGACGCGAGGTCAGCCACGCTTACCTCGGCCGCGACCTGCTCATTCGCTTCTCAGAACAGATCGGCGAGCACGGAACAGTCGAGCGACAGCCATTGCTCGAGGGCAAGCAGATGTCGCTCGTGATCACCTCGAATCACAAACCTAAGGTCCAGCGTCAGGAAGAGGCCCGGAATGGTGCCGAGGCAGCGGCGAACGGCGAAGCGCCGCCAGTCGAAGCCGAAGCTGCACCAGCCGAAACGCGCACCAGCCGAGACGCCGCCAGCCGAGACGCCGGCAGCTGAGGAAGAAACGAAAAAGCCGGCCAAGCCGGCGCCAGTAGCAGCCTCGGGAGCCGGCAAGCCGGCCGGGGCTGAGCATAAGAGAACAAACGATGCCCAAGATGAAGAGCCATAAGGGCGCCTCCAAGCGCTTCAAGGCAACCGGCAGTGGCAAGATCGTGCGCGTCAAGGCGTGGCGTGGCCACCACCTCGACATCAAGTCGTCGCGCCGCACCCGCCGCTACGCAGGCAAGGCCGTCGTCGATCAGACCAGCGAGGAGCAGGTGAAGCGCCTGCTCCCGTACCTCTAGGAGCAAGATGGCCCGCATCAAGCGCGGAGTAACCGCGCACAAGCGCCACAAGCGGCTGCTCAAGGCAGCCGAGGGTAGGCGCGGTACACGTTCGAAGCTGATCAAGCCGGCGCGCGAAGCAGCGCTTCACGCGATGGCCTACGCGTATGTCGGCCGCAAGCAGCGCAAGCGCCAGATGCGCGCGCTGTGGATCGTCCGCCTCAACGCTGCCGCGCGCGAGCAGGGCCTGACGTACGGCAAGCTCATGAGCGGGCTCAAGCAGGCCGGCGTCGCTCTCGATCGCAAGATCCTGGCCGACATCGCCGTGCGCGATGCGGCCACGTTTGCCAGCATCGCCGAGGTCGCGAAGACCAGGTAGCGGCGCCAACTCGCCGTGGACCTGGAGTCCTTTCGTTCCCAGCTCGAGGAGCTGCGCGGCCGTGCCCGCGCCGCGGTCGACAAGGCCGACGACCCCGCCGAGCTCGACGCTGTAGATAGCGCCTACCTCGGGCGCAGCGGCGAGCTGCGCAAGCTGCTCGGCGAGATCGGCAAGCTGCCCGGTGAGGATCGGCCCAAGGTCGGTGCGCTCGCCAATCCCATCCGCGAGGAGCTCGAGGCGTCGATCGCCGCGCGCCGTTCGCGACTCAACGACATTGCCTACGAAGTTCGCCTGGCGCGCGAGAAGGTCGACGTCACGCTTGCCCGGTCGGGCTCTGCCGGCCGGCTCGCTTCACCCGCTGATCGAGACGCAGCGCGAGATCGCGCGCATCTTCGGCCAGTTCGGCTTCGTGACCTACGAGTCGCCCGAGGTCGAGTCCGACGAGCTGAACTTCCAGCTGCTCAACATTCCCGAGGACCACCCCGCGCGCGACCTGTGGGACACGCTCTACGTCACGGGCTCCGACCGCCGCCTTGTGCTGCGCCCACACACCTCGCCCGGCCAGATTCGGATCATGCGCGAGTACAGCCCGCCGATCCGCGCCATCCTGCCCGGTCGCTGCTTCCGTTACGAGAACATCGATGCCAGTCACGGCGTCGAGTTCTTCCAGGTCGAGGGGCTGATGGTCGACGAGGGGACGTCGATGGCCACACTGCACGGCCTGCTCGACGAGTTCGCCCACGCGATGTTCGGCAGTGACACTCGAACCCGGTTCCGCCCCGGCTACTACCCGTTCACCGAGCCGTCGGTGGCGTTCGACATCAGCTGCACGATCTGCGGCGGCACGGGCTGCGCGGCATGCAAGCGAACCGGCTGGCTGACGATCCTCGGCGCCGGAATGGTCCATCCCGTCGTGCTGCGCAACGGTGGGCTCGATCCCGACCGATACCAGGGCTTCGCCTTCGGCATGGGCACGGACCGCATCGCGATGCTGCGCCACGGCATCAACGACATCCGCGCGTTCATGGACAACGACATGCGCTTCCTGGAGCGCTTCTAGCCATGCGCAGTTGCCCTCTTTCGTGGCTGCGCGAGTACGTCGACTTCGACCTGCCCGCCGAACGGCTCGCCGAGCGTCTGACGCTGCTTGGCATGGAGGTCCAGTCGATCTCGACGATCGGTGCCGACTGGAGCTCGGTCGTCGTCGGCGAGCTGCTGACCGTCGGCGCCGCACCCCAACGCTGATCGGCTGTCGCTGACCACCGTCAGCGTCTCGCACGTCTGGCCGCGCCGCTGTCGATCGTGTGCGGCGCGACGAACATCGCCGTCGGCCAGCGCGTGCCGGTAGCGCTGCCCGGCGCGAACCTCCCCGGAGGGCGGCACATCGGCGTGACCAGCATCCAGGGTGTGGAGAGCCAGGGCATGCTCTGCTCGGGCGCCGAGCTCGGGCTGACCGCCGATTCGGACGGCATCCTGATCCTCGCCCAGGGCCCGGACGATCCCGCGCTGCCCGGCCTCACGCTTGGGCGGCCGCTGGCCGAGATCGCCGGCGACACCGTGCTCGACGTGGACGTGAAGCCCAACCGTGGCGACGCACTGTCCCTGATCGGGCTGGCCCGCGAGGTCGGCGCGATCACCGGCACCAAGGTTCGCTGGCCGGAGATCACAGTCCCCGAGTCGGGCGATTCGACCAACGATCACGTGTGGGTCGAGGTCGCCGATCGACGGCTGTGCACGCGCTTCGTCGGCCGCTACGTCGATCAGCTGAAGATCGGCCCGTCGCCGCTCAACATTCAGCTCCGCTTGGCGGCCGCGGGCATGCGCCCGATCTCCAATGCCGTCGACGCGAGCAACTACGTGATGCTCGAGCTGGGCAAGCCGATCCACGTCTTCGACGCGGCGGCCGTGACCGGCGGCGTGATCATCGTCCGGCCGGCCAAGGACGGTGAGCGGATCACCACTCTCGATCACGTCGAGCGGACGTTGACGCCGGAGACGCTCGTCATCGCCGATTCGCAGGGTGCGATCGGGCTCGCGGGGGTGATGGGCGGCGCCGATAGCGAGGTGACCGAGTCAACCACGGCGGCGATCATCGAGTCGGCCATCTTCGATCCCGTCTCGATCAGGCGAACGGCGCAGCGCCACGCGCTGCGCAGCGAGGCCAGCGCAAGATTCGAGAAGGGTCAGGAATCGCGCCTGGCGCGGCTCGGAGCGGACCGCACTGCGCAGCTGCTCGCGGAGTGGGCCGGCACGCGGGTCGCGGTCGGCGTCATCGATACAGATCCGGTTGACGACCCGCCGCGACGAGTGGCATTCCGGCCCGCACGCATCAGCCGCCTGCTCGGCGAAGAGATCGGCCCCGACGGGGCGCGCGCCGCCCTGGAACGCGTCGAGATCGCCGTCGAACCAGCCCTTCCCGAAGACCGCATCGCGATTGCCGACGGCGAAGAGCAAAGCGCCGAGGGAGCGCTTGTCGCGATCGTGCCGCCGCATCGACGTGACATCGCAATCGAAGCAGACGTGGCCGAAGAGGTCTGCCGCGTGCGTGGCTACGACACGGTGCCCTCGCTGGTGCCCAGCACGGCGATGCCGCACTTCCGGCCAGATCCGCGCCGGGAGACCGATTCGGTGCGCGACCTGCTCAGCGGCCGAGGCCTGTCGGAGGTCGTTACGCACGGGCTGCTCGGGCCGGAAGACCACGAGCGCCTCGGCGTCGCCGCGGACGATCCGGGCACGATCAGGGTCGAGAACCCGGTCACCGTCGACCACTCCGAGCTGCGCCGCTCGCTCCTGCCCGGCATGCTGGCCGTGATCGGTCGCAACGAACGGCAGCGTCGCCACGATCTCGCCATCTTCGAGATCGGCGCAGTTCACGAGTTCGACAACGGCGAGCCGCGCCAGACCGAGATGCTCGGCATTGCCCTCGCCGGGGCTTGGCGCTCCGCGTCGTGGGTCGAAGCAGCTCGCCCCGCGACGCTGGACGACGTCAAGGGCATCGTCGAGTGGCTCGTCACGCGGCTGCACATTGGCCGTGCCGAATACCGCCCGGCATCGCTGCGCGCCGGAATCGACCATCCGGGTAGAACGGCCGAGGTGTTCGCCGAGGTCGGCGGACTGCGGGTCGATCTGGGCCGCGTCGGCGAGATCGATCCGCGCCTGCTCGCGGCGTACGAGATCCGAGCCGACCGGGTGCCTTTCGCGCTGCTCGACATGTCCGCGCTGGAGCGGCTGTCGAAGTCGACCGTGGAGGTTCGGCGCCTCGATCACCTGCCGATCGTCGAGCGCGACCTGGCCGTGGTCGTCGGGCGTGACGTCGCAGCGGCCGAGGTCGAGCGCGTCGTCCGCGCCAATGCCGGGTCGTTCCTGAGCGACGTCACCCTGTTCGACCGCTACACCGGCGCGCCGCTCGATCAGGGCGAGGTCAGCCTCGCCTTCCGTCTGCGCTACCAGCCGCTGGACGAGCCGCTCAGCGAGCAGTCCGTCGACGGATCGGTCGAGCAGGTCAGCAAGGCGTTGGCAGCTGAGGTTGGTGGAAGGATTCGCGATGGAGGCTGATTTCGCGATCCTGGTGCTGCTGGTGGCGTGCGTGCTGCTCGGCATCCTGCGCGGAGCCGTCCGCCAGTTGCTCGCATTCGGCGCCTGGTTTGTCACCTTCATCGTTGCCGCCTATGCGCGAGTTCCGGTCGGCGACTGGGTGATGCAGCAGAACGGCACGTACACGCAGAGCTACTCCGAGATGCTCGCCTTCCTGGTGTCCTTTGTCGTCCTGTTCGGGATCGCACTGGCGATCGTCGAGATTGGTGGCTCGACGATCCAGCTCAGCAAGCGGCCGGTGGTCGACGAGCTGATCGGTAGCCTGGTGATGTTCGCCGTCGGCGTGCTGTTCGTGGCGTCGATGGTCATCGTGCTTGAGACGTACTACTCCGCCGGTCCAGCTCCGAGCGAGCCGCAGCTGCAGGTCGTGCACGACCTGTACCTTGCGCTCGAGGAGTCGGTGATCGTTCAGCAGATGCACAACTTCCTTATTCCGGGGTTGTTGACGCTCCTAAATCCGCTCCTGCCGGCCAGTGTCACTGCCGGCGGCTGAGCAAGCAGTCGCGCTCAACCGAAGCTTCTTCGAGCGTCCAACCGATGCGGTCGCACGTGACCTGCTCGGCGTTTGGCTGCTCAGACAGACCGCTGAAGGCATCTGTGGTGGGCCGATTGTCGAGGCAGAGGCCTACGGCGCTCCGGATGACCTGGCGTCGCACGCCAGAGCCGGGCTCACACGACGCACGACACCGATGTTCGGCGAGGTCGGGCACGCCTACGTCTATCTGGTCTACGGCATGCACGAATGCCTGAATGTCGTGGCACATTCGGAGGCGGCCGCGGCGGGAGCGGTTTTGATCCGGGCGATCGAGCCGGTAGTCGGCGTTGACCTGATGAGGGCGCGCCGCGGCCGTCCCAGCGATCCTGATTCGCGGTTGTGTGCCGGACCGGCGCGGCTGACTCAGGCGATGGCCGTCGATCGCTCCATGGACGAATACGACCTGACGCTGGGGGAGGGCTTGTGGCTGGCGCCGCCGCCGCAGGCAGTGGCGTTCGAGATCGCCAGCGGCCCGCGGATCGGCGTCGATTACGCCGGCGAGCAATGGGCTGCGCGGCCGTGGCGCTTCTGGCTCGACGGCCACCCGTCCGTGTCGAGACAGCGATGACCGACGCGCGCAGCCAGGAGCTGCTGGAGTTTCCGTTAGTTCGGGCGCGGCTCGCTGCGCACACCGCGTTTGCGCCGTCGCGCCGGCTGGCCGAGGCGCTTGCGCCCTCGTCCGATCCGGTCGTGGTCAAGCGCATGCTCGACGAGACCGACCAGGCGCGAGACCTGCTGCTCAGGCGGCCCGACGTGGGGGTTGGCGGAGCGCACGACATCGGTCAGCTCGTTCTGCGTGCGCGACGTAGTGGCCGGCTCGACGGCAATGAGCTGCTCGAGATCATGGACACGCTCGTATCCGCGGGCAGGCTCAGCGACGCGCTGCGCGACGAGCGGCCGCCGCTGCTCCACGAGCTGGGCCGCTCGATCAAGCCGCTGCCGGTGCTGCGCAACAGGCTGGAACAGAGCCTCGATCCCGCCGGAGTGTTGTTGGACAGTGCCTCGCCGGCGCTCGGCGGCCTGCGCAGAGCAGTTCGCGTCGCGTACGAGCGCCTCAGGACGCGGCTCGAGACGATCGTTCACAGCAGCGATCTCGGCGCGGCGCTGCAGGAGCCGATCGTCACCTTGCGTAACGGGCGCTACGTCGTGCCCGTCCGCGCCGATGCCCGCGGTCGGGTGAAGGGCATCGTCCACGACCAGTCGGGGAGTGGCCAGACCCTGTTCATCGAGCCGCTCGTCGTGGTCGAGCTGGGCAACACGTGGCGCGAGGCGCAGCTCACCGCTCAGGCCGAAGAGGAACGGATCCTCGACGAGCTCTCCGGCCTCGTCGCGGCCCAGGCTGAGGCGCTCGATGACACGCTCGCTGCGCTGGCCACGTTCGACTTCTGGATCGCCCGAGCGCGACTGGCGGGCGAGATGGACGCGGTTCGGCCGGAAACGGTGGATCGTGACGACGTCGAGCTGCTCACCGCGCGGCACCCGGGTCTGACCGGCCGGGTTGTGCCAATCGACATCCGGCTTGGGACTGAATTTCGCGCGCTGGTCATAACCGGGCCCAACACGGGCGGCAAGACTGTTGCGCTGCGCACGCTCGGCCTGCTCGCACTGATGCACCAGTCGGGTCTGCACGTGCCCGTCGCGCCCGGCTCGCGGCTGCCGGTCTTCCGCGACGTCTTTGCCGACATCGGCGACGAACAATCGATCGCCCAGTCCCTGTCGACCTTCTCCGGTCACATGCGCTCGATTGTGCGCATCGTCGAGGCCGCTGGTCCGGGCTGCCTGGTGCTGCTCGACGAGCTCGGCGCAGGCACCGATCCGACCGAAGGGTCCGCGCTTGCGCAGGCTCTGCTCGACCATTTCGTCGCCGCCGGGGCACTCGTCGCGGCAACGACGCACTACGCCGAGCTGAAGGCATACGCGCACAACTCGCCACAGGCCGAGAACGCGTCGGTCGAGTTCAACATCGAAACGCTGTCGCCGACGTATCGATTGCAGATCGGCTTGCCGGGCACGTCGCAGGCCTTCGCAATAGCCGCGCGTCTCGGGCTGCCGCCTGGCCTGGTCGAAGACGCTCGCTCGAGGCTGGATCAGTCGCAGGCCGAGTTCGAGCAGACCCTCGTCTCGATCCGCGAGACGCAGCTGACGACAGAGGAGGCGCTGGCGCGCGCGACAGAGGCCGAGGAGCGCGCCCGATCGGCGCGGCGCGAGGCCGAGGAGGAGCGGCTGCGCGCGCGGCGCGAGCGAGAGACTGCGCTCGAGGACGCGCGAACGGAAGCGCAGCGCGCGCTGGCCGAGGTCCAGGAGGAGATTCGCGCCGCGCGCGAGCTCCTCGAGAGGGAGACGCTGACCGATCATGCGCCTCCAGGAGTCGGCCGCGCGGCTGGCCGAACGGGGAACGGCGCTGTCAGAGCCATCGTCGGCGCTGGAGGAAGCCGCACAGCCGGTCGCGCCGGAGATAACGGTCGGCGCAACGGCGCGCTCGCGCGACGGCTGGCAGGGGACCGTCGCAGAAATCGATGCGGACGGCGGCATCGCGACGCTCGCCGCCGGCGCGATGCGCGTTCGAGTTCCAGTCGATGAGCTGCAGGTCGTTGCCGGCGCGAAGGAACCTCTGCCGGGTGAGTCGATCATGCCCCAGGCGCACCGGGTGATCCCGACGAGCCTCGATCTACGCGGCGCGCGCGTCGAGGAGGCGCTCGAGATGCTCGAGAGCTACGTCGATAGCGCCGCTGTCGCCGGCGCGCAGCGAGTCACGATCATCCACGGTCATGGCTCGGGCGCACTGCGTGACGCGCTGCGCGCACGGTTGAGCAGCCATCCGCTGGTCAAGAAATGGCGTGCCGGCGAGCGTGGCGAGGGCGGCGACGGTGCCACGATCGTCGAGCTCGACGCATGGAACTCGGCGTGCTGAGGCGCACCTACTCCATAACGGCGCACTGAGCGCCGGCCACCGAGGAGTTGGCTACGACTGATAGCGCGGTCGCGTAGCATGCGGTCGATTGTGGATCGGCCTCGCCTTTACGCCACCGAGCTGGCTGCAGAGCGCTCCGGTTGGTACGAGATCGTCCGGCTGGTCAGCTCGTTGACCGCCGAGGAATGTCTCGAGCCCGGCTACCAGCGCGACCCCGACTGGACGGTCCGCGACGTTGTCGCGCATGTCGGCACCTGGCTCGCTGAGGCCGAGAACCAGTTCGAGCGCATGACCGCGGGCACATATGGCGGACACGAGATCGACATCGACGCGCGCAATGCCCAGTTGCTCGAGGCCATGCAGGACCAACCGTGGTCCGTCGCCTGGACTCAGGCCAACGCGGCACGAACGCGGATGCTCGACGAGTGGTATCTGCTGTCCGAGCCGTCCGACGAGGCGGCATGGTGGATCCGCAAGTCGGCCATGGATCACTACCAGGAGCACCTCGGCCGCCTTCGGGAGTGGACAGCCGAACTGATCGCCCGCCGGGCGTAGAACCCTAGGGCGGCGCAGGGTCGGGGACGGTCAGTCGGAGGTCGGTGTCTCCGCTGGTCGGTGGGCGTTGGGGTCGGCGGTGGCGTCGGTTGGCGGGTCTGTCGGCGGAGGCGTGGGCTGATCGGTCGGTGGCGGTGTCGGCTCGAGGCTCGGCGACACGGACGGCGATGGAGACACGGACGGCGATGGCGACAGCGATGGGGACGGGGAGGGGGCTGACGTGCACGACTGGGTCGGCGGGAACGGTGCTCCCCACGATCTGCCATAGGGCGTGGTTCGGTTGTTGAAGATGTAGCTCGTCTCCGTCTTCACGAGAGGGTCTGGTCCGCCGGCCGTGCCGGGGCCCTGTTTGGCCCGCGCGATCCACTCCTGGTTGAACGCCTGCCAATCGGGGCGGCCCGCTTCCACTCCCTCGAGGGCCAGGAAGCCGCGCGTCTCGGGCGTGCCCGCGCAGCCATCCGCCCACACCAGCCATCGGTTCTGATCTTCCTCGCCGGCAGCCGGATTGGCCACCACCGTGATGCCGACCTTGGTGTTGTCCTCGCCCGGCACGGTGCCGTCGATGAACACCTCGGTCACACGCTCGGACGTGAACTGTGTGGGGCGCATCCCGCTCCACGCGTCGACCTCGGCGTCGACTACGCCGGCCGGTCGTGAGAAGTCGCGCACCGGCCACGGGGAGCTGACCTCGGTCAGGAAGCCGCTCCACATCGGCGCGGCGACGTCCGTCGACAGGACGGGGTTTTCCTGGGTCAGCACGGGCGATCCATCGCTGTTTCCATTCCACGCTCCGACGACGAGTGCGTACTCGCCGGCGGCGCGACCGGCCGCGTCCGGCGGAGCGATGTAACCGAAAGCGACGAGGTCGTTGGCGTCGTTGTTTGTGCCCGTCTTGAGCGTCGCCGGGCGGCGCGTGCCATCGGCGGCTTCAACCGCGAAATCGCCCCAGATCGGATTTTGGTTGGGGTTCGTGTTCGAAGCAAGGATGTCGGTCATCACGAACGCGGCCTGGGGCGAGACGACCGACTCACCGGCCGGCGGCACGTACGGCTCGACGAGATCCTCGCCTGACGAGTTGGTTACACGAAGGACCTTCGTGTAGCCGATGAAGCGTCCTTCGTTGGCCATCGTGCCGTACGAGACGGCGACGTCTTGCGGATGAGTCACCTCCGTGCCCAGGGTCAGCGACAGACCGGCGCGCGGCACCTCGGTCTGGAAGCTCATCCCGAAGCGGCGGGCCATGTCGAACACGTGCTGGGTGCCGTTGATTACCTGCGCCTTGACCGCCGGGATGTTGAGTGACCACTGGAGCGAGCTGCGCATCCGAATCGGGCCGCGCTCGAGCAGGTCGTAGTTCTTGGGCGTGTAGCCGTTTGAGTCGGCGAACGTCGTCGTGACATCCATGAACATCGAGCCGGCCGTCATCGTGCCGTCGTTGATTCCGGTCACGTAGTTGAACGGCTTGAACGCCGATCCCGGCTGACGCCAGCCATCGGCGAGCACATCGAACTGCGGCTGGAACTGCGGCGTCGCCTCCTCGTCGCGGTAGTAGCCGGCGCTGCCGGTGTAGGCGATGACCTCGCCGGTCTGATAGTCGATCGCGATCAGCGCGCCGTTGTTGACCTCGAGATCCTCGAGCCGCCTCATCCAGCGTTCGTAGGGCACGCCGATCTCCGCCGCGTAGGCCGCCGGGTCCTCTGATTTGGGCAGGAACACCGCCGCGTCGACCCACTTCTCGGCCGTTTGCTGCACCTCGGCGTCGAGTGAGCTGATGATGCGCAGCCCACCGCGCTCGAGCTCAGGACACGTCTCCGCATCGCCGCACAGGCGCGTGGCGAGCTCCTCGCGCAGTGCCCAGATGAAATGCGGCGCGATCCATTGGCGGATCTCGGGATCCTGGGGCGACAGGATGATCGGCTCGTCCATCGCCGCGAGGATCTCCTCGGGGCTGAACTCGCCCTCGGTCAGGACCAGCCGCGAAGGGTCGTCAGCCATCTGGCGCAGGATCTCGTTGCGTCGGAAGACGATCGGCACGCGTTCATTGAGCGGCACGTACAGCGTCCCGTCCTCGGCCACCACAGCATTGCGCACCAGGTCGTAAGACGACGGCGACTGGGGCAGTCCGGCCAGCAGCGCCACCTGCCCGAGCGTCAGATCGTTGAGATCGTCGATACCGAAATAGCCGCGCGCCGCTGCCTTGATGCCGTACAGCCCGTTGCCGTAATAGTTCTGGTTCAGGTAGGCGGCCATGATCTGTTGCTTGCCTTCCTCGCCGGGGAAGGCCTCGGTCAGGCGGACCGACTGGATGATCTCCTTGATCTTTCGCTCGATCAGTCGGTCCGGGTCGCGCACGAGCTCGGGGTCAAGCAGGCGCTGGCGCGCAAGCTGCTGGGTGATGGTCGACGCGCCGCGTTCGCGGCCGCGGAGCGAGTCGACCGTGGCCGAGACGATGCCGATCGGATCGACACCGGTGTTGGTCCAGAACGAGCGATCCTCGGTCGATGTGACCGCGTCCACCAGGATCGGCGGGATCTGGTCGAAGGTGACCGGCTCGCGCCGTTCGCCGGCGTTGAATCGGGCCAGCTCGACCGTCCCGGTGCGGTCATAGACGACCGACTCGGAGATGAACTCGAGGTTGTCCAGCTGGCGCGTGTCGGGCAGCCCCTGGCTGTAGAAGGCAAAGACACCCACGGTGGAAACAAGCCCGACGAGCGCGACGAGCGCCATCGAACCAAAGATGAGCATCGGAATTGCGACCGCCAGCCGACGCGCACCGCCGCGACCGCGTCTGGCCTGCGATTGGGTGCTGCGTCCGACCTGCCGGCTGTCGCGGCTGGTCTGCATCTGCGCTCGACTCTAGCATAGGAAGCATGGAGAACCCCGAGTCCGCCGCCGCTGATCGGCATGCCTTTCTGCGTGAGCTGGAGTGGCGCGGCCTGATCCAGGACGAGTCGGAAGGCTTGGCCCTGCGGCTGACGCGTGGGCCGATCAGTGGTTACGTCGGCTTCGATCCGACCTCGCCTTCGCTCCAGGTGGGCAACCTGATGCCACTCGCGATGCTCGTCGCTCTGCAGCGGACCGGTACCGGCTCGCCGGTGGCCGTGGTCGGCGGTGGGACGGGCATGATCGGCGACCCGTCGGGCAAGAGCGCCGAGCGCAACCTGCTCGACGACGACACGCTCGACGCAAATCGGGCAGCAATCCGCGTCCAGCTCGAGCGGTTTCTCGATTTTTCCGGGTCGCTCGGCGCGCGGCTGTTCGACAATCGCGACTGGCTGACACGCTACCGGCTGCTCGACTATCTGCGCGACATCGGCAAGCACTTTCCGGTCAGCTACATGCTCGCCAAGGACTCTGTTCAGACTCGTCTGGCCACCGGCATCTCCTTCACCGAGTTCTCATACATGACCCTCCAGGCGACCGACTTCCTGCATCTCTACCGCGAGCACGGTGTTGAGCTGCAGATGGGAGGCGCCGATCAGTGGGGAAACATCACCGCCGGAACGGAGCTGATCCGGCGCGTCGAGGGGCTCACCGAAGATGGCAACGCGCACGCGTTCGCCGTGTCGTGCCCGCTGCTGCTGACGTCGACCGGCGCCAAGTTCGGCAAGACAGAGCAGGGCACGGTCTGGCTGTCGGCCGAGCGCACGTCGCCGTACGAGTTCTACCAGTACTGGATCGGCCAGGATGACCGCGACGTGGCGATGATGCTGCGCCGGCTGACGCTGCTCCAGGCCGACGAGATCTACGAGCTGGAGGAGCAGCAGCGCTCAACGCCCGAGAAGCGGCCGGCGCAGCGCCGGCTGGCGTCGGTGATGACCGCGCGCGTCCACGGCGAGGACGAGGCACGGCGCCAGGAGAAAGTTGCCGAGGCGCTGTTCGCCGGCCAGCCGCTGCGCGACCCGGAGGTGCTGGACGTCCTGTTTGGCGAGCTCGATCACTTCGAGTTCGGCGACGATGAGCTGGCCCTCGATCCGGCAGGACTTGCTGTGCACAGCGGCCTGTTCGCTTCCAAGTCGGAGGCGCGCCGGATGATCCAGCAGGGTGGGTTCTCGATCAACGACGAGCGCGTCACCGCCGACGACGGGGCGCGGCCGGACCCGATCGACGGGCGCTATCTCGTCCTGCGCGCCGGCAAGAAGCGGACGGTCGATCGGCCGCCGCCGCGAGGCATGACCGACCTCGACATCGTCTCGCCGGCCAGCTCGATCACCGGCGCCGTTCTCTTCCTGCACTGGTTCGACCCGCAGGCAGATGACGGCAACAGGACGCAGTTCCGCGCCGAAGCCGAGCAGCTGGCTTCCGATGGCGTGATCAGTGCGATGCCGCAGCTCGACTTTCCGTGGTCGATCGACCCCGCGGGATCGTCGGCGGATTCACGCCAGATCGAGGCGGAGCTGGAGTTGCTGGCGGCGTGCGTGGATGAGCTGGAAGGCCGCGGCGCGACGCCCATCGTGCTCGTCGGTCACGACTTCGGAGCGATGCACGGCGTGCTGCTGATGGCGCGCGACCTGCGGATTGTGGCCGGGGTGCTGATCGCGCCGGCCAATCGGTGGGCGGACTGGTTCGCTGCGCTTCTGGTCGATCGAGGAGGATCGGATCGACTACGTGCGCGCGCATCGGCGACCTCGACCCGATCGAGCACATCGCGTCGATCGCGCCGCGGCCGCTGCTGATGCAGTTCGCCAACGACGACTACTTCATCGCCGGGATGGACGCGTCAGAGCTGTACAACGCAGCCGGCGAGCCGAAGCGCATCGAGCGTTACGAGGCGGACCATGCGATGCGCAGCGATCAGGCGCTTGCCGATCGGCGCGAGTTCATCCTGGAGCAGCTGGCGAAGACCTAGATCGCCCTCATCTTGTTGTTGCGCGCGTCGTGCGTCAGCTCGACCAGGCCGAGCGCTTCCATCAGCGGCGGCATGTACATCCCGAACCGCCCGCGATAGCCCTTGCGCTGGCCGTACCAGCCGCCGACTGGGTTGTCCTCCGCTCGACCCCACGCCTCGACCGTGCCGGGCGTAGTCGCCTTCTGCTCGTCCGCCGCGCCAAGGTCCATCCAGTCGCCGTGTGCCTTGAGCATCGCGTGCAGGTCATCGATCAGCGCGAGCGAGGTAGGTCAGCCTGGTCGAGCCGACGTTGCACACGATGAGCGGTGGATCGGCCGCGTCATCGCGGTACATCGTGTACTCGGAGGTGCCCGGTGGCGTCTTCAGCTGCCATGGGTCTTCCTTGGTGCCGCTTCCCTGTGCCATCTGTGTCCTCCTCCGTAACGTTGTCGTTACTGTAACCGTACGTTTACCATGTCCGCAAGATGCCCAGAGCGATCGCCGCCGCAGATCCCTTCGCCGCCCTGGGCGATCCAAATCGGCGCACGATCGTTGAGCTGCTCGGCCGGGGAGGGCGCTCGGTCCAGTCGATCGCGGACGAGCTGCCGATCAGCCGCCCGGCAGTGTCGCGCCACCTGTCCGTGCTCAAGGGCGCCGGCCTGGTGGTCGAAGAGCCGCAGGGCACGCGCCGCATCTACCGGCTGCACGACGAGGGCATTGCGGCCGTCCAGGCATATCTCGAGAGTGTCTGGGGTGACGCCGCGCGACGCTTCAAGCTGGCAGCGGACAACCTGTCATCGCCGTCACGCGCGGTTGACCGGTGAACATCCCGGCTGGACTCGAGCCGATCCACGTCCGATTTGACGTCGACTGCGACGCACGGCAGGCGTTCGGCCTATGGACGGCACGCTCGTCCCTGTGGTGGCCCGTGACGCACACCGTCTCGACCGAGAGTGGGCTCGAGGTGATCTTCGAGCCGCGCGCCGGGCGGACGGATCTTCGAGCGGACACCAGCCGGCACCGAGCACGACTGGGGCGAGATCCTCGAGTGGGAGCCGCCGCGCAGGCTGGTCTACCTGTGGCACCTGCGCGCAGATCGCGCGGACGCGACCGAGGTGGAGGTTCGATTCACCAGCCGGCCGCGGGGAACCGAGGTCGAGATCGAGCACCGTGGCTGGGATCGGTTGGGAGCGGCGGCAATTCCACGACGCGAAGCCAACCTGGCCGGCTGGGGCGGGCTGTTACCGCACTACCGTGCGATGGCCAACGAGGGCCGCTAGGGCCCATTCAATCGGCCGCGAGCTGCTCCACGGCAGCCAGCAGGCGCTCGTTTTCCGCGCGAGAGCGAACGGTGATGCGCAGGTGACCGCGCAGGGGATTGGCCGGGCCCGAACGTGCGCGGCACGATGCCCGCATGGAGCAGCCCTTCGGCGGCGCGCTCGGCCGCCTCGTTGTCGCCGATGCGCACCAGCAGGAAGTTGCAGATGCTCGGCGTGGAGTGCCAGCCGCGCCGCGCCAGCTCGGCGGCCAGCCACTCGCGCTCCGTGGACAGCGCCTCGGCATTGGCCGCGGCGTAGCTCGGCGCGCGCAGCGCTGCAGTTGCGACGTGAGCGGAGACGGTCGAGATGCTGCCCGGTGGCCGGACGCGCTCGAGCTTTTCGATCACCGATCGCGCGCCGGCACCGAAACCGACCCTGATGCCCGGCAACGCGAAGGCCTTCGACATCGTCCGGATGGCCAGCAGATTCGGAAACTCCGCGCGCCAGCCGATCACCGACGCGCGGCTGAACTCGTGGTAGGCCTCGTCGACCACCACCAGTGGCGACTTGGGAAGCTCGGCTGCGGCGACGAGAATCGCCCTGATGTCGTCGACCGCGTCCTCGGCACCCGTTGGATTGTTCGGATTGCAGAGCCAGACGACCGAGACTTCGGGTAGCGCGGCGATCATCGCCGGCACGTCGAGCCCGAACCCTTGCTCGGCCGACAGACGTGGGACCGGCACGATCCGCGCCGCGCGGTGAGTGGTGAACACCCCGTACATCGAGTAGGTGGGGATCGGCACGATCGCCGCCGATCCGGCGGGCAGGAATGCCTTGGCCACCAGATCGAGCACCTCGTCGGCCCCGGCGCCGACCACGATCTCCTCCGCCTCGACGCCGATGTAGGCCGCGGCCGCCTCGGTCAGGTCGGCGTAGTAGCTGTCCGGATACTCGTTGAGCGGCGGCTCAAACGGCCCTGCCAACGCCTCGGGCAGCACAGGCGACGGCCAGGGCGACGTGTTCAGGTCGAAGCGCAGGATGTCCTCGGCTCGCAGGCCGTAGCGCTCCGCGATTGCCGCGTCCGACGGCTCCCACGTCGTGACCTGCGACTTGGTTGTCACGTCACGCCGCTCGAGGCTGTCGGCTAGTGCGCCGCGGCCTCTTCCTTCTTGTGCGCCTCGACGATCTTCTGGGCCACGTGCGACGGCACTTCCTCGTAGTGATCGAGCGACGGCGGAGAATTGGCCACGGCCGGCCGACATCGAGCGCAGCTCGGTCGCGTACGTGAACAGCTCCGACTGCGGCACGTGCGCTCGAACGACCTGAACCCCGTCCGAAGTGTCCATGCCCAGAACCCGGCCGCGGCGCGTGTTGAGGTCCCGGTTCACGTCGCCCATGTACTCCTCGGGAACGCGCACCTCGACGTCCATGATCGGCTCGAGCAGGACCGGTGACGACTCCTGGATGCCCCTGCGCGTGGCCAGCTGGCCGGCCAGCCGGAACGACAGCTCGTCCGAGTCGACGGTGTGGAACGAGCCGTCGTACAGGGTCGCCTTGAAGTCGATGACCGGGTAGCCCGCAATCGGACCCTTCTCGGCGACGTCGCGCACGCCCTTCTCGATCGCCCGCCCAGAACTGGCGCGGCACCGACCCGCCGACGACTTTCGTATGAAACTCCACGCCGGCGCCCGGATTGGGCTCGATCTCGAGCCACACGTGGCCGAACTGGCCGCGGCCGCCGGTCTGCTTCTTGTGCCGGCCCTCGGCCTTGGTCGCGGAGCGGATCGTCTCGCGGTACGGGATGCGCGGCGGCCGGGTCACGACCGCGGCGCCGAACTTGCGCTTGAGCCGCTCGACGATGACCGCGATGTGGCTCTCGCCCTGCGCCCAGAGCAGCTGCTCGCCGGTCTCGGGCTCGCGCTCGACGCGAACGCTCGGGTCCTCTTCGACGAGCCTGCTCAGCGCAGCGCCGAGCTTGTCCAGGTCTGCCTTGGTCTGCGGCTCGATCGCGACCGGCAGGCTGGCCGGCGGAAAATCGATCGGTGACAGCTTCAACGGCTTCTCGCGCGACGACAGCGCGTCCCCGGTGTGGGTGTGGACGAGCTTGGCGACCGCGCCGATCTCGCCGGCGCTGATGACGCCCACTGGCTCGGTGTCCTTGCCCTTGACGCGCAACACCTGGCCGATGCGCTCCTCCTCGCCGCGATCGGCGTTCCAGATGTGGTCGTGCGAGGCGATCTTGCCCGAAAAGACGCGGAAGAAGGTCAGCCGGCCGACGAACGGGTCGGCAGTCGTCTTGAACACTCGAGCCAGCAACGGCCCATCAGCCGACTGGGCGACCTCGGTCTCCTTGCCTGCCCCATCGATCGCCTTGACCGGCTTCTCCTCGTCGGGGGAGGGGAAGTAGCGCGCGATCGCGTCGAGCACGCCGTCGACGCCGATCTCGCGCGCTGCGGCGGTGACCATGACGGGCGCCAGGATCGAGTCGCGCACGCCGCGATGGAGGCACGCGTCGAGCTCTTCGTCGCTGACCTCCTCGCCCTCGAGGTACTTGGCCAGAACGTCGTCGTCCGCTTCGGCGGCCGCCTCGAGCAGCTGGTCGCGTCGGCGCGCGACCTCGTCGGCGAGCTCGGCCGGGATCTCCGTCTCGCTCCGCTTGCCGCCTTCCCAGACGTACGCCTTGCGATGGACGAGATCGACGTAGCCCTTGAACGAGTCGGCCTTGCCGATGGCCACGTGGAGCGGCGCGATCTTGCTGCCGAAGGCCGCGCGCAGAGCGTCGAGCGCAGCGGCCGGATCGGCGTTCTCCCGTTCGCAGCGGGTGATCACGAACAGCGCGGCAGTGCCGTGCTCGCGGCCGAGCGAGATGGCGCGTTCCGTTCCCGCCTCGACGCCGCCTGAGGCATCCATCGTCATCAGCGCGGCGTCGGCCGCCTCGAAGCCTTCGACGACCTCACCGGCGAAGTCGGCATAGCCGGGCGTGTCGATCAGGGTGATCTCGTAGCCGTCATGGTTGAGCGTCGCGACGCCGAGCGACAGCGACTGCTTGCGCTTCTGCTCCTCGGGCTCGAAGTCGAGCACCGTTGTTCCGTCGTCGACCTTGCCCAGGCGCGAGATGGCGCCCGTCGCATGGAGGAGATGTTCGGCCAGGGTTGTCTTGCCGGAGTCGGAATGACCGGCGAGCACGACGTTTCGAAGGCGCGACATGTCAACTGTGGTCATATGGCCAGCATATAGAATCGCTCGCGATGTCCGGTCACTCCAAGTGGTCCCAGATCAAGCGCCAGAAGGGCGCCAACGACGCCAAGCGCGGCGCGATTTTCACCAAGATCGCCCGCGAGATCACGATCGCCGCGCGAGAGGGCGGCGGCGATCCCGACGCCAACTACCGGCTTCGGCTGGCGATGGAGAAGGCGCGCGCGGTGAACATGCCCGCCGACAACATCAAGCGCGCCATCGAGAAGGCGGCCGGTGGGACAGGCGCCGCGGAGTACGAGGAGATCGTCTACGAGGGCTACGGCCCGGGCGGCGTGGCGATCCTCGTCGAGACCGCGACGGACAACAAGAACCGGACCGCGGCCGACGTTCGCTCGCTGTTCACCAAGAACGGTGGCTCAGCTCGCCGGCGCCGGCTCGGTCGCGTGGCAGTTCGAGCCGCGCGGCGTGGTCGCGGTGCCGCTCAACGGCGGCGACCCCGACGATGTCGCGCTGACCGCCATCGACGCCGGCGCGGACGACGTCGACACCGACTCGGACCCGGTTGAGGCGGTCACCGATCCGAGCCAGCTCGAGGGACTGCGCAAGGCGCTCGAGAGCGCCGGAGTTGCGGTCGAGTCGGCCGAGGTGACGATGACGCCCAAGACACCGATCGAGGTCGACGAGCACGTCGCCCGTCAGAACCTGCGCTTGATCGAGGCGCTCGAGGACCTGGACGACGTGCAGCGCGTGACGGCCAACTTCGACCTGCCTGCCGAAGTTCTCGCCGAGGCAGCCGCAATCTGATGTGGCTTCGCAGTGGCACTTTGTGCCCTGCTGCGCGTCGCCCGTGACCTCCGGCACTGCCGGGTGCTCGCGGCTCCTTGCAGTTGATCGTCCTGGCATCGATCCGGGAACTGCGGCGACCGGCTACGGCATTGTTGAAAGAAGCGGATCGCGCCTGCGCGCCGTTGACTACGGCTGCCTCGAGACGCTGTCCACCCAGACACTTCCGGTGCGACTGCTCGAGATCCACCGCGCAGTTGCGGGACTGATCGCGGACCACCACCCGGCCTACGTGGGCGTCGAGCGGCTCTTCTTCAACAAGAACGTGCAGACCGCGTTCGCCGTCGGCCAGGCGCGCGGCGTCGTGCTTCTCGCCGCCGCCGAGGCGGGGCCTGCCGGTGGTCGAGTACGGACCACACGAGGTCAAGCTGGCCGTGACCGGCTACGGCCGCGCGCCGAAGGACCAGGTCCAGCGCATGGTCCAGCTGGTGCTGGGCATGACCACGTTGCCGCGTCCGGACGACGCGGCCGACGCGCTGGCGGTCGCGATCTGCACGGCGCACGCTCACCCGCAAGCCGCCTGACGCAATCGCGCTAGGCTTCGGGCGGTGATTGCTTTCGTCGAGGGCCGGGTCGCGATGCTCGCGCCCGATTCAGCCGTGCTCCAGGCGGGCGGTATCGGCTACCGCATCTTCTGCGGCCCGGGAACGCTGACCGGCCTGCGCGAGGGCGAATCGGTCCGGCTGTTCACCCATCACCTGGTGCGCGAGGACCAGCAGGCGCTGTACGGCTTCCGAACAACCGAGGAGCTCGGCTTCTTCGAGCTGCTCACGACGGTGACCGGCGTCGGCCCCAAGGTGGCGCTGGCGATCGTCGCGTCGCGCCCGGTGGCCGACCTTCAGCTGGCCATCCTGCAGGGCGACGAGGGCGTGCTGACGGCGGTGTCGGGTGTCGGCAAGAAGCTCGCCGCGCGGGTCATCCTCGAGCTCAAGGAAAAGGTCGCCACCGCCGGCGCAGTGGCCGGAATCGGGGGAATGCCAGCGTCGTCCGAATCGGAGGTCGTGGCTGCGCTCCAGGCGCTCGGCTACACCGCGTCGGAGTCGCGCGAGTCGGCTCGCGGCGCCGTGGCCGCGCTCCCCGTTGGCGCGTCGCTCGAGGATCGCGTCAAGGCTGCGCTGCGCGTCCTGCGCCGCGACTGAGGCTGCGGGGATCCGGTGATGGAAGGCCTTACCTTGATGCTGGTCGCGGTCGTCGTGCTGGCCGTGATCTTCGACTACATCAATGGCTTCCACGACACGGCGAACTCGATCGCCACGTCCGTCGCGACGCGTGCCCTCTCGCCGCGCAACGCGATCATCATGGCGACCGCATTCAATTTCATCGGCGCGTTCGCCGGCACGGCCGTGGCCAAGACGATTGGCGCCGGGCTCGTCGACGAGAGCACGACCACGCCGGCTGTCGTCGCAGCGGCCCTGATCGGCGCGATCGTCTGGAACCTGGTCACGTGGTACTACGGCCTGCCCAGCTCGAGCAGCTACGCGCTGATCGGTGGGCTGCTTGGCGCCACGCTGGTGGCCGCCGGCGTTGAGCGCATTCAAGATCCAGGGCATCGTCGACAAGGTGCTCATCCCGATGGTCACCTCGCCGTTCATCGGCTACTTCGCGGCACTGGCGCTGATCGTGGTCCTCTTCTGGATCTTCTTCAGGGCGCGGCGCCGGCCGGTGACCAACTTCTTTCGCCGCGCGCAGGTGATCTCGGCCGGCTTCATGGCCTTCTCGCACGGTTCCAACGACGCTCAGAAGACGATGGGCATCATCACCTTGGCGCTCTTCTCGGCTGGGCTCATCTCGACGATTGAGGTGCCGGTGTGGGTCATCATCGTCGCCGCCACCGCCATCTCACTCGGAACGGCAGTCGGCGGTTGGCGCATCATGCACACCATGGGCCACCGCGTCGTGAAGTTGGAGCCAGTTCACGGTTTCGCCGCCGAGACAACGGCGGCCACGGTGATCCTGAGCGCGGCGCAGCTCGGAATTCCGGTCTCGACGACGCAGGTCATCTCGAGCGCGATCATGGGCGTTGGCTCGGCGCGCGGCCTGCGCGGCGTGCGCTGGGGCGTCGTACGAGCGATCGTCCTGGCTTGGATAGTCACCATTCCGGCATCGGGCGCGATGGCCGCCCTCGTGTGGCTGGTCTTCGACGCCCTCGGGCTGTCGCATTGAGGAGAAAATGGTTCGAATCAGACTGATCCCCAAGGACATCAAGTTCTTCGACCTGTTCGAGGCCGCGGGCGAAACTCTCTCCACGGCTGCATTCCGGCTCCAGGATCTGATCGCCAACTTCGACCGCCTGCCCGAACGGATCGCCGAGATTCAGGCAATTGAGAAGCAGAGCGACGAGCTCGACCTGAAGATCAACGCCCGGCTCGAGGAGGCGTTCGTCGCACCGTTCGACCGCGAGGACATTCACGACCTGACCGTCCAGCTGGACGATGTCGTTGACTCGATTCAGGCGGTCGCCGAAAGCTTCGTGATCTTCGACATCAAGGAGCCGACAGTCGAGGCGCGCCTGCTCGCGGACATCCTGGCCCTACAGGGCGTCGAGCTGTCGTCTGCATTGCGCAAGCTCGAGGAGATGAAAGACCTCAGCGGCCACCTGGAGCGGATCCACGAGCTCGAGCACCAGGCAGATGCGATCTCTCGTGCGGCAGTTGCCAGGCTATTCCACGACCGCGGTGACCCACTCGAGGTGATCAAGTGGCGCGATCTGTACAACGGCCTCGAAAACGCGATTGATGCCGCGGAAGACGCTGCAGAGGCGATCGAGCGGATGGTTCACAAGCGCGTCTGAGTCACCTTGGATAGAGCAGGTGGGGGCGGTATTGGCCTCACAGCGGCACCAACCGCCCCCATGCCTGCTGGGTTTAGTCCGAGATCTTGAGATCCACCCAGACCGCGCGGTGGTCTGAGCTCGGCACCGGGAAGCCGGTGCCGGTCAGGTAGAGCAACGGATCGTCGCCGTCCGGCCAGAAGACGCCGGCGCTGACGATCGGGAGGTTCTTGCGCGGCAACACGTAGTCGGCGCGCAGGTTGCCGGGCCCGGCGCACGGCGGCGCCGCCGGCGTATCGCAGAAATCGGCCGTGTCGAAGGAGGGGTCGCTCTCGTGGACGTCATTGAGCGCGTCCTGAGCTTCGGCCCAATAGGGACCGCCGTCACTCGTGGGCGTGACCTTGGCGTTCACCAGCGGGTGCTCGATCAGCTGCTGGATCGAGCCTGGAATGCTGTCCCCGTCCAGCGGATCGCTGTTCTGATCGCCGGCGATGACAAACCGATCGCCCGGCTTCAGCCCGCCACTATCGCCCGCGTCGTCGTAGATGTACCGGGATGTCGCACCAGGCGTGATGTAGTCGGCCCAGAACCGGATCTCGTCAGAATTGCGCCGCCCGTTGAAGTCGACTCCCGCCGGGAAGGTCGGCGGGTCGTCGAAGACCGGCGGCGTCGGATGGCTGACCAGGAAGTGAACCGTCTCCTTGCCGATTGCGATGGGCACATCCCAATGGCTCTTGGACGAAAGCCGGAAGACGTCCAGCTCAGCGGGCGAATACCAGTCGGCGGGAGCCGCGGTGGCCGGATCGTCGGGCAGCAGCGCGCCGGGCATGTCCTGCCAGAGGAAGGTCTGGAACGTCCGAACGGCGTCGAGATCGATGGGATGGCGCGAGAAGACGGCCATTCCGAACTGGCCCGGGAAGAATCCGAAGCCGAAGGCGTCGTTCGGGCCACCAATTGAGCCGTTGTTGTCGAGGTCCTGCCCCGACGGTTCGCCGGTGTTGGACGGCGCCACGAAGACGTACGGGTAATCGATCGGCGCCGCGCCGTTGTGCGCGAGATCGAGATAGTTGTCCTGAAATGCCGTGGCGAGCTGGTTGTTGGAGTAGTAGTCGAACTCGTTGATGAGCAGCACGTCCGGTCGAACGCGCTGAATGATCTCGGCGACAGCATCGGCCTGGTCGTTGCCGGGAACCGACAGCTCGGCCAGCGCCTGGCCGGCGCTGGCTCGGTTCAGTGACGCGTTGAACGTCGCGAAGCGGACGGTGGTCGACTTGGCGCCGACGGCCGACGGGATCGCCAGCATGGCCACGAGCACGGCAGCAACAAGCAATACGCGAGAGGACACGACAGCCTCCATCAAGCGCATCAGTCCGCCGTCCGCTGGGCTTTGACCCGACACGGCAGCGCGGGTCCGACGAACGGCGCTGTGCCGGCTCAACCTACGCCTTTGACCACCGAGTTCCAATACCCGGCGCGTAAACGGCTGGTTAACGTTGGGCCGCTAGGTCGTCGCCGCTCCGTGTGCCGCGCGAAGGCGCTCGAGTCCGTCGAGGATCAGGTCCAGCGCGAACTCGAACTCGAACTGATCGTCGCAGCCGCTGCCCACGACCGACGCCGTCGTCGTGTGCCACCTGGCTGGCGATCTCGGTGATGTATGGATACTGCACGGCCATCTGGCGGAGCATGATGGCCATCATCTCGGGATCGTCGCTGGGCTGCGCCGAATCGTCGTAGAGCTCCTGGGTGAAGCCCAGAACGCGGCTGCCCAGGACGTGGAAGGCGTGGTGGGTCAGATCGACCGTGAAGCCGCCGGTGCGGAATATCTCGGCCATCGAGTTCATGTACGCCAGCATTGCCGGGGTCATGTTCTGCCGCGAAACAATGACCTCCGACGCCCAGCGGTGGCGAAGCATCGCTCGGCGGGTAGAGAGGATCCGCGAGCGCATCGTCGACTTCCAGTCCGATCCGGCGGCTGGTGGGTCGATCTCGGCGACGACGGTTTCGACCACGCCGTCGAGCAGGTCCTCCTTGTTCGCGACGTGGTTGTAGAGCGACATCGCCTCGACGCCGAGCGCCTGTCCGACGCGGCGCATGCTGAGTGCCTCGACGCCCTCGCGATCCGCGAGCTCGACCGCCGCACGCAGAACGCGCTCGCGGCTCAAGGGCTCGCGCCTGGTGGTCGTGGCTTCTGTTTTGAGCGTCACTGACTTGCCTTTCGAGGTGGAACCCGTAGCGTAAGCGGTCTGCGGTGCAGTTTGTCTGGCCGGACTTGACAGCGCACTGACACGTAGGGTACTACTTACACCCTAAGTTTACGGTGTATGTAGAGGAGTGCGTCATGGCCGAGACCGTCACCACCACCGACCAGCCGAAGTCACCGCGACTTCCCCCGCGTTGGTTCATCCACGTTGCGTGGCGTGTCCATCGAGCGTACTTCCGTGTCACAGGGGGACGCCGAGGACTGTGGAAGCCGGCGCCGGGCAAGTGGGGCACGATGCGGCTGACCACCGTCGGCCGCAAGACGGGCAAGGATCGGTCGGTCATCCTCGGCTACTTCGAGGACGGGCCGAACCTGGTCACCCTGGCGATGAATGGCTGGGGCAGCCCGGAGCCGGCATGGTGGCTGAACCTTCAGGCCAAGCCGGACTCGTCCGTGGAGCTCAAGGACGAAGCGCGTCAGATTCGCGGCCGCATGGCGATCGGTGAGGAGCGCACTCGACTGTGGGCAACGTGGCGCGAATACGACGGCGAGAACCTCGATGGCTATGCGACTCGACGCGCCGGCGAGACGGCGGTAGTGGTGCTCGAGCCTCGCTGAAGCCGCAGGCAAGGCCTGACGTGTCGAACAGGCGTTCTATACGGCTGAAATACTGCTAGACTCGGCGCCGATGGACGATCAGGACCGCCACGTCGCTTCGGGCACGCTGAGCGTCGAGGAAGTGGCGGTCGAGACCTCACTCCGACCGCGCCTGCTGGCCGAGTACATCGGCCAGGCGCCGGTCAAGCAGAACCTCGAGATCCTGCTCGAGGCCGCCCGCCAGCGCAACGAGGCGGCCGACCACGTGCTCCTGTACGGGCCGCCCGGCCTGGGCAAGACGACGCTGGCCAACATCATCGCCCGCGAGCTGGGCGTCAACCTCCACGCCACGAGCGGCCCGGCGATCGAGCGACCGGGCGACCTCGCCGCGATCCTGACCAATCTCGAAGAGCGCGACGTGCTGTTCATCGACGAGATCCATCGCCTCAACCACTCGGTCGAGGAGATCCTCTATCCGGCGATGGAGGACTTCGCGATCGACGTGATGATCGGTCGCGGCCCGTCGGCGCGCAGCCTGCGGCTGAACATCAAGCCGTTCACCGTGGTTGGCGCCACGACCCGCGCCGGGCGCATCGGTGGGCCGCTCCGTGACCGCTTCGGAGCCGTCTACCGGCTCGACTACTACAGCGAGGAAGAGCTGGCCACGATCATCACCCGCTCGGCCGGCATCCTCGAGGTCGACATCGATGCCGCCGCGGTCGAGCGTGCTGGCCCGACGGGGGAGGGGAACACCGCGGGTCGTCAATCGGCTGCTGCGGCGCGTCCGGGACTACGCCCAGGTTCGGTCGGACGGTCGCATCGGCGCCCGCGAAGCGACGCGATGCGATGGCCGCGATGGACATCGACGATGAGGGTCTGGACACCACGGATCGGCGGCTGCTGGCGGCCATCGTCCAGAAGTTCGGGTCGGGACCTGTCGGTGGCGCGGCCGTTGCGGCGGTCATCGGCGAGGAGGTCGATACGATCGAGGACGTGTACGAGCCGTACCTGCTCCAGATCGGCTTTCTCGATCGAACGCCGCAGGGTCGCGTGGCCACCGAGCGTGCCCGCGACCATCTGCGCCTGCTCGGCTACGACGTCCCGCCGCCGCGGCGCGCCGATAGAACGGACGCCGGGCTGTGGGACGGCATCACCGTTGAGGGTCGGACCGAGTCGGAAACCGTGGCGTGACCGACGCCTTCCCACCGCCGCCGGCCGCGGCCCCACCCGATGCAGCCGCGCCCCCGGCCGCGTCGCAGTCGGCGTTCGCGGCCATTTCGCCGGCAGATCTCGCCGTCGCGACGCGCGGCCTGGTCAAGAGCTACGGCCGCCACCAGGCGCTGCAGGGGCTCGACATGTCCGTGCCGCGCGGCCAGGTCTACGGCTTCCTCGGCCCCAACGGCTCGGGCAAGACGACGGCACTGCGCCTGCTCACCGGCCTGCTACGGCCGTCCGAAGGATCGATCTACCTGCTCGGCGCCCCGTACACGTGGCGTGACCGCGAACGGCTCTTCCGCGTCGGCTCGCTGATCGAGACACCCTCGTTCTACCCGTACCTGTCGGGCGCGAGAACCTGATCGTGTTCGGCGCATCCGGGCCACCGACCGACCCACATCGAATCGACCAGGTGCTCGAGTACGTGGGCATGTCCGGCCGCGCGCGCGATGCCGTGCAGACCTATTCGCTGGGCATGAAGCAGCGCCTCGGCATCGCTGCGGCGATGCTGTCCGACCCCGACCTGCTGCTGCTCGACGAGCCGGCCAACGGCCTCGACCCGGGCGGCATGGTCGCGATGCGCGAGACGTTGCGCTACTTCACCCACGAGCTGGGCAAGACGGTGGTCATCTCGAGCCACCTGCTGCACGAGGTCGAGCAGCTCGCCGATGTCGTCGGGATCATCGATCGCGGCCGGCTGATCCGCGAAGGGCCGCTCGTCCAGCTGCTCGAGGACACCGGTCGCGTCCGCGTCAAGGTAGCGGTCGAACAGATGGCCGCAGCGTCCGAGATTCTGCGCCGCCTTGCGCCCGATCGGCCGCTGCACGGCATCGATTCGGGCGACCAGGCCGGCTGGTTCACGGTCTACGTCAATCCAACGCGCGGCAGCGAGGTCAACAAGGCCCTCGCCGAGGCAGGCATCTTCGCCTCTGGCCTCGAGCCGGGCAGCGACCTCGAGACGCTCTTCCTGGAGCTGACCGGAAGTGGCGGTGGCGACGTCGACAACAGCGCTGCTCGCTCGTCTGGCTCGTCAGAGGCGCCGCCGGCATGAGGCTTCTCCGCGCCGAGCTGCTCAAGATCCGTCGCCGCCAGGCGACTTACGTCGTCCTGTTCGTGGCCGTCGTGTTGATGGTCGTCATCTTCCTGCTCACCGGATCGACTCTCGGCGGGCTGGAAGGAGCGATCACCTTCCCGGCCGCGTACGCGTTGATCGGCCAGTTCGTGTTCGGCATCGGCGGCCTGATGGCCGTCGTCTATGCCGCCGCGTACGTGGGCTCGGATTGGAACTGGGGCGTGCTGCGCAATGTCGTTGCGCGCGGCGAGAGTCGCACCGGTTACCTGCTGGCCAAGACGCTGGCGCTGATCATCGTGCTCGGCATCGCGATGCTGATCCTGTTCGCGCTGGGCATCGCGATGACCTACATCACCGGCCTCGTGTACGGCATTCCGGTGAGCAATCCGCTGAGCGGCGACGGCATCGCTGATCTCGCCGAGTGGCTGTTCTTCGGCTTTCCCGTGCTCATCCAACGCGCGGCGCTTGGCCTGATGGTTGCAGTCGTGCTGCGCAGCCAGCTGGCCGGCGCGGTGGTCGGCATCGTTCTCTATGTCGGCGAGGCGATCATCACCACCACGCTGACCTTCGCCGCCGTCGCGTCGAGCTTCGGCGGCGGCTTCGACCCCGAGGGTCCGATCCTGGGCTTCGAGCCGATCGGCCCGGAGTGGTTCCAGTTCCTGCCGATCAGCATCGGCGGCAACGTGTTGAGCGCGCTTCCGGGTGGCTCGACCGCGGGCGCGTCCGGCGGGCTCGAGGATCTGTTCCTGAAGCCGGTTCCGTTCGAGCTCGCGCTTGCCGATCGTGCTTGTCTACCTGGTCGTGTCGATCGCGATCGCGGTGTTCGCCCTGCGTCGCCAGGAGATCGTTTGATCGAGCTCGATCCGGTCGCCCACACCGCCGCCAGGCCGATGACTTTCGACGTCCTCAAGCCGGCTCCGGAAAATGGATCCACCCGCGCCCGGCTCGGTCACCTGCAGACGCCGCACGGCGAGGTTCAGACGCCGGTCTTCATGCCGGTCGGAACGAACGCCACGGTCAAGGCGCTCGATCCCGACGATCTCGACGAGATCGGCGCCCAGATCATCCTGTGCAACACCTATCACCTCTATCTGCGCCCCGGACACGAGCGCATCGAGCGACTCGGCGGCCTGCACGACTTCATGTCCTGGCGGCGCCCGATCCTGACCGACTCGGGTGGCTACCAGGTCGTCAGCCTGGGCGAGTTCCGATCTGTCGACGACGACGGAGTCACCTTCCGCGCGACGCACCTCGATGGCTCGGTCCATCGCTTCACGCCCGAGCATGCGATCGCCGTTCAGGAGGCGCTCGGCTCCGACATCGCGGTCGTCCTTGACCAGCCGGTGCCGCCACACGCTTCGTCCCGGCGCGAAGTTGCCGAGGCAATGGTGCGCACCCACGCCTGGGCCGAGCGCTGCCTGTCGGCACACACTCGACCCGACCAGGCGCTGTTCGGCATCATCCAGGGCGGGCTCGAGGCGGATCTCCGGGCCGAGTCCACTCGGGTGATCGCATCGCTGCCGTTCGACGGCATCTGTATCGGCGGCCTCGCCGGCGATGAGAGCGCAGCTCAGCGCAGGGCGGCCCTGGATATCTGTGTGCCGCTGCTCGCCGACGACCCGCGCCCGCGCTACCTGATGGGCCTCGGATCGCCGGCTGACCTGCTCGACTCGGTCGACGCCGGCATCGACATGTTCGATTCGGTGCTGCCCGCGCGGGTCGCGCGCAACGGCACCGTCTGGGTGCCCGAAGGGCGGCTCAACCTGCGCAACTCGCGCTTCCTCGACGACCCGGCGCCCATCCAGGACGGTTGCCGCTGCCGGGCCTGTCGCTCGTTCTCGCGCGCGTACCTCGCTCACCTGCTGCGCGCCGACGAGCTGCTCTTCTATCGGCTCGCCACGTGCCACAACCTGACCTACGTGATCGACTTCATGGCTGCCATTCGCTCGGCGATCGCCGACGGTACGTTCCCGCAGCTCGTTCGGGCTCAGGCCGGCATGCGCGATAATCGCGTCACAGAAACGCTTGACGCGTGACACGCAAGCTGGCGCAAAGTCGGAGTGAACTGGCAGGCAAGCGGCGTCGGCTAGCCTGCCGATTAACCCGCGGAGGCGGACTAGATGGGTACCAAGGACCGGCCTTCAAAAGAGGCAAAGAAGAAGCCGAAAGCCAAGGAGGCCAAGCCGCGACTGGAGTCGCTGCTTCAGGCTCCACCGCCGACGGTCGAGGTAATCAAGCCAAAGCGCAAGCCGCGTTGGGAGCAGGAGCCGGAGGCGGACGAGGAGTAATCCTCGAGGTCCCCGGTCGGAGCCAGGAGGGAGACCAGGCATGACCATGACGGGGACCACCAAGCCGGTCGGGGTAGAGGCAAACGGCGTGGATCGCACCGATAAGCAGGGCAGCGAGCGCTCACGCGCCGTTGATGCCGCCATTCTGTCGATCGAGAAGCAGTTCGGCCGCGGCTCGATCATGAAGCTGGGCAGTTCCGAGCGGCAGCAGGTCGAGGCGATCCCCACCGGATCCATCGCGCTCGATCTGGCGCTCGGCGTCGGCGGCATGCCGCGCGGCCGGATCACGGAGATCTTCGGACCGGAGTCGTCGGGCAAGACGACGCTCTGTCAGCACGTCCTCGCAGAAGCGCAGAAGCGTGGCGGCGTGGTCGCCTTCATCGATGTCGAGCACGCCCTCGATCCCACCTACGCGCGCAACTGCGGCGTCAACGTGGACGAGCTGCTGGTCAGTCAGCCCGACACAGGTGAGCAGGCGCTCGAGATCACTGAAACCCTGATCCGTTCAGGCGGCGTGGATTGCGTCGTGCTCGACTCAGTGGCGGCGCTCGTGCCGCGTGCCGAGATCGAGGGCGAGATGGGCGACTCGTTCATGGGCATCCAGGCACGACTGATGAGCCAGGCACTGCGCAAGCTGACCGGCGCGGTCAGCCGTTCGAACACCGCGCTCGTCTTCACCAACCAGCTGCGCGAGAAGATCGGCGTCATGTTCGGCAATCCGGAGACGACTCCGGGCGGACGCGCGCTGAAGTTCTACGCCAGCGTGCGACTCGACATTCGCCGCATCGAGACGATCAAGAGCGGCACTGACTCGATCGGCAGCCGCGTGCGCGTCAAGGTGGTCAAGAACAAGGTTGCCGCGCCGTTCCGCGTGGCCGAGTTCGACGTGATGTACGGCGAGGGCATCAGCCGCGAAGGCGGGCTGCTCGACGTTGGCGTCGCATCGGACATCGTGGCCAAGACCGGCGCCTGGTTCACCTACGGCGACACCCGCCTGGGACAGGGCCGCGAGCAGTCGAAGGAGTTCCTGAAGGCCAATCAGGACGTCGCCCAGAAGCTCGAGACGGAGATTCGAGGGAAAGTGGCAACGATCGAAATCCCCGTAGAGGGGATTTCGGAGGCCGAGTAGGCAGCCTGATGCGACCCGATAGCCGCGTTGGCTGGTCCGGTCTCCTTGCTCACGCACACTGAGTGCGCTCGCTGCGGATCCTCCCAGCCGCCTTGCTCTCGGGATCACCTGAGGCTGCCTTCTGATCGTTCCCCAGACACGCCCTGAGCCGAACGTTGGTTCCCCTGATGCCCGGTTGGCGTCGCGCTGAATGACGCACCAGGCGGGGCGGCGGAAGCGGCGCACAGTGGAATCACAGGCGGCTCTCAGGGAGATGCGCGGCCAGATGACGGATGCTGGTCCGGTCATGGACGCAGCAGCCGCATTTCTTGCCGTTCGGCCGCGCTCGGTCGGCGAGACGCGTCGTCGGTTGCTTCATCTCGGTTATCCGGACGCGCTCGTTGGGAAGCGTCGTCGATCGTCTCCTCGAGATGGACTACCTCGACGACGCCATGTTCGCCCGTGCCTGGGTAGAGAGTCGGGATCGCGCACGGCCGCGCGGCGAGACGGCGTTGCGCCGCGAGCTAGCGCTCAAGGGGGTGCCGCGCGACGTTGTTGACGAGGTTCTCGTGGAGCGGCTCCAGACGGCGAACGATGGCAATCCAAACGGCGACGCGGCTATCGCGTTGCTCGAGCGGCGCCGCGCGAGCATCGAGCGCGAGGCAGACCCAGCACGGCGCCGCCAGAAGGCGTACGCACTCCTGGCACGCAATGGCTTCGATCCCGAAACGTGTCGCGAGGTGAGCATCAGCTTCCTGCGAGCGGCCGACTGATGCGCTCGTACGACGAAGCCACCGGCACTCGACTCAACACGATCGCGCTGGTCCTGCTGATCGGCTATCTCGTGGTTCTGGCGCTTCTGACGTTCGTGCCCGGCACCGAGGACACGTCGCGCAACGTTCGCGTCAACCTGCGCCCAGGTGGCTCGATCCTGCCCGCGCTGCGGCTTGGACCAGGCTCGTTCAGCTACCGGCAGCTCGTCGGCAACGTGCTGGCGTTCGTGCCGCTCGGCATCCTCCTGCCGCTCGTCATCGGCAAGCCGTGGCGCTCTCTGCTTGTCGTGTTCTTCTCGGCCGTGTGCCTGTCGGCCGCGATCGAGATCGGCCAGCTGACCGTGTCGCTAAGCCTTGGCTACGGCTACCGCGCCGCCGACATTGACGACGTGATCCTCAATACGCTCGGGGCACTGCTCGGTTACGCGGCCCTCGCCGTGGCCACGCTGACGACACGCATCAGATAATCGGCGCATGCCAGCCTCGAAATCGGCGAGCCTCGAAGCCCTCGCGCCAAGACCAAGGCCAGAAGGAACACGGACCGGATGACGTTGTGCGTCAGACGGCCGGCAACTATCTCTCGGGCGACGGCCGTTTCGAGGTGCGCCAGTCAGAGGCGAACTGGTACGTGGTCGACACGGCGCAGGCCAATGAGTTCGGCCAGGAGCTGATGCACGGTCCATTCGGGTCGCTCAAAGAGGCGACCGCGGCGATCCCCGGTGCGCGTGATGTCAAGCCGCTCCTCAAATCGACGCCGCGACCGGTCAAGCCCGCGCCGAAGCCTGAGAAGAGCTGGCTCGACAAGCTGCCAACCGAAGAGCGGCGCGAGGCGCGCGATCTGATCCGCGCCCTCGAACGCGAGGGCATGCCCAATGCCGAGGATCTCGTTCGGCGGCATCGGAACGACACTGCGCCGACGATCGCGACTCGTCTCATCGAGCAACATCTCAGCGCGCTGATCGCGGAACAGGCGGATCAGGATCAGGCACAGGTGCTTGTCCAGCGTGTCGTGGAGATCCTGACCATCGAGGGAGCCAGGGCGCGTCGCCCGGTGCCGGGTTGGACCCTGGTCGAGGTGACGCCCGATGACGAACCACCGACGCGACGGATCACGCCGCGCCCCTAGGCGGTGCCCGGCTTAAAGGGATACGGCTACGGGAACGGCGGACAGCTACTCGAAGTCGACGGCCTCGGCGAACCACATCTCGGAGCCGCCGTCGACCAACGACTCGACCAGGGCGGTGATCCGTGATCCCATCCTGCGCGACCGCGAAGGAGTGGATCCGAGTGCTGCCCGGAATGTCATCGCCAAACATGACCGGGCCGTCGGCAACGCAGCTCCAATCCAGGAGGTCGCTGCTGCGAGCAGCGGCCATCGAGCTGTCCGTCTCGAAGAAGAGGACGTAGCCACCGTCCTCCTCCAGCAGCCGCGGCATTGCCGCGTAGCGTGCCGAATCGTCGCTGCAAACCCCGGCCTCGATCACCGGATCAGGATGCTTGACCCAGTCGATGCCGTCGGTCGATGACGCGAGCCCGATCGAGGATGTCTCGAGGTTCGCGTTGCCGACCGCGCTGTAGATCATCTCGAAACCGTCGTCGGTTGCGACCACGCTCGGAAAATCGAGCGCACGATCATCCCAGTCACCGAGCTCGCCAAGATCGAGGACAGGCTCCGGATCGGCGACCCATGGACCGCCCGGCGAGTCGGCAGTGGCGCGCCAGATGACGCCGCCGTTCGTCTGCGGCGAAGGAATGCCCCACAGGTACATCGCCCACGTTCCGTCGACGCGGATGACGCTGCCCGGGATCGGACCCGGCGGGCTGAGGTCGATTCCAAGATCTTCGAACGGATCTGCCGGATCGACCTCCCAGGTCGCGCCGTCGGCCGAGGTGATGTGAAACGCCTCCTGTTGGCCGGGAATGTCGTTGAAGGCGACGACGTAGGCGTGATGGGTTTCTCCCGCCATGAAGTGGGCCGCGGCCAGGGTCGCGCTGAAGTCACCGAAGAGTGAGGGCCCAAACACGGGTTCATCGCCGACGAGCTCCATCCGCGCGCCGGTTCGGGCAGTCGCGACCGCGCTCGGCGATGCAGTCGGTGGAGGAGTGCCGGACGGCGTTGCGCTTGGTGATGAAGGCGACGCGGTCGGATCGGTACTGGGCGTGGGTGATCCCGCCGGGGCTCGGGTTGGTACGGGGGTAGCGTGGGTCGGAATCGCGGTTGGCGCGGAAGTGGAGGTTGGCGCGGCCGATGAGCTCGGAGCGCGAGGTCCCCGCGGGGGCTCCACACGCGGCGATGGCCAGCAGCGCAATGACAGCAAGCGAGCGCACGGCAACGGACACGGCATCCTCCTCTCCGGTCGCGAGACTATTGGCACTCAAACGTCGCCGGTGCCGATCGGGTTCCTTGGTCGCCGCTGAAACCGGCCGTCGGCGAGGTCGCGGGCCGTCTTGCGCTACAGTCGCGGCTCGTCACGCCTATGGGCTCGTCGCACAAGGAAACACCGTTGCCAACCACTCAAGAGGGTTCGTCGAGGGCTCGCCGGCCGTTGAGCGCCGCGCTGATTGCCATCGCAATCCTTTCCCTCCAACTAGCCATCCCTTTCGCCGCGCGCGCGGCCACATACGAGGTCTACACGCTGCGTGGCTTCGAGATCTGGTTCACGCCCACCGTCGGCACATTCGTCGGCGTCGGCGAGGGCTCAGACGCCCGACTCTCCGGCTGGTACACCTCGATCGAGCATTCCCTGGC
Organism: uncultured Chloroflexia bacterium; assembly: GCA_963776865.1. Taxonomy (GTDB): domain Bacteria; phylum Chloroflexota; class Limnocylindria; order Limnocylindrales; family CSP1-4; genus JALYGJ01. Next base: position 35,437 of record CAVZOG010000009.1, on the reverse strand, counting down.
AATCACGCCGACGGGTTCGATCACCGGCGGCACGGCCAGTCTGCAGCGCGTCGACGGCGTGAACATGCAGGGCACCTTCTCGACCGGCAGTGTCCGCCAGCTGATCGACGGCGCGGGCTGCACGAATGAGCTGCACGAGGTTGTCGGAAGCGTCTACGGCTTGACCAGCAGCGACCAACCGGGCCGGACTGGCGTCGGCCACTTCCAGGCCACGCTCGAGCACCATCGCGTCTGGATCTTCGGCGACTGCTACTCGTATTCGGCGACCGTCAACGGGACATTCTCCGTCGCCATCTAGAGCAGCTCGAACGGTCGGCGAGGGTTTGACCAAGTTTTCCAATCGGGCGTAGGCTTCGCGGCCAGACGGAAAACTGCCGTCCCCGCTCCAACGGCCGGGTCGCCCGGCCAGCGGCCGGAGGCGGCAACTCGATAGGTTTGTTTCGCCGCCCAGCGAGACGGTCGGGTCAGAGTCGCAACCGGTCGGGAGGACCGGAAACGTGTCGGACCCAACGAAACCTGCACACATCCTTCCAGTTAGGGGCTGGACGGGAGGCAGATACATATGAGCGATCCCGTCGTCCTGGCGGTGGTGGCGATTGTCGCCATCGTTGCCGGCGCCGTTATCGGATTCTTCGCCCGAGGCATCATCGCCTCGCAGGCGATCAGGACCGCGCAGGACAAATCGGCACGCATCGTGGCCGAGGCGCGCGCGCAGCAGAAGGAGCTCATCCTCCAGGCGAAGGACGAGCAGGTTCGGCTTGCCCGCGAGGCGGAGGAAGAGGCACGTGCCAAGCGGACCGAGATGTCCGGCTTCGAGCGCCGCCTGCTCCAGCGCGACGAGCAGCTCGATCAGCGGGCGGACATGCTCGAGGAGCGCGACCGAAAGCTGATCTCGCGCGAGCAGGAGATCGACCGGGCCAAGGAGGAGCTCGCCCGCGCCCGGCAGGAGCAGATCGCGGCACTCGAGCGCGTCAGCCTGCATGTCGCAGGAGGAGGCCAAGGGGATCCTGCTCGAGGAGGTCCGCGAGGACGCCGAGCACGACGCGGTCCGGCTGGCGCGCGCCATCGAGCGCAAGGCGCGCGAGGAAGCCGAGGACAAGGCGCGCGACGTGGTCGTGACCGCTATCCAGCGCGTGATGGTCGATCACACGGCCGAGATGACGGTTTCGTCCGTGCAGCTGCCGAGCGACGAGATGAAGGGCCGCATCATCGGCCGCGAGGGCCGCAACATCCGCGCCCTGGAGCAGGCGACCGGGATCGACCTGATCATCGACGACACGCCCGAGTCGGTGCTGATCAGCGGCTTCGATCCGGTTCGGCGCGAGATCGCCCGACTGGCGCTGACCAAGCTGATCCAGGATGGGCGCATCCATCCCGGACGGATCGAGGAGGTCGTCGCCAAGTCCAAGGCCGAGGTCGAGCTGGTCATGCGCCAGGCCGGCGAAGCGGCCGCCTACGAGACCGGCGTGCCCGGCCTGCCGCCCGAGCTGATCAAGCTGCTCGGTCGGCTCAGGTTCCGCACCAGCTACGGCCAGAACGTGCTCAAGCACTCGATGGAGACCTCGCGCCTCGCGGCGGTGATCGCCAGCGAGACCGGCGCGGACGTCCAGATCGCCAAGATCGGCGGCCTGCTGCACGACATCGGCAAGGCGGTCGACCACGAGGTCGAGGGTCCGCACGCCGCCATCGGCGCCCAGATCGCACAGCGCCACAACCTGCCGATGAAGGTCATCAACGCCATCGCCGCGCACCACCAGGAGGTCGAGTACGCCTGCGTCGAGGCGCCGATCGTGCAGATCGCCGACGCGATCAGCGCATCACGACCCGGCGCGCGCGGCGAATCATCGGAGACCTACCTCAAGCGGCTCGAGGAGCTCCAGGCGATCGCCGAGAGCTTCGAGGGCGTCGAGAAGTCGTTCGCCGTCCAGGCCGGGCGCGAGGTGCGCATCCTCGTCCGACCGGAGGAGATCGATGACCTCGCCTCGATGCGCCTGGCGCGCGACATCGTGCGCAAGATCGAGGAGACGCTGACCTACCCGGGCCAGATCAAGGTCACCGTCATCCGCGAGACGCGCGCCGTGGAGTACGCCAAGTAACCGACACATGGGTGATGCTGCGACGCCATCTTGCTGAGCAGTGAGAGTCCCCTCGCGGCTCTCTGAGGTTGCGCTGGGCCCTTGTGGCCCCCTTCAGAATGGGAACGTTGATTGCCTTGAGGCGGGGCGTTCGCGTCCCGACTCTCTTCTAGGGAGGTAGGCCAAGCCATGTACGCAGCCGTGCGGCGCTATGAGGGCGTCACTGACCCCCAAAAGGCGGCCAAGGTGGGCGAGGAAGGCTTTGTGCCCATCATCGCCGAAATGCCTGGGATTCGTGGCTCATTACTTCGTCGACGCCGGGGACGGCGTCATGGTTGGCATCAGCGTCTTTGAGCACAAAGACGCTGAGGAGCAGTCGACTTTCAGGGCAGGACAGTTCGTGCAGGAGCATGTAGCTCCCTTGCTCCCCAACCCGCCCCAGGTCACGGCTGGTGAGGTCGTGAACTACAGGGCGAAGTAGAGCGACACGCCCGACCTGAGGCCGGGCGCCGCGTGCGTGCCGTTGAGCACGCGAACTAGCGAAAAAGGCAGGCGCCCGACCTGAGGCCGGGCGCCAAGTGAATAGTTGGTTGGTGGATTACTCCAGTCGAGGCTGTTTCTACGCGAAGTAACTCACGGGCATGACCTTCGGCCATTGCATCGCTGCGTAGCCTAAATCGTGAGTTCGGCCCGATCAGTCGGGAGCGGACCGCCGTGTAGCAAGGGGTGGCCACGATGAAACGACGACCTCGTCCTGCCGCGCTGTCGACGCTGGTCGCTGCGCTCTACCTGCTCGTAACCGCACAACCCATCTCGGCGGGTGTGTCGTTCGACCTGTTCGTCGACGATGACGCGGTGTATGGAGCGAGCGGCTGCGATGACACCGGTCTCGTTGCCTTCGACACAATCCAGGATGCCGTGGACGCGGCCGTCGTGGCTAACACCAAGATTCGGGTTTGTCCTGGCACCTACACAGGGCAAGTGTCATCGATGCAGACGACCCTGACGGACTCGGATCCGCGCCACCGTTCCCTGGCAGGCGACCGTGACGCCGGCCCTGAGCGGATCGCCGATGAATCGTTGTTCAGGATCACCGGAGTCGAGGACACGAAGGTCGTGTGGCTGAACTTCGAGATTCCGACCGCGCAGACCTGCGGCGAGATCGACATGGTGATCAATGTTGATGGGGCGGCCAATACGCAGCTACGCGCCAACCACATCCGCGCGATCGGCACGGACACGATTGGCGATTGCGGATTCCAGCGCGGTATCAGGACTGGGAACTCGCCGAATACTCTGATCTCATGGAACCGCGTGATCGACTTCACTGTCGTCGGCATTGCCATGAGCAAATCGAGTGGAGCAATCGTGCGTGGTAATACCTTGCGTCTTAAATCACGCGGCCGAAGACGTGCTCGACTTCGATGCCCGTGGGATTGAGTTGAGCCAATCGCCGCAAGCCATCATCCGGCGCAATGTCATTGGCAGCCTTGCGACCGCGGGCACCACGACGCCCAGGCTGGGCGCTGGCATCGTCGTCAATGCGGAGTCCAACGAAACGCAGATCATCGCCAACCGCATCTTTTACATCGGACGTGGGATCGGCGTGGAAGGTACGAGCGGCGTGACTGTCAGCGGCAATCGAGTGCGCTTCGCTGAGACCTTCGGGATCGGCTTGCTTTTCTCCGCGGACAACAACACCGTCGACAACAACTCGGCGAGATTCGGCGAGGATCGAGGCATCGCCGTACAGGGCAGCACGGGTAACCAGATTCATGACAATGATTTCCGGACCAACGCCACGGACGACTGCCAAGACAACTCCGTGCCGCTGGCAAACACCTGGACGAACAACCTGGGCGAGGATTCCGATCCGCCCGGTCTGTGCAGCACGACCTGACACCAAACTGCCGAACGGATTGAAACGCGCCCGACCTGGTGGTCGGGCGCGTTCTCGTCTCTGTCACCTCGCGATGGAAGGGGAGTGACCCGCTCTACTAGAGGGACTTCAGGCGGAAGGTGAGATCACCAGAGGTGCCGCCATAGCCGCCGACCTGAAAGTAGTACGTCGTTCCCGCGACTACTTGTAGCTCCACTCTCGATGCCAGGTCTCCACGGTCGTCATTGCAGGCGACTTCGGCCAGGTCGTCGAGCGAGGTTCCCTCGTAGACGGTCAGAACCGTGTCAAAACTGCTTCCCGCGGTCCCGGCAACGACTGTCCGTGACGAGAATGGGGTAAATCGGTACCAGACCGTTTTGCCCACATCCCAACCGCAAGATGAAACGGGCTCGCTCGCTTGGAGAGTTGCCGAAAGGGTGTTCATGTGTGAGATCGAGCCGAGGGCGGCGTTGAAGGCGTGGCCAAAGGAGTCGTTGGCAGGCGGTGCGAGGCGCCTGACCTTGACAGCGAACTCGCCGAGCGGATTGTCGTAAGCGTTTCCACCGACCTGGATGTAATAGGTCTTGCCCGCCTGGAGAGTCACCTCAACTCTTTCGCTCTGGGACGCCCCGCCGTTGTCTGAACAAGCGGCTTCAAGAAGAGTGCTCTGCGGATTGCGCTCGTAGACGGCAACAACGGCGTTCATGTTGCTGAGCGGCACAACACGCACGCGGATCGTGTAGCTGCTCGTTGGGTTGATGCGATACCAGACCGTCGCAGCGATGCTCGAGCAATACGGACTGAGCTCCGCTCCGCCGAGCGAGGCGTGCGTGTTGTCCACCGATCCGTCCTCGAACGGCAGAAACTGGACCTGGGTCGCCGCCGAAAAGCCATCGTTTACGGGTGCCGCTGCAGCTGCCGCCGCTCCAGGAAGGGCGAGCAGGCTCGCACCCAGCACCAGCGTCAGGATGGCAGTGCGCATGACCGGCGAGGCGGTTAAGTGCCTGCCCGCATTGAGATGCGGTCCTCGGTGCGAAGTTGACTGATGACTTGGCCCTTGATTCGCCGATGCGGCCACAGCTGGCCTCCGTTCCGTTCTCCCGGTCGCCTCCGCTCGAATTATTCCGAGTGCGAGCGCCACGGCAAGTACATTCCTTGGGTGGCCGGAAACGCATCCGCATATGCACGGAAACCCATACCCATCGCCGCTCGGTAGTAATCAGTAGAGATCGGTATGGGCGCCGGCGTGAGGAACCGGCCCCAGACGCCTCCTCGCGACGCCCGTCGCGTCGGACGATAGCGGCCCCTGGGCACCACGAGATGGCTGCGCGTGCCTCAAGTCACACGGCTACGGATGGGGATCTCAGTAGCGCTGTCGGTGTGATCACGGTTGAACGGAGCACGACGCAACTGTTCAATCAGAGCGGCCGGGCAGGTCCGCTGCCTTTGTTCGGGGGCGAAGTGACTCGAGCTCAGGGACGGAGGCGATGTGAGATGAATTCCCGAATGGGCACTGCGATCGGGCTGGTGCTTTTGGTCACGTTGGCGGCGGCGCCCACCGCAACTGCAGCAACCTGGCCGGGCCCGGTCGTGCTCGGGGCGAATGGCTCTCCATTCTCCGGCAACCCGGTATTTACGTCGACCGGTCCTTCGTCAGGCGTTGTCGCCTACCTCGACAAACCGAGCCAATTCGGGCCATCGCACCTCTACCTCCGCCAGACCGGTGACGGCGGTCTCACGTGGTCGTCTCCTGAACAGATCTCCGGGGCCGGGGATGCCTCATATCCAGCGATCGCCAGCGACGGTCTCCGCGTATACGTTGCTTGGCGCGAGGATGGGGTGAAGTTCCGGCGCAGCACCGACGGCGGTGCCACGTGGCGAGCCATGAAGTCGCTTGCCTCCGACCACCGAGGCATTTGGCCCGGCGTGTCGACCGACAATGGCCGCGTGGTCGTTACCTGGGCGAACTGGGACACCGGCCAAGTGATGGTACGAATCAGCCGCGACGCTGGCCGGTACTTCGCTCCCGCCGACAAGATCGGCACGACGAACACGGGAGTTGGCACAGGAACAGCCGCGGCCTATGGCGCGGGTGTCATCTATGTTGCGTGGTGGGTCGACAACGAAGTCCTCAAGATTTGGCGATCGCTGACCAACGGCAGGACGTGGAAGGCGACGCGAATCCTTGCTGAGAGTGGCTATACACAAAACGTCTCTATTGCAGCAAATGGCTCGAGTGCAGTCGTAGCCTATGGCGGCTACGGTAGCCTGCAGTCACGCTCTACATCGGACGCTGGATTGACGTGGACTCCGCCGGAGTACCACTCGTATGGCGACACCGGCGCCGGCGTTGCCGTTGGATACAGCAACGGTGAGTTCCATCTCGCGTACGCACGCACACTGGAGACTTCTTCGGCATGGTACCGATCGAGCCTGGACGGAACGACCTGGACACCGAGCACCAAGGCAGTGAATGGATACGTTCTTGTATCCGGTGCTGGTCAGCTGGACGGTCATGCCCTCGTGTTCTACTCCAGCTCGCATGAGAGTGGCATGAAGGCGATCGTCAGACGCGAGCCGTAAGAAGGTTCTATTCGCGGGCCCGGGCAAAGACTGTAAGTCCGATGTCGGTTGAACCGGTGTAGAGCACGATGGTCGTGCCTGCGTGTGTGACACCGACTGCGTAAGCACCGAGCATCGATTGGGGCGAGACGCGCGACGGTTTCGACCAAGTCACTCCGTCCGCGCTGCGGCTGAAGAACACAGGACCTTCGAAGACCATGTCCTGGATGACTGTCTGTCGGCTGAAGGTTGCCCGCAGCACACCTCCCTGAAGCGAAATGTGAGGTCCGTAGACCTCCCATTCGGGCGGTGACAAAGTCATCTCGGCTGACCATGAAACACCGCCGTTGATTGTTCTCCGATACCTCAGGTCGTAGTAGTCATTCGCAGACATGTACCCGACATAGGCGTGGGAACCTTCCGCCGTAATGCTCCAGTGCTCAAGCGTGTCGGTATCGCCGGTGATGGTGACCGGCGCGCTCCACGTCGCGCCGTCGTTGAGCGACCGCTTCAGGCGCAGCCTGTTGTCACCGACCGAGTACGCGGCATAGACCACGTCGTCGCCGACCGCGAGCGCGGGACGGCCAAAGGCACTCGCGAGAACCGCCGCACCACCGAAGGATTGGCCGCCGTTGTTGCTTACCCGGACCTTCACGTTTTGTGCGGCCTGATCGAGCCACGCCACGACGACCAAACCTCCAGGGCCGCGCGCGACATCGGGCCACAACGCATCGGCGCTGGAAGTCGACAGAGCAATTGGCTGTCCGAACGACGCTCCGCTGTTCGTGCTGCGTGCGTACCGAACGGCTCCGTTCCTGACCCAAACTGCATCGACGTGTGAGCCGAGGCCTGAGATTGCAGGAGAGCTTCCGGCGCTGGAGAGCGGCACAGCCGCGTGCCACGACTGGCCCGAGTCGGTGCTACGCCTGATCAGAACGCGGCCCGGGTCATACCCCTGGACGTACACCGCGACGGCCGTCGAGTCGCCGATGGATATCAAGTCATGCGCTCGGTCAAACACCGTGTCACTTGAATTGAGCGCGATGGCGGGGCTCCACGTTGCACCCGCGGTGCTCGTGGCAAGGACCAGGGCTAACGCGACCCCCGCGGCCGCGCCAAGCCTCCCCGGGCGGAGCGAGCCGGTCTTCATAGATCTCGCTTGGAATGCTCGAAAGGTCGGTTGTCGCTGCATGTGACGGACTCCCTCGTGCCCCCGGTGACTGCCTACAGGCGCTCGCGCCCGGCGTTGCTGCGATCGGCGGCGCGTGAGTCGTACGGCTCAACCCCGGGCGGCGGTCCGCCGCCGGTCGGGTGGTCGATATACGCCGTCGGAACTTCCCAGCCGCCGTCCATCGGCGCGTAGAAGTTGGCGCTGTTCGGGTCGAGCACCGGACTCCGTGCGCCCGGGCGCCTCTGCCGGTCCAGGTTCCAGGACGCCAACAGCAGAGCGACGAACATGACGATGATCGCCACCCACCAGGGCAGCGCCCCGACTGACAACAGAACCAGAGAAGCGACGATTGCCCCCACCATCAGCAGTCCAGCCATGTGGCACCTCGGTCGCGCGGGCCGGCAGAACGTCGCCGGATGGATTGTTGACGAACACTGCAGCACACATGCGACGCCAGGCGATGCCCGAATGCTGCTGCTAGTCTCCTGATCGGCCGGACGGTGCTCCGAACTCGTGGCACACGGCCAGAACCCTTCGATCAGGAGAAGCAAAAGTAGCCGCTCAGATTCAGGCCGCCGACCGGCTTGCCACGCCGCCCGAGAAGCCAGCGCCAGGTGTCGTGCGCGTGCTGATGATCGGCGACGTGATCGGCAAGCCCGGCCGCGTTGCGCTGGAGAAGACACTTCCTCAGCTGCGCGACGAGCGGCATATCGACTTCGTCACCGCCAACGGCGAGAACCTGGCCGGCGGCATGGGCCTGACGATTTCCACGGCAGCGAGCCTGTTCGCCGCCGGCGTCGACGTGATCACGAGCGGCAATCACATCTGGGACAAGCGCGAGATCTATCCCGAGCTCGATCGCGACGAGCGCATCCTGCGCCCGCTGAACTACGGCGAGACAGGCGTGCCCGGGCGCGGCTGGGGCATCTTCCATGCCCACGATGGCTCGGAGGTCGCAGTGGTCAATGCCCAGGGTCGGACCTACATGGCCCAGATCGAGAACCCTTTCACGACCCTCGATGGGCTGCTCGACCACGGTGCAAGCGAGTTGCCACCGATCCGGCTGGTCGATTTCCACTGCGAGCTGACGAGCGAGAAGAACGCTTTTGGGCTTTACCTGGACGGCCGCGTCAGCGCCGTGTGCGGCACGCACACTCACATCGCCACCGCCGACGAGCGCATCCTGCCGCGTGGGACGGCGTACATCAGCGATATCGGCATGACCGGGCCGGTCTACAGCGTGATCGGCTTCGATCCGGCAACCGTCCTTCCGCGCTTCATCAACGCTCTTCCGACGCGCTTCGAGGTCGGTTCGGGGCCGGTGATCTTCAACGCCATCCAGATAGACGCGGACTCGTCCACCGGCCGGGCCGTCAACGTGGCGCGCATCAACCTGGTCGTCGACGAATGAGCCCGGAGAAGGCGAGCCGGCCGAGCCGCTTCACTGAGCCGGAGCCACAGGCCGACTGGCCGCACAACCCGGTCGACTTCCACTGTCACACCGACCGATCGGATGGCGTGCTGACACCCACCCAGCTCTACTCGGCCATGACCGATTGTGGGCTCGAGGTCGTCGCGGTGTCAGATCACGACACGCTCGCTGGCTATCGGGGTCTGCGCGACGCCGGTCTGGCCGCACAGCTGCCGGTGGGTGGGCCGCGCATGATCCCGGCGGTCGAGATCAACAGCATCGCCGACCGGACACTGATCGAGATGGGCGTCGAGCTCGATGAGGGCGAGCTGCACATCCTGGGCTATGGCGTCGACGCCGACAGCGCCGACTTCGAGGCCGCCCTCGCCGGGCAGCGCAACGCTCGCATGGCGCGGCTGATGCTGATCATCGACAAGCTGCGCGAGCTGGGTGTGCCGATCGACGAGCAGATCGCGCCCGCGCTCGCGAGCGAGGAGGCCGTCGGTCGGCCGCACATCGCGCGGGCGATGGTCGCCGCCGGTCACGTTGCGTCCGTGCAGGAAGCGTTCGACCTATGGATCGACCGCAGTGGGCCGGCGTACGTGCCGCGCCAGGGCATGCGCACCCGCGAGGCGATCGACGCCATCACCGCCGCCGGCGGCATCTGCGTTCTCGCTCACTATCCGGCCGCGCCCGAGCAGCCGACGCTCACCCGGCTTGCTGCTCGACTGGGGCGTTCGCGGCCTGGAGGTCTACTACCGCCGCTTCCCGCCCGAGACCGTGCTCAAGATGGAGGCGCTGACCGAGTCGCTGGGCATGCTTGCCACGGGCGGCAGCGACTATCACGGTGACGGCATGGCCTACGCTGAGGCGATGGCGACAACCTATGTGCCCCGAATCGTTGCCGACCGGCTGCTGGAGGCACTCGAGGAGACGGCGACGCGATGACCACGCGAATGCTGCCCGTGCTCGACCTGGCACCCGCCCGCGCGCAACCTGATCGCGGACCGATTGAGCCCGCGCCCGAGCTGGCCGAGTTCGTCACCGACGACATCGCCCTGCCGCGCTTCCATGTTTGGACGCTCGGCTGCCAGATGAATCACTCCGACTCGGAGGAGATGGCCGGGGCGCTGGCGGCGGCGGGCTGCGCCGAAGCGACCGACCTGGAGTCGGCCGATCTGATCGTCATCAACTCGTGCGCCATCCGTGAGGCGGCCGAGCAGAAGGTGATCGGCCGGATGGGCCACCTGGCCAACCTGCGCGCAGCCAATCCGGCGTTGCGCGTCGTGCTCACCGGCTGCTCGGTCCGCGCCGACAACACCGCCGCGCTGCACAAGCGTTATCCGCAGGTGGACCTCTTCCTGCGACCCGACGAGGAGCCCGAGCTGACCTCGCGCCTTGGCTTGGCCGGGGCCACAGCACCGGGCCTGCTCGCGGCGCGCGCCGCCGCGGTGGGGGAGGGACGAGTCGAGCGGCGAGTGCCACCTCGGCCTGGCTGCCGATCATCTATGGCTGCGACAAGACGTGCACCTATTGCATCGTGCCGTTCAGCCGCGGGCCGGAGGTCAGCCGCCCGTTCGACGACGTGCTGGACGAGGCGCGCACGCTGGCGGCCGCGGGTTACCGGGAGGTCACGCTGCTCGGCCAGAACGTCAACTCGTACGGCCACGACCTGCCGGCCGACGAGCGCTTCGCCGACGTTCACACCGGCCGGCATCTCGGCCGGCGGCTGGAGCTCGACGGCAAGCCCGACATGGCGGCGTTGCTGCGCGCAATCGATTCGCTGCGTACCGCCGACGGCGTGCCGGCCATTCCGCGCGTCCGCTTCGTCACCTCGCATCCGTGGGACCTGTCCGATCGGCTGATCGCCGCGATGGCCGAGTGCTCAGTCCGTGTGCGAGCACCTGCACCTGCCGATCCAGTCGGGCGACGACGCCGTTCTGCGCCGGATGGGCCGCCAGTACACGGTCGAGTCGTACCTCGAGCTCGTCGAGCGGCTGCGAGCAGCCGTACCCGGCATCAGCCTGACGACGGACGTGATCGTCGGTTTCTGCGGCGAGACCGAGGCGCAATTCGAAAGCACGCTCGATCTCCTGCGCAAGGTCCGCTTCGAGACCGTCTTCGCAGCGGCGTTCTCGCCGCGGCCGGGGACTCCCGCCGCGCGACTCGCCGACGACGTCCCGCGTGCCGAAAAGAAGCGTCGGCTGCAGACGCTGCTCGACCTGCAGGAAGGAATCGGCCGCGAGGTCAACGCGTCCTGGCTCGGACGGGCGACCGAGGTGCTGGTCGATCGCCAACGGCCGCGTTCGAGCCATGATGGCGAAGGGCAAGCTCCGCGCCTGGCCGGCCGCAACCGCAACAACAAGCTCGTCCATTTCGATGGATCGCCCGAGCTGATGGGCCAGCTCGTCAACATTCGAATCGACCACACCGGTCCATACGCGCTCTCGGGGTCGCTCGACGCCTGAGCAGGGTCTGCCGCCACTCGTCGTGATTGCGGGGGCCACGGCAACCGGCAAGACGGGCCTGTCGCTTCGCCTTGCCGAGCAGATACCGGGCGCGGAGATCATCAGCGCCGATTCGCGCCAGGTCTATCGCGGCATGGACATCGGCACGGCCAAGGTGGGCGCCGCGGAGCGTGCCCTGGTGCCACATCACGGGCTGGATCTCGTGGATCCAGACGAGCCTTTCACCGCGGCCGACTTCCAGCTTGCGGCCCTCGAAGCGCTGCGTGGGATCGCGGAGCGCGGCGGCGTGGCGCTGCTCGTCGGCGGGACGGGGCTGTACCTGCGTGCCGTCGCACGTGGCTTGCCCCTCTCCGAGACAGGCACCGACCCAAAGACGCGCGTCGACCTCGAGCGGCGCCTCGCGGGGGAGGGGCTCCATGTCCTGATTGCCGAGCTGCGCTCGCGCGCGCCTGCCACGGCCGCGCGGACGGACACGGCCAACCCGCGCCGCGTCGTCCGCGCGCTCGAGCGCGTCGCCGTCCACGGCGACGTTCCTCCGCCGGCGCCACGCGGCTATCCCGCGCGTTCGGTATGGATCGGCCTGAGTCTCGAAACGGCGGAGCTCGATCGTCGGATCGAGGAGCGCGCCCGCGCGCAGTTCGCGTCCGGACTGCTCACGGAGGCCGGAACGCTCAGGGTGCGCTACGACGCGGACCTGCCCGCGTTCTCCGCGGTCGGCTACCGCGAGGCGTTCGCCGTGCTGGACGGCACTCTCAGCGAAGAGGAGGCGATCCAACGGACGGCGGCGCGAACACGGCAGCTCGCCCGCCGCCAGAGAACGTGGTTTCGCTCCGAGCCAGCCATCAACTGGCTCGACAGCAGCACAGACGCATGCGGACGCGGCGGCACAGGCCGCGATGCGCCTTCTACGCGCGGAGTTCCCGGAACTCGCGGTATAGGCGAAGCAGGGTGTCGCGCGGCGCGGCGTAGTAGTCGGCGCCACTGACGGACAGCGCGGCCGCCGGCGGCACCTCCGCTACAACCGGTGATGTGGCGGCGAAGCGCCTGATCGCATCAGCGTGTGGTTTGAGCGAGCCGTCGGGTCGAACCAGACCGAAGAAGCGTTCGTGCCTCGCCCGGTCGAGCGGCGGCCGATTCCAGAGCGACTCGTCGTAGTCGGCGAAGCACCACAACAGCGCACCGACGGCGCCAACCTCGACCAGGCGGGGCAATACCGCGGCCACGTAGTCGGCCAGATCGTCCTCACCCAAGCAGGACACGCGAACGCTCCTGGCCGTCGACCTTCCATTTCAGGCTCTGGGTGGGCTCTGTCGGGGGAGCCGTCGGCGCTCCCCATTCCTCGGCCAGCACAGGTTTGCCGGAGAGTGCCGCCGTCAACGCGCAGACGAAGGGGACGAGCTCGGTGTCGGTCGGTCCGTCGGCCCAATCGGCGTACACCGAATAGGCATGCATGACCGAGTAGTCGCACGTCTCGAAAGCCTGATCGACACGCAGGCCGTTGTCCGCCTCCAGGCTTGGCAGATGAAGCCCGATCGTCACCGGCGTATCCGAATCAATCTCACGTATGACGCTCGTCATCGATGCCACCCAGGCGGACCCTGCCTCGGCGGACGGCGGCAGCGCGAACAGATCCGGCTCATTGCCCAGGTTCCACAGCCAAACACCTGGGTGGCCGCGCGCGGCGCCGACCACGTTGCGCAGCAGCAGCCGCTCGGCGTCCAACGCGAGTGAGTCACTGAACGGGTTGCGATAGCCGCGGCCGACTGGCCTGCCGCTGCTGACGACCTGCAACCCGCCCGGCGCCGGCGCGCGCCGATGCGTCCAGCATCCAGTCGGGAGCCCAGTTCGGTCCGCTCATGTGGCCGGTGAAGAAGGTGACGTCGAGGCCCAGCCCACGGTCGGCGGCTGTATCGGCGACGACGATCAGATCATCGATCGCCCGTGTCGAAACACGATCGGGCGATGGCTGGAAGTCCTCCCACAACAGGAAGACACGGACCTTGCTCATGCCGAGCGCGGCGATCAGGTCGAACTCGTCACGCACCTCGCCGCGATCGAAGCGCTTCCACCACTCCATGGCCTTGCGCCGCGGCCAGTAATTGACGCCGAGGACGAATGGATCGGGCATGGCGCGATGCTACGTGCCCGTATGCTTCTCGGCGTGAACGCGCGAACTCGGCTGATCGACCTCGCTCCGCCGGCCGAACGCGCCTTCCTGGTCGCGGTCGATACCGGCCAGGACGCCGGCTGGACGGCCGAGGAATCGCTCGCCGAGCTGGCCAACCTGGCCACGACCGCCGGCGCCGAAGTGGTCGGCGCAGAGTGGCAGAACCGCCGCCACGTCGATCCCAACTGGTACGTCGGCAAGGGCAAGGCGCAGGAGCTGGCCCAGGCCAAGAACGAGACCGGGCCTGACGCTGATCGTCGCCGACGACGAGCTCAGTCCCAACCAGCAGAAGGCGCTCGAGAGCCTGCTCGGCGTCAAGGTCCTCGACCGAAGCGGCCTGATCCTGGACATCTTTGCCCAGCACGCCCGGACGCACGAAGGTCGGCTGCAGGTCGAGCTTGCCCAGCTCGAATACCAGCTGCCGCGCCTGACGCGCCTGTGGACCCACCTCTCGCGCACGCAGGGCGGCATCGGCTCGCGCGGACCGGGCGAGACGCAGCTCGAGACAGACCGGCGGATCATCCGCGAGAAGATCAAGAAGCTGAAGGAACGTGTCGAGCACGTTCGGCAGCAGCGCGACACCGCCGCGCGATCGCGCGATCGGCGGCTCGTGCCGACCGTCGCGATCGTCGGCTACACCAACGCGGGCAAGTCGTCGATGCTCAACGCGCTGGTGGGCTCGGAGGCCGCCCTGGCCGAGGACAAGCTCTTTGCCACGCTCGACCCGACCAGCCGGATGGTCAAGCTGGGCGATGGGCAGTCGGCGGTGGTGACCGACACGGTCGGCTTCATCCACAAGCTGCCGCACCAGCTGGTCGACGCGTTCCGGGCGACGCTCGAGGAGGTCAATCGGGCCGACATCCTGCTCGAGGTGGTCGACGTGGCCGACCGGCACGCACCCGAACACCGCCAGACGGTCCAGCAGGTGCTCAACGAGCTCGGTGCGGGCGAAAAGCCTCGACTGCTCGTCTACAACAAGGCCGACCTGGTCGATCCGGCGGCAACCGACGGGGCGACCCCGGCGCCGACGATCGCCGGGTCGGTGCTCGTTTCAGCGCTCAGCGGCTACGGCATGGACGTGCTCCGAACGCGGCTCGCGACACTGCTCGCCGACCTGTGGGAAGAGGTGGACGTGAAGCTGCCCTACAGCGAGGGTGAGCTGCTCTCGCGCGTCCGCGAACGGGGCACGGTCGAGATCGGCTACCACGCGCGCGACGTGCGCGTCCGCGGCCGGGTCGCTCCTTCGCTTGCGAGCGAGCTGCGCGCGGCCGCATTCGGCCGCAACGGTCGAGATTCAGAGGATGGACACGGCACCTAGACTGGCCTGACCGTTCCAACCAAGCGGGAGAGGGAGGTCGCCCGATGAGCCGTCGTTTCCCCGCGTTCCTCGTCGCCGGCGCCCTGTTGTTGGCACTGGTTGGCGCCGCTCCTGTCTCTGCCGGCTCGGCTGTGCCCACGACATGGTGGGTCGACGACGACGGCCTCGCCGGTCCGACGACGTGCGGCGGCCTCAGCCTGGCCAACCTGACGATCCAGGCAGCGGTCGACGCGAGCGCGTCGGGCGACACGATCCTGGTCTGCCCCGGTGACTACCCGGGAAAGGTGACGATCAACGACAAGAACGACCTCACCATTCGTGGCAAGAGGCCATGGACGGCGCACGTCATGCCCGCTTCGGACCATCCGAGTGGCGACCACCTGATCTCGATCGATGGGGCAACAGGCACGACCATCCAGTGGCTCGAGATTCAGGCAAGAACGACCGCACCGTGCAGCCAGGTTGACATCATGATCCTCGCCATCAACGCGGCCGACACGAGCATTCGGGCCAACCATCTGGGCGTCCAGGGCCACGACACGCTGGACGTCTGCGGATATCGCCGCGGAATTCTCGTCGATTTAAGTCCGGGAGCTGTCGTCTCGTGGAACCGCGTGGTCGACTTTCAGTCGTCCGGCGTAGCCGTAGCCATCGCGCCAGACTCTCTGGTACGTGGCAACGTGGTTCGCTACAACCACGTGACTCAGCCTGTCGAATTTGGCTCGAACTTCTCGTTCGGGATCCTCGTCGACGCGTCTACCGGGAGCAGGGTCGTTCGCAACGTCGTCGGAAGCCCGGCTTCGGCTGGCGTGTCCACGCCGAGGCTGGCCGAGGGCATGCTGATCAGTGGCAACCTGGCGTCCTACGTGGTGCGGAAGAACCGCGTGTTCAGCGCCAACGTCGGCCTGCGGACAGCCTTCCTGTCCAACTCGGAGTTCAGCGACAACCGAATAACCAACTCCGGAAGCGTCGGTATGGAGCATCTGTCGCTC
Organism: uncultured Chloroflexia bacterium; assembly: GCA_963776865.1. Classification (GTDB taxonomy): domain Bacteria; phylum Chloroflexota; class Limnocylindria; order Limnocylindrales; family CSP1-4; genus JALYGJ01. Next base: position 19,394 of record CAVZOG010000009.1, on the reverse strand, counting down.
GGTGGGGACTCGACGGTCGCGCGAAATTTCGTTCGCGGCAGCGGCCAACAGGGGCTTTTCATCTGGGGTTCTCTGAATCTGGGTGCTGAGTTCGTCGACAACGACTTCCGCTTCAACACTGGTCTGGACTGCGATGACAACACGCCGGGCGGCGGCACTGCTGGACCGCCAACGCCTGGACGAACAATCTCGGCATTGACGACGATCCGGATGGGATCTGCATCGACCCGACCACTCCCTGAGCGTGCCGGCCGAGGCGATCTCAGTCGAATGTCAGCAGGCGGGCACGGGCTGGGTCTGCCGCGTCCGCGTCGGTGAAGGCGCGGACGCGACAGAGCACGAAGTCAGCGTCTCGCCCGAAGAGCTGGCCCGTTACGCCCCAGCCACCACCGACACGCGGCGCCTGGTCGAGGCGTCATTCGAGTATCTGCTCGAGCGCGAGCCGAAGACCTCGATCATGCGCAGCTTCACGCTGAGCACGATCGAGCGCTACTTCCCGCGCTACCCAACGGAGATCGGCGAGCGCCTCTAGTCGGTCACGTTGGCCAGGTGCCAGACCTCGTTCAGGCCGTCGCCGTTCGTGTCGCCGATTGCCTCGTCGCCCACGTAGTAGTAGAGCGGCGCGTCGTTGTAGGTGATCTGCTCGCTGCCGTCGTCGCGAGTGATCGTCGCGAACGTGCCCGTCACGCCCTCGGCGCCGACGACCGTCAGCGCGTCCGTGGTGAACGGCGGCCAGGCATCGGCACACTCGCCCGCGCAGTTGCTGACGCCTGGTTCGTCGTTGTCGAACACGTACAGCGAGAAGCCATCGGTGCCGACGAGGTACGTGCCGGTGGTGTCGGCCTCGACCACCAGCTCGGCCCCGGCCGATGCGCTGGGTGACGCGCCGTCAGTTGGCGCGGCCGACGCGGTTGCCGACGGTGCCTCGGTCGGCGTTGCCGAAGGCTCCTCGGTTGGCTCGACGGTCGGGCTGGCTGTCGGTGCGGCGCGTCGCCGTTGGCGCCACCGTGGGGGAGGGGGCTGTCGTTGGGGTCGCCGCCGGCGCCCCGCACGCGACAACGACCGACGCAACCAGGAACGCTGAAACAACGAAGAGACGGTTCACGGCTGTCCTCCTTGCTCGAAATCGAAGATAGGAGGTCAACCCGCGGTTAACTGCCGCCATGTGGTTAAGATCTGTACATGCGCCAGATCATCGGCCGCCGCCTGCTCGAGGTGGACGTCGGCTAACTAGAACACCTGATCGCCCGCCATCGGCGGGTGGTTGTCGATCTCGGTACGGGCACCGGTCAATCCGTGCTGCGTGCCGCGCGACGCGATCCGGACGCGCTGTTCGTTGGCATCGATCCGGACGCGGCCGCCCTCAGAGAAGCGTCACACGCTGCGGCGCGCGCCGAGCGTCGTGGTGGCCTGCCCAACGTCGTGTTCATGGTCGACGCGGCCGAGACACTCCCCGGGCCGCTTGCCGGCCGCGCAGACCTCGTGACGATCGCTCTTCCGTGGGGCTCGCTGCTGCGCGGCCTGCTGACCGCGGACGCCGCGCTCCTCGATGCCGTGACCGCGTTGCTCAAGACTGGTGGCGAGCTCGAGCTGCTCCTCTCAACGGCACCAACCGACGGTGCCCCGATCCTGCTGAGCAGCGAAGGCGATGCTCACGCCCTCGCCTGCGCCTACGAGTCCGCAGGGCTGGCCGCGCTTGAATGCCGCGCCGCGACGGCAGACGACGTCGCCCGCCTGTCGTCGTCGTGGGGTCGTCGACTGGGCATCCCCCGGCGTCGAACGGGCTGGATCCTCCGACTTGGGAAAGGGCCGGAAAGAGGCCGGGGAACGAGTCGGCGCACTCCGGCGTCACACCGCCGACAACAGAGGAGGTTCTGGAGTCAGGAGTCTGGTAACCCGATGAAGCACAGTCGCACAGCTCTCACTCTCTGCCTGGCGCTGGCAGCCACCCTGACATTCGTCGCGTGCTCGGCCGCCGCGGCAAGTGCTCCGAATGCCGATTCGGCCTCGCGGGCACTCGACCAGCCGCCCGCGGACAATCCGCCTGATGGCGGCGGTAGCGATCCGAATGACGGCGACGGCAAGACCGATCCGGGCAACCCAGGCGATCCGGTCGCTCCGGGCACCGGTGGCGACGAGCCGATCGTCGCACCACCGATCACCGAGCCTCCGGTCGACCTCCCGCTCCCGGACGGCGGCGCCACCGTGGTCCAGCCGGTGCCGGGCATCGTCGACGCCACTGCCCACGCCTGGGACCACATAGATGTCGCGGCCGATGGTCGAACGATCACCGTCTATTACTGGGGCGGCGTGGACTCGTGCTACGGACTCGATCGAGTGGACACCACGTTCGATGACGGCGTTCTGCACGTGACGGTCTTCGAGGGCCGGCTCGGCGACCTGCCTGCCGACACGGCGTGCATCGAGATCGCCCTGCTCAAGTCAGTCACGATCACCCTCGACCAGCCGATCATCGCCCCGTCGGAGTAGCTCTCAGCGATCTTTGACCACCCCGAACGCGGGGTCGGCGCTTCAACAGTCCGGCTAGGACGGACCTGGGGGAGCGTCGGCCTCGCGTTCCTTTGTGTACGCGTCGCGCAGATGGACCGGCTCGGCGTGCTCCTTGCGCCGCGCGCCGGCGCGGATGTTGAGCGCCTCGACAACGACGCTGAAGCCCATCGCGAAGTAGATGTACTCGCGCGGGATCTCGACGTGGAATGCCTCGGCGACCAAGCGTCGTGCCGATCAAGCAGCAGGAAGCTCAGGGCGAGGATCTTGAGGCTCGGGTGCCGGTCCACGAGCTCGCCGATCGGCTTGGCTGCGAAGAGCATCACCACCACGGCCAGCACGACGGCCGTGACCATGATCCACAGCTCCTTGGCCAGGCCGATGGCGGTGATGACCGAGTCGAGCGAGAAGACGATGTCGAGCAGCATGATCTGGAGCACGACGCCGGTCAGCGTCGCCGCCTTGGCGCCAACGGCCGCGTGGCTTTCTTCGCCCTCGAGGCGCTCGTGGATCTCGAATGTCGCCTTGGCGATCAGGAACAGACCGCCGCCGAGCAGGATCAGGTCGCGGCCACTGACGTCGCGGCCAAGGATGTTGAACAGCGGCGCGGTCAGGCCGACGATGAACGAGATCGAGAACAGCAGCGCGATGCGCATGATCAGCGCGGCGCCCAGTCCGAGCCGGCGGGCCAGGTCGCGTTGCTCGGGCGGCAGCTTGCCGGCCATGATCGAGATGAAGACGATGTTGTCGATCCCGAGCACGATCTCCAGCGCGGTCAGCGTGATCAGCGCGATCCACGTCTCGGGGTTGGTCAGAAATTCCACGGCGGTCGTCTCCTGTGGCGGCCGTCGTCACGGTCATGACGGGTTGAGCGGATTCTAGCGGGCGGCCCGCGGACAAAGAGAGAGGAGGCCGGCTGGCCTCCTCTCAACTACGTATGGGTTCGACACCTAGGCGGTCGCGGTGCCCTTCTTCTTGGTTGACGTCTTGGGCTTCTTACCGCCGCCTTTGCTGCCCGGTCCCTTGTCACCCATCGGCTGCTCCTCTCGCTGTGTTCAGACGTCATCATGCTAAGCGACCCAGGCAACCCACAGTCGGGCAGCAGCCAGTTCGTCATTTACACGGGTACTCCGCTGAGCACGCTCGATCGCAGCCCTGCCGGAGAGCGTGCTTATGCACTCCGACCGTTGCTGCGAACGTCAGTCGAGGCGCCGCGGGCGTCGTGTGCGGGCCATCGCACAGGGGAGGCACGCTGTGAGCGACTGGACCCCACGGACTCTCCGACAACTCCTTGTCGCCGCCCTTGCGGCTCTGGTCCTGGCAACGGCCATGGCGTCCGTCGTCAGCGCGGGTCGAGTCCTCGAACCGACCGTGGTTTCTGGTTGGAAGAACGGGCCGATTGCCCTGCCCGACTCGTCCTCCTACTCCGTGATGGCTCAGCTGACCCTGCCTTCCGGTCGCTGGGTCGCTTGGGCAAAGTTCTTCGTGTCGAGCCCGAACACGTCACCGGAGGGAGAGACCGGGTCAACTGCGTCCTGGGCACACTCACTCGCGGTTCTTGGACGGGTCATCGCGGATTCGTTGGAGTTGGCGGCAGCTTTGCGCAGGACCAGGCAGTTGCTCTGTCGACGTCCGCGATACTCGGCAGTGCGGGCGGCAAGCTGTCGGTCGTGTGCAAGGCTGATCATCCGCAGTCCAGCGTGCACTGGCTCAAGATCATGGCCATGCGCGTCGGGATGTTGACGCGCATTAACCTCGACAACGGCACCAAGACGACAGTCGGAAGCGGAACGCCTGTAGCAATTATTGCTTCCAGGAATTCGATGCTCGACTTGCCGCGCGACATGCCCCAGACGGTCGGCCAGTATCAAGCTGCCTGCCGGCAAATGGTGGGTGCGGACGAGCTTCACCCACGAGATCCTCGCCCCGGCTTCAGCGGCTCTACGTATACCGATTGCAAACTCGATATCGGCGGCAATAGGCGCGATATCGACCTGTTGGCCGCGATAACTTCAGTTGACAGATGGCGGTCATGGACGGCGTGTCGTCAGCGACCAGAGTTCGTCGACGCAGCCGTCAATTGCACCGGCAAGTCGACTCATCCGACGTCGATCAGCGACAACGTGGCCCGCCCAATTACTGCAGGGATCACTATTGCAGGCTGGTCAATCTACGACAGTGAACCCCATGCCCACACGGCGTCAGAGTTGCCAACTAGCCCACGGCGAGTCCGTTCATACGACCGGGGCAGCCGGGTCGCTCATGAATACGCAATGAACATGACCCATGGGTTCATCGATGTGGGTGCCGGCAAATGGGTGGCCTTCGACAAGGCCGAGTTCCAGGGCGAAGAGGCGGCGTGCCAGCTCGAGACAGCATCGGACTTTGACCGCAGCGAGGAGCACCCCTGGGGTGACGTTGCTGCCCAGGTGGTCCACGTGGCGACGAGCGGCGAAACATTCCGGTTCCGCTGTGTGGCGGCGGGTGCCACGAGCTCTAATCCGGCACAGTTCAGAGCCATCCAGCTGACGGCGTTACGTCTCGGGTCAATTCAGAACGTAGCGATGTCGATCGCCCGCGTCGTAACCGGCACGGGCGAGCAGAGCGGCTACTACGCGAGATCTCGTTTCGCGTCGACGATCATGTCCTTTCTTCTGACGAAATCATCGAATGAGCTCGGCGCGCAGCACGCGCTCGAGCATCGGGCGGAAATCAGAGCGGTTCTGGCCGCGCCACGACAAGATGACGAGATGCGGATCAAATTCGATCGCCGCCGCAGGCGTGCAGTCAGCCTCGTCGCCGAAGCAACTCGTTCCAGTAGACGGTTCGGCCGAGTATCTGCTCGGTCTCGATACCCTGCCCGAACAAGGACGTAACGTAAGAAGCTGCGTCGAGCGCGGAAGTCGTTCGGCCGCGGATGTGCAGCCCAAGAGTTGACCCTGGCTCAGGCCATTTCGTCGATGCAGCCGTTCCACCAGCCCTCGCCGCCGCCGCCATTGGGCGCTTGCAAGCCCAGCTCCTACGATCATTCGGTACCCGTCAGGTGAGCCACGGCGCGGGGATCACCTCGCATGCGTCGATCTCCGGCGCCAGGTCTGGCCGGCGGCTCGGTCGGCTCGGTTCGTTTCGTCGGGTGGCTCGCAGCCTGGATCTCCTGGCATACACACCGGTGAGCCGAGACGGTAACATCTCCTTCCGACTCCGTACTAGTCGTCATTTTCGCCCGTGAAGGTGCGTTCATAAGAGCCACCTAATTCCATTTCGTCAAGTTCCACGAATTTGCAGCGTCTCGGCCGCCTTACGATCCAGGAAATCGGCGCAGCGATCGCCCGGCCTCTAACTCTGAGCGATCGTTACAAAGCCAGCAGTGCTTGCCGAACGACAACAGTGGCGTGCCGTCGGGAAGCTGCACGGCAGCGGCCCACGGCGGCAAGGGGAAGAAATCCGAGTCGTTGGGCAGCAACTGCACCGTCAGCTTCCATTGCTCGGGCACGTACTGTTGCCGGGCCTCGTCGCGCCAGCTCGACGGCTCGAGCGGCGTCGAGATCGCGCAGCTGCTCGAAGAGCGTGGCGATCGAGCTCGATCTCCACTGGAGACCTTCGTCGAACGTCCCTGAGAGGCATGCCGCCGAACCAGGCGTATGACCGGGCCGTCCTCGGTTCGCGCAGACAACGCAGCCGCTCACTTCGTCAGGCTTGTCGTTCGCGACAGGCTGGCAGTGTTCGATGTTGGCCGCATCCACCATTGCGGCCGAGCCGTTCGAGGCCTGCTTCGGTGAGGCGGCGTTGATGCACACCCTGGCCGAACGTCAGGTCCGAGCGCCACCCCCGAGAGGACAGTGCCATCCGGCAACACGACCACGAAATGCTCGTCATTCTTGTCGGCGTAGCTCTCCACGAACTGGAGAACCGTTTCGTCGCTTGCAGTCGTTGGTCGCAAGAGCCGCCCAATGGGTCGCTCGCCACCGTCAGCGTACCGACTGCGGTTGCGGGCGACGGTGTCGGGCTCGTGCTCGTGGGATGTGGGGCTTGGGACGGGCGGCTGGGGCACCATCTCGTCGTTCAGGCGTACCAGCAGCGCGCTGCCCACGACCGCGCCCACGACAACCGTCACGAGCAGCAGCGCCGCCAGGAGCAGCCATTTGAATGCCGGCGAACGTCCAGCAAATACGTCCGGCCGAGCGGGCAGATGAAGAGCCGGCACCGGCCGCCGCTGACCGACCTTATCGATCGTCGCGCGGACCGCGGCATAAGAGCTGCTCCGGCAGCTCGATGCCCCGGGTCGAGGTACTCCCGGATGAGCCGGTCCATGTCTCGCATCGCGTTCATGCGAGTCGCTCCTCGGCCAACGGCGTCCTGCGATCGTCGGCCTCGAGGCTCGCTCGCAGAGCCGCCGTCGCGTGGTGCAAGCCGGGACTTCGCCGTCCCGAGCGGGATATCCAGACGTTGAGCTACCTCGGGCATGGCGAGCCCGACGTAGTGGTGGAAGACGAGTACCGCTCGCTGCTCGAGCGTCAGCCTGCGAAAGGCTCGATCGAGCTGGTCGCGATCGTTGACGGTCAGGATGTCGGCCGACTCTGCCTGGCCGTGCATTGGCAGCAGCCGAATCTCGGCCCGCATACGGCGTGCGACGCCTGGCCTCGGCGTAGCACTCGTTGGTCAGGATTCGATGCAGCCATGGTTCGAAGGCATCGGGGTCGCGAAGCGATCGGAGTTGCCGCCAGGCTGAGATCAACGCGGCCTGCACCGCATCGTCGGCCCGGTCGGTGTCACGCAGGATCCGAAACGCAATCGCCATGCATCGATCGCCCACGGTTCGGGCAAGGGCATCGAAGGCCTCTCGATCACCCTGCCTTGCGCGGTCTACGAGCGCTCGTTGCAACCCGACTCTCCCTCGAAACAGTCCGTCCAGGGTGGGCGGATCACACTAGAGAGTCGGGTGCCTGCCCGGATCGTTCAATCTGCGCCGCGCGATCCGCCTATTCGACAGGTCGCGCGGTCATCGGCAATCTCGAAGATCTCGCGCTCGACCGGCATGAAATCGCGCAACAGACGGCTGCACACTTCGTCGTGGAGGTCGGACAGTTCGACCGGCGTGAGCTGGGCGTAGCCGTCGAAGTTGCCGATTGCGATCGTTTCGCCGTCCGGTGAGAACGCGACACCGGCGATGGAGCTGTAGTCGTGGCTCGCGAAGCGGCGTAGCTCGGTGCCCGTGGCTACGTCCCACAGCCGGGCGGTGCGGTCCTGGCTTCCGGTCAGTGCCATCCGGCCGTCCGGGGAGAACGCAGTGCCCCAGATGATGTTGGTGTGGCCCACCAGCTCCCGCGCCTCGCCGGTCTCGACGTCGAAGATGCGCGCGATGTTGTCGCGACTGCCAGTGAGCAGGTGGCGGCTGTCCGGCGAGAAATTGAGTGAGGAGACTCCGCTCGAGCCGTTGTCGAGCGTCTTGATCAGCCCGCCCGTCGCCGCATCGTAGACGAAGAGGTTCGGCTGGCTTTCCTCAACGGCGACGACGACGAGGCGCCCGTCGGGCGAGAGTGCGCCCTTCACGTCGACGCCCGAGCCGGAGAAAGTGCGCAGCAGCCTCCGGGTCTCGACATCCCACAGACCGACGGCGGGGCTCGGCGAGCCGCGTGGGTCGTCCTCGGAGGCGGCTTGGGCAAGCAGCAAGCGCGAATCGGCGGAGAAGTCTGCAGTAAGCCCACCCGCCGACCCCTCGAGGACGGCGATCGGCTCGTTCGTGGCTGCATCCCAGAGTTGGGCTGGGCCGGTCTCCGGCGCCAGAAGCAGGTACCTGCCATCGGCGGAGAACGCGGCCTCGTCGACGCGGGCCTCCTCGAACGGGACGGGTTCCCCGGCCAGGGTTTCTGCATCCCAGATCATGCCCGTGCCATCGGCGCTGCCGGTGAAGATCCGCCGGCCATCGTGTGAGAAGGCGACCGCGTATACGAACAAATCGTGGCCCGCGAGCGTCTGGGCCTCAACCGGCTGGGCCAGATCCCAGAGTCGTACAGCGCCGTCGGCACTGGCGGTGGCGGCAAAGCGTCCATCGGCAGTGAAGTCGGCGCCATAAACGCCAGCGGTATGGCCCGTCAGACGGCGCAGCTCGTTGCCGGTCGCGACGTCCCAAAGCCGGGCGGTGTTGTCGAGGCTCCCGGTCATCAGTTGGCGGCTATCCGGCGAGAACCGGATGCCGAACAGCAGCTCCGAGTGGCCGCTCATCGTCTGCAGCAGCTCGCCGGTTGCCCGGTCCCACACCTTCGCGGTCTCGTCCCAGCTGCTGGTGGCCACCAGCCTGCCATCGGGCGAGAATGCGGTGCCGTTGATCGCGTTCGTGTGTCCCACGAGAGTGTGCACAAGCTCGCCAGTGTGGGCGTCGTAGAGCATGTCACCTACGAGCAGTTGATCGCCGTCTGGCGACACGGTCACGCCCTCGGCCGCCACGGTGAGCGAGCGCAGACTGGACCCGTCGGCCCCCGATACGACGTCAACGCGATCGCCGCGTGCAATGAACAGCTCAGACCCGTCGGCCGTGAACTTGGCCTCGAAGCCAGGCTCGATTGCCCACACCGCCTCACCGTTCTCCAAGTCGATCAACGAGGTGCCCTTTTCGGAGCTGATCGCTGCGTGGCGCCCGTCAGGGTGGTAGTCGACCGAGGCGAAGGATGGGCCGACCGCCAGTTCGCGAAGGAGGCTGCCATCGGCCAGGCTCCACAGGCGCGCCGTTCCGTCGCGTGAATAGGACAGGAGGCTCTGGCCGTCGGGCGCGATGGAGAACGTGTCGACCTGTCGTGGGTGTGACATGCGGAGCACACCGAAATCGCGGCGGCCGGCTCGCTGAAGCGCCATGTCAGCCTGTGGCGAGTAGTGCGCATCCAGGCCGCGCAACGCCAGGAGCGACGCCAGCTCGGCACTGCCCTGGAGCTGGAGCAAGGTGCTCGATTCGCCGGCCAGACGCTGGCTCTCGGCGGTGGCGAAGTTCGTCTGCGCCTCTGCGGCACTCTGCTGGGCACTTATGCCGAGGAAGATCGCGGCTCCGGCCATAAGGGCAGCAATGGCAAGGGCTCCGGTGAGCAGCAAGGCGCGACGCCGCAGCCGTCGTGCGGACGCAGCCTGGGACGCCGCGAGCTCTTCGGCGGCCTCGATCTCGCGTCGTTGCTGAGCTTCGCGCTCGGCGGCTTCCATTTCCTGCTGGGCGATCGACGCCGACAGAAACTCGTTCTCGCGCGAGCTGAGTACCGGTCCGTTGGCCGACGCCCAGTCCTGCGCACCTGCCAGCCGGGCGCCGCGATAGAGCGCGCTCGGGTCGCGGTCAAGCAGCTGCCACTCTTCTGCCGCCCGGGTCAGGTGATGGTGGAGGCGGAGGCCCTCGCGGTTCTCAGACAGCCACTCCCTGAGCGTGGGCCACTCGCGGATGAGCGCCTCATGCGCTACCTCGATCGACGCCTCGCCAACCGTGACGAGGCGGGCGTCGACGAGCTTGGCGACCACCTCGCGGGTCACCTCGTTCTCACTCTCCGACTGCCCGGCGAGCTCATCCAACGCGGCCCGACGACGAGTGTCCTGCGTGCCTTCGCCGAGCTCGGTCAGGCGCAGGAAGATTGCCCTGGCTACGCGCTGTTGCTCGGCGTCGAGCTCTCCCCCGTAAACGCGATCGGCCGTGCGCGCGATGGCCCCGCGGACGCCGCCAGACTCGGCATATGCCTTGAGTGTCATCGTCGTGCCCCGTCGGCGCCGCCAGGTTTCGAGGAGCGCGTGCGACAGCAGCGGAAGCGCGCCCGGCTCCTCGCCGACGTCGTGAAGGATGAGCTCGACCAATCCGGGCGCGAATTCCCAACCGCCGGCGCGAGCCGGCTCCTCGATCGCTTCGCGCAGCTCATCGACAGACATCGGCCCGATGTATTCCTGGTGTTCAGCCACGACTGTCCGCAGGTCGTACTGGGCGAGGGCGTCGTAGAAGTCGGCGCGGATCGTGACCAGGATCGAGACGGGGCCATCAGTGGCAGTGGCGTGCAGGATGTTGGCGATGAAGCGCGAGCGCTCCGACTCTTCGCGGCAGAGCGTGAAGAGCTCCTCGAGCTGGTCGATGACGATCAGCAGGCGCGCGCCGGCGGCCATTGCGCCCAGCAGGCGACGCGCAAGCAAATGGAGGGCACGGTCGTCGCTGGCGAGGCTGTCGGCCGCAGCCGCTGTCTCGTGCACGGGCAGCCCTTCAGTCATCGCCAGCGCCAGGGCCTCGATGGGCCGAGCACCCGGTGTCAGTGTGCGGACAGCCCACGCGGGAGTGGTCTGCGCCCGCAAGTTCGGTAGGACACCGGCTCGAACCAGCGAGCTCTTGCCGGATCCCGAAGCGCCCACGACAGCCAGGAACCGTTCCGCAGAGATGCGCGACACGAGCTTGACGGAGAGCAGGCCGCGGCCGAAGAACAGCGCTGCGTCGGCCTCATCGAAGTATTCGAGGCCCTTGAACGGCGGAGAGCCGGGGGTCGGTGGCTCGTCGCCTGTTTCGAGCGTGCGCAGCGCGGGGAAGTCGGTCAGCAGCCCGTCGGCCTCCACCTGGTAGATCTCAACCGGTTGGCGGACATCCTTGAGACGGTGCTGGCCCAGCGACCGGAGCTGGATCTCCGGCGGCAGATCCGGCGCGACCAGCTCTCGGGTGCTCTGGGAAACCAGAATCTGGCCCCCGTAGCCAGCCGCCGCGACGCGCGCGGCGCGATGCACGTCCATGCCCACGTAGCCGGTGCGCTGGACGATGGGCTCGCCCGTATGCAGGCCCATCCGGACGCGGACCTCGACCACCTCCGGGCCACTCGTTCGAAGCGAGGGCGCGTTGCGCCACGATGGCGCACCTCACGGCATCGGCAGCCCGCGCGAACGCGACGAAGAACGAGTCGCCCTGCGTGTCGACCTCGAAGCCGCCCCACTCCGCGAAAGCCGCCCGCAAGAGCCGCCGCTGATCCTCCAGGACGTCGGCGTATGACTCGCGCAGCTGCTCCAGCAGCCTGGTGGACCCCTCTATATCCGTGAACAGGAACGTGACCGTGCCCGTCGGGATCGACTCGCTCGGGTCACCCGTGGCATATCCGCGGTCCGTAACGGCCAACGCACCCTCCAGCGTTACGGCTAGGCGGTGTTTACACCCCGCGAATGATTGTGTCTAGAGTCCGACTCAGCGTTCTCTCAGCCGCGTCTCAGCGTGCCTCAGCCTTCTGAGACGTATCGCCGTTCGCCGGTCCGGGCATCCATGTAGACCCGCATCCGATGATTGCGTGGTCGGATCGACGAAGACCTCTTCAGTCGGTCGGAAACGCGGCTCGAGCGGACCAGTCTCTCCGCCGCCGGGCCCCGGCGAGAGCTGCTGCTGCTCGGCCGCCTGCGAGCGATAGCGCGTCCGTTCGATCACGACCGCGATCAGGAGGACGGCGCCGCTCAGGATCATCCAGAAGCGCGCCGAAGATGCCGCCACTGCCGGCGAAGGCCACGCCGAGGCCGATGCCGCCCAGGATCAGCAGCACGCCGATGACGCCGATGACGATCCGAATGACGGATGCGCCGGTCACCGAATCACTCCGCTGGCTGCGCTGGCTGCGTGGCTGCCGGATCGGGAGCGACGACAACCGCGGTGCCGTAGGCCACGATCTCGGACATCGTCTGGGCCAGCTCGGTGCTGTCGAAGCGCATCGAGATCACCGCGTTGGCGCCCATCAGCGTCGCGTTCTGGACCATGCGATCCATTGCCTGGCGACGGGTGTCCTCGAGCAGGCTGGTGTACTCGTGGATCTCGCCACCGCCCAATGAACGCAGCCCGGCCATGATGTTGCCGCCGATGCCGCGGCTGCGCACCACCAGGCCGAATACCTGGCCCTTGGTCTCCACAACGCGCCAGCCCGCCACGAACGGCGCGGTCGTGATCATCATCATTTCTTTCGAGTCCCTCCTTGCCCGCGAAGGATATCCGGGCTGAAACAGGCGCTTGACATGCTGGTCATACAACCATATGGTTGTATCTGTGCTTCAAGCGACCCCCGACCCCGACCGTGTCTTCGGCGCATTGGCCGATGCCACGCGGCGCGACATCGTCCGCCGCGCGATCACGGCCGAGGAGGGGGTCGCTGAGCTGGCCCTGCACTATCCGATCAGCTTCGCCGCTGTTCAAAAGCACGTTGCCGTGCTCGAGCGTGCCGGCCTGGTGACCAAGCACCGCATCGGCCGGCGCAAGGTCGTCCGCACCCAGCTCAACGGCGTGCGCGTGGCGCAGCGCCTGCTCGACCAGTTCGACGAGCTGTGGAACGGACGCTTCGAGCGCATGGCCGACATCATCGAGCGCAGCAAGGAGACAGACGCATGACCGTTACCGAAGTCCGGAAGGACACCGACGCCCTGTCGATGACGATCACCGCCGAGTTCGATGCCTCGCCCGAGCGCGTCTGGCAGCTGTGGGCGGATCCACGCCAGCTCGAGCGCTGGTGGGGCCCGCCAGGGTACCCGGCCACGTTCACCCAGCACGAGCTCTCGCCAGGTGCGCGGTCGGAGTACTACATGACGACCCCGGAGGGCGATACGCCGAAGGGCTTCTGGAAGATCGTCGAGGTCGAGCCGCCGACGCACATGCGGGCCATGGATGGCTTCTGCAACGAGGACGGCTCCGACGCCAACGACATGCCGGCCGGCATCATGGACGTCCGCATCGAGTCGATTGGCGGCGGCCGGACCAGGATGTTGATCGAGAACCTGTTCCCCGACGCGAAGGCGATGGAGACGCTGCTCGAGATGGGCCAGGAAGAGGGCATGGTTCAGGCGATCGGCCAGATCGAAGCGATCCTCGCCGAGCAGCCGGTCGCGTCCGCCTAGCCGGGGTCGTTCTGGAAACTGAGGCCTCTTTCGGCCAGTTCTTCCTCCAGAATTCGGATCGCCTTCGGCCCGACGCCGTGGATGGCAAGCAACTGCCTTGACGTAGCGGCGGTCAGCTGCTCGTAGCTCGCGTACCCGTGCGACGCGAGCTCGCGGGCGGCGACCTTGCCGAATTCGCGAAGTCAGTTCGGTGGCCGACTTGGGTGTTGTCCGCTGGCTTGGCGTCTCGGGTCACCGGGTCACCTTCAGGTACGCCTCGTCGAGCAGCGGCTTGATTGTCTGATCGAACGTCGCAAGAGTCGGATTGACGATCGCAATCCAGCGCTGCTTGGCGTACACGGGATGGGGGATGACCACGTCTGTAGCCGTGTAGTCGTAGGTCCTCGTCGGGTCGATCAGGCGCTTGAAGGTCTGCGGGCCGACGCCGATGTTCAGGCGATAGGCGCCGCGTCGGGTCAGATCCGAGTTCTGGTCCATGATCGTGCTCGTCGGTCGTGACCAGCGTGGCGAAGTTCGGCCAGTGCTTCTCGGGGTCGACTGAGAAGAACGTTCCGCCCAGGGCGGTGACGACGTCGACGCCGGCAAAATGCTCGGTGATGTAGCTGACAACCTGGTCGTGGGGGATGACGTCTGGATCGGTCTGAGAGAGGTCATTCCTCGACCTTAAAACATGCATGTCAAGTCCCTCCCGCATCAGCGCTGATACCGTCGCCCAATGGAGTGGATGACGGTTCGATTGACGGACGGGCGCGAGCTCGATGTGCTCGCCGGCGACGCTGGGAATGGGCGTGGCCTGCTCTTCCACCACGGGACGCCGGGCAATGCGACGCGCTACGAGACCTGGTTCGCGGCGGCGGAGGAGCGCGGCCTTCGCCCGATCGCCTTCAGCCGGCCGGGCTACGCGACCTCGACGCGGCATCCAGGACGGAGCGTCGCGTCGGTCGCGGCTGACGCCGTCGGAGCTGCTCGACCAGCTGGGCATCGATGAGTTCGTGACGCTGGGTGGCTCAGGCGGCGGCCCGCACTCGATCGCGTGTGCTGCGCTGCTGCCGGATCGGTGCCTGGCCAGTGCCGCCCTGGTGACCGTGGCGCCCTGGCAGGCAGATGGCCTCGATTGGTGGGCGGGCATGACCGCCGCTCAACGTCGACGAGTTCTCCGCTGCTCTGGCGGGGGAGGGGCCGCTGCGTGAGTGGATGGCGGGATTCGGCGAGGAGGTTCGTCACATAACCGCCGAGCAGATGATCGCCACGCTCGGCGACGCGTTGCCGCCGGTCGACCAGGCGGTTGCGACCGGCGAGTGGGCCGATCACGAGGCCGCCGGCCTGCGTCGAGCGCTCGAGCACGGCTTCGACGGCTGGGTCGATGACGACCTTGCCTTCGCCCAGCCGTGGGGCTTCGACGTGGAGTCGATCACGGTGCCGGTCCACATCTGGCAGGGCGAGCTCGATCGTCTCGTGCCCTGGTCACACGGAGAGTGGCTCGCCGATCACATTCCCGGCGCGATGTTCACGCTCGCCCGCGGCCACGGGCATTTCTCGCTCGGCGCCGCCAATAGAGACGAGATTCTGGACGATCTCGTCACGGCGTCCGGGCCGTCGCGCTAACCTCGCAGGGACCGATTTCGCGGCTACGTACAGCACAGGAGGCAACGGGACAGGTGAGGGGACTCGGCACGCTGCACGTCATCACCGGATGCATGTTCTCGGGCAAGACCGAGGAGCTGCTGCGCCTGCTCCGCAGAGCGTCCGTTGGTGGTCGATCCGTGCTGCTGATCCGTCCGAACGTGGACACCCGCACGTCTGCTGAGGTAGCCGAGTCGCGCTCCGGCGCGCGCTACGCGTGCACGACCGTGAGCTCCGCAGCCGACATAATCGCGGCCGTGATGGAGGCGCCGTGCGAAGTCGTAGCGATCGACGAGGCCGAGATGTTCGGGGTCGAGCTGGCGTCCATCGCCGACAAGCTGGCCACCGACGGCTACGAGGTCATCATCTCCGGCCTCGACACGGACTTCGCGGGGCGGCCTTTCGGGCCGATGCCCACGCTCCTGGCGCTGGCCGACAGCGTCGCCAAGCTGTCGGCGGTGTGCACCTTCCCCGGCTGCGGCGAAGAGGCCACGCGCAGCCAGCGCCTGGTCAACAACAAGCCTGCCGCGATCGACGATCCGTTGATCGTGATCGGCGGCACTGAAGACGCGCGCGAGCCGGACCGATATGAGGCTCGCTGCCGCACCCACCACCGCGTCGGCGCTGCCCGACACAAGGCGATCAGCATCTCGAATGGCAACCACGAAGCCTTGCCGGGGGATGCCGAGATGGTCGAGATGCCACGCGACAGGGACGCAGCCACGATCGATTGATCCAGGTGCCGCGCGGCTTTTTGGGTGTGCCGGGATAACTGACGACTACGGCCAACCGTCGTGGGGAGCCGGCGCGTCGACAACCAACACCTGGCCGGTTCGAGCCCCGAGTGCTTCGTCGACCTTCTCGATGCCGCGCCACTCGGCGGCCAGGATGAACAGCGTTTTGCCGTCCGGTCCGCCGAGCATGCAGCTGAACGGGCTGCGATCGAGCTGAACCTTGTTGACCACCTGGCCGCCTTCGCGGAGGCGGATGTTGGCGTTGTCCTGGAACGTTTGTGCCCAGACGGCCCCCTCGGCATCGAGGCAGATTCCGTCCGGGCCAACGCCCTCGGCCCAGCTGCGTCTGTTTGACAGGCTGCCGTCGTCGGCGATATCGAAGGCCGTCAGTCGACCGGCGAACGACTCGGCGACGATCAAAGTCCGATTGTCGGGCGTGACCACCATGCCGTTCGGGAAGGCCAGCCCGCTGGCCACCTGGCGGACCGATCGGTCGGGCATGACGAACGCGATCAGACCTGGTGGCTCGTCGCTCGGCTCGAACGAGATGCCGCCATTGACGTACACGTTGCCGCGCCCGTCGACCACGATCTCGTTCCAGTCCGAGGCCAATCCGCTCAGGTCGGCGTAGGGCGCCATGGACCCGTCGGCCTCGACGAGCGAGACGCCCTGGCCGGTGACCAGCATTCGTCCGTCGGGTAGCCAGTCGATCGACCAGCCAAGACCGCCGGGACCGTGGCCGACGACCTCACTGTTGCCATCAAGGTCGACCGCGATGATCTCGTCGGTACCCCAGTGGGCGAACCACAGCCGGCCGTCGTGCCAGCGTGCGGACTCGACGTAGGCAAGGCCGCTCATCAGAACGCGCGGTTGACGAGGGGTAGTCATTGCACTCTCCTTCACACGGCAGCGGACCGAAGGTCAGCCGAAGGTGAAGCAGTACGCCTCGGCGCCTCGATCGAGGAACTCGACCTCGACCAGGTGGTCCTGCTGCTGGTCGGGTTGGCGGATGAGCTGGTAGGTGCGCTGCTCGTTGAGGATCCCGCGACCGTCCGCGTCGATATCGCTTCCGTGAGCGTCCGCCGGCGGCTGGCCGTCGAGAGAGACTCGAAACGGGATCGATGTGCCCCGCGAGGCCGGACCCATCACCAGGTTGACGTCGCGCGCGTGAAAGCGGAACGCGATCCTGCCGCCCGGCTCGTTCAGCAGCCCGGCATGGCGGGCGACGGTCCACGTGCCGGCGAGCGCCCACTGATTGAGGCGCAACGGCGCGAGCTCGTAGGCGTGCGGCACGTCCGCGGCCGCGCCCGGCGACGCGAATCCGGTCGCCTGGCCATACCCGACGTACGTCTCGGGCGACTGCAGGTTCGCCCAATCGGCGGCCACCTCGAGCCCGTGTGGCTCGACCGTCACCGGGTTCGGATCGAAGCCGGCCGCGCCGGCGTCCACGAGCAGCTGCTGGATGGCCATCTCGGTCATCGCGTACTCGCCTTCGCCGTAGTGGTGGTACCTGATCCGGCCCTGCGCATCAGCTAGGTAGAGCGCCGGCCAGAAGTGATTGGCGAAGGCGCGCCAGACGCCGTAGTCGTTGTCGATCGCGATCGGATAATCGACGCCCAGAGCACGCGACTGGGCCACCACGTTGTCCAGGTCGTGCTCGAAGCCGAACTCGGGCGTGTGGACGCCGATGATCGTCAGGCCGTTCGTGGCGTACTTGGCGGCCCACGCGCGCCGGTAGGGGAGGGTGCGCAGCCAGTTGACGCAGGTGTAGGTCCAGAAATCGACCAGAACCACGCGGCCGCGCAGACCCTCGGGCGTCAGCGGCTCCGAGTTGAGCCAGCCCGTTGCGCCGGCGAAGGACGCCAGCGGCCCTTCATCGGGCAGCCTGAGCTCCTCACCGGGCGGTCGGTGAGCGACGGATCTGACCAGATTCGGGATATCCATGGTCGTCAGCCGACCATATGCCTCCCGTCAACGGCGGATTGCGAGACCGAGGTCGCGCGGATTGACATTCTGGCCATCGTGTGGCCTTATGTAGCCATGCACCGCGTAGGCGTAGCTGAACTCAAGAACAACCTGTCACGCCATCTGAGGTCAGTCGAAGCAGGGGAGACGATCGAAGTGACCGATCACGACCGGCCAATCGCGCGTCTCGTGCCGATCGAGTCGAAGACGCGCCTGGTCGTGAGACCTCCCCTTCGCCCCTTCTCTGAATTCGTGACAGGGTCTACGAGCCGGCAAAATGGCCCGTTAGCTCGCTGGATCTCCTGCTTGAGGACAGAAGCAAGCGTTGATCACCTATGTCGACGCGTCGGTCGTATTGAGAATCATCCTTGCCGAGCCAGCACCGTTGAATGACTGGCGTGACATCAGTCCGGTGTCGAGCGAACTGCTACGAGTGGAATGTCTGCGAACGATCGATCGCGCCCGATCGCGAGGCCTGGGCGACGATGCCGCCACGGCTACGCAGCGGGCCGCGGTCCAGGACACCCTGGCGACCTTCTCACTAGTTCCGATCACTCACTTTGGTGCTCGATCGAGCGGCAGATCCATATCCGACGGCTCTCGGTACGCTCGACGCGATCCACTTGGCGACCGCCCTTGCCCTTCGGGTCGACTTGCCAACACTCAAATTCGCTACTCATGACCTCGAACTCGCTACAGCGGCTCGCTCGATGGGATTCACGGTCGTCGGTGCGTGACCACCGTGGCCGTTTGCTCGATCTGGTCGAGGTGTACACGTTCGTGGGCGGCCAGCCAATCGCCGTAGTAGGTCGCGGTGTAGTGGAACGTCTTGCCGGGCGGCACCGAAACGATCGCCGTTCGCTGCCAATCCTTGCCGGGAACGTTCTCGAGTCGTTCGAGGAGGGTTGACCGTTGCGCCGCGGTGAGGGTCAGGATGCGCATGATCTCGTCGACCGTCAGCTCGCTCTGCGCCACCCAATTCATTCTACCCGCGTGACTCCATGTAGTAGTATCGTGCAATGATCACCGTGCCCGAGGCGGCGAAGATGGCCGGCAAAGACCCTGAGACTATTCGGCGCTGGATACGCACCGGGCGACTGAAGGCGCGCAAAATCGGGACGCAGCACGTCATCGAGGCAGAGGATCTGGACCTCGTGCTCGACGACGAGCAATCGGCGCTGCCACTGGAGTGGCGCGAGATGCCCGACGGACGACCGATGCCCAACATCGTTCGCGCGCTCCGCCTTACCCGGCAGGGACGTTGACCGTCGTCGTCGACGCGAGCGTGGTCGTGCCCGCAGCGATTGCCGGCAAGTGGTCGCGCGCGTTAGCCGACGAAGAGCTCCACGCTCCATCTCTGCTGTGGTCCGAAGTTGGGGCCACGCTTCGTCAGCTCGAATGGCGCGGCGAAGTCAGCGGCTCGATCGTCTCAGACGCGCTTGCCTGGCTCGAACGCGCGTCGGTGGCGCCAACGCCATCTCGGGAGTTGGTTTCCGATGCGCGCCAGCTCGCATCGGAACTTGGCTGGGCGAAGACCTACGACGCCGAATACGTCGTACTAGCTCGACGTCTTGGAGCGCCGCTGGCGACGATCGACCTCAGACTGCGGCGGACAGTCGCTTCGCTCATCAAAACTCTCTAGGTCACCGTTGGAAGGCCAAGCGGACCGCCACTTCGGGAAGCGTTACTACTTCCGATAAGAGAAGTTATGTA
>CAVZOG010000008.1:0-670831 GCA_963776865.1 uncultured Chloroflexia bacterium | reverse complement strand
GGGCGACGTCCGATTGATCAGCGGTCGCTACTTCCAGGACTGGTTGCTGATGGAGACCGACTGGAACTGGCGGCTCGAGCCGGATCGTGGCGGTGCGCTCCGCGCCGTCGGCGACATCGGCTCGCACTGGCTCGACCTGACCAGCTTCGTGACCGGACTGCATGTCGCCGAGGTGATGGCCGACCTGGCCACGTTCATTCCACTTCGCCAGCAGCCGTCCGGGCCGGTCGAGACGTTCTCGCGCGAGCGCGCAGCCGAAACGGTCAAGCGCGACATCCAGACCGAGGATGTGGCGACCATCCTGTTGCGCTATGACGGCGGCGCTCGCGGGGTGATGGCGGTCTCTCAGATCAGCCCCGGGCGCAAGAACTCGCTCCAATACGAGGTCGACGGCTCGAGCGCCGCCGCCGCGTGGAATTTGGAGTCGCCCGACATGATGTGGTTCGGCCGGCGCGACAAGCCGAACGAGGTGCTGGCACGCGACGCGGTGCTGATGAATGACTCCGGCAGGGCCGCGGCGGCACTGCCCGCCGGCCATGTCGAGGGCTTCGCCGACACGTTCGCCGCGCTCTTCCGAGCCATCTACGCCGACGTCGGCAACGGCGCGATGGCCGAGCGGCCGCCGTACGCCACGTTCGCCGATGGCCACGAGGAGATGCTCGTCGGCGAGGCCATCGCGCGCAGCGCGCGAACCGGCGCGTGGGCAGCAGTGGAGGGTTGAGCAGCACATGAGACTCGGGATACTGACCGCGCCCTACCCAGACACGCCGCTCCTGGAAGTCGCCGACTGGGCCGCCGCGAACGAGTTCGACAGCCTCGAGATTGCCTGCTGGCCGGCCTCCGGTGGCACCAAGCGGCGCTATGCCGGGACCTCGCACATCGACGTCGTCAACCTGGACGCGCACCAGGCCAAGGACATCCGCGTCGACATCAACGCCAAGGGTCTGGCCATCTCAGGACTTGGCTACTACCCCAATCCGCTGCATCCGGATGCCGCTGTGAGCGAACCGGCCATCGCCCACATCAAGAAGGTGATCGAGGCGTGCCGGATGATGGAAGTGCCGTTCATGAACACGTTCATGGGCGGCGATCCGGCCAAGAGCCTCGACGAGAACTGGCAGGTCGCGCTCGAGGTGTGGCCCGACATCGTCCGCCACGCGCAGGACAACGGGGTCAAGATCACGATCGAGAACTGCCCCATGATCTTCAGCCGCGACGAGTGGCCGGGCGGCAACAACATCGCCTGGTCGCCCTACATCTGGCGGCGCATCATCGAGCAGTGGGGCGGCACCATCGGCCTCAACTACGACCCGTCGCACCTGGTCTGGCTGATGATCGACCAGGGCCGATTCATCCGCGAGTTCGGCGACCACATCCTTCATTTCCAGGCCAAGGACGTGCTGATCGACCGCGACGGCCTGTACGAGCGCGGCACGCTGTCGTCCGGGATCGGCTGGCAGATTCCGCGTCTGCCCGGTCTGGGTGACGCCGATTGGGGAGAAATATTCTCCAATCTTTACCGCGTGGGCTACGACGGGGACTGCATCATTGAGCACGAGGATCGGCGCTTCGAAGCGACCGACGCGCTGATCAAGCGCGGCTTCCTGATCGCGCGCAACATTCTCCGTCCGTACATTCCTAAGGAGTCCTGAGCTGATCGATGAGTGACCTGTTCGATCGCCTGACCTATCGCGAGATCGCCAAGACGATCGACCATTCGCTGCTCCGGCCGGAGCTCGATGACGCGTTCGTCGAGGAGGGCATCCGGCTGGCTGCGCAGTACGACGTGGCATCGGCAACCGTGCGTCCGACCGACGTCGTCAAGGCAGTCGAGTTGCTGCGCGGAACGGATGTCAAGGTCGGCACCGTGGTCGGTTTCCCGCACGGTGACGTGCTGACCGAGACGAAAGTCTTCGAGGCGCACCGCGCACTCGAGCAGGGCGCCCAGGAGCTCGACATGGTCATCCAGATCGCATGGCTGCGCTCCGGCCGAGACACCGACGTGCAGGCCGACATCGCCGCGATCGTCGAGCCGGCGCATGCCGCCGGCGCGATCGTCAAGGTGATCTTCGAGAATGCATACCTGACCGATGACGAGAAGATCCGCGCCTGTCGAGTCACGGAGGCCGCCGGCGGCGATTTCGTCAAGACCTCGACCGGCTTCGCAGCCACGGGCGCCACGCACGACGACCTGCGCCTGATGCGCGCCAACACCTCGCCGCACGTCCAGGTCAAGGCGGCCGGCGGTGTGCGCACTCTCGACGCGCTGCTCGAGGTGATGGAGCTCGGCGTGACGCGCGTCGGCGCGACAGCCACGCAGGCGATCCTCGAGGACTTCAAGGCGCGCAAGTCGGGCGCCGCCGATGGTGCCGTATCGGGCGAGCCGGCGATCGCCGGCAGCGCTCCGGGGGACATCTACTAGGTTGTCGCCCCAGGCCGGCAGCACGCTCGCTCCACCGTCGATGCGCTGGCTCTCAGAGGCACAGTCGCTGCTCGAGCGGATCGGCGCCACGCAGCACGACCAGATCGAGCAGGCCAGCCAATGGTCGGCCGACGCGATCGCGGCCGATGGCCTGGTCCACCTGTTCGGCACCGGTCACTCGCGCATCCCGGCCGAGGAGATGTTCCCGCGCTACGGCTCCTACCCGGGCTTTTCGCCGCTGGTCGAGCTGTCGATGACCTTCCACAGCCAGGTCGTCGGCGCGAACGGCCAGCGCCAGGCGATGTTCATCGAGCGCGTGCCCGGCCTGGCCGAGGTGATCCTCAACAACTTCAACTTCGGTCGCGCACGACCTGATGGTCGTCTTCTCGGCCAGCGGCCTGACCGCCGTGCCGGTCGAGATGGCGCGCGGCGCGCGGGCGCGCGGCATGCGCGTCATCGCCGTCACTTCGGTCGCGCAGTCGATGTCGGCCGAACCGGATGCGGCGGCCGGTAGTCGGCTGCTCGACGAAGCCGACCTTGTCGATCGACCTGTGCACCCCGGCCGCCGACGCGCTGTGCGCGATCGACGGTTTGGACACTCCAGTCGGCCCTGGGTCTACCATCGCAGCAGTGGCGATCGTGAACTCGATCAAGGTTCGAGTCGCCGAGCTGCTGGCGGGCAGGGGAGCAATGCCACCAGTCATCACCCGTGCATCGGTCGTCGGTGACGAGCGATCGCGGGATCTTTTCGACAAGGCCTATCGAGAGCACGCTCGGCGCATGGCCCGGGTGCTCACCCAGCAAGGAGGTGGATGACGCGCCAAGGAAGAGGCTCGATCAGCAAGCAATCCATTTGGAGGAGGTTTCCGAACACATGACCAACACCAAGAGCGTGAAGCTCCTGGCCCTGGGCGGCGCGATGATGCTTATCGTCGCGGCGTGCAGCGGCGGCGGCGCGACAACCGCGCCGAGCGCGGCGCCCAGCGCAACGGCAGGCGCGAGCGCCACGGCAGCATACGAGCGACGCGCCTTCGGGCGAGCCGACCGGCGAGTTCCACATTGGCTACTCGAACGCCGCCGGCGTAGGCAACGGCTTCCGCGAGGAGCAGGTCTGCACGGCAAAGGCTGAGGCACTGGCATCGGGCCAGGTCGCGGAGATGACGCTGTTCCACGAGGTCGTCGACGCTGCCGGACAGCTCGGCCACATCCGCGATCTCATCGCAGCCGACGTAGACGCGATCGTCTTCAACCCGAACGGTCCCGATGCGCTTAATGAAGCCCTCGACGAGGCCGAAGCTGCAGGCATCCCGACCGTCTCGGTCGATGCCTACGTGACCCATGAGGGCACGTACAACCTGTACAACAACCAGGTCCTGTATGCCGAGCTCGGCGCCCGCTGGCTGTTCGAGCAGCTCGGTGGCGAGGGCAACGTCTGGTACATGCGCGGTCTGGCCGGCAACCCGGCTGACGATGACCGTCACATTGGTTTCCAGAACGCTCTGGCCGACTTCCCGAACATCACGCTCGTCCCGTCCGAGGATGGCGTCCACACCGACTGGGATCCTGCGAAGACGACGCAGATCGCGACCGATTTCGTGAACGGCGGCGGCTATGACGATGTCAATGGCATCTGGACTTCCGGCATGGACTCCTAGGTAGTCGACGTCATCCAGGACGCAGGCGAGGAATTCGTGCCGATCGTCGGCGCGGACATCGGCGCCTTCGTCAACCAGCTGCTTGACGAGGAGAACTATCCGGGCCTCGAGGGTGCCGCAGTGACCAACACTGCAGCCGTCGGTGGCGCGGGCGTGAACCTCGCCCTGAAGCTGCTCAACGGTGAGACGGTGGAGACCGCTGAGGATGCTCCTCAGCCCAACACCGTGCTGCTCACCCCGGTCGTCGCCGACAACGTCTCTGATGACGGCGTCGCGACGCTCGAGTCGTGGCTCGTCGACGGCCTCGATCCTCTGTGGCCGCTGGGCCTCGAGATCGAGGGCTGGACGACCTACTCGCCCGAGCAGGCGGTTGCCTGCGAGGGCCCGGGCGGGATCTGATCCCGTCCTGACCCAGGCGAGCTTGCGAGCGGGAGGCCAAACGGCCTCCCGCTCGCGCATAATCACGAGCAAGTGATGACCGACAACAACGGCACCGAACTGCTGCTCGAAGCGACCGGCATCTCGAAGACCTATGGCGCGGTCGTCGCGCTCAAGTCAGCCTCGCTCGCCGTGCGCCCTGGCGAGGTCCATGCCTTGATGGGCGCCAACGGCGCCGGCAAATCGACGTTGGTCAAGATTCTGACTGGCGCGGTCCACCCGGATCGCGGATCGATCTCTGTCCGCGGCCGAGAGCGGACGGTTCATTCGCCGGCAGAGGCCAGGCGCGGTGGTCTGATCCCCGTCTACCAGGAACCGGCACTAATCCCAGACCTCGATATCAAGTCCAACCTGCGGCTGACCGATACGCCGATCGAGCCCTACCGCCATTGGATGAGCGAGCTCGGTTTGCCCGATCTGAACATCGGCCAGCATCGCCCGCGAGGTACCTCTTGCCTCGTTGCGCATCATCGACCTCGCCCGAGCGCTGGCCGCCGAGCCGGACGTGCTGATGCTCGACGAGATGACGGCTGCGCTGCCGGCCAACCTGACCGAGCGCGTGCTCGAGGTTGTGGGCCGAATGCGCGGTGGCGATCGGTCGGTCATCTTCATCTCGCACCGGATGATCGAGATCGCCGCCGTGTGCGATCGCGCCACCGTGCTGCGCGAGGGAGAGACGGTTGGCATCGTCGATATTATCCGCCGGCTCCGAGGACCGGATCGTCGAGCTGATGCTCGGCCAGGCCGTCGAGGAGCTGAGCGCGCGCCAGGAGCGCGGCGCGACGGATGAAAGCTGGCGCGCGGCGACGCCGCGGCTCTCGGCACGCGGCCTGAGCCACGGCACTCGACTGTCCGACGTCACCTTTGACCTGCATCCCGGTGAGGTGCTCGGCGTCGTGGCCCTCGAGGGTCAGGGCCAGGACGAGCTGTTCGACGTCCTTGCCGGATCGGATAAGCCGAGCGGCGGCGAGATGCTGATCGACGGCAAGCCGGTCCGTTTCGGTCACCCGGCGGATGCCATCCGCGCCGGAGTCGTGTACGTCGCCGCGGATCGGGCCGAGGCGCTGCTGATGCAGCGATCGGTGCGCGAGAACATCGCCCTCCCCTTCCGCACCGCGTTCAGCAAATGGGGCCCGATCAACATCGGCGACGAGCGCAAGAAGGTCACCGCCGCGATCGGCACGCTCCAGATCGACACGCGCGCCCAGCGCGAGGTGCGGCGTCTGTCTGGCGGCAATCAACAGAAAGTGACGATTGCCCGCTGGGTCGCCGGCGGAGTGCGCACGATGCTCTGCTTCGATCCCACACGCGGCATCGACATTCGCACCAAGACCCAGATCTATGCGCTGCTGACCGATTTGGCCGCCGCCGGCGCGGCGATCCTGATCTACACGTCCGAGCTTAAGGAGATCCAGCTCGCGTGCGATCGGGTGATCGTGATCTTCGGCGGCAAGGTAGTGGCCGAGATGAACGCCGCCGATGCCGATGAGCCGACACTCCTGCGCGCGGCATACAACCTGAGATCAGACGCGGTCATGCCCGAGCAGGCCGCCGCCGAGGCTGTCGCCGCCGAGAGCGGCGCGGATGCGGTAGCCGCGGTTGAAAAGGCGATGACCAAGTGACCGCCGCGACAACGACAGCCGAGGCCAGGAAGCCCGGACCGCTCGACGCGCTGGTCAACGGCGCGCGCAGGAACGGCTGGACGATCGGCCTGCTCGTCTTCCTTGGGCGTGCTGCTCGCGTTCACGCGCTTCATCCAGCCCACGTACGGTCCATCCGGCGTCCAGAACCTGGCCATCCAGTCCCTGCCCCTCGCCCTCGCCGCGGCGGCCCAGGCGGTGATCGTGATCGCCGGCGGAATCGACCTCTCGATCGGTTCCATGATGGCACTGACAAGCGTTGTTGCCGCGGCAAGCATGGAGGATCAGCCACCGGAGTACGCGGTATTCGTAGTTGATCGCCGTACTGGTGCTTGGCCTGATGCTCGGCGCGATCAATGGCACGCTGATCGTCCTGACCAGGATCCCGGACATCGTCGTCACGCTCGCGATGGGCTTCGTCTGGGCCGGCGCCGCGCTACTCGTACTGCCCACGCCCGGCGGTGGCGCGCCCGATTGGCTGAAGGATCTCGTTCTTGGGTCGCTCGGCACCGACTGGCTGCCCAAGGCGCTGGTGCTGCTGGCGATCGTAGTGGCAATCGTCTGGCTGCCCATCCAGCGCTCCAAGATCGGACTCTGGCTGTACGCCAATGGCAGCAGTCCGCTGGCCGCATTCCGAAGCGGCGTTCCGGTCAATCGCGCCAAGGTCATCGGCTACATGATCGGTGGGCTGTTCGCCGCGCTCGCTGGACTTGAGCCTCACCGCCAGCACCGGCATCGGCACACCCGTGCCGGGCCCGACGTACACGCTGCTCAGCGTCGCGGCGATCGTGCTCGGCGGAGTCAGCCTCGCTGGCGGCCGCGGCGGCCTGTTCGGGCCGATCGTGGCCGTCTTCATCCTGTCGCTGCTGCGTACCGACCTGTCGTTCCTGCGCATCAACACCAACCTCTCGACGGTCGCGCAGGGCATCATCCTCGTCGCGGTGGTGATGGTCGGCACGCTCGTTCAGCTGCGCAGGGAACGACGATGAGCGGCGCGACCGCGACCGCCCCAGCGCCAGCGCGCGGCGAGGCACGCGTCAGCGCGGCCAGCATCCGCGCGTTGCTGCGTGACCGGCCGGCGATACCGCTCGCCATCCTGCTCGGCATCTTGATCGTCATTTCCGAGATCGTCCGGCCGGGCACAGTCGATGCGGGCTGGGCCAGCGTCATCGTTCGCTCGGCCGTGCCGCTCGCGATTCTGGCCGGTGCGCAGACGCTGACCATGCTTACCGGCGGCATCGACCTGTCGGTTGGCGCGGTCGCTTCCATGTCGGGCTTCCTGGTCGCGACACTGGTTGGTGATATGGGCTTCATGCCGGCGATCCTCGTCGCTTCGCAGCGGCCGCCCTGGCCGGCCTGATGACCGGCATCGGCGTCGGCATCTTCCGCGTCCACCCGCTGATCATGACCCTGGCGATGAGCCTGGTCGTGCTCGGCCTGGCCAACGTGTGGCAGCTCCAGAACGTACAAACCGGCTCAGGCGTGCCGACCCGAGCTGCGCACGCTGGGTGCCGGATTCACCTTCGGCATCATCCCCAACAGCTTCCTCGTCTTCGTCCCGATTGCGCTGTGCTGATCCTGTTCGGGCTGCGTCGCACCGGCTACGGCCGCATGCTCTACGCCGATCGGCGACAACCCGATTGCAGCACGGCTGTCGGTGCGCAAGTCATGGCAGATCCTGCTCGTGCTGTACGTCATCTCGGCGGTGATGGCCGGGATCGCCGGGTTCCTGCTCAGCGGTGCGACGAACACCGCCAGCGTGACACTCGCCAACTCGCTCCTACTGCCCTCGGTCGCGGCGGCCGTCATTGGCGGCACGTCCATCCTCGGCGGCCGCGGCGGATACGGCGGCACGATCCTCGGCGCGCTGATCCTGACCGTCGTCACTGCGCTGCTCAACTCGCTCGGCTTCAAGGAGGCCGATCGGCTGATCCTCTTCGGCGCGATCATCGTGCTCGTTGCGGCCGCCTACACGCGCGTGACGTCCGAGTCCTGAGCGGCGTGCCCCACGCGCCGTCGCCGAGTCGCCACCTGGGGCTCGATCTCGGCGGAACGAACATCAAATGGGCCGTCGTCGAACGCCGCGCCGACGGCCGCGCCGAGGCCAGCCCCGATGCGCTGTGGCTCCTCCTCGACCATGGCCAGGTCCCGACATCGAGCGGTGGTCCTGAAGCGGTCGTCGCCCAGATGGCCGACGTGGCCGGACGGTCGATCGCCCAGTGGCCGGCGGTTGGATCGGTCGGCATCGGCGTACCCGGCCTGTACGACCCGGCCACCGGCGCGACGAGGATGCTGCCCAATCTCGAGGGCGAGTGGGATGGCGTGCCCGTGGCGTCGAGCTGTCGGCAGTGCGCTCGATCTGCCCGTGGCGATGATCAACGACGCACGCGCCTTCGGCCTCGCCGAGCTGCGCCTGGGCGCCGGCCGCGGCGCGTCGACGATGGTCGGCCTCACCCTGGGAACGGGCGTGGGTGGCGTGATCTGCGTCGACGGGCACGTCCACCAGGGCCACGACGGCACGGGCGGCGAGCTCGGCCACCAGACGCTCGAACCCGACGGCCCGGCCTGCACCTGCGGCAGCAACGGCTGCCTCGAGGCACTCGTGCGTGCCGATCGGATCGAGGAGCTGTGCGGAACTGCGACGGCCGAGGAGGCTTTCACTCGGGCGCGCGCCGGCGACCCACGCGCCAAGGCCGGGCTGGCCGAGATCGGCCGATACCTGGGCATCGGAATCGCCAACATGATCGTCGTCATGACGCCCGACAAGGTGGTCATTGGCGGCGGCATCAGCGCTGCCGCCGACCTGCTGATGGAACCGATCCACGCTGAGGTCCGACGCCGCGTCACGACGACATCGCTCGATGAGGTCTCGATCGTGACTGCCGAGCTCGGCACGTGGGCGGGCGCGATCGGCGCCGCAATTCACGGCGCGGAGGCGACGGCATGACGACAGTCGCCGGGCGACTGGTGCTCGAGGACGGGATCGTCAACGGTCTTGTGTCGGTCGAGGGCGACCGTATCGGGGACGTCGAGCTGGATCCGGATTCGGGCTCGGGCGGTCCGTTCATCGCGCCCGGGTTCGTCGACCTCCACGTTCATGGTTGGGGCGGGCACGACGCGATGGGCGGCCGCGATGGGTTGGACGGCATGGCGCGCGCTCTGCTGGGCCGCGGCGTGACATCCTTCCTGCCGACCGCCGTGACCGCGCCGCTCGCGGAGCTGGGATCGTTCGCCGAATTGGTCCGCGAGTGGCTGCCGTCGGCACCGGCAGACGGCGCGCAGCCGCTCGGCTTCAACCTCGAGGGGCCGTTCCTGGCCGAGGCACAGTGCGGCGCGCACGATCCGACACATCTGCGCTCACCCACTGGCGTTTCCGTCGGTGACCTGGAGGGGCTCGTTGAGAACCTTCGCGTGATCACCGTGGCGCCCGAGCTCCCCGGCGCCGTCGATCTCGTTGCGTGGCTGCGAGATCGGGGAGTTGCCGTCTCGCTTGGCCATTCGGCGGCGTCCGTCGAGCAGGCACGTGCCGGCTATGCCGCCGGGGCAACCTCGACCACGCACCTGTTCAACGCCATGTCCGGTGTGGACCATCGCACGCCGGGGCTGGCTGTCGAGGCGCTGCTCAACGACGAGGTCTACGTCGAGCTGATCGCCGATGGCATCCACGTCGATCCGCAGCTGTGGCCGATGATCACCCGGCTCAAGCCTGCGGATCGCCTGCTGCTTGTTTCAGACGCCATCTACCTCGCCGGCACAGGTGACGGCCGTGGGCAGATCGGCGGACTCGACTGCCAGGTCGTGGGCGAGCGCGTCACCCTCGCCGGCACGTCAACACTGGCCGGCTCGGTCCTGTCACTTGACGTCGCGTTGCGCAACCTGGTCGCGACCGGCGTGTCACTGCCGGCGGCGGTCGCTGCCGCCAGCCGCAATCCCCTGGCACTGCTCGGGATCACCGACCGCGGCCGCATCGCCGCCGGCCAACGCGCCGACCTGGTCGAGCTGAGCCCGGATCTTCATGTTCAGCGCGTCATGCGCGCTGGGCAGTGGCTGAACGCCAGCCCTTGAATGCGACGCCAAATGCGGCGCCCTTCTGTCCTCCAGGCCCCATCCACCGATCCGATTAACTATCCATGAGGGTGGATGGGCAGTGGGCGGGATGGCATTGGGGTGAATTGGGAACGAGATCAAGTCTCGCCGGCGTAGCGCAGCAGCCGATCCAGGAATGTCTCGGGATCTGGCTCGTCGGGCGGTGGCGGTACCGGCTGCCAGCCACAACGATGATCGTGAGGACAGACGCCGAGCGGAAAGAGCCGGCCCAGTACCAGGCCCATATCCACAAAGCGCTCGAACGCCATCGCCGGGGCGCGGGCGCGTTCCAGTCTGGAAACCATGCTCTGCGACACGTTGGCAATGCCAGCTAGCTGCGTCTGCGAGATACCCGCATACGCACGGCTGCGGCGGAAATACCTGCCGATCAAGACCAACGGCGCGTCAGGCATCAACTCGCGGCGCCCGCTGTCCGCATCGCGGAACGCGGGCTCAGGCAGCAGGTCGAAGTGGTCCGGCACCCTTACTGCCTCCACCTCGGATCGTCGTCGATCAAGCTCGATCGCGCGAGCGATGCGCAGGGCGCCTTCCTTCGCCCACTGAGTCTTCTGGTCGGCCATTCCTGCCATTCAAGCGAGATGACCTTCTCGCCGAGTCACCGCCGACTTACGCGTCGCTTCATCGATGCTCGTTGCTCACCAACCAGTCCGTCAGGTCGGATAGTTAGTCGGATCGGTGGATAGGCTCGATGGGACCGTTAACCGCCCGATGGGACGGCCGACCGCGCGATGGGCAGTTCAGCGGTCGGGCATTGCCTGGAAGGTGCGCTCGATGTCGTCGAGCAGCCGGACTGTGGCCCGGCTGACGACCTGCAGGTAGCGCTCGCCGAACTCAGCCGACGACTCGCGCGCGTCGCCCCACGTGCCGGATCGTGACGCGCGGTAGACCGAGCCGGGTGACGAGAAGAAGAACGCGGTGTGCACGGCGGCAGGGTTGGTCACTTCCGGGAACGGCGGCATCTCGACGTTCGCCGCGTCCATGTCGACGAGCGCCGGGTTGATCGCCATCACCGCCGATGTCTCGCCCTTGTTGGCGTGCAGGCCGTTCGACGGGTCGAAGAACTCTTCCGCCTCCTCGGGCGTCATCGC
This sequence comes from uncultured Chloroflexia bacterium, assembly GCA_963776865.1. Taxonomy (GTDB): domain Bacteria; phylum Chloroflexota; class Limnocylindria; order Limnocylindrales; family CSP1-4; genus JALYGJ01. Next base: position 659,481 of record CAVZOG010000008.1, on the reverse strand, counting down.
ATCCCAGTAGTTGACCGGGAAGGCGCGGGCGCCGGCCGGCAATCGGTCGCCAGCCGCGGCGCAGGCATAGGCGATCGCGTAGGTGTTGTCATAGTGCCCGTTGAGGAACACGACGCGCCGGAAGCCGATGCCGGCCAGCTGCGTGCACAGGTCCTCGATCAGCGCCTGGAACGTCGAGATGCGCACGTGGACAACGCCGGTGAAGCCGGCGTGCGGGTAGGACAGCCCGTAGTTCACGGCCGGCGCGACCACTGCCCTGACGACTGACGCGATGCGCCGCGCGACCTCGGTCGGAATGAGGACGTCGGAGGCCAATGGCGCGTGCGGGCCGTGCTGTTCGGTCGAGCCGACCGGCACGAGCACCATCGCCTGATCACCGCGCTCGTGCAGGTACGCCTCGACCTCGGGGTTGGTCATGTTGCCCAGGAATACGGTCGGCGGCTTCATGCCACGTCCTCCATGCGATCAGCCGATGGTTAGCCGATGGTGTTGTTCAGCTCGCCGATGCCCTCGATCCGGCACGTCATCAGGTCGCCAACCTGCAGGTGACGCGCGGCGTCGGGGCCGACCCTGACCGGTGTCCCGGTCGCGATCAGGTCTCCCGGCCGCAGCTTCACATGCGCGCCGAGGTAGTCGAGGATCTCGCCGATCGAGAAACGCATCTGTGATGTCCGCCCATCCTGCACGATCACCCCGTTGACCGTGAAGCCAAGGACGAGATCAGTCGCATCGAGCTCGCTCGCCGGCACGATCCACGGCCCGACCGGGCAGAAGCCGGGCATCGACTTGCCGAGCAGCCACTGATCGCCGTCGAGCCACGCATCCTGAGAGGTCACGTCGTTGACGATGGTGTAGCCCATCACGGAGCGGGCGGCCCCGATCACCACTCCCAGCTCGCACTCTCCATTGACGCTGGCCGTCAACGCCCGATCCCAGGCGACGACCGACCCATCACCGGTCATCGAGGACGACGCCTTGCCGTAGACCAGTGGGCGTTCCGGCCGCCGGTCCTCCGTCGCAGCAGGATCCCGGTAGTTGAGGCCGATCGTGTATATCGCGCCGATCTCGACGTCCTGGCCCGTGCCACCACGAATTGGCAGGCGCATCGCGTCAGGCGGCCGTGGTCGAGTCGGCGAAGAGCGGCAGCACCGCTTCGCGCATTACGCCGGCCATGCCGCCCACGCCGGTCCAGCGCTCGAACGCGATGGCGGCCTGCGCGATCAACATTTCCGAGCCGTTTGCCGCGCGCAGGCCGCGTGCCCGGGCCGCGGCGAGCAACGGCGTCTCGAAGGGCACGTAGACGAGGTCGAACACGGTCGCGTGATCAGGCAGGGCGGCTACGTCGATCGTCCAGCCGGGGTCGATCATGCCGACGGTTGTGGCGTTGACGGCCAGGTCCGCGGAACGGAGGGCGTTGGCGAAGTCCTCGCCGTCGAGGGCGACCGCGGACCGTTGCCCGATGGCGGCAGGCGTCGACCGATTGCCGATCGTCAGCCCAGCCACGCCGGCCTGCTCGAGCGCATGCACGACCGCGTGCGCGGCACCGCCGGCGCCGGCGACCACGACCTGCAGACCGGCCAACGGCCGGCCGAGGGCCAGCTCGACGCCGGCGCGAAAACCCGGCGCGTCACTGTTGAAGCCGACGAGCCGCCCGTCGTCGGTGCGGACGACGTTGTTGACCGCGCCGATCTCGCGCGCGTCGTCCTCGACCTCGTCGACGAGGCTTGCGACGACCTTCTTGTACGGCGCCGTCACGCCGAGACCCAGCCAATCCGGGCCGTGCGCCGCTTCGACGGCATCCGCGACCGCGTCCTCGCCGATCTCCAGCAACTCATAGCGGCCGTCGATGCCGGCCGCGTCGAACGCGGCGTTGTGCATCACCACCGAGTGGCGCCGCTTGAGCGGCTTGCCGATGAGCGCGACGCGACGCGTCACCTCGTCACACCGGCACCGCTACGCCGCGGCCATTCGACGCACCGGCCCGACCGTGGCCGGGAACTTGACGTTGGGGATGATGTGGTCGATCCAGTTCTGGAGCTGCGCCGGATCGGGCGTCATGGTGTGCAGGAAGAAGTACTCCACGCCGGCGTCGACGCGTGACTGGAGGGAAGCGACGATCTCATCGGGCGTGCCGAACAGATAGACCGACTCGAGATAGGCCGGTCCGCGCTCATTGCTCATCACCTTCAGAAACGCCTTGTGCTGTTCCTCGCGCGCCTTGACCGGATCGTTGGTCAAGACCAGGTGCATGAAGTTCTCATGCGCGACGAAGCAATCGCCCGGGTCGCGGCCGTGCGTGCGGTAGTAGTCCTGCAGCTCGCGCCAGTCGCGCGCGATGTCGTCCGGCGGGCACGTCGGCCGCGGGATCCAGCCGTCGGTCTTGATCGTGCGCGCCTTGACCGACTCGACGAAGCGCGGCAGATCGGGTGACTTCGGGTCGGCCAGCTGCGAACCGCCGCCGATCCAGATCTCTGGGCGCTGCGATGTGCGCGGCTCGATGAACAGGTCGTCGACCGAGTAGAACTGCCCGTGGTAGGTGACCGTCTCGCCCTCGAGCAGCGGGATCATGATGTCGAGCATCTCGTCGGTGCGCTTGCCGCGCTCCGACTTCTTGACGCCGACCGCGGCGTACTCGAACTCGTTCCAGCCCACGCCGGCGCCGAGGATCATCCGGTTCTCGGACAGGAACTGCATCGTGGCCAGCTCCTTGGCCAGCATCACCGGGTTGCGCAGCGGCATGATCAGGATCGACGTGCCCAGACGGACGCGCTCCGTCACGCCGGCCGCCACCGCGAGCGCCGCGAGCGGCTCCAGCCACGAGACCGAGTAGAAGCGCTTGGCGGCGAGCATGTGGTCGGTGATGAAGAGCGAGTCGAAGCCGAGATCCTCGACGGTCCGCGCGAATTCCTTGATGCCTCGGGCGCGCTCGGGACCGTCGCCCTCCCAGATGTAGGAGGGCAGGAAAACTCCGAATCGGCTGACGTCGCTCATCTAGTTACCTCGGTAGCTGGGTGGTCGTTTTTCGAAGAAGGCACGGGCGCCCTCGAGCATGTCCTCGGTGTTGAAGACTCTTTCCGATGCATCGATCTCGGCTGCGATGCCGGCATCGATGTCGACATCGACGGAGCGGTCGATGAGCCGCTTGACCTCGCGCACGGCGAGCGGTCCGCGCAGGGCGATCTCGGCGCCGATCTCATGTGCCACGGCAGCCGCCTGGCCGGCCGGCACCACGCGACTGACCAGGCCGATGCTCTTTGCCTCGTGGGCGTCAATGATCCGGCCGGTCAGCGCCATCTCCTTGGCCACACCGACACCGACGACGCGCGGCAACCGCTGGGTGCCGCCGGCGCCGGGTGTGACGGCAAGCCGGACCTCGGGCAGGCCCAGGCTCGCCCGCTCCGACGCAACACGGATGTCGCACGCGAGTGCCAGCTCCAGCCCACCACCAAGGGCGTTGCCCTCGATCGCCGCGATGGTCGGCATGGGCAGGTCGGCGAGACGCTTGAAGACGCCTTCCTCGCGGGTGAAGTGCGGCCGACCCGCCGTTCCGCGGTGGCCCTCGAAGCCCTTGACGTCGGATCCCGCCGAGAACGCACGATCGCCGCTGCCGGTCACGACGACGGCCCGCACGTCCCCGGGGTGAGCCGCTTCGAGCAGCTCCAGCGCCGCTTCCAAGTCGGCCAGCAGCGCCTCGGACACGAGGTTCAGGGGCGGATTGTTCAGGGTGAGCCGCGCGACCTGGCCGAGCTGGAGCTCGACGAGGCCGCTCACGAGCCGGCCTCGAAGTCGGCCGCCAGGCCCATCGGCCCCTTGGCGTACACGCGACTGTCGATCGTGCGCAGGTTCTCGGCCACGTGAGGCTGGAAGCCCATTCTGTCGAGCACGTCGCGCTGGACGTCGATCCCGGGCGCGACCTCGATCAGCCGGACGCCCTCGTCACCAAGCTCGAACACCGCGCGGTCGGTGATGTAGCGCACCTGCTGGCCGCGCTCTCTCGCGAGCTTCCCATTGAAGGTGATCTCGCGCACCTGCGGCACGAACTTGGGCAGGCCGCCTTCGGTGACAACCTTGACGCCGCCGTCGATCTCGAGCTCGAGGCCCTGTGCCGTGAGCGTGCCCACGAAGTTGATGCGCGGCGTGCGCGCACTGATGTTCGGAAAGCCGCCCGGGCCGCGGATGCGGCCCTCGAAAGAGTGGACGTTGACGTTGCCCTGCGCGTCGACCTCGGCGAAGGAGAGCGAAGCGATGTCGAGCCCGCCGCCGTCGTAGAAGCCGAACATGTCGGGCTGATCGATCATCGCCTGGTAGTTGAAGCCGGCGCCGCCCTCGTTGCCGGCCACGGGCACGCCACCGAAGATGCCCTGCTCGACGGTCAACACCAGCTGATCGGTGATGCCCTCCTCCCACGCCACGCGGCCTATCAGCTGCGAGATCCCGAAGCCGAGGTTGCAGATGAAGCCAGGCTTGAACTCGAGCAGCGAACGGCGGGCGACGATCTTGCGCACGTCGAGCGGCAGCGGCGGGTCGCCGCCAAGGGGCTTGCGCTCCTTGCCCGCGTAGTACGGCGAATCCTGGGTGATGTACGTCTGCCACTGCTCGGGATCGACGTAGACGTGGTCGACCAGCGCCGCCGGGACCTTGACGTCGCGCTGGGGAAGCGATCCGCGGCGCGCAACCTGGCGCACCTGGGCGATGACGATGCCGCCGCTATTGCGCGCGGCCATGGCCATGGCCAGCATCTCGCCCTGGATTGCCTCGCCCTCCATGGTGATGTTGCCGTCCTCGTCGGCGGTCGTGCCGCGGATCACGGCGACGTCGATCGGGAAGGCGTGGAAGAGCAGCCACTCGCGGCCGCGCAGGGTGACGACCTCGACCAGGTCCTCGGTCGTGCGGCTGTTCTGCTTGCCGCCGGTCTGGCGCGGGTCGACGAACGTGCCCAGGCCGACGTGAGTGACGAGCCCCGGCCGTCCGGCGGCAATCTCGCGCATCAGCTGGCTGAGCACGCCCTGCGGGAACGAGTACGACTCGAGCTCGTTTGCCTCGACCAGCGCGCCGAGGCGTGGCTCGTTGCCGATGTTGCTGCCGATCGTCCGCTTCATCAGACCGGGCAGGCCCAGCTGGGAGAAGCCACGATCGGCGAAATCGCCGATGCCGACGATGCGCACGGTGGTCAGGTCGCGCGGACGGCCCTCGGCCAGGAACGTCGTTGCCAGCTCGTCGATGAAGCGCTGCGGCAGCGCGTGGCCGGCGCCGGAGCCACCGATCAGCAGTGTTGTGCCGTCCTTGACCAGGCCAACCGCCTCGCGAACGGAGATGACCTTGGTCACGGACGGTCCCCCATCCTTGCATGCCAATCCACCGATACGACTAACAATCCATTCGGGTGGATGGCAGGTGGGATCGGGATGATGGCAAGTAAGCACAAACGCGACGCCCCAGCCCAGTCGTCCCTGAGCGGATAGTTAGTCGGATACGTGGATACAGGTGCAGGAACGGACGCGGGAAGGATCTGGGCGTCAGTCACGGCATGTACCCGCCCGAGTTGGGGTTGAGCGTCTGGCCGAGGAAGAGCGCCGAGGCGTCGGAGAGCAGGAATATCACCGAGTCGGCAACCTCCTCGGGCTGCCCGAAGCGCCCGAGCGGCATGTCGCGCATGCGTTGCTTGCCGGTCTCGCTGTTGACCAGATCGGCGGTCATGTCGGTGACCACCACGCCGGGCGCGACGGCGTTGATGCGGATCCCGCGTGGCCCGAACTCCCGCGCGAGCGACCTCGTCAGCCCGATCAGGCCGGCCTTCGCGGCGCTGTACGCGGCCGTCTCCGGGATGCCCATCTGGCCCAGCCGCGAGCAGATGTTGACGATCGTGCCGCTGCCCCGATCGACCATCGACGGCAGTGCGGCGCGGCAGGTGTGGAACGACGCGCTCAGGTCGGTGGCGACGACCAGGTCCCACTCCTCCGCGGGGAGCTCCAGGAACGGGCCGACGTGCGTTCGTCCGGCGTTGTTCACCAGCCCATCGAGCGAGCCAAATCGCTCAATCGCCTGCTCGACCAGGCCCTCGGCCTGCTTTCCATCGGCCAGATCGGCCTGGAAGGCCTCCGCCTCGACTCCAGCAGCGCGGGCGCGCTCGACAGTTCGGCGCGCGCCGTCCTCTGCCTGGTTGTAGTGAACGGCGACGTTTGCTCCTTCGGCTGCTGCCTTGGCCGCGATGGCGGCACCGATGCCCCGGCTGCTGCCGGTCACCAGCACGACCCGGCCGGCGAGAGCACCCGGCATCAGAGCAGGCCGGCCGTGCCGAGCGCCGCGCGAATGGAGGCGGTCTCCTCGTCGCCGACCGCGAGCAAGGGCGGGCGCATCAACGTCGACTCGATCACGCCGAGCTGCTTTAGTGCGACCTTCGTTCGCGCTCGATAGTTGCGCACCGGCGCGCCGTAGACGACCTCCTCGAGCGGCAGGATGCGCTCCCAGATCTCACGCGCCTCCGTCCAGCAGCCCTCGAGCGTGAGCCGATACATCTCGACCTGCAGCTCGGTGGCGAGCGTGCCGAAGCCGATCAGCGCGCCCTCGGCGCCCATCACGAATGACTCGTAGATGAAGTTGTCGTCGCCGGTGAGCAGGTCGATCGGCCGCTCGAGGCGTTCGATCATGCGCCGCGTCAGGAGGTACAGCCGCGCGTCGAACGACGCTTCCTTGAGCGCGATGACGTTGTCGATCGCGGCGATCTGGCGCAGCGTGTCCTCGGAGAAGATCACGCCGCCGAGTGCCGGCTGGAGCTGGAAGGCGACCATCGGCAGGCTGCACCCGCGGGCGATCGCCTCGTGGTACGCGACCGGGACCTGCGGATCGAGCGGCGTGCCCTGATATGCCGGGATCGGGAACACGAGCAGTCCGCGAGCGCCCGCCTGCTCGGCCCGCTTGGCCTCCTCGACTGCCTGCGCGGTGAACATCGCGGAGAGGCCCGCGACGATGGGCACGTCGCCGGCCTCCTCGACGGCCACGCGCAGGACTCGCTCACGCTCGTCGGGCCACAGGTGCGGTCCCTCGCCGGTGTCGGCGTTGATCGCCAGCGCGACCGGTCCCTGGGGCAGCAGCCACTGCAGGTAGCGCCGGTATTGCGCCTCGTCGAAGCGGCCGTCGGCGTCGAAAGTGACGATGCACGCGGGAACGATGCCGCGCAGGTTGAGTGTCATGACTTCCCCTTGGTTGCTGGAGCTGTTGAATCGCGCAGGATGACCTGGGTCGGCATGACCACCTCGGGGCCCGCGGCATCCCCATTGAGCTGAGCGACGGCCTTCTCGAACCCGCGCCGGCCCATCTCGCGCAGCGGAAGCCTGACCGTGGAGAGGCTCGGCGCGGTCATTGCCGCGATCGAGATGTCGTCGAAGCCGGCAACCGAGACGTCGCCCGGGACGGCACGGCCGAGCTCGGTCAGACGACGAATCGCGCCCAGCGCCAGCAGGTCGTTGGCGCAGCTGATCGCGGTGAACTCGGCGCCGCTGGACAGCAGTCGGTCGACGCCTCGAGCGCCGCCGTCGATGTCGAAGCTCGAGTGGGCGATGAGCCGCGCGTCGGGAGCGATGCCGGCCTCGACCAGGCCGCGCCGGTAGCCGGCCGTGCGCTGACGCGCGACGAACAGCGACTGCGGCCCGGCGAGGAACGCAATTCGTGAATGTCCGAGGCCGGCCAGGGCACCGACCATGGCGCAGATGCCACCCTCGTTGTCGATGCCGATCTCGGGCACTCCCCGGGCGTGCGGCGAGAGGTGGACGACGGCCGAGCCGTTGGCGCGGATGCCGGCCAGGTGTCGGTCGAGCTCGGCGTTCAGCACCTCGTCGTCCATGCCGCTGCCGGCGATGATCACCGCCGCGGCGCGCATCGAGCGCAGCAGCCGCACATGCGAGTTCTCCCGCTCGGGATCCATCTCCGAGCTGCAGATGACGACGAGAAAGTCGCTCTGCGCGGCGCCGTCCTCAACGCCGCGCACGATCTCGGCGAAGTACGGGTCGGTGATGTCGTGGACGACCACGCCCACGACCGGGATGTAGCTCTTGTGCAGGCCGCGCGCGAGCGCGTTGGGCACGTAGTCGAGCGAGCGCGCAGCCTCGAGCACGCGCTCGCGAGTGGCGGCGCTGACCGGGTAGTCGGTCGCGCCAACGACGCGCGAGGCAGTGGCTATCGAGACGCCCGCGCGTCGGGCTACCTCGGTGATCGACGTCACGCCGGGTCCGCCGCGATCAGTAGGTCGGGCCGAACGAGCGCGGCTCGTCGCGCACCGTTACCCACTGCCACTGGGTGAAGGCCTCGAGGTTGGCGTCACCGCCAAAGCGGCCGCCGTTGCCGCTCATGCCCATCCCGCCGAACGGGATGGTCGCCTCGTCGTTGATCGGCTGGTCGTTGACGTGAACCATTCCGGCCCGGATCCGATTGGCGATCGACAGACCGCGCGAGATCGAGCGCGAGAAGACACCCGCCGCGAGTCCGTACTCGCTCGAGTTGGCCAGCTCGACCGCCTCGTCGTCAGAGGCGAAGGTGAGCACCGGCGCCACCGGGCCGAAGATCTCGTCGGTCCACGCCGGCGAGTCGATCTTCAGGTCGGTCAGCACCGTTGGTCGGTAGAAGAGGCCCTCGTACGTGCCACCCTCGACCAGCCGGGCGCCACCCTTGAGCGAGCGCTGGACGATGTCGTCAACGCGCTCGACCTGCTTCTGATTGACGATCGGCCCGAGCTCGACGTCCTCGCGGTACGGGTCGCCGGTTCGCAACCGGCGGGCCGTTTTGGCGAGAAGATCGACGTACTCGTCGGCGACCGCGCGATGGACGATGTGGCGACCGGTTGCGAAGCACACCTGGCCCTGGAACTGGAAGCTCGAGTAGGCACCGGCCGAAGCGGCGGCCGGCAGATCGGCGTCGTCGAGGACGATGATCGGGTTGTTGCCGCCGAGCTCGAGGCTGACCTTCTTGAGCAGGCCGCCGGCCTGCGCGCCGACGATGCGGCCGACCTCGGTCGAGCCGGTGAACGAGATCATGTTGATGTTCGGGTCGGTGACCAGCGCCTCGCCCACCTCGGCGTCACCGATGACGATCTGGAGCAGCCCTTCGGGCAGGCCGGCCTCCTTGAAGATCGCGGCAAACACGGCCGCGCCACAGATCGGCGTCTGCGGATCTGGCTTGAGCACGACGGCGTTGCCCAGCGCAAGCGCCGGCGCGACGACGCGCATGCCGAGCACGCTCGGTGAGTTCCACGGCGTGATCGCGCCGATGACGCCCACCGGCACGCGGCGAATCATCGACAGCCGCTCCTGCTGAACTGTCGGCACCAGCTCGCCGTACGGCTGCCAGGGAATTGCCGCAGCCGCGAGCAGCTCACCGAGGGCGAAGTTCGCCTCGTGGTGCATCTTGTTGCGATGGGCGCCCGTCTCGCGCTGCGTCCAAGTCCCGAATTCGGGCCGATGCGCCTCGTAGATCTCCGCCGCGCGGCGCAGGATCGCCGCTTTCTCCTGGTAGCTCGTCTCGGCCCACTCGAGCTGCGCGGCCTTGGCCGCGACCGCCGCGCGGCGCGACGTCCTCGACGGTCGAGAGGTTGAGCGTGATCAGCCCGCGGCCGGTGGCCGGCTCGCGCACCTCGTACGGCTCGCCGGAGCCGGTCTTCCACTCGGCCAGGAACGGATCGAGCCAGCCGCCCGGCCTCTGCCTGCTGGTTCTTGTCAGGTGCCGTCGCGACCATCACTGCCTCCTTCGACCTCAGAGGCCGATTTCGTGAAACGCTCTGCGTACGTGCGCGGCACGTTGCCTTCGACCGCCCGCGTACCGGTGCGCGGATCGCGCCAGACAGAGCCGCGCGCGAGGACCGCGTCGATGTGGCCCTCCTCGATGTATTCGGGCACGAGCCACGACCTGACGTCGATCGCCATCTGGCCCGGATAGCCGATCAGCTCGCGCACTTTCTTGTCGGTGTAGTAGGCGCCGACGATCACCAGTTGCAGCGCAGCCAGGTTCGTCGGCTCGGTCTCGCCGAGTCGGTCGAGTCGAGGCTGGACGTCCTCGCCGAGCTCCGAGCGCAACGCCTCGCGAAGCGGTTCGGCCAGGTCGGGCCGGGCACGAAGCACGAATGAGAGCCGATCGTCGGTCAAGACCTCGGCCGCCGATGGCATGCCGTGCGCCGCCGGAATCAGGGTGCCGGCGATCTCCTCCAACCGTCGCCGCGATTCCGGATCGAGCGTCGGCTGGCTGCGAAGCTGGAGTCCGTGGCGGGCATGCCTCCGATCAGGTCGGTCGGTGCCCCCGTCATCTCAGTCGTCCGTGTCTCGCTCACGCCGGGACCTGCTGCTCGAAGCGGGTCTCGATCATGTGGTCGGCTGCGCGCAGCGCGATGGCGACGATCGTCGAGGTGGGGTTGACGCCGGTCGAGGTGACGAAGCACGAGCCGTCGACCACGTACAGGTTGGGCACGTCGTGCGCCCGGTTCCAGCGGTCGAGGACGGAGGTCTTGGGATCGTTGCCCATCCGCGCCGTACCGAGCAGGTGCCAGCCCGAGTAGCGCATCAGGCGATCGACCTCGATCTTGAAGGCGCCGGCTGCTTCCATGGACTCCCTGGCCCGCTCGATGTGGAAGTCGAGCATCCGCCGGGCGTTGTCGGCCATCGTGTAGTGGATCTCCGGCGCGGCGATACCCGAACCGTCGGTGACCGTCGACGAGAGCTCGACGCGGTTGTTCTCGTCGGGCAGGTCCTCGGCAAACAGTCCCCAGTTCGCGCCGTGACCGAGGGTGGACTTGACATGCAGGTGGTGGTCGGGACCCCAGATCTGCTCGCCAGCGCGACTGGGAAGTGCCGTGTTGATCGGCCCGCCCGTCGGCGCGAGGCCCCAGCGTGCGCCGCGCACGAAGCCACGCTTCTCGTCGGTCTCGTAGAACTCGAGCGACTCGATCAGGTCGCCGAACTGGCCCTGCCAGCTCATCAACGGCTCCTCGAACAACCCGGCCACGTTCGCGAACGGGTGCATCATCAGCCGCTTGCCGACGAGGCCCGATGAGTTCGCCAGGCCGTCGGGATGGCGCGCGCTGGAGGACAGCAACAGCAGCCGGGGAGTGCCGATCGCGTTGGCCGCGACTACAACGACCTTGGCCGGCTGGAAGTGCTCGTTGCCGTCGCGATCGATCCATGTCGCGCCTGTCGCGAGGCCGTCGGCGTTGGTCTCGATGCGACTCACGCGGGCGCCGGTCACGAGCGTGGCGCCCATCGCGATCGCCTTCGGCCAGTGGGTCAGGTCGGTCGATGCCTTGGCGCCCTCATTGCAACCCGACTGGCAGGTGCTGCGCTGGACGCACGGCCGGCGGCCGTCGTAGGGCGTCGAGTTGATCGAGTTGAACTCGGGCCACCAGTGCCAACCGAGCTTCGTGTGGGCGCGCGCGATCTTGAGCCCGGCCGCGCCGATCGGCAGCGGCGGCATCGGCGCGTCCTCGGTGTCCTGCGGATAGGCAGGGTCACCGGGCAGACCGCTCACGCCGAAGTCGCGATCGGTTCGGTAGAAATAGGGCAGCAGCTCGAAATAGTCGATCGGCCAGTCGTCGGCGACACCGTCGAGCGAGCGGACGCGGAAATCGCTCGGCAGGGCGCGCGGCCACGCTCCCGCGAAGATGAGCGTCGAGCCGCCGACGGCGTTGTACATGAGCGGCGACACGGGCGTGTCTTCCTCGACGATCGGGTAATCCTGCTCGAGTCCGCGAATGTTGGGGCTCGTCGCCCAGCTCTTGCGCTGGTGCAGCTCCCAGTCGAGCTTGTTGCCCGGGTAGTCGTCGCGGTTGTGCCAATCCCCCTGCTCGAGGCACACGACCTTGAAGCCGGCCTCGGCCAGACGCTTGCCGACGACGCCGCCGGACGCGCCGGCACCAATGATCAGGACGTCTGCTGGATCGAGGCCAAGTCACCCTCCTCTCGCGTGGCTCGGCCAAGACAGTAAACGTTCTCTAGATCAGCAGCAAGACGCGACCTTCCGGCTAGCCTGAGCGACCAGCCGCCATCGACCGTGACGACCTGGCCGGAGACCATGCGCGAGTCGTCGCTGAGCAGGAAGAGCGCCGCTCCGACGAGATCATCCGGCTGCAGCGCGCCTGCCGCCAGTGGTTGCTTTCGGGCCACGAACGCCATGATCTCGGCGTTGCTCTGGGCGCGCTCGCTCATCGGCGTCGCCACCAGATCCCGGGGCGATCACGTTGACCCGAATGCCGTGTGGCGCGTAATAGACAGCGATCGAGCGTGAGAACGATTCGATGGCGCCCTTGCTCGCCGCGTAGCCGTGCGTCTCGAAATAGCGCGGCACCGGGATGCTGCGCAGTGACGCTGCCCATGTTCAGGATCGTGCCGCGGCGGCCATTCGCGTCCGGCTCCTGGTCGAGCATCTGGCGCACCGTCGCGCGGCAGACCAGGAACTGGCTGGTGACGTTGGCATCCAATGCAGCCCGCCAGCCATCCAGCGTCATCTCGTGCAGCGCTCCGTCGCCGAGGCGCCGGGCACTGATGCCGGCCACGTTGTAGACGCAGTCGATCCGTCCGAATTTCTCGACGCACTGGTTGACGACCAATTCGACGTCCCCCTCCTGCGTGAGGTCGGCCGCCGACCACGCGCCTGCGATCCGCTCCGCCAGGCCACGGGCGTGATCGGCTGTCCGCGACGCGACGAAGACCTTGCCACCCTCTTCGGCCAGTGCGGCCGCGGCAGCGGCAGCAATGCCGGTCGAGCCGGTGACGAGGCACACGCGGCCCTCGAAGCGACCGGTCACCGGCTCGCCGTTGCTGCAATCGACTCGACGATCGCTCGACGGTCCGCGGGGTTGGCGCGCACCATCGCGCTGCCAAGGCCGACGGCAACCGCGCCAGCCTCCAGGAACGCCGTGGCATTGGATCCGTCCACGCCGCCCGTCGGGATCACCTCGATCTCGGTCAGCGGTCCACGTAGCTCGCGGATCAGCTGCGGGCCGACTGCGGACGCCGGGAATAGCTTCACGAATGTCGCGCCGTTCTCCCAGCCGGTGCGCAGCTCTGTCGGCGTAAGGCCGCCCGGGATGAACGGCCACGACTCATTGAGCGCTCGCCGCACCAGGTCGAGATCGAGCACCGGCGAGACGCCGAAATCCGCGCCGGCACCGCGAGCCGCCTCGAACTGATCGAGCGTCAGGAGCGTGCCCGCGCCGATCGTGAAGGGTCCGTCGGATCGGCCGTCGAGTCGCGATCGGACCGCTCGCAGGTCATCTGCGGCGCTGGGAGCGTCGAAGGTCAGTTCGAAGATGCGCGCTCCGGCGCCGGCCAGCTCGTCGACGATCTCAATCAACCTTGGCTGCGGCTCGACCCGACGCAGGATGACGATCAGTCGGCGCTCGCGGATGCGCTGCGCAATCTCGCCATTGCGGACGGCGGTCTCATCGCCCATCAGGCGCTGACCGGCTGCGCCGGGGCAAGTGGTTCGAGCAACGCACCGCCCTCGCGCAGCCTCTCGCGCAACCCGGCCGCGTCGACTCCGCGGGGAGTGGCGCCACTCGCGGCCGCGAGCGCAGCCGCGGTGCCCGCGGCCTGACCCATGGCCATGCACGTAGCCATCGAGCGTGCCGACGCGTGCGCATCATGCGTCGACGAGAAGCAGCGGCCGGCGACGAGCATGCCCTCGATCCCGGCCGGCAGCAGCGAGCGAAACGGGACGCCGTAGACACCGCCACCCGGAACGTAGCGCCACTCGGTGTCGCCGCCGGCATGGTGGTCCTCGATCGGCGCGCCGCAGAGCGCCACTTCGTCGTCGAAGCGGCGCGCCGTCAACACGTCGTCGCGGGTGAGCTGGTAGTCGCCGATCACGCGTCGGCTCTCGCGCACGCCAATCGACGGGCTCGTGCCGACCACGACCGATGCCTCGAAGCCCGGCACGCACTCGCGCAGGAAGCGGTGGTATTCGCGCACCTGCCGGCGGCCCTCGAGCTCGGCCTGGGTCAGCGCGACCGGATCCGTCGCGTCCACGTTCGGGATGCGCGTCATGTGGACCATCACCACGCCTGCGAAGGGCGTTCTGTGCCAGGAGCCCTCCGTTCGCGGCAGGCGGTACTCCCCGCTCGCGGCCGCCTCGCGCATCAACTCCCACAGCCGTGCCTTGGGCGTCTCGGCCGCGCGAGCCACGTCGACGTTGGCGAGTCGGAAGAGAGTCGAGAGCGACTGGACGCGTCCGGTCGTCGAGTAGTCCTCGTACGCCACCCCGGCCATCGCGGCGAGATCGGCGTCACCCGACGCGTCGATGAAAACGTCAGCCTCGAGCCAGCTTTCGCCGCCCTTGTTCCACGTCCGGATCGCCTCGATCCGTCCCTCGGCGACGCGAACGCCGGTCGCCCAGGTGTGGAGCAGGATCTCCGCACCGGCGTCCGTGGCCAGCCGCTCCCAGATGACCTTGAGCGTCTCCTGGTCGTAGGTGACACCGGTCCCCGCGCCGTACGTGTTCGGCCGCTCGAAGCAGACGCCCTCGTCGATCAGCCGCTCGACGACCTCCCAGCCGAGGCCGCCGACGACTCTGCGCGGCGACTCGCCCGGCGTGTAGAAGGCATAGAACGTGTCGAGCACGGCCGTGGAGGTGCCGCCCAGGAACGCCATCCGGTCGACGAGCAGCGTCCGCGCGCCGAGTCGGGCGGCGCTGATGGCGGCCGACGAGCCGGCCGAGCCGGCGCCGACGACGATCAGGTCGTACCGGCTCACGTCCACACCGCGAATGCAAGCGCCGGATTGGCCACCAGGATCCTGTTTACCACGGCGTCGCCCACTCTCCGTCGCAGTCGCGGCACAAAGGACGTCATCAGGTAGCGCAGTCCGGGGCCGCCGCCATAGGCACGGAAATAGTCGCGACGGCCAAGATCGAGACCGAGCATCAGCCGATCACCGTGCCCGAGCCCGACCATCCCCTCGATCAGGTCGAGCACGACGCTGTCGGGGTGGTACTTCGTTCTGCCGATCGTGTCGTACTCGAGGTAGACGCCACGCGCGGCGATCTCGGCGTGCAGCTCCAGATCCGGGTTGCGGTCGAGGTGCGCAAGGGAGATCCGCCCGGGCGCCGCTCCTCCGGCGGTAAGGACGTCGACGATCTCGTGTCCGTATGTGCCGACCTCGGTGTGGGCGACGATGGCCACGCCGGTTCGGCGGGTCACCTCCGCCGCGGCGATGAAGCGTCGCATCTCGGCGTCGGAAAGATGGTGGTACGAGGCGCCGAGCTTGATCACGCCGGCCCGTGCCGGATCGGACGGTGCGTCGTCGACCCAGTCACGCGGGTGCATGCCCTGCTCGATGTCGGCCAGCATCCGATCGAGAAGCAGCTCCTCCGAGGCCTCGTATACCCAGTGCCCGTCGGGGTAGTGCGCGTCGCGATGGAAGCCCGTAGCGCCGACGATCGGCACGCCCGTCGTATTCGACACCTCGCGCAGCAGCTCCGGCCGCCTTCCAAGTCCGATCGGCGTCAGGTCGACGATCGACTGCAGGCCGCTGGCCTGTCCGTCGCGCACCTCTTCGATCGCCTGTTGCGGGTCGTCGAACTCGTGGCCCGCGAGTGCGGGTGAGCGCAGAAAGAGGTGATCGTGCGCGTCGGTGATGCCGAGCGCGTCGGCCTCGATCGGCCCGGTCACCGTCATCACCTGCCCGTTCATCATCTGCGTCAGCGTAGCCGGAACCGTTGGGCTTCCGGCGCGTCTATCGGGGCGATGACCAAGACTCTCGGCCGCTCCAGTCTCATCATGCTCGGTTTGATGCTCGCCGCCTGTAGCGGCGCGACGACAGCAAGTCCGACTGTTCTCTCCTCGCCGACACTCCCGCCGTCATCTACCCCCACCGCGCAACCATCACCCTCGCCGACACCTTCACCGTCGCCGACTGCGAGCGCGAGCTCCAACGTGGACGCCGACATGGCCGTCGTGCGCGTCGAGCAGACCGGCGGCATGCTGCCTCCGTGGGAGACGCTGCGCTGGTATCCGACCGTCGCGTTGTACGGCGACGGCCGGCTGATCACCCAGGGACCGCAGATAGAGATCTACCCCGGCCCGGCGCTCCCCAACCTCCTGGTCACGCATCTCTCGCAGGCAGGCGTCGAACAAGTCCTCGACTGGGCGGCCGAAGCCGGATTGCAGGGCGAGGATCGGCAGCTCGGTCAGGCGGGCTTTGACGCGGGCGTCACGGTGTTCACCATCGAGTCAGCCGACGGCACCCACATCACCACCGTGGCCGACATGGCGGCGGGCGATGCGGAGGTCGGCGCGCTCAACCAGTTCGTGAGCGTGATGACCGATCTGCGCAGCTATCTGCCCAATGACATCGCCAGCGACGACACGCCCTATATCTACGACCGACTCCGGGTCATCTCGTTCGCTGCTGAGGCCGTCGACATGCCGGACCCCGCCGCGGTGACCGAAGTCGACTGGCCGCTCGATCCGCTGGCCGAGCTCGGGACGTCCTTCGGTGAGCCGGCCGAGTACCGCTGCACTGTGATCGAGGGCGAGGATCTGGAGACGTTGCTTCCGATGCTCAGCCAGGCCAACGAGCTCACGCTGTGGCGCTCGGATGACGTGACCCACCAGATTTACGCGCATCCGTTGCTTCCCGATGATGAACCGTGCCCGGGGTTCCCTCCCGCGGACTAGCGGACTAAACCGGCGTCTCCTCGATCGAGATGGCGTCGACCGACTCCTCGTTCGGCAGGTACTCGACCAGGATCCCGCGGTAGACGCCGTCGGCGATCATCGCCGCCAGAGCAGACTCGACCGATGCGAGCAGGTTCGGGTGATCGAGCGCCACCGAGATGCCCTGTTGGGCGGGTGGAATGTCCGCCTCCGAGTAGACGATCTGGTCGGGGAAGTCGAACACGAAACTCGGGTTGCCCAGGTAGGCCTTGACCTCGTCGTCGAGCAGCGCCGTGACCGCCTCGAGCTCGGTCGGGAAGGTTTGCAGTTCGATCGGCTCGCCTCCGCCCGACGTGCATTGGTCGTTCAATCCCTGGCCAACGTAGTCGCCTGCGCCCTCGACAAGGTCGACGTGGGTCGTGCCGGTCGTTGTCGACACGGCCAATCCGCACAGGTCCTCGAGCGTGTAGATCGATTCGGGATTGCCGACCTCAACGACCACCGGCTGGCTCGAGCGCGTGTAGGGCACGAAGCTGACCTCGGCCGAACGTGACGAGGTGATGTTCTGTGAGGACACGCTGATGTCACACGCATGGCCCGACACCTGCTCGATCAGGTCCTCGAACAGCGGCTGCTGGACGTCAATCTCGAGCCCCAGCCGGCTGGCGAGCTCTGTGGCGAAAGCGACGTTGTAGCCCTCGAGCTGACCCTCCTCGGTCAGGCCGGCGGCAGGCGATCCGACAATCGAGACACAGGCGGTCAGCATTCCCGGGGCAACGAGCTCGCCCTCAACTCCGGTGGCGGCCGGCGTCGGGCTGGCCGACGGACTCGCCGACGAGCCGCCTGTTGGGCTCGGCGTGGCTGCCGGGTCGGTTGGAATGTCGCCCGATGGCGGCGGGGACGGCGCCGCGGTTCCGCTTGGGGCCGGGCTTGGGCTGGCGGTGGGTGACACGGGCGGCAGCTGCGGCGCTGACGTGCAGGCGGCGATCAGGGCGCCGACGGCCACGGCGATGACAAGTCGATTCACGGTCGGAAGTGTGACACGGCCCGACTGCGCGGGCGTCCCGGCTCAGATTGCGCGATCGGAGCCGTACCTGCTGGGGCAGATGAGGCGGTACTCGCACCGGCCGCAGCGCCACATGTCGGGCGTCGCGGCGAAGTCCCCCGAACGGATCCGACGGGCCTTGGCGATGACCGACTGCTTGAACTCCTCGAGCTGCTCGGCGGAGCGCGTGGTGCTCAGTGCCAGGTCGTTCTCGGTGAAGTAGAGCGTCAGCTTGGTCGCCGCCGGCAGCGGCACCTTGGTTACCGGGTCGAGCACGGCACCCATCGCCGTGGCCAGCGCGTACGTCGAGAGCTGCTCGTCCTTGTCCACGTCGAGCTGGTTCTTGGAGCGGCCGGTCTTGTAATCGGTGATCTCGATCGTGCCGTCCGCGTGGCGGTCGATGCGGTCGATGAGGCCGTAAAGGAGAACCGGATCCTCGCCCTCGCCGGCCGGGATCTGAAGCGTGAAGCCCGCCTCGAAGGCGATTGCCTCGGCGATGTTCGCCACTTCCCGGTCGTAGAAGCGGCGCAGCGCAGGCTCGGCGCGCTTGCTGTAATGCTGCGCCGCCTGCGCGTCGGCGAAGTTGCGCGGCTGCCACGCATCGTCGAATGCGGCCTTGAGCGCCTCGTAGCCGGGAGGTGGCAGACCGGCCGCCGTCGCCTCGCGCCGGGCACGGGCATACACCTCGAACGCGCTGTGGATCACGTGCCCGAACTCGAAGTAGCCCGGCGTCTCCTGGGTCGGGATGCGGTAGACCTTCTGGAATGCGTACTGGAGCGGGCACTCGGAGTAGGTGCGCAGCTGTGAGTGCGAGAACGTCTGCGGCAGCGAAGTCAGCTCGAGCAGCGCCTGGCCCGGCCGGGGAGTGGCGCGACAGGACGTTCAGCGTCAATGGGTCGAGGCCGTTCAGGCGCGCCTCTTCCGCGGCGCCGGCGGCCGCCTGGGCGACCTCGACGAGCTCGTCTGGTGAGTGCCGTGCGGCCCTCGTGATCGGTCGCCGCGAGGCCCTCGAGCATGCCCATGATCTCCACCGCGCGGCGGCGCAGCTGGAAGCGCTTCTCGTGCGCGAGCGGCACCGGCATGAGCTTTAGCAGCTGGGTCGTCGTCTCGGGCGTGATCTCGGCCATCGAGCGGCCGCCTTCCTCGACCTCGGCCTGGGGTCCCTGGGCGCGCAGCTCGACGGTGATGTCGTTGGGCACGATGCGCACGTAGTCATCCGAGGACATCGGCGGCTCGTCGTTCGAGCCACGCTCGATCTCGGCCACGAAACGGCTGGGCTGGATCTTCGACGCTGCGGGTTGGAGCGCGCTCAACAGCAGCCGGCTCTTGGCTCGCGTCATCGCCACGAACAGCAGCCGGCGCTCCTCGTCGATGGCGAAGTCGGCCGGCGGTTCCTGCTTGAGCAGCTTGATCGGCAGCAGCCGCTGCTCCTCGCGCGTGTCCGGGAACTCGCCCTCGACGAGGCGCGGCACGGCCACTGCTTCGTACTCGAGGCCCTTGGCCTGGTAGACGGTCATCAGCTGAACGCCCTCGACCTCGACCCGGCCGACCTGGTCGGTGTCGAGATCTCCGCCGACCTGCTGGTACATGTCCAGGTAGGCAACGAACTGGCCGAGGCTTTCGCGCGGGTGCGACTGCTGCCACGCGGCGACGAAGCGCATCAGCCGAGCGACCGCCAGGACCGTTCGCTGCGCGTCCGGCGTTTCGACGGCGATCAAATCGTGAAGCATGTTTGTTCGGACGAGGAAGTCCTCGAGGACGGCGAACGGGCCGTCGCGCTGGCCGCGCGGCACGAGCTCGTTGAGCAGCGCCATCAGTCGCTCGAGCTTGACGCGGAGACGGGTGTCTAGCTGCTCTTTTCGCCACTGCGCGCGCTGATCGCGACTGCGCCGCTGCCGGATCGTCTCAGGCTGGCTGTCGTCGAATTCCTCCTCTGACCAGAGTGTCTGGAGCGAGATGGCAGCATCCGCCGGCGCGTCGCGTAGGGCCGCCGCAGGTGGCTCCGAAATGGCGATCTGACCCTCGCGCAGGATGTCCGCCGCGGCCTGATAGACGGGCCGACCATCCCAGGCCGCGGCGTTGGCCACGCGCAGGATCTCGGCCGCGTCGAGCCGCCACGGGCCAGCGGACAGGAGGCGCACGAAGGCGTTCGAGTCATCCGGGTTGGCGGCCACACGCAACGCGGCTTCGACGTCACGTACCTCAGGGACGGCAAACAGGCCCGTGCCGCCGACGACGACGTACGGGATGTCCTGCTTGCGCAGCCGCTCGACGATCAGATCGCGGTGGCGGTGCTTGCGATACAGCACCGCGATGTCGCTCCAGCGCTTGGGCGCCGGCAGCTCAGCGAAGGTGTCCTTGATCCAGGCCACGATCACGTCTGCCTCGTCCTGTTCGTCGGTCGCGTGAACGACCTTGACCGTCTCGCCCAGCTGCTTGATCGGTCGAAGAGCGCCGCTCTTGAGGCGTTGCTGGTTGCGGTCGATCAGCCGGCTGGCCGCGGAAAGGATGTGTCCCGTCGAACGGCGGTTGTCGAGCAGTGGCTGGCGAACGACCGTGGCCGCCGGACGTTCCGGCGCCCAAACCGGCGGCCTGCCGAACCGGTCGCCGAACTGCGAGAAGGCGGCATAACTAGCACCGCGGAAGCGATAGATCGACTGATCGTCATCGCCGACGACGACCACGTTGTCCGGCTTGTCCGGCCCGCGGCCGATCAGCTCGAGCATCAGGATCTGGGCCATGTTGGCGTCCTGGAACTCGTCCACGAGCACGTGCCGGAACTGGTCCTGGTAGCGGCGCAGGATGTTCGGCCGCTCGGTCAGGAGCTGGATGGTCAACAGCTGCTGCTCGCCGAAGTCGAGCAGGCCGCGCTCTCGCAGTGCGCGCTGGTAGACCGTGTACGCCTCCGCCTCCTCGATCAGGCGCAGCACGTCGAGCGCCTCGGCATCCTTGATGTAGTCCGGCATGAGGCCCTTCGCCAGGCGTTCCTGCTCCTTGCTGAGCTGGTTCCACCACAGCGCCTCGCCGGTGCCCGCCACGTCGCGCCGCGACTCGCGGCTGGCGATCTTCTCGGCCGCGTCGCGCCCGCCTCGGGACAGCTCGCGACGCACGACCTGGACCTGCCACAGCGAACCGAGCACGTCGCGCTCGCGCAGTCGATCGAGCGTCTTTTCGAACTCGCCGACCCCGAAGGTCAGCTCGAACGCCTCGCGCATGCCGTGCGCATAGGCGAGGTACTCGTCCGGCGTGACGAGCTCATCCTTGGCGCGGCTGATGACGTCCGCGAAACGCCCGGCAGCATTGGGATCGCGGGCCATGCCGTGATACAGGAAGTGCGCGAGCTGCGGCCGCAGCTCGCGCAGCAGCAGGCGCTGGCCGACCGCGTCGAGCACGTCCGACTTCTCGGCAAGGCCGAGGTCCGCCCGATGGTCGGACAGGATGCGATTGCCGAACGAGTGGAAGTTGTGAACCCACAGCCGGCTGGCTGTCTCGAGACCGAGCAGCTGTTCGAGGCGCTCGATCAGCTCCGCCGCGGCGCGCACGTTGTAGGTCAGCACGAGCACGTTTTCCGGGGCGAGGTCCGGCTGCGTCTGGAGCAGGTGGCGGACACGCTCGACGACGACCGTGGTCTTGCCCGTGCCGGCGCCGGCAAGGACCATCAGCGGCCCGTCGCCCCACTCGACAGCGGTGCGCTGCTCTTCTGTTAGCTCAATTCCGCTGACTGACGTCACCCGCTCCACAACCGACACTGCCATCTACGCGAAGGCTACGACCTCCGTGTGACAGCTAGTGCGTCACATCTGACGACCCGCGCTGCATGTCGACGATGCCGCAGCGGCGGCGCCGTGTTCAGCGTTTTGCTGCCGCGGCGTCCTCGGGGAGAGGCTCAAGCGACGGCTGAGCGGCTGACCGTGGCCGTAGGCGGCTCTCCGGCCGGCCTGCTGCGGCCTCCAGGCGGTCGATGAGGCCTTCGGCGCCAGCCGCCGCGAAGAGCTACGTGCCGCTTCTTCCCTGCCCGGCGGCGGCGTCCGCATCACGATCCCCGAGCAACACGGCGCGCTCCGAACAGTGCCAGTGCGCGATCGAACGGCAGCTCTGCCCGTATCTCCATTCATCGATTACCTGGCGAAAGCGCGACGCGGACTCGTCGTGTACGGCCGGACGAGGCGAGGATGCCGCGTCTGATCTCCCGCACACCGCGCTGGACCCAGGCACCGAAGATCGCATGAACTCGTCCAGTGCGGACTGATCGGCCAGGCCCCATCGAGCGTCCGCAAGGAGCAACGATGATGCGCCCGGCGAGCACAGCGGCGAACGGCGCATCCGTCCGTAGCCGCAGTACGCATCCCTTGAGGCGCGCAGCGCGCACAAGGGCTTCTTCGAGTCTTCCCTCCGCCGAAGCTCAACACTGCTTGCATGGAAGCGTATCCTGGACAGTCCTGGGCCGACGTGGTGCCTTCGAGTGGCCGCTCGACCTGAGCCAGGCGCTCGCGTGCGCCTCTCGGTCGCCCATGCAGCGACTTGGCCATCGGCGGCATAGCCTCGAACGCCCGACCGACATCGGCGCATCGAGCTCGTCGACGCCCGCTCGAGCTCAAGGACCATCTCGAAGTCGCCGGCAGAAGCGCACAGCTTGCGACGTTGCCCGCCATGTTGGCGGCGTTCAGGGCGAGTCCGAACTGTCGGGCCTTGGCTATTCCCTCCATGCCGAGCGTGATGGCAACGTCTCGGATCGTCGGTGCCGATGTAGCCGGTCAGGTTGAAGCGTGCCCGCAGCTCGGCGCCGAGGTAACCCTCCTCGTTTGCCATGCGCATCGCGCCAAGCAAAAGGGCCGTCCCCTCACGCGGGCGACGGAGGGTCATGACGCCCAGCTCTTCGTGATCAGCAGCTGGATCGTCGATGCCCGGAGCGACTTTGCCTCGGCCAGCCTCCAGCGCTCGCTCAACCGCGACGCATCGCCTCTCCCGCTTCGTCGCGGAACATGTGGGCTCGGGCGAGCTCGCCGTATAGGTCGACCGATTCCCGGGCTGTCAGGTGGGACGTCTGGCAGCGCGTCGCTTCAGCACTTCCATCGACTCATCGATCTTGGATGAGTAGAGAAGCATCCGCCCCAGTCGAGCACGGCGATTGCCGCCGACCGGACCTTGTCGCCGCTGCTCTCCTGCCACGCCAGCGCCGCCCGGAAATGCTCCTCGGCACTGTCGAGCTGTCCGATGGACGTCGCTGACCCACCTGCCTGCAGGCTCACGTCGATCCGATCCTGCTCGTCGAAAGTCACTGCGAGGGCCTTCTCCTGTAGGCCAACGCCTGCTCGTGAGAGTGGAGACGCGCCGCGCGCTCGGCCGCCGCCCTCAGAGCCACTCGTGCCTGAGCGGCCACCGCGGCACCCTCTTCGCCTTCGGGTGCGGCCTGATACGCCTCGAGATAGTGATTGGCCAGCACGCCGGCCAGCTCCTCGTCGCCGAGCTGCTCGAAGTAGCGCGCCGCAGCAATGTGCTTCGCTCGTCGCTCGCGCTTCGACAGCGTCCCGTAGGCAATCTTCGCGGATCAGCCCCTGCGTGAATCGATACTGGCCGCGTTCCGGAGAGCGCGGATCGTTTTCGAGCGCGACCATCTCCTTGACGGCCATCGCCCTCAGCCGCTCGTCCACGTCCGCGTCGACGCGGCTGCCGATCGCCGCGAGCGCGGGCACCGCGAACACCTGCCCGATGACCGCCGCGTCCTGGAGCAGTGATGCGATCGGCCGGCGTCGATGGCGTCGAGGCGCGACGCGATCAGTGCCCGCAGGGTGGGCGGGATGTCGAGCACCGGCAGGTCGCCGGTCGCTTCGTAGATGTCGCCACTGCGCACGAGATGGCCGCTGTCGACCAGCGCCCGGACGGTCTCGATGGTGTACAGCGGCAGCCCTTCGGCGCGGGCGACGATGCGTGCCGACATCGTCGTCGCGCGAGTCCCGGGCGCGAGGCCGCGCAGCAGCTCGGTCATGGCCGCGTCGGACAGCGGTTCGAGGTGGAGCGAGCTGAATGCGCGATGGCCGCGGCCAAAATTCGGGCGACGCTCGAGGAACTCGGGTCGGGCGAGGGTCACGATGAGCATCGGCCGATCGCGCGACCAATCGAGCATGTGATCGATGAAGTCGAGCATGCCCGCTGTCGGCCCACTGCAGGTCCTCGAAGACGAACACTGACGGGCCCTTATCGGCGACCCGCTCGAAGAATGTCCGCCACGCGCTGAAGAGCTGCTCGCGTTGATCCCAGTCGGGCTCCTCGACGCCGAGCAGAGCGCCGAGCGCCGGCTCCAGCCAGCGCCTCTCATCGGATCGGGCACGAACTCGTCGAGTGTCGCGCGCAGCTTCTCGCGCGTCGTCGTCGGGACCCTCGCCCTCCGCAATCCGCGCCCGGCGGCGAACCATCTCGCCGAGTGCCCAGTAGGTGACGCCCTCGCCGTACGACGGAGATCGGCCCTGGTGCCAGTAGTAGAGCTGCGGCCCCGCCAGGCCATCGAGGTACTTCTCCAGCTCCCAGACGAGCCGGCTCTTGCCCATCCCGGCCTGGCCGGTCACGGCCACGACGCGCAGCTTCCGCTCGCGCTCCGCCGCGTGGAGCTGTTCCCGAGCAGGCGCAGCTCCTCGTCGCGTCCGACGAACGGCGGCTTCCAGCCCCTCGTTTCGCGCCTCTCCGCCGATTCGAGCCACGACCCGCAGGGCCCGCCACGCATCGACCGGCGCCGACTTGCCCTTGAGCAACTGCTCGCCGGCGGGTCTCGTAGGCGATCGCCGCGCTCGTCGCCTGGAACGTCTGTCTCGCCGACGAGCACGACGCCCGGCCGGCGCGACCGATCTGCAGCCGGCTGGCGGTGTTGACGATGTCGCCCGCGACCATGCCCTGTTGGTCGCGGCCCGGCGTCACCGCGGCCTCACCGGTCATCACGCCCGCGCGCACGGCAAGCGGATTGCCGGCGAGGGTCAGCTCGCGCACCCGGTCGACCAGCTCGAGCGCGGCTCTGACGGCGCGCTCCGGATCGTCCTCCTGCGCGACCGGCGCGCCCCACACCGCCATGACAGCGTCACCGATGAACTTCTCGACGTTCCGCCGTAGCCATCGATCACCGGCGCGCGGCGTCGAAGTAGCGCGACAGCAGCTCGCGCACCTCTTCGGGATCCTGCTGCTCGGACAGCGTCGTGAAGCCGACCAGGTCGGCGAACAGAACGCTGACGAAGCGCCGCTCAGCCGCCGGCGTGGGCTGTACCGGCCCGCTCGCTGCCGTGACGTCTCGAGCGCGGCACCCGTCTCGGGGCTCGCCAGACGAATTGCCGCATTCGGCACAGAACTTGGGGCTGCCTTCGTACGGCGTGCCGCATGTCGGGCACGCCGCGGACAGCGCCAGACCGCACTCGGCGCAGAATTTCTGACCGGGGCGGGATTCCGCCCCGCAACGGGAACAGGTCACGATCGGGTGAGCGTAACCCATGGACCATTGGCGGCTTTGTCACAATCGAGACACATGGATGCCACCGCCCGAGTCTCCGAGAAGGCCTCCCGATTCACCGAATCGGTCATCCGCGAGATGACCCGACTTGCGCTTGAGCACGACGCGGTCAATCTCGCCCAGGGATTTCCCGACTTCGCCTGCCCGCCCGAGCTGAAGGAAGCGGCCGCGGCCGCCATCCACGCCGACATCAACCAGTACGCGATCACCTGGGGCGCGAAGGATTTCCGCGAGGCGATCGCAGCCAAGACTGAGCGCTTCTATCCCGGCTGGTCGGTCGACCCGCTGACCTCGATCACCGTCGTCTGTGGAGCGACGGAGGGGATGATCGCGTCGATGCTCGCGCTGCTCGATCCGGGCGACGAGGTGATCGTCTTCGAGCCGTTCTACGAGAACTACGGCCCGGACGCGGTGCTGAGTGGCGCTGTGCCGCGCTACGTGACGCTGCACGAGCCGGACTGGTCGATCGACTTCGCCGAGCTGCGCGCCGCTTTCGGCCCGCGGACGCGCGGCCTGGTGCTCAACTCGCCCCACAACCCGACGGGCAAGGTGTTCACCCGCGCCGAGCTCGAGGCGATCGCGGCGCTATGCATCGAGCACGACGTGATCGTCTTCACCGACGACATCTACGAGCACATCCTGTACGCGGGTACGCACATCCCGATGGCCACGATCGAGGGCATGGCGGCGCGGACGGTGGCGATCAACTCGCTCTCCAAGACCTACTCGGTCACCGGCTGGCGCGTCGGCTGGGTCATCGCGCCGGCGGCGTTGACCGGGGCGATCCGCAAGGTGCACGACTTCCTGACCGTCGGTGCCGCTGCGCCGCTCCAGGCCGCCGGCGCCGTAGCGCTCGAGCTGCCTGACTCGTACTACGCGTCGCTTGGCGGCCGGCTACCGCGAGCGGCGCGACGTGTTCGTCAGTGCCCTCGAGGGCGCCGGATTCCGCTGTTACGTGCCCAATGGCGCGTACTACGTGATGACCGACATCTCGGCCTTGACCGACGACGACGACGTCACGTTCTCGCGCGCGCCTGACCGCCTCGCCGGGCGTCGCGACCGTGCCCGGGTCGTCGTTCTACTCGCGACCGGAGCTCGGCCGGACCAAGATCCGCTTCGCCTTCCCGAAGAAGCTCGAGACCCTGCGCGCCGCCGCCGACCGCCTCGCGACCTTGCGCGCTTAGGCACTCCGGGGTGGCCCGGTGTTGTTAAGGGTGTCATAATCCGCGGCAGCAACCGCCACGAAGAGATGGAGCCACAACCCGCCGCCCCAGCGGCGCAGAGTCTGGTCCATAACCGTGCCGCGTGACCAATTCGCGTAGCTGGCGTGCTCGCTTGCCGTGCGAGTTCGGGCGGAGAATCGGGGGAGAGGGAGATGACCTTGGCCGCTTCAGGCCGTGCAACCAAGGCCATAGGTGTGCTTTTCGGGCTGTCGCTGATGATTCCGATGGCCTTGACGCAGGCGTCGGGAGTTTTCGCCGCTGGTGACAATTCGTGTACCGGCTGGCAGAGCACCAGGATTCCACCGGACACGATCCGAGTCTTTCGCCGGGCAACCGGCGTCGTCGAGGTGGTGCCTTTCCCGACGTACGTGGCGACGGTGATGGGCAAGGAATGGCCGGGCTACCTGCCGATCCCGGTGATCGAGGCCGGGTCAGTGGCGGTCAAGCAGTACGGCTGGTACTACGCCATGGAAGGCCGCCACCGGTCGAGCTACGTGAACGAAAGCGGCGAGTGCTACGACGTCCGCGACACCACCAGCGACCAGCTGTACAAGCCGGAAAAGGCACGCGTCCGAGCAAAACACTGGGCCGCCATCGACGTGACCTGGGACTTCCACCTGCGCAAGGACGGCAGGCAGTTCCTGACCAGCTACCGGACTGGCGAGAAGGGCCCGTGTGCCCATGACGCCACCGGCTGGAAGCTATTCGCCCGGAGCGCCATCAGGTGCGCCGAGGACCTCGGGTACAACTGGAAGCAGATCCTGCACGCTTACTACGGGCCGAACCTCCAGATCGTCAACAGAGACGGGACGGTCGTGGGCAGCGACGGCCAGGCGATCGGCGATGTCTCGATCATCGGCTCGACCCTCGAGCCAGGTCGTGCCGCACACCTTTGATGAACGAAACGAAGCCATCGAATGGAACGGCAATTGGCAGCGGATGCGGCACGACAAGGCATACAAGCGAACGATCACCTACTCGTCAGACCCGCAGGCGAGCGCTGTCTTCAAGGTTCACGCGCGGTCACTCCAGCTGATCGGCCGCCGGAGCCCGGAGCGAGGAAAGGTTCGCGTCTTTATCGACGGCGAGCTCAAGGAAACGGTCGACCTCTATTCACCACATGGGCAGCCGCAATACCCCTTCTTCAGCTGGACGTGGGCGGACGACCAGGTTCGCACCGTGCGTCTCGAGGTGGTCGGGACCAGGGACCGGCCGCGCGTCGACATCGACGGGATCGTGATCACGCGTTAAGGAAGCCGCGGTGAAGCGGCCTGCGCGGCGGATCAAATGCCGCGCAGGTCCCGCCGTGAGAAGCGCCACGCACCAAACAAGAGGCCGCCGACCGCCAGGGCGAGGCAGGCGATCATGCCCGGCCAGTCGTAGTCGCCGACCATCGGCTGACCCAGGTGCCGCGTCAGTGACAGGTTGAGCAGCTCGTCGGGTAGGCCGAGCAATCCGCCGAGCAGATCGAGCAGGTAGAAGGCGATCGTGAACGTTCCCACGGCGAGCGCCGCCAGGTTCGGCCAGCCCGCGCCGCCGACTGCGAGGCCCACGCCGACCAGTGCAGCGCCATACAGGCCCGAGCACCAGGCCGCCGGCGAACAACGGCGGCCATGCATCGCCCTGTGCGGCGGCGCCGATTGCCGGACCGAGGCCGATCAGCAGGCCCAACAACAGAACCGCGAAGAACAGTCCGCCGGCGCTGCGCATGAACCAGGCGACGCGTCGGATTGGTGTCGACAGGACCGTTTCGAGGCGGCCCTCGCGCTCGTCGGACGTCCAGCCGTGGACCAACGACGACGCGGCCAGCCCGACGAGGAGCGAGATGAACGCGAAGATCGCGAACTGGAGGATTCCGCCGACCGATTCGAAGTCGAAGCTCGGATAGAACATGCTCACCATCGCCGCGATCTGGGGCACCGAGTTGATGACCTGCGCGAACGAGTCGGCGGCGAAGGCCACGAACAGCCCGTACATGCCCATTGCCACTCCCCAGCCAATCGCCTCGGGCAGCCGGTCGGCGACGGATCGTGCGCCGGGTCCGCCCAGACTCCAGCGACCAGCTGACAGCCGGCCGAGGCCGAGGCCAACGCCGGCGCCCACTTCCCGTCCGGCACCGCCGCGCTTGAGCCGCGTCGTCAGGCTGATCGGTGAGTTGAGATCGCGCCGAACGAACAACGCGACGCCAACCGCCGCGAAGACGGCCGCAAGCACGAAAACGAAAGCGACCGCGGGCCAGTCGGAGCTGCCTGCCATCGGTCGGTGGCCCCTCGTCCAGTAGAAGACCGATCCAAGGCGCAGGAGGTCGAAGCCGGGCACGAGTCCGGCATAGCCGTTGACCGCGAACGCGGCGAAAAGGTATCCGCCGCCGATCCCGATGCCGACGGTCCGGCCGAGCAGGACTGACGCCATGAAGGCCACGGCGCCGGCGAACAACGCGATCGCCCCGACCATGGCGAACTCGGACAGGGCCGTGACGAGGCTCATCTCGTCGCCGGGGAGTTTCGCGAAAGCGATGCTCGACAGCCATGCCACGACCGAGATGAACGCCAGCGCCAGCGCGAGCGCGACGCCGTGGCCAAGGAACTTCTGGGCGGCCAGCGATCGGCGCGGCAGAGGCGTGGCGAGGACCATCTCGAGCGTGCCCCGCGACGCTTCGCTGGCGAGCGTGGCGCCCAGCGCCGTGACCGACCAGAGGCCGATCATCAGCGGCAGGATCCCGACCAACCGCCACGACAGGAAGCCGGGCAGAGTGTCGAGCGCAACCGCCGGGCCGAGCAGGCCCTGGAAGAAGTCGGGCAGCAACTCCATCTGGCGGGCAAGCGCGAGGCGCTCGTCGAGCGTGTCGAACTGGTCGCCGATGGCAACCATCGTCACCAGCACCACCAGTCCGAGCAGCAGGCCGACGCCGAGCATTGCAGGGGTGGAGTCGCGCAGAGTCTTGCCGAAGACGCTGCCCAGGCCGTAGACCCGCGCCGGGATCGATGGGCGACCAGCCGCTGGTACTGCCTCGCCGATCACCCGTTCCACCCCCGGATTGTCCACCGCCCGACCAATTCCCGCCGATCTGTAACGCCGGCGCAAGGGCACATTTCCACGCTCACGCTGACTAGACCTCATGCACCTGCAAGACATCTTGCGACACATATCCACACTTTCCATGCATAATTCGTAGGCGCCTCACAGCGCACTCACCAGGAGAACCGAACAGCCGCAGACCCCAGCAGCGGCAGTCGACGGGCAGCGTCGGGAACCCATCTCCACCCGGACGCTGGCATGAGCGCATCCTCCAAATTCGGGACGCTCCCCACCCTCTATTTGCACGTTATTGCGTGCCCGACGATCGCTTGGGGTCCGTGCACATCCGGTCAGCGTGTCAGCCGTGTCGCGCCCCGGATTCCGAGGAGGCAGCAGTGCCAACTGCCAATTCGGCTGCTCCCGCGCAGCCGATTCAGAGATCCATGTCCCGCTACCGGCGCCTTGTGCCCAAGGCGCTCGGCGTTCTGGTCGGCCTTGCCCTGCTGGCGCCGACGCAGGCCGTCGCACCGCAGAGCGTCAATGCCGCCGCGTCACCAGCCTGTAATGGCTGGAACAGCACCAGCCGACCGCCTGACCGGATCCGCGTCCTGCGCGTGCGCACCGGCCGTATCGAGTCGGTCGAGTTCCGCAAATACGTGGTGACCGTGCTGGGCAAGGAGTGGCCCAGCTATCTGCCCCAGGCGGTCGTCGAGGCCGGCGCCGTTGCGGTCAAGCAGTACGCGTGGTTCCACGCCATGAGTCCGCGCCGAACCAACAATGGGCGCTGCTTCGACGTCCGCGACAGCACCGGCGACCAGCTCTACAAGCCGGCCAAGGCTCGGATTCGATCCGACCACCACCGCGCTGCCGACACGACCTGGGGCGTCCATCTGATCAAGGGCGGCAACCTGTTCATGACCGGCTACCGGCGCGGCAGCAAGGGCGCCTGCGGCAGCGACGCGACCGGCTGGAAGCTGTTCGCTCGAACAGCCACTCGTTGCGCCAACAACGGCAAGAGCTACCGCGACATCCTGCGCATCTACTACGGCCCAGGCCTCAACATCGTCTCGGGCGGTGGCGGTGGCGGCAGTGTCGCTGCCAGCTCGACCGAATACGTCGTCGACGTCGTCCTCTTCGTCGGGCGCTTCGAGCGCCGGCCAGGTGGCGCCGGCCGAGTCGCAGCCCGCGACAACCCCGAGCACGTCGTCGCCGACTACGGCAGAGACCTTCGTAGCAGGAGTGACCGAGTCACAGCTGCGGACGATCACCGCCGCAGCATGGCGCGACCTATTCGTCGATGTTTGGACCCCCAGCAGCGACGCGGGTTTCTAGCCTCTTTCGAAACCTGACCCGGCTCAGCCGGCCGGCGAATCAAGCGCTGCCACCGCGTCGCGGTGGCAGCGCTTTATTGCATCCACCGACAGATCCGCATCCGCCTCGGTCGTCGCCCAGCTGGAGACCGAGATGCGCATCACGGCCTTGCCCTGCCAGGTACTGCCGCCCAGCCAGCAGGTGCCGTCCTCCTGGACGCGCCGGATCACATCGCGCGTCAGATCGTCGTCGTCACCGAAGCGCACCAGGACCTGGTTGAGCACCACGTCGTTGAGCACCTCGACGCCCGGCTCGCGTGCGAGCTGCGTGCCCATGCGCGCGGCGAGCGCGCAACACCGTCGGACGAGATCCTCGACGCCCGTACGGCCGAGCGAGCGCAGCGCGGCGTAGAGCGCGAAGCCGCGCGCGCGGCGAGACGATTCGGGCACGTACTCGGATGGGTCGCGCTCTTCGCCGGTGGCCGTGACCAGGTACGCGGCGCGCATCACCATCGACGCGCGATGTGCGGCCGCGTCACGCACGATCACCAGACCCGAGTCATACGGCACGTTGAGCCACTTGTGCACGTCGGTCGCCCAGGAGTCGGCCTGGTCCAGACCATTCACTTGCGGCCGCAGCTCGGGCACTGTCCGCGCCCACAGCCCGAACGCGCCGTCGACGTGCAGCCAGGACGCATCGAGGCCATGCACGATCGGCGCGATTGCCGCGATGTCGTCGCTCGCGCCGGTGTTGACGTTGCCCACCTGGGCACAAACGAGCGTCGGCGCGCTCCGATCTCCTGCCGCTAGGACCTCCTCGAGCGCATCCGGTCGCATCCGCCCCTGATCGTCCGCAGGCACCGGCTCGATGATCGCCGCGCCCAGGCCGAGCATCTGCATCGCGACTGCGATCGTCACGTGGCGCTCGCCACCGACCACGACGCGCACCCTTGGTGCACCCTGTAGCCCGTCCTGTTCCACGTCCCAGCCGCGCTTGAGCAGCACCGATCGCCGGCCCGCCGCGAGGCCGACGAAGTTGGCCATCTGGCAACCGGTCGTGAAGCCGACGCTCGACGCGCGCGGCAGGTCGAGCAGCTCGAGCAGCCACTCGGCAACGATCATCTCCGTGGCCGCGGCCGCCGGGCTGGTCGCGTACAGGACGCCGTTCTGGTCCCAGGTCGACGTGAGCCAATCGGCGGCGAGTGCCGCGGGGACCGCGCCACCGATCACGAAGCCGAAGTAGCGCGGCCCGGCGCTTGCAACGACGCCGCGCTCGGCGCCCTTGATCAGGCCCGTGACGACCTCCTCTGCAGCGACCCCTTCTTCGGGCAGCGGCCCGCCGAGCGCGGCGCGCAGCTCGGCCGGCGTGGACAGCGGGTGGACCGGCCGATCGGCAAGGCTGTTCGAGGTAGTCGATCGCTTGCTCGGCGGTCGCTCGCAGGAGGTCGGCCGTCCTGCCGGCGTGGTCGGTCGTCGGTGGTTCCATCGGCTGCCTCCGGTGTACGCTTGGCGCCCAGACTGACACACATCGAGGTTGACTGACGATGGCCCGAATTGTCCGTGGCGCGCTGCTCCAGGCCGAGTGGACCGGCGACAAGGAATTGATGATCCAGAAGCACGAGAAGTACGCCCACGACGCCTCGAAACAGGGTGCGCAGGTGATGCTCTTCCAGGAGCTCTTCTACGGCCCCTACTTCTGCCAGGTCCAGGATCCGCAGTACTACTCGTACACCGAGAAGATCCCCGACGGCCCGACCGTCAAGCGCATGCAGGACCTCGCCAAGGAGACGGGCATGGTCCTCATCGTGCCGATGTACGAAGAGGACGAGCACGCCGCGGGCATCTACTACAACACCGCCGCGGTGATCGACTCCGACGGGTCATATCTCGGCAAGTACCGGAAGACGCACATCCCCCACGTCAAGGGCTTCTGGGAGAAGTTCTACTTCCGCCCGGGCAACCTGGGCTATCCCGTGTTCGAGACGGCCGTCGGCAAGGTCGGCGTGTACATCTGCTACGACCGACACTTCCCGGAGGGCGCGCGTGCGCTGGGCCTGAACGGCGCGGAGATGGTGTTCATCCCGTCGGCCACGTCACGTGGCCTGAGCGAGTACCTGTGGCGCATCGAGCAGGTTTCGCACGCGGTCGCCAACGGCTACTACGTCGGCACGATCAACCGCGTCGGCATCGAGAAGGACCTCGGCGAGGACGACTTCTACGGGCAGTCGTACTTCGTCAATCCGCGCGGCCAGTTCATCGGCGACGTTGGCGACGCCTACAAGGAAGAGCTGCTCGTGCGCGACATGGACCTCGACCTGATCCAGGAGGTCCGCCAGACCTGGCAGTTCTACCGCGATCGCCGACCCGACGCTTACCAGGACCTCGTCCGCCCCTGATCGAGCACAAGCAAGAGCCGGACCGGCTGACGCTCGCCGCATTTGCGGCGATCAGCATCCTTGCCGGCGCGAATGCGGTAGGCATCCGGTTCACGAACGCGGAGCTCGCTCCGCTGTGGGGTGCAACTCTCCGTTTCGCGCTGGCCTTCCTGGTGCTGGTCGTGATCTGGGCGTTCGCGCGACCCGAGTGGCCACGCGGAAGGGCGCTCGCAGGCGTCATCGTGTTCGGCGCCCTCAACTTCGGGCTCAGCTACGCGCTGATCTATGTGGCTCTCGTACACGTTTCGGCCGGCACAGCTCAGCTGATGCTGGCGTTCGTTCCACTTCTGACGCTGGGGCTCGCGATCATCCACGGCGTGGAGCGGTTCCGCCGCAACGCGCTCCTCGGTGCGCTCATCGCCGTGGCCGGAATGGCCGTCATTTTCGCCGAGCAGGTGTCGCTGGACGTCCCGCTGCTCTCTCTCACTGCGCTGTTTGCCGGCGCTGTTGTCGTGGCCGAGGCCAGCGTCGCCGTGAAGTGGTTTCCAAACGTCCACCCAGTCACCCAGAACACGATCGGAATGGCCGTCGGCGTTGCCGTTCTGGCGGCTCTGTCGATCTTCGTGGGCGAAACGTGGCAGCTGCCCCAGCAAGCCTCAACGTGGATCGCCCTCTTGTACCTGTCGGTGGTCGGCTCGGCTGTCGTCTTTCTACTGATCATCTATGTCCTGCACCGCTGGACTGCGACGGCGACGTCGTACACCTTCCTCGTCCTGCCTCTGGTGACGATATTGCTCGGGACCATCCTGCTCGGCGAACAGGCGACGCCCGCGTTCGTGGTCGGAGGCGCGATCGTGCTCGTCGGTGTCTACGTGGGTGCTTTCTTGTCGCGAGCCCGAGATACATCCGGCAGTAACATCGCCCGATGAGCGCCATCGAGACTCCTGCCGGGACCACGCGTGCGGATCAACTGCGCGCCGCCATCGCCCCGTTCCTTAGCTTCTTCAACGGTCCCTACTCGGCGCTCGAGAAGGACCCGTCGGTAGCCAACTTCGCCGTTGGCAACCCGCACGAGATCGTGATGTCGAGTTACGTCGCCGCGCTGAAGAGCAGCCTCGAGCCGCGCGACAAGGACTGGTTCGCTTACAAGATGAGCGAGCCCGACTCGCAGCGGGTCGTGGCCGGAACGATGAGCAAGCTGACCGGATTCGACTGGGATCCGGCCGACGTGCAGATGACCAACGGTGGCTTCGCAGCGTTGGCGCTGGCTTTCCGTGTTCTGCTCGAGCCGGGCGACGAGGCGATCTTCCTCTCCCCGCCATGGTTCTTCTACGACGAGCTCATCGTTGCCGCGGGCGGCCAATCGGTGCGCGTCCGGTTCGACCTGCCCGACTGCCCGATCGATCTCGAACGCATCGCCGCCGCGATCACGCCGCGCACCCGGCTCGTCGTGCTCAACTCGCCGCACAACCCAAGTGGCCGCATCATCTCGCCGGACGAGCTGCGCGGCCTGGCCGAGCTGCTGACGAACGCGTCACGCGACAACGGCCGACCCGTCTACATCGTCAGCGACGAGCCCTACCGGCGCATCCTGTTCGACGGCAACGAGTTCCACAGCCCGGCCGAGTTCTACCCGAACACGCTGGTTACCTATTCGTATGGCAAGCAGCTGCTCGCGCCGGGCATGCGCATCGGCTACCTGACGTGGCCACCGAATGCAGACGATCGCGAGCGGCTGCGCGACGACTCATTCGTGCACCAGATGGCGATGGGTTGGGCATTCCCGAATGCCGACCTGCAACATGCCCTGGCCGAGCTCGAGCCGATGTGCGTCGACCTCGCCGCGCTCGAGCGACGACGCGAGCGCCTGATCGGTGGCCTGCGCGAGATGGGCTACGAGTCGACCTGGCCCGCCAGCACCTTCTACGCGCTCGTCCGCTCGCCACTCGACGATGACGAGGAGTTCGGCCGGATCCTCAACCGGAACAACGTGCTCGTGCTGCCGGGCACGATCGTCGAGGCGCCGGGCTGGTTCAGGATCAGCCTGACCGCGTCGGACGAGATGGTCGAGCGCGGCCTGCCCGCCTTCGCCACGGCGCTCAGCGAGGCACGTAGCCTCGCCACTTGACTCAGCCGGCGTCGCGGTAGGCGACGAACAGAAATCCGGTCTCCAGCCCGAGGCCTTTGATCTCAAGCGGACCGTGATCCTCGAACAAGCACTCGTCGGCCAGGAGGGCGCGGGTCGAGGCGGCGACCTGGATGCGCCCCGGCACGCCGAAGCTCTGCATCCGCGATGCCGTGTTGACGGTGTCACCCCAGATATCGAAGAGGATCCGTTGGCGTCCGATAACTCCGCCAACCGTCGGTCCACTGGCCAGTCCTAAACGAAGCTCGAAAGGCTCGCCGTCGGCGGGTGCGATGGTGCTGGCGGATTCGAGCATCCGGATGGCCAGTGCGAGGGCTGCATGAGGATGTGTGGCGAGTGGCTCAGGCGCGCCGGCGACCGCCATATACGCGTCCCCGATCGTCTTGATCTTCTCGACATTGTTGGCTGCCGCCAGCTCATCAAACCTGGTGAACAGGTTGTCGAGGTACGAAACAACAACCTCGGGGTCGGTTCGGCGAGTCCATTGAGTGAAGTCGACCAGGTCGGCAAACAGAACGGTGGTGCCCGGATAGGCCTCGGCGATGCGCCGCTCGCCTCTTCTCAGGCGAACGGCGATTGGCTTGGGAATGGCGTTGTTGAAAAGCTCATCGGCTCTCGCCTTCTCCTCGCGCCGCCGGACGTCGGTGTAGCGCAGCATCGCGAAGGCCAAGCCAAGCGGTATGGCCAGGTTGACGACGTAAAAGACGAGGCGCATCTCGTATGGCTGAGGAGCGATCCTGCTGCTCACGATCGGATCGATCAACACGAGTCCGACGAGGAGCACGATGAAGAACACAAACCAGCGAGTCGCCTTCTTCGGCCCGAGCGCGAGGACGGCATAGACCGGACCAAGGAATGCGAAGAGGAAACCGGCGCTCGACCCGCCGAGTCCGCCCAGCCCAATTTCGACTACGACTGGAAGGAGCATCGAACTCAGGATCAGGACATTGACGTAGCGCTCGAACCGGCGCGTGCGATACAGCACGGCGAGGTTCAGGGCATTCACCGCCGGCATCGTGGCGAGCACGAACCAGCTAAGCGGATGGCCCTGCGAAACGATCGGCAGAACAAGTGGAAGAAACGCGTTGAGGTAGCCGGCCGCTACTCCCACGCGCTTCCGGAGATGGACGTCATCGTCGTCGTCGGCTTCGTCGGCGATGCCGAGAAACCGCTGGAGAAGCGATCGATCGTCAGGCGGCACCATGTCAACCACAACGGACTTCCGATTGATCAGCGCGAACCTTGCCCGACTAATCTAGACATCGAACTGTCATGAAGATCACATTTGTTGCCGGATTCGGCCCGATCGTGCGCGACCCCGGCGCGAGCCGCGAGTGGTGGCAGTCGGTGTTGGGCATCGATCTGAACGAGATTGGGCCCGACTACTACGGCTCGGACGACGTCGATGGCGTGAAGGCTTTCGCCAGCTGGCCGCTGTCCCAGGCAGCGGAGAACACCTTTGGCACGGCCGAATGGCCGACCGATCTCCCTCAGCCGCAGGCGTGGATCGAGCTCGACGTCGACTCGGCCGATGCCGTGCGAGAAGCCGAGGCAGAACTGCGCGAGGCAGGTCATCGCATCCTGCGCGAAACCCGCGAAGAGGAGTGGGGCCAGACCACCGTGCGTCTGCTCAGCCCCGAGGGCCTGCTGGTCGGCATCTCGTTCACGCCCTGGATGCACAAGGACGGGAGCGGATCAGGCGAAGCCTGATCAACTGCGCGCTCGGGCAGTTCTCAGCGACCGCGCTTGTCAACGGCGTAGGACATGACCATGATGAGGTTGGGGTCGTCGCCGATGATGAAGGTCGCCGTCACCGCCTCCGAGCCCGTCGCCCCGTCGAGCGGCGGTAGCGAGATTGGCTTGTCGAGCAGCGTGGCTGGTTCTGCGAGCAGGCCGCCCAGAACGACGGCACCGCTTCTGGACCAGCGCCGGATCTGGATCTGCGAGCGTTGCTCAGAGTGGCTGTGCGGATCGACCACGTCGGATCAACGGCCGTCCCTGGCCTGCCGGCCAAGCCCGTGGTCGATATCCAGGTCTCAGTCCCCGATGTCGAAAAGGGACGAGGCTTATCGAGCGCCGATCGAATTGCTCGGCTTCGAGCGTCGCTGGATCGAGACCGGCCATCGCTACTTTCGGCCACCACGGGGAACGCCTCGGCTACACCTGGTCCACGTCTGTGAGAGCGGCAGCAGATGGGAACGAATACACCTGCTGTTCCGCGACTACCTCCGAGCGCAACCCCGGGTCGCGTCCGAAATACGCGGCACTCAAGCGGCGCCTGGCCGCGAAGCACGGAGAAGCGGATCGAGTACAACAACGCAAAGGCCGGAACGCAAACAAAGGAGGGCCGCGGCGGAATGCCGCGGCCCTTCTCGAGAGGGGGAGTGCCTGGCGCGTGGCGCCCCAGCGCCCTAGCGCCGTGCGAAGGCGAACCGATTGCGGAAGGCGATCGCGAAGGCCGCCAGGCCCGCTGCAATCACGGCCGCAACAATCCACAGGTTGGTGCCGCTGTCCGATGCGGCAGGAGCGGTTGCCGTGTCCGGCATCAGGATGCCGTCAGTGGCGACCAGCGCGGTGAGCGCAGTGTCAGCGGAAGCCTCGGACGAGGCAGAGCCGATGGCAAAGACGCTGTAGGCAGTGCCGGCCTGGAGATCGAGCGGGTCGAGCTGCAGGGCCACATCTGGTGCACCGGCGACGCGAACCTCGAGGTCGTACGAGCCCGGAGCGAGCGCGGCGTAATCGGTTGCATCGGGGAACTCGAGACCGCTGATCAGCGCATCGGCACCGTCAGGCGCAATATCAACCGCCGGAGCATCGGGGCTCAGGTGGACTACTCGAACCAGCGCCTCGTCTTCCGACAATGCCGGATCATCGACGAATACTGCGGGAGCGATATCGGCCAGCATGCCGGTGGCGGCAATGGTGTAGGACATGTTCGCGTCGACCGTTACGTCGGCATCGATGACGGCCATCGACTCATCGCCCGTCGCGTAGACCTTCACGTTGTAGTCGCCGGCGGGGACAGCCATGTAGTCCGACAGGGTGCCGAAGGGGACGTTTGTCAAGCCGTCGACGATCGCGTCGTTGATGTAGATGTCGACCGCCGGCGCGTCGGGCGACGCGTGGAGCACGCGCACTCGCGCCTCATCGGCTGCGGCGACCGGCATCGCGCTGAGCAGCGCGGTGGTCATCACGCCTACGGCGAGGACCAGTCTGCCAATTGACCTGTTCATTCCGAGACCTCCAAAGGGTTAGTCTGTTCACTGCTTGTACAGTGTTTGCACGGCGACCATACGTCGCTGACGAATGTTTGTCAATGGTTTGCACAGTGTCGGCCAGGATTGCAAGCCTTGTAACATCGCTCCATGAGCTCGGCGGTGGCTTACCCATGAAGGCGACTTTCGTTGCCGGCTTCGGGCCGATCGTGCGCGATCCCTCCGCGTGCCGCGGGTGGTGGCAGGCGATGACTGGAGTCGAGTCGTTCACGCCGTGGATGCACGGCGCGGAAGGGTCTGTCGCCGAGGCCGAGTGACAGCCTGTGCCTACGTTCTCTGAATCGATCGCCGCCGGTGGCCGCGTCGTCGGCGGCGACCGCAACGACCGCAAAGACCCGATCAAGATCGTCGAGTACGACTCCACGTGGCCGGATCGCTACGAGGAGATGCGCGTTCGGCTGGCGCAAGCGCTCGGACCGCTGGCACTTCGCATTGAGCACGTCGGCTCCACTTCCGTGGTGGGCCTGCCCGCAAAACCGGTCGTCGACATCCAGGTTTCGGTACCCGACGTCGAGGATGACGACTCGTTCCGGGGGCTGATCGAGTCGCTCGGCTTCCAGCTGCGCTTCATCGAAATCGGCCACCGCTACTTCCAGCCGCCGCCGGGCCTGCCGCGTGACTACCAGATCCACGTTTGCACGAGCGGCAGCGAATGGGAGCGCGTTCACCTCCTCTTCCGCGACTACCTGCGCGCTCATCCGCAGGTCGCGTACGAGTACGGCGCGATGAAGAAGCGGCTGGCTGGGCAGTACGCGACCGATCGAATTCAGTACAACGATGAAAAGGGCCCGTTCATCACCGCGGTTCTTGCCGCGGCCGAGGACTGGGCCACCGAAACCAACTGGTCGCCGTAGCTCGGGGGCCGGAATCATGTTTGCGAGCCGAAATCGGGCCGAGTTGTGGGAATTGCTCACAACGTCACCGGCGCGGTGAAAACAGGCATGTAGCGCCACTATCCTTCAGGCGATGGACTTCGGAATCACGCTCAAGCCGGAGCACACGCTCGAGCGCACCATCGCCCTGACGCGCCAGGCCGAGCAGGGTGGCTTCAGCTACGGCTGGCTCTTTGACTCGCACGTGCTGTGGCCCGATCCGTACCCTTGGCTCACGGTCATGGCGCTCAACACGACCACCATGCGCCTCGGGACCTGCGTCACCAACCCCGCCACGCGCGAGCCGAGCGTGACGGCGAGCGCGCTCGCGGCGCTCGACGAGCTGAGCGGCGGACGGATGGACCTCGGCATCGGTCGCGGCGACTCCGCTCGACGCGTCATGGGCAAGCCGCCGACCACGCTCGCCCGGCTCGAGGAGGCCACCGCCCTGATTCGCGACCTGGTCGAGGGTCGCACCGTCGACCAGGACGGCACCGATCTGCGCCTGACCTGGACGCCGGGCAACAAGCTGCCGGTCTGGATCGCCGGCTACGGTCCCAAGGCGCTGGAGGCCACGGCACGCATCGCCGACGGCCTGATCCTGCAGCTCGCCGATCCCGACCTGATCCGCTGGTTCGTGAGCCAGCTTCGCGACTACGCGGCCCAGGCCGGCCGCGACCCGAATGAGATCAAGGTCATGGCCGCGGCCCCGGCGCACGTCGGTGAGCTCGTCGAGACCCGTGATCGGGTGCGCTGGTTCCCGGCGCTGGTCAGCAATCACGTCGTCGACCTCGTCAACCGCTACGACCCCAAGGACCTGCCGCCGGCGCTGACCGGTTACGTGCGCGATCGGGAGGGCTACGACTACCTCCACCACGCCGAAGTCGGCTCTTCGAACGCCGCCTTCGTCGACGACGACGTGGTCGACCGCTTCTGCGTGATCGGCTCCGTCGACGACCACAAGCGCAAGCTCGAGATGCTCGCCGACGCCGGCGTCGACCAGTTCAACATCTACCTGATGAACGGTGACGAGGAAGAGACGCTCGACATCTACGCGCGCGAGATCATCCCGGCCATGAAGGGACTCTACTGCCGCCCGAGCGTGACGAAGTTTACAAACAGTTGTCGTGACACCCGAACCTCTCTGATGCGCTCGGTGCGTGGCGGCGCTATCTGTGGCGGGCGCTCGCAATCGGCTTGTTCGTTGGTGGTGGAAGTGTCGTGCTGACCGTCAATCTGGTCGTAGGCCTGACATCGGACGAGCCCCTCGGCTGGGCGTTTGGCACGGTAGCTCTGTGGGGCCTCGTGGCGGTGTGGGCCGTGGCACTCGCTTTTTGGCCGTTGCTCGTCGACCCGAGGCGCGCCGACCAGCCAGTTTCTGCCCGGTTGCGTCTCGCCCTAGCGGTGATCCTGTTGGCGCCGGCCCGCTTTGCCCTCCTCTTTTTGGCTATGTTCGCCGTCACCTTCGTCAGCGCGATGCTCCTTGCAGCGCTCGTGACCGTCTCCGTCTCTTTTGTCGCGCTCGTCATGTGCCGTTACGTTCTGC
Organism: uncultured Chloroflexia bacterium; assembly: GCA_963776865.1. GTDB lineage: Bacteria > Chloroflexota > Limnocylindria > Limnocylindrales > CSP1-4 > JALYGJ01. The sequence continues at coordinate 618,555 of CAVZOG010000008.1, read as the reverse complement.
CTGCCGCAGATCGTCTAGAGAACATGCCGGCAGATGCCCGGTGAACGGGAGAATTGGCATCCCGACCTATACTCGGACGGTCAAGTCCCTGGCGCTGAGGGAAACCTGAGTGATCTGCCCTTATTGCGGGCGGCGCAACCCAGCCGGCGCCACCTTCTGTCAACGGTGTCGGCAACGACTGCCGATTGCCGGCGTGAAAAGCGGCGTGCGGCGGTCGAAGTACGCCGAGCCCGCGGGTGGTGGCGGTATGGGCGCACTGGCTATCGGTGCGGTGCTGCTTGCCGGATTCGTGTTCATCGGCGGTGCCGCCGCGATATATCTGTCCACGCCGCCGTCGAATGTGACGCTGCCTCCGATCGCCCTCAACACGGAGTCGCCGACGCTGCCACCCTTTGTGCAGCCGACGGCCTCGCCAAGCCCCTCCCCTATTCCATCGCCCAGTCCGACATTCGTGCTGCTCTCGCCGCTGCCAACGTCATCGGCACTGCCCAGCGAAACGCCCGTGGCGACCGGCCTGATTGGGCCGACAAATCCGCCCCGCACGCCACGCCCGCGATGCGACGCCAACGGCAACCCGCCCGGCTGCCGGCCCGTGATCGTTGATCCGCCGCGCACGCCACGCCCGACCGACGGCCCCAATCCAACTGATCCGCCAGGCCCGGTGGCCCCGCAGGCCAAGTTCAACTGTCAGCAGCAGGGCGATACGACAGACGATCAACTGCAATGATCGACAGCACCGGACAGATCAACGCGTGCTCGTGGAGTTCCGAAGCGGATGGAGTTCATGACCAGCAGACATCCAAGTCACAACTTCGGCGGGCAGAAGGACGTGATGCTCACTGTTTCCGGCCGGGCGGCGACGACTCGCTACCAAGTCAGTCCCACTCGACCAAGCAACAGAGCCGACCGACCGATCCGCCACGGAGCCGACGCCTGCGAGCGACGGCATCGCCTCGCGCAGGCCTGGACCCGCCGAGCCTTGTCGAGCTCGCTCGAGGTGATCGCCTACGGGATGATCGGGCTGTCGGTCGTGAGCATGCTCGGCACCGCGATCAGGCGCCGCCGCGAGAGCTAGCCAGCTCTCAGGAAAAGCGAGAGACCGCCCGCTGACCGGCGGCATCGCGATCGGGACCCCTCGACGGGGACATGCGTCAGTTCCAGCGTGGCCGGCCTCGATGGGCAGCCACGATCGGGAACCATCCGCTACGTAGGTTGGCGTTACGTAACCGAATAGGTGCTCGACGCGGTTGTGCCCGCTGGCAATGGGGAGTTAACTGGGTCAAGACTGCGATCCGCTTCGAGAGATGCCCGGAACGGTTTCGCCCGAGGAAGGGATCACAATCAATGAATCCGAGGAACTGGAAGCTCCGCTGGGCGACCGCGGCCAGCCTGTTGGCGCTGTCTGCCAGCGCACTCTTGCCCATGTCGGCCGTCGCGGGTCCGGTGGCGATCAAGGTCGACGTCACCATGGGCGACCGCTGCATCAACGGCACCTCGCCCGCCGGCACTTCCACCCGCCTGATCTGGAAGAATGCCGCCCTCAATAACAAGAAGGACGTCACCTTCACGCCGCCGGACAGCAACTGGGAAGTGTGCGCGTCGACGGCCTCGCACAAGGTCATCGAGACCGGCGATCAGATCAGCGTCGAGGTTGGCCCCGTCACTCACCTCCTGACCGTCCCGGAGCTGACGCTCCGCCAAAATCGCGTGAACGACGTCTATCGCGGGCGTGGCCCGGCTGGCGATTACGTGCGTCTGATCTGCGGCCTGTCCAACGGCTTCGAGCCCTGTGTTCAGAGCTGGAAGCTGAAGGTCAATTCCGCCGGCAACTGGGGCTACAACCCCGGCTGGAACGTGACCGGCGGCGATTTCATGTCGGTCAACTGGACGAGTCCTGCCGGCGACAAGGTCCGTCGTCACAACTACGCCCCGTACATGGTGGTGACCATCGAACGCGCCACCGTCAGCGGGTCGGTTGGGTCCGACTCGGACGCCATCGTGATGCTCAAGAACGCCACCACCCTGGGCATCCGCGGCCTGGCCGAGGTTTCCGGTAGCCCGCTCGACGGCGAGTTCGCGTCGCGCTTCACCAAGGAAGAAGGCGAGCTCGTACGCGCCAAAGTGGGCAACATCGTCGTGTCCGACATCGCGGCCGATGCCGAATGGACGCTTCAGAACATCCAGGCATCTCCGAACGTAGGCACCCAGCGTGTCAACGGCCACTGCCCCACGCCAACTGGTCTGTTCGTTCGCGCGTGGATCTTCCGTGGCGGCGCAGAGGTCAGTGGTGACCATGAGTGGCCAGAGGAGGACGGTTCGTTCCGGCTCAACTCACTGGAGTTCGAGTCGGGTGACAAGCTGCTGGTCAGCTGTGACCTACCGACCGGCGACCGCATCCAGAAGTTCTTCGCCATTCCTTAACTCGATGCCGCTCGGGCTGATTCCGCCGGCGTGGGGGTTGGCGCGAATTGGCCCGAGCGCATGGCCACGACGATCACCCACACCATCAGGGCGCTGTTCGAGTAACCCTCGGGCGGCGCCTTGCCGACTGCGGCGATTGCCTCCGGGCTCGCCGACATATGGCGATCTCCCCCACGCGGCACTCGGGTTACTAGTGGCGTCCACCGGCTGGACTATTGCCTGTGTCGCGGTTAAGACTCGACGATCGTCTATTCGTCGGGCGCACCGGACCTGCCGGGCGTACCGGCCGTCGGCGCACGAGAGTGCTCCGTTCTACCATTCGGCCTCAGTCATGAGGGGAAACATTTGGTGAAGTGCCCGCGCTGCGGACGGGAGAACCCGGACGATGCGCTCTTCTGCACCCGTTGCGGACAGCGGCTGGGCGGTCGTGCCTCTGGTGTCACCTACCGGCAGCGTCAGCAGGCAGGCGGCTTCGGTATCGGCCATGCCTCCTGGCCCTGCTGGTCGTCGTGTTGGCCGGCGTAGTGATCGCCGGCGGAGTGTTCGCCCTGGTGTTCCTCAACCGCCCGCCGGCCGCGCTGCCGACCGATTTGCCAATAGCGGTGCTGCCCACCGAGTCGCCCTCCCAGTCGCCCTCGGCGTCACCATCTTTCACGCCATCGCCACTGGTCACTCCTTCCCCGACGTTCCTGTTCCCAACAGCCACCCCATCTGTCTTCCCGTCCAGCAGCCCGCTCGTGACCCCTTCACCGACGCCGTTCGTGACGCCCCAACCCACACCTCAGTCGACTCCACAGCCGACTCCGCGCCCTACGCCGCAGGCGACGCCCGTGGAATGCGGCGTCGCGTCCGACGGCCCGACTCGCCAGTTCTTCCTGGGCGTCGGCAATGACGACCGGCGCAGTCCAAGAGGCGGAACCTACTGGTGTGTTCATCAGGCGACGTTCCGGATGGTCTTCGGGTCGACCTTCGGCGAGGTCCGGCTGATGCGTGGCAATCGAGTCCTCGCTTCGGCCGACTGCACGTGGCCCAACGGTTGCCCCCAGCCGGTCGTCGCCAACTTCGCGGTGCCGCGTGAGGTGCAGCCCGGCCAATCCCTGCGCTACGAGTTCATCTGCCAGGGTGACCCCCTGTCATTCGAGGACGAGTGCAACGATGGCACCCCGGACGGTGCCACCATCGAGATTGCTTTCGAGCCCATCGAAGGGCCCTGACCGGACCTCACCGGACCACCGGCGCAAGTCCATGTCAAGGTTCCCGCCGCATCATCCAGAGCGGGTTCGTGGAGCCACATCTGGGCACCGCCCCGTTCGGGATTTGGCTGGAGGCGCTCCATGTGCAGGCCTTCGAAGCTGACGATTCCCGCACGCCATGGTGAAGCAGCCGATGGGTCGGTGGGTGTGAAGATCGGAGTGTTGATATAACCGGACACGAACCTGAAGCCTCCAAGAGGTCCTTCGAGGTACACGTATCCAACGTAGTCAGACGGAGTGGACGGGTCGTCGTCGCGCGATAGTGACGCGTCGATCACGATCTCTTCCCTTGGGTTGTCGCGGACAAGATGGCCCGAGAGACCGAGCAAACTGCCGGCGATTGGTCGGTCGTCCACCTGGCAGCGGAGCTCACCGACTGCCACCATGGGGCCATCGTCGGTCTCGATGCGGAGCTCGACGTGGCCCTCAGCCACGGGTCCCGGGAAACAGTACGGCTGCCGCTCGCAGCGCGCCTGCTCCAGCACCTCTCCAACGACTGGCACGCCAGGGAGAAAGAAGCGGCCGACTGCCCATGCGATCTGGAAGACAAGCCCTGCGCCGAGCAGGGCGACGGCAATCCTGTTGGACGGCCGCATGACCGCTATCCCGGCGGCGAGCAGCAGCACCGCCACGATGACCACGGCTGTGCCGACCTGGCCGACCTGTGCGGGCAGGCTCATGCCGATCCACTCCTGACCGCTCTGCGCCAGGCCAATGAGTAACGCCAGGCCGATCAGCGCCACGCCACCGAGGGTCAGACCGACCCTCCGGGCGGCGCCCACGAAGACGACCAGTTCGAAGAAGACGACGACAAAAACGCCCACGGCAACAAGCAGGGCGGCGAGTGCAACCTCCCCCGAGATCGAGACGGGCATTTGATTTCCTGATCGGCGGGTGACGGCGCCTCGCGCCGAAGGGCGCGTCTAACATTCGAGAAGACGAACAGGAAGGAGTGGTTGATGCGCATCCTGATCACAGGTGGGACGGTGGTCAACGCCGATAGCTCGGCAGAGGCAGACGTGCTGGTCGATGACGAGCAGATCGCGGCGGTTGGACCGGGCCTCGCCGGATCTGATGTGGCAGCCGGGGTGGATCGGACGGTCGACGCGTCGGGCAAGCTGGTCATTCCCGGGGCGATCGACGTCCACACGCATATGGAGCTGCCCTTCGGCGGGACCTTTGCCAAGGACACGTTCGAGACGGGAACGCGCGCGGCCGCATTCGGCGGGACTACGACGATCATCGACTTCGCGGTCCAGTCGCGCGGCGCTTCACTGCGCGAGGGTCTGGACGCGTGGCACGCCAAGGCGGAAGGCAACGCCTGCACCGACTACGGCTTCCACATGATCATGTCGGATGTAAACGACTCGACCCTGGCTGAGATGGACACGCTGGTGGCCGAGGGCGTGACCGACTTCAAGCTCTTCACCGCGTATCCGGGCGTCTTCTTCTCGGACGACGGCGCGATTTTCCGGGCGATGCAGCAGACCGAGCGCAACGGCGGGCTGATCATGATGCACGCCGAGAACGGGATGGCCATCGACGTCGTCGCGGCGCAGGCGGTCGAGCGAGGCGAGACCGACCCCTACTACCACGGCGTCGTCCGCTACCCGATCTTCGAGGGCGAGGCGACCAACCGCGTCATCCGCCTGGCCGAGGCGGCCGGCGTACCGGTCTACATCGTCCACCTTTCGGCGCGTGACGCGCTCGCCGAGGTGCGCGCGGCACGCTCGCGCGGTTCGATGGCATTCGCGGAGACCTGTCCGCAGTACCTGTTCCTGTCGCTCGACGACATGGGTGATGGGTTCAACGGCGCGAAGTTCGTGTGCTCACCGCCATTGCGACCGGCCGATCATCAGCCCGACCTGTGGGCGGGCCTGGTCAACGACGACCTGCAGGTGGTCTCGACCGACCACTGCCCGTTCGATTTCCACGATCAGAAGCAGCTCGGCGTCGGCGATTTTCGGAAGGTGCCCAACGGGCTGCCGGGCGTCGAGGATCGTGTCGATCTGCTCCACGATGGGGGCGTGGTGTCTGGTCGGCTGACTCGGGAGCGCTGGGTCGAGATCTGTTCCGCCGCGCCGGCGCGCATGTTCGGGCTGGCCGGCGTCAAGGGCGTCGTCGCTCCTGGGGCGGACGCCGATCTCGTGGTCTATGACCCTGCGCGCCGGCACACGCTCTCCGCCTCCACTCATCACATGAACGTCGACTACTCGGTCTACGAGGGGCGGCCGGTCGTTGGCGGCTCTGACGTCGTCCTGTCACGCGGCCGGGTCGTCGTCGACAACGGCGAGTGGACCGGCGAGCGCGGCTGGGGCAAATTCTTGCGCCGCAAGACCGCCCGCGACTACCTGACCTAGGCCGCACCGTGCTTCGGGTCGTTCTGGGAAACTACGTCGCGTCCGAGGCGTCCGCGACGACGTGAGGGCGGAGGTCACCTTCCTGGGCCATTCGACCGTGCTGGTCGAGATGGGCGGCATCCGCGTCCTGACCGATCCGGTGCTGTTCGACCGGGTGACCATCCTGCGTCGTGCCGTGTCGACGCTCCCGGCCGAGCTGTATCGCGACATCGATGCGGTGGTCATCAGCCACCTGCACCTCGACCACTTCGATATCTCGTCGTTGCGCCTGCTCGGCAAGTCAACGCCTCTCATCGTCCCGCGCGGCGCAGGTCGGCTGCTCCTTAGTGCCGGCTTTTCGGCCGTGACTGAGCTGGGTGTCGGTGCCTCGATCGTCGTCAGTGACCTGGTGATCACCGCCACGCCCGCGACGCACTCGGGCTTTCGACCGCCGTTTGGTCCGAATGCGGAAGCGATCGGCTATCTGCTCGACCATGCCAACGAACGTGTCTACTTCGCCGGCGACACCGACCTCTTCCCAGAGATGGTGGAGCTGACCGACATCGATCTCGCGTTGCTGCCGGTTTGGGGCTGGGGACCCCGCCTCGGCCCCGGTCACATGGACCCCAAACGCGCCGCGGAAGCACTGCGCATCCTGCGCCCGACGGCCGCGGTGCCCATCCACTGGGGCACGCTCTGGCCGATTGGCATGGGCCGCGTGATGACCCACCTGCTCGAAGGGCCGCCGGTCGAATTTGCGCGTTTCGCGGCAATCGAGGCACCCGACGTTGCGGTGCTGCTGACTCCACCCGGTCAGACCGTCCCGATCCCCCGCTAGGCTCTTTTGCGCTTAGGCGTCGCTCCAGCGTGGGCTGTTATGCCATGGCAACCCTTGCCTCGCTGACGGGTTTATCCGCCTGTTCGGTCTTCGCCACGAGAGTAGTCACGTCACCGAGAAGCCCCGCGCCGTGAGGCTTCCGAAGGCGTCAAAAGATCGCCAGTCTGCTTCGGCGCGGGTCTCCGCGGGTTGAAAGGAGTCAGTCGTAATGACTTACACGAACACAGCCACCAAGGTCCGCTGGCAGCCGTGGACCTACGAGGACCCGAGCTGGCACCGCGCCGACCTGACCGGTTACAAGGTTCAGGCCATCGACGGTGAGATCGGCAAGGTCGACAAGGACACGTTCGAAGTCGACAACAGCTTCCTCGTCGTTGATACCGGCCCGTGGATCTTCGGCCGCAAGGTAATGCTGCCGGCCGGTGTGGTCAGCGGCATGGACCACCAGAACAAACTGGTCTTCGTGTCGCGCACGAAGGAGCTGATCAAGAACTCGCCCGAGTTCACGGATGAGCTGTTCAAGGACATGAAGTACCGCGAGCGACTCGGCAGTTACTACGGTGAGGAGGGCGCGGGTTGGTACGTCAACCCGGTCCGCTGATCCGGGACTGACTTAGCCCTTCGAACAGAGCCCCGGCGTAATGCCGGGGCTCTAATTCGTGCCCGCTTCGAGGCGCCAAAGCGATCAAAGACCGGACGCGGTGAGAGGGCCCACGCGCATGGCCGTCATGCGCAACTGCTAAATCTGGAACGTCCAACCGGCATTGTTTCGCTTGCAGCGCAACCGGGCCACGCTCGGGACGCTCATAGACGTAACGACCTGGAACCACATCACACTGCTGTTCAGACCGCCCGTCATCCTCAGGCGGCTGTCGTCCGTTGCGCCTCCCAGTGCAAGCTGGCAGTCGATCGCGACCGTGCCCGAGCCACCCGACGCGCTAAGAACCAGCTTGCCGCTAACGAGCCATTTGCCAGTCGGTAGCGAGAGACTCTCCACGGTGGTGTAGCTGGTAGGGAGTGACATCGGGGCCAATGCGTTGAGTCCACCGTGGATGACGCGTGGCGCACCGGACCCGGTGGTCGTCGATGCGGTCCCGTCAAGAGGCTGGATAGTGACCTTGCCCAGCTTGATTGCCGTGAGCTTGAGCCAGCTGAAGGTGTGGTCATTGACCTGGGACGAGCAAGCGAAGATTGCTTTTCCGCCAGAGCTGCCGATGGTGGCCACGACCTGCAGTCCCACGACGGCGAACGAGCCCGGAGAGATGGTAGGCGCGAGCTCGAAGTGCCCCGTGTCGGCGGCTGCATCGGGGCCCGAGCCGCCGGCCATTTGGCAGTGAACGCTGGAAACGAAGTTGCCGCTGTTTCCTCCGCTGACGACAGCCTTGGCCACTACCAGCCAGCGACCTTGAGGAAGGGGCAGCTCCTGGATGGGAGACAGCTGGTTGGGCTCGGTATTGACAGCCGCATCACGGAAGGCCGCGATGATGCGTGGAGTGCCACTGCCAGTGGTCGTTCCCGCGAAACCGATCGTACCATTGGTCAGCGTGCCGGCCTTGACCGCGATGATCGAGATGAGGCCGATCACTGCCGTATTGGCGGTCAGGGCAAGGCACCGAAGACGCGCCTCGCCCGGCGCGCTGAAACGATGGACGACTGTGAGCAAGACCGGCACGCGCGATGCCGCGCTGCCGGCGTGAAACGGGTTCACCGACACCGAATCGACGTCCCCGCCGGCGACCAGCTGACAGCTGACCAGATGCTGGCCAAAACTCGTGGCAATTCCGCTGACCACCGCCTTGGTGGTTACGAACCACGCCCCGCTGGGCAGGTCGAGCGTGGCAATGTCCGCAACCTGACCGGCCGGGATGGCCGCGTTCGCTGGGTGAGTTCCGGCAACGATCGTTGGATGCGTGGCGGAAGTCGTCGCACCGGCATTGGCGAGCGCCAGCGCGAGTCCACCCAGAATGCCGACGAGAGATCGACGGGTCATGAGCGGCACCTACGGGACGACGAAGCCACCGACCTCGACGCGGTCACCCGTTCCGTACCGGCACGTCAGCAGGATCTTGTCGGTCTGCATCAGGTTGAAGACCATGAATAGAGAGGTCAGGTTGCCGGTCGCGTTGGTCGTTCCGTACTGGGTTTCAGTGGCGCTGAAATTGCCCCGGCGGACGTAGACGCTGTACGGCGTATTGGGCATGCACTGCCCGGTGACCTGCTCGCTCGATGCGTCACCGCCCACCGATATCGTGGGGATTGTGACGTTGGCGTCGGTAGCGAAGGAACCGACGACCTTGTTCCCACTCTTGACGCTGACCGGGTCGCCCGACGAGTTGACGAACTCGGCATCGAAGAACGCGAAGGTCGACCAGGCGCCGGCTGCAGTGCCGCGCAGAGCGTTGGCGGCCGTTCGCAGCTCGATTGTCGCCGTGGCGCCCGTATTGAGCGCTCCCTTCAGATGACTGCTGGCACGCCGCGCAGACATGAACGGCACGGTCGCCGCCGCCTGGACCTGATCGTTGTTTGCCGTGAGCCAGTAGGCGCTGACGCTGTCGTTGCCGGTGAGGTTCACCTGTGGGGTGAAGTCGAACGACCAGTTGCCACTGCTGTTGGCTGTCGTGATCGAATTGAAGTTAACCGAGCTGTTGGGATTCAGGGACGTGTTGTGCGACACGAACAGCTGCACGGTGATTCCCGCTGGTCCCTTGCCGTTGGCTACGTCGGTTACTCGGTTGACGCGTGCTGAGAGGTTCGGCACCGTGAAGGTCCGTAAATTGCCTGCTGCGGCCGCTTTGATCTTGCTTCCGGCGATGACTGGCACTTCCCAGAAGGCGTTGTACTGCCCATTGGCGGCGCTCGTCAGGTAGACCTGGTCGGCGATGGCGCCTCCCGGCGCGTAGAGCGTCACCGTATGGGCGGTGTTCGGCGGACCGACTCCAGCTGAAAACGTTTGGTTGAGATACACGCTGAACCTGAAGGTAGCAACGCCAGCGCGCACCGGCACAGCGGATAAGAGTGCCGCCAGTGCTATCGCCAGTACGAGGGATCGGACGAACGTCGGACGCCAATTGGGCCATGGCCGCGCCCCTTCCACTCAAGGTCGGGCGCCCACGACAACGCGCCCGTTGCCTGGTCCGGATTCTAGGCCCGGCGTCTATCCCCCAAACGGCTATTGCTGGTTATTGCAGCTACTGAACCCACATCTGGTCAAACAGCACGACATCACTCGGGTTGTACTGATAGTTGCCGACGCGCTCGGACACAAAATCGCCACCGGCGTTGTATAGCGGCACGGTGATTGCCAATTCGGTCGCACGCTGGTCTAGCGCCGCCCACTCGGTCCACGCCCCCGCTGGGTCGGTCGCCTGGAGTTGGAGCGCGTGATTGAACGCAGCGTCGAACGTCGGGTCGCAGAAGGCGATTTCAATATCAGCGTCGCATTTCAGTAGTTGGAGGTAATTGCTCGGCGCCACGTAATCCGGTGACCAGCCCGTGATGGTGATGTGTCGCTCCTCCAGCCCTTCGGCCAGGCGCTGGTTGAAATCGAACAGCTCCTCGAACACCTGGACCTTCGAGACCACGGTCTCGTAGCCGAGGTCGCCGAGGACCGTTGCAACGTAGTCCAGCGACTCGTTGAAATGCGGAAATGTGGGACCAATCAGGACCGTGGTTCCAGCGGTGCCCGAACGCTCGACTAGCTCTTGGGCTGTCTGCATGTCGCTGCCCTTCCATCGCCCGGCCTCGTCAGGATCGACGGTGTAAGGGCAGACCGGCTTGTAGCCGGGAATCACCGGGGGCAGGAACTGGCACGTCACCGGCGCATCGGGCTGACCGCCGAAGAGATCGGCGAGGTGGCCGCGGTCAACGGCGAAGTTAAGCGCACGGCGAACGTCGATGTCGTTGAACGGAGATACGGATGCATTCATGGCGATGTATCCGGTATTGGTGCTTCCCGAGTGCCATTGGACCGGATACCGCGTCTTGATCGGTGCGAAGAGCTCATGAGACGAGCGGGTAAGGCCGCGGTACGAGGTGTAGTCCGCCTCGTTGTTCTCGATCATTGAGATTCGCTGCTCATCAGAGTCCACGACGGTGAAGACGATCTCGTCGGGATAACCGTCTGGGCGAACGGAAGCGTCCCACAGCCGGAAGTTCTGATTGCGGCCAAGTCGAACTTCGTTGTCGGTGACAGCGCTGACGACATAAGGCCCCGTTCCCGGAAACGCACCATCGACCCATTCATGCATCGGAACGCCGTCCGGTACCGGATAGGCCACTGGGTTGGTGAGCCTGTAAACGAATTCAGGGTCGGGCGTCGAGAGGTTGAATTGCACGGTGCCCGCAACATCATCCGCTTCAATCCCGCGCGATAAGTCGCACTGTTCCACGGGAGCGAGGGTTGGCGTCGTGCAGTCCTGTGAGCCCTCGACCGCGTAGAACATCGCACCACCCCAGGCGATGCGGAAGAAGTTCGAGACTTGGAACGTCCGCTCGATCGCACGTTGGAAGTCCGACGCGAGGACTGGCCTGCCGTCAGCGTATTCGAGGTCCGGGCGCAGCTGGAAGGTATAAGTGAGCCCGTTGTTGGTGGGACGAGGGACGGATGTCGCTAGGTTTGCCAACACCTCCGCGCCAGGGGCCCCCCCAATGTGCCGATATCCAACGAGGCCATCGGCTTCAAGGGACGAGACGTTATAGAACGGGTTGGCGTGCGGGTCCATCTGATAGCGCGGCAGGTGGTCGGGCCGGAACTGAGCTATTCGCAGCGTCCCACCGCGGTGACTAGCGCTGGACGCGTGCGCTGCCAGCCAGACCTTGCCGTCAACGGCAGCCAACGACACGACAGCGCCACCAGTCGAAATCGTTGTCGGCGCGGCAGCTGGATGGAGTGGGTCTAGGCGAAGGACCTTGCCATCGCGGTCACCTACCCAGATTGAATTGCCTTCACTAACGATCGCGGCCAGGTTCCCGCCGACGTCGACGGTGTCCGTCACGCGGTCGTTAGCGCGGTCGATCCGCGTGACGGTACCGTCTGCCGACGCGACCCAGACCGAATTCGGCGTCTAGTGCCAGAGCGCTGGGCCGGCCAAGCTGCAGCGGTTCGGCAACGATCACGCCAGTGATCGGATTCAGATGGCTGACGGCACCGTCCTCGCTTGCGACCCAGAGTGCGGACTCATCAACGCCGAGGGCGATCGGACCGGCGGCAACGCCTGTCGCCCAATTGACTTCGCCGGTGTCCGAGTTGATCGAGATGACCGTGCTGTCCGTCGCGTTGGCCACCCACAAGGTATTTCCGGTGGCGGCAACGGCTGTCGGTCCGTTTCCGACATCTATCGTTTCGACCACTCGGCTGGCTGCCACGTTGATCCTCGAAACGGTCCTTTCGCCATTGTTGGCTACCCAGACCTGGCCCTCGGAGGCAGCGATGCCCTTGGGCTCGCGGCCGACGTCGATTTGATTCACCACCCTTTGGTCTTCCAGCCTTATCTGTGAAATCGTGTTGGCTCCACTGTTGGTGATCCAGGCGTAACCCTCGCCGACGGCAATTCCTCCCGGCCGTGTCCCAACCGGGATGTCACCGACGATCTCGTTGCGAGCGGGGTCAATGATGCCGATGGAGTTCTCGGTCACGCTCGCCAGGGCAGGCGATTGCCACGGCTTCCAGACCCAGAACCCGGCTGTGGCAAGGACGATAGCCAGTCCGATCGCCGTCGCGGCCACGAGGCGCGGCCGGCGCTGCCAGATGGGGCGATCCTGGGCGCGACGAACCGCGGCCGCGCGACGGTCGCGCGCGGTCGCTTGAGAGTCCTCCTCGCCGTCCATGACAGCACGCGCGACGGCATAGACGTGCCACTCGCCGGGCACGCCCTTCAGCTCACGCATGCCGCGGTCGTCGAAGGTCAGTCCCGAGCCGGTGGCCAGGTCGCGCACCGTCGACGAGACCAGCACCTCACCCGGTTCGGCGCCGGCCATGATGCGCGAGGCGATGGGGACGCTGATGCCACCGACCTTCTTGCCCGCCTGCTCCACTTCGCCGACGTGGATCCCACAACGGACATCGATGCCCAATTGCTTGATCTCATCGACGATCTCGAGCGCGCAGTCGACCGCCTGGGCGGGCGCATCGAAAGTGGCGAAGAAGCCGTCGCCAGCAGTGTCCAGCTCGCGTCCGCGGTGGCGCCGCAGCGAAGCGCGAACCAGCGTGTGATGCTGGGCGATCAGCTCGCGCCAGGCGCGGTCACCCAGCTCGGACGCGTGTTCGGTTGATCCGACTATGTCCGTCATCAGGACGGTCGTCAGGAAACGCTCAGGGCCCCCTCGGCCACCCGACATCGGTGGAGTCTGCGCGCCCCTACCAGCAAACGCAATGTGAGGTCGCTGAGAGCCATGGCCACGAAGGCGCGTGTTCTAGGTGGTTCGGCGAGGAACGAGGACGGTCCATTCCTGGGTAATGACCGGCTCGTCGCCTGGTCCTAGCGTCATCACCAGCAGCACGAGGTAGCCGCGGTCGGCACGTGAGTCGGACGGACGGATCGATAGCACCTCGGCCTGCGCGCTCAGCACGTCACCAGGCCGAACGGGAGCGAGGTAGCGCAGGTTGTCGACGCTCACCCCGACCACCGGCGCGCCATCGAAGATGTTCGAGCGAACCATCAGCCGCATCGTCGCCGACAACGTGTGCCAGCCGGAGGCGATGATCCCACCAAACCTCTCGCCCAGTGCCGCCTCAGGATCCAGGTGGATGGGCTGCGGGTCGAACTCGGACGCGAAATCCTCGATGCGCTCGGCAGTCATCTCGTATGACTCGGGCGCGACGATCACCTCGCCGACGCTGAAGTCTTCCAGGAAGCGTCCCGCTCACCGACGGCTTCTGGTCAGCGGGTGCGCGGGAAGCCGAGATCGACCTTGGACGTGCCCGGGTCAGGCCAGCGCGCGGTGACGACCTTGCCGCGCGTGTAGAACTGGACGCCCTCCGGCCCGTACATGTGCAGGTCGCCGAAGAGCGAGTCCTTCCAGCCACCGAACGAGTAGTACGCGACCGGGACGGGGATCGGCACGTTGATGCCGACCATGCCCGCCTGGGCCTCGAACTGGAAATGCCGCGCGGCGCCACCGTCGCGGGTGAAGATCGCCGTGCCGTTGCCGTACTGGTTGTCATTCACCAGCCGCAGCGCGTCCTCGTACGTGGCGACGCGCATGACCTCGAGCACCGGTCCGAAGATCTCATTGCGATAGGAATCGTGATCCGCCTTCGACGTGGTCGATCAAGCAGACGCCAAGAAAGAAGCCGTCCTGTCCGTAAGCGGCAGCCTCGCGCCCGTCGGCGACCACGGTCGCGCCCGCAGCCTCGGCCTTGTCGAGATACGACGCGACCTTGTCGCGATGCTCGCGAGTGACCAGCGGGCCCATCTCCGACGAAGGATCTGACCCCGGCCCGACGCTGATCTTGGGCAGCCGCTCGTTGATCGCCGCAACCAGTGGATCACCCACGTCGCCGACGGCGACGACGACCGAAACAGCCATGCACCGCTCTCCGGACGAGCCGTACGCGGCCGAGACCGCGGCGTCGGCGGCCATGTCGATGTCCGCGTCGGGCAGCACGACCATGTGGTTCTTGGCGCCACCAAGGGCCTGCACGCGCTTGCCGTTCTTCGTACCCGTCTCGTAGATGTACCGGGCGATCGGCGTCGAGCCGACGAACGAGACGGCCTTGATCTCGGGATGATTGAGGATCCGATCGACGGCCACCTTGTCGCCGTGGACGACGTTGAAGACGCCCTCCGGCACGCCGGCCTCGGCGAGCAGCTCGGCCATGAACAGCGACGCCGAAGGATCCTTTTCGGACGGCTTGAGGATGAACGTGTTGCCGCACGCGATCGCGTTGGCAAACATCCACATCGGCACCATCGCCGGGAAGTTGAACGGCGTGATGCCGGCGGTGACGCCGAGTGGCTGGCGGATCTGATAAACGTCGATGCCGCCCGAGACCTGCTCCGAGTAACCACCCTTGAGCAGGTGCGGGATGCCGCACGCGAACTCGAGGTTCTCGAGGCCGCGCGCGATCTCGCCCAAGGCGTCCGAGGGCACCTTGCCGTGCTCGGCGGTCAGCAGGGCGGCGAGCTCGTTGCGCCGCTGATCGACGAGATTGCGGATGCGGAACATGATCTCCGTCCGCCGCGAGAGCGAGGTGGCGCGCCACTCGACGAAGGCACGCGACGCGGCAGCGACGGCTGCGTCGACCTCTTCCTCGGACGCGAAATCGACCCACTTCGACTGGCGGCCGGTGGCCGGGTCGTAGACCGGACCGCGCCGGCCCGAGGTCCCTTCGACGATGTGGCCGCCGATCCAGTGCGACACCCGCCCCAATTCCGCGCCGGCGTCGGCGGTCTCGATCGGGCGTTCTGCTATCTCGGTCATCTCAGTGGCTCCTCGGAAAACTCGCGCGAGAGTCGGCTGCTCACGCCCCACGATAGCGCGGGCGCCAAGAATTCAGGGTCGAGCTAACGGTGCCTGGCTGCGCGCCGGGTGAGCACTGTCGGCGCACGGACGTGCCCGCCGCCCGGTTGGCGCATGAAGCCGACTGCCGCGGCCAGGAACGCAACCGAACCACCGACGAGCATGGCCAGCGGCGCGCCACCGATCGCGGCCAGCGAGCCGGAAATCAGGCCGCCGATCGGAGTAGAGCCGGCGAATACCGTGGTGAAAACGCTCATCACCCGGCCGCGCAGCACGTCGGGCACCGTCAGCTGGATGATCGTGTTGGTCGACGCGGCCATCGAGATCATTCCCCAGCCGACCAGGAACATCAGTGCCAGGCTGATCGGGAACGAGCGCGAGAAGGACATCGTGAACATGCCGATGCCCACGCAGGCGGCGCCCATGAGCACCCGGCCGATGGTCGGGCGCTGGCCGAAGGCGATCGAGATCGCTGCCAGAAACGAGCCGACGCCGGCGGCCGACATCAGGAAGCCGTACGTGTCGGCGTCGCCGCCGAGCACGTCGCGGGCGTAGACCGGGATGATGACCTGGAAGTTGAGCGCAAACGTGGCGACCACTCCGAGGACGGAGATGGCGAGCAGGATGCGCGGCTCGTTGCGCACATAGCGCAGCCCCTCGACGAGCGCGTCTATGACCGACCGCGCGTTGCGCTCGACCACGGCTCGTGCTGACGGCGGCATGAGCTTGGCCGGGTGCATCAGCAGCAAAGCGGCGATGACAGCGATGTAGGTCGCTGCGTTGACCAGGAAGAGCGGCTCGAGACCGATCGTGGCGATGGTGATGCCGGCCAACGCCGGACCGATGATGCGGGTCAGGTTGAAAACGGCACTGTTCAGTGCAACCGCATTGGCCACGTCGGGCCTGCCGACCATCTCGATCACGAACGACTGGCGAATGGGCATGTCGAAGGCGTTGACGATGCCGAGAATCATCGCCAGAGCGAAGACCTGCCAGACCTCGACCCGGCCGCTGGCGACGAGTAGTCCGAGCGTCAGCGCCAGTCCGCCGGCGATCGTCTGGGTGACGATGAGCGCGCGACGCTTGTTGACCGAATCGGCGACGATGCCGCCGAACAGCCCGAGAACGAGGATCGGCGTCCACTGCGCGGCCGAGACGAGCCCGAGCGCGACCGGGTCACCGGTCAGCTGCAGCACCAGCCAGCCCTGGCCGACGATCTGCATCCAGTTGCCGATCAGCGAGATCAGCTGGCCAAACCAGAAGAGACGGAAGTTGTAGTGCCTGAATGCCCTCAGTCCATCGGGCAGCCGAGTCGTCATGGGCGGCGACGTGAATGCCGTGTCGGGAGGCTCGGGAGTGTCGGAATCGGGAATCTGAGGGTCGGTCACTCGGCTGTCTCGGACGCGCTGCTGAATCCACGCACCAGGGCGTCAATCAAGTCGACGGTTCGAGCGACGCCGACCCGGCCGGTATCGACGGCAAGGTCGTAGTTGGTAGCTTTGAGCCAATCGGCGTTGTACAGCCGCCGGATGTAGTCGGCCCGCGCCGCGTCGACCGAAGCACACAGCTCGCGCAACGATTTCTCTTCCGGGCGCGCCTCATCGGGGATCTCCTCGACCCGCGAGAGCAGATAGCGAACGCGTGCATCAATCGACGCGTGAAGCTGGACGTGGACCATGCCCGGACGGCGGCCGAGGACGAACGCTGCGCCGCGACCGACGATCACGGCGTTGCCGCGCTCAGCGGCTTCCTCGATGACCGCGCGCGTGATCGCCACCAGCCGGTCGTGCATCGGCGCCGTGGGCAGCGGCTCGCCGTAGGGAATGGTCGGCATGGCCGGCTCGGGCGAGCTCGCCGCGAGCGCCGACGCGACGCGCTGCCAGAAAGAGGGCAGCCGCTCGTCGTAGCTCTCGAGCTCCTTCTCGGGAATGCCCGCGCGCAGGGCCACCTGGGCCACGATCGCGCGATCGAGGAACTCGGCGTCGTAACGATCGGCCAGCGCGCGGCCCACCGGCACGCCCGCCGCCCCGAACTGGCGCGAGATCGTGATTACCGGCATCGCATCGGAGCGCAGCGCATGAACCGCCAGTCTGTCACATGCTGGTTTTGTGCCCTCGGGATGCCTTTCCGAGCTTCTCCAGGCTTCCCCGCAAAGCCGCTTGAGCGAGCTGCCCGTAGATCGCCCCTACCGGATGCGGCCGGCGATCCAGGCCGACCAGTCCGCAGTGGTTCACGTTGCCGCGATTGCGCACCAGCACGCTGTCCCAGTCGACATGATCGACGAAGCCGTACCAACAGAAGCCCCGAAATCGGGGCACCCTCTTCTCTCAGAGTCAGAGCATCGTTCCACGTTGCGGCGAGCCAGCCAGGCGCCCGGACGCCGGCGATGTTCGTCTCGCTGAGCATGAACGGCAGCCCGAAGTGCGCGTCGTACTCGCGCGCCAATGCCAGGTAGCCCCGGCGATTCTTGCGCGCCCGGACTGTGCGACCGTCGGCCGCGAGTGCCCAGTCGTTGCCCTGGTAATAGTCGTGGCCGACGATGCAGCCGGCGCTCGATCCGTGCTCCGCGAACCATGCGAGGCGATCCTCGCTCAGTCCGTTGGCGAGCAGCCAGTCGACGACGACCGGTGCGGGACGACGGCCGTAGGTCAGATCCCAGGCGACGAACCGCTGCTCATTCAGGAAATGCGCCTTGTCTTCGACACCTGCATCGAGCGCCTGATAGCCGGAGCAGCCGTCGCTCTGGATGAAGATGGCGTCCGCCCGACGCTCACGAACGATCTCCATGCCGCGCACCGCGCAGGTCACGACGTTGTCAAGAGCCGCTATCAGCGCCTGCTGACTGCGCGCCCGCTCGTTCCAGAGTCCGGCTTCGGCCGACAGGACGGCGGTCACGAGGGGCTCGTTGACCGGTGTGTAGTAGCGCGCCCACGGGTAGCGCTCGGCGACTCCGATGGCGAATGATTCGAAGCGCTTGACGAGCCGCCCATCGCCGACCGCGGTGATGTCGTCGGGCAGCCCGAAGTGGAGCAGGTCGAGGATCGGCTCCAATCCGCGGTCGCGCAGCTCGGCCAGTGCCGCGTCCGGCCAACGCCAGTCGAATTCGCTCGGCCTGTCCGAGACCGCGACGACGTGGAACGGGACGTAGCAGCGGACGTAGCGAATACCCATCGCGGCCGTCAGCGCAAAGTCCTCGGCATAGCGCTCCCAATGGCCCGTCTTGCGCAGCTCGTCCTGGCGGATGCCGCCGCGCACGATGGGCGCCGAGCACTCGTAGCCGGTCGCGACCACGAACCCCTCTTCGAGCTCGAGCGCAGGCGGCGCGGAGACTTCCAACTACGTGTCGGTCGCCCGGCGCAGCTGATCGGCGGCGTCCTCCGGCGTGATGTCACGCTGGAGCTCCGACAGCAGCTCATAGCCGACCATGTACTTGCGCACGTCGGCGCGCAACAGCGGCGGATAGACATGTCCGTGAAGCTGCCACGACGGCCGGTCCCGACCGTCAAAGGGGGCCTGGTGCCAGCCCATCGAGTATGGAAAAGGCACGTCAAACAACTGGTCGTAGCGACGCAGCAGGCCGATCAGGCGCTCGGTCAGGGCGTTCCGCTGGGGATCGTCGAGATCGGGCAGCTGCGCCACCGACCTGCGCGGGATGATCAGGGTCTCGAACGGCCAGGCGGCCCAGAAGGGAACGACGATCAGCCACTCGTCGTCGGCATCCACGACACGCGGACCAAGCACTTCCTGGGCGGCGTAGTCGAGCAGCATCGGGGTACCGCTTCGCTCGAAATGATCGTGCTGGCTCACGTCCTCGCGCACGGCTCGTGATGGGATGGCCGAGCCGGCCCAGATCTGGCCGTGTGGATGGGGGTTGGACGCGCCCATGGCCGCGCCGCGATTCTCGAACACCTGGACCCACGGGTACTGCTCTCCCAGGGAAGCCGAAAGCTGCGCCCAGGTGTCGACGACCCGTCGTACGTCGACGGGCTCCATCGCCGCCAGGGTCAGGTCGTGGCGCGGCGAGAAGCACAGGACGAGGCACGTTCCGCGCTCACCGTGGGCTCGTAGCAGCCCGTCCTCGGTTCGCTGATCGGAAGAGTCCGGGCGGAGCGCAGCAAAGTCATTGGTGAACACGAAGGTGCTCTCGTAGGCTGGGTTCATCTCGCCGTTGGCGCGCACGTTGCCCGGGCACAGATAGCAATCCGGGTCGTAGCGAGGAAGCCCCTCCGCGCTTGCCTTCTCCTCCCGCCTGCCTCGCCATGGCCGCCGCGTCCGTCCCGCAGAGACGAGCAACCACTCGTCGGACAGCGGGTCATAGCGCCGATGCGGATGGTCGAGCAGCGACGACTCGCCGTCCGACAGGTCGAGCGTCGTCAAGCGCTGCGATCTCCCAGTCGCTCGATGTTGGTGGGCTCGGCCAAGACGAGGTTGAGCACGGGTTCGAGCTCCGCCCGCGCGGCCGCCTCCATACCGGCATCCGTGATCAGCGTGTCCGCCTCGTCGAGGCGGGCTATGGCGCTGATGCCGATCACGCCCCACTTGGTGTGGTCGGCCATCACGACGAGGCGGCGACCGGCCTCGATCAGCGCACGGTCAGTCTCCGCTTCGTGAATGTTGGGTGTCGTGAAACCGCGCGCGTACATGCCGTGAACGCCCATGAACACCAGGTCCACATGGACCGAGCGCAGCGACGTCACGGCGATCGGCCCAACCAGCGCGTCGGATGGAGTGCGTACGCCGCCGGTCAGGATCACCGTGGCGTCGGCTGTTCCTCGCGTGTGAAAGACGTCGGCCACTGGGATCGAATTGGTGACCACCGTGACGCCGGGCAGCTCGGCCAGCCGAAGGGCGAGGGCATATGTCGTCGTGCCGGCTGACAGGCCGATAGCCATTCCCGGCTCGACCAGCTCGACAGCAGCAGCGGCGATCGCCTCCTTTTCCGGGCGCATCAGGCCGGACTTGGCCCGAAATCCCGGCTCGTACAACGCATTGCCGGGGATGGCGGCGGCGCCGCCGTAGGTCTTCTCGAGCAAGCCGCGTTGGTGAAGGGCGCTCAGGTCGCGGCGGACGGTCATGTCGGACACGCCGAGCGTCTGGACCAGGTCGGCCACGCTGACGGCTCCCTCGTTCCGTACCCGACCGAGGATGTAGTCCTGGCGCAGGCGAGCAAGCCGCGGACGCCTTCGATCCTCTGCTGACGTTGGCGAGTCCTTCGATTCCCCCGCCGATGTGGGCTTCAAGGCTCTCCTTCCGCTTGCTCAGAAAGCGCGCTCCGTCGTGCAGAGAGCCTGCGCTTCTCAGGAAATGATATGGGGCCGAAACGAACAACAGTAAACACAGACCATCGGTCTCACAACCATCTTTCAACAATTGGCACGACATAACCCTGCTGCGCGCAGGCCGGTCCACGTGTCTGTTCGTTGGTGCGAGGAGGAGTAATGAAAGGTCTGTTCAGGATCCCGTTGACACTGCTCGTGGCGGCCAGCCTGGTGCTTGCCGCGTGCGCCGGTCCTACCGGGACCACGGCGCCGTCCGGCACGGCTGCGAGCCCGGGCGGCTCCCCGAGCGCGACGGCCGATTCCGGCGCGTCACCCAGCGCAACTGCTGACGGCGCCTCGCCGAGCGCAAGCGCTGACACCGGCGCCTCGCCGAGCGCGACCGCCGGCGCGTCAGAGAGCCCGGCCGGCTCACCAGACGCGTCGGGTACGCCTGCGGGCTCTCCGTCCGCGGTCGCGTGCCCGGACACGGCGCAGGGCGCCACGCTCGATATGTGGAGCCCGCTGACCGGTCCCGACGGCGACGAGATGACCGCCCTCACCCAACGCTTCTCAACAGAGAACGAGTGGGGCATCACCGTCAACCACATCCCGACGCCTGACTATCTGACAGCGCTGCAGACGGCGGCTGCGTCGCCGGACCAGCTGCCTGAGTCGACCATCGTCCGAGTCATCAACGTCGGCGAGCTCGCAGCCCGCAACATCATTGTTCCGTGGGGCGACGAGGCGCTCGGCGTGATGGGCGACATCGAAGGCCAGCTGGCTCCCCTGCCGTGGGAGCGCGGCGAGTACAACGGCGAGCGTTACTCGGTGCCGCTCGATTTCGCCGGCCTGGTCATGTACTACAACAAGGACATGTTCGCTGCTGCGAACGTCGAGGAGCCGGGCACTGAGCCGTGGACCCGCGAGGAGTTCGAGGCCGCGCTGACGGCACTCCAGGACAGCGGCGTGCAGGCTATCTCGATCGGCACCCTGTTCAACTCGTCGACGCTCTTCCAGACATTCATCGAGCAGCTCGGCGGTTCGGTCGTCAACGAGGACGGCACGCAGGCGACATTCAACAGCCCTGAAGGCGTCGAGGCGCTCGAGTACATCAAGACGCTGCGCGATACACACGGCACGCAGGCAAGCGGGCCCAACGATCCGGAAGTGCAGCCCTTCTCCGCCGGCCAGGCGGCAATCGTGATCCACGGCCCGTGGCACATCAGCAACCTTGGCCAGCTGCCGTTCACCGGCTATGCGCCGGTTCCGCAGATTGGCGATGAGTTCGCCGTGTGGGGCGGCTCCCACCAACTGGCTCTCCACACCGATGACCCGGCCACGCAGGCCGCCGCGGCTTGCTGGATGACGTGGTTCTTCGAGAATTCCGCCGAGTGGGCGGCGGCCGGACAGATCCCGGCGTACACGCCCGCCCGTGAGAGCCCCGACCTTGCCACCGCGGCACCCGGCATCGCCGCCATTGCACCAAGCGCCGCCGAAGGCGTGATCATCCTGCCCCAGGTTCCAGGGCTCGAAGGAGCTGTTTGGCCACAGGGCTTCGAGCCGGCAATCGACGCGATCCTGCTTGGTCAGGAGACTGACATCCAGGCTGCGCTCGATCGCCAGAATGCGGCAGCTCAGCAGGTGATCGACCAGAACGCGGAGACGTTCGGAGGCGGGACTCCCGTGGAGTCGCCCGCCGGATCCGAGTCGCCCGCCGCATCTGAGTCTCCATCCGCAGCTCCCGTTCCCTGACCGTTAGCTCCCTGGGCGGGCGAGGCAAATGCCTTGCCCGCCCAATCCCATATCTGGTGATGCGTCAACCAGTTTGAGGTAGGTGTGAGGTGACTACGCAGGCAGCGGCAGCCAAGTCCCTCGATACGACTGCGGTCGTTCGCAAACGCGGCTTCAACATCACGCCGTACCTATTCATCCTCCCTCATCTCATCTTCTTTACGCTCTTCCTGGCTTGGCCGTTCGTCTTCGGCATGTACACCAGCCTCTTTGAGTACGACTTCCTTCGTCCCGAGAACAGACCGTTCGTTGGGCTGGAGAACTACACCGACCTGTTCACCGCCGGAACCGTTCAGGCGCGCAACTTCTGGCGGTCAATGAGAGCGACCATCGAGTTCATCATCTGGAGTGTTCCACCGCTCGTCGTTTTCGCGCTTTTCCTGGCGGTGCTGCTCAATAACCGCTTCCGGGGGAGGAGCTTCTTCCGGATGACCTTCTTCGCGCCGTACACGCTGTCGGTGACGGCCGCGGCTGTCGTCTGGTGGTGGCTGTTCCAGAACCAGGGTTTGATCAACCAGGTCCTCGTGGCGACCGGCCTCGGCGGGCGGCAATGGCTGAGCACGATGCCCGATGCGTGGATCGCCATCACGATCGCGACGGTCTGGTGGACGATCGGCTTCAACACGGTGATCATCCTCGCCGCGCTGCAGGAGATACCGGTTTCGCTCTACGAGGCGGCGGCGATTGACGGGGCAAGCCCAGCGCGACGTTTCTGGCACATCACATTACCCATGCTGCGGCCCGTGCTCGTACTCGTTATCACGATCACGCTGCTGGCCTCGGCAAACCTGTTCGGGCAGCCATACATCATGACTGCTGGCGGGCCAACGCAACAAACGGAAACGATCATCTTCCAGATCTTCTCCGAAGGGATTCGGCGTGGGCAGATGGGTAGCGCCGCAGCGATGTCCATCATTGTCGCCGCCCTGTTGCTGGTCGTCACCGCTGTCAATTTCAAGTTCTTCGGCAAGAGTGAGACGAACTGATGCGCGGGAGGGCATGCTGCTGTGGCTGAACGTGAGGAGGACGCGGGCGGAATGCCCGTCTCAAATAGCCCTGTTTACAAGATTCTTCTCTACGGGCTGCTGTTCCTCTTCGCGATCTTCTTCGTGCTGCCTATCGCGTGGATGGCGATTACCGCCATCAAGCCGTTCAACGAATGGCTTACCCCGAACATCATTCCGAATAATCCAACACTGAACAACTTCACCTCGATCTTCAATGATCCGACGCTGCCGGTCGCGCGCTGGTTCTTCAACAGCTTCGTCATCGCGACAGCCTTCACGTTTCTGGTCGTGGCGATAGATGCGCTGGCCGCCTACGCCTACGCAAGGATGGAGTTCCGCGGTCGGAAGCTGCTGTTCGCTCTGCTACTGACCACACTCGTGATGCCCGGCATCATGTTCGTGATCCCGAACTACATCACCATTGCCGAGCTCGGTTGGATCGGCACGTACCAGGGCATCATCGCGCCCGGCCTGGCCAGTGTCTTCGGGGTGTTCTTCCTGCGTCAGTTCTTTCTGAGCATCCCGCGCGAGCTCGAGGAAGCCGCCTACGTCGACGGGGCCAACACGTGGCAAACGTTTTTCCGGGTCGTGCTGCCAATCTCAGGTGGCGCGATCGCCACGCTCGGAGTTATCACCTTCCTGGTGTCGTGGAACGACTTCCTGTGGCCGCTGCTGATGACCAGCCCTGTGCGCGAGATGCAGACGCTTCCCGTTGGACTCGCCACCCTGCAGGGTCAGTACACGTTCGATTACGGCAAGCTGATGGCCGGCGCGCTGGTGCTGACAATCCCGGTTCTGCTGCTGTACGTAATCGCCCAGCGCTTCATCATCCGCAGCATCGCCACGACCGGCCTGAAGGGCTGACCCTCTTGGCAGACCGGAAGGCGCCGCACGCGCTCGATCGCCGCAGCATTCGTCATCGCGCTTGTCGCCGCGTGCACAGGCCCGGCGCAGCCGACTTCCGTTCCGAGCGCCTCGCCACCTCCCACCGCAAGCGCCGGGCCGACCGGCGCTGCAGCGAGCGCGACACCGGTGCCGTCGTCAGACGCTACGCCATCCTCGACGGCGCAGCCTTCTGACTCTCCAAGCGCGTCTCCATCGACGGCACCGAGCGTTGCCGGTCCCGTCTACGAGAACCCCGTTTTTGCAGCCGACTTCCCCGATCCTCACGTGATCCTGGTAGATGGCACCTACTACGCGTACTCGACCAATTCGTCCGGCCGAAACGTTCCCTCGGCCAGTTCTGCCGATCTCGCGACGTGGACGCCTGAGCGCGACGTCATGCCTGGACTGCCGGTTTGGACGGGGCTGAACTTCGGCACGCGTTGGGCGCCCGGGGTGATGGAGATCGGCGGTTCCTACGTTCTGTACTTTGTCGCCTGCGACGCGAACTATTCGCCGCCGGCCTACGAGGGCCAGGTCTGCGTGCCACCCGTCGATCCAGTCGACCGCCAGTGCATCGGGCGAGCCGTTGCCGACAACCCGCTCGGGCCGTTCGTGGACGACAGCGACGAGCCGTTCGTCTGCCAGCACGATCTGGGCGGATCGATTGATGCGTATCCATTCCGTGACGTTGACGGCCAGCTCTACCTGTACTGGAAGAACGACGGCAACTGCTGTGGTCTGCCGGTTGGGCTATGGGTCCAGCCACTGTCAGAGGATGGGCTGGAGCTGACCGGTGAGCCGATCGAGCTGATCCAGCGCGATCAGGCGTGGGAGAGCCCGCTGATCGAGAATCCGGCGATGGTCGAGCACGAAGGCTCGTACTACCTGTTCTATTCGGGAAACTGGTGGGAAAGCCACCTTTACGCTGTCGGCTATGCGGTTTGCGAGACGCCCGTGGGTCCGTGCCAGAAGCCACTCGACGAGCCAATCTTCGAGTTCACCCAGGAGGTCTTCGGGCCGGGCGGCCAGTCGTTCTTTGAGGATCAGCAGGGCAACCTGCTGATGGCGTATCACGCATGGACGGCGCCGACCGTTGGTTATCCGCAGGGCCAGCGCAGCCTGCGCATCGATCCGGCCACGTTCGTCGATGGCATGCCGACGATCACCGGGCCGACGGTCGGTCCGCAGCCTTTACCCAGATAGCTTGGCTTCACTCCCCGACCGCGCGGCAGCGCTCCTCGCGCGGCTCGCCGAGCTCGAGCCGGGCGCACGCCATGAGCCGGATCGGGCACGCCTCGTGCGCGCGCCCGGCCGCATCAACCTGATTGGCGAGCACACCGACTACAACCAGGGCTACGTCATGCCGTGCGGCGATCAGCCTCGAAACATGGATCGCCTCTTTTCCTCGCGGCGATGGGCTGGCGAGGTTCTCCTCAGTGCAGGAGTCCGGGACGTACGACTTTGACGTTCGCTCGCCCGGTTCGCGGCGCGACGCGTGGATCGACTACGTGGCCGGAGTCGCGTGGTCGCTCGGCGAGGAGGGCGTGCCGTTGCGCGGCGTGACGGCGGTCGTCGACTCGGACGTGCCAATCGGGTCAGGCCTGTCTTCATCCGCGGCGCTCGAGCTGGCCGCGGCCTGGACCTTGTCGGAACAGATCCCTCCGCCGCTCGACCGGATCGCCCTTGCTCGCGCCGCGCAGCGCGCCGAAAACGGCTTCGTCGGCGTGCAGAGCGGCCTGATGGACCAGTTTGCCTCGGCCAACGGCCGGGCCGGGCATGCGTTGCTGCTGGATTGCCGCACGTTCGACTTTCACGCACTGCGCATTCCAGACGGCGCTGTGCTGGTGGCCATCGACACCCGTGTGCCGCGCCGCCTGGCGACCTCGGAATACAACGCCCGTCGCCGCGAGTGCGAGCGCGGGGTGGCCCTGCTCGGCGAGCGGCATGCAGGAGTCTCGTCGCTGCGTGACGTGACGCTGGGCATGCTCCGGGACGCCACCGACGTGCTCGATGACGTCACTCTCCGGCGCTGCCGCCACGTCGTCGAGGAAAACGACCGCGTGCTGGCCGTCGGCAATGCCCTCGTCCAGGACCAGCTCGATCTGATCGGGCCGCTGTTCGCGGCATCTCACGCGTCGCTTCGAGACCTGTACGAGGTCTCGTCACCCGAGCTGGACGGTCTTGTCGAGATTGCCTCGAGCGTTCCGGGCGTCATTGGGGCGCGCATGACAGGTGCGGGATTCGGTGGGTGCACCGTGAACCTGGTTCGCCAGGATGCGGTCGAACAGCTGCGCGAGGCCGTGGCAAGCGAGTATCCGCGTCGCTTTGGCCACGAGGCCGGTTTCCACGTCGTGCGCGCAGTCGACGGCGCCGGCCGCGTGGATGTTGCCGACTAGGCAGCGCGAGGAGCGTTACAGCGCGTCGTCCTCCGTCTGGTTGGTCGGATCTCGCGCGTCGTCGTTCTGACCGCGAGGGGTGCCTTCGGCCGCGAGTCGGGACGCCTCCTGGACGGCAATGATGAAGTCGCCCGGGATTGCCCGTGACGGACGACTGGTGATCGCCCGAACCTTTTCAGGGTCGAGCTTGGGTGTGCGGTCCTCGCGCACAAGGCCATTGGTTTCCTGCTCGGTGTCGGTCAGCTGCGTGTAGCAGAAGCCCGCGAGGGCCGGCGAGTCGAGCACGGCCGAGACGAGCTCCTCGTATTTCGCCAACAGCTCCTCCTCGGAGCGGACCGAGCCGTATCCGAACCACGGCTTGCCGGGCTCGGGCTCGTAGGTGATGCCGCCGAACTCGGACAGGATCACTGGCTGGCCCTCGTGGGACACGCCGGCGAGCAATGAGCGGCGATGCTGCGGCCGCCCGTGGAGCGCCTGCTCGACCGTCTCGGCCGTGCCCCACCTCTGGCGCAGCGCGTCGCCGTCCAGTGCGTAATCGTGGATGCCGAGGACGTCGCTGGCACCCTGCTCCCAGCCGTCATTGCCGATCACCGGGCGCGTCGGATCGAGCGCCTTGGTGAGGTGATAGATGCCGCGCACGTAGTTCCGTTGGGCGGCCGAGCCCGGCAGGTCCGGCACGCCCCACGACTCGTTGAAGGGGACCCAGGTGATGATCGACGGATGGTTGTACTGGCGCTCGACGACCTCGAGCCACTCCCTGGTGAAACGATCGACGGCAACCTGGTTGAACTCGTACGCGTTGGCCATCTCGGCCCAGACGAGCACGCCTAACCGGTCGCACCAGTAGAGGAAGCGCTCGTCCTCGACCTTCTGATGGATGCGCACGCCGTTGAAGCCGAGTGCCTTGACCAGCTCGACCTCACGGCGTATCGCCTCTTCCGATGGCGCGGCGAGATGGGACTCGGGCCAGTAGTTCTGGGCCAGCACCAGGCGCAGGTAGAGCGGCTGTCCGTTGATGAGGTACAGGCCGTCCGCGGTGTCGACCGAACGCAGGCCAAAGTAGGACGTGATCTCGTCCAGTGCACGCCCGTCGCCAGTTTCGAGAATCAGCTGAGCGTCGATCAGATTCGGCTCGTCCGGGCTCCACAGCAGAGATGGCCTGGCCATGCCTCCGTCCATCGACGTGATGCGGATCTGCCGACCGATGTCCCGCTCATGAACGAGGTAGGTGTCGTCGGCCACGGACTCGCCCTTGACGCTGAGTCGAAGCCTCAGACGAATGTCACGGTCGGGCGGGCCACTCAAGCGGACCGCCATGGAGACGCTGCCGTGCTGCGGATCCGGCGTCCAGGTGAGCGATTCAATGTGCGGCGAGCCCACCGACTCGAGCCACACCGGCTGCCAGATGCCGGTCGTGCGGTGGTACCAGATGACGGCTGGCTCGTTCTCCCAGTACTGCTTGCCGCGCGGCTGAGTCAGGTCGCGCGGTTGATCCTCGGCGCGGACGACGAGCAGCTGTTCGTCAGCGTCAGTCAGGAAGTCGGTGACATCGAAGCTGAAGGAAGAATGGCCGCCCTCGTGCCGATCGACGAGGCGGCCGTTGACCCACACCGTCGTGCTGTAGTCGACCGCGCCGAAGTGAAGCAACAGTCGCCGTCCTCGTTCGAAACCGCCCACATCGCCGGTCCGAAACTCGCGTCGATACCAGACGACCGGGTGCTCGCCCGGGTCATGGATGCCGGACAGCCGTGATTCGGGTGGGAATGGAACCTCGATGACGCGCTGGAAGGGCGCCGCGTCCTTCTCCCAGCCGGCTCCCAGGCCAACGCCGGCGTCGTCGTAGGCGAAGCCCCATGTACCCGACAGGTCATGCCAGCCTGCCCGTTCGCGCTGCGGAAACGGATGCATCCCCACCGACCTACCTCATCGAGCATCGAATCAGCCCTGGGTTGCCATTCTCGCCATCGCGTCGACGAGCTCCTTGACCGATGCCGTCGACTTGTCGAAGGCCGTCCGCTCCTCGGCGCTGAGCTCGATCTCGACCACCTCGGCGATACCGCCGCGGCCGAGCTTGACCGGCACGCCGACGAACAGACCGTCGACGCCGTACTGGCCGGTCAGGTACGCGGCACAGGGCAGGATCTCGTTGCGGTCGTTGAGGATCGAGTCGACCATCTGCGCGACCGACGCCGCCGGAGCGTAGTAGGCACTGCCCGTCTTGAGCAGCGCGACAACCTCTGCGCCGCCGTTCCGCGTTCGATCGACGAGCGCCTCGACGCGCTCTGGCGTGAGCAGCTCGGTGATCGGCACTCCCCCGGCAGTGGAGTAGCGCGGCAGCGGCACCATCGTGTCGCCGTGGCCGCCGAGCACGAACGCGTGCGTGCTGGCGACGCTGACACCGAGCTCCTCGGCGATGAAGCTGCGGAAGCGGGCCGAGTCGAGCACGCCGGCCATGCCGATCACGCGCTCGGGGGCGAACTCGCTTGCCTCGAGCGCCACGTGGCACATGGCGTCGAGGGGATTGGTGACGATGATGAAGATCGCGTTCGGCGAGTGCGCGGCACTCTGCTCGACGACCGAGCGCACGATGCCCGCGTTCTTGGCCAGCAGGTCGTCGCGGCTCATGCCCGGCTGTCGAGCGAGGCCCGACGTCACCACGATGATGTCCGAGCCGGCCGTGTCGGCATAGTCGTTCGTGCCGCTGACCTTCATATCGTGGCCCACGACCGGGGCCGCCTCGGCCAGGTCGAGCGCCTTGCCCTGCGGTAGCCCTTCGACGATGTCGATCAGGACGACGTCGGCCAGCGATCCCTCGGCCACGCGCTGTGCGACTGACGCGCCGACGTTTCCGGCGCCGACGACTGTGACCTGGGGACGTGCCATTAGTGGATGCTCTCCTTGCTGGATTCGGTGGCTTTGAGCCTCACCTCGTAATGTACGAGCCACCTCGCCGTGGCCGACGTTGGCCGAATTCTACGAACCGGACGACGCCTGCTCATCCGGCGCCTGCCGATGCTCGTCCCAAGCCGCCCTGAGTGCGGTTATCAGCGAAAGGAGTTCCATTGTGAACAAGCTACTGGTCTCGGTATTCGACAGCGACGAGAAGGCCTTCGAGGGTCTGGCCGCGCTGAAGGACCTGCATCGCCAGGGTGACATCACGGTGTACGCATCGACGGTCATCGCCAAGGATTCGAATGGCGTGGCCAAGGTACGTGACGCCGCCGAGGACGCGCCCGTGGGCACGCTCGTTGGCATCTTCGGCGGCGCTGTCGTGGGCCTCATCGGTGGGCCGGTGGGAGTTGCTGTGGGTGCCTATGTCGGCGGCCTCGGCGGCATGTTCTACGACCTGTTCCGTCACGGCATCAGCATGGATTTCATCGACGAAGTGTCGACGGCCATCGAGCCCGGCACGGTCGCGGTCGTGGCCGATGTCGATGAGAGCTGGGTCACGCCGGTCGACACTCGATTCGCCCCTCTTGGAGCGCGCATCTATCGGCGTGTCCCGAGCGAGGAGATGGAGGACGACCTCACGCGCGAGGTCGAGGCCGCCAACAACGAGCTCGCACAGCTCCGCGCGGAGCTACGCGACTCGACTGAGGAGGCGAAGTCCGGCATCAAGTCGCAAATCGACGCGCAGGTCAAGAAGCTCGAGGAGCTCGATCAGCGCATCGAACAGCGGCTGGCGACGGCCGATGTTCCTTCGACGGTCGTGTGTTCCTTCGACCGCCTCTTGAACCGCGGTGTGTTGCCGACGTAGCTCCAGCCGGAGCAGGTCAGCGAACAGGTGGTGGTAGCGGTACCACGACCGATTTCGAATCGAGTGCCTCAATAAAGGCACTCCTGCGCTCGAGATCGATCAGGATTCCCTCGGACCCCGTCACCCCGGTAAGTGCGTCGGCGAGCGGCCCATTGAAGCGCTCCACGACCGAAGTACGCAGCAGCAGCTCTCGGACCTCGTCCGGCTCCTGCTCGAGCACCTCGGCCAGCAGATAGTCGGCCACCGTACGCTCGCTGCCCGAGAACTCGGCCAGAAACTGCTCTGGGTCCGAGTGGCGGTCGAGCGACAGCGCGGCTAGGCGCAACCCGGCGGGCCACCCTTCCGTCCGCTCGTGGAGGAGCGCGACTGCCTCGTCCGAGGTATGGATTCCCGCCGAATTCGAGCAGTTGCCGAGTCTCCTCGAGCGTGAAGCGCAGGTCGGCGACGCGCAGCTCGAGCAGCTCTCCGGACACCCGCAGACGGTGCAGGCCCAACTGCGGGTCGTGTCGCGTCGTGATGAGGATGCGCAGGTTTCGCGGGCGACGTGCGATCAACTCTTGCAGCTGAGTCATTGCATCGCGCGACGCCAGCTCGTGCAGGTCGTCGATGACCAGCAACAGCTCGGAATCGATGCGCTCGAGAGCGGCGATCAGTCGGGCGACGAACGCCCCGCCGTCGAAGTCGGGAGAGGGCTGGAGCATTGGTATCTCAGTCCCTGGCTGAGCCGCCGCGCGTAGCGCGTCCGCCACGGACACCCAGAAATGCTGTGCGTCACGCTCGCGCGCTCGACTGAAACCCAGGCGCTGCGGTCGG
Organism: uncultured Chloroflexia bacterium; assembly: GCA_963776865.1. Classification (GTDB taxonomy): domain Bacteria; phylum Chloroflexota; class Limnocylindria; order Limnocylindrales; family CSP1-4; genus JALYGJ01. The sequence continues at coordinate 587,337 of CAVZOG010000008.1, read as the reverse complement.
CACTACCTGCCTGATCGAGCCAAGAGCGCAGTAGAAGGCTCTTGCCGCTGCCGGCCGGCGCGACCACAAGAGTGACCGTGCCCGGACGCGCCGAGGAAAGGCGCCTGTAAAGCGCCTCGCGACCAACGGCCGTTGACGACGCCGACTGCACCCTCGCGGCCCTCGATTAGCCTCGTGATCATGGTCGCGCGAATGCGCGCCCATCCCTCTGACCCATGTGATCGTAACGACTTGACGCCCCGCGATATTATCAGACCGACGGTCGGTTTGTTATAGCGACCGGCCGTTCAACAATGGGAGCAATCGAGCACGTTGGCACCCAGAGCCGTCAACCAACAAAGCCACGGCGCGCGTCGCGACGAGTTCATCGACGCCGCGCAGCGGCTGATCCAGACGAAGGGCTACGAGCAGCTGAGCATCGAGGACGTGCTCGCGGAGACGGGCGCGTCAAAGGGCGCCTTCTACCACTACTTCGGCTCGAAGCAGGCTTTGCTCGAAGCGGTCATCGATCGCATGGTCGAGGCCGGCATCGCAACCGTTTCGAGCGTGGTTTCCAGCCCGGACCTGTCGGCGGTCGAGAAGCTGCACCGATACTTCTCCACTCTCGCCAGCTACAAGGCTGAGCGAAAGGAATTCCTCTTCGCCGTGATCGGGGTCTGGTACTCGGACGACAACGCCATCGTGCGCGAGAAGTTCCGGCGTGAAGTCGTGCGGCTGGTTACACCCCACTTTGCCGCGATCATTCGCCAGGGCGTGGCCGAGGGCGTCTTCACCCTCACCCATCCCGAGGAGATGGCGCGCGTCGTCCTGTCACTGATGCTCGACACCGGCGACGAGGCAGGCCAGCTGTTCCTCGCCCGTCACGCCGGCCTGATCAGCCTCGACGAGGTCCGTCTGCGCATCTCGACTTATGAATTCAGCTCTCGAGCGACTGCTCGGCGTTCCCGCCGACACGCTCCACCTGGTCGAGGAATCGACCCTGCAAACGTGGTTTGCCTAGCCCGCCGACAACGTGAGGCAGCGCCTCTCCCGACCCACCTCGCGCGGCCGACGCACGCGCGAACGCACACGCAGACCAAGGAGATCCAGTGACCGCAGTAATTCAGACCGAGAAGCTGACCAAGTTCTATGGCGAGCACAGGGGCATCGTCGATGTCGACCTGGAGGTAGCCGAGGGCGAGTCGTTCGGCTTCCTCGGCCCCAACGGGGCGGGCAAGACGACCATGATCCGCACCCTGCTCGACCACATCCGGCCGACCAGCGGCCGGGCGACCGTTTTCGGTATCGATACGACCGCCGATCCGGTCGCGATCCACCGCCGCCTGGGCTACCTGCCCGGCGAGTTCGCCCTGTACGACAAGCTGACCGGCGGTCAGACCCTCGAATACTTCAGCAATCTGCGCGGAGGAGTCGACAAGAACTACCAGGCGAGCCTCATCGACCGCCTGGACGTCGATCCGACTCGCAAGTTCCGCGAGTACTCGAAAGGCAACAAGCAGAAGATCGGCCTGATCATCGCTCTCCAGCACCGGCCCGACCTGCTGCTGCTCGACGAGCCAACGTCAGGTCTCGACCCGCTCATCCAGCAGGAGTTCTACGGCGTAATCCGCGAGGCCAAGGAAGAGGGTCGAACAGTCTTCCTCAGCTCTCACATCCTGTCGGAGGTCGAGAAGACCGCCGATCGGGTGGCGATCATCCGCGAGGGTCGGCTCGCGCGCGTCGATCGCACCGAGTCGCTGCGCGACCTCGCCCATCACCAGGTCGAATTGGTCTTCACCGGGCCGGTGCCAGTCGAGGAGTTCGAGGCACTCCCCGGCGTCAGCGATGTGACCGCCGAAGAGCACACGCTCCGACTTCGCGTATCGGGCAACATCGCGCAGGTCGTTCGCACCGCCGCGAAGTACGACCTGGCCGACTTCGTGAGCCGTGAGCCGTCGCTCGAGGAGACGTTCCTCGCCGAGTACGGCAAGAGCGACGGGAGTGCACCCGTCGAGGAGCCAGTCCGATGACGGCCGCCACAACCGCAACGCCGGCTCTGACGCCGGCACCCTCGCTTCGTCGTCGCCTTTACGGCCTGGGCAGCATCTTCGGCAAGGCCGTTCGCGACTCGCGCCGCGCGACCATCATTGCCGCCTCGCTTCTCGCGGTCGTCTTCCTGGGCGTGACTCGCGCGATCGTGACCGAGTTCGATACACCCGAATTGCGCGAGGAGATGATCGCGCTGATCAACGCGGTGCCGCCGATCCTGCAGGGCCTGGCCGGCAAGATCGTCAACGTCGGAACGATGGGCGGCTACCTGCAATACAAGTACGGGACCTTCTTCCCGTTGCTGCTGAGCCTGTGGTCGATCCTCGCGCTGTCGGGAACGCTCGCCGCCGAGGCACAGCGCGGGAGCCTCGAATTCCTCGCCACGACCGGCAAATCGCGTCGCCGGATCGCGGTCGAGAAGCTCGCCGGCCACATCGTCCCGTTTTCCTTCGTGCTGTTGATCACGTTCGTGTCGATCGTGATTGCCGGCAGCACCTACGCGGTGCTGGCCGGTGACGAAATCAGCGTCGTCAACGCGTTCGCCTATACCGTTTGGCTCGGCTTGATCGCGCTGGCCGGTGGGGCGCTGGCGTTTGCGCTCGCACCGTTCATCGGCCGCGGTGCCGCCGCGGGCATCGCCGGCTTCGTGACGTTCGCCGGCTTCATCCTCAGCGGCTACCAGCAGCCAGTTCCTGCATTGGCGCCCCTGGCCAACCTCACCTGGTGGGGTTGGACCTACAACCACACCGCACTCGCGGGAGTGACTGATTGGCCGCCTGTGCTGCTGGTCGGCGCACTCGTCGTTGGCCTGTTGGTGATCGGCGTAGAGGCTTTCGTTCGCCGTGACATCGGCATCACCAGCACCATTCCTGTGCCGTCCTTCCCGCGCGCGCTGCTGGGACTGCGCGGACAGTTCAGTCGCGCGACGGCTCAGAACCTCGGTGCTGCCCTGTCCTGGGGACTGGGTGTCGCGCTGTTCGGACTCGTGCTCGGCGGCGCTGCGCAGGGATTCATGGACCAGCTCAACGACTCACCGCAATTCGTCCAGATCCTGGAGACAGTGTTTCCGGGCATTGACTACGGATCCGCCGGTGGCTTCCTGCAGTTGCTGTTCGTGGAGTTCGGCGTGATTCTGGCCGGCCTCGCCGCGGCCACGTTCGTTGCCGGATGGGCATCGGATGAGACGTCTGGACGTCTCGAGATGATCCTCGCCACGCCACTCTCGCGGTGGCGCTGGGCATTCGCAGGGGGCGCGGGCATGCTCGTCAACGTCGGCGTCTTCTTGCTGCTGACGGCGCTGGGTATTGGGCTTGGGGTTGCGACGACCACAAGTGACCTGGCCACCCCGCTTGCCGGGTCACTGATCCTCGGCGTCTATGCCGCAGCGCTGGTCGGCATCGGCATGGCCGTGGGTGGCCTGCTGGGAACGCGGTTCGCCGCACCGGTAGTCGTTGTCTTCGTGATCCTGACCTGGATGGTCCAACTGCTCGGGCCGCTGCTCAACCTGCCCGATTTCGTCCGTCAGCTGGCGCTCACGTCGCACTTTGGCCAGCCGATGGTCGGCGTTTGGGATTGGGCCGGCGTCGCCGCTGCGATCCTCCTCGCGGTAGGCGGCATTGCGCTTGGTGCATGGGGCTTCAAGCGCCGCGATCTGCGCGGCTGACCGACTCGGATATTCTCGGGCGGATGACCGACCAGGCTCCGCCCGACCGACCCGCCGAAGGCGACCGCGCCCACGCACCGTCCCATGTCGACCCGAAATGGCGACCCGAGACGATCGCTGTTCACGCGGGCATGGCGCCCGATGAGCTGACCGGGGCGGTCTCGCCACCGATCTACCAGACGGCCACGTTCGCCCAGGAGGCGGTTGGCCGGCCGCGTGGCGGCTGGGAATACGCGCGCAGCGGCAACCCGACGCGTGCGCGGCTCGAGACGGCGATCGCCGAGCTCGAGGGCGGGACGCACGGGCTCGCCTTTGCCAGTGGCTCAGCCACGACTGCGGCGATCGCCGCCCTGGCACTCCCCGGCGAGCGAATCCTGTGCGTCAACGACGTGTATGGCGGCACGTTCCGCTACTTCGAACGCGTGTTGCGCGACATGGGCGTCGCTGCCTCGTACCACGACTTTGCCGCCAACGCGGCGGCCGAGCTGGATGCGGCGCTCGACGAGCACACCCGGCTGGTGTGGATCGAGACGCCGACCAACCCGCACATGCGCGTGGTCGATATCGCCGCCTTCGCGGCACGCCTGGCTGATCACGTCGGAGCGCGCGGCGAGCGGCCAATCCTCGTCGTCGACAACACATTCGCGACGCCGATCCTGCAGCAACCGCTGGGCCTGGGTGCCGACATCACGTACCACTCAGCGACGAAGTACCTGTCCGGTCACTCCGACACGGTCAGCGGCGTGCTTGCCACGTCGCGGACCGACCTGTTCGAGAGGCTGAAGTTCCTGCAGAACGCGATCGGCTCGGTCCCCGGTCCGTTCGACTGCTTCCTCGTGTTGCGTGGCCTGCGCACGCTCGCCCTTCGAATGGAGCGTCACGGCTCGAACTCGCGCGCAGTTGCGGAAGCCCTTGCGCTACGCGAGGACGTCGAGGCGCTCAACTGTCCGGTCATCCGCAGCGGTCGGTTCACCCACCCGCAGGCTGCGCTGGCTACGGCTCAGATGAGCAGCTGTACGGGCATGGTCAGCTTCGTGCCCAAAGCGCGCGACGGCCGCTCCCCAGAGGAGCGTGCACGCCGATTTGCCGAGGGCACGCGCATCTTCGCGCTGGCCGAGTCGCTCGGCGGCGTCGAGTCACTGGTCGAGATCCCGGCGGTGATGACTCATGGCTCGGTAGCCGACTCGCCGCTCGAGGTTTCGCCGGCGCTCGTCCGACTGTCGGTCGGCATCGAGCATTGCGACGACCTGATCGCCGACGTCACCCAGGCGCTCGACCAGGCGTGATCGACTAGGGCCTCGACCCTCCGCACCTAGCGTTCGGGACCGCCGTTCATTCGAGCCCTGATCCACCGACCCGACTGATCAAGCACCGCTAGTGACTTGCCGGTTAGCGGTTCCACAGACTGCCGGTCAGCGGTTCCCCGGCTTGGCCTCAGTGGCGAGGCTGACTGCCGATCAGCGTAGCGGTCAGGTTTGGGCCCTAACCACTCAGTCACCACGGTGACTGATCAGTCGGGTCGGTGGATGGCCATCGCATTGGCGGTCTCGTCGGCGGCTAGCGTGCCCAGGGTCGGCGAGACTGGGTAGAGCGTGTGAAGTCGGGCGATTCGGGCGTCCAGGCTCGGGTGGGTGGCGAAAAGGTGCCAGGGACCGTCGGCGTTGTGAGCGAGAGGACTCTCGAACCACAGGTGCTGGCTTCCCCGATTTAGCCGCCCGAGCACCTTGTGGTCGTCGCGCAGCTCCGCGAGGGCGCGGGCAAGTGCGGTGGGATTGCGGGTCAGCTCGACGGCGGTCGCGTCGGCCAGGAATTCGCGCTGCCGGCTGACCGATGCCTGGACGAGCAGCGCGGCGAGTGGAGCGAACAGTCGCAACAGCAGGGACACTGCGAGCAGCACCAACCCAAATCCGATCCCGGCGACAAAGCCGGCAATCGCGCCCCTGGCGTCGTCATCGCCGAGCGCGGCCCCGCGCAGGAAGACTCCTTCCTGCCACGCGCGCACGACGATGCGCAGGAAGCCGTCAGTCACCAGGGCGACCATGCCCACGAGGATCGCCACGTAGACGCCGTAGCGACTGTCGAGATTGCGGATGTGGGCGAGCTCGTGCCCGATCACGCCCTGCAGCTGCTCGCGGTCGAACGAGCGCGCCAGTCCCGTTGTGACCGCGATCGCGGCGTTGCGTGGATTGGTGCCGACCGCCATCGCGTTGGGTGCCGGGTCGTCGATCACGTAGACGGCAGGCGGCGGCATGTCGGCCGCGATCGACAGCTCCCCGACAACGTCGCGCAGCCGTCGCAGATAGTCGGTCTTGCCGACGTCTGCATCCATCAGCAGCCGCGCCCCGGCTGAGGCAAGCACGGTGTTCGAGCCTCCCCTTTGGGCAAAGATGGCCGCGCCGGCGCCGATCAGCGCGGCCAGCGCGGCCCCGGCCAGAGCCCAGTACGAATCGAACGTCAGCGTGGCGGCAATGATCTCGCCGATGACGACGATCAGGCCGACGAGCACGACGAGCAGCAGCAGCGAAACACGTCGGTTGGCCGCCTTCTGGGCATAGAAAGTGCTGTCGTCCGAGGTTCTGTTGAGCAGGTAAGCGAGCAGCAGGGCGGCGATCGGGATGGCCACCACGAGCCACGCCGTGAGGCGCGGCCATTGACGGTCCGGCTCGGGCACGTTGGTGAACAGCGACAGGATGATCCAGCCCGCGATCGCGATCACCGTCGCGATCAGCACCAGGAAGGCGAACGAGGCGATCAGCGAGGCGAAGGCGAGCGCGAGCGTACGGCCACGCGGCGGCAGCTCGGCCGCCGGCTTCGGCTCGAGTGGCTCATCGGTCGTCCCCTCGACCGGAGTGCTCGCCACGTCATACCCCTCGCGTTGGTGATCGGTGAGCACAGTATGCTCGGCCCGTGGACCGCTGGCAGACGATCATCGAGCCGTTTCGCATCCATTCGGTCGAGCCGATTCGGATGACGAGCGTCGCGGAGCGCGAGGCGGCCCTGGCGAACGCCGGCTACAACCTCTTCAACGTCCACGCCGCGGACGTGATCATCGATCTGCTGACCGACTCGGGAACGGGCGCGATGAGCCGCGACCAATGGGCGGCCGTGCAGCACGGCGATGAGAGCTATGCCGGATCGCCGTCGTGGTACCGCTTTCTAGGGGCGGTCCAGAAGCTGTTCCCGTTCGAGCACGTCATCCCCACTCACCAGGGCCGCGCGGCAGAGAAGATCCTCTTCTCGGTCATCGGTGCCCCGGGCAAGGTCGTGCCCAACAACGCGCACTTCGACACGACGCGCGCCAACGTCGAGTACACCGGCGCCGAGGCGGTCGATCTCACTCCTGCCCATGACCCGCGCCAGTTGTTGCCGTTCAAGGGCGACATGAACGTGGCCGCGCTCGAGCGGCTGATCGAAGAGCGCGGCGCGGAGAACATTCCGGTCGTGTTCATGACCGTGACCAACAACTCGATGGGCGGCCAGCCGGTTTCGTTGGCCAACCTGCGCGCCGTGCGCGAGGTGTGCAATCGCCACGGCCTGCCGCTCTTCCTCGACGCGTGCCGCTTCGCCGAGAACGCGTGGTTCATCAAGGAGCGCGAGTCGGGCTACGCCGACCGATCGATCCCCGACATCATCCACGAGATGGCCTCGCTCGCCGACGGGATGACCATGTCGGCCAAGAAGGACGGCCTCGCCAACATCGGCGGCTGGCTGGCGATGAACGACGAGTCACTCGCCGAGCGCTGTCGCAACATGCTCATCCTGACCGAGGGATTCCCGACCTACGGCGGCCTCGCCGGTCGGGACCTGGAGGCGATCGCCCAGGGCCTCGAGGAGGTGGTCGAAGAGGACTACCTGCGCTATCGGATCCAGTCGACCGCGTACCTCGGCGAGGCGCTGGCGCACTCGGGCGTGCCGGTCATCCTGCCCATCGGCGGCCACGCGGTATACATCGATGCGCGAGCGATGCTGCCGCACATCCCGCCGCTCGAGTACCCGGGCCAGTCGCTCTCGATCGAGCTGTATCGCGAGGGTGGCATCCGCGGCTGTGAGATCGGCACGGTCATGTTCGGATTGCGCCCGGACGGCACCGAGAGCCCGGCCTCGATGGACCTCGTGCGGATGGCAATCCCGCGCCGGACGTACACCCAGTCGCACGTCGACTACGTGATCGAGGTGGTCCGCCACGTGGCGTCGCGCGCGTCCGAGCTGCGCGGCTTCCGCATCGTCAGCGCGCCTCCCCAGCTGCGCCACTTCACGGCCACGTTCGAGCCGCTCTAGCGCTGCGCGGGCGCGCCGCTGCCGAAGGGCACAGCGCGGCAGGATTGGACGATCGAGCCGAGCGGAAGTGCCCTGCGGCTTGGCTTGACCCCTGCGATTATTGGCGCGGTAGCTGCGAGGGGGAGCCAGAACGGCGCCGTGCGCGGCAATGATGGAGTACGGGATGCGCAGACGCTTTGCACTGATCTGGACACTGACGGTACTGGGCGCCGCGCTCTGCCTACCTGCCACCACGGCCGCTGCCAGTGGCTACACCTACAAGATCATCTACAACTACTGCGACGGCAACGAAGTCAACCTCAAGATGAGGAACACGGCGGCAGGCTGGACGCGAGCAGACAAGTTGACCATCGAAGCCTGGGCGCAGCGAAAGCTAGCCACGGGTTGGCAGACCGTCTACACCTTGGAACACGTCCGTCTACAACTTCAATCCGGAATGGCACCAAGCACTCGCTGACCGCGTGGCGGAGCTACAACGGCAACAATTACTACTACTTCAGGATCGTGTTCCGACTCGGGGTCTGGGACGACAGCGACCTCCTGGTCTCAACGACGTATCGCAGTGTCAGGTGCTGATCGCGGCCCGACCGCGCGACTCAGGACGGCCGGGCGCAAGTCCTGTCGTCTTCCTTGTGCCCTAGCGTCCGCCGCGTGAAACTTCGACTGCTGCCGCTGGCCATCGTGTTTGTGTCCGCGTGCGGTGGAGGTGGCGCGGCGACCGCGGTTCCCACCGTCCCGGCCGCCTCATTGCCGGCAGCCACCGCCACGCTCGCGCCGCCGGCCGAGATCGCGATGTGCTCGCTGATGTCGCTTGACGACGTTCAGGCCGCGTCACCCTTCTCGACGCCGCTCGCCGAGGCCTTGCCGGGCACGCCACCGAGCATGTGCGAGTACCGATCTGCCGACGATGCCGACGAGCCGGTTGGTGTACTGCTCGTGGCGACCGACTTCGGTTCAGCTGAAGGCGCCGCTACCCACATGGCGGCCTACCGCGAGAACATGGAGCTCGCCGGGCTGGCCCTTGCCGATGTCTCCGGAGTCGGCGACGAGGCGGTCAGCTCGGGCGTCGATGAGGTCGGCGTTCACGCGATCGTTGGCAGGTACGCAGTCGATGCCAACCTCGGCGGAGAGTGGCCAGACACGACCGACGCATCCAAGGTCGCGGCCGGCACGAGCCTGCTCCAGACGCTCATCTCGCGCCTGCCCTAGGGACCACGATCCTTCCGGAAATTGCCGTTGACTAACGGGCGCGGTCGGACTACGATCCGCGCGAGCGCCGCGTCGAAGCAGCCGCCCTAGGCATGCTCTGCGCTCGTTGACTGAGGGGTCGAAAATGCGTCGACGGTTTGGTCTTCTCCTTTTGATGTCGCTGGTGGCCGCGGCTCTGGCCGCGCCGGCGACGGTCTCGGCCGGTAGCGCGTATGGCTACCGCGTCACGCAGAACTATTGCGATGGCGACCATCCGAGTATCACCGTCAAGCTGATCAAGCCGGCCGGCTACTACGCCGATCGGTTCCAGATCGTCGCCACGGGGCAGCATAAGAATCTCGGTGGTGGAAGCTGGTCCAACGAGGGTGGCAGCAACACGTTCAACAAGGACGTTCCAAACGGCTCCGCCAAGTTCACGTGGACGAAGGCCCTCACCTGGAACCCACCCGATGGGCAGTGGCACCGAATCAAGCTTCGGCTGAAGGTCATTGATGGCGGCTCAGTCGTGGCCACATCTACCGTCTACAGCGTCGCCTGCTAGGCCACTCCAGCCATTCGATCTTCGGACGGCCGGGCGAAAGCCCGGCCGTCTTCTTTGAGCCCTACCTCCTGGGGATCGCCACCGTGAAGTACCTCGAGCGCGGCCCGAGATTGCCCCACTGGTCGAACGCGCGAACCACATATGTAGGCCAACTGATGCGGCGTGGCACACGGTCGACGAAACGCAGCGACGTTGTGGTGCCTATCCACACTCCTTCACGGTAGACGCGGTAGCCGACGACCGGACCGGCGGCGGCATTCCATTTGACCTTGACGTCCCGACCTGACAGCCGGACTGCCGTGAGCAGCCCCGGCTTGGTCAGCGTGCCCTCAGGTTGGGCTATCGGCGCCGGACTGGACGATGGCGTGCCGGTCGGGCTGGGCGTCGGTGTTGCGGTCGGGCTGGGCGTAGTCGTCGGTGTCGGAGTGGGGCTGGGCGCCGGTGTGGCATTCGGGCTGGGCGATGGCGTCGGGCTGGGCGTTGGCGTCGGGCTGGGCGTTGGTGTGGCCGTCGGGCTGGGCGTTGTCGTCGGCGGCGGTGCACTATCGCCGGCAAATCGGACGCTGAACGTTGCGCTGTTCGACGACACCGCGGTCGTCGTCACGGTCACGCCAGAAGTCGGATCGGTGAAGGACCTTCCGACGCCGAGTGGAGCATCCTCGAAGCTCGCGGTGGAGGGCGTCATGTCGAGCAGCAGCGATTGAATTCGGGTCGTTTTGTCGGGAGCGACCCGGATGGTGACTCCGTTAATGGCGCCGGCGTTTGAGGCAAACGTGTCGTAGGCACCGAACGGTTGCCGAAACTCGAAGTACAGATAGTTGCCGTCGCCGCGTGGAACACGCAGCAGTCGCGGTTGCACGTTCCTCTCCGACGGCGCGACGGAGTAGTAGCCAGTCGACGTGATCGTCTGCATCTCCGGCAGCCACCCGATCTGACCACGCTGCCAGTGATGGAGATGGCGGGTACCCGCGCCCATGATCGAGAAGGGATCGCCGTACTCGGATCGGGTGCAATTCGACGAGAACGTCACCCGGGCGCCGTTGTTTGTGCAGTTCAGCGCGCTGGCATGGTGGACGCCGAGCATATGTGCGATCTCATGGCCCACGGTTCGCACGGTCATGAACCCGTTTACCCAGGCAAATTTGCCGCCGACCGTTGAAAGGCCGGCCCAGGTGCAGTCTGTCGTGCGCGGGAACGCATATATGACATTTGAGAATTGGGCCGGATCCACGCCCGAAGCGCTGAGCGCCTTTTGGGCCCAGTCGCCATAACGACAGCCGGTGTTGTCGGATGGGATTGTCAGCCATCCGAACACCGTGCCGTCGAAGGCCGTGGTTCCGTACGAGACCTCTCGGTAGTAAGCCGCGACAGATGCCTCCGAACCAAAAACGGTGTTGGACACGAACGTCGGGGTCCACGGCTGCGACGCGTCGTTACTGAAATTGAAAAGGATCACCGCCGTCCGACGCGTACTCGCAGGCGCCGCCGTGGTGTCTGCTTCCGCCGGGGTGGCTGTATTGAGCGACCCAAATTCGGCCGTGGCGACGAATTCTGCGCCGGCCGTCTCGCCGGCCAGCTGTACGCGCTTGCCGACCAGTCTGTCCACGCCCCGGAGGCGCGAGACATCGGCCTCCACGAATCTGCCGTCATCGGTGAGCACTGCGTGAGTGTCGACGGACCTGCCGCGGCCGAAATCGTCGGCGTGGAGGACTACCAGCTGGCCTTCGAGGCCCGGCGCAGGTCCGGTAACGTGCGCAGCGATCGCGCCGGGCAGCGCGATCGTGGCAGCGAGCGCCAACAGCGCGATCGCTCCCCGCACCCCCCTGAATGCCACGGCCATGAATGAATGCCTCCGTCCGGTGTCTGTGACAGCCGACAGAGCAAGCCACGCGGGTGGTGCGTGGCCACATCACCCGCTCGTACCTGTCCAACAGGACTGACGGCGAGGCGCCGGCGAAGCAAATAGCTGCCCGAGCACGGCCGCCTCGAATTTCCTGGCGTTGCGGGTCGGCACCGATGCTTTTCGTACGGGCCAGAATGAGTATTTCCGTACTGGCTTATTAGTGCTACCGTCCGTGCCCGACTTACCTAAGTGGGGGGACGGATCGCCGCCACCGGCGCGCAGATATAGTGGGGTAGTTATCGGAGATGAAGAGCACGCCGCGTTCGGCATGGCTTCTCGTGGCGATAGTGGTCATGTTGGCCACGGTCGTTCGATTGATGACCAGCCAGCGCACAAAGTCACAGGTCACGTCAGCGGCCGCATCACGGCCGATCACCGACCAGCCGACAACGGCTTCACATGAGCCGACCTCAGTAACGCCCGAGCCTGGCGCTTCGGACGACACGCCCGAGCAGGCGACCACCAACCGGCACCGGGGACGCTCGGCCCTGAGCCTCGCCCTCGCCGGCGCCCTCCTCGCCACGCTCGCCGGGGCCGGAGCGGTTATGGCGGCGGATGAGTCGCCGGACTTCGCCGTGCCGCTCGTTCCAGCCACGGGCATGAATACGGCGCTGTTCTGGGAGCTGTACCTGGCCACCAACTACGGTGGAACATGGAACTGCGACGTTGTCAATGAAAAGCCTGATCCGGTGGTGCTTGCCGCAGATCATGGGGCGGTGATCATCAAGGCCGGTGCTGACTTCTATGGCTGGGTGCCGGCTCCCGCCGGTGAGTACTCAGCGCCCGTGAACTCGACCAGCCACTACTACGTTTGCGATGAGGGGCCGGTCGAGGACATCATCATCGATCCGGCTGGCGACATCCTGGGTCCCTGTGCAGATCCCGCCTACTACGCGATCTTTGACAACACCGGCAGCACGGTGCCGCTGAGGTTCAGGTTCACCTGGTACAACAACCTGGGCTATCACGTGATCACCAAGTGGGTCCCGGCCGGCGCCACTTTCACGACGTGGCAGCACTGGGTCAAGCCCTTCACCGAGATGAAGGTGGGTTACAAGGATCCCGTTACCGGCTTCTGGATCAACCTTGCGAAGGAAACGTCCGTTAAGGGCTCGCTTCCCCATCTGCGAATACGACCCGGGCTTCTCGCTCCCGTGACTATCTAGTCGCTAATCAACCGACGCACAGCAGTACGGGCGGGCTTCGCGAAAGCGGAGTCCGCCCGCTTCTTTGTGGAGCGCGTTGGCCACAGTTCGATCTAGAGCGGCGGGGTCGTACCCAGGTGGCGCGCGACGAAGTCGATCTCGGCCTCCGTCTGGCGGATCCGCTCATCCGTACGCTGCGACCCGTGTCCGGCGTCGTAACGCATCACCTCGTGCGGCTTGCCGAGCGCAGCCAGCCGCTCGAGGTAGTTGTCGATCTGGCGGATCGGGCAGCGCGGGTCGTTCTCACCGGCAAGGATGAAGACCGGCACTCGGACGTTGTCGACATAGGTCAGCGGCGAGCGCTTGTCGTACACCTCGCGGTCCTCTTCCGGTGACGCGCCGAACAGCGCCCGGTCGTAGGCCTTGAGCGGCTCCATCTCGTCCTCGTAGGCGGCCACGTAGTCGGCGACCGGCACGGCCGCGACCCCGAGCGACCAGTCATCCGGTTGCATTCCCAGTCCGAGCAGCGTCAGGTAGCCGCCCCACGAGGCACCGCTGATGACCATCCGATCGGGATCGGCGATGCCATCGGCCACCACGCGCTTGCGCACCGCGGCCAGGTCCTCGAGCTCGGTCAGGCCGGGATTGCCGGTCAGGGCGTCGCGCCACTCCCTGCCGTAGCCGGTGCTGCCGCGGTAGTTGACGAGCACCACCGCAAGGCCGTGGTCGACCAGCGCCTGGACCGGCGGCGAGAAGGTGTCGCGATCGTGCCATTCAGGGCCACCGTGAATGACGAAGATCGTCGGGTGCGGCCGCCCGGTGTCGGGCTCCGCCACCAGGGCGTGGATGCTTCCCTCCCACAGGTCGCGGTACCGAACACCGGCAGGCGCGGGATCGCCGGGCGGCAGCAGGACGGCACCCGTCGCGCCCCGTCCATCGGCCGCGATCGAGCGGATCTCTGGTGGCGTCGACGAGTCGCTCCACTGGTACCAGACCGCGCCGTCGGGCCGCGCCGCAGCATCAGAGATGGTCCCGGGCTGGGTGGGCAGCTCGACCAGGCGCTCCGGATCCAGCTCCAGTCGGAAGAGGCTGGATCGGCCGGCATGCTCGTGGGTCAGCAGGATGGCCGTGCCATCCGGATACCAGGCGGCCTCGACGTCTCCCGGCAGGTCGATCGTGAACGTGCGCGTCTCACCCGATGTCGGCCACCAGATCAACGGCCGCTTCAGGTTGTCGCGCTCATGCAGCACGAGGACCCGCTCGTCGCCCGCGACGAGCGGAAATCCAGCCGAGTGCAGGCCAAGCCCCGGCCCGTCCGACAGTTCGCCCACGAGCTGCCCATCCGCGTCAACCACGCGCAGCTCGGGGTGGCGCGAGTCGCCGTGCTCGGAATGGTGGATACAGATCAGGCGCTCGTCGTGCGACAGTCCGCCCAGCCATGCCGCCTCAGCATGTGAGTAGATCTGCCGCGCCGAGGCGCCCTCGCGCAGAACGTGGATGGAGCTCCCCTCCTCGGTCGACTGACCGACCACGGCAAGTGAGCTACCGACGCTCAGCCCGGCGCCGTAGGCACGCCCCAGGTCCGGCGACGCTTCGCGCGATTCGCCGCCGTCAAAGGGCGTGACCATCCAACGGCCGAGCTCGTCGCCGTCGGTGTCGTCGAACCACCAGATCCGTTCGCCGGATGGATCGAGCGCACCCTGGGTCGTCCCCTCCTTCCGATCGGTCACCTGGCGGTGGTCGTCGGACGCCCTGTTCCACGCGAAGAGCTCCCATTTGCCGGGATGGTTGGATCCGTAGAGCAGGCGGTCGGGCGCCTCATCGGCCCAGTCGGGAAGAGTCGTGCGCGGTGCGCGAAATCGGAGTCGCCATGCAGCATCAGCCATATCGCTGAAGGCTACCGAAGAATGTGGCCGCGGCCAGATTCGCGAACCGGGTCAGCCGGTTTTGGGCCCGGCTCCACTGACCGCGATCACTGACGCCGGCCTCGAACTGGCGGAAGTTGTCGACGAACATCTGCGCCAGCTGCGTGCCTTCTGGTCGTAGGCGTCCTTGTCCGCCCACGTGTCGCGCGGCCAGAGGACCTCGGTGGGAACATCGGGGCAGGTCGGTCGGCACCTCGAAGCCGAAGATCGGATCGGTCCTCGTGGGAACGTCGTTGAGCTTGCCGCTGAGGGCGGCGCGGACCATCTGTCGCGTCCAGGTGATGTTCATCCGCTCGCCGGTGCCGTACGGACCGCCGGTCCAGCCGGTGTTGACCAGCCAGACGGGGACGTCGAAGCGATCCATCCGCTCGCCCAGCATCTGGGCGTAGACGTTCGGATGGCGGGGCATGAACGGCGCCCCGAAGCACGTCGAGAACGTCGCGCTGGGCTCCTTTGACGCCAACCTCGGTGCCGGCCAGCTTGGCCGTGTAGCCACTGATGAAGTGGTACATCGCCTGTTCGCGGGTCAGCCTGGCGATCGGCGGCAGCACGCCGAACGCGTCGGCAGTCAGGAAGATGATCGTCGACGGGTGGCCGGCGACGCCCTTGCTCGACGAGTTGCTGATGAAGTCGAGCGGAAAGGCGCCGCGCGTGTTCTCGGTGAACTCCTCCGAGTCGAGATCGAGCTCCCTCGTGGCCGGGTCGATCGCCACGTTCTCGAGGATCGTGCCGAAGCGGCGCGTGGTCGAGTAGATGTCCGGCTCGTAGATGTGCGTCAGGCGGATCGTCTTGGCGTAGCAACCGCCTTCGAAGTTGAAGACGCCGTCGTCGGTCCAGCCGTGCTCGTCGTCGCCGATCAGAATGCGCTCGGGGTCCGCGCTGAGCGTCGTCTTGCCCGTGCCCGACAGGCCGAAGAAGATCGCCACGTCACCGTTCGCGCCGACGTTGACCGACGAGTGCATCGGGCAGCACGCCCTCCGCCGGCAGGCGGTAGTTCATGATTCCGAAGGCGCCCTTCTTCATCTCGCCCGCGTACTGGGTGCCGCCGATCAGGATCTCCTGCTTGGCGAGGTGGACGAGCACGACCGTCTCGCTGCGCGTGCCGTCGCGCTTGGGATCGGCACGGAAGCTGGGCGCGTCGATGATCGTGAAGTTCGGCACGAAGCCAACGAGATCTTTCGGCTTGGGCCGAATGAACAGGTTGTCGCAGAAGATGCTCGCCCACGCCGTCTCGGTGTAGGCACGAACCGAGCGCCGATAGCGCGGATCGGCGCCCGACGAAACAGTCCTGGACGAAGACCTCGCGGGCGTTCATGTGGTCGATGAAGCGCTGGCGCAGATTGGCGTACTGCTCCTCGCTGATCGGCTGGTTGAAGCCACCCCACCAGACGCCCTCGTGCGCGTCGGCCTCGTCGACGATGTACTTGTCCTTGGGCGAGCGCCCGGTGTGCTCGCCGGTGCGCACGACCAGCGGCCCGCTTGCCGCCAGCAGGCCCTCGCCGAGCCGAACCGCGTGCTCGTAGAGCTCAGCCGGGGAAAGGTTCGCGTGGCGCTGCTTGCCGAGGAGCGGCATGTCGCTTGCCGCACGATGCGCCGCTTTCTCGAGAGTCGTCGCCACTCGCCGGTACTCCTTGCTCAGTGGAGCGGGTGTCGTATGCACGCGCTCAACATCTGGCGGACCGGCCGCGCGTCACGGTCTCTGGCGGGAGGGCCGCAGAGGCGGAGTCGGCTTTCGCAGTTCGTCGGACGCAGATTGTACGCCCGACCACCACCGTCGGTGGGTCAACCTCACCGGCGGCCGGGTTTCAGGCAAGTCTCAGGGCGCCAAAACATTGGTGGACAAGGGCCACACAGCGTGATCACAGCGACTTATCAGCTGCTACGCGGCAATTCGCAACCGGTGCGAGACTGGCCGGGTTAGATGTCCGTGACCCCGACAACGAGCACGACCGCAGCAACGAGCACGCGCGCCGACTGGCTGCTCTTCGTCCTGCTCGGCTTCTTCTGGGGCAGCAGCTACCTGTTCATCAAGATCGGCGTCGACGCCGGACTTGCCCCTTTCACGCTGGTCGCGCTGCGCCTGCTGGTCGGCGCACTCCTGCTGGTCACGGTTGTCTTCGTCGCCAAGGAAAAGCTGCCGCGCGATCTCAAGACATACGGCCATTTCGTCGTCCTCGGCATCCTCAGCGTTTCGCTCCCGTTCGTGCTCATCACGGTCGCCGAGCAGTCGGTCGATTCAGCGCTGGCGGCGATCCTGACCGCGCCGGTGCCGCTCTTCGTGATCCCCATCGCGGCCGTCGTGCTCCACGAGCGCATCACTCCCAACAAGGTTCTCGGCGTGCTCGTCGGACTGGTCGGCGTGGCGATCCTGGTCGGCTTCGATCCGGCGACGCTCGGCCAGACGGACCTGACGCCGCAGCTCATCCTGCTCGCCGCCGCGCTGTCCTATGCGATGGGCGGCGTCTACGCCCGCCGCTTCGTTCACGGCCTGCGGCCGATGATCCCCGCCCTCTTCCAGGTCACCTTCGCAATGATCATCGCCGGGGTCGGTGCGTTCCTGTTCGAGGACCCGATCGGCCATCTCGCGGGCATCCCGGCGGAGGGCTGGTTCGCAGTCATCTGGCTCGGGCTGCTCGGGTCGGGAATGGCGTACCTGCTCTTCTATCGGCTGCTCGGGCAGTGGGGACCAACTCGAACGTCGCTCGTTGCCTACCTGCTGCCCATCTGGGGCATCGCGCTGGGCTGGATCGTGCTCGGTGAGCAGATCGGCCCGGGCATCATCCTCGGCACCGCGCTGGTCATCGGCGGTATCGCGCTGGTGAATGTGAAGCGCCAAACGATCACCGACTGGCTCGACCGCCGACGCACATGGCCCGGACGGCGAAAGGCAGGTCAAACCGGCTCCATAGAAACTAGTTACTTGGCGTGGTAGACTTTTCGACATGGCCACAGCGACGACTCCGACCCCGACCACGACAGCCGAACGACCGATGACCCTGCGCGAGAGACTGCGCGCTTGGGGCGAGATCATGCAGACAGCGAATCCGCCGGCGACTCTGCCACTCGACACCGTTGGCAAGTGGCTGGTGATGACCCGCGCCGCGGTGTTCCCGATGACCATCTGGTCGGGCACCATTGGCGCCCTGCTGGCGGCCGAGTTCGTCGGTCCGGCCAACGTCGCGTGGCTATCAGTAGTGCTGGCGATCGTCGGACTCGTGCTTGCCCACGCGGCCAACAACCTGATCAACGACTACTTCGACATGACCGGCGGCGTCGATACCGAGGGCTACGTGCGCGCGCTGTACGCGCCACACCCGGTGCTTTCCGGCTGGGTGACGAAGGCGACCTTGCGCAACGCGATCATCGGCCTGACCGTCATCGACGGACTGATCATGCTGCTGCTGGCCTACTGGCACGGCCCGCTGGTCATCGCCTTCGCGCTCGCTGGCCTGTTCCTGTCCGTGTTCTACGTCGCGCCACCCTTCAACCTCAAGCGGCATGGCCTCGGCGAGGTCGATGTCTTCCTGACCTGGGGACCGCTGATGATCGGCGGCACCTACCTGGTCGCGACCGGCACGGTCCCGCTCTGGGTGCTCGTCTTCTCGATCCCCTACGCGCTGCTGGTGACGAGCGTCCTGTTCGGCAAGCACATCGACAAGATCGTGCCCGACAGCGCGCTCGGAATTCGGACGCTGCCGGTGATCCTCGGCGAGCACCTCGCGCGCCGCACCGGCCAGGGCCTGATGATCGCCTTCTACCCGCTCGTGCTGTTCGCGGTGCTGGCCGGCTGGGTCGGTCCGTGGGTGCTGCTGGCGGTGCTGGCGATCCCCGAGCTGATCCGCACGCTCCGCTTCTACAACCAGCCCAAGCCAGACGAGCCGCCGGCCTGGTACCCGGCGCGCGGCTGGCCGCTGTGGTTCGTCGGCTTCGCCTTCCGCCACACCCGACTGGCCGGCGGGATGCTGACCCTCGGCCTGCTGATCAACGTCGTCGTTCCGGTGACCCTGCCGCTGCCCTGGCTCTAATCAGCCCCGGTCACTCGGTCGTGGCGCCCGGTGGCCAGCGGGTCTCGAAGACGTATTCGAGCCCATCGATCTCGTCCATCTGCTCGCCCACCTGGACGAAGCCAAACTGCGAGCTCAAGCGCAGCGACGGCTCGTTGCCGGGCGAGATCGAGGCGATGAAGGTGTCGATGCCGTGCGCCGAGTGGGCCCAGTCGAACATCGCTCGCACCGCCTCGCTCGCATAGCCCTGCCGGCGATACGGCGGATCGACGCTGTAGCCGACCTCCAGCCTGCCCCGCTCGTCCGGCGGACCATGGAAGCCGATCGATCCGATAACTCGCCGGCGACCCGATTCGTCGACCAGCACCATCGCTCGGCCGAGCCATTCTCGAATGGTCGAATCCTTTTCAAGTTGGCCCAAGCGGTACTTCAGGAAGCTTTCGAGCGCGTCGGCCATCCACGGCGGCACCTGCGCGCCGATCTCCGCCGAGGCACGGTCGAAGTCGTGGCCCTGTAACGCCTCCATGAACGGCACGGACATCGACACGAGCTCGAGCCGTGGCGTGCTGATCGGCTTCGGATCTGCCTCAGTCACGCGGGCGGGCTCGATGGGCGAGATGCTCCAGGAGGTCGAGCTTGGTGACCACGCCGGCGGGCTGATCGCCGGAGACGGCGACGAGCGCGGGCGCGCCCCCGGATAGCAACTCGAAGGCGTCATCGACCGACGCATCGGCCTCGATCGTCGGTAGCGGACGGTCCATGACCTCGCCCACGGTTCGGTCGACGATCTCGGGCTGCCGGTAGACGCGCTCGAGCAGGCCCTTCTCGTTGATCGATCCGACGATCCCCTCGATCCGCTGGTCGTCGCGCTCGGTGACCGGCATCTGGCTGATGCCGAAGCGCTCGAGCGTGGCGATGGCGTCGGCGACCGAATCGGTCGTGCGCGCCAGGATCACGTCGGGCAGCTCGGCCGCCTGGTGCCCGTTGTGCAGCACGTCGGCGATGCGGACGCGCGGCGCGGGCGAGCCGAGCAGTCCGTTCACGCGCATCCATTCGTCGTTGTACAGCTTGGACAGGTAGTTGCGGCCGCCGTCCGGGAAGATGACCACGATCACCTTGCCGCTGCCCTCGCCGGCGTCGACCAGATCCTGGGCAACCTGGAGCGTCGCGACCAGCGCCGTGCCGCACGACTCGCCGGCGAGGATGCCCTCTTCCCGCGTGATCCGCCGCGCGGCCGCAAACGCGTCACGGTCCGAAACACGCACCCAGCGGTCGACGACGGTCGGGTCGTACGTGCCGGGAAAGAAGTCCTCGCCGATTCCCTCGGTCAGGTAGGGCCGCGCCTTGTCGCCTGACAGAACGCTGCCTTCCGGATCCGCGCCGACGACAACGACATCCGGGTTCTGGCTCTTCAGGTAGCGACCCATGCCGGTGATGGTGCCGCCTGTGCCGCTCGCGACCACCAGGTGGCTGATCCGCCCCTCGGTCTGGCGCCAGATCTCCGGTCCGGTGGTGCGGAAATGCGACTCAGGATTGTTCTGGTTCCAGTACTGGTCGGGCTGGAAGGCGCCCGGAATGTCGCGCGCCAGCCGGCGCGCGACCGAGTAGTACGACTCGGGCGACTCCGGATCGACGTTGGTCGGGCACAGGACGACCTCCGCGCCGTATGCGCGCAGAAGTGCCTGCTTCTCGGGTGACTGCTTGTCGGCCATCACGAAGACGCATCGGTAGCCCTTGAGCGCGGCGGCGATCGCCAGTCCGTGGCCGGTGTTGCCGGACGTTGGCTCGATGATCGTGCCGCCCGGCTTGAGCAACCCGTCACGCTCGGCGGCCTCGATCATCGGCAGCCCGATTCGATCCTTGACCGAACCGCCGGGATTCAGGAGCTCGAGCTTGGCCAGGATGTGCGGCTGGAGGTCGAGCGGTCCGAGATCGCGGGTCACGCGCGAGAGTCGGACGAGTGGCGTATTGCCGATCAGTTCGAGGATCGACTCCGCGTACTCCATCGCGGCCGAGTATAGGCGTGGCCAACCGTGAGTCTGGGGCATTGGGTGTCTCGGCTGAGCCGTTCGCGACAAGATCACGCCGCGTCCTGGCAACCGCCGCGGCGGTTTCCTCGATATGCTCCGCGGGGGCGAGGTTCGCCTGAGGGATCAATGGCGAGGGCATGACAAGCACAGTTCCAGAATCGGCAAACGATCTCGAGCGCCAAGCCGACGCGCTGAGGGCGAAACTCGCGGTCCTCGAAGAGGCCGGACAAGCACTCGCCAAACAACTCGACCTGTCGGCGGTCGCCGAGCTTGTCGGCGAGAAGTTGGACGCAGCCTTCCCCGGCGCCGACCTCATGGTGGCTCTCTACGACGCCGCCACGAACATGATCACGTTCGCTTATGAATTCGACCGCTGGCGAGCGCGTCCACACGGATCCGATGCCCGCCGAGTCGGGCCTGACCGCGACAGTCATCAGGACTCGCAGACCGCTCCTCATCACGACGGCCGCGGAGGCGCAACAGGCCGGCGCGGTGATCATCGGCGGACCCACGACCGAGTCATGGCTCGGGGTGCCGATGATGGCCGGCGACGAGCTCGTCGGGGTGGTCGCGCTGGAGAGCACTACACCGAACGCGTTCGACGACGACGACATGCGACTCGTCTCGACGCTAGCCGCGAGCGCCGGCATCGCGCTGGCAAACGCCCGTTTATTTGACGACTCGCGGCGCCTCCTGGTGGAGACCGAGCAGCGTGCAGCTGAGCTGGCGGTCGTCAACGAGATCGGCGAGGCGCTCGCCAAGCAGCTCGACTTCGACGGAATCATCGAGGCGGTCGGTGTCAAGGTCGGCGACGTTTTTGGATCGCGCGACCTGTCGATCGCGATCCTCAACGAGAGGACCAGCGAGATCTCCTTTCCGTACTGGATCGAGAACGGTGTCCGCGACGCGGATGTACCACCAATTTCGCTTGGGGTGGGCGTGACGTCACAGGTGTTGACGGGCCGTCGTCCGCTCCGCATCGCCACAGCCGTCGAGGCGGAGACGCTCGGCGTCGTGTGGCACGGGGAAATCCATAACTCATACATCGGTGTCCCCATCCCAGTAGGCGACCGAGTTATCGGCGTTCTATCGGTGTCCAAAATCGAAGCAAGCGCATTCAATGACGCGGACGAGCAACTGCTGTCGACGATTGCTTCGAGCATGGGCGTGGCGCTGGAGAACGCACGACTTTTTGGCGAAACGAGGCGCCTGCTCGGCGAAACAGAGCAGCGCGCCGCGGAGCTGGCGGTAGTCAACGAGATCGGCGAGGCGCTCGCCAGGCAGCTGGACTTCGAGGGGATCATCGAAGCCGTCGGTGACAAGGTCGGCGAGGTCCTCGGTTCTCGCGATCTGAGCATCGCCATCCTCGACGAAGCGAGCCAGACCATCAGCTTCCCGTACTGGTTGGAGAACGGCAAGCGTCAGCCCGACATTGAGCCAGTTCCTGTCGGAGTCGGGCTGACGTCCCATGTGCTCCGCACCGGCGCACCACTTCGACTCGGTTCATTCGCGGAAGCCCAGTCTTTCGGTGGGCAATTGGCGGGTGATCTGGACGCGGAGACTCAGCAGTCGTACCTCGGCGTCGCCATCCCAAGTGGCGACCGCAACATCGGCGTGCTCGCGGTCTCGAAGCTGGCTCCGAACTCGTTCACGGAACGTGATGAGCAGGTTGTATCGACGATCGCCGCGAGCATGGGTGTCGCGCTCGCAAATGCGCGGCTGTTCGACGAAACGAAGAGCCTGCTCGGGGAGACGGAGCAGCGCGCGTCCGAGCTGTCGATCATCAACGAGATCGGATCGGCCTTGGCGCGAGCAGCTCGACTTTCGAGGCAATCGTCGAGCTGGTCGGGGATCGCCTCGTCGCGATGTTCCGAACCGAGAATTTCCGCATTGCCTTGTATGACCGGGCGACTAACACGATCAGTAACGCTTATGAGCTCGTCGACGGGCGGCGGGCCCATTCGCAGCCGTTCGAGTTCGGTCGCGGCCTCACGTCACAGGTGATCATCAACAAGAAGCCGCTCCGCCTGGGGACCGCCCAGGAGCAGATGGAGCGGGGTGGCTTCCTCCCGGTGTACGCCGAGGAAGACCTGAACGAGGACCTCGACGATTCCTGGCTGGGCGTGCCGATCATGGCCGGACGGGAAGCGACCGGTGTCGTAGTCATCAGCAACCCTCAGCCGAACAAGTTCACCGAGTCCGACGAGCGATTGGTTGCCACGATCGCTTCCAATCTCGGTGTCGCACTCGAAAACGCGCGGTTGTTCGAGGAAACGCGGCGCCTTTTGGCCGAAACAGAGCAGCGCAACGCCGAGCTGGCCGTCATCAACGAGATCGGCGAGGCGCTTGCCAAGCAGCTCGACTTCCAGGGGATCATCGACGCCGTCGGTGAGCGCATCCGCGGAATTTTTGACGTCCGCACTGAGCTCATCATGCTCTACGAGCCATCGTCGCAGATCGTGACCTTCGGTTACGCCATAGATAGCGGCGAACGCATCCATCCGCCGCCGCTACCGCTCGGCGGCTTGACCAAGATAGTCATTGAGTCTCGCGCTCCGCTCCGCCTCAGGTCGGCCGATGACTACGAGCGGCTGGGCGCCACCATCATCGGGACGAACGACTCGAATTCCTGGCTCGGGGTCCCGGTGTTCGCCGGCGACCGAACCCTCGGCGTGATTTCCCTCGAACGCCTGCCCGAAGATGCATTCAGTGACTCCGATGAGCGGCTCCTGGCGACCGTCGCAAGGAGCATGGGCGTGGCGCTTGAGAACGCACGGCTGTTCGACGAGACCAGGCACCTGCTGGGCGAGACCGAACAGCGGGCGTCCGAGCTGTCGATCATCAACGAGATCGGCGCGGCGTTGTCGGAGCAGCTCGATTTCGATGCCATCGTCGAGCTCGTGGGCGATCGCCTGGTTGAAATGTTCCGGTCGCCCGATTTCTACATCGCACTGTACGACCGCAAGGCAGGCCTGATCAGGTTTCCGTACGAGACCGACGACGGACGGAGGGTCCACGGCGACCCGATCGCCTTCGGCGAGGGCGTGACATCGCTCGTCATCAAGGAGCGCCGTCCGTACCGATTTGGGAACCTGGACGAACAAATGAAGCAGGGTGGCTTGATTGGAACGTACTCCGATGTAGATACGCCGGAAACGCCGTCCGTCACCCAGTCATGGCTAGGCGTGCCGATCATGGCCGGTCGCGAAGCGATCGGCGTCGTGGTCCTCGGCGACCAGGAGCCGGACAAGTACAGCGAGGCTGATGAACGCCTCGTTTCCACGATCGCATCGAGCCTGGGCGTCGCGCTCGAGAATGCGAGGCTGTTCGACGAGACGAAGGGCCTGCTCGCCGAGACGGAGCAGCGCAACGCCGAGCTGGCGGTCATCAACGAGATCGGCGAGGCGCTTGCCAGGCAGCTCGACTTCCAGGGAATTATCGACGCTGTCGGTGAGCGCATCCGTGGGATCTTCAACGTCGATACAGGAATCATCGCTCTTTACGACTCACGGGCCCAGACGATCAGCCTGCCTTATGCGATCGAAGACGGTGTCCGCCTAGAGGAACCGGACAAGCCCTTGAGCGGCCTGACGGCCATAGTGATTCGATCGCGTAAGCCGCTCAAATTGAACTCGTCTGACGAGGCCAGGGCCCTGGACGCGGTCGTCTTCGGGCCGGGCGGCGAGTCGCACGACTCGTGGCTTGGAGTTCCCATTCTGGCCGGTGATCGGGTGCTCGGCACCATCGGCCTCGAGCGTGCGCCGAAGAACGCATTCAGCGAATCCGACGAACGGCTGCTGTCGACCATCGCATCCAACCTGGGTGTCGCGCTCGAGAACGCGCGGCTGTTCGACGAGACGAAGCACCTGCTCGCCGAGACCAACGAGCGAGCGGCCGAGCTGGCGATCATCAACAGCGTCCAGGAAGGCCTCGCGGCGAAGCTCGACATGGAGTCCATGTACGAGCTCGTCGGCGACAAGATCCAGGAGATCTTCGACGCGCAGATCGTCGACATCGCGCTGTATGACCTGCAAGCCGGAACACTCACGTACCCGTACTCGATCGAGCGTGGCGTCCGAGACCCCGACCACGGCACGATCTCGATTGGGCCCTTGGCCAGACTGATGATCGACAAGGGCGCCACGCTGCGAGTCAACGACGTTGAAGCCTTTATCAAGGCTGGTGGCGAGGCGCGGGTCCTTCGCGGAGAGATGCCGAAAGCCGCGATGTTCGCTCCGCTCCTCGCCGGATCTGACATGCGCGGGCACATCTCGCTCCAAAACATCGACCGAACGGACGCATTCTCCGAAGCGGACGAGCATCTGCTGACGACACTTGCCTCAAGCCTCGCCGTAGCACTCGAGAACGCCCGCCTCTTCGACGAAACGCAGCGCCTGCTGGCCGTGACGAATGAGCGCGCAGCCGAGCTGGCGATCATCAACAGCGTCCAGGAAGGGCTCGCGGCGAAGCTCGACATGCAGTCGATGTACGAGCTGGTCGGCGACAAGATCCAGGAGATCTTCGACGCCCAGGTTGTGGACATCGGCCTGTTCGACACCAAAGCCGGGCTCATCACGCTATCCGTACGCGATCGAGCGCGGAGTTCGTTTCCCGGACGAGCCGGTCCCGATTGGTGGCGTCAGCAAGCAGGTTCTTGAATCGCGTCAACCGGTGGTCATGAATGACGTGCAGGGGGTGCACGACAACGACCTCATCCAGTCGATGGTCATCCAGGGCGAGGCACCCAGGTCACTCGTTTTCGTGCCTCTCATCGCCGGCGAGAGAGTTTTCGGACGGATCTCGCTCCAAAACCTCGATCGGCCGAACGCTTTCAGCGAGGCAGATGTCCGCCTGCTGACGACTCTGGCATCGAGTCTCAGTGTCGCTCTTGAGAACGCGCGGCTCTTCGACGAGACGCAACGACTGCTCGCCGAAACGAACGAGCGAGCCGCCGAGCTGGCGATCATCAACAGCGTCCAGGAAGGGCTGGCGGCGAAGCTCGACATGCAGTCGATGTATGACCTGGTCGGCGACAAGATCCAGGAGATCTTCGACGCCCAGGTGGCCGTGATCACGTTATTGGACCACGCAACGGAGCTCCATGACCTACCCGTACGCGATTGAGCGTGGCGTGCGCCTGGAGATCAACCCAAGTCCGTTCAGTGATCGGGTGCGCACGATGATCGAATTCGCGCAAGCCTGAGTTGATCAACGACATTGAGGCGTGGGAGCGGCAGCGAGGGATCGAAATACCTGTCGCCGAAGGCGAGGCCACGAAGGCAATGGTCACCGTGCCGTTGATCGTGAACGATGCCGTCTACGGAGCGATCGGCCTCCAGAACATCGATCACGCGAATGCGTTCTCAGATGCAAACGTGCGCTTGCTCATGACACTGGCATCGAGTCTCAGCGTGGCGCTCGAGAACGCGCGGCTGTTCGATGAAACGCAGCGGCTGCTGTCCGAAACGAACGAGCGAGCCGCAGAGCTGGCGATCATCAACAGCGTCCAGGAGGGCCTCGCGGCCAAGCTCGACATGAGCTCGATGTACGACCTGGTTGGCGACAAGATCCAGGAGATCTTCGACGCACAGGTCGTGACCATTGGGCTCTACGACTTCGAAGCGGGCGTCACGCGCTATCCCTACGCGATCGAGAAGGGCGAGCGCATCGAGATGGAGGCGCCGATAACCGACAACACGAGACGCGTGCTCGCCATTTACAAGGAGACTGGCAGACCGCTCGTGATTGACAACGTGGAAGAGTTCACGAAGTCAACTGGGCATCAAGTTCTCGCTCACCGGGCCAGCCGGCGAAATCAATCGTGTTTGCCCCGCTCATAAGCAGCGGCGAGGTCTTCGGACGCATCTCGCTGCAGAACCTCGATCGGTACACACGCCTTCAGCGAGTCTGACGTTCGCCTGCTGACGACTCTCACGGCGAGCCTCAGCGTGGCGCTCGAGAACGCGCGCCTGTTCGACGAGACGCAGCGGCTGCTGGCCGAGACGAATGAGCGCGCGGCCGAGCTGGCGATCATCAACAGCGTCCAGGAGGGTCTGGCCGCCAAGCTCGACATGAGCTCGATGTACGAGCTCGTGGGCGACAAGATCCAGGAGATCTTCGATGCCCAGGCGGTCGACATCGCCACCTACGATCTCGATCACGGAATGGCCAACTACCAGTACGCGATCGAGCGCGGCGTTCGTTTTCCGAACGAGAGCGCGCCAATGGGCCCGAACGCTCGTGCGATCGTCGCCGACCCGCGACCGATCGTTATCGATGACGTGGACGCGTGGGCGGCACCGGGTCCGAGACACTGACTGTCGTGCAGGGAGAGCCCGCCAAGTCAATCGTCCTCGCACCGCTCGTCACCAGCGGCAAGACCGTTCGGCCACATCTCGCTGCAGAACGTCGACCGGACGCACGCATTCAGCGCGGCCGACGTTCGGCTGCTCACCACTCTTGCCGGCAGCCTCAGTGTCGCGCTCGAGAACGCCCGGCTGTTCGACGAGACGGAGCGGCTGCTCACCGAGACCAACGAGCGCGCCGCCGAGCTGGCGATCATCAACAGCGTCCAGGAGGGCCTCGCCGCCAAGCTCGACATGCAGTCGATGTACGAGCTGGTGGGCGACAAGATCAACGAGATCTTCGACACCGACTCGGTCGACATCGGCCTCTACGACTACGAGGCCCAGGTGACCGACGTATCCGTACACGATCGAGAAGGGCGAGCGGCTGCCCGACGAGCCGATCGCCCTTCACCGACAACACGACACTACTTCATCGAGCACGCGAAGACCACGGGCAAGCCGCTTGGTCATCGGCAACATCGAGGACTTCAAGGCCCAGACGGGCCTCAAGTTCTCGATCGTCGGTGAGCCGGCCAAGTCGATGGTCTTCGCGCCGCTCATCAGCGGCGGCAGTCCGATCGGGCGGATCTCGCTCCAGAACCTGACCGCGACGACGCGTTCAGCTGAAGCCGAGGTTCGGCTGCTGACCACGCTCGCGCGCAGCCTGAGCGTCGCGCTCGAGAACGCCCGGCTGTTCGACGAGACGCAGCGCCTGCTGACCGAGACCAACGAGCGAGCGGCCGAGCTGGCGATCATCAACAGCGTCCAGGAAGGCCTGGCCGCCAAGCTCGACATGCAGTCGATGTACGAGCTGGTCGGCGACAAGATCCAGCGAGATCTTCGACGCCCAGGTCGTGGACATCGGCATCTACGACTTCGAACGCAGAGGCGATCCAGTTACCCGTACACGATCGAGCGCGGCGAGCGGTTGCCGACGACGCACCCAGTCTCCGATCGGCGCGTTAACCCGGCGAGCATGATCGACGACGCGCAAGCCGATCCTGATCAACGACGTCGCGGCCTGGAGCCGCGGAGACCGGCCTCGAGTTCCCGTTCGAGGGCGAAGCGCCGAAGTCGATGCTCTTCGTGCCCCTGGTCAGTGGCGGCAAGCTCTTCGGGCGCATCTCGCTTCAGAACCTTGACCGGTACCGACGCGTTCGGCGAGGCGGATGTTCGCCTGCTGACCACGCTCGCGTCGAGCCTCAGCGTGGCGCTCGAGAACGCGCGGCTGTTCGACGAGACGCAGCGCCTGCTGACCGAGACCAACGAGCGAGCCGCCGAGCTGTCGATCATCAACAGCGTCCAGGAGGGCCTGGCCGCGAACCTCGACATGCAGTCGATGTACGACCTCGTGGGCGACAAGATCGCCGAGATCTTCGATGCCCATTCGGTCGACATCGGGCTGTACGACTTCGAGGCGAGGTGGTCATTACCCATACTCGCATCGAACGCGGCGAGCGACTCCCCGGCGAGGCGTTCCCGTTCGGCGACCTGACTCGCAAGCTGATCAACGAGGCCAAGCCGGTCGTCGTCGACGACTTCGATGTGTGGATCGCGACAGGTCGGGCGCCACAGGTCGCAATCGAAGGCGAGCGGCCGAAATCGCTCGTCTTCGCGCCGCTCGTCAAGGCCGGCAAGCCGTTCGGGCGTATCTCGCTTCAGAACCTGGAGCGGACGCACGCCTTCAGCGAGGCTGACGTCCGGCTGCTCAACACGCTGGCATCAAGCCTGAGCGTGGCGCTCGAGAACGCCCGGCTGGTCGACGAGACGCGCCAGCGCGCAGCGGAGCTGTCGATCGTCAATGACCTGGGACAGGCGACCGCGTCGCAGCTCGACCTCGAGAAGCTGATCGATCTCGCCGGCGACCAGATGGCGGCAACGTTCAAGGCTGACATCGTCTACGTCGCGCTATACGACTCGATGACTGGCCTGATCGAGTTCCCGTACCACATCGAGAACGGCAGACGCGAGCCACAGGACACATTGCCGCTGGGCGAGGGGCTCACGTCGCGGATCATCCAGTCGCGCCAGCCGCTGCTCCTGAACCAGGAGTCACACTTCGACGAGATCCGCAGGCAGGGAGTAGGCACTGTGTCGCGCTCCTACCTGGGCGTGCCGATCATCGTCGGCGACGAGGCCATCGGCGCGATGAGCGTACAGAGCGTGAGCGACACGGGGCGCTTCGGCGACGACGACAAGCGACTGCTCGACGACACTCGCGGCGAACATCGGTACGGCCATCCAGAACGCGCGGCTGTACGGCGAGTCGCAGCGTCGCGCGCACGGAGATGTCGGCACTTGCCGAGATGGGCCGCGAGATCTCAGCGACGCTCGATCTGAACGACCTGTCTGCAGCGAATAGTCGAGCGCGCGCAGGCCCTGCTCGACGGAACATCCAGCGCCGTGTTCCTGCCCGAAGCAGAGCAACAGACCTTCCGCGCCACGGCCGCTTCCGGCAACATCGCAGAGCAGGTCAAGCAGATGCGCGTCACGCTCGGGACGGGAATCATCGGCACGCTCGCCGCCGAGGCGCGGCCCGAGGTGATCAACGACGTAACCCGCGACCCACGCGCCATCCAGATCGCCGGCACACCGAGGAACGATGTCGAGCGTCTGATGGTCGCGCCACTGATCGGACGCGAGGGTGTCAACGGCATGATGGCGGTCTGGCGCACCGGTGCTGACCATCGTCACTTCACCTCCGCCGACCTCGACTTCCTTGTCGGGCTGTCCCAGCAGGCCGCCATCGCGATCGACAACGCAAAGCTTTTCGCCGAGCTGCGCGACGCGCGTGAGATTGCGGAGTCAGCCAACCAGGCCAAGAGCTCCTTCCTGGCCGCGATGAGCCACGAGATCCGAACGCCGATGAACGCGATCATCGGCATGAGCGGCCTTCTCGGCGACACCAAGCTGAATGCCGAGCAGCGCGACTATGCCGACACCATCCGCTCGTCCGGCGATGCGCTGCTGACGATCATCAACGACATCCTCGACTTCTCGAAGATCGAGGCAGGCAAGGTCGACCTCGTCTCCGAACCTTTCAGCGTCTCCGAGTGCATCGAAGGCGCACTCGACGTGATTGCGCCCACGGCAGCCGCGAAGGGCGTCGAGCTCGCCTACGAAGTCAAGAGCGATCTACCGGCAGCCGTCGTCGGCGACCTCGGCCGGCTGCGCCAGATCCTGCTCAATCTGCTGTCGAACGCCATCAAGTTCACCGAGCGCGGCGAGGTGGTTGTCTCGGTCCAGAGCGAGTCAGTCGACGAGACGGCCGAGCTCCATGATCACGGTGCGCGACACCGGCATCGGCATCCCGCAAGACCAGATGGGCCGTCTATTCCAGTCGTTCAGCCAGGCTGATTCCTCAATCGCCCGGCGTTACGGCGGGACCGGCCTTGGTCTGGCGATCAGTCGGCGCCTTGCCGAGGCGATGGATGGGTCGCTGACTGCCGAGAGCTCGGGTGAACCGGGCCGGGGCTCGACGTTCACCGTCACAGTCAAGCTTCCGATGGCACCGGCGTCGGCCCTGCCGGCTGTACCTGTGCGTCAGCCCATCGAGCTCGGTGGCATCAAGGCGCTTGTCGTCGACGACAACGCCACCAACCGGCGCATCCTGACCGCGCAGTTGAAACGGTGGTCGATCAACGTCACCGCGACGGCTACACCAGAACAGGCGCTGGCAAAGGTTCGGTCGAAGCAGCGTTTCGATGTCTGCCTGCTCGACCTGTTCATGCCCGACATGGACGGCGTCGCGTTGGCTGACGCCATTCGCGTCGCACGGCCGACTGAGACGCCCGAAGCTGATTCTCGTCTCATCGGCCGCGATGCGCGAGCACGGCGCGGCTGTCGATGCTCTGCTTCCAAAGCCAGTCAAGCCGTCCGCGCTGTACGACGCGCTGGTTACGGTGCTCGCCGGCGCAGCGCCACGGATCAGGCTGGAGCGCGCACCTGAGGTTGCCCACGATCCTGAGTTTGCCAAGCGACACCCACTGCGCATCCTTCTCGCCGAAGACAACGCGGTCAACCAGAAGCTCGCGCTGAGGCTGCTGCTGAACATGGGCTACGTGGCGGACGTCGCGGGCGATGGCCTGCAGGCGATCAACGCCCTGGACACGACCGACTACAACGTTGTCCTGATGGACGTCCAGATGCCCGAGCTCGACGGCCTTGAGGCGACGCGCCGCATCCGCAAGCAGTGGCCGGACAGGCAACTGCACATCGTGGCCATGACCGCGAACGCGATGGCCGGCGACCGAGACGCGTGCCTCGCCGCGGGCATGAACGATTACGTCAGCAAGCCGGTCAAGCCGCCGGAGCTCGCGGCGGCGCTGGCCCGCGCTCCATCGTTGCAACCCACGTCATCGGAGGTGCCCGCATCATGAGCGACGATCCGCCGATCCTCGACCAGCAGGTAATCGCCGAGCTCCGGGCGTCGGTCGGCGATGACGACGAGTTCGTGGCCGATTTGGTGCGCACCTTTATCGACGAGGGCGCGACCCACCTCGAGGCGATGGACGCGGCGTGCGCTGCGATGGACGCGGCGGCAATCATTCGTCCCGCCCACTCCCTCAAGTCGAGCAGCGCGGCGCTTGGGGCGATGCGTCTCTCGGGCATCAGCCGGGAGATCGAGTTTGCCGGGCGCGAGGGACGAATAGACGGCCTCAACGACCAGATGGCGGTGGCCCACGCCGCCTGGGATGACACCGTCGCCGAGCTGAAGGCGCGCGGATCGGCGGGATGACAGAGTCTGTGGCGCTCGTCGTCGACGACAGCGCCGTCAATCGAATGCTTCTCGCGCGCCACCTCGCGTCGATGGGCATCAGCGCGCGCGAGGCGACAGACGGTCGTTCCGCGCTGGCCGAGCTGCAGGCGTCGAGTGGCGAGGTCGCCGTCGTGCTGCTCGACGTGATGATGCCCGAGATGGACGGCTACGAGACGCTCGCCGCGATCAAGGCCGACGAAGCGTTTCGCCACATGCCGGTGATCATGATCTCGGGAGTCGACGAGCTCGACAGCGTCGCACGCTGCATCGAGATGGGCGCGGCCGACTTCCTGCCCAAGCCGTTCAACCCGGTCATCCTCGCCGCTCGCGTGCGTGCCGCGCTCGCCGACAAGCACCTGCACGACATCGAGGCGGCGCACGCGGCGGAGCAGGCCGAGCTGCTCAGCACGATCGAGCGCCAGAAGGCCGAGCTCAGCCGCTTCCTTTCGCCTCAGGTCGCGGCGCTGGTCTCGACCCCGGAAGGCGAACAGCTGCTGGCCGGCCATCGGCGCGAGGCGACCGCGGTCTTCGCCGACCTGCGCGGGTTCACCGCCTTCAGCGACACGGCCGAGCCGGAGGAAGTGCTCCGCGTGCTGCGCGAATACCACGCCGCGATGGGCACCTTGATCGTCGCCCACGGCGGCACGCTCGAGCATTTCGCGGGTGACGGGATGATGGTCTTCTTCAACGATCCGGTGCTGCAGCCCGACCACGCCGAACGCGCAGTGCGCATGGCGCTCGGGATGCGCGCCGAGTTCGAGCGCCTGGCGGCCCGCTGGTCGCGGCTCGGCTACGACCTCGGCCTGGGGATCGGCATCGCCACCGGCTATGCGACGCTCGGCCGAATTGGCTTCGAGGGTCGCTACGACTACGGAATGATCGGCACCGCGGTCATCGTCGCCTCGCGCCTCAGCTCGGCGGCCGAGGCAGACCAGGTTCTGATCAACCCTCGAACCCACGCAGCGGTCGAGGAGCTCGTCGCAGGTCGAGCCGGTCGGCGAGCTGCAGCTGAAAGGCTTCAGCCGCCCGATCCCGACCGTGAACGTCCTCTCCGCCACCGGCGACCAGGCAGCGGCAGTCGCGACCGCGTTGGAGATCGGCTAGTCGGAGGGCTCGGGCTTTGGCTTCGACCTAACGCCGGATCGGCCATCGGTCGGCTGTGGATCGGGGCCGGCCCGCGGATCGGGGGCAGGCACCTTCGGATAGTCGTACGGCGTGGTGCCGGGCCGATGGTTCCATGCGATCCACACAATGCCGACGATGATCAGCACGATGCCCACGATCTGCGCAGTCGGAATGCCGCCCACGGTCCAGTTCCAGCCCTCGCGGAAGGTCTCGAGCACGAAGCGCGTCGAGCCGTACCAGATCGCCCAGAACGCGGCCAGGTCACCGGGCTGCAGGCGATGCAGATAGCGACGCGACAGGAACAGGACGATGAAGCCGCCGAGGATGTTGAGTGCCGACTCGTAGAAGAAGAGCGGGTGGAAGCCGGTCGTCTCGACCGGGAAGAGCGAGCATGGGTAGGCGGCGACGCGGTGGGCGCAGTCGATCGCGATACCCCACGGCAGGTCGGTTGGTGGTCCGTACAGCTCCTGGTTGAAGAAGTTGCCCCAGCGGGCGATGCCCTGGGCGAAGAGCGTGCCGGCGATAACGGAGTCGAGCCCGAGTCGGAGCGAAAGGCCCTTCCAGCGGGTGTAGATGATGATGCCCAGTGCCGCACCGGCCACGCCGCCATACAGCCCGAGACCCGCGTAGGGCGGCAGGATGATCGACAGCAGGTTGTTCTGGTACAGCGCCCACTGATCGATCACGTGGTACAGGCGGCCGCCGAGCAGCGCGAGCACCAGCACCAGCGGCAGCGCACCGAAGATGTGCGATGGGTGGATGCCGCGCCGCTCCGCCTCGCGCTGCGAGACGAGCAGCATGA
Source organism: uncultured Chloroflexia bacterium (assembly GCA_963776865.1). GTDB lineage: Bacteria > Chloroflexota > Limnocylindria > Limnocylindrales > CSP1-4 > JALYGJ01. Next base: position 553,578 of record CAVZOG010000008.1, on the reverse strand, counting down.
CCGCCAGGCCGATGACATAGCCCAGGCCGTACCAGCCGATGGGTACGCCCGGGATCACGTTCGGACCCGGGGTGATGTTGATCACGGGGAACACGGGCGCAGCATACCTATACTCGGGCCGTGACCATTCCCGACTACGGATGACCGAGCAGTACATCGGCTGGGCGCTCGTGTTCGGGCTCGCCGTTGGCGGAGCGCTGGTCTGGTTTGCTGTCGGCCGGCTGCCGCGCAGTGGTGAGGAGATTCCGGCCGAGGAGCGCGCCGCAGAGGCGGCGTGGATCAGCCGCACGATCACCGAGCGCGGCGGCGTGGCGCCGGAAGACCTGGTCGCTGAGGTGCTCGACCTGCACGTCGAGTATCTCGACCGAGCGAGCGCCGAGAGGCCCTAGGCTTCTCCGCTCACCAGCCCACTGGTCGGTGGGTTGGCTCAGCCGGTAGCGAGCCGGCCGGCAGGTGCGCCTCGAGACACACGACCCCGGCACTGCCCACCGTCGCGGCATGCTCCGTGCCGGCCGGCAGGTCGAGCCGCTCCCCGGCGCTGAGCAACACATCGCGGGCCAGCGCAGTCAGGTGGAAAGTGATGTCGCCGCGGGCCGCGACAAGCACCTTGTCGTAGCCGTGGCTGTGGGCGGCGTATCGGTCGCCCGGGCCGTTGCTCCACGGGCTCGGGTCGAGGCCCTCGGCACGCAGCCGCTGCTCGAGATCGGTCGTCGTCACCATCGCGAGTCGCGCGGCTCAGGCGACGTTGGTGCCGATCAGCGTACCGACGCCGAACGTGACCGCGGCCGCCGCCGCTCCGATCAGGACCTGGCGCACGCCGCTGAACACCAGGCCGCGACCGGTCAGCAGGCTCACCGCGGCGCCAATCGCGAACAGTGCCGCGAACGAAAGCCCGAGCGCGCCGATCAGAGCCGGCACGCCAGTCGTCAGCAGGAAGGGCATCAGCGGCACGATCGCGCCGATCGAGAAGGCCACGAACGAGGACGCAGCCGCGCCCCACGGCGAACCCAGCTCGTCCGGGTCCAGTCCCGAGCTCCTCGCGCACCTTGGTGTCGAGCGCCTTCTTCGGATCCTCCATCAGGCTCGCCGCGACCTTGCGCGCATCCTCCTCCGTGAGTCCCTTGGCGCGGTAGATGTCGGCCAGCTCCTGTTCCTCGACATCGGGCATGACGCGCAGCTCTTCGCGCTCGATCGAGATCTGGTTCTCGAACAGCTCGCGCTGGCTCTGCATGCTGATGTACTCGCCGGCGCCCATCGAGAACGCACCGGCCATGAGACCGGCGACGCCGGCGAGCACGATCAGATGGTTGTCGGCGGTCGCCCCGGCGATGCCCATCACGAGCGACAGGTTGCTCACCAGGCCGTCGTTGGCGCCGAAGACGGCGGCGCGCAGCGTGCCCGATCGCCCACCGCGATGCCATGCCTCCTCGCGAATGTCGCGCCGGGCCGGCGTCTTGAGCTCCTCCCCTCGCGCAAGCCCGGCCCAGATTGCGGCATGCTCGCGCTCGTCGGCCGCGATCCTGGCCGTCTCGGGCGTCAGCTGCGTCGCGTATGCCTGCTCTTCGTCGCCCTCGAGAGCGAGAACCATGTCGGCCACGCGCCGAGTGCCGAAACGCCGAGCGACAAAGATGATCACCCGGACGCGTGCCCGAGGACCATCGAAAGGCGGCACTTTTGCGCCGGCCTGCTCGAGGCGCGTGGCCCAGATCTCGGCGTGCCGGCGCTCGTTGGCAGCGATCCGCTGGAACGCGGCGGCACGATGCGGTTCCTGCTCGATCTTTGCCAGCTCGTCGTACAGGACGATCGCGTCGCGCTCGAGCTTCAGGTTTGCCAAGCTTCGAGCGCGCTCGTCCGCGGACAGCGTCAGTGCCGGTTGGGTCATTGGCTAGAGGGTAGCGACGCTGCTGAGCTACTGCCCACGGCCGAACGGCACGTGACCCATGTGACGGACAGACCTACTCTGTTGACGCGATGGACGCCCCGCCACTGTGCTACCTGTCCTCGGCCGACGTTGAGCGGTGCACTGCCCTCGGTCGAGGAGCGCGTCGAGCTCGCCTCGCGAGCGCTGGTTGCCTTGGCAAATGATGGCGCCGAGATGCCTTCGAAGATCGGCGTCCACCCGCGACCCGGCGCGCTGCTCCACGCCATGCCCGCCTGGTTGCGCGACGGCGACCTCGTCGGCCTGAAGTGGGTCGCGGCCTTTCCGGACAATCGATCGCACGACCTGCCGGCGATCAACGGACTGGTGGTGCTCAACGACGCCGAAACCGGCCTGCCGACCTGGATCATGGATGCCTCCCGAATCACTGCTGTGCGCACGGCGGCCGTGAGCGGGGTCGCCCTTCGGCTGCTGCAGCCGGCTGTCGTCGAGCGGGTGGCGATCCTGGGCGCCGGGATCCAGGCGCGCAGCCACATCGAAGTCGTCCGCGCGCTGCTTCCCGACGCGGTGCTTGTCCTGTACGACCGCCATCCCGAGCGTGCCGAAGCTCTCGCTGAGGAGGTGCGCGGCGGCGGCGGATCGGTGGACGTGGTCGAGGACGCGCGGTCGGCCGCCGGCTCAGCGCAGGTGGTTGTGACCGTGGCCACGCTCGGCGCGTCGAGCCAGGTGATGGGCCCCGATTGGGTCGCGCCAGGAACGTTGGTCGTGGCCGTCGACTTCGCCACCTATGTGTCAGCAGAGCTGGCACGGGTGGCCGGTACGTTCCTGGTCGATGACCTGGCGCAGTTCCTCGCCTACCGGGACGCCGGCTACTTCGATGGCTACCCCGAGCCAACAGGGACGATGGGCGAGGCGCTCGAGCGCCCGCGACTCGGTTCGGAATCGACCGACGCGAGGACCGCCGGCGTCGATGTTGTATCGCACCTCGGTGTCGGCCTTGCCGACGTGATCCTTGCCGACGCAATCGCGCGACGCGCAGACGCGGCCGGGCTGGGAGTTGAGCTGGCGCGATGACAGCCCCGGTTCCTCAGCCCACCACTTCCCCGATCGGTGGCGGATCAAAGGCACGCCTCGTCGCGCTCGGCGTCGTGGCGACGCTCGCAGTGGTCGTCTGGGTCGGCATTTCCGGTCGGCCGAGTCCTCCGCCAATCGTCGCCGATGCGTCACCGACGCCTTCGGCTGTGCCGTCGGCGGCCGCCGCCACGGCCTCGCCTAGTCCCCCGGAACGGCCCGTGCCGACGAATTCGCAACCGCCAGGACCCGACACCAACAGGCGCTCAGGGTGACTACTACCTGATTAACGGCCTGGCCGGTCGAACGAGCTTCAGCACCGAGCTGCGCGAGGTCACGCCGGACTACCTTGCCGGCCAGCTCTGGCTGGCCGATCCGCCCGAGGGTGAGCTGCTTGCGTTCGAGATCTCACCGCCACGATCGGCTGAGCGATCGTCCGGCGACACGCTCGGCACGTGGCTGATGAACATGGAGGAGCTGGCCAGCAATCACCGGGCCGGCATCGAAGGACATAAAGACACTGTCCCGGCGCGGCCACGGCAGCTCGATGCGCCACTTCCGATTCGTCGCGGCTTCGACATCCACATCTCGGTCCGGCTCGCGTTCAACGAGGTGGCGGCAATCGACTTCCAGGTCCACCTCCAGCAGCGACCGGAGAGAGAGCCAATCGGCGACGACGGGATCCTCGGCTGCCGCGCGTTCTCATCGTGCTTCTGGGCAGCCGACGGAGGGGATGTGCGACCCTAGTCGTCAACGATGGACCAGCGTCCCACGCAGCCGGTCACGACCCCCATCGGCGGAGGCGGCTCGGCGCGCATTGCCGTCGGGGCCCTGGCCGGCATCCTGGCCGTCGTGGCCTGGGTCGGCTTCAGCAATCGGCCGAATGCCCCGCCGGTTGCGCCAATCACGCGCCGCGCCGGTAGCGGCGACGACGAACAGTCCGCACCCCGTCACTGCGCCGGCAACCCCGGTTGTCGTCGAGTCGTTCCGTCCGCTGCCGCCAGCACCACGGCCTAGTCGTGGCCCGACACCGACCCCGGAGCCGATCCTGGGTGCGATCACCTTTGGCCAGGACGCATTCGCCGCGATCGCCTTCATCGATGGCCGCATGTACCTGGACGTGCTACAGGAGATCGAACCGGGCCGCTTCCGTGGCTCGTTCCGGGTACCGTTCCCGTCCAAGCCGGGCGGCCACCGGATCCTGCTGGCGCAGCTCTGGACGCGCGACCGCGACCGGGACAGCTACGTCGAGCTCGGCGAGTGGCCGCTCCGCCTCGATCCGCTCGCGGAGGACTCAGAGGTCGGCGGAGCCGTCCTGCAGGACGGCGTCGAGGCGCGACCCAGCGAGCGCAACGTGCCGCGCGCAGTGAGGCGCGGCTTCAACGTCACCGTGTATGCACAGAGCAACTTTTCATACGGCGTGGTGTCGGTCGAGATGATCTTCGGCCCGCGAGTGCGGTCGCTAGCCGCTGCTCGTTCCGCATCTCGTTCCGCTACTCGTTGACGGGGACCGGTCCCTCGGGCAGCTCGAGGAGCACCTGATCACCCTCGAGCACGATCGGATATGTCTGCAGGGGCAGCTCGGCCGGCGGGTCGAGGGCTTCTCCCGTCTCGAGGTCGAAACGCGAAAGGTGCAGCGCGCAGGTCAGCGTGTTGTCGGTCAGGAAGCCCTTGTCGAGCTCGAAGTACTCGTGCGAGCAGACGCCCTGAACGGCACGCAGCTCGTCATCGATATTGACCAGCAGGATGTCCGTGCCATCGACCTGGACCATCAGCATCGTGCCGACCGGCACATCTTCGAGTCGCGCGACGGGCACCCGGCGCACGGCGTCCGTCATGCCGCCTGCTGTTCGGGACTGTCCGGCCACTTCTGCTCGAGCAGGCGGCGCAGCCGATCCTGCGCCTCGGGCAGCGGAATTCGGGCCACGACCGGCTCGAGGAAGCCCATGACGATGAACTTGCGCGCCACATCTCGGGGAAGGCCGCGGCTCATCAGGTAGAAGATCTCCGTCTCGTCGATCGGGCCGACCGAGCTGGCGTGGCTCGCGCGACGCACGTCGGGCTGGTCGATCTCGAGGCTCGGGATGGTCACGCTGCGGGCCTGTTTGGTCATCAGCATCGCGAACTCGCCGAGGAAGCTGTCGGTTCCCTTGGCCGCGCGCTGGATCTCGATCATGCCCTTGAAGTAGCCACGCGCGCGGCCGAGGAAGACGCCCTTGCTGAGCAGGTCGCCGGTGGTGTCCTGCGCCGATGTGGCGGGTATAGCTGGTCAGGTCGAACAGCTGGCGGCCATCGCCGAAGCCGATCTCGACCTGGTTGACGCCCGAGCCGCGGCCGACGAGCCGGTTGTCGATCCGGCTCTTGTGCAGCTCCGCGCCGACGCTGGCGAGCGCCCATCGAAGCTGCGCGTCCTGGGCCAGCGTTGCGTGGCGGTTGACGATGGCCAGCGTCTGCTGGCCGAAGTCCTGCTGTCCGGCAAACGACAGGTTGGCGCCGCGGTCGAGCTTGACCTCGGCCGTGCCCCACCAGAGGCTCTGAGCGCCGTCCAGGGTGCCGGCATTGGTCGGCACCTGCTCCTCGAGGATCCGTGCCGAGGCGTTCTCGCCGAGGCTGATGACGGTGCGGCTGATGAGCCCCTTGCCCGGCTGTCCGGCGCTCCAGCGGACGACGATCGGCTGCTCGAGCGCGACGTTGCGCGGCACGTGGATCAACAGACCGAGTGCCGAGTGGCTGCGCGCGAACTGGGCGAACTTGTCGTTGGTCGGCAGGCTCACGCCGCCGTCGATTACGTCGCGCAGCAGCTCCGGCCGCTCGCGCAGCACGTTGGCGAACGTGTCGATGACCACGCCTGCGGCGCGCGTCGCGTCCGACATGGCGCGCGCCACGACCCTGTCCTCGGCGACCTCGATCAGCGCAGCCGCTCCCTCCGGAACGACCTCGCTCACCGTTGGCGCGTCACCCGTCTCGCGGTAGGTTTCCAGCTCAGCCCAGCGCGCCGCCCGCAGGTCGACGTAGAGCGTGAACAGGTTGTTCGTCTCGATCGGCAGCTCGGCGTACTGGCGGTATGCGTCCAGACGGTCTTCGAGGAGCCATTTCGGCTCCTCGAGGTCGGCTGACAGTCGGCGGACGGTGTCCTCGCCCGCGAAGGGAAGCTTGAGCGCGTCGGTCATCTGTCTTCCAGCTGCGGCGGGTGCCGTCAGCCGAGCGCGCCCTCCATCTCCATCTTCACCAGTCGGTTGAACTCGATGGCGTATTCCATCGGCAGCTCCTTGGTGAAGACCTCGAGGAAGCCCTGGACGACGAGGTTCTGGGCCTCGTTCTCCGACAGGCCGCGGCTCATCAGGTAGAAGATCTGGTCCTGGCTGATCTTGCCGACGGTCGCCTCGTGCGACATCGTGGTGTCGGTTTCCTGGATGTCGATGTACGGGTAGGTGTCGCTGCGGCTGTCGTCGTCGAGCATCAGCGCGTCACAGCGAACGCTGGCCACGACGCCCGTCGCACCCGGTGAGACCTTCAGGTGGCCGCGGTAGGTTGCCCGGCCGCCGTCCTTGCTGACCGACTTGCTGACGATGCGGCTCTTGGTGTCCGGCGCGAGGTGGATTGCCTTGGCCCCGGTGTCCTGGTGCTGGCCCTTGCCGGCAACCGCGACGCTGATGATGTCCGCGCTGGCGCCGCGGCCGCGCAGGTAGATGCTCGGGTACTTGACCGTCTTGCGCGAACCGGTGTTGGCGTCGATCCACTCGACGCGCGAGTCCTCGTACGCATGGGCGCGCTTGGTGACCAGGTTGTAGACGTCGTTCGACCAGTTCTGGATGGTCGTGTAGCGGACGTTGGCGCCGGGCAGCGCGATGACCTCGACGACCGCGGCGTGCAGGGAGTCAGTGGCGTAGATCGGAGCCGTGCAGCCCTCGATGTAGTGCACCTTGGCACCCTCGTCGACGACGATCAGGGTCCGCTCGAACTGGCCGGTGTTCTCGCCGTTGATGCGGAAGTAGGCCTGCAGCGGCAGCGGCACGTCGACGCCCTTGGGCACGTACACGAAGCTTCCGCCCGACCACACCGCGCTGTTCAGGGCGGCGAACTTGTTGTCCTCGGGCGGGATGACCGTGCCGAAGTACTTCTGGAAGATGTCGGGGTATTCCTTGAGCGCCTGGTCGGTGCCCATGAACACGACGCCGAGCTTCGAGAGCTCTTCCTTGACCGAGTGGTAGACGACCTCCGAGTCGTACTGGGCGCCGACGCCGGACAGGAACTTGCGCTCCGCCTCGGGGATGCCCAGTCGCTCGAACGTTTCCTTGATCTGGTCGGGAACGTCGTCCCACGACTTCTCTTCGCGCTCGGACGGCTTGCGGTAGTAGATGATCTTGTCGAAGTTGATCCGATCGAGCCCGTCGGTCCACACCGGCATCGGGTCGCTTCAGGAAGTGCTCGTAGGCGCGCAGGCGGAACTTGAGCATCCACTCGGGCTCGTCCTTGAGCGCGCTGATCTCCTCGACCGTGTCGCGCGTCAGGCCGCGCTTGGTCTCGGTCAGGTAGACGATCTCGTCCTTGAAGTCGAAGCGCGAACGGTCGTTGTCGACCATCTGTCGCTGGTTGAGGGCCATCAGTTCTCCGATCCGGGGACTGGCCGCTGGGGTTCCGGTCTAATCCCGACTCATATTATCGGAATTCGCCCCGGAACCGTCAACGACGTTCGGAGCTACCGGCCACGTACCTACAGCGTCCCAGATCTCATCGCCTGGGCAGCTTCCCATGCCGCAGGCCCAAGCTCATCATGGCGTCGCCGTACGAGCCTCGATGGACGTCGGACGGCCGTATACCACCAGTGCAGCGATCAGTAATCCATCCCCAATCGGGGCCGGATGGAACGCGTCCTCGTCGACGCGTTCGGCCGCCGTCCACGTCGAACCGTCATGGCTCTCGCGATACCAGTTCTCACTGACGCCGAAGATTGTCCGGGCGATGCCATCCCGGAGTGAAAGGAGCGGCAGCAGCATGTACTTCAGTTCCGGATGGCGAGGGCCCAGGCTGGATCGGGCGGACCAACTTGCCCCTCTATTAGTAGTTCGACGGTAACTCGGCACGAAGCCATTCTTGGTGTGCCTGATGAAGCCGACGAGAGCCTGGTCGCCTTCGGCGGTCAGGAAACGGGCCAGGCGTAACCAATGTCAGCGAGTTCGGGCCGATACCACGCCACCTGAGTGCGACGTCCCCAATGAGTTCCGTCGAACGAGCGACGAATCTGGATGCCCTCTGCGTTGCTGTTTGCCACGTAGATGACCCCGTCGGCCACGGCCAACGCAAGGTTGCGCGCGTATCCGGGCGTTTCGTTGGTCGTGGACAGCGCCTGACGTTTGGCGTAGGTCTGGCCACCGTTCTTGCTGACGCGTACGAAAACCTGGGCGTGGGTGCGGCTGTGCCACAGCACAGCGACTTTGCCGTTCGGGCCGCGCGCTACAACGGGAACGGACGATGGAATCGGTCACTTTGACAGGGCGACAGAGCCCGCCAGAAGCGGCACCTCGGCGACTGCGCGCTACCCAACGTGGCCGTTCCACCGCAATTCGACACCCACCAAACCGCGTCGACGCTCTGCCATCCCCGCCGATTCCGCCAAGCCCGAGCGTCTGCGAGTTCGAACCGACCTCGGATCACCTGTATCGGCTGCGCCAAGATGCGTCTGCCGTCAGTACTGCGGCGCACAAAGACCTCGTTAGCACCGTTGGCAGAGCGCCAGCACCTACGACATGCCACAGTTGAGTTGGCGAGTGCGACCAGCCCCGTAGCGTAAACTGAGCCGTCTTCCGACCAAATGGTGCTAGGCCCGCTCCAGCTTGCGGCCGCGACATGCCTCGAAAGACGCAATCGACTAGGCCGATCGACACGGAAACAGCTACTGTCAGGCAAGCTTTTCCATGCGGCGGCGAAATCGTCGCGGTGGATCAGAACGAGAGGATTGATCATGTTCGTGCACCCGAGTTGGTGCGCAGACGATCAAAATCGCCGCAGCCTGTCGCTCCACGCATCACTCGCAGGCTTCACGCCAGTGTGCGCCTGGAGGCGACATGGCGCATCCGTGCCGGCACGGGAACGAGTACCCACGTCTCTACCTGGTGACTGGTCTCCATCCGGGTAGCGCCCCGAACTCGGTTGGCGCAGCTCGGCGAAGCTTGACGTCCCGGATGACGTGGCGTGCTCGGGTTGGACCGCCCCACGACGATTCGGTCATCCGCGGGGACGAAACGCACCTTGAACAATGCCGGCCAGAGCTTGCCGGTGAGCAGGAACGTGTCATCGGTCGGGTCGTACGCGATGCCATTCAAGACACTGACTCCCGCCGCCTCCTCCTCGGTCAGCAGACCCGATGCATCGATCGTCGCCGTAACCGCGCCGCTCGACGGGTCGATGCGCAGGATCGTGTCCGACGACAGGACGTTCGCGTAGACCTGGCCGCCGACACACTCCAGCTCGTTTAGCCCCTCCACCGGGGCGCCCGCGTTGGTGACCGTGACCGCGCCCTGAAGCGCGAACGTCGAGCGGTCGCGGAAGTACAGCTGATCGGTGCCGTCCGACATGACGAGGCGCGAGCCGTCGTCGCACAGGCCCCAACCCTCTGTGTCGTAGGTGAAGGTGGCGACCGGGGTGAAATCAGCGAGTTCGTAAACGAGCGCGATGTGCTCCTGCCAGGTGAGCTGGATCACGCGACCGTCGACGACGGCGATGCCTTCACCAAACTGGTCGGGATCGAGGTCGATCGAGCGGATAAGGGCTCCCGTGTTTGGATCGACCTCGCGCAAGGTCGACTCGCCGTACAAGCCCGTGCCCTCATACAGGCGACCCTCGTCCATGGCGAGCCCTTGGGTGAAAGCGTTTGATCGTGTGGACGTCGCTCGATGACTTCGACCCGCAGCTGTTCGACCTGAGACGGCGCGGCGCACGCCGTTACCAATGCACACAGGAAGAGGACCAGGCCGCCGACTCGGGCTGAACGGATCACCCGGCACACGGTAGATGCCTGGGCCGAACCAGTGGTCAGGCGCCGCGAGCAGCCCTCTCGATCTCGGCGACGGCTACGCTTGGCTCGAGCAGACCGAGGTCGGCGAACAGGGCACGAATGTTCGCCTTCCCCAGCAATTCGAGCGCAGCGAGCAACGCCACACGGGCGCTGCTGCCGACGGCAACGCTGTGGCCCACCCGGGCAACCCACCGTTCACCGGTGTGGGTCATCCGAACTGGCAGGCCGTCCAGCTGAAACTCGACGGACTTCTCGCTGCGTTCCATGCCCGGATCCTCGCCCCCGGTTGTGACACCTAGCGTGTCACAAGCCGTCAGCCCCGTGGATCGGTCACGCGGCCAATGAACAGGATGGCGTCAGTCGCCCGATCCCGGATGACGAACATGAACGCATGGTCAAAGGTGATGGTCGGGCCGTGCGAAGCTGCCAGTGCGCCTCCAGTCGCAGCGTGTGCCTCGGTTCCCGCCTCATCCACCTCGATGAACGCCTCGTGTTGGACGTTGTCCAGGAACAGACCAGGCGTAGCTGACCATCCCGCTCAGATCCGCCGACGAACCAAATACGCTCGTCATGCCGAGGTCCTGCAGCGTGTCGTTGAGCGCCGTGTGCGACTTGAACGAGAACTTGGGCATTGAAAGGTGAATGCCCTGCTCGGTGATCGAGTCGAAGATGCCCTGCAAGCGCTCGCGATCCAGTTCCGCCTCGAACGAGGCGAAGTCCTGCGCTGTCAGCAGAACCATCGACAGATCGCCCAGGCCATAGAGCAATTCGACCGCCGCGTATTCCTCGGTCCATACGAGCGGCAGGTACAGGTCGAAGCGCATCGTAGGGACATGCACGCTCGAGCCGTCGGGAAGGAAGAACGGCTGGTCGGTCGTTTGTGACGGACTGAACTTGTAGCGCCACTCGGCGTCGAGCGACACCGCGTTCGCGACAACCAGAACAGTGTCAGGTGTTATCTCACCGGCGGGAAAGAGCTCCTCGATGCGGTCATTCGTCCTGTCCGCGGCCCAACCGTTGATCACTCGTCGCGCGGCTTCGGCATCTGCGAAGGCGAGCTCTGCCATTGGGCGCCAAAGTCGCGGCCCAGGGTGGCGAGATAGGAATCGACAAAGTCGAGCCCGGGCGCACCAAATCCCTGGTTGGCGATGCGCAGGTCGACGGCACCCTCGACGGAACGAGACTGGAGGGTCTGATCGAGGCATTGAACGCCAGCCCGAAGTCACCTTCCACCGAGTCGAAATGGAGGACTTCGGCCATCTCGGTGGCTGTCTCTCCGCGAGCGCCGATGTAGATCATCGCCAAGGCGGACGAGATGCTGTGTGGCCCGACGATCACATTTGCGTCACTTGGCGGCTGCGAGCTCGCGGTAAACGTCCAGGCGAAATCGGCATTCGCACCGGCGAGGCCGCGACTCCATCCTGCGCCAACCGAAGGGCGTCGCGTCCCGTTCCTCGCGAATGAGCAGCTCAGCGCCGTCGATCGGCTGGAACGCGAGAGCACCGGCGGGTAGCGGCGCAGACGCTGATCCCGGACCAGGTGCTGCCGATTGGCTCTGGACCACCGCGATCGTCGCAATGACAACCGCCGCCACGACTGCGATGGTCGGCCCGAGCGGCTTCGAGACGGCGGCCTTTGTGTCACTGGAACTCGATCATCCGCGTCGCTCATGGCCACCGTCGCTAATGGCGCACCGCTGTTCTCAGAACTCGAAATCCGACCCATTTCCCATTCCGGCATCCCATCTCGGTGCGCCAACTTCAATTTGTACGTCGCCGATGCGCATTCTGCTCCTCTCGCCGATCGGAGCGGATTCTCAAATTTTGTCACTTTGTATTGAGACTTGTGCACCAAACATTGCGCTGATCGGCGTCACGGCGACCATCAGCCAGCAGCGCCACGATCAGCCCGCGCGCCAGCTTCACCGTGCTAGAACCCGAAGAGATCCCAGCAGCGGTCCATGCCGGTCACCTCGACCCACGGCCGCTCGCGCGAGTACCACTGCTCGCGCGACATGCGCCACTTGACGAGTGGCTTTGGCTCGCCTCGCGGAGCCTCCATCTGAATCCCGTCCTCGTCATAGCCCAGCGCCCGGGACACAGCCGCCGACGCCGGGTTGTCGAGAAACGAGCCAGACGTGGCCCACTCAGCGCCCAGGGTCTCGAACGCGAAGCCGAGCACGGCCGATCTCATCTCCTTGCCGTAGCCCCGGCCCTGGAATTCCTGCGCGAGCCACGAGCCGGTCGAAACGGTGCGCGACTCAGCGAACTCGTCGGCGCCCATGCCCTGCGTGCCCATCAGCCGTCCGTCGGCCCACACGCCGAGGTCAAGCGACCAATGGCCTGGATTCCAGTTGGCGCGCGAGCCCCAATGGAACTGCATGAACGATCGCTCGAACCACGGACTGGGCTGATCCGTCCAGGCCATGCCGAAGGGCATCTCATTCGGATCGTGGATGCCCGACTGCGCGCGGTCGAGCATCTCCATCAGGTCGTCGTCGGTCGGCAGCCGCAGCTCGAGTCGCTCGGTGCGGATGCGGATGTCGTAGATCGCCCACGGATGTTCGTACGGCATGGTGCGCGGAGTGTAGCCAGCGGGCTGCAAGGCTCCCGGCGGGCACCTTGGATACAGTCGGACGTGTGAGCTTCAGGGGGCGAATCACCCGCGTACGACTGCTTCAGCCGCTGCGCCATCGCGACTTTGCGCTGCTGACCACGGGCAGCGTCATCTCTCTCATCGGCGACGGCTTCTTCCACGTTGCGCTCGCGTGGCAGGTCTACGAGATCAGCAACGTGCCGACCGCGCTTTCGTTCGTCGGCGTGGCGGCGACGCTGCCGCTGGTCCTGTTCGTGCTGCTCGGCGGCGTCTTCTCCGACCGCTACGACAGGCGGCTGCTGATGGTCTCGGCGGACATCCTGCGCGGCGTCGCTCTCGCGCGCGATGGCGTTGCTATCGATCAGCGGCACGATCGAGCTGTGGCATCTGGCCGTGCTGATGGCTTTCGTCGGCATCGGTGACGCGTTCTTCAACCCGGCATCGACGGCGATCATGCCCGACGTCGTGCCCGAGCACGAGCTGCCGCAGGCCAACGCGCTGACCGGCGCGTTGCGCCAGATGATGGTGCGGCTGGTCGGTCCGGCACTCGCCGGTCTCGTGGTCGCGCTCGTCGGACCCGGGGCGGCATTCGGTGTCGACGCGCTGACGTTCTTCGTCTCGGCCGTGGCGATCTTCGCCATCCGCACCCGGCCCGAGTTGCGCGCCGAGATCGAGTCGGGCGTCCGCCAGACGATCAACGACGTTGGCGAAGGTTTCCGGTATGTCCGCGGTCAGCCGTGGATCTGGGCAACCCTCTTGTCGGCGATGCTCAGCCTGCTCGTCTTCTTCGGGCCGGTCCAGGTGCTCGTCCCGTTCCTGGTCAAGAACCGCCTCAACCTGGGACCCGAGTCACTCGGCGCGATCTTCGCGGTCGGCGGCATCGGCTCGATCCTGATGGCCTTCGCCATCGGCCACTTCGGCCTGCCGCGCAAGCGCGTGACGGTGATGTACGTGTCGTGGACGCTCGGCGTCGCCGGCATGGCCGTCTACGGACTGATGACCGAACTGTGGCAGGGACTGATCGCGGCGGCGATAACGGCGGCGCTGTTCGAGCTCGGCCAGGTCATCTGGACGACGATGCTCCAGCAGCGCGTGCCGCGCAACCTGCTGGGCCGTGTTTCGAGCCTCGACTGGATGGTGTCGATCGGCCTCGTGCCGGTCTCGTACGCGCTGACCGGCCCGGCGGCCGAGGTGCTCGGCCCAGGGACGACGATGGTCGTCGCCGCGCTGCTCGGCGCGGTGCTGATGTTCGTCCTGCTGTTCGTGCCCGGCGTGCGCGATCCGGAGCGGCAAGCAGACCAGGCGCTTCGACCGCGCGAAGGGGCCGCGCCGGCCGACTAGCCGCCCTGGCCCTCTCCCTGGCTCTGGTTCGGCCCGCCCATCACGCCACCGACCCGGCCCTCGCGGATGTTGTCGGCGCCGACCTGGTTGCCATCGGGCAGCGTGTCGCCATCGGCGGGCTCATTCGGGGCGTCCTCGGCGGCCTCCGCATCGGAGTTGTCGGCCGTGCCGGGCGGCGGCACGTCGACAGCGTCTTCGATCTCGTCGGGAACGATTGAGTTCAACGGGTCGTTTGAGTCGGTCATGCGCGAATGATCGTCTATAAAGCCGTCAATGAGCGACACAGTTCGTCGCCGACTGGCGCGCCGGTTCGATACCAAGAGTTGCGCGCGATCAAGCGACTCTGGGTGCGCCACTCGATCGCCGAGGACCGACGTGACATCGACGGCCTGCTGGCGACGCTCGCCGAGGAATGCGAATACGAGATCGTCCCGACCGGTCAGCACTGGCGCGGCCTGGTCGGCGTGCGTGCCTTCTACTCCGAGCTGTTCGCGGCGTTCCCCGACAACCGGTTCGCCTTGACCGAGATCGTCATCGGTCCGCAGGGCGTGTTCGAGGCGGCCCGGCTGACCGGCACGAACCTGGGACCGTGGGCGGGTGTTCCCGCGTCGGGCCTGCCGGTCGATCTCGAGGTGCTCATCTACTTCCCATGGGATCCCGCCAGCCAGCGATTCCGCGGCGAGCGGATCTGGTTCGATCGCGGTCAGCTGCCGCCCAGCGCCATGGCCAGCCGTTCGTAGTCGTCGGCCGAGTTGTATAGCTGGGCCGAGATGCGCAGCAACCGGCGCGGCGGGCCGTCGGCGGGTGTGTGCGGCCAGGCGAAGACCGGTACCTCGATGCCATGCTCGGTGATGAGCACGTCGTGGAGCGGGTCGATCGGGTAGGTCGCCAGGTCGTCTGAATTGGGCGCCTTCTCGGTCGGTCGGGGATCCAGCTCGGTCGGCAGCTCGATGGTCGCCATGGATCCGATCATCCCGTCGGGCACCGGTTCGGCCGCCGGATTGCGGGACGGCTTCGAGCACCTTCCGACGACCGACCAGCACCAGCTCGCGATTCCTGCGCATGACCTCCGGCCACCCGCCGTCGACGAGCCCGGCCATGAAATCGAGCGCGGCTGGAATTGAAAGGTAGGCCGTCGGATCGGACGTTCCGAGCCAGTCGAACTCGAGCCTGAACGGCGATCGGTCGCGGCGCGGCGAGTTCGCGCCGTGCGACGTGACGAGCGGGTGGATGCCCGCCTGCCGATCGCGACGCACGTGGAGGAAGCCGCTGCCCTTCGGCCCGCACAGCCACTTGTGGCAGTTGCCGGTGTAGTACGCCGCGCCAAGCGCGTCGATGTCGAGCGGCACCATGCCCGGCGCGTGCGCCCCGTCGACGAGCGTGTCGATGCCGCGCTCGGCCAGCCCGGCCACGATCTGATCGATCGGCCACACGAGCGCGGTCGGGCTGGTGATGTGGTTGATGACCGCCAGGCGCGTGCGCGAGGTGGCTGCCGCCAGGATGCAATCGCGCACCTCGTCGGCGTTGCGTGGCGGGAACGGCACGCGCGCGACCACGATCTCGACTCCGGATCGCGAGGCGGTGCCGCGCATCGCATTGATGCACGCGTTGTAGTCGTGGTCGGTGGTCAGGATCTCGTCGCCCGGCTGGAAGGTCGGCTCGAGCGAACGCAGCACCGTGTTGACACCGGTGGTCGCGTTCGGAACGAACGCCAGATCGTCGGGATCGGCGCCCACGAACGCGCCCACGCGGCTGCGAGCGTGCTCGAGCGCCGGTTCCAGCTCCACGCCCATGAACTGCGTCGAGTTGCGCTCCATCCGAGCTCGCCACTCGTCCTGGGCACGCAACACGGGCCACGGGCACGCGCCGTAGCTGCCGTGGTTGAGCTGGGTCACTTCCGGATCGAGCGGCCAGTAACGGAGGGTGTCGGGGTTCACTGTGCGAGTATCGCCGCCATGTGCGGGCGAATGACGATGCGCACGGGACCGTCCGAGCTGGCCACCATCTTCGACGCCGAGGTGCGCGACTCGGACGCATGGGAGGAGCTCGGTCCGCGCTACAACGTGGCGCCGACGCAGCCGATCACCGTCGTCGTGCAGCGCGACGACGGGCGCGCGATCGAGGAGCATCGTTGGGGACTCGTGCCCCCGTGGGCCAAGTCGCCCGCGACCGGGTCGAAGATGATCAACGCCCGTGCCGAGACCGTTGCCACGAGCTCGGCCTTCCGTGCCTCGTTCCTGCGCCGGCGTTGCATCATCCCGGCCGACGGCTTCTACGAGTGGCGCCGCGAAGGCCGCGCCAAGCAGCCGTTCCTGATCCACACGCCCAACGACGCGCCGCTCGCGTTCGCCGGGCTGTGGTCACCATGGCGCGACCCTTCGACCGGGGAGTGGCTCATCACGGCCGCGGTCGTCACCACCGCCGCGAACCACACCGTCGGGCAGCTGCACAACCGCATGCCGGCGATCCTGGGCGACGAGGAGTGGCGGCTGTGGATCGATCCGGAGTTGCGCGACGAAGCGCTGCTGCGCGACCTGCTTCAGCCGGCGGCCGATGACCTGCTCGAGCTGCGCGCCGTATCGACGCTGGTCAACAACGCCAACAACGAGGGCGCCGCTCTCCTGCTGCCGCCCGACGCCGAGGCAACGCAGCCCGCGCCGCTGACCCTCTTCGGCTGAAGCGCGCGGCTAGAGGCCGCGGGTGAAGATCCCGGCCAGCAGCACGAGGGTGGCGGCGACGTAGGCAACGACGCCGATTGTCTCGCCCGGGTACCCAGCCACTGCCGGGATCAGGCCCAGGAAAGTGCCCGCCACGCCGATCAGCACGAGGATCGCGGCGACCGCGATGGTCACGCCCTTCGGCGCGTACTGGGCTCGCATCTTCATCAGATGTTCGGCAGCAACGAGCCGACGATCAGCAGCACCGGCGCGGCGACGAGTGCCGCCCATGCCGCGACCTGCTCGCTTGCCAATTGAACGAGCTGGCGCTGAACGTCATTGGGCAGCCCGAGGTCGCGCACGATGTCGATCGTCTGGCCCTGGAAGAAGACGAGCGCAAGTCCGATCACCATCAGGGCAACGGCGAGAACAACGGTGACCATGCGCGGCGGATTGGGTCGCATCGGCGCGGAGTTTAGTCGAACTGCCAGGGCACCCACTCAAAGCCGTTCCACCAGCGATGCCACAGCCGGCCGTCGCGGCCCTCGGCGAAGACGTCGAGCCGGTCGGCACTCCATGACGAGGCGGATGGCTGGCCAATCAGCTCACCGCCGAGCGACTCCCATTCGTGCCACGCCTCGCCGTCCCAGTAGCGTTTCCACAGCTCGCCATCGGGAAAGATCGCAAAGACCTCCATCTGGCCGGCTGCCCAGCTGGTGACCGCGGGTGCCGAGGCAAGCGAACCGCCGAGCGATTCATCGGCCGACCACGCGTTCCCGTCCCACCAGCGATGCATGAGCGTCCGATCCGCACCGACCCAGAAGAGGTCGATCCGATCGGGGCCCCAGGAGACTGCGGCTAGACCTTCCAAGCGCTTCATCGCGCCGTACTCTTTACGCAGGCTCGAGATCTCCCTCAATGACGGCGGCCGTTTTGCGACTCCCATCGCGTGAACGCAACAACGTTCCCTTAGGTGGCCCCCACCAAAACACACAGAAGGAACAGCTCCATGACCAATCCAGTCGTCAATTCGCAGCTGCCAGGTTCACAGTCGAGCGAGCAGCTCGGTCTTCTTCTGGTCGAATTCTCCGTCGCTGAGTATTCGCTCCCGGCGCAGCTCGTCGAGCTGACGTATCTTGATCGGGGATGCCGAACGTCGCCCGACCGGGCAGCCAGCAATTGGCTCGTAATGGATTCCCGTTATCGCCGCCCAGAGGGTGACCACGACCATAGCACGCCCCAGCAGCGCCTCGGGTACGGAAGTCGCCGTACCGAGCGTCGTGAGATCGCACGACCAGCTCCATCGGGTGAAGTGGGTTGAGGCCACCTCGGCTGTAGAACGCCGACCCACTGATGAAGCTACGCAGCCAGTATCGAACGAGCATTAGTCTGCCCGGCGAACCGCTCAGGTCGAGCGCCGGAACAAGGCCGGACAGCACATCAGTCGCGAGCCGAGGTATCGGGCCCGAGGCCGGGATCATTGCGATGTCGTCCAGTGGTCCGCAGTAACACCTGCCTCCGCGGGCGAACATTGAACTCTGCGACGAGATAGGTCAGATAGGTCAGTTGAGGAGATCTGGTCGGCATCCAGCTCCCGCCGCGGGCCCCAGCAATCGCCATCGGATATCGTGAGCTCTCACGCTAGTCGTGCGCTCAAGCGTTAGCGATGGCGAGGATTCTCCACATCCCTCGACCATCTGATCTGTCGCGGACGTACGTCAAACGGCCGATTGACCCATCTTCCGTTTGCTTACAACTTGTCAGGCAACGTTTGACGTAGGGGACCAGCCATGCGACATTGCACGGACCGCCGATCAACCCAGCGTGGTCGGTGAAGGGGGAGGCTCGATGCCTGCACCAGGAGGCGTGGTGATCATGGGGTCGCCACGGGGGAGGCACACTTTCCGCCGTGCCTGCACGGCGTTGTTTGCCGCTGCCGTGATCATGTCGGCAATCGCGTTGCCGGCTGCTGCTGCCCCGCCCGCTGACCCTGTGCCCGAGGCCGCACCGGCGCCGGTCGAGCCGGCCGAACCCAATAACAACGAGCGAAGCAACAACGAGCCCAGCAACAACATTGAATCGGTCATCGCGGCTGCCCGCTCGCATGTCGGAGTCCCTTACCAGGTCGGCTCTGAAGGACCCAGCCTGTTCGACTGTTCGGGCCTCATGTACCGCATCTTCCAGGAGACCGGCCAGCTAGACCGCATCGGTGGCGCGCGCCTTCGCGCGGCCGGCTACATGCGCTGGTTCATGGGCCGCGGCCGCGCGATCACGGCTGAGGAGTTCGCCGAGCGCGGCGACCTGGTGATCTACAACAACGGCTCGCACATCGGCATCTACCTCGGCGATGGCCGAGTGTTGAGCGCCATCACCAGCGGCGTCACGGTCCACTCCCTGCACGGCATCACGGTGGAGCCAACTGCGTACCTCAAGGTCGACTGGACCGGTGAGGGCGGACCGCTCGCCGACCCGTCGCTCTTCGAGGACGCGCCAGAGGCGCCCGCGTCGCTGATCGCCCCGGTCGCCTGGGTGCCGCTGCCGACAACCGAGGAGGCCGCTAACGAGGCCGGTAGAGCACGCGACGAGCGAGTCGACATGCGCACCGCCAACTCGCGCACCTATCAGAACCGCGATGGAACGCTGACCACCGAGTTCCACGCCGAGCCCATCTTCCACCAGCCGGCGGGCTCGACTGAATGGAAGCCGATCGACCTCCGTCTCGAAAGCGACGCGAACGAGGCCGGCGTCAAACGGGTCACCAGCTCGCCCGTTGACCTGGCGCTTGCCGACTCCAATGCCGACGCCGGCTTCCTGACCCTGAACGCCCTCGAGCGACAGGTCAGCCTGCGGTTCGCAACAAGCGGCCAAACAGCCGCCGCGTCAGTCCCCGTCGTCAGCATCGACGGCCGCTACGCCGACTACTTCGACTTCACCGGCACCGGGATTGGCATGCGCGTCTTCCCCACCGCCGACGGCTTCAAGAGCTTCCTGGTCATGCGCCGCGAGCCCAATGCCAACCGCTTCTCGTTCGCGATCGACGCGCCGGGCATGACGCTCGCCGCCGAAGAGGACGGCTCGATCTCGATGCGCGACGAGGCCGGCACGGTCGTCGGCAGGCTGCCCCGGCCGCTGCTCCTCGACTCGTCCGATGTCGACGGCAATGGCGGCGGCGTATTCACTGCGGCGACGGCACTCACCCTGGCCACTGACGGTCCCCTGCCGGTGATCACCGTCGGCGTCGAGCGCCGCCATCTCGACGAAGCCGTCTACCCGGCATTCGTCGACCTATCACTGACCAACTTCCCGGCCAGCACCGCCGGTGCCGACCTGACGTTCGCGTCGAGCCGCCATGCGAACGCAAACTTCGAGCGCTACCAGCGGCCCGAGGGCGCCGCCTACGGCGAGCTGTGGCACGGCCGTCAGCCCGGCTCGCGCACAGACAATGAGATCTATGTCCGCTTCCCGGGCCTGGCCGAGACACTCGGGACGGTCGATGTCGCTGAGGCAGCATTCGAGCTGTTTCCCTATTGGCAGCGCGAAGAGGCCGCGGCGCCAACGGTCGTTCATCGAGTGGCAGCCGAATGGGATTCCGAATTGCTGACCTGGAACTCGCGCCCGGAAGCCGGTGACGAGGTCATATCCACCACGTCCGACACTGGCAGCTGGTCCAACATTGACGTCTCGACCTACGTCGCCGACCTGGTCGCCGGGTCGGACGACTTTGGCCTCGTGCTCGCCGGCGACGACTCAGGCGCCACCACGTGGAAGCGCTTCGTAGCCAGCGGCGCTGCCGAGGAGCTCAACCTGGGTCCACGCCTGAGTATCACCTGGTCGGGCCTGCGTCCGACCGGTATCGGACCGTCCGGCCTCACGACATCGGCGCACGTCACCTGGTCACACGCTGGGCTCGCCACCGCTCAGCGCCGCTTCCAGGTCGAGATCTCGCGCGACGAGTTTGCCTCCACCGTCGTCGAGTCGGGCACGATCAAGGGACACACCGGCAAGCTGTCGAGTTGGGCGACGCCGGATGGATCGCTCACCCAAGGCGCGCAGTACTCGTGGCGAGTTCGGGTCATGTACGAGTCCGACAGCGAATGGAGCGAGTGGTCGACCCCGAAGACATTCACTTTCGGCGAGCTGGTACCCAAGAGCTTCTGATCCCGCCGGTCAACATCCCGATCGCGCCCGCGCTGCCGCCCGATCTCGACACGCCCTGTCTCGTCATCGACCTCGACGTGGTCGAGGCAAACGCGCGGCGGATGGCCGAGGCGATGAGCGGCCTGGGCATGGCCCTGCGGCCGCACGTCAAGACCCATAAGTCGGTCGCCCTGGCCAAGCTCCAGATCGCCGCCGGTGCAGTCGGCGTGACGGTCGGCACACTCGGTGAGGCGGAGGTGATGGCCGGCGGTGGCATCGCCGACATCCTGCTCGCCTATCCCCTCTGGGCGTCGGGCAACAAGGCACGCCGCCTGCGGACGCTGCTGGATCGGCCCGACCTGCGCCTCGCCGTCGGCGTCGACTCGGCACCCGGAGCGCTGACGTTGGCAGAGGCAGTCAGTGGCTCTGCCCGGCCGCTGCGCGTCCTGATCGAAGTCGATCCGGGCTACGGGCGCACGGGCGTGACACCGGCCAAGGCCGGCGAGCTCGCGTCCGCGGCGGCCGGCGCTGGACTCGAGGTGGTCGGCGCTTTCACCCATGGGGGCCACGGTTACGCGGGGCCGGATGCCATCGGCGACGCTGCCGATGACGAAGTGGCGGCACTCACGGCCGCGGCGGAGTCGATGCGCGGCGCAGGGATCGAGGCGACCGTCCTGAGCGCCGGTTCGTCGCCCACGGCTATTCAAGCCGCTCGCGCGCCGGTCACCGAGCTTCGACCGGGCACCTACCTGATCGGCGATCGACAGCAGGTCTTCCTTGGCGCGAGCCCGCCGGACGGCGTTGCAATGGCGGTTGCCGCGACCGTTGTCAGCGACGTCGCGGCCGGCCAGGTCGTGATCAACGCCGGAGCAAAGTCGCTGACCAAGGACGTGCCGGCCTATCTCGCCGGCCACGGCTTGTTGCCGGCCTATCCGGCGGGCGTCATCGAACGTGTCTCGGATTACCACGGTCAGATTCGCTTCCCCGACGGCGCAGCGCGACCCAAGCTCGGCGAGGTGGTCGCCGTCGTGCCCAATCACGCCTGTCCGGTGATCGACCTGTTCGATTCGTTCGTTGTCACGCGCGGTGGCGATGTGATCGACGTGTGGCCGGTCGACGCGCGCGGCCGGAGCGGCTGACCCGGTCGCGTCAGGCGGCTTTCTCGACCCGCCTCACGGCACCCGCGGCACGTCGGTTGCGTGCCGCCAACCGGCGCCGCTTGTCGGCATACATCCGCCGATCGGCGGCATGGCGGCCGCGTCCGATCCCGCCGATCATGCTGAAACCAGTCGCGCTGCGCTCGAAGACGAGGATGTCCTTTGGCTGTACCACGATGCCTCAACGCTGAAGGCTCGCCTCGTTCGTCTCCATGACGCAAAGGTCACCTGGCGCTAGTGCGACTCGTGCCTCGCCGGTGCGCTCTTTCGCGCCCGGGTAGGCGTTCGAGGCATGCCCGTCCGCGATTTCGCGGGCTGATGCCAATCGCCCTAAACGGATGATGCCGCGCGGCTTGTTGGGTTACGAATATTGAGGCTGAAGATTACATCTGAGGAGCCCAAATCCGATGACCGTGGAACTCGAGCAGACTCTCGCCGTATTCGTCTTTGAGAACGACAAAGGATCCAAGCGGTTCCTGAAGAAGCTGCAGACGATCGACAAGGCGGACAGGCGAGTCGAGATCGTGGACGCCGCGTTCGCGAATCGCACACGCCTCGGACGCGTCAAGGTTCACCAGACCCGAGACCGTGGTGGGATGAAGGGTGGCATCCGCGGCGGTGCGTTCGGCGTCGTCGTCGGCACGATCATCGCCGGTCCTGCGGGCGCTGTAGCCGTCGGTGCGGCGGGCGCGGTCTTCGCCGGCCTGCGCAACCGCTTCCATGACATCGGCATCGACGACAAGTTCATGAGGCGAGTCGGCAAGGAGATCGACAAGGGCCGCAGCGCTTTGTTCATCCTCTATCAGGGCAATTGGGAAGCATCTATCGGGACGATCCAGGATCTGGTCAGGGCAGAAAAAGGCCTGCTCATCGAGAGCACCTTGCCGGCCGAGAAGGCCGCCGCTCTCCGGGCGTTGGTTGAGCCCGCCGCAGAGCAGCTCGGCGGCGAGGAGGTCGTCACCGACTACGAGGTCGACGTGGTTGGCGAGCCGGATGACCTGACGCAGCTGTCCGGTATCGGCGACAAGTCGGCCAAGGCCCTCGCGGCGGCTGGCATAACCACGTACCGCGCGCTGGCCGACTCGAGCGAGCCGAAGCTGCGCAGCGTTCTCCACGCCGCGGACATGACTGCGCCGGCGAGCGTCGGCACCTGGCCGATGCAGGCCGAGTACGCCGCCAACGGCGACTGGCAGGGCCTCATGAAGCTTCAGCAAAAAGCGGACGCCAAGGGCAAAAAGAAGGCCAAGAAGGGCAAGGCCGCGGCCGCCCCCGAGAAGCCGGCCAAGCCGGACGACCTGACCAAGCTCAACGGGATCGGGCCGCGCATCCAGGTCATCCTGGCCGACGGCGGCGTGACGACATACAACAAGCTGGCCAAGACGAGCACCGAGGACCTGCGTCTGATCATCGCCGCCGGCGGGGCTCTGCCGCCTTCGAGCCTGACCAAGTGGCCGGCGCAGGCCGCGTTTGCGGCGAAGGGCGACTGGGAAGGTCTCGCCAAGTACAACCACCGCAAGTAGATCGCGCGGGCCGGCCAAGCGCCGGCCTGGAACCAATCGAGCGGTCGGATGACCAACGCCCTGCTCCAAACGCTAGTCAGCGATCTGCTTGGAGCGTCGGGCGAAGTTGGTAAGCCACCGACTTTGAGCCTGGAAGAGTGGCTGGAACCGCGTGATCAGTCGATCGAGAGCGCCGTCTGCGCTCTCAACGCGGCTTTCCTGCTCGCACTTGCGGGGCCGACTCACCGATCGTCAGCGCGCGCCACGGCGGTGCTCGAACAACCGCCGCGGGCCCTGAGTGGCGAGCTGGTCGACTTCTACCGCCAAGGACTGGGGCGGATCGAGCGCGAATTCGACGAACGTGTCGTCGCTGACGATCGAACGTCAGCCGCGGACACCAGCGCGGCGGAGGAGGCTGGCCTCGCGACCGCCGAGGCGCTCTGGGCCGTGCTGTTTCCGGAGGGGGTCGGGATCCTCGGCCACGAGCAAGAGCGCATCAAAGAGCTGCGCGCCAAACGAACGGTCTCGATCACAAGCCCCGGCCCACGGCCGATCACCGACGCGGCGCGCGAGATCCTGTTCACATCCAATGTGCTGTTGACCGTTCCCTCAGCGTCCACGGACGTCGATGCGCTGCCCTACCCGGAAGAGCTGCGACGGCAGATCCGTGTGGCGGCCGCAGAGCCGCAAGAGCACTGGTACGACCACCCCATCCAGATCGGGGTGGAGCCTGATCGGAACGAGCTTCTCTACGGCCTGCGAGGATTGGATCGAGCGATCGAGTTCGAGCGCAACCGCAATCCGAGCGTCGGCCGGATCACGGTCGTGCTCTCGGTTTCCGTAACCCATCCGTCGTTGCAGGATGTGGCTCACGAGTACGTTCGCGAAGAGCTGAGACGGTCGGGGGGCATGCACAACCTCGTGGTGCACGTCTTCACCGAACGCGATACAAGCCGCCTCATACGTGAGGTCCTCGCTCCGGTGGCGATCGCCGGTGCCGAGCCGCTGATGTCCCGTGTCTTTGGCACTGATGGCGACTACGGACGCCACTACAGCTTTCTGAAGGCCATCGCCGCCTTCTGGCAGGTGCTCATCGACCCCCGCGTAAGGGCAACGTTCAAGATCGACCTGGATCAGGTCTTTCCTCAGGATGTGCTGGTCGCCGAAACGGGAGCGACCGCCCTCGAGCACCTGGCCACGCCACTATGGGGCGCGAGCGGTCTCGACTCGAGCGGCCTCGAAGTGGAGCTGGGCATGATCGCCGGCGCGCTTGTAAACGAGCGCGACATCGGACGTGGGCTGTTCACCCCCGATGTCGATTTTCCGGCCGGCCCGGGGACGCTCGACGAGTACGTGTTCTTCAGTCGACTGCCCCAGGCGTTGTCCACCCGGGCGGAGATGATGGAGCGCTACGACTCAGCCGCTCGAGACGGGCGCCGAAGCTGCCTCGAGCGGGTCCATGTCACTGGCGGCACGAATGGGATCCAGGTCGACTCCCTGCGCCGCCATCGCCCGTTCACGCCATCCTTCGTCGGTCGCGCGGAGGACCAGGCCTACGTCATGTCAGTGCTGGGCGATCGCGAGGTCGCGACAGGCCCGCGCCTCGCCTACGTCCACGCCCCGGGGTTGGTCATGCGCCACGACAAGGAGGCTTTCGCGGGCGAGGCGATTGCCGCCGCGCACGTCGGCAAGCTGATCGGTGACGATGTGCGAATTCTCCTGTTCTCGGCCTATGCCGAAACGCTCGGTCGTGATCGGGTCAAGGCGCTGCTCGATCCGTTCACCGGCTGTTTCATCTCGCGCCTCCCGGTGACGGTGGTGCTGCTGCGCCTCACGCTGCGCATCGCCGGCGCGTTTCAGCGCGGCGACCCGGGACTGGGCCTCGATCTGGCCGAGAACGGGGCCACGCGGATTGCCGAGGCGATCGAGCTCACTGATGATCGAGACGCGTTCAGTCGCGTCCTCAACGACGAGCGCCTGGGCTGGGGGCACTACTACGACGCGCTCGACACCCTCGAAGCCGCGCCGTACGGGGACGGTGGCGCCGCGCCCGAGCTTGGGCGTCGAGCTCGTGAGATCGTCAAATCGACGTTGATCGAAGCCTGAGGGACATCGCAAGGTGCGGTCATGCCGGAATTGGCTAGAGCTCCTCGATGCTCAGAGTCGAATCGGCCCAGCGCCAGGCGCTGTCGAACTCGGCGGCCGCCTCGTCGCTCGGCTTGCCCTGCGCGACCAGCGCCTGCCAGAGGCCGAACAGCGAACGGCCGTTGTTGGGGAACGTGACGAGGTCCGCGAGGAAAACCGCTTCGGCTTCGGCCGCCCGACCCGCGCGCAACAGGAACCCGCCGTACGTCTCGCGCACCGGGTAGTAGAACGGCGGCGGCTCGTCGTAGTAGAGGCTGTCGAATTGATCGATCGCCGAGAGGTACGACGCCTCCGCGCCGGCAGCGTCGCCGCTGACCTCGGCGATGCGGCCGCGAAGCAGATCAAGGTCGAGCTCGATCAGCGCCGAGGCCGGGTTGTTCTGGAAGGCGTACGCCGGGTTGTCGAGGCGTGGCTCGTCGGTGGAGGTCAGCACCTCTTCCGCCGCAGCGAGGTCCTCGCGCGCGCTGTCGGTATCTCCGGTCGATGCGTGAGCAAGTCCTCGGTTGATGTGCCAGAACGCGAGTGTTGCCTTGTACTGGCGCCTCGGCTCGGGGTAGGCGAGGACATCGTCCCACTGGCGGAAGCGCACGAGGAAGCTCTGCTCCATCGGCAGCAGGTACTCCTGCGCCGGCGTGACGACGAGCTGGCTGCGCACGCGCTCGGCCAGTGCGGCGGCCTGGTCGGCCGTTTCTCGTTCGCGGCCTCCGTTGGAGAGGACGCTGCACAGGAAGTAGAGGTTGTGGTCGCCGTGCGCGATCACGTACAGGTCGTCATCGCCGATGCGCTCGCGGTACTGCGCATCCTGATAGATGGCGTCGTAGCCGGAGACCATCGCCGAGCCCCAGTCGCCGACGCGCGCGTAGATGTGTGAGGCGGCATGCACGAGGTGCGCCTGTCCCCAGGCCACCGACTTGATCCGCTCGGCAGCCGGCAGCGCCAGCTCCTGCTCCTGCGACGCCTCGACCGCGTGGATGTAGTAGTGCAGCGCGCCGATGTGGTCGGGGTCGGCGGCCATGACCTGCTCGAGGATCGCCTTGACCTCCAGGATCTCCGGGATCGCCGGCGTCGCGGTATCGGTCACCGGCAGCGTCGGCATGCCGTCGTAGTTCCAGGCGCGCCAGGGGATGAGGTCCAGTCCGGCCTCGGCAGTCATGGTGGCAACGTTGACGTCCCCCGGGAACTCCGCCATCAACGAATTCATGCGTTCCCAGTAGGCCCGGTCGAGCGGCTCGCGCGATTGGCTGCCGAATGGGTCGATGTTCGGATCGCTGGAGAAGCGAACGGTGAGCGAGTCGATCAGCGCGCGTTCGAGCGGGCTGACGCCGCCGCCCTGCGCCAGAGCCGCGGCGAGCGCCTCGTTGGCCTGCTGGCCGCGCGCTGCGTCCATCCCCAGGTTGATGTTCGGCCCGTAGGCATAGGCGATGCCCCAGTTGGCGATGGCCAGATCGGGGTCGTGCGAAAGCGCCATCTGGAACGAGCGAATCGCGTCTTCGTGGGCGAAGCCAAAGAGCTGCGCCAGTCCCTGGTCGAACCATTGCTGCGCCTCGGGCACGTCCGTCGACACGGCCATGTGGATGGGACCGAGTCCTTCCTGGAGCGTTGCCGGGCGAGAGGCCTGTCCGAAGACCGCGTCCCACTGAGTCGCGGCATCCGGGTCGGCGGACACCTCGGCCGGTTGGGTCGCGGCCCTCAGCCCGACGAGCGCTGCGATCCCGATGATCGCGATCAGCGCTACGGCAACGATCCCACGCGAACCCAGGCGCTGTGGCGGTTTCCCCCCTCCGGATCCCTCCATGGCCACACTCTAGTGGGTTGAAGCAGGCCGCAAGTGACGTAATGGAGCGGGAGACAGGATTCGAACCCGCGACATTCTGCTTGGAAAGCTTGGCGACCTTGTAGCGAAAGGTACTCAATCCCAAAACCCCTGTGAGTCGGGCCCGGTGGCGAGTTGGTTATTGACTCGGATCGACTTGCAGGCCTAGCGTTCGGTCAGACTTCCATTGCCTGGGGGTATGCCGTGAACTTTCGTCGACTCACCGCAGTGCCGGTAGCACTAGCCATGGCCTTCGTCGCGCTGTCGATGAGTGGCGCGCCCACCAGGGCGGGGACAGCGCTGAACTACCCAGCCGACTGTCCGGCGAGCATCCAGCAATGCGTCGACATGCTGCCCGGCAACGGAGACACGGTGTATGTGCATGCTGACGACGCGGGGCCGGGCGTAAGCATCAACAAGTCCCTGTCCGTCAAATCGATCAACGCGACCAAGTACCGAGTCGGGTATTTCTCCATCTTCGATCTCGATCCGAGCCCGCCGATATTCGTCACGGTCGCTGGCTTGACCGTCAACCTCTTTGTCCGGACATACCTCAACTCGTCCACTGGCAGCGCGGTCAACGTCCGCGGCATGGTCGTCAACGGACAACCCGGGCAGGCGAGCACGGTCTCCCTGGACGCCGAGACATCAGCTTCGTACACGCTCGAGGACAGCGTCCTCCACGGTCAGAACAACGCGAACGTCGTTGGTCTGCTGGTGGTGCCCAACGGCGGCAACATCAATGTGCGAGTGGCCGGCAACCGCATCGACGCTCACGGCAAAACAGCCAGCGGCGCCGGCATCCAGCTGAACACGCTGTCGAGCGGGACGGCCAAGGTGGACATCTACAACAACGTTGTTTGGGACGTTGCTCGAGGTCTGAGCGGTGCGGATTCTGGCATGGCGATCCTGCCGTCGGGGACGGTTCAATCAGATGTCAATCTGGTCGGCAATACGATCGAGCTGTCAGCCACAGACGGCATTCAGCAGCGCAATTCCATGGCCGCGGGCGGTCGCCTGAATCTCGACATGTTCAACAACACCATCTCCCATTCGGGTTCCTTCGGCGCAAGCATGACCAAGGGACTCCCGGGGACGGTGGTTCTCAGGGCCGGGTTCAATAACTACTTCGCCAATGCAGATGGCAATTCGTTCAACGGCTTGCCGGCAGGCTCAAACAACAAACAGCTCAACCCCAAGTTCGTCAATCGGGCGGCTGGAGACCTGCGGCTCACTTCGGCGTCGGGTCTGATCAACATCGGCCAAGTCTGCTCGCCCGGAGGCGTCACCAACCCAGACGCGGCCAACCGCACACGCCTCGCGGGC
The DNA here is from genome assembly GCA_963776865.1 of uncultured Chloroflexia bacterium. Classification (GTDB taxonomy): domain Bacteria; phylum Chloroflexota; class Limnocylindria; order Limnocylindrales; family CSP1-4; genus JALYGJ01. The sequence continues at coordinate 524,943 of CAVZOG010000008.1, read as the reverse complement.
AAGAGCGTTGACATCGGTGCTTACGAGCGCGGCGCCCAGATCATCAGCGGCCTCGTGGTCCTGGGGACTGGTGGTGCCGACAACCAGGTGGGGTCGGCGGGCGCCGACATCCTGTGCGGCTACGCCGGCATCGATTTCCAGACTGGCATGGCAGGCAATGACTACATTGATGGTGGAACGGAGCGCGACACCTTGATCGGAGGTTCCGGTTTGGATCGAATGCTGGGCGGCGGCGGTCCGGACACGTTGTGCGCCAACGACGGCGCGCCGGGAGACTTCATCAACGGAGGCGGTGGCACCGACTCCTTCAAGGCGGATTCAGGGGACACTCGCAAGTCGGTCGAGAACGCAGCGGCCTGCACCTGACGCGCTGAGCGGCTGGACCCGCCCAACTGTGAGCAGACAAGCAATCGGCTCGCATGGCTCGCCACCCGGACGGGCCGATCTCACGCTGAGTTGAGGGATTGGAGCGGGAGACGGGATCCCACAGGCACTCAGTCGTCCGCAAACAGCTTGACGAAGTCCATCGCTGATAGGACCCCGATCGCGCGCTGATGCTCATCAATCACGACGACGCGATGGACACGCTCGTCGACCATCGTGCGCGCCGCGTCAGGAAGCGGCGTGTCGATCCCAACCGTCACTGCCGGGCGGCTCATGACCTCGCCTACCCTGATACCGCTTTCCTTGTGGCGGATTATGTGAGCGACGCCAAGGTTTTCGAGATGCATGAAGTCCGTCTGGCTAATGACGCCGACCAACCCATCGCTCTCGTCGACCACCGGAAGGCCGGTCACCCCATACTCGAGGATCAGCCGCTGCGCTTCCTCGATCAACGCATCGACGCGAACGACGACGGGTTCCATCGTCATCAGGTCGCCTGCGCGCAGCTCGTACTTCGTCGTGTTCATTTCCTTCTCCGTCGTGCGGGTTGTGGGGCCATCGTTGCCGTCAGGCCCGTGCCTGCGTAGTGCCATTCGGCCTTTGGACGGTACGGCGGCTGCCTTCGGCCGCGAGAGCCGTCGGCGCAGGCCCGATGGCCGGACGCGACCTTCAAGCGGCCCGCTCTCGGAACTGGCCCTGTCGCGGCAGAAGGCGGACAGCTAAACGCCACCGTTCGCGCGCGACGACAGTATGCCGACAAGACCGGGGAAGAAGTGGAGCGGGAGACGGGATTCGAACCCGCGACATTCTGCTTGGGAAGCAGACACTCTGCCAGCTGAGTTACTCCCGCTCAGCTGATCCGATTCTACCGTCGCTCACTCACTCGGTCGACCGACTGCCACTCGGTGAACAGACTGCACGCGGTAGACCAGCAGGGCCGTCGAAAGGCGTCGCCCGTTCTCGCCATCGAGTGGATGGCCAAGTAGTGATTCGATCCTTTCGAGCCTGTAGCCCACGGTTCGGGTCGCCAGGTGCAGGAGTCGCGCCGCAGCAGTGACGTTCTCACCGGCGTCGAAATAGGCCTGGAGAGTCTCAATGAGCTCGGCGCCAAATCGCTCGTCGGCGAGCAACGGGCCAAGCTCGCGCCGGACGGTGGCGTCTGCCAGGGCGCGGTTGGCGAGAAGCAACCGCTCAAGTCCCAGCTGCTCGGGGTCTGAAATCCAACCGCGCAGGCCGAGTCGATGGGCAGTGCGCGTGGCGTCCACGAGATCGGCATATGTCGCGGCGAGCGAGCCAACGCCGTCGATCGGGCTCGAGCCGACCGCCACCCACGACGCCTGCCCGGCTCCCGCCGGCGGGGTCGGGCGGAGGACCTTGTCAAGGACAGTGGGCACGCGAGACAGCCCGGCCCAGTCGTCACGAGCGAGGACAGCGATGCGGCCCATGAGTGGCAAGACGGCTGGCAGCCGGATTCCCGAGCCCACGCCCTCGGCGCCCGGGCCGGTCGCCCCGAGGAGGTGGCCGATCCGTCCGGCGAGCACGTCGAGGTCTTCCTCCCGAAAACCCGGCCGGTCGGCGGTTGGATCGTTGCTCGGGATCGGCGCGATCGCGACCAACTGATATTTCCGGTCGGGGTTCAGTCCGTGTCGCACCGCAACGCGGCGAAGTCGGGCTTCACTCGCCGCGTCGTCGGCAGCAACGCCGAGTAGTTCCTGGAGCGCACTTCGGCGGGCCTCGACATCGCGGGCGAGGATGTCGCGTTCGGCGAGTCGGTAGCCGTCGGTGACGGCGAGTGAAGTGAGTTCGTTCCAGAGGAGTAGGAAGCGACCGAAGCGCGCCAGGCGTCTGGGTCCAGCCGGCCGGCCTGCATTGCAGCTACACAGTGCTCCCAGATCTGGCGTCGTGTGACGGCGTAGCGGTGGAGCAAGGCGACCATCGGGCGGTCCGTCCGCGCCGCGATCGCTCCCGAGGCGCGCTGAATTGCCACGATCGTCTCTAGATCAAGCGAGCCGGTGGCCTGAAGTGCCCTCGCCTCGACCAATAGGTCTTCGAGGGAGCCGACAGCGAGGAGCCGACTCTTTGGCCCCGTTCCATGCACCGACTGGAGCCGGACCAGCTCCGCCCTGATTGCTGCCGCGGCCGCGGCCTCCGGTCCCAGCTGGCCGTCAAACGCGATCGTGCCGATAAGAACGCTGAGCCGGACGTCATCGGCTGGCTCACCAAGGTCGGCCGCCACGTCTGCTGCCAATTCCTCGGCGTCTGGTAGTGCGGCGCGGATCGCCAGCCAGAGATCGTCGGCTCCATCCATAGGGCCGTAAGTGTGGCGACGTTGCGCGGTTCTCGCAATCAGATAGACGCTGTCGGGCGTCGCATGGACATGGCTTGCTGACTCCATGCAGACGGTCGCCGTGCTTTCGCCGAAGTACGTCGGTTGCCGCCGTCCATGGGGCCGTCACGGCGAAGCTCAGCGCGACTCACCGTTGCTCAAAGGCGGCAACCCGGGGGTCGCGGTTCTGCGCGGTTGATGCGTGGGAACACGCTCCGGCATCGACGAGGCTTGGTGTCACATGCGCCCCGAGTCTGTCGGGTTCCGACCGCAATCATGCGCAACGTTCTTATGGAGGTTCGCTTTGAAGCGACGATCAATTCTGGGCATCACTGGGGCTTTGGTGGCCACCGTGGTTCTCACGGGCTCTGTTCTGGCGGCCGGCTTCAGCAACGGCAGCTTCGAGGACGGCGATTTCGCCCCGCTCACGCCAGGCTTCGATTTCGACCGTGTGTCGGCAGTGTCGACAGATGTCACAGGTTGGACCGTCACCGAGGGCAGCATCGACTGGATCGGCACGTACTGGGATGGCCGCGGACGGCTCCAAGGAGCATTGACCTCGATGGCGACGAGGGAACGCCCGGCGCAATCCAGCCAAACCTTCGACACCAACGTCAACAGCACTTACTTCGTCAGTTCAGCTTGTCGGGCAACCCGGATAGCGGGCCGGCAGTCGAAGACGATGACGGTCGACGCCGGTGCTGCACGCGACGCTCCCTACTCTTATGACACCAGCGTCGCGGCAAACACTCGCGCCGACATGAAGTGGGCAGACAAGAGTTTCACGTTCGTCGCGACGAGCAACTCGACCGTGCTGACGTTCAGGAGCACGACCCCGGGCGGCTTCGGCCCGGCGATCGACAACATCGTCATCACCGAGGTACTCCCGAACGGCGCTCAGTGCAAGAAGGACGGCTGGCAGGTCATGGTCGACAAGAACGGAACGCCGTTCAAGAACCAGGGCGACTGCGTCAGCTACTTCGCGACAGGTGAGAAGAAGCTCGCCTTCTAATCGATAGCGGATCGCCTCCCGTTCGCGCGGCGAACGCTCCAAGACTCCAACGGCCCCGGCTCAGCTCGCACTTGCGAGCGACCGGGGCCGTTGCTTTGTCATCACGAGCGATTCGGGAGTGCCCCGATGTCAGAGGGCCTGCTCCGCCCATCAGCTGCCCATCGAGAGCGCGAAGCGGCGCGCGTTGCGTCCTCATTAGCGGCTGAGGTTCACTCCGGCGCTAGTCAACCCGGCGTCCGGCAGCACGCCGGCGCATCGCCGGCCGGCGACCGTCGGCTCGATCGACGCGGTCCTCTTGTCGCGTAGGGCTTGAAGGTCATACTGCTCGGTTCGTGCAAGCCTGGTTAACGCATTGGCGCTTCGTGGGTACGGGCGAGTTTCCGTACTTCAGCGGTGGTTGCGCAGTTCCTGCAGTCATCGTCTCACGGGTCTGCTCGGACGGGTGATGAGTGGGCGGCCCCGGAGCCCGACCATTGACGGAGCGCACCACGCGCCAATTGATGCCCAGGTAGCCGACGAGGACACCTCACGGCGGGCTCACATCAGACAACCGCGGCTGAAACCGCGAGAAGGAGCGAATTCCTTGATATCCACCACCAAGCGCCGGCTGGCGAGCCTGGCCTCGGCGTCGGCCCTCATCGCCATGTTGGCCGTCACGATCGTGCCTGGTGCCGCCCTGGCAGCAGTCAATGCAGTGACGCCTAGCACCAACGACTTCAACCGCGCAGAACGGCTGGGCGCACGTCGATGTGACTGCCGCCGACGGCTCGGCGACGCTCACCTTCACCAGCACCCGGGCGTTCACGAGCTGCTTCGAGTACCGCACCGACGGCGATCCGAACCAGAGCCAGGTAAAGCGCGAGCCGAACTACAACCCCTTGGTCTCGACGGGCTCTACCCGTTCGTCTGCGTGAACAACACCACCAAGACGACAACGATCCCTGCCAACGATTACATCGAGGTCCGCATGGTGTTCGGCGCGGAGGCCGACGAGCGGTTCGACTGGACCGAGTTCGACGTGCCGCAGCCCAAGTGCAAGCCGACCGGCTTCCGCGTGACGGCATCAACCTCACCGCCGCGCAGATCGGCGGGACCGTTACAGGCAACCTCGACGCAGCCGGCTGCAACATCGGCGCGTACAACCCGACCAGCGTCAACAATGCCAACATCTCCGGCGCTAACTACTTCGGCGTCGTCGTCAACGGTGTCTCCGCCAATGTGACTGGCAGTTCAATTCATGACATCGGCGAGAGCCCATTCAATGGCAGCCAGCATGGTATCGGCATCTACTACAACGGTGCGTCAGGGCACGATCTCGCGGCAACACAGTCTCGCACTACCAGAAGGGCGGCATCGTCGGCACCGGGACGGCGGCAAGGTCACGATCAGCGACAACATCGTGACCGGGCAAGGGCCGGTCGCCTTCATCGCCCAGAACGGCATCCAGATCAGCTATGGCGCGACCGCCACGGTCAAAGGCAACACTGTCAGCCGCGACACTATACGCCGACCAGCAAAGTCGCCTGCGGTCTGCTCTCTACCAGGCCGGGGGCGTCAAGGCATCAAATAACAACCTCTTCAACAACGAGCAGAACCAGTGCAACTTTGGGAAGGGTGGAGGCCACTTTAACCCGTAGCTTTCTCAAGCCTGCATGCTGGACCGGGGTCTCCGCAAGGAGACCCCGGTCTTCTTTTGTGTGAGCAGAAGTAGGCAAAGTGGACAGGTGTCGACGGCCCGGAGTCGAGCCTAGTCTGGCTCGAGCGATCACCACCCAGACCCGCATTGGGACCGCCTGCTAGACGTCAGACCGGGCCGCCTGCGGCTGGCAGGGTGAAAGTGACTGTCGTTCCTACGCCTTGCCGGCTGTCGATCGAGATCTGACCGCCGTGTGCCTCGACCAGGTCGCGGCAGATCGCCAGGCCGAGGCCGGAGCCGGGTGAGTCGGGCTCCTTGACGAACCGATCGAAGATCGTCGGCAGCAGCTCTGGCGCGATGCCCGAGCCCGTGTCGGCCACCGCGAGCTCCAGCCAACCTGGCGTCGGGGCTGGCCCCGCGGAGACGGTCACAGTTCCGTCAACCGGCGTGTGGCGCAGCGCGTTGGCGATCAGGTTGGAGAGGATCTGACGGACGCGCTGCTCGTCGGCCATGGCCAAGGGGAGGTCGGCTGGAACGTCGGCCGCCAACACGACTCCGGCGCCGTCCGCCTGCGGCCTGAATCCGCCGAGCGACTCGTCGATCAGCGCCCGCAGATCGGTCGGTTGCAGGGTGAGCGTCAAGCCGCCGGCCTCGGCCAGGGCGACCGTGCGCATGTCGTCGATCAGCTTCTCGAGTGCTCGGATCTGGTCGTGGATCGGCGCCAGGTGCGCTGCGTCGGCGGGGTAGATGCCGTCCCCGATGGCCTCGATCTGGCCCTCGATGATCGACAGCGGCGTGCGCAGCTCGTGGGCCACGTCGGCCAGGAAGGTGCGCCGGCCGGACTCGAGCGCCGCCAGTCGGGCGCTCATCTGGTTGAAGGCTCGCGCGAGCGACCGCACCGGCGGCGGGCCGCTCTCCGCGACGCGCGTCGAGTAGTCGCCGCGTTCGATGCGTTCGGCCGCGGCCGCAAGGCTGTCGATCGCCGCGCTGGAGCCGCGAATGAGGCGGAACATGCCGATCGCGCCAAGCGCAACCAGAACGGTCACGATCAGGCCGCCGATCACGACGATCGGCGGCGCGCTGACCACGCCAACCAGTGCCGCCACTGCCCACACGGCCGCGGTCAGGGTGGCGGCGGCAAACAGCAGAAACACGATCAGGAAGCAGCCGAACGGCCGGCGCCGAGACCCCCACGGCCCGTGGCCACCGCGGCCACCCCACCGGGCTCCCCAATCGGCTGGTGGCCATTCCTCGTTGTCGGGCCACCACGGCGGGCGCCGCTTTGGGCGACCCTCGCCCGACGAGGAGCTCATTCCTGTTCGGCGAAGCGGTAGCCGACGCCGAACACCGTCTCGACCAGCGACCGGCGACCGCGGGTCGTGCTCGATCTTGCGTCGGATGTTCTTGATGTGAGCATCGATCGCTCGCTCGTATGCCTCGAACGCCTCGCCATGAACCGCGTCGAGGAGCTGCGCACGAGTGAAGACGCGACCGGGCTGACGGGCCATCGTCGAGAGCAGCTCGAACTCGGTTGGCGTCAGGTCGACCACGCGCCCTTCCACCGTCACCCTCATCCGGCCGATGTCGATATCGACCGGCCCGGCACTGGATCCGCTCGACCGGTTCGCCGGCTGCCTGGCTGCGGCGCAAAACCGCGCGCACCCGAGCGACGAGCTCCTTGGCGCTGAATGGCTTGGTCACGTAGTCGTCGGCCCCGAGCTCGAGGCCGACCAGCTTGTCCGACTCCTCGGTCCGCGCGGTGAGCATCACGATCGGCACGGTCGAGTCCCGCCGCAGCTCTCGTGTCACGTCGAGACCGTCGCGACCGGGCAGGCCGAGGTCGAGCACGATCAGATCGGGTCGCTCGGTCCGTGCCAGGCGCAGCGCGTCGTCGCCGTTGGCGGCGCTGAGCACGACGAAACCGGCGTGCTCGAGGTAGTCGCGCGTCAGACGCACTATGTCGGGCGCGTCGTCGACGACTAGAACCTTGGGCACGCCGGTCATCGTAGTGTCCGGGCGCTGGCGCAGAGCGCAGAGCGCTAACGCTGTTGCGTGTCGGTCGGGCTGTCGCCGGGCTCGCCATGTGCCTGCTTGTGCCAGCGCTGAAGCATCTCGTCGGCGACGGGCGGCACGCTCTGTGGATCACCCCAGCCCTGCCGGCCGTAGCCGTACCGATAGCCAGGCCCGAAACCTCGACCGCCCCAGCCGCCTCGACCGCCCCACACCAGCCGCCCGATCAGGCCGAAGATCAGGAACAGGAAGATGAAGCCGAAGAAGAGGCCGAAGAACGGGAACCCGAAGCCCCAGCCGTAGACCGGCGCCGCGACCGGGACGCCGACGGCGGCCACGTTGGCGCTGATGCCGATGCTGTACCCGATCGCGCCGGCCACCAGGCCGAGCATGACGGTCAAGAAGATTCCGATGTAGATGCGCATCTGAGATCACTCCCTGCTTGGGCGCCGCATCAACGGCGCCTCTGTTCGCAGGTTGCTATTCAGATGTGAGGATCCCGTGAACGACCCGTGTGATCCCTACGGATAGTCCCTACGGATAGAGGCCGCGCAGCTTGGTCGCTTCGGCGACGCGCTCGACGGCGATCGAGTGAGCAGCGAGGCGGGCGTCAACTCCGAGCTCTTCAGAACGCTCCCAGACCGCGTCGGCGGCGCCGACGATGATCTGGCGCAGCTGCGCATTGATCTGATCGAGCGTCCAGAAGTGCGCCTGGCGGTTCTGGACCCACTCGAAGTAGCTGACGATCACGCCGCCGGCATTGCACAGGATGTCGGGGATAACCAGCACGCCGTTGTCGCGCAGGATCGGGTCGGCCGATGGCTCAACCGGTCCATTCGCGCCTTCGGCGAGGATCTTGGCCCGCACAGTGCCCGCGTTGTCGGCCGTGATCTGGCCCTCGAGCGCGGCCAGCACGAGCACGTCCACGTCGAGCGCGAATAGCTCGGCGTTTGTCAGCGGCACAGTGCCGGGCGCGTCGGCGATCGAGCCAGTCTCCTCGAGGTAGCGGCGCAGGAACACCGGATCGATGCCGGACTCCGAGTAGACGCCGCCGCCGATGTCGGTGATGCCGACGATGACCGCACCAACCTGGTGCAGCAGCCGCGCGCTCGCCTCACCGACGTTGCCGAAGCCCTGGACCGCGACGCGCGCGCCCTGGAGCGACAGGCCCTGTCGGCGGCAGGCTTCCTCGATCGTGTAGACGATGCCCTGGCCGGTCGCGTCGGCGCGGCCGAGCGATCCGCCGATGGCGATCGGCTTGCCGGTGACCACACCGGGCACCGAATAGCCGTGGTGCATCGAGACTGTGTCCATCATCCACGCCATGACCTGGGCATTGGTGCCGACGTCGGGCGCCGGGATGTCGCGGTCGGGGCCGATGAAGCTCTCCAGCTCGGTCGCGAAGCGGCGGCTGACGGCCTCCAGCTCGCGTGCGCTGAGCTGCCGTGGGTCGACAGTCACGCCGCCCTTGGCGCCGCCGAACGGCACACCAACAAGAGCGCATTTCCAGGTCATCCACATCGCCAGCGCCCGAACCTCGTCGATGTCGGTGGCGGGATGGAAGCGCAGACCACCCTTGGCCGGCCCGCGCGCAATGTTGTGCTGGACGCGGTAGCCGGTCAGCACGTCGACCTGGCCGTCGTCCCGGGTGATCGGAAAGTGGACGGTCAGCTCGCGCTGCGGCACGCGCAGGATCGCGCGCAGGCCGGGCTCGAGGTTGACCAGGTCGGCTGCGGCATCGAACTGCTGCAGCGCGGAGCGCAGGGCATCCGAACCGGCGCTCGCCGCGGCTCCTGCTTGGGCGGGCGTTACCTCGCCCTGGGAAACGCGGTCGGTCGGGGGGGCACCAATTGCCATCAGCTTGTATCGCTCCTTCCATGGCCGAGTCGGCCAACGGATTACAGATTGGCGGACGAGTACGAACACGACCGTTGACCGACATGAACAGAACATGAAAACGACCTGCCAGATGGAGCCCACGCGGCTGTTCATGCAGTTTTCATGTCTGTTCTACGGGAGGTTCAGGTAGCGCACGTAGCGTGGCCCCGACATGAGCAACGAGACCCAACCGCAGCCCGCGCGGTCAACCACGGGCCACCGCTTCAACTGCGTCACCTGCCAATTTCCGATTGATTGGAAGCCAACATTCCATGTCGGACTCCCGTTCTGCTGTGCCGGCTGTGCGGTGAGCGGACCATGCACCTGTTCATACGACGAGCGTGGGTCTCACATACAGCTGGTCGCATCCAACCGCACATGCCTGTGCGATATCGAGTCTGAAAGCGCCGAGAACGAAACATCGATCGGCATCCAGACGCCAGCTCCGGCCGGCGCCCCAGTGCCGGCCGGCAGCCCCTCCAGGACGCGTTCGCTGGAGCCAGCCGCTTCGCGTCGCTAGAGCGCGGCTCCATACTGGCCCGGCAATGGCGCAACCGGGCGAAACCGCAACGGACATTGGCCCGCTCCTGATCGCGACGCTGGCGGTCATCGGCGGCGGCGCCTCGGCTGGCGACGTCGAACGTCGGCTGAGTGACGCCGGAGCGACGCTGTCCGAGGGCGCTGCCACGGGTGCTCTCGACGAGCTCGCCGCGCTCGGACTGGTGCGCGTCGGCCGAGTCGACGAGGATGGCCGCCGCTTCGTGGTCACCAGCGTCGGACAGCGCCGCTTGCGCGACACGCTCGGCGGCCGCGACGAATCAGAGCGGCTGGCCGAGCTGGAACAGCTGCGGACAGACCTGCTGTCGACGATTGCGCACGAGCTGCGTACTCCGCTGACCGCCATTCGGACGAGCGTCGGGCTGCTCCAGGATGCCGACCATCAACCCGACGCGAGCCAGCGCCAGACGCTGCTGGCGACGATCGATCGCAACGCGCTGCGCATGCAGCGCGTGGTGGGCGACATTCTCGATCTGGCGCGCTTCCGGGCAGGGTCAATCCAGCTCCAGCTGCGCCGTTTCGACGCGCGCGACCTCGCGTCGGCCGCGATCGCCTCGATCGCGCCACTGGCCGACGCGGCCGAGCAACGCATCGAGCTCGAGGCGCCGCGCACGGCGGTGTGGGTCTTTGGCGATTACCGGCGCCTGGAGCAGGCACTCGTCAATCTCGTCTCGAACGCGCAGAAGTTCTCGCCACGCGGCGAACGCGTCGACGTCGAGATCGACGAGCAGGACGGTGCCGTTCGCTGGATGGTCACCGATCACGGCCCGGGCATCTCCGAGGCGGACGAGGCGCGTCTGTTCGAACGCTTCTTCGTCGGCCGCAGCGATCGCTCGGGAGGCGGCCACGGCGTGGGCCTGGGCCTGCCGACGACGCTGGCGATCGCCCAGGCCCACGACGGCACTGTCGAGGTGACCACCGCGCTCGGCGAGGGCAGCACGTTCGTGTTGTCCGTTCCGGCTGCCGGACCCGAGCAGGGATCCGACCTATGAAGATTCTTGTCGTCGACGACGAGCCGGACGTCGTCGAGTCGGTGCGCATCGGATTCGCCCTGCACTGGCGCGAGATAGACGTGATCGGCGCCCAGACGGGCGAGGCAGCGCTCGACGCGGTCGAGCAGGAGCGTCCGGACATCGTGCTGCTCGACATCGGACTGCCCGACATCGACGGCTACGAGGTCGTCAAGCGGATCAGGGAGTTTTCGGATGTGCCGGTGGTGATGCTCACCGCGCGCGACGACTCGATGGACATCGTCAAGGGCCTCGAGGCCGGCGCCGACGACTACGTCACCAAGCCGTTCAACCATCTCGAGCTGATGGCCCGCGTGCGTGCCGTGCTGCGGCGGTTGACGATGCCCGTCCCGACGAGCCGCGCTCCGTCGTTCAAGTGGCACGACCTGGAGGTCGACTTCGCGCGGCACGAGGCACGCCTGAGCGGCCGCCGCATGGACCTGACGCCGACCGAGTACAAGCTGCTCTACCACCTCGTTCGCAACCAGGGCCACGTCCTGCAGCACGAAACCCTGCTGGCCAAGGTCTGGGGCCGCGAATACGTCGACGAGGTCGACTACCTGCGCGTCTACATCCGCCGACTGCGCGACAAGCTCGGCGACGACCCGCAGAGCCCGCGCTACATCAGCACCGAGCGCGGTCTCGGCTATCGCTTCATCGGCCCGTCCGACATCGCCTAGCCAGGCCGCCGGCCCCGGCCGTCGGCCATCCACGGGATGTGCGCAACGGGTGCCATAACTGTCGCCGAACCGAAGAATTGCGCGCTGAATGCCCACAAATGACCGCTTGCACAGTTCCCCAGCCCCGCTGCGTGCGCTGAGGTGCACATTTCGCCATCGAGCGTCAATTGTGGCTCGGCCAGCGCACCGGCGAAGGGACACACAAGTGAGTGGCCGCCAACCGGCCGATAAGTCGCGACTGCCAGTATCGGCCCGTGACCAGCAGGCAGCGGGCAAACCAATTGGCTACCCGACACTCGCAACGCCTGTGGACCGCTATCTGCGATGAGCTTCGGCAGGCGCGCCTGATGTCGGGCGCGAATCAGGCCGACGTAGCGCGGCACATCGGCGTTTCGCGCTACCGAGTTGGCCGACTGGAACGCAGCCAGCTGACGAGTGCGTCGGTTGAATACCTGAGTCGGCACGCTGCCGCGGTCGGCCTTCGACTCTCGGTCAAGCTCTACCCGGTCGGCGGCGGACTCCGAGACGCCGCCCAGGCACGTTACATCTCACGCTTCCTGGCGCGAATTGGCAAGGCGTGGCGCGTGCGTCTCGAGGTGCCAATTCCAATACCAGGCGACCTACGCGCCGTCGACATCGTCCTTTCCGGCGCGGCTGACATCGCGGTGGAAGTCATCACGACGTTGCACGACCTCCAGGCACAGCTGCGGGCAGCACAGCTGAAGCAACGTGACATTGGCGCGGCGCGCCTGATCATCGTCGTGGCTGGAAGCCGCGCCAATCGGTCGGCTCTGGACGAGGCACGGCCGGCCTTGCTGGCGACCTACGATCTCGATTCTCGGCGAACCTTCGTCGCCCTCGCGGCCGGGCACGATCCTGGTCGCGATTGCATCGTCGTGCTGGACTAGCCCACTCAGGCGGCGTGTGCGCCCGCCGAGTCTCAAGTGCGATTCAGTCGACGCTATGTGCACCAAATGCCCGCAGATGACGGCCACCACGACATCGGCCCGTCCAGCCGTGCGTTGAGGTGCACATTCCGCCAGCCAACGTCAGTTATGGCTCGGCCGGCGCACATGGTGAAACGGTCCGGCTTCAAGCACGGGAATGAGGGTCACCCCTGATATCGTGCGGGAATGGCGGGGCAGAGAAGCGGGCTTGACGCGCGCTGGTTGGGCCGGGTCGCTTATCGCGAGGCGTGGGAGCTACAGCGCGAGCTTGTCGCCCAGCGCCGCAACGACGAGATCCCCGATCAGCTGCTGCTGCTGGAGCACCCCGCCGTGCTCACCCTCGGCCGCCAGTCGGATCCCGCCCACATAAGGGCCAGCACCGAGGAGCTCGAGCGCCGTGGCATCGAGGTCATCCGAGTCGAACGTGGCGGTGAGGTCACCTATCACGGTCCGGGGCAGCTGGTCGCCTATCCGATCATCAAGCTCAGCGACAGGGGCGTCCTGCTGCGTCCGTTCGTGCGCGCGCTCGAGCAGTCGATGATCGACACGGCCGCCGCGTTCGGTGTCAGCGCGGGGCGGCGCGACACCCTTCCCGGCGCATGGTGCGACGCGGACACCGATCAGCCGCGCAAGCTGGGCGCTCTTGGACTGCGCGTCGAGGGTGGGGTCAGCTACCACGGCATCGCGCTCAACGTCACGACCGACTTGACGGACTTCGATCTGATCGACCCGTGTGGGCTGCCCGAGATCGAGGTGACGTCGATTGCCCGTGAGGCGGATTGGCCGGATCACGAGCAGGTGCCCACCACCGCGAGCGTCGCCAACGCCGCCGATCGGTTCGAGATCGCTTTTGCCGAGGAGCTCGAGCGCGCCTCCAGGTCGGCCGTGCCGGCCGGCGGAGGCTGAGCCACCCAATGCCACGCAGCGGACTGTTCGAGCTGCGCAAGGACAGCATCACCGGTTGGTGGGTCGCCGTGGTCGTCGACCGAGAGTTCAATCGGTCGCGTTTTCACAGGCCGGCCAAGCACGCCGGCGCGACGCCGGAGGAATGCCTCAACTGCAACCTGGCCGCGGGCGGCGACGGCGTGCAGCAGCGCATGCTCAAGCCCGACGCGTTCATCATGGCCGGCACCGAGCGTGAGGCGCGCGAGTCGCAATCGGACGGCCGCGAGCCTGAGCTCGGGCTGCTCGGCGACAGTGGCTCGTGGCAGACGATCGTGGCGCCCAGCGGACATCACGAATTGTTCGCCGAGACCTCGCCCCAGATCGCTTTCGAGCTGCTCGCCCGCGCCCGCGACGTGCTCACCGCGGCGCGCCAGGCGGAGCAGACCGAGTACCTCTCCATCGTCCAGAACTACGGCCGCCAGGCGGGCGCGCTGACCGATCACCTGTGCTTCGACTTCTACGACCTGCCGCACATCCCACACCGCATCGGCGAGGAGCTCGGTGGCGCGGCCAGATACGTGATTCGCGAGGGTGGTTGCCCCTTCTGTCATCTGGTCCGCGACGAGGTGAGCGGTCAGGCCAGGCTCGTGTTCGAGGACTCGGCCAGTGTCTGTTTTGCTCCCTACGCGTCGCGCTCGCCGTTCGAGCTGTGGGTCGTGCCGCGTCATCACGATGCCGACTTCGGCTCGGCAACCGACTCGCAGCTGGTCAGCGCGGCTGAGACGCTGCAGAGCGTTCTGCGTCTGGTCGGCACGCTCGGAGACCCGGCCTACAACCTGATCCTGCACAGCGCTCCGCTGCGCGAGCGCGTCGACGAGACCTACCACTGGCACTGGGAGATCCACCCGCGCCTGCGCGAGATTGCCGGCCTCGAGCTTGGCACGGGCCTGCCGGTGAACCCGGTCGCGCCGGAAGTGGCCGCGCAGGAGCTGCTTGAAACGGCGCGCGACGAGAAGATCGAGACCGGCGTCGCGGTCGGGCCACGCTCATGGGACGAGTTCTGAACGCGATGAGCCACACCCTCGTTGCGTCACAGAGCGCCGCTACCGACCGTCACACCCACTTGGAAGGCGCCGCTCGGCGCGTGCCCACCGCCCCAGCGTGGGGTCGACGTCCGAAGCAGGTCTTGAAAGCATGTTCGAAGCCAGCGCCCAATTGGCTGTCAACGTGACCACTGATCGGGCATCGGCACGCGCCTTCGTCGAGCGCCTGTACGCCGCACATCACGCAGAGATATATGCCTACCTCGCCCGGATGGTTCGCGATGACGAACTGGCGGCCGACCTGGCACAGGAGTCATTCATCAAGGCTTACCGAGCGTTCGACACGCTTGCCGACCCGAACCGTGCCCGCGCCTGGCTGTACCAGATCGCCGGCCGCACCGCGCTCGACGAGCTGCGCCGACGCAAGATCGTGCGCTTCATCCCGTGGACCGGCGAGAGCCGTGGCTCGGCCGCGTCGGCCGAGGAGCTCGTGCTGCGCGGCCGGCTGTCGGCCGATCTCGAGCGCGCCCTGGCCAAGATTCCGCCGCGCCAGCGTCAGGCACTCTTGCTCTCAGAGCTGCACGAGATGACCGGCCTCGAGCTGGCCGACGCACTCGGCGTCTCGCATGTCGCTGCACGCGCGCTGCTGACCAGGGGCCGCGAGTCGCTCCGCCAGGCTCTGGCCGTTGAACGTGCCAAGGCCGCGGTCGAAGAGGAGCGCCGGTCGAACGTCGCGGCGCGCCTCGAGGCCGACGCGGACGACGATTCGAATGAGCACAACGAACGAGGCGGCCGGCAATGAAGGGTCGCCAGAGCGCACACGCACGCTTCCGCGAGCTGATCGCCGCGCGCCTCGACGGGCCGCTGACGCGGCCCGAGCTGCGCTCGTTGAGCGCCCATCTCAAGACGTGTCCGCAGTGCCGCCAGGTCGATCGCGAATACCGCGAGCAGCGCGAGCGGCTGCACGCATTGCCCTCCCCCATCCCGCCACGCGACCTGTGGGCGCGCACCTCGAGCGCGCTCGACCGCGAGGTGGCGCGAGGCAGCTATCGCCGGCCGGGCTACCGCCGCGTATTCGGCCGCCGTCGGTCGGCCACGCCAGCCGCGGCACTCGTCACCAGCGTTGCCGCAGTCGCGCTTGCCGGCGTTCTCGTCGCGCTGCAGTTCGGACCCTCGTTGCAGCGCACGCCGGCCAATCCCGGTGCGATGCCGACGCCGTTCGCGGTCAGCCCGCAGTCGCTCGCCTTCGTCGGCAGCAGCGAGAGCGAGCAGGACATCTCCGTCTACCGCGCGCGGGTCAGCCAGGTCTGCCCGAACACCGCGCCCGACTGCCTGTCCGACGATGACATAGAGCGAACCGAGGTCCGCTTGCCGGGCAACGCCCGTCCGCGCAACGTCGCGCTCAGCCCGAGTGGCAACCAGCTGGCCGTCGTCGGCCGCGAGTTCGACGAGGACGTCATCTCCGTGGTCACGCTGCCCAGTCAGTCATCTGGCTCGGGTGGAGAGCCAACCGACGAGTCGCCAGATCCGCAGAACGGCGATCCGACGCCTGATCGACCACGCAGCTCCGGCGCAGGCAACCCGGGCACCGCCGAGCCGGGCTCGAGCGACGATCCCAGCGGTCCAACCAACGCGCCGCCCGCGGAATCGCCGCGGCAGGAAGTCGTCGCAATCCTCGAGGACGTGGACAGCACCGGCGCGCCGCCGGCCTGGGCGCCCAACAGCAATGAGACGCTCGCGTTCAGCGCCATGCCGGCCGACGGCAGCCACGGTCCCGACGTGTACGTCTGGACCGTCGGCGACGCGCAGGCACGCGCGGTGACCGACGATCACTCGTCCTTCTTCGCATCATGGTCCGGCCGGCGCATCGTCGTCAGCCGCCTGGTCGAGTCGCGCAAGGGCACGGCCAATGTCAAGACCGTGGTCATCGATCCGGACACGCTCGAGGAGCGCACGGCCGATATCGGCCCAGTCTGGTTGCCGACCGTCAACCCGGGCCGCAGCCATGCGCTGGTCTGGTATGGCGACCTGGCCATCGCCGGGGGACTGCCCGATCCGAAGTCGGGTGCGCTGTACATGGTCGACTGGACCGAGGCGGACCCGTTCGCCGAGGGTGCTCCCCAGCCGACGCCCGCTCCGACCGACGAGCCCTCGCCCGCACCTACCGACGAGCCGACCGACGAGCCCACTTCGCGGCCGACGGCAGATCCAACCGAACCACCGAGCGACGATCCGTCGACGCCGACGGACGAGCCATCCGCTCAGCCAACGGTCGAGGTTTCCGTGCAGCCAAACGGCTCGCCGAGGTTCGCACCGCCGGCGACGCCGAAGCCAAACGGGGCAGCGGGTTCAGGCGCGGGCACGGCACCGCCGTCGAGCGAGCCAACGCAAGAGCCGGTCGAGGAGTTCGACCCGAGCGTCGTTCCGAGCGGCTTCGTGACCGTCGACGGCGATAGCGACACGCGCAATGAACCAGTCATCGACTGGCAGGCTCAATGGTCATCCGACGGTGAGGTGCTCGGCATCTGGATCGCCGACGTTCCCGGATCGACGTGGGGACGGCTCATCGTCAGGGCCCTGGATCGGAGCGAACCAGTCGCCCTTCGCTCCGACTCGGTCGTCGAACCGACACTCGCCCAGCGCGGCTTCACGCTCGGCGTCGACAGAGTCGCGTGGGTCGCCCCGACGGAGAGCAATCCCGACGGCGAGCTCCGCATCCGGACATGGGGCAGCGACGGCGAGGGCGGATTGCGCCTTCACCCACGCGACGTGGACGAGGTCGTTCCGGACTTCTAACGCCGCGGTTCCCAAGTGGCCCGTCCGCCGGGCTAGTCTTATGCGACGTTGACCAGTCGCCAGATCATGACCACCGATGACGTTCGCCGCGCCCTCGTGCGCATCAGCCACGAGATCGTCGAAAAGCATGGCGGCACGGACGGCCTGGCCCTGGTCGGCATCGAGCGCCGGGGAGTGCCGCTCGCGGCGCGCCTTGCGGCTTCGATCGAGGCAAATGAAGGCGTCAGGCCACCGGTCGGAAGTCTCGACATCACCTTCTACCGCGACGACCTGTCGCAGGTCGCGAAATCGCCACAGGTGCACGCAGCAGAGCTGCCGTTTGTGCTCGAATCGAGCACGCTGGTGATCGTCGACGATGTCCTCTACACCGGCCGGACCGTCCGCGCCGCGCTCGATGCGCTGGTCGACGTCGGCCGTCCACAGACGGTACGACTGGCCGTTCTGGTCGATCGGGGCCACCGTGAGCTGCCCATCCGCGCCGATCACGTCGGCAAGAACGTGCCGACTTCGCGCGACGAGGTAATCAAGGTCCGCCTCTCAGAGGTCGACGGGGGCGAAGACGAGGTCGTCATCGAGCGTCGCGAGGCCGCCGGAGAAGCAGCGTGAGTCAGGTCCCGCCCGGCCGGAGCCTGATCGACGTGAACGAGCTCGAGTGGGCCGAGGTCGAGGCGATCATGGGCCAGGCAGCGCGATATCTCGAGGACGATGAGCCGCCCGCACAGTCCTTGCGCGGCCGCCGCGTGGCGTTGCTGTTCGCGGAGCCATCGACGCGGACGCGACTGTCGTTCGAGATTGCCGCTCGCGCGCTGGGCGCCGAGACGTTCGTGATCGAGCCCGGCGCGTCGTCAATGGTCAAGGGCGAGACGCTCGTTGACACCGCCCGCAACCTCGCCGCACTGGGGTTCGACACGCTCGTACTGCGCCACCATCGAGCCGGCGCGGCGGCGGTGGCCGCGCGGCACTTCGACGGCAGCATCGTCAACGCCGGAGACGGTTGGCACGCCCATCCAACCCAGGCGCTGCTCGACCTCTTCACGCTCCGAAGCGCGCTGGGTGGTAGCGACGGGTTGCGTGCACGCAAGGTCGTGATCGTCGGCGACGTGCGCCACTCGCGTGTCGCGAAGTCGAACGTCGGGACGTTGTCCGGCGCTGGGGCGGAGGTTTGGCTGGTCGGCCCGCGACCGTGGCTGCGCGGCGCCGAGGAGATGGGCGTGACGCTGACCTCGGACCTCGAGGCGGGCCTCGACGGCGCAGCTGCGGTGATGGGTCTGCGCGTGCAGCGCGAACGGATGGGCGGCAGCTCGCTGTCGATCGAGGAGTACATCGAGCACTTCCAGATCACCGAGCGCCGGCTTGCACGGGCCGCGCCCGATGCCTGGTTCATGCACCCGGGGCCGATCAACGAGGGAGTGGAGGTCACCCGTGAGGTCGCGCGCGGCCCGCGCTCGCTGGTCCTCGAGCAGGCGCGCAATGGTGTGCCGGTGCGCATGGCGGTGCTATCTCTGCTCGCCGGTGCGTTGACGATGCCCGCGCCGCGGGACCTGTCGATAGTCGGCCGCTAGGGTTCGACAGCCGCTGGCGTCTGACGCTGGCAGACTCCGATTCGGGCTCGGCCCTACCATCGCTCGCGGATGAGCGACCTGACTCCAGAACCCGAAGGCACCGACCGTCCGACGCCGGCATCCGGCAATTCCCCGGGCACGGCCCCGGAACTTCACCCGGCACGCCCGAGTACAAGGGCGCCCCGCTCGATGCCGAGCGAGGCCCCGGTCTCGGCTGTTTCTGGCTTCAGGTGGTCCTGCTCGTGGCATTGCTCGTCATCACGCCACTCAGCGTGGTCATGGTCGCGCCGCCATGGCTGAGCGCGCTGTTGCTGATCTTGACGCTCGTGCTGCTCTTCTTCGTCGGCCAGACGATGATCTTCCTGATGCGCCTCGTCGCAGCCGACCGACGAACGCGGCGCCAGCCCCTTCGAACCGACGCGCGGCGAACGGTTGGCCAGCTCGAGGACGAGGCGTCAGCGGCCGACGACTCAGACGAGATCGACCCCGCTGCCGATGAGCCGCCGCCCTCCACGTAACGCTGCCAAGATCGAGCGTGGCGCCGTCGCGTACTCGCGCCCGAGGGTCGCGCGCAGCTCGTCGACGAGGCGCCTGTTCGTTGCGCTATCACTCAGCACAATCAGAATCGCGTCGACGGCGCCATCGCGCTCCCGGAGTCGCGTGCGCCGGGTCAACTCCTGGATGTCTCGGATCCGCGTCTCGAGATCCACTCCGACCCGATAGTCGGTGCCGATCAGCTGCAGCAGCTTGTCCCACGCCCGTCTGTCGCCGGGCAAGGGCAGCAACGTCTCGCTTGTCGACTGCCACGTCTCCGACGGAATTGCATCAAACCTGCGCGCAAGTGCCTGCTGGCCTTTGTCCCTGATGGGATCTCCGATCGGGTGCAGCCCGAGAGAGATCTCGTACCCAAGCACAGATGCCATCTCGGCCAGCCTGGTCAGGGTCACCGCGGCAACCTCTCCAGCCTCCAGCCGCCAGAGTTGCGATGCCGAGCATCCGAGCTCGGCCGCCATCTGTGGCTGACTAACTCCGAGAGCGATACGCAGGTCGCGCAGCTCCAACAGCCTTCGACGAGCCAACTCTCGCCCACGCCTTCGACCGCGAACAAGTCGGGTTTCTCGGGTTGGCACTCAGCCAATCCTGACGGCTCTGGCTTACCAACCCGTTAGCAGCCGATCAGATTTGACATGCGCATTAGACGCAAATCCCGTCCGCCGAGGAGTCGGATTGCCGGCCGAATGGGCCTACGGAACTCTCTCCAGCGGCGAACTCGTTCATCCAGCGCAAAGGTCAGATGCTGGGGCAAGCTTCGTCGGGCGGGAGTTGCGTTGGATGCATAGGTGGAGGACGGGCGCGGCCGAAATCGGGCGAGGCGGGCCGTGCGACAATGCGCGCGCCGTATGAGAGTTGGAGCCTGACCCGTGCCCGTTCTGGCCACGTTTTTCTCAGTTCGCCGCGGTCGTGACCCGTTCTTCAAATTCTTTATGCGCAAGCTCTTTCCGCGCCAGGTCAAGCGCTACGAAGAAGAGTTCGGGATGCGCTTCCTGGGTTGGTACAACGTGGCTTATGGCTGGGACTTCGACAACGTGATCCTGCTCGAGCTGCCCGATTACGGGACGATCGACAAGCTCGAAATCAGATGAACGCTCACGTGCCATCGGCCATCGCGCAGGCGAATGGATGTTCGAGCGCCACCACTCCATGTTCCTCCGCGAGCGGATGGGACCCGATCTCGAATACCACCCGTAGTCGGAGACGAGCGGGCCATGTCGATGCGCAGACAGCTACCGAGTGAGGACACTGCCCAAGGGCAAGGAGGAAAAGAAAAGATGAGCCAAAACTCTGCCCTGGGTGAGATTGCCGCGGAAGCCAGCCTCGAACGAAACAGCTTCCTCATCGCGTCGGCTGAGCAGCTCAAGCGCTTCCTCGACGCCAACCGCGACCGCATCAAGCAGGCCGGCGGGATGGTGCTGATCGACGAAGACCCCGATTACCTGTCCATCGCTCCGGACTCGAGCTTCCGCTCACGGACTCGTTACCAGGACGAGATCACCGGTGAGTGGCGCTCGGAAACCGAGGTCATCGAGAGCGCCTCAGAGCTCGTCGAGCTGTACAACCCGGCCGAGATCTTCGCTGCGTTCGCCGAGGCCGCACGCGAGCAGGCCGGCCTGCCCGACGAGCCGACCGCTGCCGACGACTTGATGGACGTGGCCGGCATAGCTCCCGACGAGACGGTCGGCGTGGGCATCGGTGGCGACACGGTTGCCGAGGAGGGCTACGCGGGCGCAGCCGACGAGTGGGCGCGAGCCCAGGAGTTCGACGAGCAGCCGCAGGGCCCCGAGGAGGCCGCTCGACGGCTGTACGACCTGGCGCTCACCTTCCAGGAGCGCAGCCAGCACACCGAGGCGCGGCTGATCGAGCAGTTCGAGACCGTCGCCCAGGATCTCTCGTCGTTCGTCGGCGACCTGATGGTGCTCGACGATGAGGACGAGCGACTGTGGCTGAAGCGCAACGGTCGCTTCGAGGCCGAGGTGGTTCCCGAGCGCGAGGTCGAGGACGGCGATGCAGGCGAAGGCGCCTGGCGCCGGCTGTCGTCGCCCGACGACATGGTCGAGTTCTACGACCCGACCGACATCTTCGGCGACCTGGCCGAGGCCCTTGCCGAGTCGTTCCCCGCCGTTGTCGGCGAGACCGCCGAGGACGACGTCGAGGACGACGAAGAACCCGTCTGAGCCATGCTTCGGGACCTGACTGCGCCGTAGCGTGAGGCTGCTCGACGCCGAGCTGCTCGACAGCCGCGAGTTCCTGCCCGGGCAGTTTCTCCAGACCTATCACGCGCCGTGGTTGGCGGCTGGAACGCAAGCGGGCCAATTCGTCCATGTCCGCACGCCCGACTACTCGGGCCTCGTCCTGCGCCGGCCGTTCTCGATCAACACGTTCGACCGATCCACGGGACAGGTGACGATCCACTTCCGGGTGACCGGCGTCGGCACCGCATGGCTGGGACGGATGAGGCCGGGCGAGACGGCCGAGATGCTCGGGCCGCTCGGCCGGGGCTTCGAGGTCGACCCCAAGACACGCAACATGCTCCTGGTTGCCGGTGGCCTGGGCATGGCCGGAGTTCGGTCACTCGCCGACGAGGCGCTCGCCGCCGGCCGCGCGGTGGTGATGCTCTTCGGCGCCGCGTCGGCGGCCGAGGTCTATCCCAGCTCGCTCCTGCCCGACGAGGTCGAGTACGTCGTCGCCACCGATGACGGCAGCTTCGGCCACCACGGTCGAGTGACCGAGCTGGTCAGCAAGTTCGAGGGCTGGGCCGATCAGTGCTTCGCATGCGGCCCACAGCCCATGCTCGCGGCGCTGTCGACGCTCGCCGCCGGGCGGCGCGCTCGCATGGGCGTGGCTCAGCTCGGACCGCGACGCGGTCGCGGAACCAAGGCTGCACCGCTCGGATCGCGCCAGGCGCGCCGCCGCGCGTGGCTGCAGGTGTCGATGGAGCAGAACATGGGTTGCGCCGTCGGAGCGTGCCTGGGATGCGTGATGATGGGCGTCGACGGGCCGCAGCGCGTCTGTCGCGAGGGACCGGTGTTCGCCGCGGACGAGATCGTCTGGGAGGGTTGGCGTTGAGCACGATCGGGGACGATCGGAGCCGGACTCGGCCTGATCGGACGCGGTGATCATGACGGCCACGTCGGTTGTTACCGCACTCGCCTACTCGGGCAGCAAGGGTCAGCCGTACTCACCGCTCAATCATTGGGTGTCCGAGCTGGGCGAAGTCGGCGTGTCGGAGCGTGCCGCAGTCTTCAACTTCGGCCTGATCGTCGGCGGCCTGTGCTTCGCCGGATTCATTGCCATCCTCGGTTGGACGAGGGGTGGTGCGCTGGCCTGGCTGTATGCGCTGATCGGCGTGCTGGCCGGTATTGCCGGCGTGTTCGTTGGCGTCTACCCGATGAACAACCTCGATCTGCATGGCATTGCCGCGCTGAGCTTCTTCAACCTGGGCTGGATCTGCGTCGGCCTTGCGTCGCTCGACTTCTACCGCCGGCCGGAGGCGCGTTTCCCGCGCTGGCTGGCGTGGATCGGCGTGCTTCACGGTTGCCGCGTTCGTCGGCTTCTTGATCGTTCTGCTGCCGCTGATCGGCGGCGAAGGCCTTGGCGCGCCGACCAACCGGCCAGATGTCTGGATCGTGCCGATCCTCGAGTGGCTGGTCATCGGCGGCATCATTGGCTGGACCTTCGCGACATCGGTCACCTGGTGGAGGGCGCGTGGCAACGACGGTTGATCGAGACGCGATGCTGGACGTGGATCTGTCGGTCGACCTCGGCCGAGGGCTGGTGCTGGCAAACCCGTTGTCGGTCGCCTCGGGCACATTCGGCTACGGCGTCGAGTACGGCGACGTGGTCGACGTCAATCGCCTCGGCGCGATCTTCTCCAAGGGCACCACGCTCCACTCGCGCATCGGCAATCCGCCGCCGCGAGTGACCGAGACGCCGGCCGGGATGCTCAACTCGATCGGCCTGCAGAACCCCGGCGTCGAGGCAGTCATCGAGAAATACGCCGATCGGTGGGCGTCGTGGACCGTGCCGGTGATCGTCAACGTGGCCGGTGAATCGGTCGATGACTACGTGGCGGTCGCGCGCAAGCTCGACGGCCATCCGGGAGTGGCCGGCATCGAGCTCAACATCTCGTGCCCCAACGTCGGCGCCGGCGGCCTGCAGTTCGCGCTCGATGCCGGCGCCGCGGGCGAGGTCACGGCCGCAGTGCGCCGGGCGACGGATCTGCCACTGATCGTCAAGGTCTCACCGGCGGCGACCGATGTGCGCGGCATCGCCAAGGCGATCGCCGAAGGCGGGGCCGACGCGATCAGTGCCGTCAACACGCTGCCCGGCATGGCCCTCGACCGGCACCGGCGCAAGCCGCTGCTGGGCAATGTCTACGGCGGCCTGTCGGGTCCGGCGCTCAAACCGGTCGCGCTGCGCGTCGTGTACGAGGTCGCCCAGGTGGTCAAGCTTCCGATCGTGGCGATCGGCGGAGTCGGCTCACTCGACGACGTGCTCGACTTCCTGTTCGCCGGCGCGGTCGCCGTCCAGGTCGGCACAGCCGTATTTGCGGATCCGGTCCTGCCGCTCCGGCTCGCCGACGAGCTGGCTGAGTGGTGCCGTGCAAACGGTCACGGCTCGCATCGCGACGTGGTCGGCGCCGCGCTGCCGGAGCGGCGAAGCAAGCCGAGCGTCAAGGGAGTCGAGTACCGCCCATGACGGTCGTTCGCGGCAAAGCCGTGACGCTGCTCATCTCGCTGATCGTCGTCGCCTGCGCGGCGCCGCCCCCGGCCCCATCGCCTTCCCCGACAACTGACCCGTCTGCCGGCCGTACCGGCGGAACCTTGCGGGTCGGAATGAACATTGCCGACTATGAATTCTTCCAGCAGGATCCAGACGGGGCGTTCGACCATTCGTGGGATCCCCAGACGACCTGGGCCAACGAGCCGTTCGAGCTTTTCCGTTGCTGTCTGCTGCGGACGCTCATGTCCTACAACGGGCGATCGACCGCCGAGGGCGGCGCCGAACTTCAACCCGATCTGGCGGCGGACTACCCGACGATTTCGGCTGACGGACTGACATGGACCTTCAATCTGAAACCTGACCTGCATTACGCGCCGCCAATGGCCGACACACCGATCGTCTCCGGGGACATCATCCGGGCCATCGAACGAACGGTGCGGCCAGACCCGATCTCAGACGAGCCGCAAGCTTTCGGGCCGTACTCGCGATATTTCATCGATGTGATCGTCGGCGCCGAGGAGTTCAGCACTGGCGCGGTCAGCTCCATCTCCGGGCTCGAGGCGCCCAGCCCTCAGACGCTTGTCGTTCGCCTCGTCGATCCCTCGGGTGACCTGGGAGCACGGCTGGCCATGCCCGCTGCCGCTCCCCTGCCCGAGGGCGCGGCCGAAGGACACGACACTGGATACGGCCCCTATCTAGTCGCCTCGGGGCCGTACATGATCGAGGGCTCGGAGAGCCTCGATCCCACTTTGCCCGCCGAGCAACAGCCTGCGGTGGCTGGCTACGTTCCCGGCACATCGCTCACCCTGGTGCGCAACCCATCATGGGATCGTGCGACGGACAGCCTTCGCCTGGCGCTCGTCGATCGAATCGAGATGACTCAAACCGACGACTACGAAGCTGCCCTCGACAGCACCCTGGGCGACGAGATGGACCTTCACTTTCTGTTCGATCTCGACCCGGCCGACGTCACCCGGCTGCGCGCCGACTCAGCCACCGCGTCCCAGGTACATGTCGTGCCATCGGTCGCCAGCGACTGGATCACGATGAACCTGGCCGTCCCGCCATTCGACGATCTTCACGTTCGTCGCGCGATCAACTTCATCACCAACAAGGCGGCGCTGGTGGAGATGATGCGCCCGGACGCGGCGATCCAGGCGCATGCGATCCCAGACGCCTTGGAGAACGACCTGCTTCTCGGCTACAACCCGTACGCGACCGTCGGCGACGTCGGCAGCGTCGAGCAGGCGAAAGCCGAGATGGCCCAGTCGGCCTACGACTCGGACGGTGACGGAGTGTGCGATTCCAGCGTTTGTGAGCAGGTGTTCATGCCGGTGCGCAACGACATGGAGGGTTACTGGCCGGCCGCCCTGTCCTTTGCCAGCGAGCTCGCCGCCATCGGAATCGAGCTCGACCTCGAAGAGGTCGAGGTCTTTGACTTTTTTGAGCAGTTATTTGATCCGTCGAGTCGAACAGCGATCGCCTTTACCGCCGGTTGGAGTTCGGACTACCTGAACGCATCTGGCTGGTTCGGACCGCTCGCGGCAAGCGCGTCAGTCGACAACCATGAAGCGCTCAACCTGTCGATGATCGGTGCCTCTCCCGAGGACCTCGCCTCATGGGGATACAGCGTTACCCACGTGCCCAGCCTCGACTCGAGCATCAGTGCGTGTACCGCCCTGACGGGCGCGGTCCAGTTCGAATGCTGGGCGCGCGTCGACCAGTACGTGATGGAACGGATCGCGCCGTGGGTTCCGCTCGACAATCGCCAGTCATCTCGCGTCGTGTCGCCGAGCGTCCGCGAGTTCACCTTTGACGTCGCGCTCAACATGCCGGCCCTCGACCAGATAGAGCTGGACCAGGGTCCATGATCCGTCGCGGGCGTCAGCCAGAGCGCTTTCTTGCCACGATCCTGTTCACCGACATCGTAGGCTCGACCGATCTCGCCGTGGAGCTGGGCGACAGCGAATGGCGACGCGTCGTCGCCGCTCATCACGCAATCATCCGTCGCCAGCTTCGCAGCTTTGGTGGCCGCGAGATCGACACCGCCGGCGACGGGTTCTTCGCTTCATTCGCTCAGCCGGCCCAGGCGCTCCGGGCAGCGGATGGGATGCTTGCCGAGACGGCTGGCCTGAATCTGATCCTGCGCGCCGGCGTGCACACCGGCGAGTGCGAGATGATCGGCAAGAAGGTCGGCGGTGTCGCCGTTCACATTGCGGCGAGAGTAATGGCGACAGCCGATGGTGGCCAGGTGCTTACGTCGAGCACGACGCGCGACCTGGTCTCAGGTTCCGGGCTCGAATTCAGCGACGCTGGAACGCATCCGTTGAAAGGAATTCCGGGCGAATGGCACCTGTTCTCGCTCGTCCGCCATGTCCAGCCCTCGTCGACCACCCAGCCACCGCTCACCGCCGAGGGCGCTGGGCAGGGAGCCGGACGGAGACGCACTGTCCTTGTCGTGGCCGGAATGGCTCTGGTGTTGGTGCTCGTCGCGGGCCTGGCCGGTGCCGCCGCGCTTGGAGCGTTCAACCCGGCTGCGACTGAGCCAGCGACTGAACCAGGGCCGAACACCGTGGTCGTCATCGATCGTGCCTCCCGAGCCGTGACGGATGTCCTCGACGTGCCTAGCGGTCCGGTGGCGCTCGAGCTATCCGGCAACCGACTGTGGGTAGCGACACTCGACGCCGGCATCGTTGTCGACATGAGCACGACCGGCGATGGCGATGAGCGGACGACCGGCCGAGTTGGTCGGCCGACAGATCTGTCGTCCGGCGACGGCAAGATCTGGGTCGCCGACGAATTCGACCAGAACGTGACGCTCATCGACGAGAGGAACGGTGACAGCATCGGCATCGTCGAAAACGTGGTCGCTCGGGGAATCGTTTATGGCTCCGGCTCGGCCTGGGCCACTGACGACCTCGCCGATCGCGTGCTGCGCCTCGATCGCCAGAGTGGCGCCGTAGCCCAGTCGGTCCAGCTCGATCTTGGCTCATTTCCGAGCGGCATCGCGATCAGGGATGACGTGATCTGGGTGGGCAACGTTGGCACTGACACTCTCGCCCGCATCGATGCGCTCGCCGCATCGGTCGTTACATCCGGCATCTCGCTCGGAGCCACGCCCGAGTCAGTTGCGGTCGGCGAACGCGACGTATGGGTTGCGATGCAGGAATCCGACCAGCTCAAGCGCGTGGACTCTCAAACAAACGCAGTCAGCGCGACCATCGACGTCTGCGATCAGCCCGTGTCACTGGCGGTTGATGGCGAGGGGGTGTGGGTCGGGTGCGCCGGTAGCCTCGAGGTCGTTCACCTGGATCGGGAGGGATCGGTGATCGGAAGGGTTGCGGTTGGCGGAGTGCCGTCCGATATCGCAGTTGGGTCGGACCAGGTGTTCGTGGCAGTCCGCGGCCTGTGAACGCCTCAGTAGTCGCCGCGCGCGTCGAGCAGCTCTTCGCCGAGTCGGGCGCGTATCGCGAGGGCCACTTCAAGCTCAAGAGCGGCCGCCACGGCGATCGCTACATCGAGAAGTTCCAGGTCCTCCAGTGGCCCGAGCGCGTGGCCGAGCTGTGCTCGTTGATGGCGGATCGCGCACGCGAGGCGAGCCCGCACGGGATCGATGTCGTCGTCGGCCCGACCACCGGCGGCGTCATCCTCGCCTACGAGGTCGCTCGTCAGCTAGGTGTGCGCGGCTTCTTCGCCGAACAGGTCACCGACGCCGCCGGTGCCACTCGGCGCGAGCTGCGGCGCGGCTTCACGATCGAGCCCGGTGAGCGGGTGCTGCTCGTCGATGACGTGGTCACGACCGGCGCATCCCTGCTCGAGATGGTGCCGCTCATCGAAGCGACCGGCGGCGAGCTTGTTCTCGCGACCGTGATCGTCGACCGCTCGGGCAAGCTCGACGAGATCGAGTCACCCACCACGGGCCGCCGATACCGCGCCGACGCTCTGTGGTCGCTCTCGCTGCCGACGTACGAGGCCGGCGCCGAAACGTGCCCAGGCTGTGCCGCGAACATCCCGCTGGTCGCGCCGGGCTCGAGCGGGACGGCAGCCGGTGCGCCGGCAGCCGGTTGACCTTCAGGCAGCGGCGCGGGCAACCTGGATACGAACCGCCTCTGAGACACCTTTGAGCTCGACCGGACCGATGTCGCCGAAGGTCACGCTCGAATGGCCGCCGGCATCGACCACCGCCTGCGAGACGAGCACCTCACCGGGCCGCGCGAAATCCGCGATTCGGGCCGCCAGGTTGACCGTCTGCCCGTAGTAGTCGCCCTGCTGGAAGAGGACCTCGCCGCTGGCGATGCCGACGTGGGCGGGCGGCAGGCCTGCCTCGCGGAGCGCAACGACCATGTCCAAGGCCGCCATGACGGCCTGCGCAGGCTCATCGAAGTAGAACATCACCCCATCGCCCAGCCACTTGACGGGCTTGCCGCCGAGGCTCGTTGAGCTCCGCTGGACGATCGCGCGACAGATTCTCGGCCAGCTCGGCGGCCGCCGTGTCGCCGCGCTCCTGCGTCAGCCGGGTGTAGCCGGTGATGTCGAGGAAGCAGATTGCTGGCTGGCGTTCTGACGCGGCATGCAACCCGGCATTGACCAGCAGACTGCCGACGCCGTTGACGACGTTTCGAAGCCAGGCGTGCGCCTGCTGACCGTGGTACATGGCGACGATCGATGCATCGGTCTCGTTGTTCGAGGCGGCTCATGTCGTCCGGCACCGAGATCGGGCCTGCTCAGATCCCTTGGCCAGAGCCGGACTCAGAATGTCCCGGTAGAACAGGCCGCCCTCGGTATCGGCGATCCGGCGCATGCTGTCGCCCGTCACACGAAGAAGACTCTCGATTGCGTCGGGGGAGTACCCGGCGCGCGTCGCGATTTCGACATACGGAACGATGGCCAGCTCGCTCTCGCGGACGTAGTCGTCCGGCGTGGGCGGCGGAGATCCGAGCGACTCGCGGATGATGCCCAGCATCTCGATCGCAACCCGGTCCGATCGGCCAGCTCGGCGAACGTCTCGTCGCTCGTCGCCGCGAAGTCGCTCGTAAACCGGGTCGTCCAGAAAGTCGAGCGTCGACGGAGCCTGATGCCACTCCGGCCGCGAGTGCTTCGAGTGGCACGCCCGCGCGGTTGATCGCCTGGACGCACGAGGCCCGTCGCGACATCGCCCTCTGAAAACAAGCCGGTCAGGTCTGGCTTGAGCAGTCCCAGCCGGATCAGGCTCTCGATGTAGTCCTCGGCTCACTCCGGCGCGGTGAGCCGCCTCTTCGATCGCATAACCGCCCATCGG
The DNA here is from genome assembly GCA_963776865.1 of uncultured Chloroflexia bacterium. Taxonomy (GTDB): domain Bacteria; phylum Chloroflexota; class Limnocylindria; order Limnocylindrales; family CSP1-4; genus JALYGJ01. The sequence goes on along the minus strand of CAVZOG010000008.1, from coordinate 495,658 downwards.
CGGAGGTTAGCCGTCGCCGGCGACCGACTCCAGCGCAGCCTCGAGCTCGTCGGCCGCGGCGATGCCCTCGAACTTGGCGTAGATGTTGCCGGCCGCGTCGACAACGAACACGTACGGCTCGGTCGGCAGACCCCACTCATTGGTCGCCGGCACCGAGATCGGCAAATTCTGGTCGGACAGAACCGGCTGGAGCTGTCCGTCGACCGCTTCCAGCTCGTACGGCTCGACGTGGACGAAGTTGATGCGGTCCTTGTGGAAGTCGGCGACCGCCTTGACGACGTCGAGCGTCGGCCCGCACGTCGCTGTCCGACAGAAAGCGGGCGTGGCGAACACGACCACGAACGGCTCGTCGGCGTCGAGCGCGTCGGCAATCGACAGGCGATAGAAGTCGGCATCGGGGTCGTCATCGGTCGAGATCGCGGCCACTTCGTCGTCGGTCGCGGCTGTCGGCGTCTCCGAGGCCGGCGCTGGATCACCGATTGCCGGCGTGCTGCCCGACTCGCGAACGGCAAAGACCATTCGACCGGTGCGTTGCGTGCCGTCGGGCTCGGTCGTGATCGCCTCGAGCCCCCAATCGCCGGCGCGGTCGAAGTCGACCTGGGCGCGGTACAGGCCGGGTCGGCCCTCGATCGTGGGCATGTAGGTCGCCTCGGTCTCGCTCTTGGCCGTGGCGTGGTCCTGGGCGAGGTCGAACAGCCGGAAGGTGACCGGCAGATCCTCGGACGCGACCGGCTCGTTGGCGTTGTCGATCAGGTTGACGAGCAATCGGTTGGGTCCGACGACGAGCTCGGATGAGACCGGGATCGGGATCAGCTCGTAGCTCGCCGCGGGCGGCCAGCCCTCGTACGAGACTGGTCCGGAGGGTGTCGGTGAGGCCGTTGGCGCGGCCGGGCCGCCGCACGCGGCGACAACGAACAGGGCAGCGAGGGCAAGCGCAAAGACGCGCATCGGGGTTCTGGGGATCATCACGATCACGATAGCGCGGATCGATCGATCACCACTTATCGCGGCACGTGTCGCGGCAGTGGTCGCGGCACTGGTCGTGGCACTGGTCGTGGCGCGTCGTCGCGCGGATCTCGGCCTACAATCGGAGCGCCCTGATGACCCAATTCCAGCGTCTCGCCCTGATCACAGCGGCGACCACCTACCTGCTCATCGTGATCGGCGCGATCGTGCGTTCGACGGGCTCCGGCATGGGCTGCCCCGACTGGCCGACCTGTCACGGGGCGCTCATTCCGCCGCTCGGTGACAACGCGGCGTGGATCGAGTGGATCCATCGCGGCGTGGCCGTCATCGTCGGACTGCTCGTCCTCGGTGTCGCTTTCCTGGCTCTTCGCCACCACCGCCGGCAGCTGTCGATCGTGGTGCCCAGCCTGCTGGCCGTGGCACTGACTGGCTTCCAGGCCTATCTGGGCAAGATCACCGTCGATACCAACAATGCCGGCGAGTGGGTCACCGCTCACCTGGCGACCGCGCTGGTGCTGCTGGCGCTGCTGACGTTCGTCGCTATTCGCGCGCGCTACCCGGCCACGCTGCCCGCGCGCGGGGCGAGCCAGCGGATGACACTCCTGATCTCGTTCACTGCCGCAGCCATCTACGCGCTGATGCTGTTTGGCTCGCAGGTGACGGCCACCGGATCGGCGCTCGTGTTCCCCGATTGGCCGCTCTTCAACGGCCAGCTGCTGCCCGACTTTGCGGCCGACCCGGCCGTCGCCGCCCTACAGATGGCCCACTTCCTGCACCGCGTCGTGGCCGCGTTCGTGGGCGTGCTGATGCTCGTCGCGACGGTGGTCATCTGGCGCGCAGTGCGCGCCGAGCGACGCGGCGGACAGCCCGTCCCGGGCGGCGAGACGCTCCTCGCCCTGGTCGGCACGGCCGCTGCGCTGTACGCGGTACAGGTCATGGTTGGGGCGCTGCAGATCACGACGACGCTCGCCGCCTGGGCAGTTGCACTTCACCTCGCGCTGGGTGCGGCAATCTGGGCACTGGTTGCAGGCGCGGCATTCATCAGCTTCTTCGCGGCGCGCACAGCTCCGCTTTCGGCTGGCGGCAGGAGTTCGGAGCCGACTGAGGCGTCGGGTGCTGATGGATCGGGATCGCCTCCGACAACGACGCTCAAGGATCGGGTGAGCGCCTACATCGCGCTGACCAAGCCGCGCATCATCGAGCTGCTGCTGGTGACCACGGTCCCGGCGATGGTCCTCGCCGCGCGTGGCATCCCACCGCTCGACCTGGTGTTGTGGACGCTCGTCGGTGGGACGCTGGCGGCCGGCGCCGCGAACGCGATCAACTGCTACATCGATCGCGACATCGACCTGCTCATGACGCGCACTCGGCGCCGGCCGCTCCCGGCACACGAGGTCAATCCCGAGGACGCGCTCGTTTTCGGCCTGTTGCTGGGCGTGATCGCGTTCGCCGTGATGGCGTTCTTCGTCAACCTCGTCGCCGCGTTCCTGACGCTGATCGCGATGGCCTTCTACGTCGTCGTCTACACCATGCTGCTCAAGCGCTCGACGCCCCAGAACATCGTTCTCGGCGGCGCCGCCGGGGCACTGCCGCCGGTCATCGGCTGGGCCGCGGTGACGGGCGACATCGCCCTGCCCGCCCTCTTCCTGTTCGCGATCGTCTTCTACTGGACGCCGCCCCATTTCTGGGCACTGTCGATGCGGCTGCGGCGTGACTACGCCGCCGCCGCAGGTACCGATGCTGCCGGTTACCCACGGCGTGCAGGAGGCGACAAGGCACATCGCGCTCTACTCGGTGCTGATGGTCTGCCTGACGCTCGTCTTCTTCGCCGTCGCCGGCATGGGCCTCGTCTTCCTCGCCGGCGCGCTCGTGCTCGGCGGGCTGTTCATCCTGCAGGCCGTGGCCATGTGGCGCGACGGAACTGACGCGCGCGCGGTCAGGCTCTACAAGTACTCGATCACCTACCTGACTGCGCTGTTCGCGCTGATCATCCTCGACGTCTTCGTCTTCCTGCCGCTCTGACCGACTCGCGCGCTCAGGCCAGGGCTAACCAGGAGCTGATCGACCGGCTCTGGGACTTCGACGACCCGGCGGCCAGCGAGGCCCGATTTCTTGCGGCAGCCGAGGCGGCGCCGAACCAGCAGCGGGCCATCCTGATGACCCAGGTCGCCCGGGCGCTGGGTCTGGCCGAGCGATACGACGAGGCGCTGGAGCTGCTCGATTCGGCGATCACGGCCGACCCGGAATTCGATGTTCGAGTATCGCTCGAACGCGGTCGGGTGCTGAACTCGCGCGGCGATCCGCTTGGCGCGAGGCCCCTTTTCGAGTCGGCCTTCGCGTCGGCGCAAGCGTCGGGCTTCGACCACCTGGCGGTCGACGCGCTGCACATGGTCGCGATCGTCGCGCCGGCCGAGGAGCAGGACGCGTTGAACCGGCGCGCGCTCGAGCTGGCTGAGCGATCGGACGATCCGCGCGCGCGCCAGTGGCGCGCATCGCTGCTCAACAACATGGGCTGGACCGCATTCGACGCCGGCCGCTACGACGAGGCGCTCGCCGTGTTCGAGGAGGCACTCGATGCGCGCCGCCCGCAGGGCAAGACGGCCGAAATCCAGGTCGCACGTTGGAGCGTGGCGCGAACACTGCGCGCCCTCGGCCGCGTCGACGAGGCGCTCGCGATCCAGCTCGAGCTGTCCGCCGAACACGCCGCGGCCGGCACGACCGATTCCTACGTCGACGAGGAGATCGCGGCCTGCCGCGCGGCACTCGACCTCAAACCAGAATGACTCCGGCGCCCGGGACTGGCCGGCCGGCTCGGAGAGCGGCCATGATTCGGCGCGGGCTGGTGGCGTAACTCGGGCCAAGCGTCCGGCGCAGATCGCCGGCGAGGGCTCGATTGTGGGCGCTGTCGCTGAGCACGACCAGGATCACGTCCGCTCCACCATCACGCTCGCGCAGGCGAATTCGCCGCGCCAGCGCCTGCTCGTCACGCATTCGTGTCTCCGCCTCGACGCCGACCAGTTGATCCGGGATCCTCAACAACAGATCCCACGACCGTTGGTCCCCGGCACTCGCGAGCGACACCTCAGCCGCCACCTGCCATGCCTCGCCGAGTTGCGACCTGAACCTCTCTATCAGCGCCCGATGCCCACGATCCACCAGTCCATCCCCTACTGGATGCAGTCCCGCCCCGAGCTCAAGCCCAAGCACAGCCGCTACCTGGCACAGCTCTTGGATGGAGGCCATGCCCGTGCGATCTGACTCGAATCTCCGATAACGAGAGGCAGACCATCCGAGTTCGCGAGCAACGGCTCGCTGGCTTGCGTTGGCTGTGATGCGCGCCGTTCGGATTTCGCCACCGAGTCGCGACGCCAGGTCGTGAGCTCGCCAGCGGCCGCGCTGAAGGCGCGTTTCACGGGTCGCCATCTCTTCAAATGGTGAGCCAAGTTGATTACTGCGTGGTTGCCTCGCGATTGCCCTGCGGTGCACCATCCAGCGGCTCAACCGTCCGCCGGGAACGTGCGAGATCGCTGCTCGGCGTGGTTCAGGGGACTTCAAGCGCGATCTGCGCCAGGGCGTGGTGCAATCAGGGGCGGAACGGCCAAATCGAGGTCAACGGAGAGCCCGACGTTGGATTGGACGGACGTTTGAGTCGGCTCGTGGCGCAAGCGAGTCGCGCCGCGCTCGACCTCTAGGCGGGTGGTTGCTCCGGGGTCGTCGTGGGCGGCGCGGCGGGAGCAGGCGCGGGGCGGCCGGCGGCGGCCGCGGCATCGCGATCGAGCTTGGCATCGGCGCGGCGGCCCTCAACCTCCTCGGCACGCAACCAGACCCACAGCGCGAGGATCAAGGCACCCAGGAAAAGCAGGTCGCCGCCGCCCCACATGATCGCGCCGGCCAGCTGCTGATCCTCGAGCGGCGTCGGGCCCCAGGGTCGGACGAGCGTCTCGTAGTGCGCATAGAGCACGCCCGGCGCGGAAAAGATGACCAGCCCCAGGAACGAGCTGAACGGCAGGCCGATGATCAGGTAGCCCAGCCGAGCGGCGTGAGGAAGACGCCAGGGCGATGGGTCGGCGCCCACGACCGGCCACCAGAACAGCAGCGCTGCGCCCAGGAAGAGCGCGTGCTCGAACAGGTGCGCCGCCTCGTTCTCGAGGGCCGCGTCGAACAGCGGGCTGAAGTGGCTCGCCCACATGACCGCGGCGAAGATGACCCACGTCACGACCGGGAACGAGATCGCTCGAAGCAGTCGCGAATGGAGGACGGGCAGGATCCATCGCCGGCGCGTGGCCGGTGATGACGACGCGCAACAGGAGCGTGATCGGGGCGCCGATCGCCAGCAGCGGCGCCGCGACCATCGTCATCAGCAGGTGCTGGACCATGTGCGCCGAGAAGAGCGTGGTGTCGTACGTGGCGATCGGCGAGGAAAGAGCCACGAACAGCACCGCCGCGCCCGAGTACCAGGCCCACGGGCGCCAGCGCGGCACCGGGTTGTGCGGGTGGGCGCGGTCGACCTGGCGCACCGCCCACGCGTAGACGAGGACCATTGCCAGCAATGGCAGCACGACGTGGGCCTCGACCGACCACGCCAGCAGGACGGCCCAGATCGACGTCGGTTCGGGCGCCACGCCATGGGCCGCGACGGTGGCCGGGAGGGCCAGAAGGAGCGCGATTCCGCCAAGCGCAGCGTGCCTGATCACGCCCTATTATGGTGACGCCCGATCTCCAATCGATCCTTCCGGCCTTGACAGGGAGTCTGCGTGCCTTTGGTCGGCCTCCGACAACGCCTCGTCCGCCTCTTCGACAGGACGAATCGGACATCTCGCTGGATCGCCGTTTCAACGTTGCTGGCGCTGGCCGTCTTCATCGCCGGTTGCGAGGGAACGGGCCAGCCAGGGCTGCCGCCGCAGCCGGGTAACGAGCAGCCGCCCGGCTTCTTCCCGACCTCGCCGGTGACCGAGCAGGGCCTGGCGGTCGAGAACCTCTACCTGATCACGTTCATCATCGCGGCCATCGTCTTCTTCCTCGTCGAAGGCCTGCTGCTGTTGATCTCATTCCGCTTCCGACGGCGCAAGGAAGACAGCGAGCTGCCCAAGCAGACGCACGGCAGCAACCCGCTCGAGATCCTGTGGACCATCGTGCCCGCGATCACCGTCACCGCGCTCTTCGTCGCCGCTCTGATCACCCTCAACGAAGAGACAGAGGCGCGCGCCGCGAACCCGGGCGTCATCGTCGATGTGACCGGATTCCAGTGGCAGTGGACGTTCGAGTACGCCGGCGAGGACATCTCACTGACCGGCGCCGGTCGCGTCGGCCCGAGATGGCTTTGCCGGTCGACGAGACGGTCCGGATCCGACTCCACGCGACCGACGTGATCCACTCGTTCTACGTGCCCCAGTTCCTGTACAAGAAGGACGCCGTACCGGGCCGCGTCAACGAGTTCGACGTGTTGATCCGCGACGTGGGCACGTACGGCGGCCAGTGTGCCGAGTTCTGCGGGCTTGCCCATGCCGACATGTTGTTCACCGTGCAGGCCATGACCCGGGCCGATTTCGACACCTGGCTGGCCAACGAGCGTGACCGTGCCGACGCGACGCCGGGCCCAGTTCCATCGGGCGCACCAACCGTCCAGGTGACCTCGGTCAGCGTGACCGAGGGCTTCGATCCTTCGACGCTCACGGTCGCGGCCGACACGCCATGGGTGGTCGAGCTGACCAACGCCGATCCGGCTGTGCCGCATGACTTCGCCGTTCGAGGCGCGCAGCCGGGCGGAGCCGACTGGCAGGGTGATCCCGACGCCCAGGGCGGTGGAACGGCTACGTATCAGCCGCCTCCGCTGGCTGCAGGTGAATACGAGTTCTACTGCAGCATCCATCCCAACATGACCGGCACCCTGACGGCGGAGTAGGGAGCAGCATGGCGACGACCACACTCGCACCCCGCGCAACGACCTACGGTCGACGTGCGTGGGTCTACGAGTGGCTGACGACGACCGACCACAAGAAGATCGGCGCGCTGTACGTCACGACCGGTTCACGTTCTTCCTGTTCGGCGGCATTTTCGCGCTGCTGATCCGCTCCGAGCTGGCCGTGCCGGGCCTCCAGTTCGTCGACCCGGAGTCGTACAACCAGCTCTTCAGCATGCACGGCACGACGATGATCTTCCTGTTCGTGATGCCGATGATGACCGGCCTCGCCAACTACATCGTGCCGCTCCAGATCGGCGCCGCCGACATGGCCTTCCCGCGCATCAATGCGCTGTCGTTCTGGATGGTTCCGCTCGGCGGCCTGCTGCTCTTCTCGCGGCTATGCCGTTCGGCGGCGCCGCCAACGCCGGCTGGACCGGCTACGCGCCGCTCTCCGGACAGGGCGGCGCCGGCATCGACCTGTGGTTGATGGGCACTCGTGCTGCTGGGCATCGAGCTCGGTCCTCGGCGCGATCAACTTCCTCGCCACGATCTTCAAGATGCGCGCGCCCGGCCTGACGCTGCTGCGCATGCCGATGTTCGTGCTGGACCACGCTGGTCACGAGCGTGCTGCTGCTCTTCTCGCGTGCCGGTGGTGACCGCCGGCCTGATGATGCTGTTCATCGACCGCAACTACGGCGGCGGCTTCTTCGATCCCGGCGCTCGGCGGCAACCCGGTCCTGTGGCAGCACGTGTTCTGGTTCTTCGGCCACCCCGAGGTGTACATCCTCATCCTGCCGGCGTTCGGCATCGTCAGCGAGATCCTGCCCGTCTTCTCGCGCAAGCCGCTCTTCGGCTACAAGGCCTTCGTCTTCGCGACGGCGTCGATCGGCGCGCTCGGCTTCACCGTCTGGGCGCACCACATGTTCACGACCGGCGCGGTCTACCTGCCCTTCTTCGCGTTCTTCACGTTCCTCATCGCGGTGCCCACGGGCATCAAGTTCTTCAACTGGCTGGCGACGATGTGGGGCGGCCAGCTGCGCTTCGACACGCCGATGCTCTTCGCGCTGGGCTTCATCGCGCTGTTCCTGATCGGCGGCCTCGACGGCGCGTTCCTGGCCGTCGTGCCGTTCGACTTCCATGGTCCAGGACACCTACTGGGTCGTCTCGCACCTCCACTACGTGCTCGTCGCCGGCTCGGTCTTCGGCATCTTCGCGGGGCTCTTCTACTGGTTCCCCAAGATGACCGGCCGGATGCTCAACGAGCGGCTGGGCAAGATCCAGTTCGGGCTGCTCTTCATCGGCACGAACCTGGCCTTCTTCCCGCAGCACCTGCTCGGCCTCGACGGCATGGTCCGGCGCATCGCCGACTACGCGCCGAACGCCGGCTGGACCGAGCTCAACTTCCTGTCGACCATCGGCGCATTCATGATCGGCGTCAGCGTCCTGCCGTTCCTGTGGAACGTGTTCACCACGCTGCGCGGCCCGCGCAACGCGCCCGACGACCCGTGGGACGGCAACACGCTCGAGTGGGCGACGACCAGCCCGCCGCCGCCGTACAACTTCGACGTCGCTGCCGCCGATCCGCTCGGAGCGGCCGCTGTTCGACCTGAAGCACGGCGCGGTCGCGGCCCACGGAGTGGCACTTCCCGCGGCCGCGGGAGAGACACACGACGAGACGCGCGCCGATCCGCCCGAGGAGAACCTTGGCGAGCCGATCGAGGGCCACGACCCGCAGGTCGAGGCCGGTGAGGCGACGCCCGAGGTCTCGGCCGCCGCGCCCGACGCCACGCCGCACAAGGACCGGCCCAAGAAGGAGTCGGCCGAATGAGCGCCGAGACCCAGGTCATCGCCGTTCCGCACGTCGAGGACGACTGCCGGCGGCCACATCTCGCAGGGCGTCAACACCGCCCTGCTGGGGATGCTGCTGTTCATCGGCAGCGAGGTCATGTTCTTCGCCGGGCTGTTCGCGGCCTACTTCAACGCTCGCGCCGCGGCCTGGCTGCCGGCCAGTCATGGCCACCGGCGGGCCTCGAGCACGTCATCGAGCCCGGGCTCATCCCGGTTATCGCCACGATCATCCTGGTCGCCAGCTCGGGCACGATGCAGTGGGTCGCTGTGGCGCATCCGCAAGGGCGATCGGACGGGCATGAACCGCGCCCTCGCCCTGACCCTGATCCTGGGCGTCGTCTTCCTGGGCATGCAGGTGTACGACTACTACGAGCTGCTCGTGGCCGAGGGCTTCGGCATCAACAGCGGCATCTACGGCACGCTCTTCTACACGATGACCGGCTTCCACGGCGCGCACGTCCTGGGCGGTGTCATCGGCATCGCGATCGTCCTGGGCCGCGGCGTGGCGGGGCAGTTCACCGGCAAGCACCACATCGCAGTCGAGGCCGTGAGCGCCTACTGGCACTTCGTCGACATCGTCTGGATCGGCCTCTTCTTCACGCTCTACTTCCTGAAGTAGGAGCAGTCATGTTCGTCTGGCGCAACGCGATCATCCTCGGGCGTCATCTTCATGGCCGTGGGCCTGCTGTACCTGTTCGTGCAGGGCGACGGCACCGACCTCGACCGCGCAGGCGTGACCATGCTGATCATCCTCGGCGTCGCGATGGCGTTCGTGTTCAGCATCCTGCTGCGCGGCTCGCGCGAGCTCTAGCAGCTCGAGCACGCAAGCTCAGGCCAGGTAACGAACGTGGAACCCGAACAGCCGCAGCCGTCGATCATCGACATGTTTCTCGACCTGCTCGAGCAGCTCCTGCTGCCCAACTGGTCGAATCTCATTCTCCTGCTGCCGTGGGTCATCGTCGCGCTCGTCGTCGGCTGGCTGGTGTTCACGATGGTCCAGTGGCGGCGCGCCGGCGCGCGCAACCGGAGCCGCGTTCCGCGGCCACTCAACGCCGGCGCGCCACCGCCCGGCGTCCACCTGCCAGGTCCGTCGCGCTGGCCTTTCGTCGCGCCGATCGGCGGCGTGCTGATCCTCTTCTCGTTCGCTCTGCCGACGCGTGACGCGAGCGGCGCGCCTGTCTCAGCGATCAACACGCCGCTCTTCATTGCCGGCCTGATCGTCAGCATCATCGCCATCGGCGGCTGGCTGCTCGAGGCGATGCGTGAGTGGCGCGCGACCGCGGCAGCCGAGCAGCTCGGTGCCGGAACGGTGCACCAGGCACATGCCCTCGCGCCGGGCGCCACGTCCGCGCTGGTCCCGGCTGGATCGGCAGCGGTCGCGCAGTATGCCGAGCCGCCCGAGGGCGTGCACATGCCGGGGCCAAGCCCGTGGCCCTTCCTGGCTCCGATCGCAATGGTGCTGATCCTCTTCGGACTGATCTTCAGCGCCGCGTTGATCATCGGCGGCCTCGTCCTCGGTGTCATCGCCGCCGCGGGCTGGCTGATCGATGCCGGACACGAATACAAATCGACCGAGGAGGTCGGACACGCGGTCCCCGCGACGCGAGATCCGGTCGCCGTGTGGCCGAAGCGGCTGATCCCGATCTTCATCGCCGTGATCGGGATCAGCCTGCTGGTGACCCTTGCGCCGGTTGGAATCAGCTGGCTCAACAGCCTGACGCCGGCCGAGGAAACCGAGGCACCGGTCGCTGTCCCGCCCGTGCCGGAGATCAGCGCCACCAGCGCAGTCTCGTTCGAAACTAGCACCCTTATCGTGCCCGCCGAGCGGCCATTCGAGCTGATCTTCAACAACAATCAGGAGGGCGTGCCGCACAACGTCGAGATCGCCGACAGCGCCGCGCGGACAACCGTCTACCTGGACGGGGCAGAGGTCACGGGCGTCGAAAGCATCACCTACAACGTAGAGCCGCTCGCCGAGGGCTCGTACTACTTCCTGTGCGCGATCCACCCGAACATGAATGGAACGGTGGAGGCAAAGCCGGAGGCCGCGCAGCCGGAGCCGGGATCGCCGTCCCCCTGAGCAGAAGGATCTGGATCCTCGCCGGTGGCGTGGCGGCCGTCGTGGCGGTGGTGGTACTCGCCTTCCTGCTCGGTCTGAACCTCGGTCGCCCGGCCGCCAGCCTGATCATCGTCGAGCGCAATCCGCTGATCGGCCAACCAGCGCCCGACATCCGACTGGCCACAGGCGACGGACAGGAGCTTGCTCTTTCGGACCTGCGCGGACGGCCGGTGATCGTCCACTTCTGGGCGAGCTGGTGCGTACCCTGTCGTGACGAGTTCCCGGTCCTGCGCGACGCGCTGCAGGGCCACACCGACGACGGCCTGGAGATCCTGGGCGTCGTTCACGATGACGGGCCGCAATCAGCGGCGGCCTTCGCACAGGCGTACGACGCGCAATGGCCGATGGTGATCGACGTCGACGACGTAGCGTGGAACGACTACCGCGGCGTCTTCCTGCCGCTCAGCTACTTCATTGACCGCGACGGCATCATCCGCGGGGTGAGCTACGGACCGCCACCGGCCGACGCGCTTGAGGCGTACATCGAGCAGATCCTGTAGCCGCTCGACCCTTGCGGCGGTTGGGGCCAGGCAAAAGGAAACGACCCCGGGAGGCGGGTCCGCGGGGTCGCTTCAGACGATGTGCGTTGGTTGCGGGGGACGGATTCGAACCGCCGACCTTCGGGTTATGAGCCCGACGAGCTGCCGCTGCTCCACCCCGCGACCTCGAATTCTAGGGCGTTTGGTCGAATCGCGCCAGCAGCCGCCTCGGAACGCGCTACCAGGGCCTCTTGCCAGAGTCGCAGCGCGGCCGGCCACCAGCGATTGATGATCGGCTCGTCGCCGTACCACGGCCCGCCCGTCACGCCGTGGCGGACGTCGTCGAAGGTCATCTGCTCGGCGCCTTCCAGGTGCACGGCACTGGCCGGCACGACACCGTCACCGCATGTCGGGTGTGCTCGCCGACGGCGATTGAGAAGAAGTTGCCGATGAGTCTGCCGGGCACACCGCTGACCGCGATCTCGGGGTGGCTCGCCCCGACCGTCAGGTAGCTCGTGTGAGGCGCGAAGAATGCGCCGGGCGACTCGCGATCGAGGAAGTCGGTCGCGTCGTGGCCGGTGTGGCGGTAGCGATTGGGAATACGCGACAGCTGATGGGGAGTGCCGAGCGTGACGAGACACCCAACTGCCGGTGCCACGCCGGCGTGCCGGCCGTGGTACGGCGCGCCGGCCATCGCCAGCCGCGTGACGATGCCGCCCGCCGAGTGGCCAACGACGATGATCGGCCGCCGGCCGCCGTCGCGATATGCCCTGACGATTGCGTTGCCCGTCCGGCGCATAAGCGGCCCGAAGCCGATCAGCCCGGCAAGCATCCAGTCGGGCGGCCAGATGGGCGCGATGCGCACCTGCCCAGCGCCGAGGCGCAGCAGACGCCGGCGCATCGGCCAGTAGTTGGGTGGTGCGGTAGCCAGGCCGCCGACGATCAGGACGGTAGGGCGCTCATCGGGCACGCCGAGGTTGTACCACGCAGCGTCGCGGAATCCGCCCTTGGCTCAGACGGTCATCCGAAAGTGCTGTGCTGAACGGCGCGCGCCGCGTTCCCATCTGCCCGGCGACGATCCCGGTCGCTCCTCACCATCCGAGTGGCGCGGCCGCGTCCATGTTTCATCGACGTCGGCAACTATCTCGCCGCCGCCTTCGCGCACGAGGGCGACGACGGTATCGGCCGAATCATCGGCAAAGCGCCCGGCCAGGACCATGTCATCGGCGGGCGGCTGGCCGGGCGTGCCGAGCGGGGCGACGGCAACGTCGGGCGGATCCACGTGAAGCCGCCGGTGAAGCAGATCGAGCACCGCCCGAGCTTCACGCGGGCCTGGAAACCGCGCTGCCACCACTCTCATTTCGTCCCCCAAGTACGGCTGACCGCGAGGGCCAGTGGCGCAATCGTGCGCCGCTACGGGTTGCGGGAGGTGTGCTCGGCAGCAGTCAAGTGGTTGCATCCGCCTGCTAGGCGAGGTACTCGACCTCGATCGGTTCCACGCTGTCGGCCAGCTCAAATCCGAACACCTGAGCGTAGAAAGACAGCTCAGCCTCCAATGCCCGACGGATGTTGGCCGCCTGCCGGAATCCGTGTCCCTCGCCATCAAAAACGAGGTACGCATGGGGGGTCCGGCTCTTTCGCAGTGCCTCCACGATCTGCTCCGCCTGGGCGATCGGCACGACCTTGTCATCGCGACCCTGAAGCACGATCAACGGGCTGGTGATGCGATCCATCTGGTAGATCGGCGAGCGTTCGCGATAGATGTCGATACGGTCGGGGTACGGCGCAACCAGGCGATCCGTGTAACGCGACTCGAACTTGTGCGTATCGCGAGCGAGCGCCTCGAGATCGGCGACGCCGAAGTGGGACGCGCCCGCGGCGAACGCGTCGTGGAACGCAAGCGCGCAGAGCGTGGTGTAGCCACCAGCGCTTCCGCCGCGGATAGCCATCCGCCGCTCGTCGACGTCGCCACGCTCGGCGAGGAAGCGCGCCGCCGCGACGCAGTCGTCGACGTCGTAGACACCCCATTTGCCGTCGAGACGGCGCATGTAGTCGCGTCCATAACCGGTGCTGCCGCGGTAGTTGACATCGACCACGCCGAAACCGCGGCTGGTGAAGACCTGCTTGCCCAGGTTGAGACCACTGCTGACGCTCGACGTTGGCCCGCCGTGGATGGTGACGATGAGGGGCGGCCGTTCGCCCGCAGGACCTGCATGGGTGAGTGACGTGGGCGGGTAGTACAGCGCGTGGGCAACGTCGCCGTCGGTCGTCGGGAAAGTGATCGGCTGAGGCACTGAGATGTAGTCACGGTCAACGGTCAGCTCGTACGACTGGCGGAGGACGCGGCGCTCACCCGAGTCGAGATCGAGCAGCACTAGCGATGGCGGCGCACTCGGCCCGCCGGCGAGGTAACAGATGCGCCGGCCCGAGAGCTGCAGGCTGTCGATCAAGGCATCGGGCACATCAATCCGCTCGGGTGGACCGCCCGTGGCGGGGATCATCCAAAGCTCGTCATGACCCTGCCTGCTCGCCGCGGCGACGATGGTCCCGTCATCGGCGACGCCATACCAGCTCAGACCGAAAACCCACAGCGACCCGGCAAACTCCGCTTCGCTCGGGGCGAGGGCGGTCGTGTCACCGTCGCGCCAGCGGTACAGGTTCCACCAGCCACTCCGATCGGACACGAATACGAGCGAGCCGTCGGGCGCCCATTCCGGCTGGACGACTGCCTCCTCGCCCCCGCCGGCGATCATCTGCGTGCTCGCAACGGCGCCCGACTCGTCAAGCTCGGCGACCCACAGCTCGGTCGAGTCCCACGGCATGTTGGGATGGCGCCACGAAAGCCACGCGAGGCGACGGCCGTCGCCCGTGGGGCGTGGCGTGTTGTAGAAGTCGTAGCCGCTGGCCAGCACCTCCACGGCACCGGACTCGAGGTCGATCGAGATCAGCTCGTCCTTTGGTTCCGGTTCCGCGCTCATGTCCTCGCGCACGCACAACAGTCGCGCGTGGGCTCGGTCGACGACGAGATCGCCGTAGCGGAACGGTCCGGCCTCGGTGATTGCCACCGGCGATGTGTCGGGACCCTGGCGATAGAGTCGGCCGTCCTCGACGTTCGAGAAGAAGACCGTCTCGCCGTCTACTGCGTACCAGCCGCCGCCGTACTCGTGAGCCATCGTCCGGGCGTTGTAGCCGGCAGGCGTGACATCGACGGCGCCGTCGCGCTCGCTCCAGCGCACGATGATCTGGCAACCCTTCTCCTGCGGCCTGCCTTCCGTCCAGTACACGTAGCCGCCCGACAGGCGCGGCTCACGCAGCGTCAGGTTGCCGGCTACCGCCATCTCGATCGAGATCGGCGACGGCCATGAGCCGAAGGGCAGCACGTGACGGTCGGCCATGAGTCCTCCTGGCGGGCACGGACGTTCGAGTCGCGGCCAGATTAGCCGTCCGCGCGTATCCTGCCGTGCCCAATGGCCAGCGGCGATCAGCGTCCGGAACCAGAGCGTCAGCGCACCGGTGTGAGCCCGCGCGTGAGCAGGACGGCGCCGCGCCAACGCACGCAGCGCGATTGGTTGGCATTGGCCGCCGTCGGTGGCATGGGCGTGGTCGTCCTGCTCGTCCTGGCAGCGATGGTCGGTGGCAGTCCCACGCCGCCGCCGATCGACGCGACGGCCACACCGACTGAGGGGCTAACCCTCTCGCCCTTCTCGCCCGAGCCGACGCAGAAGCCGACCCAGGGCCCGAGCCCGACGCCAAAGCCATTTGTTCCAACGCCCAGCCCGAGTCCGACGCCGAGTCCGACACCGAGCCCGACTCCGACACCCAGCTCTACCCCGACGCCCAGCCCGATTCCGACACCCAGCCCGACGCTGGCACCCTCACCCATTCCCGCGCCTTCGGACAGCCCAGCTGCGACCGACGGTCCCGGCCCAACGCCGGGCTCGTCCGTGCCCGCCTCGGGCCTGATCATCCTGGAGCCGGTCGATGGCGCCACGTTCACCGACCGGATCGTGCTCGTGCGCGGGCTCGCTCAGCCGGGCAGCACCGTGACGCGCGACGTCCCGATGTGGTTCGACGAACACGTCGTCGCCGACAGCGCCGGACGCTGGTCGTTCGCGGTGTCGCTCAACCTGGGCGAGAACGTCCTCTCGTTCCGCGTCGGCGACGACCTGTCGACAGAGCGCACCTTGACGCTGTATTACCAGCCATGAGCAGGCACGGCGACGGCTGACTCGCCACTCGACCACGGCCGAGTCATCGTGGTCGGGTCGATCAACGCCGACCTGGTCGTCCGTTCGCCGCGCCTGCCGGCGCCGGGCGAGACCGTCCTCGGCGGAATCTACGCGCGCCACTTCGGCGGCAAAGGCGCGAACCAGGCTGTTGCGGCGGCACGGCTCGGCGCCGCGGTGACGTTCGTGGGCGCCGTCGGCGCGGACGACATCGGCGATGAATCGCGCGCCGACCTCATTGCCGAAGGCATCGACGTCGATCGGATCGGGCGCATCGCCGCCACGCCGACCGGTGTCGCGCTGATCGTGGTCGACGAGACCGGCGAGAACCAGATCGCCGTTGCGTCCGGTGCCAATGCCAAGGTCGATGCGAGGCTTGTTGAATCGGCACTCCGCGACTACGAGTACGCGACCGACGGCGTGATGCTGGCCAACCTCGAGGTTCCAGATGAGGCAGTGCTGGCCAGCGCACGCATGGCTGCCACAAACGGGTTGCGCGTAGTCATCAATCCCGCCCCGGCTCGCGCCTTGTCGGATGAGCTCGTCGCGCTTGGACCGATCCTGGTGCCCAACCGGCTCGAGGCTCTGACGATCTCCGGCGAGGCTGATCCTGAGGCCGCCGCACGAGCTCTATCGCGGCGCACCGGCGCGCCGGTGATCGTGACGCTCGGCGCGGACGGGGCACTCGTCCTATTGGATGCAGAGGCCGAGGCCGCTCACCTGCCCGCGCCGACGGTGCGTGTCGTTGACACGACCGGCGCCGGCGACACGTTCGTCGGCGCCCTCGTCGCCGAGCTCGCCCTTGGCCGATCGCTCAGTGAAGCCGCCCGCGTCGCGGTGCGCGCGGCGGCAATGTCGGTCACCGCCGCGGGCGCCCGTGACGGCATGCCGACTCGGACGCAGCTCGACGCGGCGCCTCGCGCGGAGCTCGACGCGGCCGGATAGCCTCTCAAGCATGGAAGAGCCGGAGGAGGAGCTGCCCGAACACGTCCGTCGCAACCGCGCCTACTGGGACGGCATGGCCGATGAATGGGTCGAGAAGGGGCGGCGCGACTGGGAGAGTCCCGAGCCGGTGTGGGGCATCTTCCGGATCCCCGAGTCGGAGGTCCATCTGCTTCCCGACGACCTCGATGGGCTCGACGTGATCGAGCTCGGCTGCGGGACCGGCTACGTGTCGTCGTGGCTCGCCCGGCGCGGCGCCAAGCCGGTGGGCATCGACAACTCGCCGGCGCAGCTCGAGACCGCGCGCGGCTTCCAGCGCGAGTTCGGTATCGAGTTCCCACTCATCCTGGGCAATGCCGAGGACGTGCCGCTGCCCGACGCAAGCTTCGACCTGGCCTTCTCCGAGTACGGCGCCGCCATCTGGGCCGATCCCTACAAATGGATCCCGGAGGCGGCGCGCCTGCTGAGGCCCGGCGGCCGGTTGATCTTCATGGGCAACTCGCCGTGGATCATGGTCAGCGTCCCCGAGCTCGAAACCGATGGTCCGGCCACGGACCGGTTGATGCGGCCGTACTTCGATATGCACCGTGTGGAGTTCCCCGACATGGACGGGGTCGAGTTCCACATTCCACACGGCGAATGGATCCGGCTGATGCGCGCCAACGGCTTCGAGATCGAGGACCTGATCGAAATGCGTCCCAGCCCGGACGCGACGACGACCTACGAGTGGGTCACGCTCGACTGGGCGCGCAAATGGCCGGCCGAGCAGGCCTGGAAGGCACGCAAGCGCGACTAGCTGGCCCTTAAGCGCCGGGCTTCTGCCATACGGAGACGAACTTCCTGCTCTCGCTGGTGAATGGCGAGCGATCCCAATCTGCCCAACGGTTGAGCAGGCTCATGCCGGCCATCTGGGCCATAAGGTCGAGCTCCGCCGGCCACACGTAGCGGAACGGGCCGGACGAGTAGTCGATCCGGTCGTCGACCCTGGTGAAGTGGTGCGAGATCAGACCCTGGTTGGCAACGTCGTATTCGTCGAAGCCCCAGTGGTCGCTTCCGGCGTCGAAAACAACGAACTGCTCGCCGGGTGGCAGACGTCGAAGGTCGGGAACGATGACCTCGATGACAAAGACACCGCCGGGCTCGAGGTGCGCGGCGACATTACGGAAGCAGGCGACCTGCGCGTCCTGGCTGGTCAGGTTCTGAATTGTGTTGAAGACGAGGTAGGCCAGCCTGAACGTTCCATCGACGCGGGTCGTCGAGAAATCGCCGATCGTGACCGCGACATCTGAGCCACCGGGCTTCTCGCGCAGCCGAGCAATCATCGCCGTCGACAGGTCGATCCCGTGAACTGCGACGCCGCGCTCGGCGAGCGGAAGCGCGATCCGCCCGGTGCCGATGCCAAGCTCGAGCGCGCGGCCGTCGCCGGCCAGCTCCGCCAGCAGGTCCACGGTTGGCTTGACGATCGCCGGGTCGAACATCGGATCGGACGACTCGTCGTAGCGCGCAGCGCCCTGCTCGCCGAAGAAACCTCCTTCATCCACGGCCGAAATGTACGCTTGGCCGGATGCCCTCGTTTGATTCGTCGCCTTCGAGCCTGCCCCAATTCGATTTCCCAGACGGCGAGCTGAGTACGTGGGCGGTGGTCGGCGACGTCAGCGATCGATCGGTCCGCGTCTGGGGCCGCAGCCCAGATGGCGTCTTACCGGTCGTAGTGACGATCGGTGGCGAAGAGGTCGCGCGGTCTGAGATTGGCCCTCGAGCCGAGCACGACCATGTCGGCGTTGCGGAGATCGAGCTCGACGCAGCCAGACCGGGTGCCGAGTTCGAGGTTCGCGTCGGCGAGCTGACCCGTCGCGGTCGGTTCGCGCCCGGGCCAGGCTCGCCCGCGGAGTTCAGCTTCGCGTTTGGCAGCTGCCACCAGCCGTTCACTGAGGCACTCGACGACGGGAGCATCAAGCGCAATCCCGGCGCGGCAATCTACCCACAGATCCGCGCACTGTTCGAAGAGCGCAAGGTCGGCTTCGCGATGTGGCTGGGTGATCAGGTGTACTCGGATGCCGTGTCCGAGATGAGCGTCCGCGAGAAGCTGTCCAAGGATCCGTCGGTGACCGACGAGGCGCTGGTCGACACGTACCGCCACCTCTACCGCGGCTTTTTCAATGAACGCGGCTACCGCGAGCTCAGTGAAGCCACGCCGTCATACCTGATGTGGGACGACCACGACATCTTCGATGGCTGGGGCTCGCTGATGGACCGCAGCGCGTTCGACGAGCGCGTCTACCGTGCCGCGGAAGCGGCATTTCGCGAGTACCAGCACCTGCGCAACCCAGGTGGGACGCTCGAATCCGAACCGCCGTTCGGCTATTCGTTCTGGCGCGGCGATGTCGGCTTCCACGTGCCCGACCTGCGTGGAGAGCGTGACTTCGAGAAGGGTCAGATCATGGATCGCGGCTGGTCGCTGCTCGACGCCTTCCTGGCCGAGGCAACAGATCGGGGAGTGCCAACCGTGTTCATCGGCGCGAGCGTGCCCGTCGTGCACGCATCACCGGCGCTCATGACCGCGCTCGAGCGCCTGCCCACGAGCTCCGGTCGCGATGTACGCGACCGATGGTCGGTGCCCACCTTCGCCGCCGAGCGCACCAAGCTGTTGGAGCGGCTCTTCGGCTGGCAGTCGGCCCTGCCCAACCGCCAGGTGATCGTGCTGTCAGGCGACGTACACGTGGGCGCCGCGTTCAACGTCAAGCCGCGCGACGGCGAAGGCCGCTTCGCGCAGTGGACGAGCTCGGCCCTGTCGACGCCGGACGGCTTCAAGCACATCCTCGCCAATCGGATGATCACCAGGTTCGTTCGACTCGGCGAGCGTGAGCTACGCGTCTGGCGGCGCGGGCTGGCGACCAGCAACAACGTGGGTGTCGTCGATGTGGCGCCGGCCACAGATGGCGGGCACGTCGTCACGCTGAATGTCTTCGAGTACGACGCGCCCGCCGATCGAATGAAGCTCGGGCTGACCGACCAGGTCAGCCCGAGTAAGAGCGGCTGAGGGTCAGCCTGTGGTCAGCCCGAGGTCGCGGGCATGCCCGGGTTTCGATAGCTCTCGTAGGTAATGAACTCGAGCCGCTCGATCTGGCGCCACTGGTACAAGAAGGCAACCGTGCCGAGGACCAGCGCAGCAGCTATCCAGAGCCACGAAAGCGAATCGGCCACGTAAGCGCCGGCGGTGCCGGCGTTCAGTGCGGAGACCGGCACGCGACCGAGGATCAGTGCGACTCCGGTGACCGCCGCGAAGGCGCCTCCGTACGAGGTGGCGATCAGGATCAGGTACTTCGGTACGCGCAGCACGATGAACAGCAGCGCAACGGCAGCGGCAGCAACGAGCGCGACGATGAACGAGAGCACGCCCTCATCGATGCCCAGCCAGGCCATCAACCCGAGGCCGGCCATGTACCCGAGCGTCGCGCCCACGAATGTGACCGCAAACCAGTAATACAGATACGCCAGCGCGGCGAACAGCAGCGCAAAGACAAAGCCGACTACCCAGCTGGTGACTGTCACCAGGAAGCCCTCTCCGAATAACGTTGTCATCGCGTTGGCTCCGAAGAGGAAGCCGAAGAAGAAGCCCCAGATTGGCAACAAGATGATGAACAGCTTGAAGCCCCAATAGGCGAACGCCAGCCCGATTCCCAGGGCCAGCAAGCCGAGCACGATTGCCTCTAGCGTCATGGCAACCTCCCTATGTTGAATTGCCTGCCAGAGACGTCCGGCACGAACGCCACTGCCCCCACAAACTCGCGCTCCCTCTCGGACGCGAGTGGAATTGAGTTTAGTTGCGCGAATCGGCGCCTCGGGCGACATTCGCGACATCGTCAGTCTGCTGCCTTTGTGCCCTCGTCGGGCGCCGTTGCCACCACCAGTGCCTGGTGGGCCGCCCATGACAGGCGCGAGGCCTCGGGTTCGGGACCCTCAAACTCGGTCGCGTCGGGTGCCAGGGCGGCCATGCGCTTCCCGTACCACGCCGCGAATGGCCCGGCCGTCAAGCCGTGCAGGACGACCGACAGGAAGACGGTCCAGGCCACGACCGCGGCGACCGGGCCGGAGTCGATGCCCGCTTCGTTGAGGCCCTCGAGACCGACGATCAGGAACACGATCGACGCCAGGCCGCGCGGCCCGAACCAGCCCATGAACAGCACCGTGATCGGCTTGAATTCGGGCGCCGAGCAGGCTGATCGCCACGGGCAGCATTCGGATGACGGTCAGGCTCAGGACCGCGTACGCGATCACCATCGGATCGCCGAACGTCGCGACCAGCTCGCCCGCCAGAGCCAGGCCGAACGCAGCCCAAACGCCAATCGCCAGCAGCGATCCCTGCGTTTCGGTGAAGCGGATCGCCGACTCCTCGCGCTGACGGCTTCCGAAGGCGAAGGCCAGGCCGCCGATGAAGGCGGCGATGAAGCCGTTGCCGCCGACCGTGACCGCGACCAGATAGCACGACGCGGCCAGCGCCAGGACAAAGAGCTGGCGCGAAAGCGGCGTCGTCCAACGCCTGCTCTCGGCCAGGCGAAGCAGGAAGCCGCCCGCAATGCCTACGCCGACGCCGACCAGGACGCCGACCAGCGCATCGATGACCGCGTCGGACACCCAGCTGCTGGCTCCTGTCGTTTCTGCCGTGGCCAGTGCAAGAGCCAGGAAGACGAATGGCGTGGCGATGCCGTCGTTGAGTCCGCTTTCGACGTTGAGCACGCGTCGGATGCGCGGCGGCACGGCCTTGTTGGTGACGACCGGTTGTCCCAGGGCGGCATCGGTCGGCGCCAGAACCGCGCCGATCAAGAGCGCGATGCCTAACGAGATGCCGGGGAACATCGCCGCCGCGAGCAGCGTTCCAATCAGGATCGTGAGCGGCAGGCCAATGGCGAGCAGCCGTGCGATGGGCGCGGCATCTCTGCGTAGCGCTCGCGCGCGCAGCCCGGACGCGTCGGCGAACAGCAGCAGGGTCAGCGTCGCCTCGGCGAGCAGCTTGACCGGCTCCGCTTCGGGCGACAGCGAGATCGGCCCGAAGAGGTCGTCCGACAGCAGGAAGCCCATGGCCACGAAGAAGAGCGCCGACCCGACCGAGATCCGGTTGAGCTTGGCAGCGACGAGCGCGTAGCCCGCGATCAGTAATGCGACGATTGCCGCGTCAGCGCTCATGGTCCCTCGTGGCCGGAGTCAATTGAGGCTGAGGCTACTCGCGTTGGCAGTCGAGTTTCGCCCCTCAATGCGGGCGAAAGCGACCACGAAAGCTGCGTCCTTCCAACATCCCGCTGGTCTGCACAGCCGCATCCTTGCCGCTATTGGTCGGTGACCGTTAAGGTCACCAGTCCGGACCCTCGTTTCAGGGAACGGGCAATGGCCGGGGGCAGGAGGCGCTGAATGTCAGGTGCCGTGTACCCGCGTGTGCATGTGGTCATAAACCCTGCCTCTGGCAAGGATGAGCCCATCCTCAACGTTCTCAATGACGTGTTCCGAGAACACGGCGTGTCGTGGGACGCCAGCGTGACCCATCGCTACGGTGATGCCGGCGACCAGGCCCGGACTGCAATTGCCGACGGTGTCGATCTGGTCGTCGCGTACGGCGGTGATGGCACACAGCACGAGATCGCCAATGCCGTCGTCGGCGCGGCGCTCGCGAGTGGACGGCGAACGCCCATGGGAATCCTTCCCGGCGGCACAGGCAACGGTTTCGCACGTGAGGTCGGTGTTCCAAACAACGTTCGGGACGCGACCGTAATGCTCTGCACCAGTCCCAACACACGCGGCATCGACGTGGGCCGGTTGCGAAGCGTCGCCCAGGCCGAGGTCGACGACCGCTACTTCATCCAGCGCCTGTACATCGGCATCGAGCCCGAGGAACAGACGAGTCGCGAGCTCAAGGACAAGTACGGCGTGTTTGCGTACGCAGTCGCAGCAACAGCGCAGGTATCAGGGCCACGCCAGTTCCAGTACCAGGTCGAGATCGATGGAGACGCCCTCGAATTCGTGGCGTCCAAGGTGTACATGGTGAACTCCGGGATGACCGGCTCCGGCCTGAAGGTCGCCCACACCTACGCCATCGACGACGGGTTGTTGGACTGCTTCGCTCTTGACACGGCCAATGTCGACACGCTCATCGCGGCCGCCGCCAGGGCTATGGATCTGCACACCGCGGCGGCCGAGCGCTACTACCGGCAGGCACGGTCGATCAGCGTGACGGTCGAGCCCGACCAGCCGGTCTGGGCGGACGGCGAGTACATCGGTCGCACGCCACTATCGGTCGACGTGCTCCAGGGTGCCTTGACTGTTGTCGTCCCCTGACGATCGGCCCCGCATCAGGGGGTTCCACAAGGGCTTCGACAGGCTCTATCCAGCTATCCGCTTCAGCTACGAACGCGTCCTCGGACATATCTGGTTCTCCCAGGTGACACCCACCCTGTGGCTTGGCGGCGCGCCGACGTACCGTCGCGACTTCAGGGAACTTCTCAGGCTCGGCATAACCGCCGTGGTGGACATTCGAGCCGAGCGCACGACCGATACGGCATTCATGGACAGCCACGACATAACCCACCGGCAATACCGCGTCCCGGACGTAACGGTGCCAAGCGAGGACGTCCTGAGCGACGCAGTCGACTGGATCGCAGCCCAGATCACAGATGGCCGTGTCGTGCTCATCCATTGCGCCAAGGGTCGGGGCCGGTCGGCGACAGTTCTTGCAGCCTACCTGATGGACGTGGACGGCATGTCGTTCGAGGAAGTGAACGATTTGCTGACATCGAAACGGCCACTGGTCAAGCTGCAGGCCCGACACCGCAGGATGCTCGAGTCGTGGATCGCGGGACGCCGAAAAGGGACGTCCGGCGATGACGACCAATAGCAGACGCGGCGGATGACGGAGCCGGGCGGAGTGCCGGCACGCAGGCGTTGGCTTTCTCTGGCGGCAGTTCTGCTCGCCATTGCGGCGCTCATTCTGGCGACGGTGTGGATAGCAATGGGCGGGCTGCGCACGCCTTCGGCGGCGCCCGCCAGCGCTGATCCGCAAACCGCCACGAGCTCCCCGGCGGGACCCGCGGAGACTCCAAGCCCGGCGCCGACCGACGGTGGCGATGACGTGACCCTGATCGCAGCCGGGGACATTGGTCGCTGCGACTCGACGGCTGACGACGCTACCGGCGCCCTGGTGGCCAGCATGCCCGGCGTCGTGGCCACGCTCGGCGACACAGCCTACGAGGACGGCACCACCCAGCAACTTGAGGAGTGCTTCGGTGGGTCGTGGGGTCGTGTGAAGGATCGGATCGCATTCGCGGTCACCGGTAACCACGACATTCACACCCGCGGTGGCGAGCCTCTTCACGAGTACATGGGCAGCGCGGCGGTTCGAGACGGTCGGACGTGGTTCTCGGACGCCCTCGGGCCCTGGCACGTGGTTGTCCTCGACGGCAACTGCGGGCTCCTACGAGACCGCTGTACGAGAGAGTCGGACCAACTGAGCTGGCTCCGCCAGGACCTGGCATCGAGTTCGGCTCGTTGCACGCTTGCGCTGCTACACCAGCCTCGTTTCAGTAGCGGCGATCATGGCAATGACCCCGTGATGGGCTCGTTCTGGGACGAGCTGTACGCCGCGAACGCCGAGCTGGTCCTGGGCGGTCACGACCATGATTACGAGCGTTTCGCCGCCCAGGCGCCTGACGAGATGCCGGATGATGCGCGCGGTGTTGTGCAATTTGTCGTCGGAACAGGTGGGGCCGCCCTGGAGGGGTTCAAGGATGCTCGGCCGAACTCCCTGGTCCGGATCAACGACGCGCACGGGGTGCTCGAGCTCACGCTTCAAGCCGATTCGTGGTCGTCGCGCTTTGTCGACACCGCCGGCGAGACGCGCGACGCGGCGAGCGGCACCTGCCACTGACCGATGGGAGATGGAGGGCCGACTGGGATTCGAACCCAGGACACGAGGATTAAAAGTCCCCTGCTCTGCCGCTGAGCTACCGGCCCATCGAGTTGAAGCCAGTCTACGCACGGAGTGAGCCGAGTTCTGCTGATCCGCTGACGAAGTCCTCGGCCACACCGCTCGAACAGCTGAATCTTGGCGCGTTCGGGTGTCGGCGGCCGAGGGTTGGCGCCGGTGAACCGCGACACTAGCGGCGAGATCGGGTACGCGAAACAGCGACCGCCCGAAGATCTGGCACGCGGGTACGGACACACGGGGGAGTACGCCTGCGCCGCGTGCGTAGGTGATGGCCACCTCGCAGCGGTCATCGCACATGTACCTGCGGCTGAGCGTGCACGTACTGCGCGGGACGACCGGTGGCGAGCTGGACGAGGGGTGCGTTAGGCTCACGCTCGCAACTGAGAGGTCAAACGGCGTGATCTGTTCAAACTGCGATACCCACAACGAGCCGGACCGCAATTACTGCCGCGAGTGCGGAGCGCGGCTGTCCGTCAACTGCTCCTCCTGCGGCGCGAACAACACGGCCGGTGCGAAGTTCTGCGGCGAATGTGGCACTCCCCTGGCGGAGGGAGGCGGCGCGCAACCGGAGGCGACGATCCCCGTGGCGCGACCCACAACTCCCGTCGCGGAGCGACGCGTCGTCAGCATCCTCTTCGCCGACCTCGTCGGTTTCACGCCGTTCGCAGAGGAGCGCGACGCGGAAGACGTACGCGACGCGCTTTACGCGCTACTTCGCGCTCGCGTCCGAAATAGTCGAGCGCTACGGTGGAATCGTCGAGAAGTTCATCGGCGACGCTGTGATGGCCGTGTGGGGCGCTCCGACGGCGCGCGAGGACGATCCAGAGCGCGCGGTTCGCGCCGGTCTCGACCTGGTCGACGCCGTGCGCGACACTCGGCCCAACGATCGAGGCGCGCGCGGCTGTGTTGACGGGCGAGGCGGCCGCCACCGTTGGGGCCACAAACCAGGGCATGGTCGCGGGCGATCTGGTTAACACGGCGAGCCGGCTGCAGTCGGCCGCAGCGCCCGGGACGGTGCTCGTGGGCGAGGCGACGCAGCGAGCGGCCAGCGCCGCCATCGCTTTCGAGCCCGCTGGCAAGGTGACGCTCAAGGGAAAGGACGGCTCGCTGAGCGCCTGGCGCGCGATGCGCGTCGTGGCCGAGCGCGGCGGCCGCAACAGGAGTGAAGGGCTCGAGGCACCGTTCGTGGGCCGCGCCGACGAGCTGCGGCTGCTGAAGGACATGCTTCCATGCCACCGGTCGCGAGAAGCAGCCAAGGTTGGTATCGCTGATGGGGCCGGCGGGCATCGGCAAGAGCCGCCTGGCGTGGGAGTTCCTGAAGTACGTAGACGGCCTCGCCGAAACCATATACTGGCATGCCGGTCGCTCACCGGCATACGGCGAAGGCATCAGCTTCTGGGCATTAGGCGAGATGGTCCGCGCCCGCTGTGCGCTGCTCGAGACGGACGACGAGGCGACCACCCGCGCAGAAGTCGCGGAGGCCGTCACGGTGCATGTGAGCCGACGAGGAGGAGCGCGCCTGGATCGAGCCTGCGCTGCTGGCGCTGCTGGGGGTCGGGGCGGCCGTGGCGGCCGAGCAATTGTTCGGCGCCTGGCGGACGTTCTTCGAGCGGATCGCCGACGAAGGGCACAGTTGCCATCGTCTTCGAGGACCTCCACAACGCAGACTCGGGCCTGCTCGATTTCATCGACCACCTGCTCGAGTGGACTCGGGGCGCGCCGCTCTACGTCGTGGCGTTGAGCCCGCCCCGAGTTGCTCGAGAGGCGAGCAGACTGGGGAGCCGGCAAGCGGAGCTTCATGTCGATCCACCTGGAGCCGCTGGCCGACGAGCAGATGGGCGGGCTCCTTGCTGGACTTGTGCCCGGCCTGCCGGACTCCGCCACGCGGGCGATCGTGGGCCGCGCCGGCGGGGTCCCGCTGTACGCCGTTGAGACCGTCCGGATGCTCGTCGCGGACGGCAGCCTGCGACTCGAGGGCGGTGCGTACGTCCCCGTCCGCGACCTGACGACGTTCGCCATCCCCGAGACGCTCACCGCGCTCATCGCATCGCGCCTGGATGCGCTCGAGCCGGCCGACAAGACGCTGATTCACGACGCGGCGGTCCTGGGCCAGTCGTTCACCGTCGCCGGACTGTCGGCCGTTTCGGGACTGACCCGATGCCGAGCTGAGCCCCGACTGAGTCGCCTCGTTAGACGCGAGACTGTTGGCCATATGACATCGACGAGCGATCACCAGAGCGCGGTCAGTTCGCGTTCGTGCAGGCACTCATCCGCGAGGTCGCATACAACACGCTCGCCCGGAGTGACCGCAAGGTCCGCCACCTGGCGGCGGCACGCCATTTCGAGAGCCTCGGTTCGGATGAGCTCGTCGGCGTACTGGCCGGCCAGTACTTCGCGGCTCAGCGCAACGCAGGTGAAGGGCCCGAGGCCGAGGCGCTTGCTGTTCACGCGAGGCTTTCATTGAACGCCGCTGCCGAGCGGGCTGCCGATCTCGGGTCACACGACCAGGCGATCATGTTCCTGGAGCAGGCGCTCACCGTAACGCGCGAGGCCAGTGACCAGGCGGACCTGCTCGAAAAGGCCGGTTTGTCGGCCGATGCAGCGGGCCGGGTCGATCAGGCCGAAGGGTTCCTTCACCGGGCGGTCGAGCTCCACAGGCAGAACGACGACCGGCTCGCCGTGGTCCGGGCGACGGCCGCGCTCGGTCGGGCAATGCTGAACGGGACTCGCTACCCGGCCGCCGTGCAGTTGCTCGAGGACGCTGCGCATGAGAACCGCGACCTCTGGCCCGATCCGGCGGTCGTCAAATTGAGCAGCCATCTGGTCGCCGGCTACGCCTGGAAGCAATATGAGCGTGCCGTCGCTCTGGCCGAGAGCGTGCTCACGGCGGCCGAGCATGCCGGCGACCTGCCCACGATCGCCCAGACACTCGCTTCAAAAGGTTCGGCGCTGGGCAACCTCGGCCGGCTGCGCGAGGCCATCGCCATCTTTCACGGGGCGGAGGAGCTCGCGCGGGCAAATGGTTTGAACCGCATTCTCCTCATGGCGCTCAACTCCGGCGGTTACCACACTGGCGAGGTCGACCCAACCGCCGCGCTCAAAAAGTTCCGCGAGGGTCTCGTGCTTTCGCGCCGCACCGGCAACCGCGATTTCATGCTTGAGTTCATCAACAACGTTGGCTACACCGCGTTCCTCGCGGGCGACTGGGATGGCGCGCTCGCGGAGCTCGACGGCGCGCTTGCTGGCGACCTGGACAGCCACCAGCGCAACTCACTGCTCGGGAATGCGCTCATCATCCGCGCATGTCGTGGGGAGTCGGTCGCCGACGGGCTGGCGGAAATGAACGCCCTCGTCGGCGATAGCACGAACCCGTATCTTCTCGTCATGTTGCTCGACACAACCGGCAATGCCGCCATGGCTGAAGGCCGCCTCGAGGAGGCCCGCGCCGCATGGCGCCGAATCGCCGAGATATCGCCCAGCCAGGCACCTTCCGCAATCTACAGCGCCGCGCATGCAGCGATCTGGAGCCGCGACTTGGCGGCTGTCCGCGCCGATTCAGAAGCGATCGACGCTACGGGGGTGCATGGCGGCACGGTAGAAGTCCGGCGCGCGACGATCAGGGCCGCGGTTGCGGCGCTAGAGGGACGCGCTAGCGATGCGCTGGCACTCTACCGCGAGGCGATTCGCGGCTGGCGCGAGTTGCGATTGCAGTGGGACGAGGCGCTGACCGCGATCGATATGGTGACCGTACTCGATCCGCGCGAACCGGAAGTCCGCCAGGTCGCCGCGTCGAGTCGCGAAATCCTGGTCCGACTGGGCGCCGCGCCATTCGTGGCGCGCCTCGATGCTGCTCTCGAGCGTTCGGTGGATGTATCTGCGCCCACAATCGCAGAGCGCGGGCACGTCGCCGGCCAGCCGGTCACCCGATGAAATTTCGGCGACGGACGCGTTGATCGCGAACTGGGCCCTTGCGGTTCCCCTGCTCGGGCTCAGAACTGTCGGCCGGGCGGTGCCGATGCGGGTCCTCGATACCGGCGCTCTGTTCGCACTCTGGCGCAGGAGGCGTTCTCAAGCTTTGGGCTAAGCGCGACACTGCTGACTGGAGCGACCCGATGCTTCCTTGGCTACTCCGCGTAACGCGGCGGCTAACTACTGATCATTTCAGGGCGCCTACGAGAGCTGTCTGACTCCAGCGCGGTGGGCCGATCGGTCGCGCGATTGTCGTTGGATCGGACCTCGTATACGACGTCGCGACAGCGAACTGATGGGAGATGCCGACACCGGACAAAGAAGGAGCCGATGGACACGTCGTTCTGTGGGCCGGCGACGCCCACTTCGTCTGGGGCGGAGGCCCGGTCACGACACCGTGCCGAACGAAGCTGGCTCGTCCATTCCGGAGTGGTAATCCGGGGGCACGCAGTTCGCGCTCCGATTCGGCACCCGGACCGCCGGCACGTGCCGTGTTACAGACGATAACTGTGGCGGTTTCGCTTGCACTCCCACGCTCGGTGCCACAGCGCACACGCCGAAAGGCTTAAAAGTCCCCTGCTCTGCCGCTGAGCTACCGGCCCCGTCGCAAGAGTTTACGTTCAGGGTCTGATGGTCAGCGTGTTGGCTGCGGCCCTGCACATCCAGGAGCCGCAGCCACTCGACGAACTACTCGGGTAGTCCGAAGGCGTACGTTCGGCCACCGTTCGACGGCACGAAGACCATGCCGTTCGCTACCGCGGGCGAAGCGTTGACCATGCCGGCGATCACCGGCGAGGCCCAGATCTTGCGGCAGGTCGCGCCACCCGAGCCACACTCGGCCGGGAATGCAAACAGGCGACCCGCTGCCTGGTTCTGGAGCTGCGAGCCGACGAACACAACTCCGTTGGCAACCGCCGGCGAGGGTACGACCTCGTCGTTGTCCAGCCCGATCTTGGGTGACTTCCACAGTGGCGTACACAGCCTGCCGTCCGTTGCGCAGCCAACGGCAAGCGCGAATAGACGATGTCCTGAACCGACATACACCGTCGTGTCCGTGACGGCGGGCGACGAATGGTTCGTTGCCGGCAGTGCTGCGTGCCAGAGTGGCTCACAGGTGCCATTCCCCTTCCGACACGACGTCGGGAAGGCATAGACACCGCCATCTGAAACGGCGACGTATACGGTGCCACCGGCAACCGCCGGCGTTCCATAGGTGATGGCGTGCATGTCGCCCTTCCAAACCGGGCTGCACGTCGCGCCGCCGGTTCCACAACCGACCTTGAACGCGTGCAGGAAGCCATCGTGACCGCCGACGTACACCATGCCGTCCGCGACGGCCGGCGAGCTGTAGACATTGCCACCCAGGTCGGCCGTCCACTTGGGCGCGCAGAAGCCGCCGGCAGTGGCGCAAGCCGTGGTGTTGTACGCCTCGAGCGTGCCGTAACTGGTTGCGACGTAGACGACGCCGTTCGAGTAAGTGGGCGAGGTGTAAGCCGAATCCACGGCCGTGCCGCGCCACAACGGCTGGCACTGCCCGCCATCTGATCGGCAGCCCACCTTGAACGCGAAGAGTCCGCTGGCTCCGCCGATGAATACGGCGCCATTGCCTATGGCCGGCGACGACCAGTCAGCGTAGCCAGATCCACCCGTCCACAGCGGCTGACAGACGGAGCCGCCAGTGGCGCAGTCAGCGGGGTAAGCGTGGAGAGCCCCGTTTGAGACGTACAGGACTCCCCTGGAGACGGCCGGAGACGAGTTGAAGCCGTTGTTTCCGACCCACTTCAGCTCCAGATCTGACACGTTGGAGACGGACAGCTTTGTCTCATATCGATTCACGCCGCGATGGTCGGCGCTGCCTCGCCACTGCGGCCAGTCAGCCTGGGACGCGGACAGGGCACTTGGGTCGGCTGCAGCAACGCTCTGGGCGATGAATAGCCAACACATGAGCATGGCTGGAACAATCTTCTTGAGCATTTCACTGCTCCCGTACGACTTGGGCTCTCCCCAGTAGATACCTGACTCGTCCGCGGCGAACCCGAGCCAGCACCCAGCCCGTTACTGATCCGCGCTAGGTAGCCACGGTCGCGGCCACGTACGGTTCACGACCCGGGATCGACGTCCGGCCAGGGAACCTGGTACAGGTGGCCGTCAGCTGCTGAACGTGTTCCGAACTATCTCGGGGCTTCGGATCGCAGCGGACTATTCTTGTGCCACTCGCGTGAAGAGGAAGCGAACGAGCCCGCCATGACGACAGTTCTCGAACCATCCGCGACCCTCGGGGATGAGGTCGCCCTGCTGAACGAGCTGGAGCCCGAGGCCGGGCGGCTATTCGATCGCCACATCAAGGTCGCCCAGGAGTGGTTCCCGCACGAGTACATCCCTTACCGGCTTGGGCGCGAC
The DNA here is from genome assembly GCA_963776865.1 of uncultured Chloroflexia bacterium. Classification (GTDB taxonomy): domain Bacteria; phylum Chloroflexota; class Limnocylindria; order Limnocylindrales; family CSP1-4; genus JALYGJ01. Next base: position 464,835 of record CAVZOG010000008.1, on the reverse strand, counting down.
TTCGACAAAGAGCCCTGGACGCCCGATCAGCCGCGGCTGACCGGCGTCGCGCAGACGGCTTTCGAGGTCAACCTCCTGACCGAGGACAACCTCCCTTCGTACCACCGCCTCATCCACGGCATGTTCGGAAAGGGTGATGGCGCGTGGATCAACTGGGTCGGGCGCTGGACGGCCGAGGAGGGTCGGCACGCGATTGTCCTGCGCGACTACCTGACGGTGACTCGCAACATCGACCCGATCGCCCTCGAGCGCGGCCGGATGACACAGCTCCAGCAGGGCTACGACCACGCCGCGCCGGGCCTCCTGCGTGGTCTCGCGTACGTCGCGTTCCAGGAGCTTGCTACGCGGATCTCGCACCGCAACACGGGGCGCTACTCGGACGATCCCGTCGCGGACAAGATCATGGTCCGGATCGCGGCCGACGAGAACCTCCACATGGTCTTCTACCGCGACATCCTCGAGGCTGCGCTGAAGATTGATCCGTCATCGACGGTCAGGGCGATCGTCGACGAGGTCCTCGCCTTCGAGATGCCCGGCGCGGGCATCCCGAACTTCCTGCGCAAGGCGGCCTCGATCGCCAAGGCCGGCATCTACGACATCCGGATCCACCGCGACGAGGTCCTGCTGCCGATCCTTCAGCACTGGAAGATCTTCCAGCTGACCGGGTTGGACGCCGCCGCCGAGGATGCCCGCCGGGTCCTTGCCAACCATCTCGAGAAGCTTGAGGCGTCCGCCAGGCGATTCGAGGAAAAGATGGCCGGGGCGAACGGCGCGAGGCTCGTCCGCAGCCGCTGATGGGCTAGGCGCGATCAGTCAGCGACTACGAGGACCTCGAGGTTGCGCGGGCCGTGAACACCCTCGACTCGATCGAGCTCGATGTCGCTCGTCGCCGAGGGTCCGCTGATCCAGGTCTGCGGCCGACGAGGATCGAGACGCTCGATTGCCTCGGGCACTGAACCCACGATCTGCTCGCTCATCACCACGCAGAGGTGATAGTCGGGCAGCAGGCTGAGGGCACGTCGACCCTGTCCTGGCCCCGCATCGAGCACGATAGTGCCCGTCTCCGCGATGCCAACCGCACAGCCGGTCAGCACGCCGTCGAGCTGATCAAGGTCGGTGTGGCTCAGCGGCGGCTCGTCGCCGAACCATTCAGCCGACGATGCCGCCAACCACGCCGGCGGCAATCCAGGCGGGATTGCCACCCGATTCGCCCCGTGGCGGCGCAACGACGCATCGATGGCCGCGGCGAGCTCGTCCTGACGAACCTGCGAGACACGCGCCTTGTAGTCGGCGACTCGCTCAGCAAAGAGCGCGATCACGTCCGTGCCGGAGGGTGACGTTCGCAGGTAACGACGCTCGACGGTCGGGATGCGCTGGATCCCGTTGATCGCCTCAGACGTTCGGCGCAGGATCTCGGCGCGTGCGGCGGTCGAGTCATGGTCGCCGGTAGTTCACGCGTCGTCCCTCGTCCCGCCTCGCGTCCGACTCCACCAGTCCCGGAACGGTTCACGTGCGGGCGTTCGCAGGTCACGGCCGCGTAACCAGGCCTTGAGCATCCCCGGCACGGGTCCGCGCTGTTGACCGATCATCCCGCGGCGGCCGACGAGACGCCCGCCCCATCCGGCCAGCCGCTCGGCGAATCCCAATCTGCCCGGCCCGCGCAGGAACCAGCCAAGCGCAGAGAGACTCATCGACTCCCCGGTAGGTGGCGCGGACGTGCCGTGTTGCTCGACGACCTTCGCCCGCAGGTGGACGAGAACCTCCGGGATGTCGATGCGCACCGGACACACTTCGTAGCAATAGCCGCACAACGACGAGGCGAAGGGCAGCGAGGCGGCCTGTTCGCTGATCGGCCCGTTACGGATGCCCTGCAGCTGCGGCGTCAGGATGGCGCCGATCGGACCGGGATAGACCGAGCCATAGGCTTGCCCGCCAGTTCGCTCGTAGACCGGACAGACATTGAGGCACGCAGAGCAGCGGATGCAGCGCAGCGTCTGGCGCCCAACGTCGTCGGCGAGCACGTCGGTGCGGCCGCCATCGAGAAGGATGAGGTGGAACTCCTGTGGGCCGTCGCCCGGCGTCACTCCGGTCCAGATCGACGTGTATGGGTTCATCCGCTCCGCGGTCGATGAGCGCGGCAGGAGCTGCATGAAGACCTCGAGATCCTGCCATGTCGGGAGCAGCTTTTCGATGCCCATCACGGTGACCAGCACATCGGGCAGCGTCAGGCACATCCGGCCGTTGCCCTCGGACTCGACAACCACGACCGCCCCTGTATCGGCGATGGCGAAGTTCGCTCCAGACACGGCCATCCGGGCACGAAGGAACTTCTCGCGCAGGTGAAGCCGCGCGGCTTCGGCCAGCTCCCTTGGCTCGTCGGTCATGCCGGCCGGTGCCGGGCGACCGGCACGACCCATCTCAGCCTCGAAGATCGACCGGATCTCTGATCGATTGCGATGGATCGCCGGCACCAGGATGTGCGACGGCAGATCGTGTCCGAGTTGAACGATCAACTCCGCAAGGTCGGTTTCCCACGCCGCGATTCCGGCGCGGGCCAGAGTCTCATTGAGCTCGATCTCCTGGGTGGTCATCGACTTGACCTTGACGAGCTCGGCTACGTCATGGTCCTGAGCGATGGCGGCCACGATCGCCCCTGCCTCGGCGCCGTCGCGAGCCCAGTGCACGATCCCGCCGGCGGCCGTGACCGCGTCTTCGAGTTGAAGCAGCAGCTCGGGAAGCCGGCTGAGGACGTCGTCCTTGATCGCCGCGCCGGCGAGGCGCAGCTCCTCCCAATCCGGTCGCTCCGCCACCGCTCGGGCACGCTTGTCCCGGATCGTGTTCGTGGCGCGCCGCAGGTTCGAGCGCAGCTGACCGTTCGCAAGCGCCTCGCGTGCGGCCTCCGGGAACGGCGGCGTGTCAGCGAAGCTGGGCTGATCGATCATCGGTTGCCAGGATCTCGACGATGTGCATCGCGCGCACCTTCTCCTTTCGGCGCGAAAGGAGGCCGCCGATGTGCATCAGACACGATGTGTCGGCTGCCGCGAGAACGGAAGCGCGCGTACTGACAACGTCGTTCACCTTGTCGGTACCCATAGCCAGCGACGTGTCCTCGTTCTTGACCGCGAATGTGCCCCCGAATCCGCAGCACTCGTCGTCGTTGGGGAGCGGCAGCAGACGGATGCCGTCAACTGCGCTGAGGAGCCGCATCGGGCGATCGCCGATCTCGAGCAGCCTCCGGCCGTGGCAGGTCGGGTGGTACGTGACTGTCTCGGGGAAGTGCGCTCCGACATCCTCCACGCCCAGGACGTCGATCAGGAACTCGGTCAACTCATAGACCCGCGGCGACACTTCGGCCACGCGTCGTGGCAGATCCAATTCCGGGCTGCGCAGAACGGCATGCTGGGCGACGGTCGCGTGATGGTGGCGAACCATCGCCGCGCAGGACGGCGATGGAGTGACGACCGCGTCGTAGCCGGAGAACACGTCGACGAAGTTTTTCAACAGAGGAACGCACTGGTCGCGGTAGCCGGTGTTGAAATGGATCTGCCCGCAGCAGGTTTGATCGGCCGGAAACTCGACCTCCTGACCCAATCGGCGGAGCAGACGCACGGTTGCCTTGCCGACTTCAGGAAACAGCAGGTCGTTGAAGCAGGTGACGAACAGAGCGACCCGCACGGCTCAGGCCGCCACGACCGACTTGCCCGACGGCTCGTAACGCGTGATCGCCTCAGATCTCCGGATAATCGCTCGCAGATCGAAGAGCGATCCGTCGATCAGCCGATGGGCGCGGGCCTGGACGAGCAGGTTGCCAAGAGCGGTCGCCTCGGCCGGTCCAGCCAGCACTGGCAGGCCACATGCATCGGCGGTCAGCTGGCAGAGCAGTCGGTTGCGTGATCCGCCACCCACGACATGAACAACCCGGACTTCCCGATCGGCAATCTGGCCGGCCCTGCGGACAGCACTGGCGTAGGCACGGGCGAGGCTGTCGAGGATGCAGCGCGCAACCTCGGCGGGCTCCGTGGGTTCCCGCTGGCCCGAGGTTCGGCACGCACTCCGGATGCGTTCGACCATGTCGCCCGGCGCAATGAAGACGGCGTCGTCCGGATCGATGACTGGCCCCCCAGACGGGAGCTGCGCGGCGCCGGCGAGCAACGCCTCGATATCGATGGCACGACCCTCGGCGCTCCACTGACGCATCGTTTCCTGGAGCATCCATAGGCCCATCACGTTGTGCAGGAACCGCGTCTGACCGTCGACGCCGGCCTCATTGGTAAAGCCAGCAAGGCGGGCTTCCTCGGTAACTATCGGGCGTGCCAGCTCGACGCCGACGAGCGACCACGTGCCGCTCGAGATATAGGCAAAGTGCTGATCCTCGGCGGGCACGCCGACCACAGCCGATGCGGTGTCGTGCGAGCCAACGAGGCTCACCGTCGCCCGTGTTGCTCCGGTATCGGCTACCACCGCCGGCCGCAGGTCTCCGAGCTCTGTCCCCGGCGGGGCGAGGTCGGTGAACAGGTCTCGTGACAAGCCAACGCGCTCAATCAGATCACTCGCCCATTCACCCGTATGCACGTCGATCAGGCCGGTCGTCGACGCGTTCGTTTGCTCGGTAATGCGGCGACCTGTCAGCAGATAGCCCATCAAGTCGGGCATCAGCAACATGGTTTGAGCACCGCCCAGCTCGCCGTCGTCGAGCGATGCGGCAAGCTGGTATATGGAGTTGAACGGCAGGAACTGCAGCCCAGTTCGCTGATATAGCTCGCTATCGCTGATGGTGCGTTTGACTCGGGCGACGCCACGATCTGCCCTCGGGTCGCGATAGTGGTGCGGACTGGAGTGCAACTCGCCTCCGCTGTCGAGCAGGCCGAAGTCAACGCCCCACGAGTCGATGCCGATGCCCTGCAGATGGCCGACCGACTCGACGGCCTTGCGCAGGCCGGTGACGACGTTCTCGAACAGCCCCATCGCGTCCCAGTGCAGACCGTCTGATGTCTCGACCGGGCCGTTTGCAAATCGATGCACTTCCATCGTCTCGAGGCGCTCGCCTTCAAACCGACCAACGATCACTCGGCCGCTGGCCGCCCCGAGGTCGACGGCGGCAAGCGCGCCGCTCAACGCAGGAATGCCGCGGCGACTCCGGCGTCGACAGGGATATGAAGGCCCGTCGTCTGGCTCAGGTCTCCGCCCGTCAACGCGAACACGGCTGCGGCCACGTGTTCGGGCAGCACCTCGCGCTTGAGGATGGTGCGCTGGGCGTAGAACTCGCCGAGTTGCTCGACGGGGATTCCGTACGTTGCCGCGCGTTGTTCGCCCCATCCTTTGGCGAAGATGCCGGAGCCACGAACCACCCCATCGGGGTTGACGCCATTCACTCGAATGCCGTGCACGCCGAGCTCGGCTGCGAGCAACCTGACCTGGTGCGCCTGGTCGGCCTTGGCGGCGCCGTACGCCACGTTGTTCGGTCCGGCAAACAGGGCGTTCTTGCTGACGATGTAGACCAGGTCACCACCCATCGCCTGGTCGATCATCACCCGGGCGGCCTCGCGCGACACGTAGAACGATCCCTTGGCCATCACGTCGTGCTGGATATCCCAGTCGGCGTTGGTCGTTTCCAGCAATGGCTTCGAGATCGACAGGCCGGCGTTGTTGACGACCAGGTCGACGCCGCCGAAGGCGAGCAGCGCGCTTCGGAACGCATCAACGACCTGGGCCTCGACGGTGACATCCATCGCCACCGCGATGGCAGTGTCTTCGTCGCCGATCTCGCGCGCGACCACCTCGGCTGCCGCGACGTCGATGTCGGCAACGACGACGCATGCGCCCTCCTCCGCCAGTCGGTGCGCCACAGCGCGTCCGATCCCGGATCCGGCGCCGGTAATCAGGGCGACGCGCGTCGCGAGCGGCTTGGGCTTGGGCATGCGCGCCAGCTTTGCTTCCTCGAGTGACCAGTACTCGATGCGGAACTTCTCAACCTCCGGGATCGGCTGATAGGTCGACAGAGACTCGGCGCCGCGCATCACGTTGATCGCGTTCACGTAGAACTCGCCAGCGACACGTGCCGTTTGCTTGTTCACTCCGAACGAGAACATGCCAACCCCAGGCACGAGCACGATTGCGGGATCTGCTCCGCGGATTGGCGGACTCTCCGGCCGGGCGTGGCGCTCGTAGTAGGCGATGTACTCGGCTCGGAACTCCTGATGCAGCTCGCGCAGGCGACGCCCGACTTCGTCGAGCGGTGCATCGCCGGGCAGGTCGAGCACCATCGGTCGCACCTTGGTGCGCAGGAAGTGGTCGGGGCAAGAGGTTCCGAGTCGCGCCAGGCGTGGATGCTCGGTTCGCGATACGAAATCGAGCACCTCGTCCGAATCGTTGAAGTGTCCGACCATGGCGCGATCCGTCGATGCCAGCCCACGGATCGTCGGCGCCAAAGCGGCGGCACGATCCCGCCGCGCACCGACCGGAAGTGGCTGGTATCCGGCGATCACGTCGCCGAAGGGCTGCGATCGTCCGCGTTCGGCGATGAAGCTCTCTGCCGTCCGAATGATCTCCAGAGAACGCGATTCGCACTCGTCGGAGCTATCGCCCCAGGCAGTGATTCCGTGGCCGCCGAGGACGACCCCGATCGCTTGCGGATGTTGTCGCTGTAGCTCGGCGACGTCGAGACCGAGCTGGAAGCCAGGCCTTCGCCACGGGACCCAGCGAACCCGGTCTCCGAAACACTGCTCGGTCAGCTGCTCACCATCGACCGCAGTCGCAAATGCGATTCCCGAGTCTGGGTGGAGGTGGTCGACGTGAGCGGCGCCGGTCAGACCGTGCATCGCCGTGTCTATCGAGGGCGCGGCCCCGCCTTTGCCGTGCAGGCAATAGTCGAAGAGGTCGACCATCTCGTCTTCGTGATCCTCGCCGCGATAGACATCCGCGAGAGCACGCAGGCGATCGAGACGGAGCACGGCCAGTCCGGCATCGGTCAGGGTGCCCAGATCACCGCCTGAGCCCTTGACCCACAGCAGGTCGATCGGCTCGCCCGTGACGGGATCGACCTCCGTGCCTTTGGCCGATGTGTTTCCGCCGGCGTAGTTGGTGTTGCGCCGATCGGAGCCCAGTCGATGGGAGCGCGCCAACAGCTCGTCGGCGGGCCCGCTCGTGGTGGATCTGCGAATTTGGCTGTCCGTCGTCACGCTCCCCAACCCGCCTGCTGGCCTCCGACGCGGTCTCGCGCGATCTCGTCGAGGTAGCCCGAGGCGGCAAACGCTGCCATCGGGTTCCGTTCCAGGTTCATGTTCTGGCGAACGTCCTCGAGAAGCGGCCTTACGTCCGTGCTGAACGCGTCCATGAGTATGGCGTTGGCACCCAGCACGTCACCCCGTACCTGGGCGTCCGCGAGGGCATTTTCATCAATCAGCAACGCACGGGCCGTCTGCTCCTGGACGTTCATGACAGAGCGGATCTGGGCCGGAATTTTGGGTTCGATGTTGTGACATTGATCGAGCATGAACGACACGCCCGAGCTCGAAATCCAGACCTCCTGCCTTGATCACCTCATGCATGATCCGAAAGAGCTGAAACGGGTCGGCCGAGCCAACCATCAGATCGTCGTCGGCGTAGAAACGCGAGTTGAAGTCAAAGCCGCCGAGCTTGTCGGCGCGAAGCAGCATGGCGACGATGAACTCGATATTCGTGCCGGGTGCGTGGTGACCGGTGTCGACGACCACCTTCGCTTTCGGTCCGAGGCCTACGCAGTGCGCGAAGGCAGTGCCCCAGTCGGGAACGTCGGTGCTGTAGAACGCGGGCTCGAAGAGCTTGTACTCGAGCACGAGGCGCTGATCAGGACCCAGCCGCTCGTAAACCTCTGCTAGAGCCGTCGCCAACCGATCCTGTCGGGCGCGGAAGTCATCCTGCCCCGGATAGTTGGTTCCATCCGCGAACCACAGCTTGAGATCGCTCGACCCGGTTGCGTCCATGACGTCGACACAGTCCAGCAGGTGATCGATTGCTTTGCGTCTGATGCCGGCGTCGGGATGGCAGACGCTGCCGAGCATGTAGTCGTTGTCCTGGAAGGTGTTCGAGTTGATCGTTCCGAGCGCGACTCCGAGGCCGGTTGCGTGCCGCCCCAGGTCGGCGTAGTCGTCAACCTTGTCCCACGGAATGTGCAGGGCAACGGTCGGTGCCACGCCGGTATAGCGATGAACCTGCGCTGCGTCGGCGATCTTCTCGTACGGGTCGCGCGGGACTCCAAGCTGCGGGAACACCTTGAACCGCGTCCCGGAATTCCCAAACGCCCAGGACGGAAGCTCGATGCGCTGTGCGCTCAGCGCCGCGGTGATGTCCTTGTTGGCGACCACTGCCTACCTCCTGAGTGGCACGTTAGCGCCTCGCTACGCGAGGAACTCCGCCGGTGCGGACCCGGTGCCGTCTGAGGAGGAACGCGGCACCAAGCCTGCACCAGCCGGAGTCCCTGCCGGCCCAGACGCCCTCGCCTGGATCGGCCTGCGGGGACGAGACCCCCGCCTAGCCTGACACAGGTTTCAATTAGTTTCAATTGTGTTTCTTGACATTGCGATCCCGATCAAACTAGTCTGCCGCGCAGCCGGCTGCCGGCCCAATGAGGAGGATGCCAGGCGGGTGAGCGCACAGGCACGCAGCGCCGCGCGGGAGACCTTCGCCCGTGAAAGACAAGAGGAAATCGCGCGGCTGATCCAGGACGAAGGTCGAGCCCGGGTGACGGACCTGGCCGGGCGATTCGGCGTCTCTGGAGTGACCATCCGGCGCGACCTCTTCGTGCTCGAGTCGGAACATCGAGCGCTGCGCACGCACGGCGGCGCAATCGCTCTCGACTCACGCCGCTCCGAGCTCGCCTTCGACATCCGCGAGCGCTTGCAGTCCGCACAAAAGGCACGGATCGGCTCCCTGGCCGCCGGCCTCGTGCGCGACGGTGAGTCGATCGTCATGGACGCGAGCACGACCGCCCTGCAGGTGGCGCGAAACCTCAAGCGACGACGCGGCTGGAGCCACCTGACCGTCATCACGAACGGCCTTCGGCTCGCGTCCGAGTTGGCGGGCCAGCCGGGCATCTCGGTGCTGATGCTCGGAGGTCGCGTTCGCTGGGAGGCGCTGTCGGTCGTCGGCCAGCTGGGCGATGGTCTGTTCGAGCGCATCAACGTCCAGAAGGCCTTCGTCGGAGCCGCCGGCTTCACCCTGGACGCCGGCCTCACCGACGCGACCGAAGAAGAGGCGCAGATCAAGCGAGCAATGGTGGCCGCCGCTCGCGAAGTCGTCGCCGTCGTCGACCACACCAAGTGGGGACGAACGGCCATTGCCACGTTCTGTGCCAGCAACCAGATCACAACGGTCGTGACCGACGACGCGGCGCCCGAAGCGATGGCTGCCACCCTGACCGAACGCGGAGTCGAGGTCCGTCGGGCCACCGGCCACCCGGCTGGTTCCGGAGCTCACAGGTGACCGAGGTGGTGGCCGTGGAAACGGACAGCGCCCTGGATACGGCAGGGCCGCCTATCGCCGACCTGCGCGATATCGCCAAGCGATTTGGTGCTACCCAGGCGTTGAACGGAGTCTCACTCCAGCTGGTGGGCGGCGAGATACACGCCCTGGTTGGCGAGAACGGTGCCGGCAAGAGCACCCTGGTCAAGATTCTGGCCGGCATTCACCAGCCCGACGAAGGTTCGATCTTCCTCGACGGCAGCCAGGTCGTGCTCGATGGCCCTGCGCACGCACGCTCGCTGGGCATCGCCGTCGTTCATCAGGAGCCGCAGCTTTTCCCCGATCTCTCGGTCGCCGAGAACGTGTTCATCGGCCACGCCCCGCGCGGCGCATTCGGCCTCGATTGGGGCGCGATGCAGCGCCGCGCGAAGGCACTGTTCGAAGAGCTCGGAGTGAGCATCGATCCCTCGGCACCGGTGCGCGGCCTTTCGATGGCCGACCAGCAGCTGATCGAGATCGCGCGCTCGCTCTCGCTCGACTCGCGCATCCTGATCCTCGACGAGCCAACCGCTTCCCTGTCCGCCCATGAGGTCGAACGATTGTTCGCGATCGTTCGCCAGACACAGCACGACGGGGTGGCAATCCTCTTTGTCAGCCATCGCCTGGAAGAAGTCTTCGCTCTCGCCGACCGGACGACCGTGCTACGCGACGGGCGGCATGTAGTCACCGAAGCCACGGCGTCGCTCACCCCGGCGAGCCTGATTCGGCACATGGTCGGCCGCGAGGTCACGCTTTTCCCACGCATCAGCAAGCCGATTGGCGAGGTTCTGCTCGAGGTCGACGGCCTGACGCGCAGCGATGAGTTCGACAGCATCAGCTTCAACGTGCGCGCTGGCGAGATCGTTGGCATGGCCGGGTTGGTGGGCGCCGGCAGGACCGAAGTAGCCCGGGTGCTGTTCGGCATAGATCGCGCCGACAGCGGCCAGATACGACTCGGCGGCAAACGTGTTGCGTTCGCGAGTCCGGCCGCTGCCCTCGATGCGGGCATTGCCTACGTGCCCGAGGATCGCCATCAACAGGGCCTCGTGCTCGACTTTCCCATCTCGTCGAACGTGACTCTGCCGATTCTGCGGCGCCTTTTCCCGCGGCTCGTGGTTCGGCGCGCGCGCGAGGACGCGGTCGCCAACGACTACGCCGGACAGCTGGACATTCGCATGCGTGCCGTGGACCAGCTCGCAGCCTCGTTGTCGGGCGGCAATCAGCAAAAGGTCGTGCTCGCCAAGTGGCTGGCGACTGAGCCGCGCGTGCTCATCCTCGACGAGCCCACGCGCGGGATCGACATCGGCGCCAAGGTCGAGGTCCATCGCATCGTCGGCGAGCTCGCGGCGGCCGGCCTCGCCATCCTGCTGATCTCGAGCGATCTGCCCGAGGTGCTGGCCATGTCCGACCGCATCCTGGTGCTGCACGAGGGCCGCCTGTCCGCCGAGATCGACGGCAGTCAAGCCACGCAGGAGCAGGTCATGTTCGCTGCGACCGGTCAGCAGACTGAGCCTGAGCCGGTGCCCGAGGCAACCGGATGACGGCCGACGCTGCGGTAGCCACGCCGGGCACGAGGGCCATGTCGGGCCGTGCCCTGCTGGCGATCGCGAGGCAGCGCGAGCTGAGTCTCGTGCTCCTGATGCTGGCCCTGTCTGTCTTCGTCGTCATCCAGCAACCTCAGTTCCTGACGACGGGCAACCTGACAACGCTGACCGTTACCGCCTCGATCATCGCCGTTGCAGCCGTGGGCCAGGCCGTCGTGGTCATTACCCGCAACGTGGACCTGTCGGTCGAATCGACGATCGGACTCGTCGCACTTGTTGTTGCCGAGCTCCTCAGCCGAGAGGTCATGCCGGTGCCGGCTGCGTGGGTCGTTGGTCTCGGCCTTGGGTTGTTGCTGGGCATGATCAACGGACTGATCGTCGCGGTCTTCAAGGTGCCGTCGATCGTCGCGACGCTCGGCACGCTTTCGATCTATCGGGGCTTCGCGTTCGTGCTGGCCGGTGGCTCGCAGGTGACGCTGACCGAGTTGCCAGCCGGCTACACCGATGTCGCACGCAACACGTTCCTGGGCATCCCGATCTTCGTGCTGATAGCCGTTGCCGTCACCTTCGTCGTTGGCATCGCGCTGCGCCAACTCGCCATCGGCCGCCAGATCTACGCCGTCGGGAGCCACCCCGAGGCTGCCCAGTCGCTCGGCATCCGAACCGGCGTCGTCGTCATGGTTGCCTTCGCAATGAGCGGCCTGTTGGCCGGCCTCGCCGGAATCATGTGGGGCATCCAGTACGGAACGATCAACGCCACGGCCGCGACCGGTGTGACGCTCCAGGTCATCGCCGCCGTGGTCGTTGGCGGAGTCAACATCTTTGGTGGCTCGGGCACGGTCTTTGGAGCGGGCCTTGGCGCGCTCTTCCTGGCGCTCATCTCGAACTCTCTGATCGTGCTGCGCCTTTCGCAGTTCTGGCTGCAGGCCATCTATGGCGCGGTGATCCTGGCGGCCGTTGCGGCCGATGCCGTGATCCTGCGACGGGTCCAACGGCTGACCGCCGAAAGGCGCCGACGATGAGGCGGTTGGGCGGGCTCGTCCGCTGGGAAACCCTGCTCGCCATCGTGCTGGTCGTGCTGATCTGGCTCGGAACCGTGACATCGCGCTTCTTCCTGACCGGCGGCAACTTTGCCAACCTGACCCAGGCGGTCATGGAGGTTGCGATCATGGCCCTCGCGATGACCCTCATCATCATCGCCGCCGAGATCGATCTGTCGGTCGAATCGATGGCCGGGCTGGCCGCTGCCGTACTCGGCTTCCTGTGGATCTCTGACGTGCCGCTGGTGGTGGCCATCCCACTCGTAATCGCGATGGGAGCGCTTGGTGGCCTGGTCAATGGACTCCTTGTCACCGTCGCCGGCCTGCCGTCGCTGGTCGTGACTCTCGGCACGCTCGCGCTGTTCCGCGGCCTCGCCCTGGTCGTGCTCGGACCGCTCGCTGTGAGTACTTTCCCGCCTGAGTTCAACGCGTTCGGATTTGGCACGGTGCCCGGGACGCCAATTCCATGGCCTCTAGTCGTCTTCGCCGTTCTGGCTGTGATTCTCGGTTTCGTGCTTCACGGCACCTGGATCGGCCGCCAGATCTTCGCGGTCGGTAAGAACCCCGAAGCCGCGCGCTTCTCGGGCGTCCGCGTGGGCCGGCTCAAGACGGGTCTCTTCGTTCTATCCGGCACCGTCGCCGCACTCGCTGGCGTGATCCTCACTTCGCGGCTATCGAGCGCGCGGGCCGATACGGCCACAGGCATGACACTCACCGTGGTGACGATTGTCCTGCTTGGAGGCGTCAGCATCTTCGGCGGTCGAGGCACCATCGTGGGAGTCGTCCTCGCCGTTTTCACCCTGGCTGTCCTTCAGAATGAGCTTCGCCTCGCTCGCGTTTCGGCCGAGTTTCAGGCCATCACCGTCGGGCTGCTGCTGATCCTGTCAGTGGCCCTGCCAAACATCGCTCGCCAGATCAGGTTCGCCGTGGATAGAGCTCGAGGAGGACGGGCTCCGCCGGCCACAGCAGGCCTGACTGGAGAGGAATCCACAGCATGAACTACAGGAGGTATCTCACGTGAAACGCTCATTGATAGCGGCCCTGGCTTTGATGGCCGTCTTTGCCCTGCTCGTGGCATGTACCAGCCCAGCCGCCACGCCCACGACAGCCCCGACAACGGCTCCGACCACCGCGGCGACGGACGCGCCAACGGACGCGCCGACCGATGCGCCAACGGACGCGCCAAGTGACGCACCCAGCGATGCACCGAGTGACGCACCCAGCGATGCACCGAGTGACGCACCCAGCGACGCACCGAGTGATGCACCCAGTGCATCGGCCGGAGCCGGGGCGAACGTGGTGTTCATTCCCAAGGCAATCAACAATCCATACTTCGATGCAGCCGCGACAGGCGCCCAGACGGCGGCAACTGAGCTCGGTGGCCAGTTCCAGCAGGTCGGCCCGAGCACCTCAGCGAGCGATGCCCAGGTGCCGTTCATCCAGGACATGACAACTCAGCAGGTCGACGCGATCGCCATTTCGGCCTCGGATCCGGACGCGATCGTGCCGGCTCTCACAGCCGCGCGTGACGCGGGTATCAAGGTCGTTGGTTACGACTCGTCTCCGGCTGTCGGCGCCTACGACGTCTTCGTAAACCAGACCGACTTCAGCCTCATCGGCCAGTACATGGCCGATTGGGCATGCCAGCTGGCGCCGGAATGCACCGGCGAGATCGCCATCCTGTCGGCGACTGCGACGGCACCCAACCAGAACGCGTGGATCGCGGACATGGAAGAGGTGCTGAGCACCGACCCGGCATATGCCAACCTCGAGCTGGTCGACACCGTCTACGGTGACGATGAGCCCGAAACGAGCACCGACCAGGCTGCGGGCCTGCTGACGAACCATCCCGAACTGGCGGTCATCGTCGCACCGACCACGGTCGGCATCCTCGCGGCCGCCCAGGTAGTAAGCCAGACAGAAGGCAGCACCGTCAAGGTGACCGGCCTCGGCTTGCCGAACGACATGCGCGAGTTCGTAACCGCGGACGGCGTAACCCCGATCTTCGGACTGTGGGCCGTGCCCGATCTTGGCTATCTCGCTTACAACGTGGCCTCGATGCTGGTTTCTGGAGAGTTGACCGGAGCAGCCGGGGAGACCTTCTCGATCCCGGCCTTCGAGGGCCGCTACTCGCACAACGGCGAGTACACCATCGGTGAAGACAGTGTCGTGATCCTCGGCGATCCGTTCGAGTTCACGCCCGAGAACATCGGCGAGTTCGACTTCTAGACAGTCTGCCCGTCGATGCAGGTAAGGCCCCGGAAGCGCGAGCTTCCGGGGCTTTGCATTTCAAGGCGCAGGGACGGCGCGTGGAGCTGAGGTAGGGAATGGAACGAATTGGATTTGTGATGAAGCTTCTGCCCGGCGCCGAAGCCGAGTACCGGCGGCGCCACGCCAACGTCTGGCCCGAGATGCTGGCCGAGCTGAAAGCGGCCGGAGCCGTGAACTACTCGATCTTCCAACGCGCGGATGACCTGTTCGGGTACCTCGAGGTCGATGACTTCGATCGTTTCCGCGAGCACCTGGCAGCCTCCGAGATAAACGCTCGATGGCAGGCCGAGATGGGCTCAGGGCTGATCGACCCGTTGACGGATCCCGAGACAGGCTTTCATGAGCGACTCCCCGAAGTCTTCCACCTGGATTGAGGTCGTGACGGCCTGGCGGGCATAGAGTTCGGCGATGCTGGGCGGCGGCGGGTTCGAGGCGGGTTTCTGGGGGCTGGCTGCCGGCTCGGCGTTGATCATCGGGGCTGCCTTCGGCTACTACCTGAAGCTGTCGCCGCGCGTCCTCGGCTCGGTGCTCGCCTTCGGTGCCGGCGTGCTCATCAGCGTGCTCGCGTTCGAGCTGATCGAGGAGGCCTACGAAGCGAGCGATCTGGTCATCACCGGCGTGTCCTTCATTGCCGGCGCAATCGTCTACACAGTGGTCAACATCTTCCTCGAGCGGCGCGGCGCCAGGGAACGAATGAGCGCCGAACAGAATCCGGCGACTTCAGCCGACAACGGCCTGGCCATCGCTGCTGGTGCGCTGCTCGACGGGATCCCCGAGTCGGTCGTCATCGGCCTCAGCGTGCTGTACGGCGGCACGGTCAGCCTCGTCGCGGTGATCGCGATCTTCGTCTCGAACATCCCTGAAGGCATGTCCAGTGCGGCCGGCATGCGCAGTGCGGGACGAAAACCGCGCTACGTCTTCAGTGTCTGGATCGGGATTGCCGTGGCGTCTGGACTTGCGGCGTATCTCGGCTATGCGGTGTTCGGCGGGCTTCCGGTCGAGGTCACGGCGGCGATGCTGGCGCTCGCCGCCGGCGGCGTGCTGGCGATGGTCGCCGACACGATGATTCCCGAGGCGTTCGCGTCTGCGCATGAGTACACCGGGCTTATCGCCGTGGCCGGATTTCTGGTCGCTTTCGTACTTTCCAAGCTGAGCGGCTGACCTTAAGATTTGGCGCCATGCCAAACCTCGCGCCCTACCACTCGCTGTTCGTGTCAGCCCACGTAGTGGGCGTGATCATCTTCGTGGTCGCCCACGCCGTTTCCGCGTACGTGCTGATCCGCATCCAGTCGGAGAACGACCCGGACAAGCTGCGCAGTCTGCTCGGCTGGTCGAGCCGCAGCCTGGGCGTGGCCGGAATCGGTCTGGCCATCTGGTTCCTTGCCGGCCTTCTGGCGGGCTTCTCGGGCAACTGGTGGACGAGCGGCAGGCTGTGGATCTGGGCAGCCCTGGCGGTCGCGATCGTCGTAACCGGGGTCATGACCCCGCTCGGTCGGATGTACCTCAACCGCGTGCGCGAGGCACTCGGGATCGACTCGAAGACCGGCATGCAGATCGCCGGCGCTGGCTACGACGCGACCGCTCTCCAGGCCGCCCGGGCGTCGGGTCGGCCATGGCTCCTCGCGACAATCGGGCTGGGCGGTCTCGTGATCCTCTTCTGGCTGATGTTGGCCAAACCGTTCTGATCTGTCACGCGACCTCGGTCAGCGCTACTCGGCGAACACCGGCAGCTGGAATTCGAACTCGGCGCCACCGTCGGCGCCGTCGCGAGCCCAGATATCGCCGTCCATCGCCTTGATCAGCTGGTGGCTTACGAACAGGCCGATGCCTGCGCCACTCGCTCGACGAACGGCGTTCGGCGAGCGGTAGAAGAGATCGAAGAGGCGGCCCACCTCAGCGTCGTCGAAGCCGGTGCCTGAGTCGGCCACGGTCACCGCGACGGAGTCGCCGCGGTCGGTTGCGCTGATCGTCACCTGGCCGTCGCCGCCGTATTTCGCGGCATTGCCGAGCAGGTTGCGCAGGATCTGCTCGATGTACGTTTCCTCGCCGGCGATGGGTGGCAGCCCCGCGGGAAGCTTGGTCACCCAGCGCGCGCTCGGCCAGCGCAACGATTCGGACTCGACTACGCGCGGAATCAGTCGCTGCAGCAGGACCGGCTCGGTTTCGATCTGAAGACCCTGACGCTCGACTCGGCTGAGCACGAGCAGGTTCTCGACGAGCCGGTAGAGTCGATCGGCCTCCGCCCTGATGTCGGCGTAGACCTCGCGGCGCGTCTCTTCGCTGAGGTCAGACTCGGCCCGCGCAAGCACCGCCGCACCGCCATAGATCGTCGTCACCGGTGTGCGCAGCTCGTGCGAGAGCACGCCCAGGAAAGCCTCGCGCACCGAGCGGGCATTGCGAGCGACCGTAACGTCACGCAGAACGAGGATGGTTCCACCGCCGGCGCCTGCCGACTGATCCGCCAGCACGGGAAACGCGGACACCTCGATCCATCGATCGGCTTCCTCGCCCTGCCCCGGGCCGCCCGCGCTCGGACCGCCAACGAGCCTCAGCTCGATGCCCTCGCCCGGCGCCATCGCAGTGGACTCCTCCTCTGTCGGCCATTCGAAGGTCCTCAGGATTCCCGTCAGGCCCTCCGTCAGCCGCGGTCCGATCAATGCGTCCGCGGCCGGGTTGGACAGCACGACTGCACCGATCGCGTCGCACACGACCACCGCGTCGCCGATGCTCTCGATCACTGCCTTGAGCTGCGCAGCGCGGGCCTGTTCCGCAAGCGCAAGTCGGTTAAGGCGATCTTCGTGGCCACGCCGTTCGATCGCCGCGCCGAGCACGTTGGCCATCGCCTGCACGAAGTTGACGTCATCGTCGGCGAAGACGCGGTGCTCGGTGGTGTGCGCGCCGAGCACGCCAAATGGGTGCGCCGGACTGCCCACGACGACGGTCAGGCCGCTCACCACCCCGTGGTCGACGAGCAGCGGCGGCGGGCTGAATCGAGTCTCTGTCGCGAGGTCGTCGAGCATTACCGGGCCGACCGTTGCAAGCGTGTAGCCACCCTGCGAACCGAGCCCGGCCTTCACCGTCGCCGTGCCGATGAGCCCTTCTTTCCAGCCGACACCGCCCACCAGCAGGAGCCTGCGCCGGTCTGCAGTCAGCTGCAGCACCTCGACGAACGGCACGCCCAGGATCTCTGCCAACGAGCCTGCCGCTGACTGGGCCAGGTCGTCGTAGCCCATGCCGGCAAGTGCCTGCTGGCCGAGTCGAGCGACGGCCGCCTGGCGTGTCTCGCCGCGCTTCACGGCGCGGTACAGCAGTGCGTTGTCGAGCGCCAGCGCGGCACGCCGGGCCAGTTCGCGGAGCAGGCCCAGATCGGCCGGCGTGTAGCGTCGAGTCGCGTTCCGATAGCCGGCCGACAGGACGCCGACGACGCGGCCGCGGACGATCAGCGGCACCCACATCGCCGAATGAACGCCGAGACGTCTGAGCATCTCGTAGTGCTGCTCGTCGCGGGCGAGGCTGCGCAGCTCGGTTTCATCCACGTCGTACAGCGCGATCGGCTCGAGCGTTGACAACACCCGGCCGCGCAGCTGGCCCTCGTTCTGACGAAGGGGATAGCGGTCGTGCAGCTCGATCAACAGCTCCGCGCCGCCTGGCTCGACGGCAGCGACGCCAACCCTGCGGAACGTGTTGCCCTCGTCAACGATGTCGACCGCCGCCCAATCGGCCATGCGCGGGACGACGAGCTCAGCCAGGCGGCTGAGCGTACGCTCGACATCGAGTGGCGCGCCGAACATCTCGCTCGACAGAGCGAGCAGGTCGCTCGCGTTCGAGTCGAGCGCTGCGCTGTTGGTTGCGGCTTGAGATCGAACTGTGACGGGTCGTTTGGCCATCTCGCGCCGGAATTCTGGCACGTGGCTTCGTCGCTTCCGTTGGTTGTCCGACAACTGCAAGACAACTGATAGACCGCCCGGCTCGTGCAAGCACGGATTGCGCCAGGCGTTGGCTCCCGCGTACCGAGCGCGGGAAAGGTAAGGCCGCCGGCGGGGGTCAGTGCCGGCGGCCGTTTCAGCGAACGAAGAGCGCTCACGCCTGTGCTGCGCCACTTCCGTCCGTCGCGCGGTAGCGGACCCCGGTACCGCGTGCAACGTGAGTGTCGCCCGCGTTGCAGACTCGACCTATCAAGTCGCCGACTCGCCACGTGTCGGTCGCCTTGCAGCACAGGGTTCTGATACCTAAACGTAATGGATACCACTGTCAGGGTTGGCAAACCGGCGCCCATGTGCAACACTCCTGAACGCTCCGCCGCGAGAGGTTTGGTGGGGCCACGAAGACATAGGCCGCCGTCACAAGACAGGGAACGCGAGCCAGAGGGGATGTCCCCAGACATCTCAGGCTCGTCAGGACACCAGCCGTCCGAGTGCGCCCCAGCGTTCGGAGAGCTGCGTCCCGAGGACAACGTCGATCGCCCTTCCCTGACCTGGTAGCCGACTAACGGTCGTGCGCGATGCCCCAGCAGCGGCACGATTCGAGGAGATGTTCATTGCCACACGCCGTGCAGGGCGCCGAGATCGCCCACGTACCGAGTGCCCCCTGGGCCTCAGCCAAAAGGCTCGCCATTGCGTTCATCGCGCTCTCGCTCGCCGTCACTCTGATCGCCATCGAGGCGCCTCCCACGAGAGCAGCCGAGTCATCAGGCGCAGGGGGCGGCAATGAGGCCGCTCGCATCATTCGCATCGCCAAGTCGCACCTCGGCGCCAAGTTCCGCCTCGGCACCACGGGAATGCGCTACTTCGACTGCTCGGGCTTCGTCTTCCGGACCTACGCTCAGGCGGGTCTGCTGAACCGCATCGGCGGCAGCCGCAAGCGCGCGGCGGGCTACTACTCGTGGTTCCGCAATCGTGGACTCGTCAGCCGCGGCAATCCCCGCCCCGGCGACCTGATCGTGTGGACCAAGAAGGGCCACATCGCCCACATAGGCATCTATATCTCGGGCAATCGCGCGATCAGCGCTCTGACGAGCGGCGTGAGCACGCACCGCATCGGTTCCATTAACACCAGGTTCAAGGCATACCTTCACGTTCGACTGTCGCGCTAACCGATTCCCTGCGACACCAAGCGCGGCCGGCAGACATGCCGGCCGCGTTTCTTTATGCGCCGCGTTCTTGACCCGCCGCGTCCTTCACCCGCCGCGTTCTTACGCGCCGTTACTCGGTGGCGACCATCGAGTTGAAGATGCGCGTCGGTTCATCACCGTTGAACCAGTCGTACGGTCCGTAGACGATGCCCATGATCACGGCGCCGTCGTCGGTCAGGCCGCCGCCGACGCGGACGTAGCCGGTGCCGTAGTCGTACCACCGCCAGGCGGTGCCATCGAGGCCCATGAAATACAGGGCCTCGGTGCCCGGATCCTCGAGGAAGGTCGGGACTGCCGGGAACAGGTCGGTGAACGACTGGATGGCGATGTCCTCGACGGTGGCCGTGACATCGGGCAGGTCGCGCAGCGAGTCGAGCATCGGGAGCCGGGCGACGTACACGCCATAGCCCAGATCGGCGCTCTGGAAGCCATCGATGAGTCCGGGCAGCCGATCCTCACGCCGGATCCAATCCGGCGGACGGCACATGCCGACGGTCATATCGCGCGCGAGATACGGCGCATAGCTGCCAAAGTCGGCGTTGCCACTCGCCTCGGCCGCGAGCCGCCCATTCACGAACAGCTCGACCCGGTAGTTGCCGGCCGGCAGGCACTGCGCGGGCAGAATGCGGCCCAGATATGGCGACAACTGGAACAGCCGGCCTTCGGCGTTCACCTGCGGTGTCACAGTCTGCGAGATCTCGGGAATGACCGCCCAGCCCTGGCCGGACGGATCCTGGTGATACCACTGGGCCGAGATGACGTCGCGCGCGGCGTCGTAGTTGGTGACGTTGCCCTGCCACTGCAGCTCGGCCGGAAAGATGTCGAGCTGGATGTCGGCGAACACGGCCGGTGACGCGACCGGCGCGTCAAGGCGGCCTGTCGTGACGCGGCCGACGATTTGCTCCTTCAGGCCGCGGATGTCGTTCTCCAGGTCCGGCCGGTAGCGGCGCACGATCTCGAGGTCGGTAAGCGCCCCGGCCAGCCATTGCTCCTCCGCGAACGGCTCGCCGCGCAGAGTCGTGTTGGCCAGATCCACGTACAGCGACCGGGCGACCGCGTCCTGGTAAGCGGTCCGTGCCTCCTCGAGCCGGCCGGCGGCGACGAGCGTGACGGCCAGGTTGTAGCGATAGATGGGCTCCGTGGGATCGAGCTCGATCGCGCGACGGGTGAAGTCGGCGCTCTCGTTGAGCAACGCGATGTCGTTCTGCTGGACTCCCTGGCTGAAGCCATAGAAGCCGAGTGATCCGAATGTGGACGCGTTCTCCATGCCCAGCGAGTGGGCCGTCTCGAGGTCGGTGCGCGCGCGTTCGAGCGCCTCGGGCGGGACGATGCTGATGAAGCCGCTGCGCTGCGGGCTCTCGCTCAGGAAGATCGCGTCGGAGCGATCCGCGTAGGCGTGCGCGAACGTCGGCCGCAGCTCGATGGCGCGATCGTAGTGCGCGATTGCCTGCTGGTACCCGGCGCGATCGCTGGCCGTGATGGCCGCGATGCGGCCGCGGGCGTATTCAGACGCTGACTCATTGTTCGTCTGGTGAATGGGCATGATCGTGACCTGGGCCAGCCACAGCGACCCGACTACGAGCAGCACCATTCCCACGCTCACGAAGCCGCGGCGCAACCATCGCTCGCGGACGGCGAGCGTCAGGCCAAAGAGGTACAGGCTGACGGCGAGCGTGGCGAGGATCGCGGTGTAGCTTGCGGCGCGCTGGTCGAGGGCAGCTGCCTCCTCATTGGCCGCATCCTGAAGCGCATTGAGGCGCAGGCTCTCCTCGGTCGCGGCGGCGAAGAAACGCTGCGGGAACAGTGGATCCTGCTCCGGCCCGAATTCAGAGGCCGGGTCGATGCCCGAGAGGCTCAGCGTCGCCGCCGCGATCGCCTCCCAGCGCTGCTGCTCGAGCATCAACCGGTTGGCGCGGTCCGCGTCGGAGCCCGAGTACAGGCCCTGGACGAGAGCGTTGCCGGCACGCGTTCGCTGTTCCTGCCACGTGGCAAACGTCTCGAGCTCGACCTGGGCTGATTGCTGAGCGCTCTGCGAGCTGGCCAGGGCCTGGAGTGCGAGCTGCTCGGCTTCGTTGCGCTGGTCGCTGGCCTGGGTCGAAGCGTCGGCCTGCAGGAAGCCGGTTAGCGCCGCGATCAGGGTCGCGAACGCGATGATGATCGCGACGATGCCTGACAGACGTTCGCCTCGTTCGTCAGCAGCCGGTGCGTCAGTCATCCGAGCACCTCGACGGCAACGAAGCCGACCGTGCCGACGGCGACCAACACTCCGCCAATGCCAAAGAAGACCTGGCGCACCTTGATCTGCGAACGGCTGACCTGGGCGACGGTCAGGAAGAAGAGGGCGGCGATGATGATCGCCTCGACGCCGATCAGGCTGAGCGACCGTGCGTCGGCCTGCTGGGCCTGGTCAATCGTCCGTTGTGTGCTCAGCTCACCTAGCTCGATGTCCGACTCGCGCAGGCTTTCGAGCACGAATTCGCGGTCATAGCCAACGGTTCCCCCGTCACCCAGCTGGATGCCGCCGGCGCCCATGAAGAAGGGCTGCATCGCGCGCGCGATCGCCGCGTGCGCCTGGGCCTCGAGGTCAAGGATGTCGGCTGAATCGGGATTGCTCTCGCGCAGCGTGGCGGCCTGAGCTGCGAGCTCGCGCGCAGCGCGAGAGTGCTCCTGGAAGACGACCACGAAGCGTTCGTCCTGGCCGACTGTGCCTTCGATCAGGCGCTCCAGCTGATTGCGGCGGGCGGCGTCCTGGACGGCCAGGCTCTGGAGCCGCGACGAGTCGATCGACGCCAGCGATGCTCGCCAGGCGATCACAGCGGAGAAGACCGACGCGAAGCCGATCAGCACAGCGAGCAACACCGCCGATCGCTTTGGGTGGCGAACGGCGGTCGAGATGCGTGAGCTGATTGCCGGCGACCGAGGCGGGACGGAGCCTGGCGCGGCGTACGACGATTGGGACACCGGCGCGGAGGATATCGGACGTCGCTGTGAGTGCCGCGGACGCGCGAACGACGCCATTCGCCGGGTGACTGATACGTCCGTCGAGCTCGGTTTCAGCGGCCAACTCGGGTCGTCCAGCAGCGATTTCAGTCGTCGGGTGACTGAATTTGCGGTGGAAAGCGGCATTCCGGGTGTCCGCCGGCTTCGGCGGTGATTCCAGCGGACGGTTCAGCCGCCAGGTGACTGACGAGTCGAACAGGTTGGTTCGGATTGACGGACGTGTAGCATCCCGGCTGACATGGTGATCGCCACCCAGCCACAGAACCTCGATGCCCTTTACAGCACCGCTGAGCGTGATTTCGAGCGCTGGGAGGTGCTCAAGGACCTGATCGACGAGTCGATCGACCTGGCCCTCAATTATCGCCAGAGCGGCCATCCGGGCGGATCGCGCTCGAAGGTCCACATGTTGGTCGCGCTGCTCTTCAGCGGTGCGATGCGCTGGGACCTGCAGCGGCCGTGGCGGCCGTTCATGGATCGCTTCGTGCTGTCGGCCGGCCACACGGTGCCGCTCATCTACGCCACTCTCTCCGTGCTCAACGAGGGACTTCGAGCGCGGCACGACCGCGATGGGGATGATCGGTTTGCGCTGGTCGACGATGGGCGATGGGCAGTCACCTGGGAAGACCTGCTCAAGCTGCGCCGCCGCGGCGGTCTGCCGGGTCATGCCGAGATGGAGGGCAAGACCCTCTTCCTGAAGTTCAACACTGGTCCGAGCGGCCACGGAATGCCGCCCTCGGCCGGCGAGGCGCTTGCTCTCAAGCATGCAGGCGCGGACGAGGTCAAGGTCTTCGTCTTCGAGGGCGAGGGCGGCCTGACGCCGGGTGCCAGCCACGAGACAAGGAACACGGCCTGGGGCCTAGGGTTGAACAACCTCGTCTTCATGGTCGACTGGAACGACTACGGCATCGATGACTTCGCGTTGTCGTCGGTCGTCCACGGGACGCCCACGTCCTGGTTCGAGCCATACGGCTGGCGCGTCAACGGAACGGAACAAGGCTCGGAGTGGCCCACTGTCACGCGCGCCGTGCTCGAAGCCGCGCGCGGCGATAACCCCGACAAGGTGCCGAGCATGGCCTGGTTCAAGACGCGCAAGGGCCGCGGCTATGGCAAGTACGACAACAAGAGCCACGGCACTCCCTGGCCAATGAACGCGCCCGAGTTCTGGGAAGTGCGCAAGCAGTTCATGGCCAAGTACGGGGTCGCGTACGAGGGAGTGGACGAGCCGGCGCCGACGGACGCGGCCGAGCGAGAGGCCCAGGCACGGGCCAACTTCGGGGTCGCGATGAGCGTCATGCGCCGCGACGACGAGCTGGTCACGTGGCTTTCCGACCGCTTGCTGGAGATCGCCGCCACCGTCCCCGACGAGATCGAGAGCTTCAACCTCGGCGGCCGCGGCACCGAGATCTTCAACGACAAGCGGCTGTTCGACTACCGCAACTACCCGCCGACGATCTGGCGCAAGCCGGGCGACAAGCAGCCCAACCGCGCCGCGCTCAGCTCGTGGGGCGCGTGGGTGAACTCGTTCGCCAAGGAGGAATACGGCCGACCGCTGTTCATCGGTGCCTCGGCGGACCTCGCCGACTCGACCAACCTGTCCGGCTTCGCCAAGGACTTCGACGACAAGCCGGGCTGGGGTTGGTACCAGCGCGATACGAACACCGACGGGACCGTCCTGCCGACCGAGATCACCGAGTTCACCAACGCCGGCCTGGTGGCGGGCATGTCGACGGTGAACATGGCCGCCGACCCGATGAAGGATTACAACGGCTTCTGGGGCACGTGCTCGACCTACGGCTCGTTCTCGTACCTCAAGTACGGGCCGATGCGCCTGTTCAGCCAGCTGGCGCAGGACTGCGAGCTGAAGGTCGGCAAGGTGCTCTGGATCGCCGGTCACGCCGGTCCTGAGACGGCCGAGGACTCTCGCACCCACTTCGGCATCTTCGAGACGGCCGTGACGCAGCTCTTCCCGGAAGGGCACGTGATCGACCTGCATCCGTGGGAGTACAACGAGGTGCCGGTCGTTCTCGGCGCGGCTCTTGGCGACGAACGTGCCGCTCGTCGCGCTGCACCTGACGCGGCCGTCGATCGAGCTGCCCGACCGCGAAGCGCTGGGCATGCCGTCGCACTTCGAGGCCGCGCGCGGCGCGTACGTGATGCGTGACTTCAAGCCCGGGCCACGCGGCGGCACGGTCTTCGTGCAGGGCACGACCACCACCGCGAACGTGGTCAAGGTCCTGCCCCAGCTCGACGAGCGTGGCCTCAACGTGAAGATCGTCGCGTGCATTTCGCCCCAGCTCTTCGCGATGCAGAACGAGGCTTACCGCGAGTCAGTTGCTTCGCTGGGCGACCGATGGGACGGCATGGCGGTCACCAACCGCGCGTGGCAGACGATGCGCCACTGGATCGGCGGACCGGTCGCCCGGGACTACTCGCTCTCGTCCGACTGGGACGATCGATGGCGCACCGGCGGCACGGTCGACGAGGTCATCGACGAGGCGCATCTCGGGCCGACGCACATCGTCGACGCGATCGAGCGCTTCGTCGCCGAGCGTGACCGCCGCATGGCCCGACTGCGCGAGATCGCCGAGGCCGCTGCCAGCCACCAATAGGCGCTCAGGCGGCGACGACCAGGGCCACTCCGAGCGCGACGACCACTGAGCCCGCGAGTCGACTGATCCCGACGCGCTCCTTGAGCACGACGGCGCCGAAAACTGTCGCAATCACGACGCTCACCTCGCGCACCGCGGCGACGCTGGCTGCCGGGGCCGTTGTCAGGGCAACGAGCACCAATCCGTAGGCGAGGATGCTCGCCACTCCGCCGAGGATCGTGAGCCCGCCGAACGAGTCGCGTAGGCGCTGGGTGCCGCCGCGCGACGCGACGAACAGTAGCGCGGCGATCGCCGGCACGATGAGGATCAGGGTCACGTAGGTGACCGGGTCGGCGTAGCGCACGCCTTCCTTGTCGACCAGCGTGTAGCCGGCGATCGAGGTGGCGACCGCGAGCGCCATCGCCACGTCCGACCAACGTGCCCCTCCCCTCAGGCCGCGCACGAGGATCACGCCGACGCCGACCAACGCGACTCCGGCCGCCTGGGCAGGCGACGTTGCTACGCCGAGCAATACGACTGACACGATCAGCACGATCACCGGCGCCATGCCGCGTGCGATCGGGTAGACGAGGCTCATCTCGGCCCGGTTGTAGGCCGAGGTCAGCAGCCAGAAATAGACCAGCTCGATGACCGACGAGGCGACGATGAACGGCCACGCCTCGGGCTGCACGTCCCAGCGCACGATGGCGAACGGCGCGCCCACCAGACACGCCGATTGCGAGCGCCAGGGCAGTCGTCGCCTGCGTGTCGCGAGCGCGGGCAATGATCGTGTTCCAGAAGGCGTGGATCGCCGCCGCGGCAAGGACGATCGCGAGGGTAGTGAGCTCCATTCGCCGCGGCGCGCGGCGCTACGCGACTGCGATGAGCGCGGCTACGCGCTCGCGCCGGCCGGAGTCTTGGAGACGACCTCGCGGATGCGGTCGAGCGCGAGCGACAGGTTCTCGCGTGAGTTGGCGTAGCTGATGCGCACGTGATCGGTGCATGCCTGGCCGAACGCTGAACCCGAGAGGACGCACACGCCGCCTTCGTTGAGCAGTCTGTCGGCCAGCTGGGTGCCGTTCATGCCCGTGCCGGCGACGTTCGGGAAGGCGTAAAAGGCGCCGCTCGGCATGTTGCAGCGGAAGCCCGGGATCGAGTTGAGGCCGTCGACGATGAGCGAGCGGCGGGCGCGGAACTCCTCGACCATCTCGTCGACCGAGTCCTGCGGACCGTTCAGCGCCTCGACCGCGGCGATCTGCTCGAAGCTGCTCGTGCACGAGACGCTGTTGATGATCAGCTTGCTGAATGGGTCGACCAGCGCCGACGGCAGGATCGCGTAGCCGAGCCGCCAGCCGGTCATCGCGTACGCCTTGGAGAAGCCGTCGAGCACGATCGTCCGCTCGGCCATCTCGGGCAGCGCGGCGATCGAGCTGAACTCGCCCTCGTACATGATCCGGCCGTAGATCTCGTCGGCCATGACGATCAGGTTGTGCTCGCGCGCGATGTCGGCGATGTCCTTCAGGTCCTGGTCGGTAAGCACGCCGCCGGTCGGGTTGTGCGGCGCGTTGAAGATGATCATCCGGGTGCGCGGCGTGACCGCCGCTCGAATGTCGGCCGGATCCATGCGGAAGTCGTTCTCTTCGCGGAGCGGGATCGGAACCGGCGTGCCGCCCGTGAATCGGGTCATCGATTCGTAGATCGGGAAGCCCGGGTCGGGGTAGATCACCTCGTCGCCCGGCTCGATCAGGGCCAGGATCGCGTAGTACATGATCGGCTTGGCGCCGGGCGTGACGACCACGTTGGCCGGATCGACCGGGAAGCGTCGGCGCATGCTCGAGTCGGCCGCGATCGCCTCGCGCAGCTTGGGCTGGCCGAGCGGCGGGCCGTAGTGCGTGTAGCCGTCGTCCAGCGCGCGCTTGGCCGCCTCGCGGATGTTCTCGGGCGTGTCGAAGTCGGGCTCGCCGATCTCGAGGTGAATCACGTGCCGGCCGGTCGCCTCGAGCGCCCTCGCTCTCGCGGCAGCTTCGAAGGCCGTTTCGGTGCCAATTCCGATCATCCGCTGGGCAAGTTTCATGGCCGGCATGCTAGCAAAGGGCTAACGGGCAGAGCGCTATCAGCCCGCTCAGTGCACGGTGATAACGATGGAAGCTTCGAGTTGTGGGCTGCGCGTCCCACCAACTTCGAAGCTGGATGCGGCGGTGAAACGATACGTTCCGGGCGGCAAGTAGAGCGCGCCGTCGCGTATGTACTGCTCTAGCGGATGTGGGTCACTCGACCCCCAGACGGCGGGAAGGAATTGGTTCGTCAGCGGCTCGTGGCTTCCCAGCTCGCGCGGTCCGGGACACGATGCGTCGAAAGGCCCCGGGGTGAAGCTCAGCGACCCATCGAGCTGCTGCAGCGAGATCAAGGGTCCCGACAGGCATACAACCGTGACGTCGTTATCGGAAGTCAGCGAGCTCCACACGTCGATTGCTTCATCCGACGCATACTCGCTTTTGGTCGCGCTAGTTGAAAGTTCGAACCATTCGCCACCAATCTCGGCGGTGCTCGAACTGTGGATTAAATTGGGCGACGCAATCGTCAGGACTGCGCCGACTTGAGCTGAGTCGATGCTTTGCGTCAGCGTGAGTCGTGCGGTGTGGACGCCCGTTGCCGCATCGCAAAGCACAATCGGTCCGCCAGGATCGATTGGCGCTGCGTTGGGGTTGCTCATTTGAATCTCGAGTGCGTACTCCCCCGAATCAGGACCCTGCCAAAATTCCAGCTGGCTTCGCATCGGCGTGCAGTTGTCGAGTACAACAGGCCACGTAATGACCAGTCCCCCTTCTCCGTTCGCTGACACGGTCAAGTCGCCAGTGGGCACTCCTCTGTCAGTCTCAGCATCGCAATCGACGACCAGCGACGTATGGTCACGCAGGTCCGTCTCCGGTCCGCAGCGGATCAGAGCCGAAGATGTTGTGGGGTTGCCTGTTGGTGGCGGCATAACCGCGACGCCGGTCAGGCTTGCCGCAATGCTCTCGGCGGCGATGGGTTCACTGAAGGTGATCTGAAGGGATGACGAGCCGCCAGATTCCTGACAGGTAGAGGGTGGCACCCCCTCCAGCTCGTACCTGTCGGCCAATTCACGGAATGTAAAGACGATCTCCGCATCACACGGCGTTGACATCCACATCACGTAGACGACTCCAGCGGCGACGTCGGTAACGCTGATGGCACCGTCGAGTTCGTCGCCCATGACGTAGTCGGGTTGGGTGCAGTTGATCACGAGTCCAGTCTCGTCGAGCAGGGTCGGCACGGAACCTGGGAAGGGCGTCGACTCGGGCGGCAGCGGCGGGCCCGAGCAATCGAACCGCGCGCCTTTCGGCTCATTGGTTTGGTTGGCAATTGGTGACGACGTCGGGTTGGCGGCGACTTTGACAATGTCGGAGACGGCGACTTGCGCCGCGTCTATCGTCCCGTCGTGCACCTCGACCACGATCGCGTGGTAGACCCCCATGTCGTCGCACAAGATCACGGGCAGCTCCGTGGCGAGACGGTACCCATCTCCGCCCCGCGACAGAGTGAAGCGCGCCGCGGCGTCGCATGGGTTGCCGAACCAGGAGATCCGGAGGGTCGATTGGTTGCCATCCAGATTCGATACAAGCGGCCGTCCAGGAACGAAGGAGTCCCCGCGCGGCGGGTCTGAGTCCGTCAAGGTGCAGCTCATTCCCAGCCCGGTCTCGTTGACGATGACGGGTGCATACGGTTGCTCCGTAGGTGAATGGCACGAGAGCTCCGAATGCGCGTGTGTGCTTCCGGAGGAAGTAGAGACACCATCCGTGGGGCTGGAAGAAGCCGTAGCCGGGCCGAGGCTGGGCAGGGTCGCGACGACTAGGACGACGATCGCGACCGCGGCCACCAAGCCACCGATAGGCGCCAGTCGCAGCGATCGTCGTGGCGTCGCTGGTTCAACAAGTGACGAGCGGATCGCCCCCGCCAAATGTTCGTCGGGCGTGCCCATTTGGGAGCGGCGTCCGAGCGCTGCTCGGATCTGGTCGTCGTTCATGAGTCGGCCAGCTCGGCGGCCAGCGCGGCTCGGGCGCGCGAGAGGCGCCACTTGACCGTGCCGGTCGGGATACCCAGCCACGCGCCGATTTCGCGAACGCCGTAGCCGTGCAAGTGGTGGAGCACCAGGATCGAGCGCTGGTCGACGGACAGTCGATTGAACGCAGCATCGAAGTCAGTTGCGTCCGCTGCAGGAGCAACCGCCGCCCTATCGGAAGGCGAATCGGGGATCGGAACCTCGCGGACACGTCGGCGGTGACGCAGCGCCATCCGACACTCGTTGATCAGGATGCGTCCGATCCACGCATCGAAGCGGTCGAAATCACGCAGACGCCCCAGCTGCCGCCAAGACGCCACGAATGTCTCCTGGGTGGCGTCGCGTGCGTCGGCCTCGTTGCCCAGGATCGCCAAGGCAGTCCGGAACATCGGCTCACCCTTCGCTGCGACGATCAACTCGAATGCCTCCCGATCACCTGAACGCGCGCGAACCAAGAGGTCGCGTTCCATTCACTCCCCTCGTGCGTTTGCGCGGTTCTGATGAATTGATGCCGGCGGAAGGCGTTTGGTTGGCCGGCGCGGAGGAATTGAAATCAGCGTAGTGCGAGAATTGGCCTATGGCGCGCTATTTCGCGATCGATGAAGCCAACGATCGGGTGAACGAGGTCCGACCGCTGCTCGAGCAGCTACGAGACGATCGGAACCGCGTGGCGGAGCTTCAACGCGAGCTTGAGCGCAGCCGCGAGACGAACGGCTCGTCGGAGCACGCCGAGCAGGTGGCCGATCACGAGCAGGAAGTGCGCGACACGGTGCGCCGGATGCAGCGCACGGTTCAGGACATCGACGACCTGGGCATCACCCTGCGCGACATTCAGTCTGGGCTGATCGACTTTCCGGCGCTCGCCATGGGCCGGCCGATCTGGCTGTGTTGGCGCCTGGGCGAGGGCGACATCGAGTGGTGGCACGAAACGAATGTGGGTTTCGACGGCCGCCAGCCGCTGAGCGAGCTTACCTAGACGGCGTAGTCGTCCTCGGGCGGGGCGCGGAAGCGGCCGCGGGAGATCCACTCGAAGAACCGGAAGCTCTCGCGCTTGTGCGAGTACATCCAGGCGATGACGATCAGGATCACGAAGTTGCCGCCTGCCGCGGACGCGGCAACGATGTAGCCGAGCTGCTGGCCGATCTCGCCCTCGATGGCCAATGCTGGCACCGTCACGCCGAACAGCCCAAGCCGGAAGAACGGAGGCTGGGGAGCGAGATCGGCGCGGTAGATCGTGGCCAGCTCCTCGGTGCCGTTCGTGCCGCCGACATAGAAGACGTACTGGCCCACTGCGGCAACCGCGCCTCCCGCGACAGGTGCAGGCATGTTCGTCGCGGCGAGCTCCGTCCATTCACCGATCGTGCCTTCGGCCGAGTCGGGAACAGTGAAGTACGTGGTCGCGACGGGTGCGCCGTCGGCGCCAAGACCGCCAATGGCATAGATCGCGCCCGAGTTGACGAATGACGATTGGCTGACGCGCGGCTCGGGCAGCGCCGCCGACGCCGACTGACCGGTTGACACTCCCCAGCCAAAGGGCCGCTCGGTATCCGGGTTGATCGCCGGGTCGCCGTGAGTGTCGAGCTCCAGGTAATAGACCATGTTCGAAGCGCCGCTCGGTCCCTCGCCGCCGATCACGTACAAGGCGCCACCAGTGCTGACGGCCGTGCCGTTGGCACGCGGCTCGGGCAGCGGCAGCTCGGTGACCTCGATCCATCCGCCGAGCACCGCCTGGCCCTCCTCGGGGAAGTCCGAGCGATAAACGGTCGACGACAGGCCATCGGCGGTCATGCCGCCGAAGAGAAAGAGGCCACCGCCGGTCGAGACTCCGACGGCGTCGGTCAACGGGACGGGGAGCGTCATGACTTCGGCCGGCTGCCAACCGGTCAGCGCGCCTTCCTCGACCAGTCCCTGGAAGACGGTGTCCGTTGGTTCGCCGTCAGGGCCCGTGCCACCGATGACGTAGGGGACGCTGCTCAAGGTGAGAACGGCCGCGTCGGCGCGTGGCTCCGGCAGTGGCGGGCCCTCCTGCCAGGGCGAGAGGTTGCCCGTTTCGCTGACGACTGTCGTGAGCACGCTTGCCGTTGGTCCGGCGGCGGTCGTGCCGCCGACGATGTAGAGGTTCTCGCCGGACGCGAACTGCCCGGCGCTGCTGCGGCCCTCGGGCAGGCTGAGCTCAGGCGGGTTCGGCTCCCACGGGATCACCGCACCGAGCGGCACCGGGCAGGGCAGCGTCTCGTTCTCCGGCGGACACAGGTTGACCGGGCTGATCGCGTTGTAGCCGAGGTCGATCGTGGGCGAGACGGTGAAGTAGTACGCCCGATCGGGAACGTACCCGGTCAGGAAGATGATCAGCATGAACCAGAAGGTGGCCTTGATCGTCGCCCAGCCCCAGCCGTCCGCGTCGAGGAGGCCGAAGACCGTGCGCCGCTTGACGGCCCCTGGCGGCAGGGCGTACTGGGCCATCTAGGGCAGCGGGATGGGTGAGGCCGATGGCGCCACCGACGGCTGCGTAGTGGCGGCCGGCGAAGCCCCATCGGATGGAGCAGGTGAAGCAGCCGCAGAGGGATCGGGCGAGGCTGCGCCGCCTGCTGGTCCGATCAGGAAGTCGCCGTGCATCGTCTGGTAGTGGCCGGGAACGGTGCACGCGAACTGCGCCTGATCGGGCGGATTGTCGAAGGTGTAGGTGAAGGTCTGCGTCTCGCCGACGAACGTGGGCACACCGGGCAACTCGTTGTCTTCCGGCGCGGCCGCCAGCTCCTCGGAGCCGCCGACATGCATGTTGTGCGGGATCTCGCTGTCGTTCACGACATGGATCTCGATCGTCTCGCCCTCGACGACGCTGATCGCCGTGATCGGATCGCCGGACTCGGGATCGACCCACGCGATGTTCGGTGCGGCCTCGACCTCGATCACTCGCGGGCTGTCGGCAGTGCCCGGGCTCTCGATCGGCTCGGGCGTTCCCGAGGGAGCGCCGGTGCTCGACGGTGCGCGCCAGCAGGCCGGCACCGGCGTCGCGTCTGGCGGCGGACTGTAGTTCGGGTCGCGCCAGCCCTGAACGGTGACCGGTGGCGGAATCGTCGCCGGTGCTTCGACGTGCAGCAGGCTGGTAGACGAACGTGGTGTCCGAGCTGGCCACGATCCAGCGGACGATGTCCTCGACTTCCTTGTAGTTGAGCGGGCCCTTCGGGTCGAGCCAGGCCGGCATCACGCTGTCTGGGTCACCGCACACGTAGCGGCCACCCACCTCGAGCACGGTGTGGACGTAATCGGGATTGAGGTGGCCGGTGCCGGGCAGGTCCTGCGCGGTAACCGCGTTGTACAGCTTGCCCTGGTCGTTAAGGATCGGGCCCACGCCGCCCTGTCCCGTCATTGCCGTGGCATCGGGCGCAGTTGGCCAGGTACAGCGCGTAGCCGCGCGACACGTCGGTCACGAGCTGCGACTCTGCCTGGGCCTCCATCCGACCCTCCATGCCGAGCACCGGCAGGCCGATGTCGTAAAGCCAATAGAGCGGGATGAAGAGCACCACCAGCAGCACGCCCAGGAAGGCGATCATCCGCGCGTTGTGGCTCTGGCGAACGACCTGCGCGGCTCGCTCCTCGGTCAGCCCGACGGTATGCGCCTTTTCGCCTGCGGCCAGGCGGCGGGCGGGTGACGACGACGGCTGAGGCAATGTCGGCTCGCGCGGCGTAACCGCGCCGGCCGCATCCTCCGGCCGCGGCTCGAGCTCGCGGCCGGTTCGATCGTCGGTCATATACAGCCCTGCGGCGAGCGGGGCGGGATGAGTCCGGGCTGGCCCAGCGCGACCGGCAGCGGGCCAAGCGTGACGCGCGAGGTATCGACCGTGAGCACGCCGCTGGCGATGGTGTGAGCGAATCGGTCCATGCTCCGCGGCGCGGGGCCGAGCAACGCGACCTTCGTCCCCAGACGGTCATAGCGCGAGCCGTGGCATGGGCACTCGAACCAGTAGTTGGTGGTGCAGAAGTTGGGCTTGCAGCCAAGGTGCGGGCAGCGCTGATAGAGCGTCCGGACGTTGGTGTTCGAGCCCTAGCCGTCGGGGCTGTCGCCGTCGGCGAAGGCGCGTCCGGCATCGATCAGCTGGACGTAGGTGCGCGCCTGAGAGAAATACGCGGGCGCGCCGTCGGACAGGCTCACGCCCTGAATGGCGGGGCTGCCCGACACCACCTCGAAGTCGCCGAGCACGAGCTCGCCACCGAAGCCGCGCGAGAGGTTTGGCCACAGGAAGCCGAGCAGGCCGCCGGTGACCTCGAGCAACCACAGCGCGACGCCGAAGCCGATCGATCGACGGATCAGGGTGCGGCGCGAGAGGCCAGCAGGTCGACCCTTGCGCATCTCGCGCATCACGTCACGGCGTCAGCGTGGTCGGCTCCTGCCAGCGCTGCAAGCTTCCAGTTACCCATTCGACTTCCTCCGCAGTCGGCCTTCGGCCGCTGCTGCGCGCGACACTTGCGTGCTGCTCATAGCGCGAACCACAGCCCGTCTTCCCACGGGATCGTGTAGGCATAGCCGGGACCTCGGAAGAAGGCGCCGAGGAATGTGATCACCAGGCCCGACGCGCAGAACAGCGTGAACAGGACGATGCCCAGCTTGCGGTCGTTCGGGCGTGATGAGCCACCGTCGCCGCGCGGGCCACGGTCGATGTACGGGATGGCGCCGATGGCAATGAAGATGGTCAGGATCGGCAGCGCTCCGGCGACGGTGGGGTGGAAGTACGCCAGCAGCTCCTGGATACCGACGAGGTACCACGGCGCCTTGGCCACCGCCGGGGTGACGTTGCCGTTGGCCAGCTCCTCGAGCGGAGCGTTGACGAAGACGCCCATCAGCAGCAGGAAGACGCTCATCACCGCCGCAGCGAAGAACTCGATCGTGAGCAGGTGCGGCCAGGTCATGACCGTGTCGTCCGGCTCCTTCTGGACTCGGACCACTGCGTCCTGCTTGACCAGCGCCAGCAGCCGGTACGGCTTGGCCGCCATCGGCACGCGCTGCTTGTCGATCTCCGTCGTGCGCCGCTCGGGCGGCGCGGCGGGCAGCGCCGTTCGCTTGCGCTCGGTCGGCTCCGCCGGGGCGGTAGGGGCTGGCAGTCGGGACTTGGGCTCGTCTGTCATCGGTCGTCTACAGCGGCCCGGAGATGCCGCCGTCCTTGCGGATCCGCCAAAAGTGGACGGCGAGGAAGATCGCGGCCACCAGCGGCAGCAGGATGACGTGGAGCACGTAGAAGCGGAGCAGCGTGTTCTGGCTGACCTCGATGCCGCCGAAGATCAGCAGCTGCGACGGCCGCGACAGGAGCGGCACGTACGAGGCGATGTTGTTGCCGATGGTGATCGCCCAGAACGCGATCTGGTCCCACGGCAGCAGGTAGCCGGTGAACGACAGGGCGATGGTGAAGAAGAGCAGCAGCGTCCCGACGACCCAGTTGAACTCGCGCGGCGGCTTGTAGGCCCCGTGGTAGAAGACGCGCATCATGTGCAGGAAGACGAAGAAGACCATCAGGTGCGCGCGCCCAGCGGTGGATGTTGCGGGTCAGCAGCCCGAACGGCACCTCGGCCTGGATGCGCAGGATGTCGTCGTACGCGGACGTCGCCGAAGGCACGTAGAAGAACATCAGGAAGACGCCGGTCACGGTCAGCACCAAGAAGAAGAAGAACGACAGCCCACCGAGGCAGAAGGTGTACGCGAACTTGACCGCGTGCTGGCGGACGCGCACCGGGTGGATGTGCAGGAAGACGTTGTTCATGACCGCGTAGGCACGCGATCGCTCGTCGTTCGGGTAGGGCTGACGGAAGAGCGAGCGGCACAGCGCGCGAGCGCTTGCAGGGCCGTGTCTACCCGCTCGAGAAAGCTCACCGAACGTATCCTCCCGCCTCGGCGCGGTTACCAATTCCGAGCAGTCCCAGCTGGGTGTCGCGGTAGCTCTCCTTGTAGAGCCGCCCGTCGCTAGCTGATCTCCTGGAGCTCGAACCGCTCCATGGTAATGGCGTCATACGGGCATCGCTTCACGCACAGTGCGCAGCGGATGCAGCGCTCCTCGTCGAGCACCATCGCCGCGCCTTCGGACCAGCCGTAGGCGTCGACCAGCTCGGGCAGCGGCCCTTCCGACTTCATCTGGTTGATGTCGATCATGTGGATCACGCCCTCTGGGCAGACGTCGGCGCAGGCGCCGCACAGGACGCACCGGAACGGGTCGAACCAGATGTTGTAGTTGCACATCAGGCAGCGCGTGCTCTCGGTGATTGCCTGGGGCGTCGTGTAGCCGCGCTCGACGGGCGTGGTGAAGTTGACGTGCGGATCGCTCGACGGCATGCGCGCCGTGACCTGCGCCATCGGCACGTGGACGCGCGGCAGGACGTCGTAGAACTCGGGCATCTCGTGGCGCCACGACGAGACGATGCGCACGTTGGCATCGACGTCGACCTCGCGCCGGCCGGACAGGTAGCGATCGATGGCGTAGGCGCACTTCTTGCCGTGGCCGGCGGCCTCGATGAGCGTCGTCGGGCCGGTCACGAAGTCGCCGCACGCGAACACGCCGCGAACGTTGGTGGCGTAGGTGCCCGGGTCGACGCGCACCCGGCCGCGGTTGATCTCGAAGCTCGACTCGACCGGCAGGAAGGTGTTGTCGGCGGCCTGGCTGACTGCCGGGATGACCGTGTCGGCCACGATCTCGAACTCGCTGCCCGGGATCGGAACCGGCGCGCGGCGGCCGGTCGCGTCCGGCTCGCCGAGGCGATTGCGCACGAACTTGACCGCCTTAACGCGGCCCTCTTCGTCGCCGATGACCTCGACCGGGCTGACCAGGAACTCCATGCGCACGCCTTCGCGCTCTGTCTCGCCGAGCTCCTCCTCGTCGACGACGAGCTCGGACCGGGTTCGGCGGTAGGCGATGGTCACGTTCTCGGCGCCGTAGCGCAGGCTCGTGCGCGAACAGTCCATTGCGGTGTAGCCACCACCGATGACGACGACGTCCTTGCCCACCGTCAGCGGCTCGCCAAGGTTGGCGATCTTCATGTAGTCGACGCCGTACTGGATGCCGTCGAGTTCGCCACCGGGAATGTCGAGCCCGACCGCGTCCATCGCGCCGGCGCAGATGGCGACGGCGTCGAACTGCTCCATCAGCTGCTCGAAGGTGATGTCACGCCCGACTCTGACGCCGTACCGGAAGCGGACGCCCAGCCGCTCGACCAGCTTGAGGTCCATCTCGATCGCTTCGCGCGGCAGGCGGAAGGCGGGCACGCCGATGAGCATCGTGCCGCCGCCGTAGGGCAGCTCGTCGAAGACCGTGACCTGGTGGCCGGCAGTGGCCAGCTCGCGCGCGACGGCGACGCCGGCCGGGCCGGCACCGATGACCGCCACGGTCGTGTCGCGCGGCGTGATCTGGGGCATGTCGTCGGGGATGCCGGACGCCTGGTGCCACTCGACCAGGAAGCGCTTCATGGCCCGGATCGCCAGCGGCCGGTCGATGTCGCCGCGGCGGCAGGCGCGCTCGCACGGGGCCGAGCACACGTAGGCACACATCGCGGCGACCGGATTCGGCTCGCGCGACAGGATGTAGCCCTCTTCGAATCGGCCCTCGGCGGCCAGATTCAGATAGCCGCGGCAGTTCGTGCCGACGGGGCACGCTTCCTGGCACTCAATGTTGCACTGAAGCCAGGAGGCGTCGACAGGCTGAACCAGGAACTCCTGGTTGGGATCGATGGCCAAGAATCAGTCCTCTTGGGGCCGGCTGCGCTCTGTTGCCACCGTGCACGATCGTATCACCGCAAGGCGCAGGGAGCGGTCGCCAGAATGGCGAAAGCTCCCGGAGGCGCGCAGCAGGCGGAACGCCCTGCGGAGACGGTCGCAAGCCGCAGGGAGCGGTCGCCAAAGAGGAGCCGGCTGCGACTCTTTTTGCGCGCCGACGGTCCTGCCACTTTCGGGCGTCCTGCGGTACCCCGGCCATGCTCCAACCGTCCCGTAGACGAGGCCCCTGGCGGCGGCCTAGCCTCGACCTCGATGACCGCCCCGTCACTGGCCTCTCCGGCATCCGCGACCGTTACGAGCGGGCCGTGTGGCGCGCCACGCGACCAAGTCGAGAGCCGCTGCGCCGAAGCCGACCGTCTGGCCGCGGCGGCTGCCGAACACCAACAGCGCCTGCGCGACGCGCGACTCGACCTGTCCGAGGTGGTCCGTCAGCGCGAACGCGACGCGGCGACGCGCGACCGTCGATCGCTCAACGACGCCAAGGACGAAGCCAGGCTCGCGTATCGCGCGGCTCTTTCGCGCGCCGCCGGGCCGGGGGAAGTTCAGGCCGCTGCCGGCGAGTGGCTGACCGAGATCAACCGGCTCAACCGCCAGGTGCGCAGCTCGGAACGCAACTCGGACGAGGTCGTCCGCCGCGCGACCGAGATCGAGGGCGCGATGCCGGGCATCGAGCTCGCAGCGGACGCGGCGCGCATCGCGGCCGAATCTGCCCAGGCAGCGTGTCTCGAGGCTCGGCGCGAGCTCGCCGCGTGCGAGGAAGAGGCGCAGCGCCGAGTGGCGGTCGGTGGCCGTACGCCGCGACCCCCAGCTCAGTCATCCGGTGCGATGCCTTCGACGGTCGCTGCGACAGTCGGTACTCGGTCGTCGAGCCAGGCCGGCTCGCAGCTGTCGGCAATGTTGCGTGGCGATCGCCAGACGCTGCTCGGCCTGGCGCTACGCCTGTCCGAGGACACCGGCATCGAGGCCGGCCGCCTGCAGCTCCTGCTGCTCGAGCTGCGCGAGGCGATCGCGGCGCGCGCGCTGGAGCAGCATTCCATGCGCTTCCCCGACGGTCATCCGTTCTGGGGCCAATTCGAGGGTGATGGGGCGAGCCGTGTCGTCACCAGTCTGGCTGCGCTCGGCTACCGCTTCGACGGCCGCGATGGCTGGGACGACGACCGTGCTCCGACGGCGCGCGACCTGGCACTCGCCCTGTCACACAGCGACTTCGATCCTCGCTCGTTCCGGCGGCCGGCGGGCCAGGCCGCGATAGACGGACTTTGGCAGGGCACCGTGGTGCTCACTGAGGCCCACCTCAGATCATGTGCTCCAAACCTGACCGTCGAACAGGTCAACCTCTGCCTTGGCCCACGCGCGGCTCGACTGGGCGAGCTGTGGGACAACTGGGGCAGGATCCGGCCGGTGCTGATCGGAACTGCCTGAGGCCCTCAGCGGAGTGCCTGAGCCCTCAGCGCAGGTCGATCACCCTGAATGACTCGGCAGCTTCCACGCCGATCTTCTTGCCATCGTCCGTCGACCAGCCGCGAATCCAACCCTCGAGCTCTTCTGGCTTGCGCAGCTGACTCGAGTGCTCGCGCAGCGCCGCCAGCTTGGTCTCGAGCGTGTCGCTGATGTCGACCCAGGCGTTGGCCGCGTCGGCGAAGAACAGGTACATCCGGTTGACCGAATGTGGCTCGAGGCCCTCATCGATGACGAGCCGCGGGAACGCCATCGCGTTCCTGGCCGCCGGGTAGACGGCATCGACTGCAGCAAGGCCGGCGTTGCGATGGTCGACATGCTGGATGAATCCGGACTCGTGCACGATGACGGTCGGATCCATGGCCACGACCGCGTCGGGCCGAAAAGTCCGAATGATGCGCACCAGCTGCTCGCGCAGCGCGAGGTCGTTCTCCAGCGCGCCGTCGGGCCGGTGCAGGAAGTCAACGCTCTCGTAACCCACAACCGCTGCTGCCGCGCGCTGCTCCGTCTCGCGCAGGCGTGCGAGCTCGAGCGGATCGGTAGTCGCGTCGTCGGCCCCGGCGTCGCCGCTGGTGCAGCACACCAGGCGCGCAACCGTCCCAGCGCCCACCCACCGGCTGAGTGTGCCGGCGACGCCGAAGTCGGCGTCGTCGGGGTGGGCGACGATGACCAGTACGCGATCCGGGCGGTCATCATGGGGAGAGCTTTGAACGGCCGATTCCGGGGCCATCACGTCTTGCGCAAGTGACATTTCAAATCCATAACAGCGGTCAAGAAAGTTACGTTGCTACGGGCTTACAACTGTGTATGCTTCGGCCGGGGCATCGCTCGTCTCCCCCCACGGGCGATGCCTCATTTTCTTGCCTGAGAACCTGCTGTGAGAATGCGCTCTTCATCAAGAGCCGCAATTACCTCGGCAGCGTGGCCTTCAGGCTTGACGCGCGGCCAGACGCGCCGGATCTTGCCCTCGGGATCGACCAGAAAAGTTGAGCGCTGGATGCCCATGTAGGTGCGTCCGTAATTCTGTTTCTCGACCCACGTTCCGTACTTTTCGGCTGCCTGATGATCCTCGTCGGCGAGCAACACGAAGGGCAGCTCGAACTTCCGCTTGAAGGCCGCCTTGCTGCCCGTGCCGAGGACACTCACGCCCCACACTTCCGCGTCGCGCGATTGGAACTCGACGTTCGAGTCGCGGAACTCGCACGCCTCGACCGTGCAACCCGGCGTGTCGTCCTTGGGATAGAAGTAGACGACGGTCCACTGGCCCCGCCGATCGCTGAGCCGGCGCTCGACCCCCTCGTCGTCGAGCAGCGCCAGCTCCGGTGCGGCCTGGCCGACCTGGGGCATGGGAGACGATTCCTGATCCATCGCTTGATTCTCCGTCAGAACAGCCCGACCAGCAGGGACACGATCGCGACGACTGTCCCGGCGACCAGCACATAGCGACCATTGCGGCCGAACGATACCGAACGGTACATCGAACGTCGGTGACCGCTGCCAAGGGCGGCAAGCGCGGCACCAGCCCGCAGCGATTGCCATCGCTGGCGCGCCGCGCGGACCGCGTAACGGACGGCGACAAGGGGCGCGCCGAGGATGCCGCGCAAACCGCCGGGTGAAAGGTCGAGCGCGCGGCGCGCCAGGCGCTGCTGGGCGAGGTCGCCGGGCACACCGGCCACGACCCGTGCGGCGACAAGCAGCTCGAAGGCAATCGCGCGGCGGCAGGCGGAGGAACGCAATCGCCTCGGTCAACGTTGCCTCGGCGTCCTGCGGCAGGACAACCA
Source organism: uncultured Chloroflexia bacterium (assembly GCA_963776865.1). Taxonomy (GTDB): domain Bacteria; phylum Chloroflexota; class Limnocylindria; order Limnocylindrales; family CSP1-4; genus JALYGJ01. The sequence continues at coordinate 424,711 of CAVZOG010000008.1, read as the reverse complement.
GCAGCGCCAGAACAAGCACCAGTGACAGTCGCAGGACCGTTGTCACGACTGCCTGCGAGGCCGCCGCGCGGCCGTCGTCGATCGAAACGACGAAGGTCAGCATTCCGATCAGCACGATCACCAACAGCGGACGCCAGCTGACGCGTCCCAGCGCCCACGGCGTGTAGCCCGACGCGGCAACAAGCACCGCCACTCCCGCGACGAGAAGGACGGTCGTCGTCAGTGGCCGTCCGAGCAGCCCGATTACGAGCCACAGCGCGGCGACAGCAAGCCGTGCCAGCGCTGGCGTCTCAGCGAGTGGCGGCACTCGAATGCGCGGCCAGACCTCACGCAGCTCGGTCACGCCCCGGCCCTCTTGTTTCTGGCGACGCTGCGCGTGCCGAGCTGGATCGTCGAGTCGGCGGTCGCCGCCAGTCGCTCGTCATGGGTGGCGATGAGCTGCGCCTGGCCGAGCGCGCGCATCTCGTCAAGCACCTCGACCAGCAGAGCCCAGCCGCGTTGATCCAGCCCCACGTCGGGCTGATCGAGCAGGGCGATGCCGGGTGTCGCCCACAACAACCGGCAGATCTGTGCCAGACGAGCGGCGCCACCACTCAACGTCGCCGGGTGTGCGGCCGGCGGCAGTTGAGGCGCGAAGCGAGTCATCGTCTGCGTGAGATCGGCCCACGCCATCTCATTGTTGCGGGGGTCGCGCGGCCCGCCGCTCACCTCGCGATACACGCTCGACGCGAGTGAAACGGTGCGCGGCAGCTGATGCACGAGGCCGATCAGCCGCCGGTAGCGCGGGCCGCCCACTCGTCGTGGGTCGAGTGCCGGTTCATCGGTTCCGTCGCCGATGCGGACGGTACCGCGCGTGGGTCGCGTCTCACCAGCGAGCGCGCGCAGGAGCATCGACGAGCCGGTTCCGTTGTCGCCCAGCAGCACGATCCGATCGCCGGCGCGCAGGGTCAGGCTGAAATCGGTCAGAACCGTCTGTGTCGATCGACCGGAGGCGCTCGTGTTTTCGAGCGTCAATCCGCTGGCCTCCAGCAACGAATAGGCAGCGACGAAACGGGCGGGTTCCGCGCCCACGGTTGCGACACCCGTGGAGCGCGCGACCGGCACCGGCAACGACGACGCCCATTGCGACGGCCGCCAGCCGCCGGCGCGCTCGAGTCGCTGCTTGACCCCATCGCCCGCCTCTTCCAACCGCCCGAAGTACGCCTGGCGCCCTTCGTCGAGGACGAGCACCTTGTCGGCCAGCTCGAACAGCGCGGCTGCATGTCGATCGATGAGCACGACGGTCTGGTCCCGCCTGACGTGACTGCTCCGCGAGCATCGCGATGAGATCGGCGCGATAGCCGGGGTCGAGATGGTCGGTCGGTCCATCGAGAATGAGCAGTGGCGGGCGCGGCGCGAGTGCCGCGGCGATCGCCAGTCGCTGGCGCTGGCCGACGGAAAGCGAATCGACCCGCTCATCTGCCCCGAGCTCGAACGCCTTGAGCCCGCGCTCGACCGCGCTGAGTAGCTCCGCATGATGGATGGCGCGGTTCTCGAGGCCCAGCGCGACCTGGTCTGCGGCTCGCGTCATCAGCATCGACCGCGCGGCGTCGGCCGTCACCACTCCGAGCGAAGCAGCGAGTGCGGACGGTCTCGTCGTCGCGACGTCCTGGCCATCGACCGTCAGCGAGCCGAGCCACTCCCCGCGAAACCGCTGCGGGATCATCCCCGATAGTGCCCGCACGAGCGTCGTGCGACCTGAGCCGGTGGCTCCGAGGACGATCAGGAAGTCGCCGGACGCGATGTTGAACTCGAGACCGTCCAGGGCTGGCCGCTGCTGGCCGTGGTAACGCCAGCCAACCCCGCGGGCCTGCACGGCCGCGGCGGTGAGCCTCGGCTCGACCGGTATGTCTGCGCCCGGGGAGTCACGGCCGCCCGTGGCGGTGCGTCTGGCGTTGACGATAGGTCGTCCCTGTCAGTGCAGCGATTGCCGTCGGACGCGGATGCTAGTCCGGCAGCACAACGATCGCCTCGGGCGCCGCTCTGAGACGGATGGGTTCGCCGACCTCGGGCGCTGCGCTGCCGGGCAGGATCACCTCCAGCCGGGGGCCGTTGCCGTCTGGTTCGACTTCGAGCCGCGTGTCGGCACCGCGGAAGCTGCTCGACCGGACAATGCCGCGGATTGGTCCTGCGTCATCGAGGACCAATCCATCGGGTCGAAGCAACAATCGGTGCTCGCCCGGCGGGAGCGGTCGGGCGATCGCCACGTCGCCCCACGGAGTCTGGGCAGCATTGCCGCCTGTTTGCGCCATGAAGATGTTGGCCATACCCAGGAACCGCGCCACGAACTCGTTGGGCGGCGAGCGCCACAGGTCGCGCGGCGGCATGAGTGCCTCGACCACGCCGGCGCGCAGGACGCACACGCGATCGCCGATTGCCAGAGCCTCCTCCTGGTCATGGGTGACGTAGATGATCGGCATGCTCAGACGAGTGAAGATCGCATCGAGCTCGTCGAGCAGCTCCGCACGCAGCGCTCGATCGAGCGCACCGAGCGGTTCGTCGAGCATCAGCAGACGGGGCGTCGGCGCCAAAGCCCGAGCGAGCGCGACTCGCTGCTGCTCACCGCCGGAAAGGTCGCTCGGCAGCCTCCGTTCGAAGCCGCGCAGTCCGACGAGCTCGAGCACCTCGGCCACGCGAGCGTCGATCGCTGCGCGCGCATCGCCGCGCATCTCCAGGCCAAACGCCACGTTGCCGCGCACGTCGCGATGCGGAAACAGGGCGTAGTCCTGGAACATGAGCCCGAAGCCACGCCGATGGGCGGGCAGCGCGGCCAGATCATTCCCCTCCCAGCTGATTCGACCGGCGGCGAGCGGCTCGAGTCCGGCCACGGCCCGCAGCAGGGTCGACTTGCCCGAGCCGCTCGGCCCGAGAACCGCCAGCCGCTCGGCGGGCCCGAGCTCGAACGAGACGTCGGACAGGGCGTCGGTCGCGCCGTAGCGGACGGTGACGTCCTCGAGGCGCAGACTCACGGCGCGCTCACAGGCCGGCCGATGCCGGCGAGCGGACACGGTCGAACAGCAGCACGGCCACCGCCGTCAGGATCATGAGCAATGTCGCCATAGCCATCGCCTGGCCGAAGGCGAGGCTGCCCGGCTGGCTGAGCAGGCGGAAGATCGCGACCGGCATCGTTGGTGTGTCGGGTCGAACGATGAACAACGTCGCCCCGAACTCGCCGAGCGACACGGCGAACGCGAAGCCCACCCCGATCAGTAGCGCCCGGCCGACGATCGGCAGGTCGACCAGCCGCCACGCCTGCGCCGGCGACGCTCCGAGCACGGCCGCTGCTTCGCGCAGCCGGTGGTCGACGGCGCGCATGACCGGGGTCGTGGCGCGAATGACGAAGGGCAGCGCGACGAGCGTGTGGGCAATCGGGATGAGCAGTGGCGAGACACGAAGGTCGATCGGCAGGCTGCCGAGGGAGATGAGGAAGCCGAAGCCGACGATCACCGCGGAGGTGCCGAGCGGCAGGGTCAGCAACGCGTCGAAGCCATGGGCCAGCCGGTCGCGCCGGTACGCGATCACCGCCGCCGCCAGGGAGCCGAGCAATAGGCACGCGGCGGCGGCAGCAGCGGCGAAGATCAGCGAGTTGCCAACCGCCTCGATCGGCGGCACGAACAGCGCGCCGCGCGCCGACTCGTCGAACAGCGCCGCGTAGCTCGCCAGGCTGTAGCCGCCGTCACCGGCGAGCGATCGCTCGACCATCACCAACAGCGGCAAGCCGAGCAGCGCACCGACGAGCGCCGAGGTTGAACGCCACGAAGAGTCGCTCAGCGCCCGTCCGAACGGGCTTGCCCTGCCAACGACCGACGAGCAAGCGACCGCGCACCGCGGCCGACTGCTGGTAGCGCGAGTAGACGAGGAGCAGCGCGCACAACGCAACCAGCTGGACCAGCGCGAGTGTCGCGGCGGCGCGCAGGTCGAGCAGCTGGGCCGTCTGTCGGTAGATCTCGACCTCGAGCGTCGCGAACTGCGGCCCGCCGACGAGCAGGACGACGCCGAATGACGTGAACGTGAACAGGAACACGATCGAGGCGGCCGACGCGATGGCCGGACGAAGGAGCGGCAGGGTCACGTGTCGAAATGCCGCCCACGGCGATGCGCCGAGCATTCGCGCAGCCGTCTCGAGCCGCGGATCGAGCTGCGCCCAGAAGCCGCCGACGATGCGCAGCACGACGGCGTAGTTGTAGAAGACGTGGGCGAGCAGGATTGCCCAGATCGTGTGTTCGAGGCGCAGCCCGAACGGGCTGCGCGGGCCGAGCAAGGCCAGGAACGCGGCACCGACGACGACCGTGGGCAGCACGAAGGGCACGATCGTCAGCGCCCACAGCACTCGCCGGCCGCGGAACCTGTATCGCGCGAACAGATATGCGCCGGGCATCGCCACGAGCACCGTCAGCACGGTCGACAGTGCCGCCTGCCACAGCGTGAACCAGGCGGTCTCGATCACGAACGGCTCGGTCAGCGTTTGGACGAACGCGCCGAGGTCGAACAGCGCCGTCCGGCGCCAGCCCCTCGAGCAGGATCGAGACCAGCGGAAAGACGAAGAAGACGACGATGAACGCAAGCGGCAGCGCGGCGAGGACGAGCGTCAGCGCGCCGCGCCCGGCGAGCGGTGACTGAAGCCTGGCGCCGGGCGCGGCGCGCTCAGCGGAGGACGACGTCGGTCCACTCCTCGAGCCACCGCTCGCGGTTCGCGGCGATCGTCGCCGGATCCATGGTCAGCGGCTCACTCACCTGCGCCGCATGCTCAACGAAGACTTCGGGCAGCTCCACGGTCGAGTTGGCCGGGAAGACGAACATCGACAGCGGTATGTCGGCCTGGAACTCGGTGTCGAGCATGAAGTCGATCAGCTCGCCGGCCAGCTCGGGCGATTCGCTGCCGGCGAGCACGCCGGCGAACTCGACCTGGCGGAAGCAGCCGTCGTCGATGACGCCGGTCGGCGCCTCGGCCGGTTGTGGATCCGCGAAGTAGACCTCGGCCACCGGACTCGTCGCATAGGAGACGACGATCGGTCGGTCGCCCTCGCCCGAGCCGCCCGAGAAGGAGGTGTAGTAGGCCTCTTCCCAGCCGGCGGTGACGAGCACATCGTTGGCGCGCAGGTCAGTCCAGTAGTCGAGCCAGGTGCGGTCGCCTTCTTCACCAAAACGGACGATCGTCGCCAGCATGAACGCCAGGCCGGGCGAAGACGTGGCCGGGTTCTCGACCACCAGCGCTCCATCGAAGGAAGGCTCGACCAGGTCTTCCAGTGTCGCCGGCGGCGTGGACCCTTCGAATACGGCGCGGTCGTAGTTGAGACAGACGTCGCCGTAGTCGATCGGTGTCACCCGGTGCTCCGAGTCGAGCTGCAGGTCGGCAGGCACCGATTCGAGCCCCGTCGCTTCGTACGGCACGAAGATCTCCTCGTCGAGCGCGCGCGACAGGAACGTGTTGTCGACTCCGAAGAGAACGTCGGCCAGCGGATTGTCACGGGTCAGGATGGCCTGGTTGACGACCGCTCCGGCGTCACCACCAAGGAGCACCTCGACCTCGACGCCGTGCTCCTGTTCGAAGGCCTCGAGGATGCCGTCGGTGACAGCGAATGAGTCGTGCGTCATGAGCACCAATCGGCCGTCGCCGGCCGCTGTCGCCGACGGCGCGGCGCTCTGGCCCGGGGCCAGCGTCTGGCTGGGCGCCTCTGTCGGGGCCGGGCTGGCGACCGGGCTGCTACATGCCGGTCCGATAACCAGGATGGCCAGCATCAGCAGCCAGGTTCGAGTCATCGCGAATCTCCGTCGTTGATGGTGTGAATCACGGCAAGCCGGCCGCTGCGTCGGGTGATGGCGGCCGTGTCGGATGTCATCTGGTTGCTCAGGCCGCGAGTTGGGCCCTGCCACAGGTCCTCGTCGTGCAGCGGAAACGCGAGCCCGACGGTGGTCACGCCCTCGACGCGCTCCGAGAGGGGCAGGAGCGATACGAAGTCACCGGCGCTGCCAACGACGGTGAGCGTCGCCGGCGGGCCATCGCCCATGACGCGGACCGTGCTCACATCGTCGACGAGAGCAATGTCCACGCCCGCCAGGTCGGGCAGCGCCAGCATCAGCACGTTGGCCAGCGTGTGTTCGAGGCGGCGACCGCCAAAAGCGCCGATGACCACGACGCGTTGGGCACCACGCGCGAGCGCCTCGCGCACGGCAAGCTCCGTGTCGCTCTGATCCTTGGCGCGCGGATGCGAGATGAGCTCGGTCCCAGAGGCGCGCAGCTCGTCCGCGGTCGCGGCGGGCAGCGAGTCGCCGTCGCCGACGACGATGTTGGGTGTCAGTCCGAGCTCGAGCGCTCGGCGCGCTCCACCGTCGGCAGCCACGATCAGGGCATCAGCGAGTGCTGCCGCGTCGACGTGAAGCTCGAGAGCGGTGCGCTGGGGCACCGCTCCATCGGCGATGACGATTGCGATCAATAGCCTGGGCCTCCGGGCTGCTGGGACGGAGGCGCGTCGCTCGAGGACTCCCTTCGCTGGTCCGAACCAGATCAGGTTCCTAGGGTCTGCGGCGTTCCCGCACTCTCAGCGCCCTGCGGCGCTCCCCTGTCCCGTGTTCAGTTGATATCGATTCTATGCGTCAAGGGCTCTTCGCGTCGGAGGGGTTCAAGCGTCGGCCGATGTAGACTCGGCTGCGTGCCCCAGATCCCTGATGCGACCCAACGCGTCATCGACGCCGCCGCACGCAAGGGGGTCGAGCTCGAGGTAACCGTCTTCGAGCAGTCGACCCACACTGCGGAGGACGCAGCGCGCGCCGTTGGCGCCGAGATCGGGCAGATCGTCAAGAGCCTCGTCTTCGTGTCCGACAGCCTCGAGGGACCCGAGCCGTGCCTGGTCCTGGCGAGCGGCGCCAACACGGTTGACATCGCGATGCTGGCAGCCATCCTTACCGGCCCCAAGTTGCGCCGCGCGACGGCAGACGAGGCGCGTGAGCTGACCGGCTTCAGCATCGGCGGCATCCCGCCTTTCGGCCATAGGCGCCAGATTCGGACGGTGATGGATCCGGATCTCGGACGCTACGACGTCGTCTGGGCCGCGGCGGGAACGTCAACGGCGGTCTTTCCACTCGCGCCGGCGACGCTGCGCATGCTGTCCAACGCCGTGGTGACGCCGATCGCGGCCGGCTCCTCCCCGCCTATCAGTGAGCAGGCCGCCGGAGCCTCATCCGGCGCGTGACTGCCGCCCATCGGGCGGTCAACGATGAAGCCTGAAGTCGAGCGCCTTGTCGTCCAGTACCCGGGCGGTTTTGCCGCGCGCTATCGATGGTCGGGCAGCAACCGCGCAGACGAGGTCTTCGGCGTGTCGGAGGCGGCCGGGACGCTGCTCGATCACGGCCAGATGGTCGATCCGAATCCAGACCGATTGTGCCGCGCCGAACTCCGGGTGGAAGGTCCGACCGGCGCCTGGACGGCGCGCTTCGCATCGGTCGTGTTCGATGAGCCGCAGGGCGTCTTCTGGGACAGCACCGGCCTGCTGCTCATCAAGTACGGCTTCGTTCTGTACGCCATGGATGCACGCTCTGGCGAGCTGCGCTGGCACCACCAGAGCGGAACGCCAGTCCTGGTAATCCTCGCCTCGTCGCGGCTCGACCACGTCATCCTGCAGACCGAGATCGAGACGCTCGCCCTGCGCGATGACGGATCCGTCCTATGGCGGGCCGCCCACTCGGACGTCATCACCGAAGCGGCGATCGTTGCCGGGCGGCTCGATCTGACTACCTACGGCGGGCAGCACCTGTATCTCGACGCGCGAACCGGCCAGGCGGCCTGACCGACTCATTTGTGGAGGGTCGGTGGATAGCTCCGAGGAATTCGATGGATTTAGTGGAAAACCTTCCTTGACGCGTGCCGTGATCGGCCACTACGGTTTGTTCAGCCCGGAGGGGCCAGAAGCGAAGCTAGTGACTGCGATCACATCAAGGTCCACGCCTCGTGAAGGTTCCTTCGGGTTCTTCTATGTCCCGATCACGCGATGACCGCCGCAGTTCTGGCCGGTCTCGCGCTGATGAGCATCGTGACGGTGATGATTCTCCTCCGATCGCTCGGCCCGGGATACCGCGTTGGCCGACTGCTGGCTGCCACGCCGCTGGTCACGATCGAGGATGCGGCCGAGCTGGCACGCGGCGAAAGTGCCCGGTATGTGCGCGTGAACGGGCGCATAAGCAGCGCCGAGGAGTTTCCCGACGAGCACGACCGGCCGCTCGTCTACCGGCGATCGCGTATCGCGCTGCGCGACGCCACCGGGCGCTGGACGACGCACATCGAGGACCTCGAGGCAGTGCCATTCGGTGTCGAGAGCCGCTCGTCGTTGATCGCCGTGGACGATGCCGCGCTTGGCGACGGCCTGGTGGTCATCCCGCGCGAAGCCGAAGGAATCGCGAGCGACCTGCCACAGGATCGGATCGAGGCCCTGCCTCCGTCCTACCGGCCGACTGACCCGGCACGGCTGACGATCGAGCAACTTTCGGCGGTCGAGCACGCAACGGTGTGCGGACAGCCGGTCCAGGGCTCCAGCGGTCCGATGCTGACCGCGGGCCTGGGGCGGCCGCTCATCGTCACCACCCTCGACGCGCCATCGGCGATGCGGCTGCTTGCCCGCCACCACCGCCGACGAGTCCTGGCCGCGACCGTGCTCCTCGTGGCAAGCCTCGCCTTTGGCGCGGCGGCCGTCGTTGCGCTGATCGTCGGAGCGTGACCTGAGCGCCATCGGCCGGACCGGATCGGGCTTGCGTGCTAGGCTCGATGCGGTGTTGCGCGAGCCCTTTTCCGGCATCGCCACGGTGCCACTCAGGCTGCTGGCCGCTTCGGTTCTCGCCACTCTCTGGCTGTCGTTCGCGGTGCCGACGTTTGGCCAGGCACCATCTCCGGGCACTTCGCCGGTACTCATCGACCCGCTCGATCCGCGCGCCGGAGACGAGACCGTCAACACGGTCGGCGCGCCGCTGCTGGCAGTGGTCGTGGTCGTCGCCTCCGGCGCGCTCGTGGCGGCCGGCACGTACGCCTACGTCAAGCTGACTGCCCGCCGAGGCGAGCAACGGTGAGGCTGAGCGACGGCCGAAGCGGCGCGTGGCCGACACGATCGCATGGCCGGCGGACAATGGCCCGGCCGATTGCGCAAGTCGCCGGGCCACTGCCGAGAGGGAAGCGATTCCTGGTGACGGCCATGGCCGTTGGCGCGATTGCTTTGATCGTGATCGTCGGCGGAGCGAGCCTGTTGGGCGGCGGGGCGCCGGTCGACAGTGCATCACCTTCGTCGAACGTGGCGGTCGTCCCTCCAACGACGGCACGGCCGACGGCTCGAGCCAGCGCGACGTCGCGTCCCTCCCCTTCGGTGTTACCGACTTCTTCTGCTCCGCCTCCCGCGAGTGATGGGCCGACTCCGCGCGCGACCGTGGCACCGAGCCCGACGCCCAGCTCTGCGTCGGCCCCGGCGTCGGCGGCCGGCTTCGACCTCGACAGCCAGGTGATCGAGATCGGTTTCCCGCTTCGCCGCGCGACCAGGTACCGCTACCGGGACAACTGGCTCGGCCCGCGCAACGGGGTGCCGCAGGGCTTCAATCACGCCCAATTCAACGCCGACGGCGAGCTCGTCCGGCTGCATGACGGCATCGACATCTACGCCAACGCGGGCGAGCCGGTGGTTGCCCCGTTCGACGGAGTCGTCGTCAATCCCGCCGCGCGTTGGCGCGGTTGGCTGGACGATCGTTACGGGTTGACCGTGGCGATCGTCTCGAGCGAGCCCGAAAGCGAGGGCTACACCGCCCTGTTGACTCATCTCGAACGTACCTGGGTCGACGTCGGGCAGACCGTGAGGCGCGGCGAGGTCCTCGGTGTCCTGGGCGCGTCCGGCAACGCCGAGGGCGTCCATCCGCAGCTCCATTTCGAGCTCCGCGCACCGTTCAAGATCGACTGGACGCCGATGGGCGAGGCGCGCCAGATCGACGCCTTCAACCCGTACCCGTCGCTGGTTCGCGCGGACCCAGACCGCTGAACTCCAGCTCAATGCGAGATGGTCAGACCTGGCTTGGGACCATTGCGCCATGGGGCAGGTAAGGTGCGGCTGAATACGCTCGCGGCACAAGAATTCGCTAACAGTTCCTGACATATCCTCCAGTTGGAGAATCCCACGAGTACACCGGTTTCTGGCCAGTTCCTCACCGTGAGCGACGCTGCTGCGATGCTCGGCGTTCACCCAAATACTGTTCGCAGCTGGACAGACCAGGGCATGCTCAGTTGCCTGCGCATCAACAGCCGCGGCGATCGGCGCTACATGCGTTCGGAGCTGGAGCGATTCCTGCTCCGCGCCGGTGAGGCGCCGGCCGGGCCGCGCCGCGCTCTCAACAACGCGGTCGACAACGTCACGTCGATCCTGTCGCGAGTTGCAGAGCTGGCAGCTGAGGGACATGACACGGAAGGGCTGCTGAGCTCCGTTGCGCAGCTGCTGTGCACCAGCGGCTGGCTACACGGCGGCCTCGTTCGCGGTCGATGGCACGTCACGCCGGCTCCACGGCCGGCCGATCACCGACCGTCGTCTGGTCGAGCTGGCCCAATCCAGTCGACGCGTGCAGATCGGCCGGGCGCGGCAGAACGATGGCGTCTATCGCGCGGCCATCCCGGTTGCCGCCGACGACACGCTCGTCGGCGTGCTGCTGCTCGAGGGCGACGCCACGTCACGCAACACCGAGGAGATGCGCCTGCTGGCCGGCGTCGCCGCGCGGCTGGAGATGTCGATTCGCGTCTCCGTCCATGTGGAGGCCGCCCGGGAACAGGAGCGAAGGGCGCAGCTGATGATGTCAGTCAGCGCCGAGTTCGGCTCGCAGCTCGACCCCAAGCGCGTCCTGAGCCAGCTCGTCGACCGTACGGCCGAGCTGTTCGACGCCGACCACGCGGCGATCTTCAGCCATCAGCCAGATGGAAGCTTCCGCGTCCAGGTGGCGCGCAACCTGTCCGAGGAATTCCAGGCGGCTGTCGAGCACGCCACGCAACTGCGGATATCGAGCAAGTCACTGGCCGACGAGCGCGTGGTCTCAGTGCCGAACTTCCCGAGCGATCCACGCGCGCTCGAGATTCGGCCGGCCCTGCTGGGCGAGGGCATCAACACCGTGAGCGTCGCGCCGCTCGTCTTCGACCGCGACAAGCTCGGCGTCCTGGTGCTCTACCACGACCAACCGTATAGATGGTCTGAGGCCGACCTGGAACTCTTCGAACGTCTCGCCCACCAGGGCGCGACCGTCATCCGCAACGTGCAGAACTACAGCCAGATGGCGACCTGGGCGGCTCAGCTGCAATCGATCCAGCAGCTCGGCTCGCGACTGACTCGATTGCATTCGGTGACCGAGATCGGCCACGCCATCTGCGCCGAGCTCAACCAGCTCATCGACTTCCACAATGTGCGCGTCTATCGCGTCGAGGGCGACGACTGTCAACCGGTCGCCTGGCGTGGCGAGATCGGCGAGTACGAGGACGAAGACAGCGATCAGCTCCGGGTCATGGTCGGCCAGGGCATCACCGGCTGGGTCGCCCGTTACGGACTTGCGCAGAACGTTGGCGACGCAGCCGGCGACAAGCGTTCGATGACGATCCCGGGGACAGAGGACGATCTCGACGAGTCGCTCTTGCTGGCACCGATGTTGTACGAGGACGAGGTCATCGGCGTGATCGTGCTCGCCAAGCTCGGCCTCAACCAGTTCAGTGGCGACGACCTGCGGCTGCTCGAGATCTATGCCTCGATCGCCGCCCAGGCGATGGTCAACGCCGACACCACCGAGCGCCTGCGCGCCCAGTCCTCGGCACTCAGCCGTCAGGTCAACAGCCAGCGCGAGCTGCTCCGCGTGACCGAGTCGATCCTCGGCACGCTCGACACCCAGGCACTGCTCGAGGAGATCGCCGGTAGCCTCAACAGCCTGCTCCAGGTCGACAATATCTGCGTCGAGCTCCACGACCCGCAGACGCGCACCCTGCGACCGATCTTCGCCCGCGGCGCTCACGCCGAGGCGTACCTGAACCTGACCATGGCCGACGACCAGGGAATCAGCGGCGTCGTTCTGCGAACCGGCGAGCCGGTCCTGGTGCAGGACACGCTGGCCGACGAGCGCGTGATCCATTTCGACTCGATCGGCCCGCTCGCCGGAGCGCTGATCGAGGCGCCGCTCCGCAGCGGCGAACGGATCCAGGGAATCTCTGACGATTGAACGGCTCGGTGCCGACGCGCACTTCACGGACGAGGAGTTTGAGCTGGTCAAGCTCTTCGCCGCGCACGTTTCCATTGCGCTGCGCAATGCGGCCACCCACCGCGAGGTGGAGATTCGGGCCGAGACCGACCAGCTGACCGGTTTGCGCAACCATGGCGCACTGATCGAGGACGTCGACGAGCTGATCGCCTTGGGCGGTGTCTTCGCGATGCTCATGGTCGACCTCGACTTCTTCAAGCGCTTCAACGACCAGCTCGGCCACCAGGCGGGCAACGCGAGGCTGCGCGACGTGTCGCACGTGTTGAGCTCCTCGTGCCGCGACTCTGACCGCATCTTCCGCTTTGGAGGCGACGAGTTTGCTCTGCTGCTGCCGGGAACGGGCCTGGCCGGCGCTCGGACGGTTGCCGAGAACCTTCACGAGGCGGTGGCGGCGATGAACGAGGCCAACAGCCCGGTCCCGGTTACCTGCTCAGTAGGCGTGGCCATCTACCCACAGGACGGCGAGAGCGGCGCCGGCATGATCCTCGCCGCGGATCGAGCGTGCTACGCGGCGAAGCGCGCTGGCCGCGACCGGATCGCGACTGCGCTCGAGGGCCTCGCCCTCGCAGCCGAGTTCCAGCCGACGGAGCCCAAGCCACGCGAAGCGCCGGAGGCTTCTTACTCCGCGGCCTGAGCCGGCGTTATCCGAACCGTCGTGTCCTCACGCAAGCCGAGCGACTCGGCCGCGTTGCCCTGGTTCTGGGCGATGCACAGCCGCCCGTAGGAATCCTCGAGAGCAGATGGCCGCCCACAGGCACCTCGCCGAAAGTCGGTGCCCAGGGCATCTCGACCCTCCTGGCCTGCGGGCCACTGCCCAGCCCGACCGTCACCGTCCGACCGGGCTCGAGGCCGGCCAGAGCGGCGAGCAGGTCGGCAGTCACCGCGCTCAGCTTGAGATTGCCGAACGTGTCGCGATAGATGACCGTCGCCTCGAGCTCTCCGTTGCCGACCACAGCCCGCGGCCAGTCGATCGGCTCCAGCGTGGCCGGATCGATCGGCGGCCCGATCTCGTCGAGTGGCACGCCCAAAGCGAGATGCGCGGCCGCGGGCGAGAAGAGGTCGCGACCGTGGAAGGTCGACGTCAGCACGGGCAGGCGGTAATCCGTGTTGTCAATGACGTGCGCGCGCACGACTCCGCCCAGCTGCTCGGCGCCGGGCAGCAGCAAGCCGTTGTCCGGACCGACGAGGTAGTCGCCGCGCGCCGTCTGCAACGCAACCGGCCGCCGCTTCGTCCCGACGCCGGGATCGACGACGGCCACGTGCGCGCCGACGGGCAGGAACGGCAGCGCGCACCACAGCATCAACGCCCCGTGACGGACGTTGTACTTCTCGACGTCGTGGGTGATGTCGACGAGCAACGCGTCGGGCGCGATGCCCAGGATCACGCCGCGGCAGATCGCGGCTGAAGGGTCGCGCGCGCCCCAATCGGTCACCAGGCTGACGAATGGCCGGCTCGAGCCCGGCTGGAGGGCCGCCGCAGGCGTGGTGATCGGGCGCATCGGTTGGTCCTTCATCAGCGGCCGATGCTACCGTGAGCCGATGGACCCCTCCCACGATCGCGGCTCGGCAAAGTGGGATCGCGCCGCGCGCTACCTGAAGATCGCGATGATCCTGCGCGACCATCCGGACGGCATCTCGGCCCAGGCAGTGGCCGACCGGATCGGCGTCTCCAAGCGGACCGTCTACCGCGACATCGAGGCGATGGACCTCGATGCCGGCCTGCCGATCTGGAGCGACAAGGGGCGGTTCGGGCTCGAGGGCGAGGCCTTCCTGCCGCCGCTGGCACTCACCCTGCACGAGGCGACGACACTCTTCCTCGCCGCGCGCATCCTGGCCAAGACCAGCGACGAGCACGACACCGAGCTGATCGGCGCGTTCGTCAAGCTCGCCCAGATCCTGCCGCCGGTGCTCGCCGAGCACATCCAGGCGACAGTCGACGCTTTCGCGACCACGCCACCCAACGAGCGCTTCACGCGCGTCTTCCGCGTCCTGGCCGAGGCGTGGGCCGGCCGGCGGGTGGTCGAGATCGAGTACGACGCGGGCGTGTACGACCCGACCAAGGCGCCACGCAAGACGCGCGTGCGGCCACTGGCGATCGAGCCGTCGGCTCTCACCCACGCCCTGTACCTGCTCGGCTGGGACGAGTCGCGCAAGGCGCGCCGGACGTTCAAGGTCGAGCGCATCCTTTCCGCGTCGCTGACGCCCGAAACGTTCGAGCCGCCGGCAGGCTCGGCTCCGGCGAAGGAGCTGCTGGCTGCGTGGGATGTCATCGCCGACGAGGAGCCGGTCCACGTGGTCATCCGCTTCTCAACCGAGGTCGCCAAGCGCGCGGCCGAGACGCGCTGGCACCCGAGCCAGGAGCTCGAGTGGGAGAAGGAGGGCTCGCTCATCTGGCGCGCGAACGTGGCCGGGATGCGCGAGATCCGGATCTGGATTCTGGGCTGGGGCGCGGATGCCGAGGTGCTCGAGCCGGCCGAGCTGCGCGACACCGTCGCGGATCAGCTCCGCCGCGGAGCCGCGCTCTACTGAACGGCGCCAGGCGGCGCTAGGGGTGGGTCGTTTCGACCTTGGCGGGTAGCGCCCACGTGGCGGCGGCGAGGCGCTCGAGCCAGTAGCGCCACAGCTCGTTGTGCAGCTCGACCTGGGCGGCCGTTACGCAGGCCGACGTGGCGGACCGTGACATGCGTTCGGGCGCCGTGATCGATGGCGTCGAAGGCGACGACGCCGGGGTTCGCGGCAGGCTCCGACGTCCATTGCCAGGTGAAGCTGATGTGCTGCGGCGGGTCGAAGGCCAGGATCTTGCCGACGGCCTCCGCCTCGCGCATCAGGACGCGCAGCTCGCCCCCGACACGTGGATCGATCTCGGCTGCGTCCAGCCAGCGACGGAGGCCGTCGGCCGTGGCGAGCAGCACGAACACAGCCTCTCGCGGCGCGTCGACCTCGAGCTGCTGCTCGGCGCGGTCGCTCACTGTGCCGCCACGCGCTTGGGTCGGAAGCGGAACCACGCCCAGAACGCAACCGACGCGATGCCGAAGCCGGCGAGCAGCACGACCATCGTCAGGAACGAAGTCCGCGTCGTGTCGCCCATGTAGCCGGCGCTCGGGTTGAGCAGCACGTGGGCGAAGCCAAAGACGCCGATGCCCAGGATCGCTACCCACACCCAGCGGTTCCACTCGCGCACGACCGCAGCCGGGCAGAAATTGCAGTGGCAGCATCGCGAACACGGCGTTCTCCAGACCGGCCACGACCACGGTGACCGTCGCTGCCGAGAGCATCTGCTGGACGAACGCGTCGCCGGTGGTATTGCCGCCGCGAATGAAGGCCAGCAAAACCCACGCGATCAGCGCGACGGCAAGTGACGTGGCGGCCGCGATGCCCTCGGCACGACCCTCCTCGGACCGCTTCACGCCGACGGCGAAGAAGAAGCCGACTACCAGGCCGTACAGGTAGCCGGGCTGGAAGTTCGCCAGCCGACTGATCAGTACGCAGGCCACTGCGACGATCAGCGTCGCCGGCAGGGCTCGAGCGTTGAGGCCAAGGCCACGACCGCGGGCGGCGATGACCAGCGGCAATCCGTAGGCGACGAGGACGACGAACAGCCCGATGACGAGGCCGGCATACGTGGCCAGTGAGTTGAGGCTGAAGCCGAAGGTCGGGTCGAGGAAGGCATACAGCAGTGCGCTCAACAGGACGAAGCCGACCATCCCGAGGGGCGTTCGCCACACATCTCGTGAAGTCGGGTCGGCGATTGAGATTGGTGGCTCAACAGAGGCCGGAGCGAGTGCCAAATCCGGGGCCGGCGTGACAGGCGCCATCGGCGCAACGGGTGCGACAGAATCGGCAGGCGGCGTGGGCGCGGCAGCGGTGGGTTGGCGCCGCGCGGCGATGAGTCCGGCGATCCACGCTCGGAAGCGGACCGCCTGGCGGTGGACCCAAGCCTTGATGCGGCCCACGCCGGCCATCACCTCGTCGTAGTTCTCCTCGAGCGTGCTGTTGAAGAGCGCGGACGGGAACGGCACGAGCAGGATCACGCCCGCCGCGATGGCCACGCTCTGGGCGACGATGACCGGGTCGAGCACGATCTCGGTTGGTGCCGGCACGGACTGGGTGAATGATTCGGTTACCGGGCCGCGTCCCTGCGGCGAGAAGAACGTCTCGTGCGAGATAGTCGTCGTCTGCCCGGGCGCAACGCTGATCGGCCACGAGAGGCCGGCGCCGTTATCGAACGGGAACTCCTCGTCGCAGGTGCACCGGTCGGGGAGCTGCTGCTGCGATCCCACGAGCGACCACACCTCGCCGTAGGGGCCGGCGAAGAAGTGGCTGCCCGGCGTCAGTGGCGTCCACTGCTCGATGCGCCGTCCCTCGGCCGGGTCGACGATGCATGCCGGCGCGCCGCTGTCGACGCGCACGAAGCCGCTGTCGTCGCCCTGCAGGTAGCAATCCCCGGCGCGATAGAGGATGCCGTCGCGTTGCTCGGCGCCGGCGTTGGTCAGCTGGATGTCGGTTCGATACGACTGGCTGCCGACGACATACGTATCGGTCTGGGTCAGGCGCAGGCCAACCAGCGGGCGCATCGACGACCGTCACCAGTCGGAGCGGATCACCCCCATTGCCGCTGCCGGTGATCGGCGACTGGGAAATCGGGGTCCAGCCGGTCAGCGTCGGCGAGCCGCCGGATGGTCCGTAAACCGTCCCGCCAATGGCCAGAAACGTCCCGCACGAGCCGATCTCGGAGAAGGACGGGTAGAACTCGAACTCCTCGTCGTCTCGATGGGCAACCTGGCAGGAGAGGTCCTCGGTGGTGATGATCCGAGTCAAGGGCCCGGCGGACGGGATCTCGGCGGCCATGACCGGCACGACTCCAACCAGCAATAGCCAGCCCAGCGCCGCCACGCCGAAGCCGAAGCGCCGAAGCGTCGATCATCGCCGAAGGATATTGCCGGCCGGAAGACCGGGCGCGCTCAGATCTGCGGGCGGATCCGCTGTCAGATCTGCTTGACGGCCGCAACCAGCTCGGTCAGGCCCTCGCGCGCGTCGGCGAAGAGCATGCCCGTCTTGGGGTTGACGTAGAGCTCGTTGTCGATGCCCGCGTAGCCGGGTCGCATCGAGCGCTTGATGACGATGATGCTCCGCGCGTTGTCGACGTCGAGAATCGGCATGCCGTAGATCGGGCTCTGCGGGTTGCTCCGCGCGGCCGGATTGGTGACGTCGTTGGCGCCGACTACGAGTGCCACGTCTGTCCGTGAGAACTCAGGGTTGATCTCGTCCATCTCGCGCAGCTGCGGATAGGGCACGTTCGCCTCGGCCAGCAGCACGTTCATGTGGCCCGGCATGCGCCCGGCCACAGGATGGATCGCGTACGAGACGTCGACACCGCGCTCCTCGAGCAGGTCGGCCAGCTCGCGCACCGCGTGCTGGGCCTGGGCGACGGCGAGCCCGTAGCCGGGCACGACGATGACCTTCTGGGCGTAGGCGAGCTGGATCGCGGCGTCATCGAGGCCGATCTGGCGGACGTCGCCGCCGGCACCCTCCCCGCCGGCGCCGGCATCCGCCCCGGCCCCACCGAAGCCACCGACCATGATGTTGGCGATCGACCGATTCATGGCGTCGGCCATCAGCTTGGTCAGGATGGCGCCCGATGCGCCGACCAGCGCGCCGGCGATGATCAGGACCGGGTTGTTGATCACGAAACCGGCCATCGCGGCGGCCGTGCCGGTGAACGAGTTGAGCAGCGAGATCACGACAGGCATGTCGGCGCCACCAATTGGCAACACCATGGTCACGCCGAATACCAGCGCGGCGAGGACGATGGCGCCCAGGATGAGGAACTCGAGCTCGGCGGTCAGAGTGATGAAATTGCCCGCGCTGAGGACGAGCGCCACGAAGCCGGCAACGGTCACGAGCGCGAGCAGGACGGTGATCAGCCGCGAGCCGGGAAAGAAGATCGGACTGCCCGAGACGACGCCCTGCAGCTTGCCCGACGCGATCAGCGATCCGGAGAAGGTGACCGAGCCGATTACCGCGCCGAGGACGACGAAGATCGCCGTCGAAACCTCAAGCTCGCCGAGCGAGACGGCCCGGATGTAGTCATCGATCGCGACCAGTGCCGCCGCGCCGCCGCCGACCGCGTTGAACACGGAAACCAGCTGCGGCATTGCCGTCATCTGGACCTTGCGGGCCAGGTACAGACCGATGCCACCGCCGATGATGAAGCCGCCGACGATGATCACGAGCGGCATCGGATTGCCGCCCAGGCCGCCGGGTCGGAAGATGAGCCAGCCCAGGGTGACCAGCACGGCCACGGTCATGCCCATCGCCGAGAGCTGGTTGCCCCGGCGGGCGGTCGCCGGCGAGTTCATCTGGTGCAGGCCGAGCACGAACGCGGCGGCGCCGGCCAGCCAGCCGAGGAAGACGATGGTGTAAAGCCACTCGGCGCTCATTCGGGCGTCTCCTCGACCTTGGCCGGGGTTTCGCGCTTGCGGAACATCTGCAGCATTCGGTCGGTGACGACGTAGCCGCCGACGACATTGGCGGCGCCGAAGACGACGGCCACGAAGGCGAGCACGTAGCTGAGCGGGTTGTCAGCTGTCGCCGCGATGAGCATCGCGCCGACGAGGACGATGCCGTGGATCGAGTTCGCACCCGACATCAGGGGCGTGTGCAGCGTGGCCGGGACCTTGCTGATGACCTCGAAGCCGACGAGGATCGCGAGCACGAAGATCGCCAGCGCGTTGAGAAGTTCGGGGCTCATCGGTTGGACTCCGCGGCGGCCGGCTCGAGCAGCTTGCGGGTCGCTTCCTGTACGACCTGCCCGTCACGGGTGATGACCGTGGCGGCGGTGATCTCATCGGCCATGTCGATGTTGAGCGCACCTTCCTTCAGGAAATGAAGCAGGAAGGCGGACAGGTTGCGGGCGTAGAACTGGCTTGCGCCGGCGGGCATCGTGGCCGGCAGGTTGGTCGGCGCGATGATCTTTACGCCGTTATCGGTTACGACCGTCTCGTCGGGCTTCGACTGCTCGACGTTGCCACCGAGCGCGCTGGCCGCCATATCGACGATGACCGAGCCCGACTTCATGCCCTTGACCGCGTCGGCGGTGACGAGCAGCGGCGGCCGGCGGCCGGGGACCTGGGCAGTGGTGATGATCACGTCCATGCCGGCGATGTGGCCGTTCAGCTCGTTCTGCTGCGCGGCGCGCTCCTCGGCAGTCAGCTCGCGGGCGTAGCCACCGGTGCCGCTCGCGTCGGCGATCGACTTGAGGACGATGAACTTGGCGCCGAGGGACTCGGCCTGTTCCTTGGTCTCCGAGCGCACGTCGTAGGCATTGACGATCGCGCCCAGCCGACGGGCCGTGGCGATTGCCTGGAGCCCGGCGACGCCGATGCCGAGAATGAGCACGTTCGCCGGCCGCGCCGTGCCGGCCGCGGTCGTCAGCAGCGGGAAGTAGCGGCCGTACTCGGCGGCGGCAATGAGCACGGCGCGATAGCCGCCGACGTTGGCCTGCGAAGAGAGCACGTCCATCGACTGGGCGCGCGACAGGGTGCGCGGGATGGCGTCGAGGCTGATCGCGGTGACGCCCTTGCTGGCCAGCTCGGCCATCAGCTTGGGATCGATCAAAGGCTGCAGCAGACCGACGACGGTCTGGTCCTTGCGCAGCAGCTTGGCCTCGTCCGCATCGGGCCGCTGTACGCGAGCGACGACATCGGACTGCTGGTACAGCTCGTCGCGCGACACGACCTTGGCGCCGGCGTCGGTGTACAGGCTGTCCGGAATTGCTGCTGCCTCGCCGGCGCCGCGCTCGACGAGAACCTCGGCGCCGGCCGCCAACAGCGGCTTCAGCGCGTCGGGGACGAGCGCCACGCGCCGCTCATTGGGCGCACGCTCTTTCACCACACCTATCTTCATCGGGACCCCTGGGCAATGACGGAAAGTGGTCGAGTAATTGGCCGAAGCATAATCGGTTACGGCCCGATCGGCGCTCCGACCTCCGGACCGGGCTGCGGCTCGGCGTTCGCGCGCAGGCCGGGATCTGCGACCGCCACGATCGCAGCCACGAAGAGTGCGCCCAGGGCCAGCAGCAGCACCGTCTCGAAGCCGAGTTGGTCGATCAACGGCGCCGTGCCGATCGAGCCCAACACGACTGCCACGGCAAATGAAGCCGAGAACAGAGCGAACGCGCTGCCGCGGTCCGCATCGTTGCTGCGTCGTGTCAGCGCGAGCAGGATCGGCTGGACTATAAGTGCCGCGCCGACGCCGGTCAGCGCGCCCGACAACACGAGCAGCGGCGTCGTAGGCGTCGGAAGGAGCAGGAACACGCCGGCAAACGTCATCGCGATGCCGGCCAGGATCGGCCAGATCGGACGTGTGCGATCGGATACCCAGCCCGCCGGCAGCCGGGCCAGCAGGACGAACACGCCGTCTGCGGCGAAGAAGAGGCCGATGTTGGCACCGGCGGCCTCGGCGCGCTGTGGCATGTAGGCCGTGATCACGCCCCAGTGGACGATGAACAGGGTGATGATCGCGAGCGGCGGGAACCACGACCTTCGCAAGGCGAACCCGAATTGGCGCGATGCCTCATCGAGCTTCGGCTCGTCGGTGGCCACCTGGTGCAGTGGGCGGACGAGGGTTACCGCGAGCCCGACAACGACCATCGCTCCGACCAACAGGGTGACGCCATCGAGCCCATACGCGTCGAGGACGGCGATTGAAAGCACGGGCAGGATGACGTACGACAGGTTCTGGGACATGTTCGCCGTGGCGAGGGCAAGGCCGCGTCGAGTCAATGCTGCCAAGCGCGGCACCACCGAGAGCGCGGCAGGAAGACTCAGGCCGAATGCAGCACCCTGCAGGGCGCGGGCGAGGCCAATCGCCACGTCGGAGGAGGACGGATCGAGGCCGGGCAGCAGCAGCAGAATGCAGGACACGAGGTAGAACAGCCCGCCCAGCACGAACAGCCGAATGCCGCCATAGCGATCGATCAGCGCACCGCCGACAAGGGCAGCGGGTATCTGAATCAACGATGCCAGGCCGACGAGCACTCCGATCTCGGCGTCAGGGCGTCCGGCGCGCGACAGTGCCAGCGGGACCGAGGCGGTGAACCCGTGGAAGCCGGCCTGAACCAGGAACAGGGCGATGGTCAGCCGCAGCACCGGCCGATGATCGCCCATCGCCGCGACCGATGGCGGCCTTTAGGCTGTGGCCGTGACACTCAGCGTCGAACAGCTGCACAGCGCAGTGCCGGGCATGCGCGTGCTCGACCAGGCGACGGACGTCGAGTCGTACCGCTTCGACGAGACGCCCTACATTCCGGCCGGCGTGCCCCTCGCCGTGTGCTTCCCGCGCTCGACGGCCGACGTTCAGGCCATCGTCCGCCTTGCCGCGCAGACCAACACGGCGATCGTTCCGCGCGGAGCAGGCACCGGCCTATCCGGCGGAGCGGTTGCGATCGACGGTGCGCTGACGGTCGTCTTCACGGCCATGAACGCGATACTCGAGATCGACCCGGCCAACTTGACCGCGACCGTCCAGCCGGGCGTCATCAACGCCGACCTCAATCGCGCCGTGGCCGAGCACAAGCTGCTCTACCCGCCCGATCCGGCGAGCTTCGAGATGTGCACCATCGGCGGCAACCTGGCCGAAAACTCGGGCGGCCTGCGCTGTGTCAAGTACGGCGTCACGCGCGACTGGGTTGCCGGGCTGGAGGTCGTGTTGGCCGACGGGTCGGTCGTCCGTAGTGGGGGCAAGAACAAGAAAGACGTGGCCGGCTACGACCTGACCGGGCTGTTCGTCGGCTCAGAAGGGACGCTCGGCTTGATCACCGAGGCAACGCTCCGACTGCTGCCCCTGCCGCCGCCCAAGCTGACCCTGCTGGCCTTCTTCCCAACCGTGCGCGACGCCGGCGAGGCGGTCGCCCGGATCACTGCCGCCGGGCTTCAGCCGGTCACGCTCGAGCTGATGGATGCGTTTACGATCGCCGCGGTCGACGACGTCCACCAGCTCGGCCTCGATCGCTCCGCCGGCGCGATGCTGATGGTCGAATCAGACCTCGACGAGGCCGGCGCGATAGCTGAGCTGGCCATCGCCGAGGAAGCATGCGTCGCCGCCCGAGCGGCGTCGACGTTACGCGCGGCCGACCCGCACGAGGCCGACTGGCTGCGCCAGGCACGGCGCGCCGCGCATGGCTCGCTCGAGCGCGCCGGCGTCGCGCGCATGGACGACGTCGGCGTACCACGTAGCAAGGTGCCCGAGATGATCGAGCAGATCGAGGCCATTGCGGCGAGCCAGGGATTGCCGATCGCCGTGTTCGGCCATGCCGGGGACGGCAACTTGCACCCCACGTACATCGTCGACCGCGACGATCCCAAGGCCGAGCAGCGGATCGACGCCGCGCGCGACGAGATCTACCGCGCCGCGCTGAAGCTCGGCGGAACCGTCACCGGCGAGCACGGCACGGGTATTGCCAAGAAGCCGTGGCTGGCGCTCCAGCGCGGCGAGCGCGCCGTCGAAGTGATGCGCTCGATCAAGCAGGCACTCGATCCGAACGGGCTGCTGAACCCGGGCAAGGTCCTCTAGCCAGATACGGCTACGTCGTGCGACTTACTGGGCCGCGCGCATGGCACGTGCCGCGTCGAGACGGCCACGGGTCACCCTGCGCACGCTCGTAGCCGAGCCGAGGATGACCGACTCGAGCCGCGATCGGGAGATGCTCGGCCGCATGCCGTGCACAAGCGCGACCGTGCCGGCCACGGCGGGCGCCGCGAACGAAGTGCCGCACCACCAGCTCCATGATCGACCGCGCTTTGTCGTGTAGGCGCAGCCCGGTGCCGAGATCTTGATCCAGCTGCCCTTGTTCGACCAGCCGTACAGGCCATCCGAGCCGTTCGACGCTGCCACGCTGATGACGCCGGGCAGGGCCGCCGGGTAGAACCTGCGCTTGCTGCCTTCATTGCCCGCGGCGGCGACGACGACCGCGCCCCTGCGCCGGGCGTAGGCGACCGCGTCGGACATGACGCCGGTGCGGGTCTGCGTGGCCAGGCTCAGGTTGATCACGTCGGCGCCGTGATCGGCCGCCCAGGTGATGCCCGCGGCGATGTTCGAGTGGCTGCCGCTGCCGTTCGCGTTGAGGACCTTGACCGGCATGATCCGGCAGCGCCAGCACATGCCCGCGATACCCACACGGTCATTGCCCGCCGCGGCGGCGACACCCGCGACGGCCGTTCCATGGCCGTTGTCGTCACGCGGCCGCGCGTCGTTGTTGTGGAAGTCCCAGCCGCGCATCACCCGGCCGCGCAGGTCGGGCTGAGTCTCGTCGATGCCCGTGTCGATGATGGCGATGATCGTCTCGCGCGAACCGGTGCCCATGTTCCAGGCCTGCGGAGCACGCACCCGGCGCGGACCCCACTGCCTCCCCCAGCTCGAATCATTGGGCTCGACAGCTACCGAGGCCGTGGCGTCGAGCTCGACCGACACGACTCGCGGATCTGCGTTCAGGGCGCGGATTGCCGACCAACGGCGAAGGACGGAGACGCTGACGACGCGCGTCGAGACCACGGCGATATCGCCGATCTGGCGCACACCCGCAGCCATAAGGGCGAGGCTTCGTTCGTACGCCGGTACGTCAGACCGAAACTTCACCAGGAGCGCGCCCGACGCTGCTCCGGCGCCGCTCTGTGAAGGCGTCGCCTGCTCGGTTGAGGCAAGCACCGGCACTGCGATCGGGAAAGCGACCGCGAATGCCAACGCGACGCCCGCCAGGCGCCGGATCGGGCGACCGCGCTGGGGTGCTGGTCGCTCAGGTCGCCTGGTGCGACGAGCGAAGGATGCGAGCGGGCGAACGGAAACGGACATTGCCGAAAATAACTCCCTCTGCGCCTGGGGCGGACGCGACGATTGCCTGGCCATGCTCGGGGCGCGGCGGTGTGTGACGGAAGGCAACGCCCTTACCATTCGGTTCGGCCGATGGTCCCGTGTGGTCTGCTGGTCGCCGCTCCGGCGGCGACCGTCGATTGGAGGCACAAGCAGTCGAGCCATGACCGAGCCAAAACGACGACCCGCCAGAGCGGCGGCCAGTACCAGCGCCGATCCAAGCGCAAACCCGCACGATCCCGGCTCGGACATCGCAGGCGGCCGAGCGGCCGAAGTGCTTTCCGCGGCCGCCCAGCCGATCGAGCTCGGGCCGGACGCGACAGTACGGATCGGCACGGCATCGTGGACCGATCCGACCATGACCGCGGGCACGGTCTTCTATCCAAGCGGCGCCGACAGTGCCGAGGAGCGGCTGCAGTACTACGCCAGCCAGTTCCCGCTGGTCGAGATCGATGCGACGTACTACGCGCTACCCGCGCGGCGCACCGCCGAGCTGTGGCGCGATCGGACGCCGCCCGACTTCATCTTCGACGTCAAGGCGCACGCGCTGATGACCGGCCAGCCAACCGAGGTCAAGCGGCTGCCCAAGGCGATCCGCGAAGCACTGCCGGCCGAGCTGGCCGAGAAGCGGCGCATCTACGCCCGCGACCTGCCGCGCGAGCTGCGTGACGAGGTCTGGGCGATGTTCATGGACGGCCTCGAGCCACTCCGCGAGGCCGGCCAGCTCGGTTCGATCCTGCTCCAGTACCCGCGCTGGTTCTTCCCGATCAGTCAGAGCCGCGCCGAGATCCTCGAGGCGCGCGAGCTGCTCGGCGGCCACCCATTCGCCGTCGAGCTGCGCAACGCGAGCTGGTTCAACGAGAAGAACGTCGATCGGACGCTGCGCTTCCTGGAGGACAACCAGCTGCCATTCGTGATGGTTGACGAGCCGCAGGGCTTCAAGAGCAGCGTGCCGCCACTCGTCGCCGTGACGTCGCCCGACCTCGCCGTGATGCGTTTCCACGGCCGCCGCGCCGATACCTGGGAGGCGCGCGACGTCACGCCCGCCGAGCGCTTCCGCTACCTGTATGACCGCGAGGAGCTGGGCGAGTGGGCGCCGCGATTACGGGACGCAGCCAAGCAGACGCGTGACCTGCACGTGCTGATGAACAACTGCTACGCCAACTACGGATCGACCAACGCGCGCGAGCTGGCGTTGCTGCTGGGCGATCTCAAGCCGGGCGACTGACCGCGGCCTCGTCCTGGTCTTCGAGGGTCTGGGCTTCGAGCGACCGGTTAGGCGCCGCATCGAGCGCACCGGCCGGCGCCGACTGCCGCGACTCCGTACGCACCACGAGCGCGACCGACACGATGATCATCGCCGCGCCGACGAGCATCGTCAGATGGATCGGCTCGTTCAACAGGAGCGCACCGAGCGAGACGGCCACCACCGGGTTCACGTAGGCGTAGGTCGCGACACGCGACACCGGCGCGTGCTGGAGCGACCAGGTGTAGGCGGTGTAGGCCAGGACGCTGCCGAAGATGATCAGGTACGCGAGGGCGAGCAGTGACGGACCGCTGAAGTCCTCGACCCGATACACGTTCTGCTCGCCCGTCATCAGGCCGACGACGAGCAGGCTGGCGCCGCCGACGATCATCTGGGCGCCGGTCGAGGCGAGCGGGTCGCGCGGCAGGGTGACGAGCTTCGAGAAGTAGGTCCCGATCGCCCAGCTCACCGATGACCCGACGATCATCAGCATGCCCAGCAGCTTGACCTCGCCGCTGATGCCCTCCGGGATGATCAACACGGCCACCCCGGAAAGGCCGACGACCACGCCGATGATCGTGCCCAGCGCGATCCGCTCGCCGAAGATGCGCCTCAGGATCACGACCCACAGCGGCACCACGGCGACGATCAGCGCCGCCAGCCCGCTCGGCACGTCGCGCTCGCCAAGCATCACCAGGCCGTTGCCGCCGAGGAGCAGGAGCAGGCCGACCAAACCGCCGCCCAGCCATTCCGCGCGGGTCAGCCGAAGAGCGCCCGAGCCACGCGTGACGGCCAGCAACGCAAAGATGATCGCCGCGGCAACGACGTGCCGGACGCCGGCCGACAGCAGCGGCGGCATCGTCTGGACCAGCACGCGGATGGCGAGGTAGGTCGATCCCCAGACGATGTAGACGATGCCCAGCGCAAGCCAGACCTGCCACTCGGCAGCCTTCTGGTCAGGCCTCATTGCGCGCACGGACAACACCCCCGTCCCCAGGATCGCTGCACCGCGCGCACGTCTCCCGATCCGTCAATCGGACCCGACCGCTGGCGCGAGTACGGAGTGCAGGCTCCGTACTCAATTCCGTAACTGTCCGGATATTCGCGCCGACCCGTATGTCGCATCGTATGCGTTGTCGCAGCCACTGGCTGGCCGCGGCCCAAGACCAGAACATTGCAGCTCAGTCGCCACCCTTACACGGCGGGGTGTGCGGACGAGCGATGACGGGAGCCGGATCGGCGCTGGGGCGCGGTCCGGCTCTAGTCTTTTATCCGGGGCTTTCCGGAGGGTATTTCTTGAGCGGCGTGGCACGCTGGCAGACCTATCATCGGCAGATGGAACGGTTGCGCGACAGACGCGACCGGCTCGCAGTGCGCCGGCTGGACCTGATCCTCGTGGTCACGGCGCTTGCATTGCTCGGCGTTACCGCCGCGTTCGTGTACGACCCGTCGATCAGCTTCGCCCTGCTCGATCGCTCGGCGGACGTATCGATCAACTCGCTCACCGCCCTGGCTGCGGGCAGCCTGGCCGCTCTGTCCCTCGCCCGCTACCGCGAGTCGGGCCGCCTCGCCGGTCTCTTCCAGAGCAGCGCGTTCCTGCTCGTGGCGTGGGTGGCGCTGCTCAACGTGGTGGTGGTCGTGATCAAGGTCGAGGGCCTGTTCGGTCTCTCCCTCGGAGCCGAGCCGGAGCAGCTGCCGATCTTCGTCGCCGCCATCTCGCGTCTCGCTACCGGGGTGATCCTGCTCATCGGCGGCGCCGCGGCGATCAATCTCATCCACCGCCAGCCACGAGTTCGGCGAACGCTGCTCGTGCCGGTCGTGCTGATCACGCTGTTCATGCTCGCCGGCTACGTGATCCGCGAGCAGCTGCCGGCGCTGTACGAGCTGCTGCCGGCGTACATCACGCCCGAGGCGATTCAGCAGCTGGGCGAGGAGCCGCGCTTCTCGGGGCCGCTCGACGTGACCGGCATCGCGTTGCTGATCCAGGGCGTGAGCGCGATTGCGTTCCTCGCCGGCGCGCTCTTCTATCGCCGCTCGTACCTGCGCGACGGCCCCATCTTCGACGGCTACCTCGCCGTCGCGATGCTGATGGGCGCGTTCGCCGAGATCCACTTCTACTTCTACCCCGGTGTCTACGGCGGACTCGTCACGACGAGCGAGGCGCTCCGCCTGGCGGCCTTCGTGGTGCTGCTGCTGGGCATCAACGCCGAGTCGCGCTCCGACCTTCGCGCGCTGCGCAGCGCTTATGCCGCGCTCGATCGGATGCGGCTATCGGAGGCTGAGCGGGCGACGCTCGAGGAGCGCACCCGGCTCGCGCGCGAGCTGCACGACGGACTTGCCCAGGACCTGTGGTTCGCCAAGCTCAAGCACGAGCGGTTGGTCGCCTTCGTGCCCGAGGAACAGCTGCCACTGGCCAGCGAGGTGACCCAGGCGCTTGACTCGGCCATCTCCGAGGCGAGGCAGGCAGTGCTGACCATGCGTGCCGCCGACGATCGTGAACGTGGGCTGGACGAGCACATCGCGCGCGTCGTCGAGGACTTCGCCGGCCGATCTGGTGTTCGGACCGACTATTCCGCCGCCGACCTGCCGACCGCCCTTCCGCCACGCACCCAGGTCGAGATGCTGCGCGTGCTGCAGGAGGCACTGACCAACGTCGGCAAGCATGCCGATGCCACCGTGGTGCGCGTGAGCGCACAGGTGGACGACGGTTTGTTCGAGCTCGACATCGTCGACAATGGGCGTGGCTTCCGACCGGAAGAGACGAGTGGCGATGGCCTCGGGGTGCAAGGCATGAAGGAGCGAGCGCGACTGATGGGGGGCGACCTGCGCGTCATCTCGGAGCCGAGCGGCGGCACGTCGGTCCATCTGTCGGTGCCGATTCACGAGAGCACGGTGCCGGCGTGAAGGCGCCAATTGCCGTGACGGCCCAGCTCCCGTGAGCGAGCTCGACGGCAAGCTGCGGGTAATGCTCGTCGACGACCACGCCCTCGTTCGCTCGGCCGTGCGCCAGGCGATCAGCGCGCCCGACGTGGAGCTCGTCGGCGAGGCGGCCAACGCCCAGGAGGCGCTCGCCCTGGCGCCGGTGCTGAAACCGGACGTCCTCCTGCTCGACATCGACCTGCCGGGCATGAACGGCATTCAGCTCGTGCAGGAGCTCGGGCCGCGCCTGCCGCAGACGAAGATCGTGATGCTCACGGTGTCGAGCTCGGAGCGTGATCTTCTCGAGGCCGTCGCGCGCGGCGCGGCCGGCTACCTCACCAAGGACCTCAGCCCCGAGGCGCTGCTGCGCTCGCTGCGGGGAACACAGCGCGGCGAGCTGGCCATGTCGCGTCGCTTTGCCGCCACCGCGCTGCGCTACTTCGCGGACGCGGCGCGGCGCGGGCGGAACGTGTCCGGCATCGAAGGCGAGCTGATGGGTCTCAGCCCGCGCGAGAACGACGTCCTGGCGATGCTCGCCGACGGTCTGACCGATCGCGAGATCGCCAACGCGCTGACGATCTCACCGCGCACGGTCGAGACACACGTCAGCAACATCCTGCACAAGCTGGGCGTGCGCAATCGGGCCGAGGCCGCCCAGCGCTACCGACACGGCAGCTAGGAGAGCGAAGGCCGACGGATCAGGCGCTGCTGATCAGCGTCCAGGTCAGCCACAGGACGAGCAGCGCGAGCAACATGAGCAGCAGCACTAGCCCGGCCTGAACCGAGGGGTTGTGGACCACGTCGCCGGTGGTCATGGGCTGGTCCTCGACCTCGCCGTCGTCGAACGGATCACGTTCGTCGAACGAGTCACGGTCATGCATCGCCCTACTCTGGCTCACCCCGGGAGCGAGATCGCCCCGAGGCCAGCTTGGGCGCGTTTCAGGTTGCTAACGCGGCCCGCCTCACAGCAAACACCTATTGACGGGTCATAGATCATGCCTCTGGTGGACGGCGGGCCATGGCAGCGCCCCAGCCAGAGCCGAAAGGTTCAGATGACCCGTCCGCTCGTCGTCCACTTTGCCGCCGGGCCCCTGGAGCCCGGCGTTTCCTTGCCCTGAGTCGGCCTCAGCGGGCGGCGGCGGTCAGGCGGCGACCGCGGCGGGCTGATCGACGGCGGTCAGGAAGTTCCACCACGCCTCGAGGGCACGGCTTGTTGCCGCCTCGATCGGCTGCGGATCGGCATCGACGGCCAGTTGACCCAGGACTTCGCGCTCGGCGCCCGAGTGCTCGATGTCCATCTCGCCGTGGACGATGAAGAAGGCAAGTGCGCGCTTGTCGTCCAGCTCGTAGTGGCGCTTCAGGCCGTCGATCTTCGAGCCGGCGACCTGTGGCACCTGGCGCTCGTAGGCGTACAGCGCGGCAACACCCTCGGCGGTCGACGCCTGGCTGCTGAGCTCCTTGTAGGTGTCGACCAGCGCCGTCGTGGCCTCGTTCGGCTCGGCCGAGCGAACGTCGTCGCGATCTACGCCGATGCCCTCGGCGAAGCGCAGCCACAGCTCGGCGTGGTTGTCGCGGCCGTGCTCCTCGTCCCACAGATTGTCGAGCAGGTGCTGGCGGACCTCGGCGCTCTCGGTGCGCGAGTGGATCGCCGACAGGAAACGCGGCATTGCCGACTCGAAGGCGTAGTACTGGCGGGCATATTCCTGCAGCGCCTCGCGCGGGAGCGTGCCCTCGGCCCACTTGGTGTAGAAGGGGTGGGTGAGCAGATGGCGACCGTCGATCAACGCATCGATCCGATCCAACAGTTCCACGGCAACTCCTCGTCTGATGTGCCCGACTGGGCACGAGTCTAGCGCCACTCGGCGCCGGACCCCCGCCGCGCGACTGTGCAGTCGATGAGTGCTCCGGACGTTGTCATCATCGGCGGCGGCATCATCGGCACCAGCGCTGCGGCATTTCTGGCCGAAGCGGGCGTGTCAGTCACGTTGTTCGAGCGCGCCGAGGTCGCAGCGGGAGCGTCGGGACGCAACTCGGGCGCGATCCAGCGACCGCTCGATGGGCCACTCGGCGCGCTGTACGCCGCGACCCTCGATCTCTACCGCGAGCTGAGCGCAACGGAGCCTGGCTTTGCGCTGGCCGAGCGAGCCGCCGGCCTGCTCATCGTCAGCCCCGATCACGCAGCGCTGGAGGCCGTGAGCGACGAGATCCGGAGCACGACGCCCGATCTGCGGCCGGAGGTGATTCCGGCGCCAGACCTCAGACGCGTCGAGCCTCAGCTGGCGCCCGAACTCGGCGCGTGCCGGCTCGAGACCGGCTTTCCTGTCGAGCCGGCCGCGGCAACTCTCGCGTTTGCGGAGCGGGCCGTTCGCGCCGGCGCAACGATCGAGACCGCGGTCGATGCTCGGCCGTTGGTCGACGGCGCCGGCCGGGTAACGGGCATCACAGCCGGCTCACGCCAAGTGGCGGCCAGGCAGGTCCTCGTCGCAGCCGGGCCGTGGACGAGCGAGCTCCTCGCGCCATGGATAGAGGAGCCTCCGATCCGGCCGCTTTGGGGCGTTGTGGTCGGCGTGGATCTGGCCGATCCTCCGCGGCACGTCATCGAGGAGCTGGGCATCGACAGCGGCGAGGGCGGCTCCGAGCGGCTGTTCAGCCTGGTCAGCACGAACAGCGCCACCAGCGTCGGGTCTGTCTTTGCCCAGGCGCGTCCGGATGCCGAAGCGGTCGCGCCAACGATCCTCGAGCGGGCCACACGATTCGTGCCCGCGCTCGGCGGAGCGCGTCAGGTCAGCGTGCGGGCGTGCGCACGGCCGCTGTCGTTCGACGGCCGGCCGCTGATCGGCTCGGTACCCGGCACCGAAGGACTGCTCGTGTGCGCGGGACACGGTCCGTGGGGCATCTCGACCGGCCCGGCCTCGGCGCGGCTGGTCGTCGATCAGATGCTCGGCCGGGCGGGCGTAGCGTCAGAGTTCGATCCGGCTCGCGCTCTGTTCCGAGATGCTCAGCAGACGTAGCGATCGAGGGCGTGGCCGGGCTCGCACAGCCGGACGTGGATGTGGTCGTTGTGGTGCGGGAACTTGCGCGATAGGCCCTCGGCGATCATCTGCGGATCGTTGAAATAGATCAGCTTGAGGTGCGGCCCGAGCTCGTCGTGGATCGACTGGAGTAGCTGCCGCGTGTCGGCTCGGTCGTACTGGCCGCTGGTGTAGCTGATCCCGGGATTACTGCACTGCCGGCCGTCCTGTCGGATCAAAGCGATGTCAATGTCCAGCCCGTGCTCATGCGTGTTGTGCAGGCTGATTTCGCCGCCGTGCTCGAAGCTGAGGTCGCCGATTGCAACCTTGCCGCCGGCGCGTGAGCGGAACAGGTCGGCCGCGTCGTTCAGATGAGCGATCGTCGCCGCGGTGCCCCAGTCGCCGTTCGAGTGGCCGCCGTTGTAGTTGCACAGGCTCGGCCGACTGAAGTCCGGTCGCATGAAGTGCCAGATGAGGTTGCGCCAAGTGGCCCTGTCCACTTCGCCGGTGTTGTTCAGGCCGATGTGGTTCTGGAATGCACGAACGACGTCACGCGTCGCGCCGTTGAAAGTCGAGTTGTCGGTCAACCCTGCCTTGCGCTTGGCGTTGAGCTGCTTCTTGAGCGCGATCACAGCCTCGTTGTCCTCGCCCTGCACCAGGTTGGGTACCAGCGCCTCCCACGTCGCCACGTTGGCAATCCCGCTGTCGCCCAGGCCAGACTGAACCTGGAAGGAGGACACCGCAGACTGCGTTTCGGGCTTGAATGTGCCGGTCACCTCGATGCTGTGGCCACGGAACCGGAGCAGGTGCTGCAGCGCAGTCACGTCGGCGCCACGATCGCCCATGCTCTGGACCGGGAACTCGGCCCGCGCATGGGCGCTCGCCGGGACGCTCGCCGGAGCGCCAAGGATCAGCGCGAGCACAACGGCCGAAGCCGCAATGCGCAATGGGCGTGCGAGTCTGATCACGATGGCGTCGCTCCCCCTGCGGGCCTGCCGCGTGAACGGATGGCGGCCAGCATACGCGCCCCTAAGATGCCGCGGTGAGTCTGCCACTGCCGATTGCGCCGCCCTTCCGGATCAGGGCGCGCGTGCTGACGCCCCTCGCGCTGGGTGAGACGCGCTTCCTGGCCGACGGGCTGATCGAGGTCTCGGAGGAGGGCCTGATTGCCAGCGTCGAGCCGTTCGACGCGCAACGCGCTGGCGACGACGTGATCGACCTCCGGCCGCGACTCGTCGTGCCCGGTTTGGTCGATCTCCACGCTCACCTGCCGCAGCTGCCCAATGCCGGACTTGGGGCCGGCACGGAGCTTCTGCCGTGGCTCGAGCGCTACATCTTCCCGCTCGAGCGCGAGTTCGACGTTCCGACCGCGCAGCGCGTGGCACCTGCAGCATTTCGTGCCTTTGCCGCGGCCGGGACAACCACAGTCGTGCTCTACGGCGCGGTCTACGAGGACAGCCTCGACGCAGCGTTCGAGGCAGCCGAGAAACACGGCCTGCGCGTGGTCATGGGCAAGGTGATGATGGACCGGCTGCGCTACGACGAGTCGATCAGCGATGCCCAGGTCCTCGAGGTCAGCCTCGCCCAATCGCAGCGGCTCATCGAGCGTTGGCACGGCCGCGATGGTGGCCGGCTGCGCTATGCCGTCACGCCACGTTTCGCGGTCTCGTGCACGGCCGACATGCTGCGTGAATCAGCGGCGCTGGCGAATGCCACGGGTGCGTACTGGCAGACGCACCTGGCCGAGGATCGCGGCGAGATCGAGGAGGTCGCGCGGCTCTTCCCGGAATCGCGCGACTACACCGACGTCTACGACACGGCCGGCGGTCTCGGCCCGCGCTCGATAATGGCTCACGCGGTGCGGCTGTCCGATCGCGAGGTGGCGCGCCTGGCCGAGACACGGACGCGCATCGCCCACTGTCCGTCGTCGAACCTGTTCCTGGCCAGCGGCGCGACGCCGCTGGCGCGCTATCTCGAGGCGGGCGTCGTGATCGGCCTGGGCAGCGACGTTGCCGCCGGACCCGACCTGAGCCTGTTCTCGGTCATGAAGGCAGGTGCCTACACGCAGAGCGGTCTGCGCACCATGCTCGACGAACATCGTCCGGTGCTGATGCCGCTCGATTGGCTGCGAATGGGCACGCTCGAGGGCGCACGCGCGCTCGGGCTCGATGGCCAGATCGGGTCGATCGAGTCCGGCAAGGAGGCCGACCTGATCTGTATCGACCCCGACGTGACCGCGCCGATCCCTGATCAGCCGCTCGACGATCCGGCCGACATCGTCAGCCGGCTGATCTTCCGCGGGCGGCCGGACATGATCGTCGGCGCCTGGGTGCGCGGCCGGCTGCTGCCCGCCTGAGGGTCAAAGCCGCGGCTGGCCTGGCGACCCGCTGCCGCGGCTGGAATTAAACGCCGGCGCAGACCATCTGGCCCGAGAACGGGATGTCGTCCCACGTCGTGGCCTCAAAGTCGAAAACCAAGGTCTCGCCTGCACGCGTCACGTCGATGGTGGCTGAGGTGCGCTCATCGTCGGCTGTGTCGGCGCTGTAGGCGGTGCCACCAAAGTCCTCGGAGACGAAGTCGATCCAGATTCGGCCGTCGGTGACGTCTGACGTGGTTCCGTCCTCGTCCGGGATGTTTGTGCCCAGAACGGAGACCGACATCCAGTGGATCATGCCCTCGGGCGCCTCGTCGTACCAGGCGATGGCCGTGAAGTCGTCCGAAAAGCCCTGCGAGCAGTCACTGCCATCGGCGTCGACAGCGATGATGTCGTGGGTGCCGTCGCGGCCGCTGCGCGTGTCACCTGTGATCGTGACGCGGCCGACAATTCCGGCGTCGCTCTGGCTCGGATCGAGGCTCGCGCCACTCGTCGCGCTCGGCGCGACCGAGGCTGTTGCCTCGGGCGTCGGAGTGGCGGCATCGGTCGGGGCATCGGTCGGAGCCGCTGCCGTCGGCGTCGCCGTTGCCGTTGCCGTTGCCGTTGCACCCGGGGTGGAGCTCGGCCCGCTCGTGGCCTCTGACGTAGGCGCCGCGGTCGGCAGCCCGCCGCCGCCGCACGCAGCGACGAGCAATAGTGCGCCGGCCATGAGGGCGCGATGAATTCGAGTCACTGGATCCTCCGATGAATGGCGGATTTGACCGCCGTGGGACAGCAGTCGCTGGATTGTAGGGCGGATCGCTAGGCTTGCCGACGATGGACACCTGCGAGCTGCTGATCGTCAACGGCACGCTCGTCGACGGCACCGGCGCACCGGGATTTGCCGCCGATGTGGCGGTCGTGGGCGACCGTCTCAGGATCGTCGACGCCGGGAGCGCCCGACCAATCGCCAGCCGGACGATCGATGCCACGGGCAAGGTGGTCGCGCCGGGATTCATCGACCTCCATTCGCACTCCGGCCTGATGATGCTGGCCGATCCACGCCACGAGCCCAAGGTGCGCCAGGGCGTTACGACCGAGGTCTTCGGCGTCGACGGGCTGTCGTATTCGCCGCTTCCCTCGCAGGACGATCTCGACGCGCTGATCCGGATGAATGCGGGCCTGGACGGCGCGCCGGAAATCGGCGCCGAGTGGGATTCGGTGATGGCCTATCTCGACCGATTCGAGGGCAAGGTCGCGGTCAACGTCGGCCTGCTGATCGGCAACAGCGCACTGCGCATCAGCCGCCTGGGCTGGAACGACGTCGCCGCCGATGACGCCGCCCTGGCCGACATGCGGGCGATGCTGCGCGACGCCATGTCGGCCGGCGCCCTGGGCGTCTCGAGCGGGCTCGACTACCCACCGGGTGCCTACGCCACGACCGACGAGCTGGCCGCGCTCACGGCCGAGGCGGCTCGCGCCGGCGGCTTCTACCACACCCACGTGCGCTACCAGCTCGGCGACCGCTACCTCGATCCGTTTCGCGAGGCGATCGAGATCGGCCGGCGCGGCGAGGGCCCGGTTCACATAACCCACTTCTATCACCGCCAGACGCATCCGGGCGGTCCCGAACAGCTGCTCGGACTGATCGACGACGCGCGTGCCGAAGGCCTCGACGTGACGTTCGACATGTACCCCTACGAATGGGCCTCAACTCGGCTGCTCATCCAGATGCCGCTCTGGATCCAGGAGGGAGGACCGGGACCGCTCAAGGAGCGGCTGGCAGAGGGCGCCGCGCGCGAGCGGCTGAGGACGGAGCTCCGCGCGCGCGGCGCGGCATACACCTCGCCCGCCGGCTGGGCCGACTTGAGGCTGGGCTACTTCGCGCGACCGGAGAACCTGCACTGGGAAGGCCGCACGCTGGCCGACGTGATGGCCGAGCGCGGGGTCGACGCGGTCGACGCGATGTGCGACCTGCTGCTCGCCGAGGACCTGCGCGTCAACCAGGTGACGAGCGGCCCGTGGACGGAGACGATGCACCACTTCGTCGTCCACCCGGTGGGCATGTTCGGCACCGACTCGACCTTCATCGGTGCCAAGCCGTCGCCTCGGACGTACGGCTCATACCCGCGCGTGCTGGGCGAGTTCGTCCGCCAGCGGCAGCTCCTCGGCCTCGAGGAAGCGGTGCGCAAGATGACCTCGGCACCGGCGGCCAGGCTCGGCCTGACGGATCGGGGAAGGCTCGCTGACGGCTATCGCGCCGACATCGTCGTCTTCGATCCCCAGACGGTCGCCTCTAACGCCACCTACGACGAGCCGCGCCGCTATCCGGACGGGATCGAGCAGGTGATCGTGAATGGCGTACTGGTCGTCGCCGACGGCACGCACAGCGGCGCGTTGCCGGGAAGGGTGATCCGCCGCTGATGGCCGCGGTAGTCAGCGGGCTGGATCACGTCCAGGTCTCGATCCCGCCCGGCGGCGAGGAAGAGGCGCGCCGCTTCTACGTGGCTGTGCTCGGGCTGCGCGAGGTTCCAAAGCCCCCGGCGCTCGAAGGCCGCGGCGGATTGTGGCTGGTGGGTGATGGCGTGCATCTCCACCTCGGCGTCGAGGTTGACTTCCGGCCGGCGCGCAAGGCGCACGTCGCGCTGCTAGTCGACGATCTGGAGTCTTGCCGTGGCGAGCTCGTCGCGCACGGCGTCCCGGTTGCCGATGACGACGCCGGGCTCGCGGTCGGGCGCTTCTACACCTTCGATCCATTCGGAAATCGGATCGAGCTCGTCGCGGCCGCTGACCGCGGCTTCACCCTCAGAACGGTTTGGTGACCATCAGGAAGACGATGATCACGATCAATATCGCGTTGATCATGCCGAACGTTCGACCGCGCTTGACGAGCGCCGCGATATGCGGCGGCGGCCCCGAAGGCGGCGGCGCCCCGGCCGGCGGCTGAGGCGGTGGCCCGGACGTTGCCTCGATGAGCTTGTCAGCGGTTGGAATGAGGACTGTCAATGAAATCGCCAACGCGATGATGTAGAGCACGATGGCGACGAGCAGCCAGGTCGTCGAAAGCAGATCGAGCTTGGCGTACCAGATGATGAGCACGCCGGTGATGCCCTGGAATATGGCAAGTGGCAGCACCAGACGCGCCGAGACGGCCTTCTGGAAGCGCAAGCCGAAGTTGGCGTGGCCGGGCTCGCGGCCGATCATCGGCCCCAGGATCATGAACGCGAATACAGGCCCGAAGGCCACGATCGCGCCGCCTATGTGCAAGAACAGCAGGATCCGTAGTACCCAGTCCATCAACGCCTCTTTCTCGTCCTCTCCCGGTGCCCCTCAGCGCGGCAAAGTTACACCGACGTGAGCGTGGATTTCCGTCGAACACGGCCGTACCATCGCGGTCGATGACCGTCACGACCCGACCGCCCCGGACCGCTCCGCTGCCTGAGGCGCCGCTCGCCCCGATTCTGGCGCCCGAGGCCGGCGAAACCGGTCTTGGCCGGGCGCGTGCCTGGCCGCTCCGGCGCGAGGGCCCGGCCAAGCTGAACGGTACTGCGCTGTACACCGACGACCTCGTCTTTCCGGGTGCGTGGTATGGCCACACCATCCGCTCGACCGACGCGCACGCGCGCCTGCTCGGCATCGACCTCGATCCGTCGTTCGATTGGTCGCGCGTCGTCGTGCTGACCGCGAAGGACGTCCCCGGCGAGAACCTGGTCAGCCTGATCACCGACGACCAGCCGGTGCTCGTTGAGGACGAGATCCGCCACCACGCTGAGCCTGTGGCGCTGATTGCCGCACCCGACCGAGAGACGCTGCGCGAGGCGAAGGACCGCGTGACGCTGCGCACCGCGGCTGCTACCGGCAGTCTTCGATCCGCTCGAGGCGACGCAGGAGTTCGCCCACTTCGCGCTGGCCAAGGGTGATGTCGACGCCGGTTTCGCTCAGGCGGAGGTGGTGATCGAGGGGACGTATCGAGTCGGCCACCAGGAGCAGCTGTACATCGAGAACAACGCGATGATCGCCGTGCCGCGGCCGGACGGTGGCGTAACCGTCCACGGCTCGCTGCAGTGCCCGTACTACATCCACAAGGCGATGAAGCGCGCCCTCGCCTTGAGCGGCGACCAGGCGGTCGTCGTCCAGGCCGAGACCGGCGGCGGCTTCGGCGGCAAGGAGGAGTACCCCTCGATCATCGCCATCCACGCCGCGCTGCTGGCGCTGCGGGTGGGCAAGCCGGTGCGCATGATCTACGACCGTCACGAGGACCTCGCCGCGACGACCAAGCGTCACCCGGCGATCGTCAACTACCGCACCGGCGTGATGCGCGACGGCAGCCTGGTCGCGCAGGACATCGAAGTGATCATGGACGGCGGCGCCTACTCGACTCTGACTCCGGTCGTCCTGTCGCGCGGCACGCTCCACGCCGGCGGGCCCTATGCGTGCCCCAACGTGCGCATCCATGGGCGGGCGGTGGCGACCAACACGCCACCCAACGGCGCGTTCCGCGGCTTCGGCGCGCCGCAGACCGAGTTCGCCGCCGAGATGCAGGTCAACCGCGTTGCCGATGCGCTCGGGGTCTCGCCGCTCGATCTTCGGCGGCGCTGGGTGTACCGGCTCGGCGACGAGACGCCGAGTGGCCAGATCCTGCGCGAGAGCGTCGCCGGCGAGGAAGTGCTCGAGCGCGCCGCGGAGGCGGCCGAGTTCGAGCGCATCAGGGCGCAGACGATGAATGCTCGGCAGCTGCGAGGGCAGGCGGGCAAGTCGGGCAGCTCGTCGGTCACCTCATCGGCGGACGTGCGCAGCGCGCGCGGCATCGGACTTGCGCTGGCCTGGCATGGGGCGGGCTTCACCGGCTCCGGCGAGGTCAAGCTGGCCAGCGTGGCCAGCCTCGAGCTGACTTCGGACGGTGAGATACGGGTCCTGACCGCCTCGACCGAGATGGGCCAGGGCACCAAGACGATCTTTCCGCAGCTCGCCGCGGAGGAGCTCGGCGTGCCCGTCGAGGCAGTCGAGATGGCGCCGCAGGACACCTCGATCGTGCCCGACAGCGGCCCCACGGTCGCCTCGCGAACGGCGATGGTCGTCGGCGGACTGGTGATCAAGGCCGCACGCAAGATGCGCCAGCAGGTCGAGGCGGCGACAGGCGCACCGTTCGCGGAGTCGTACCAGGCGTTCGCCCGGGAAGGCGGCGGCCTGCGCATCGACGAGCAGTTCGAGGCTTACCCAAACGTCGTCTTCGACGACGAGACCTACCGCGGCGATGCCTATCCGGCGTACGGCTGGGCATGTGCCGTGGCCGAGGTGGACGTCGATCTTGACACGGGCGAGGTGACCATGCGCAGCGTCGTGTCGGCCGATGACATCGGCAAGGCAATCCACCCGGTCATGGCCGAGGGCCAGGTCGAAGGCGGCACGTTGCAGGCCGTGGGCTACGCCACGATCGAGGAGATCAAGCT
The DNA here is from genome assembly GCA_963776865.1 of uncultured Chloroflexia bacterium. GTDB lineage: Bacteria > Chloroflexota > Limnocylindria > Limnocylindrales > CSP1-4 > JALYGJ01. The sequence continues at coordinate 385,585 of CAVZOG010000008.1, read as the reverse complement.
GGCCGACGGGCGCTACCTCAACGATCGCCTCGCGACGTACCTGATCCCGACCTCGCTCGACGCGCCGCGGATCGAGTCGATCCTGGTCGAGAACCCGTTCTCCGGCGCGCCGCACGGCGCGAAGGGCGTCGGCGAGCTGCCAATGGACGTTCCCGCCGCGGCCGTGGTGGCGGCGATCCACGATGCGACGGGCGTCTGGATCCACGACCTGCCGGCGACGCCCGAGCGCATCCTTGCCGCGCTCCACGGCATCCAGCCGCCGCCGCTGCCGGGCATCAGCACGGTTGCGCCTCGGTCGGGCGCCGAGGCGCCGTCAGCCGAGGATGCCGGCACGCCCGAGGAAGGGCTCGACCCACGCCCGGACGCGCCAACCGATCCGCAGCCGATGCGCGGCCCGTACAACGAATGAGCCGAATGGGCCACGGCCGGTGAGCTACCGCTTCAACGTCAATGGCGCGCCCGTCGAGCTCGAGGTCCCGGGCATGCGCCGCCTGCTCGACGCGCTGCGCGAGGATCTCGCGCTGACCGGCACCAAGGAGGGCTGCGGCGAGGGCGAGTGTGGCGCCTGCTCGGTCATCGTCGACGGCCAGGTCGTCGACAGCTGCCTCGTGCCCGTCTGCCAGGTCGACGGTTCGAATGTCACCACGGTCGAGGGGCTGGCGCCGCACGGCAGCCTCGATCGACTGCAGCAGGCTTTCCTCGAGCACGGCGGCGCCCAGTGCGGCATCTGCACGCCGGGCATGCTGATGGCCGGGCGGGCGTTCATCGACGACGGCGGCGCCCCCGTCGACGACGACATCCGTGAGGCGATCGCCGGCAACCTCTGCCGCTGCACCGGCTACACCAAGATCATCGACGCCATCGCCGCGGCTGCATCGCCGGCTGCGCCTCAATCCGATCAGGCCGGCTAGATGCCCGCCGAACCGCCGGTCAGCTCACCCACGTCGCTCGACGAGGCATACGCCGCCCTGGCCGATGGCAACGGCTGGCGGCCGATCGCCGGCGGCACGGACCTCATGGTCCAGATCACGGGCGAGATCGGTCCGCCGCCCGAGCGCGTGCTCGACCTGTGGCGACTGGGCGAGCTGCGCGCGATCGCGCTCGACGACGGAGCGCTTTCGATCGGAGCGCTGGCGACGTTCACCGACATCCGCCGCTCCGACCTGTGCCGGGAGCACCTGCCGGCGCTGGTGGCCGCGGCGGCCACGATCGGCGCCGCCCAGATCCAGAACCGGGCGACGCTGGGTGGCAACGTGATCAACGCCTCGCCGGCAGGTGATTCGCTGCCCGTGCTGCTCGCGGCCGACGCGCAGCTCGTCCTGGGCAGTGCATCGGGCGAGCGAAACGTTCCGGCGGCCGAGTTCTGGCCCGCCTACCGCCAGACGGCGCGGCGGCCGGACGAGCTGCTGCTGCGGGTTCGCGTCCCGTTGCCCCGCGGCCGCCAGATGGTCTTTCGCAAGGTCGGAACGCGCCGCGCCCAGGCAATCTCGAAGGTCGTGATGGCGCTGGCGTGGCGCGAGGATGGTGGCGTGTGGCGCGACGTTCGACTTGGCCTCGGCTCAATCGCCGCGACGCCGGTCCGCGCTCTCGAGACCGAACGCGTGCTCGAGGGCGCCGCTGCGAGGCGCGAGGTTGCCGATCACGCGGCCGCGACGCTGGCCCAGGAGATCAAGCCGATCGACGACGTGCGCTCCACTGCCGATTACCGCCGGATCGTCGCGGCACGCGTGCTCCACCGACTGTTGCGCGACGCCGGAGGCTGGCAATGACCGTGAACGCGCCGCCGCGGGTTATCGTTCACCGTACCGGGGGGCCTAGCCACGTGGAGGAACGAGCCGTGCTGGCAAGAGTGACCGCTTTCCTCGTCCTGATCGCGATCCTCGCCGCGTGTGGCGGCGGCTCGACCACGAGTCCGTCGCCGGCGACGTCGGCGGCTCCCTCGGGCCAGGCGACCCCGCCAGTAGTGACCGGTGACGCGATCGACGCCGAGACCGTGGGCGCTGCGGTCGCGGCACTCCAGGCGAAGGACTCGTGGACGTTCGATGTGAGCACCATCACGATGGGCCTCGAGACCGGTGTTCGAACCACCATCACCGGAACTGAGCGAAACGTAGCCTCAGAAGGCCGTCAAGGCCTCTCACGTTCAGGTGATCGGTGACACGCCGTTCCAGTACATCCGCATCGAAGACGACATCTGGTACGACGTCGGGACGGGCACGTTCACCCAGGTCGAGGCGGCCGAGGCCGAGAACCTGATCGACCAGTACGAGCCGTACTACCTCACTGGCTTGGCTCAATCGGCGGTCGACAACGACTTCCAGTTCGAGCCGGTCGGGACCGAGGTCGTCAGCACCATCGAGACGATGCACTACCGGCTGTCGGAAGGAGACCTCGAGCAGATCACGGAAACGACCGAGCTGACGCCCGACCAATGGGGCGGCGACGTCTGGATCGCGACCGACGGCGGATACCTCGTTCAGCTCGCCTGGGGTCCGCAGACGCCCGCGGACGCTCAGGTCACCACCGGCTTCATCTACACGGTCACGGACGTCGACTGCGAATGCCCGATCGAGCCGCCGACCTGATCGTCGCGCCCGAGCCCGCTCCAGGTCGTGATCGGGTCCTGACCCCGGACGCGCTCGAGTTTCTGGCACGTCTGCATCGTGAGTTCGAGCCGCGTCGGCAGGAGATCCTGGCCGAGCGACGCGATCGCGCAGCGCGCCTCGCAGCCGGAGAGCAGCTCGACTTCCTGCACCGAAACCGCGAGTGTGCGCGAGTCGGATTGGTCGGTCGCCCCGGCGCCCGAGGACCTGAACGACCGGCGTGTCGAGATCACCGGCCCGGCCGACCCGAAGATGACGATCAACGCGCTCAACTCGGGCGCCAGGGTCTTCATGGCCGACTTCGAGGACTCCCTGTCGCCGACGTGGGCGAACGTGATCGAGGGCCAGGCGGCGCTCATCGACGCGGTGCGCGGCGAGCTCGAGTTCACCTCGCCGGAGGGCAAGCAGTACCGGCTCAACGATGAGGTCGCGACGCTCGTCGTCAGGCCGCGTGGCTGGCATCTCGTGGAGCGCCACGTCGAGGTCGATGGCCAGCCGATGTCGGGCTCGCTGTTCGACTTCGGGCTGTACCTCTTCCACAACGGTGCCGCGGCGCTCTCGCGCGGGTCGGGGCCGTACTACTACCTGCCCAAGATGCAGGGCCACCGCGAGGCCCGACTGTGGAACGACGTGTTCCTGTGGGCGCAGGACGTGGTCGGCGTTCCTCGTGGCTCGATCCGCGCGACGGTGTTGATCGAGACGATCTGGGCCGCATTCGAGATGGACGAGATCCTGTACGAGCTGCGCGAGCACGCGGCGGGTCTCAACGCCGGCCGCTGGGACTACATCTTCAGCGTCATCAAGGCGTTCGCGGCACGACCGGGATGGGCTCTGCCGGATCGCGCCCAGGTGACGATGGCCGTGCCGTTCATGCGCGCCTACTCGCAGCTGCTGGTCAAGACGTGCCACCGCCGCGGAGCGCACGCGATGGGCGGCATGAGCGCGTTCATCCCCAATCGCCGCGAGCCCGACGTGACCGCCAATGCGCTGGCCAAGGTGACCGAGGACAAGGAGCGCGAGGCCGGTGACGGTTTCGACGGCACGTGGGTCGCCCATCCCGATCTCGTGCCCGTGGCGATGGCGGTTTTCGACCGTGTCCTCGGCGACAGGCCCAACCAGAAGGATCGCCAGCGCGACGATGTGAGCGTCACGGCCGCCGAGCTGACCGACTTCACGGTGCCCGGCGGCGAGATCACCGAGGCGGGTCTGGCAACCAACGTCTCGGTCGGCATCCGCTACATCGCCGCGTGGCTCGACGGGACGGGAGCGGCGGCGATCGACAACCTGATGGAAGACGCGGCGACGGCCGAGATCTCTCGCTCGCAGGTCTGGCAGTGGGTCCAGAACGGCCGCTTCACCGCCCAGCGCGTTCGCGAAGAGATCGACACCTGGCGCACCGCACGACGCCGAGGCGTCGGAGCTGTTCGATGATCTGGCACTTTCCGACGAGTTCGCCGAGTTCCTGACGCTGCCCGCCTACGAGCGCCTTGGATGACCCCGTCAAGTACGACGTCGCTGATCTGACGACCGTGTCTGGCTAGACCGGAGTGGCCACCGAAAGACCGTGCGCCCTCGCCGCTGCGGCGAGACGCGTGTCGTAAGTCAGGAACGCATCGACCTCTGATGACAGTTCGAGGGCGGTCGCCAAATGCACCGCGTTCGAGTGCACGTAGCTCCGGCGGATTGAGGCGCGCCGCAGCCGCGACAGACATCGATCGTCAGCTCGCGGAAGACAAGTTGGCTGACGGATGCCGTGCGACCACGTCGTTGGTCTCGAGCGTGCTATCGCAAGGATGCTCGACCGATCTCGACCTGGGTTATGCGGCTGGTCAGCAGGATGTCAACTTCACGAAGCGAACCGAGCAAGCGCATCCGATTCAGGTTCGACGACCATCAGCTTGACGAGAGCAGACGTGTCTGCATAGACGAGCACCAGTTAGTAGCGCTCTTCTTCTCTCATCTTGCGCAGCGTTTCAGAGAGCGGCTCGGCACCCGGAGGCAGCACCAAGGGAATTGGCAGCGCTCCCTTTGATGCTTTCGCGGGCGTTATCCGTCCTTCGGCGACGAGTCGATCGTAGATGCTGGTTGTTCGAGCAAGCGGACGCAGCTCAGCCACAGGGTGACCGTGCTCGGTTACCTCGAGCGTCTCGCCTTCCTTGACTCGGTCAACGTAGACCGACAGGTTTTGACGCAGTTCACGGATCCCGACCCGACTCGGTCGTCCTTCGCTCATGACGCACAATCGTAGCACCGATTGGGCCGCGACGAGGCCCGCTAGCGCCAGGCCAGCTGGCGCTCCTGGAACTTGCCGAAGCCGCGACGGCCGACGAAGTGGCCGTCGCGGATCACGAACTCGCCGCGTACGAGCACTGACCGGACGTAACCGGCCGCTTCCATGCCCTCGTACGGCGTGTAGTCGCTGGTGTGGTGCAGCTCGGCCGCCTTGATGGTGCGCCGCTCGGTTGGGTCGAACAGCACGATGTCCGCGTCGCGGCCGGCCTCGATGGCGCCCTTCGAGTTCAGCCCGAACAGCCGCGCCGGTGTTGTCGAAAGGACGTCGACCATGCGCTCGATCGAGATGCGGCCGCGTGCGACACCTTCGCTGTAGACCACGGCCAGCAGCGTCTCGATGCCCGGCGCGCCGTTGCTGATCTCGGGGAACGGCTGGCCGACGAGGCGCTTCTCGACGCCGAGTCGGTCGGGCACGTGATCGGTGGCGACCTGCGCCAGCGTCCCGTCCGCCAGGGCGCTCCACAACGCCTCGCGGTCGACCGGCGAGCGAAGTGGCGGCGAGATCACGTACCGCGCGCACTCGTCGTCTGGAGTTGCGTAGCGCGATTCGTCGAGCGCCAGGAAATGCGGGCACGTCTCGGCGAAAACCGGCTCGCCGGCCTCGCGAGCGCTGCGCAGCTCGGCGAGCGCGGCCGCGCACGACATGTGCACTGCGTACATCGGCGCGCCGGCGGCACGGGCCATGTCGATCGCCTTGCGCGTCCCGTGCGATTCGACGTACGGCGGCCGCGACTGGGCGTGGTAGCGCGGCTGGGAGTGCCCCTCACCGAGCAGCTGAGCCGTGTTCGACTCGAGCTCGGCGCGATCCTCGCAGTGGATGTTGAGCAGCCCCGGCTGCTCGGCTGTCGCCCGCAGCGCCACCTCCAGCTGTGCGTCGGAGAGTGCGAAGTCGTAGACCATGAACGCCTTGAATGTCGGCACGCCGGCGCCGATCGCGATCGGAATCTCGCGCCGAAGGTCGGCGTGGGTCGGCTGCAGGACCAGGCTCAGCCCAAAGTCGATTGCCGAATCGGCTTCGGTCTGCCCGCGCCAGGCCGTGATGTCGGTCGGCAGCGAGCCGGTCTGTTCGGAGCCGGTGCCCGGATTGTTGAAGGACAGGAATGTCGTCGTGCCGCCGTGAGCCGCCGCGACCGAGTCCTGGAAGAAGCGGTCCGGTTCGGCGTCGCTCGCGACGCGTGTGTGGGTATGAACGTCGACGACGCCGGGCAACACGAGCAGGCCGCTGGCATCCACCTCGTGGGCTTCTGCCGATTGGGGCAGCCGATCCTCGACGGCCACGATTCGTCCACCGGCGACAGCTACGTCCGCGACCCGGCTGCCGGTCGACGTAACCACTGTGCCGCCGCGGACGATCAGCTCGGGGTTCAACGCAGAACCCGGTAGCGCGGCGCGACCACGGACACTGCCCAGCGCAGGAGCAGGTTGCCGAAGCGCGGCTGATGGCGCGTGAACTCCAGCCGCGCGCCCTCTGCGAAGCGCCAGATGCGTGGCTGGTGGAGCCGCTTGCCGGCCTTGAAGAGCAGCTTTCGCCAGCGCGGGAACGTCCGTCGCCGAAACTCGACCGACCGTCCCTCGGCCGCGGCAAATGCCTCCACCGCTGCCCGCGTCGTCGGTGACAGAGACGCTAGGTCCGTGCGAATGGATCGTGGCGCTGGTTGCCCGCTTCGCATCGGCGAATGTGCCTCGCTTGATGCCTGCCTCCTCGAGGATTCGCCGCGGGATCGGCCGGTCGTTGTCCATTCCCAGGACAAACGGCGCCATCTCCGCGCTGCGACTGATCAGCCCAACCGAGCCCATCTCGAGCGCCCCGAACCACGGCAGCGGAACGTGAATGAAGCCTGTCTGGATGCGCCACTCACCGAACGACATGCCGGCCTGCTCGAGACGCCACAGCAGCTCACGCTTGGGCCGGTTGAGCCACCACATGCCGTCACCGAAGAAGCCGCTGATCAGCAGTGTCCGCGCGAGCGATGGTCCAGCTTCGCTGAGCACGATGTCCTCACCGGTCGCGCCAGTGGCCAGGAACGCCGCCTCCGGAAGGTCATCACGCTCCATGTACGCCAGGCGACGCAGCAGCTGGACGTCCATGCCCGAGCTGACGCGCCACAGCCTCGCCGCTGTCGCTCGTCCGGCTGCTACCGCGCACAGGCTTGCCCTCGACGACCGTCACCGCGCGCCGACAACCCAGCTCGCTGGCCAGCGTCGCCATCGATGCGCTGTCATAGCCCGATGATATCGTCGCCACCGGCTCAAAGCCGGGCGCGTTGGCGAGTGACGTCCTGAGCGCTTCCGACAAGCGGCCGCGTACGTCGGCAAACGAGGTGAACGGGCCTTCGCGCGGTTTCTGAACATCGGTCAGCGAGCCATCGGCGTCGATTCGAACGCCGTCGAAACCGACCACCTCGATCGGAACGCCGGTCGTCGGAACGGTGATGCGCATGACGCCTTCACCCGCCTTGCCGAAGCGGGCCGGGTAGTCGACCTCGAGATCCAGCTCCAGGTCGGCCGCCACCAGCAACCCGACCAGTGAGTTCGAGGCAACCACCTCGCCCACCAAGCGGCACAGGTAGATGTTCTCCAGCAGTGGCTGGGCGGCACCAGGTGGAGCGCGCCCCCATCGAGGAGGACGCCGGAGCCGAACGTCGTCGTTGAGGCCAGGATGCCAGCCACGCCGGCATCGCCGACCCATGTGCCTTCGAAGATTCCGTCGCCCTGTGAGGCGACGAGATCGCCGCACGTCACCTTGGCCTGAGGCCCGTCGGCGCTTTCGGTTCGGGCACGCAGCAGCCATGCCATCGGCGGCAGCTCCGACGTCCGATTCACCTCGAGTCGCCAACCGGCGGCAGTCGCCAACCCGGTCATCGTGGCCGGCCCATTCCTTGACCGCTGATGGACAGCGGCGCGAGGCGAGCGATGACCAAGCCGATGACCAGCGCAATGCCAACGAGCACGACCGACGATGCCGCGATCGTCGGCGAGCTCGACCAGTGGACCTGCGAAAAGATGAACACCGCGAGCGTCGGCACCTGGCCGGCGGTTAACAGGAAACTCGTGATCACCACCTCATCGAGCGACGTGATGAACGCGAACAGCCACGCGGCGACGAGCGTAGGCAGGATCTGCGGCGCGACGATGCGTCGGGCGATCGTCCAGCCGTTCGCGCCCAGTGTCCGCGCGGCACTGATGTGATCGGCATCAAATTCCAGCAGCGCGGCGCCAACCACGAGCAGCACGAAAGGCGCCGGCAGCACGACGTGCGTGGCGACGAGCGAGATCGGGTTACCCAGAAGGCGCAGGCCGGCCCAGACAAGGAACGCGCCGATTGCGACGCTGATCGCCGGGACAACGATCGGTGAGCCGAGCAGCGCGGCGAGCGATACTCGGCCGGTGAACCTGCGTCGGACGAGTGGCCACGCGGCCAGACTGCCCAGTAGCGTGGCCAGCGTTGCCGCTACGGCTGCCAGCGCGAGGCTGAAGAGCGTCGGGCCGGTCCAATGAGCATCGGTGAAGAACTCCTCGTACCAGCGCAGCGACAGGCCGCGTGGCGGGAAGGTCATGAACTCCGAACTGGTCAGTGATAGCGGCACGGCGATGGCGAGCGGCAGCAGCAGGTAGACGACCATCGATACCGCGAACAGGCCATGCACTCGGGCGGCCATCGGCTACAGCAGCCCCACCGTGCGGAAGCGGCGCACGGCCAGGCGCAACAGGATGAGCATCACCAGGGTCGTAGCCAGCAGAATGATCGAGAGAACGCCTGCGAACGGGAAGTCGTTGAGCGCCATCTGGCGCTGAACGAGGACGCCGAGCATCAGCGCTCGAGGACCGCCAAGGATCGACGGCGTGATGACGAAACCGAGCGTGGTGATGAAGACGAGCACGAACGCGGCCAGCACGCTGGGCAGCGTGAGCAGCCCGACGATGCGCAGCCACTGCCGCGCCCGGCTGGCGCCGAGTGTCGCCGCGGCCAGCGGGAGCTGTGGATCGAGGCGCCGAAAAGCCTGCGTACGAGCGGCAGTGCCGCAAACGGCAGCATCAGGTGGACCATGCCGATCAGGATGCCAGCCTCGTTCTGGTAGAACGCGCCACCGAGCGACGGTAGCCCGAGCAAGTTGGCGATGCCATCGAGGACCCCGTTCGGACGCAGGATGGCGACCCACGAATAGGCACGGACCACGACGCTGGTTAGCATCGGCACGAAGAGCAGCACGATCAATAGCGCCTGAACGCGATCCGAGCGGCGCGAGATGAATGCCGCCAGCGGGTACGCCAGCGCCACAGTCACCAGCGCGACCATCAGCGCGGTCTGGAACGTTCTGCCGAGCACGCGGACATAGAGAGGCGTGTCGAACAGCCGTGCCACGTTGGCCACGACATCGCCGCGCAGCAGCGCCACCTCGCCCATTCGCAGCAACGGGTAAAGGAACGCCAACACGAACACGATCAGCAGCGGCGCCACGAGCCATGCCGGGTGACGCACAAACCGGCGTCGGGCGCGGCCGACGTCGCGGGTCAGTGGCGCGGCGACGGCGGTCATCGGTCGACTATTCGCTGACCCACGTCGCGTAGCGCTCGCTCGCGTCGCTGGCGTTCTCCGCCAACCACTCGTCCTGTTCTGCCGTGAACGCCCATGTGCCCGCCAAATTGTCAGGATTTACCAGACCTGGCTCTGCAGCTCGGCCGGCAACAGATCGTAGGACGCGCCGTTGACGCCCGAGTAGCCGATCATCTCGGTGAAGTGGGCCTGGCGCTCGGGATCGAGCGTGGCGCCAGGAACTCGAGCGCCGCCTCGGAATGCGGCGCACCCTTCGGGGATGGCCCAGAAGATCATCGAGCGCAGCGCGCCGTCGAACGACAGCTTGATGTCGTCGTCCTCACGCTGCGCCTGCAGCATCCGAGCGTCGCTGCACAGGCACATCACGGCTCGGTCCTCGAGCATCACTGTCATCATCTCCGTTCCGCCCGTCCAGAAGACGGCCTCGTCCTTGATCGTGTCCATCTTGGCGAAAGCACGATCCCAATCGAGCGGGATCAGATCAGCCGGCTCCACGCCGTCGCGACCAATGCCAGCGCTGGTCGTGTCCAGTCTTCGAAGCCACCGCTGCTCATCCCGCTTGTCCCGGGGTACGCCTCCGAGGTCGTAGAAATCCTCTACCGTCGGCGTGGCGCCTTCGGGGCAGCTGGCTGGCGTTGTAACCAATGATCACCCCATCGTTATGGAAGCCGAGACCGTATGGCTGTTCGCGCCTTCGGTCAGATCCATCACCGTCACGCCAAGCGCTTCATGATCGATCGTCGTTAGCAGGCCCTCGTCGTGGAGGTCCTCGTACAGCGGTCCACCGAAACCTCCGATGACGTCCCACTGGACCTGGCCGGCCTCCGCCTGCGCTGCAAGCTTAGTCGTCTGATCATCGCAGTCGTCGTCATACACAACTTCGATCCCGGTTTCATCCTCAAACGGCGCGATATATGCCTCCTCGATCGCCTCGCCGTACAGGCCGCCACACGAATTGATCGACCAGCTCGCCCGCAGCTGCCGGCGAACCGTCTAGTGCGTGCGTAGCGCTCGCGTCGTGGCTTGAGCCGCGCCTGCCCGTCGTGCACGCGAGGACAGCCAACTAGCCAATAGGAACACGAGCCACGGCGCCAAAAGCCACCTCCTGACTTGATTCCCCTCCTCTGGATGACTGTCAGTTCCCCTATGCGTGACCGTTCGATTTCGCGTGGCTCGACGACAAACGTTGCGCGGTGTCGCGCCAGGCGATCAGCACCTTGCATCCAACTGTCGGTGGAGCGGTGCCTTGTGATGGGCATCTTGGCCAGCGACGATGCCCGTGCGCATCCGTCAGCTGGATGCGAAAAGCGTCCCCCGCAAATGCCGTCGCGACCCTCGCCGTCCAACCTTCCGTGCCGTCATCGATCGGGCGTCACGAGCATGTCTTCGGCCGCACCACAATCGTCACCGGCATCCCGATGCTCAGTCCACCGCCAACGTTCCGATCGAGCCGAGACCGCCCATGCAAGCTCGCGTATGCCACGCCGGAAATCGGCTCCACTGCCGAGCTCACGCCCGGAAGCAGGTTGCCTCACCCAGAAAAGTAGCCACGAACTCGTTCTGTGGGTGGTCGTAGAGATCTCGGGCCGCCCCGTTGAACCAGCCGTCCGTGGTCGATCACGGAGATCTCGTCGGACATCGCCAGCGCTTCGGCCTGGTCGTGCGTCACGTAGATCATCGTCAATCCGAGGCCGGACTGGATCTGCTTGATCTCGGTCTGCATCTGCTGCCGCAGGTTCTTGTCGAGGGCGCCGAGCGGCTCATCCATCAACACTACGGGGGCCGATAGATCAATGCGCGGGCCAACGCCACACGTTGCTGCTGCCCACCAGACAGATGGCGCGGGCGCCGAGCGCCAAGTCCGGTCAGGCCCACGAGCTCCAGCACCTCACCTACGCGCTGCGGATGTCGGCGCGGTCCAGCCTGCGCATCTCGAGCGGAAGGACAGGTTCTGCTCAACGGTCAGGTGCGGGAACAGTGCATAGTGCTGGAACACGACGCCGACGTTGCGCCGCTCGGGACCAACGTCTTCCACGGCACGCCGTTGATCCTGATGGTGCCCGAGGTTGGAGCTATCAGGCCGGCGATCAGGTGCAGGACAGTGGTCTTCCCCGAACCCGACGGTCCGAGCAGCGTCATGAACTGACCCGCGTCGACGGTCAAGCGAGAGTCGCGTCGACCGCACGAACCGTTCCTTAGTTACGCGTCACCTCGGCCAGCTCGACCGACGCACCAGTCACCGAAGGAGATTTCGCGCGGCACGCGCCAGCCCACTGGCTTGAGGCCGCTGCCGAACTTCCCATCCGATCCACTTGAGGGCCGGCGGCGCAGCGCATTGCGCGGATAATCGAACACGGCGGAGCACCGCCAATCACGAGTGCCATCAGCGCAGAGGGAGACACGTGCACCGCATCGACCACGCCTGTATAGGTGCACGAAACATCTACGACGGCGAGGCCGGCTGCGCGAGAGACCGGCTTTGACTCGTACGACGGCGGCTGGAATCCGAGATCGGGCGTCGCGCAACGCATCGTGCCGTTCGGGAGGCACTCCTACATCGAGATCAACAGCGTCATCGATCGCGACATGGCGCTCAATCCATTTCCACGGTCGCTGGTACGAAACCGTCTTCGCCGATGCCGTCTCGCGAGGACCGCTTCCTGGGTTGGGTCATCGCCGTCGACACGATGGACGAGCTCAACGCGATAGCCGAGCGGATCGGAATGGAGATCGCGCCGAGGGCGAACGCGTTAACGGCCAGGAGTTGGCGTGGAAGCGGCGCCTGCCCAACGGCAAGAACCATCGAACGACAACGTCCCGGATGATAGGCACCATCGCTGGCCGCAGGGGCTCCCCATGTTCATGCACTGGCCCGGCGAGCTGAGAATGACCATCCCGACCTCATCCCTGACGTCGGGTCGAACACAGGCTCGCGTCAAACCCAAAGGCATCACCTGGGTCGAGGTCGGTAACGAGAAGACTCACTCGCGAGTGGCTCGGCCCGGTTATCGACGATCTGGACGTTCGTTTCGTCGATCGACCGGCCGGTCTCTACGCCGTGGGTATCGCCACGCCTGACGGCGAGGTCGTCATCCGGCGCGATCCCGTCGCCATTGTGCTGGGACGCTACTACACGCCGTAGCGGGCGACGAAGTCGGGCCACGTCGCACGTGGCAGCTCGAGCTCCAGCTCGTCGCGGATAGGAATGTCGTCGAGACCCAGCGCAGGGATTTCTGGCTTCAAGTGCCGGCGCGCCCACGCTGCGTTGCCGCGGTGAAGTGCGACGAGCACGAAACCGCGCCGTTGGTAGAAGCGAAGGGCATGAATGTTGTCATTGGTGGTGATCAGCCAGACCCGTTCGGGCAGCCGATTCAGCGCGACGGCTACGCAGCTCGCAACGAGCGCGCTCGCGATGCCGCGCCCGGGCCGGAAGCTTTCCAGGACTGCTATCTCCATGCTGCCCCTGTCGACCCGGTAGCTGGCATAACCGAGCCACTCGTCTCCGTCTGCGGCCACGAAGCCATCGAGGTCCGCGATGTCCAGCAGCTCTCGCAGACGGGCCGTGCGAGTCGAGCCCCAGCTTTCGGTCAACACCTGGCTGAGCCTGGGCCGATCCGCAGGCGTAAGTGTTCGGATGATCATTGACGAAGGTGGGGCCTCAGACACACCGTGAACGGTTAGGGCCGTTCCTCGATGACTATGTCCTGGGCGCCTTCCCACAGGGCGCGGCGGCCCATCTCCTTGAGCTGCTCGCGCCCGTCGGTGATCGTCGCGAAATGGTTGCCGGCCAGCTGGCCAAGCTTGGACGAGAAGTCGCACGCGCCATAGGCGATCAGGATCTCGCCCTCGGAGATGTCGCCGGTGTAGACGATGATCTCGCCCGGCGCCGGATGCGAGGTGTGATTCTCGTAGCCGACGGGCAGCTTCTCGTCGCCGAACGGGATCCAGCAGCCCTCGCCGCTCCACTTGCAATGAATGAGCTTCGAGCGCAGCGGAAGCATGCCGCGGATCGCTTCGATCGTGAGCGCGGCTTGGGGCTCCCAGCGAGCGCTAAAGTTCAGGTCACCGACGCGAATGCTTAGATCGCCCATGGCGCGAAGCGTAGCCGACGCCTTGATCGACGAGGAGGCCGATGGAAGACGAGCCGACCATCTCCACCCACGTCCTCGACGTGGAAACCGGGCAGCCCGCGGCCGGGATCGTGGTCAATCTCATGCGAGCAATCGGGCTTGATGACGTCGATTTCTGGTCAGGGACCACCGACGAGGACGGCCGGATCCGGCGTCTCCTCGACGGGCCACTTCTCGCCGGTGACTACAGCATCACTTTCCGCGCAGAAGGTAGGTTCTTCCGCGAGATCTCGGTGACCTTCGAGGTCACCGACACGACGCGCAGCTACCACGTGCCGTTGCTCCTCGCGCCGTACTCGCTGGCGACATACCGCGGCAGCTGATGCGGCCATCAGAGCAGGCCCTGGGTGAGCTGTTCGAGAACGCGCCGCGCTTTGTGAGCCGTCTGTCCGATGTTTCGGCCACGTCGTGGGAGGAGCTGTTCGAGGAAGGGCAACGGATCGCGCTGGCGATGCCCGAGGACGAGCAGATCGAGCTGCTCAACTCGCATCCGCGGATCGGCGCCGCAGCGGGGTCCGTATCTGCGCTCTCCTACGCCGAACAGGGCTATGACAGCGATCCGGGCACGGCCGAGCTGCAGTCACGCCTCGACCAGCTCAACGAGGCCTACGAGAACCACTACGGGTTCCGCTTCGTGGTCTTCGTCAACGGCCGCTCTCGAGCCCAGATCGCCGACGTCATGGAGGCGATCCTCGAATCGCCGGACCTGTCGCCACGAGATGCCGAAAAGCGGCGCGGGCTCGAGGACGTGATCGCGATCGGGTATAGCCGCCTGCCAAAGGTGATGACCGCAACGGAGGAGGGTCGATGAAGGCCGAGATCTATTACGGCAAGGCCGATGTCGCGACCTATCGCACCTATGCCTCGCCGCTGACCGACATCACACCGATCCCCGAATCGAGCTTCCAGGGCCGATCGAACACACTCCTCGCCGCCGAGATCGAGGTGCAGGTGCTGGGCACGGCGTTCATGGCGGCGTACACCGAAGGCGACAACCGACTGGTCGTGGCGACCGACACGATGAAGAACTTCATCCATCGCGAGTCGCTCGCGTTCGATGGCGCCACGCTCGAGGAGTGGCTGCTGTTCATCGGCCGCCGGTTCCTGGAGACGTATCCGCACATGGAGCGGCTGCGCGTCAACGGCGTCGAGATTCCCTTCGAGCCAGCCGTGGTGCCGGCGGCCGATGGTGACGGCTTCGAGTCGAGCGAGGTCCTGTTCGCGCGCCAGCATGGCGATCGCTCGAACGCCCGGCTCGAGATCGGCCGATCGGCTGACGGAAGCGTCGAGGTGACCGATCTGGCCGCAGGACGACAGGGCCTGCAGCTGATGAAGGTCACCGGCTCAGCGTTCGCCGACTTTGCCCGCGACGAGTACACGACGCTGCCCGAGCGACGCGATCGACCGCTGTACATCCACATGGATATCGGCTGGCGCTATGGCAGCCCCGACGCCGGCGTCGCCTCCGATCACGCCGGGTACGTGTCCGGCGAGCAGGTCGCCGATCTGGCCGCGGCCGTCTTTCATCGCTTCGTGAGCCTCTCGATCCAGCATCTCGTCAACGAGATCGGCGTGACCATGCTCGAGCGCTGGCCGCAGCTGGCCGAGGTCTCGTTCGAGTCTCAGAACCGGTTGTGGGACCTGGCCGTGACGAGCGAAGAGGACGAGCGCCTCAAGGTCTACTGCGATCCTCGTCCGCCGTACGGCCGGATCGGCCTCGTCCTGCGCCGCTAGTCAGCGCGGCCAGATCAGCGGCGGTGTCGATGTCCGGGTTCGTGCCGGGAACGTCGACGTAGCGAACCAGCTCCGGGTGCGCGTTGATGACCTGGATCATGCCTCGATCGCCGGTGAGTGACTCGGACAGCGGCCAGGCCGAGCGCTCGAGAAGAACGGGATTGCCCGGCCGTCCGTCGTAGCGCGGCACGGTGATCGGTCGCGTCGGGTCGGTCGGAGACGTAAGGATCCGGTCGGCCTGGTCGGTCGTCAGGAATGGTTGGTCGCCGAGCAGCACGACGACGCGCGCTGCGGTGGTGCCCATCAGCTCGGCTATCCCCAGCTGAACCGAGCTCGACAGACCCCGCTCGGGGTCGGGATTGACCACCTTCTTCTCACCGCGCCACGTCAGCGCGGCGTCGAGGGCCGCGTTGTCGGGACCGATGACGACTACCACCGGAGCCAGCCCCGCCGCCGCGGCGAGGTCGAGAACGTGCTGGAGCATTGGTCGACCGTCCACGTCGGCGAGCAGCTTGTTGGCGCCAAAGCGGGTCGACCGACCGGCAGCGAGGACCAGGCCGGCCGTGGAGTCGGACATGCGCTCAATCGTAGGGAATGCACCGACGCCGGGAACTAAGGCGCCATCGGATCGCGTCATTGCCGATCGCGTACGCCGCCGCGGCTGCGGAAGCGCGTCGTCAGGCGGGCTGGGCAGCCCTCGTCACGAGCAGGTCATAGGCCTGCTCGAAGGTCTTGCCGTTCTGCCAGATGGCGTCGAATGCCGTCTTGAGCACCTGCGCCAGCGATTGATGCTCGACGACAACGATGGTCAGATCCGAGCTGCCCGCGACCGGATCCTCCATGCCGAACATCACGATCGTCTCGTCGATGATGACCAGCTTGAGCGGCAAGCTGGGCACGAAGCGGGCCTGCTCGCCGGCCTCGACGAAGCGCTGCACGCCGCGCATGACGGCTGGATCGTCGAAGATCGAGTATTCGTACAGCGACCGGGCCTCGTGTGTCTGGGTCACCTCGAGCCCCTCGACGTTCTCCTGCGGCGGCGTGGCGTAGGGCGGCTTGGTGAAGACCAGAATTTCCTTCTTGACCCCGGCCTGAAGCTCGGCGAAGCGCTCGTTGATCGCGCGCCGGTCGCGCAACACTTCGATGTACTCGAGCGGATCGGTGTGCTCCTGGCCGGCGGCGAAGGCAGGCGTCAGGTCCTCGATCATCAATCGCGCGTTGCGCTCCATGCGAGACAGCTCTTCGCGGTGCGCAGCCAGCAGCTGCTCGATCGCCAGCTCGGGCGGCGTCGCCGCGTACTTCACGACCGTGCCCGGCCGTGCGGCAGCAAGTCCCTTCTGGACGAGGCTGCCCAGAACGTCGTAGATGCGCTGGCGTGGCAGGCCCGACTGGCGCGCCACCTGCGCCGCCGTGAACGAGTCGCGCCGGATCAGAGTCAGGTAAGCCTTGGCCTCGTAGCTCGTCAGGCCGAGCCTGGCCAGCTGCGCTACGAGTTCCTGATTGTCCACGAGGGCACTATACCGCCACTCGACGTGGTGTCACTCATCGGCGTGGCAGTCGGCACCAGTTACGATCGGTCCGTGGAATCGGAAGATCGGCGATCCGGCAACCGACTCGCCGGCGAAACAAGCCCGTACCTGCTCCAGCACGCCCACAACCCGGTCGACTGGTACCCGTGGGGCGAGGAGGCGCTGACGAAGGCGCGCGCCGAGGACAAGCCGATCTTCCTTTCGATCGGCTACGCGGCGTGTCACTGGTGCCACGTGATGGAGCGCGAGTCGTTCGAGAACGAGGCGACGGCACAGGCGCTCAACGAGTCGTTCGTGGCGATCAAGGTCGACCGTGAGGAGCGGCCCGATCTCGACTCGATCTACATGGAGGCGGTCCAGCACATGACCGGCCAGGGCGGCTGGCCGATGAGCGTCTTCCTGACGCCGGAGGGCAAGCCGTTCTACGGCGGCACCTACTTCCCGGACGTTGCGCGCCATGGACTGCCCTCCTTCCGCCAGGTGATCGACGGCGTCAGCGCCGCGTGGCGCGAGAGGCGCGCCGAGATCGAGCAGGTTGGTACGGCGCTGGCCGACTCGATCACCGAACAGGCACGCGCAGCTGGCGGCGCCGCGGACGCAGCGGGCGGCTCCGCGCTTGGCGCAGCGATGCTCGAGACGGCGCTGCTCGGGGTGGAGCGCGGCTTCGACGAGCGCAACGGCGGCTGGGGCCGAGCGCCGAAGTTTCCGCAGCCGATGACGATCGAATTCCTGCTCCGCCATCACCTGATGACCGGCGATCAGCGATCGCTGGCGATTGGCCGCCGCAGTCTCGATGCCATGGCCGCGGGCGGCATCTACGACCATCTCGGTGGCGGGTTCGCGCGCTACGCGACCGACGCGATCTGGCTCGTGCCGCACTTCGAGAAGATGCTCTACGACAACGCCCAGCTGGCGCGCGTATACGTGCATGCCTGGCAGGTCACCGGCGACGCGCGATATCGGGAAGTGGCCGAGGAGACGCTCGCCTTCATGGAGCGCGAGCTGTTGACCGCCGATGGCGGCTTTGCCTCGAGCCTCGACGCCGACACCGACGGCGTCGAGGGGGCGACCTACGTCTGGTCAGCGTCCGAGATCGAAACGCTGCTCGGCGACGAGGCGGCCGGATTCAATCGCGCCTACGGCGTGACGCGCGATGGGAACTGGGAGGGCCACAACATCCTGTCGCGCGTCGCCGACGTGGACTACGCGGCGCTCGGCGGCGCGCGACAGCGGCTTCACGAGGTCCGCCGGCAGCGCCCTCAACCGGCTCGCGACGACAAGGTGCTGACGGCGTGGAACGGGCTGGCAATTGCCGCTTTCGCTGACGCCGCGGCCGCCTTCGGCGAGCCGCGGCTGGCGGTCGTCGCTGAGCGCGCGGCCGACCTCATCCTGAAAGAGCTGCGCGACTCGGACGGCCGCCTCCGTCGAAGCTGGAAGGACGGCCGCGCGCTCCACACCGGCACGCTCGAGGACTACAGCCATCTCGCCGATGGGTTGCTTGCGCTGTACGAGGCCACGTTCGACGAGCGCTGGTTCGTGGCCGCGCGCGAGCTTGCCGACCAGATGCTCGCCCACTTCGCCGATCCGTCCGGCGGCTTCTACGACACGGCCGACGATCACGAGGCATTGATCGCGCGACCGAAGGGGCTGCAGGACAACGCCGTTCCGTCGGGCGGCGCGATGGCCGCGAACGTGCTGTTGCGACTGTCCGCGTTGACCGGCGACGGCGCATACCGATCGTCGGCCGAGGCCGCGCTGGCACAGGTCGCAACGCCCGCTCAGCGCTATCCGACGTCCTTCGCCCAGTGGCTGAGTGCCGTCGCGTTCGCGGTTGGCGACACGGTCGAGATCGCGCTCATCGGCGATACCACGAGCCCCGACCTCGGGACGCTGCTGGATGTCGTCCGCCAGGCATACCGCCCACTCGCGGTCGTCGCCGCCGGCGAGTCCGATGGCACGGCCGTTCCGCTGCTCAGCGATCGGCCGTTGCGCGACGGCCGTGCCACGGCCTACGTGTGTCGCAACTTCGCGTGCCGGGCACCCGTCGTCGAAGCGCAGGATCTGGCGGTTCAACTAGCATCGACACCATGATTTCCCGCTTCGTTGCAGCAATTTCGCTCGCCTGTCTGACCACTCTCGCCATCGCCATTCCCGTTCTCGGCCATGCCGAGCTGGTCGAGTCGGACCCGCCCGATGGCGGCACGATCCATGGCCGACGGTGGCTACACCTTCACCGCCACGTTCAGCGAAGAGATGCTCGACGGCAGCCGCGTCGTGGTTCGCAACTCGATCGGCGTCGAGGTCGCCAGCGGCGGGCTCGATCCGGACGACGCGACCGTTCTGACAGCGGAGCTGCCCGAGCTCGAGGCGGGCAACTACGCCGCTCGGTGGACGGCGATCACCGACGACGGCCACACCGAGCGCGGCACGATCAGATTCAGCGTCGAGGCCGCTCCAACGCCTGAGCCGTCGGAGGAGCCGACCGAGGCGCCAACCGAGGCGCCGCCGTCGACTGCCTCCCCCGCTCCTACGGACAGCGAGGCGCCGTCCGCCACTGGCTTCGCCATCTCCGACCAGCACGGCCGGGCCGACCAATCCGACGTCGAGCAACAACGACATCATCCTTGCCCTCGCGCTGGCCGCGATCGCCATCGGTGGCGTGGTTGCGATCGTCTTCATGCGCGGCAGGGACTGATCCGAGTCGCGGATCTGCCCGACCCGCGGGCGATCATCTTCGATCTCGACGGGACGCTCGTCGACACGGTCGACACGCGCATCGCCTCGTGGCTCGAGACCTTCTCCGAGGCGGGCATCACGGCAGAACGGGAACTCGTCGCGCCGATGATCGGTGCCGATGGCAAGAAGCTCGCTCGTGAAGTCAGCGCGGCTGCGGGCAGGAAGCTCACCGACGATGAGGCGGAGCACCTCGACCGCCGCTCGGGCGAGATCTACGACGTGCTGAACACCGAGCCACGGCCGGTGCCCGGCGTCCGCGCGTTCCTGACCGCGCTGACCGACAGCGGCGTGCCGTGGGCAATCGCCACGTCGAGCCGGCGCGAGCAGGTCACGACCTCGGTCAAGGCACTGCAGCTGAGGAAGCCGCCGATCATCGTCGACGGCACGCACGTCGAGCACGCCAAGCCCGCGCCGGACCTGCTCCTGCTGGCAGCCGAGCGGCTGTCGATCAAGCCGGCCGAGTGCGGCTACGTGGGCGATGCGACGTGGGACATGCTCGCCGCGCGCGCGGCCGGAATGATTGCGGTGGGCGTCGCCTACGGCGCCGCTTCACCGCGCGAGCTGACCCACGCCGGTGCACAGGCGGTGACGACCTTTCGCACGCTCTCAGCCGATCTCCGGCGTCGCGGCCTGATCAAAGCCTGAGCACGCTGCTGCGCTAGTTGCGCGGCGGGCAGGGCTCCTGGTTGGGCCGCGTGGTCGGCGTCGGCTCTGGCTCCGAGAAGATGTTCTGAACCTTGTCGACCATGCCCTGCGGGCTCTCGAGCCGGGTCGACCTTCGCCGGCGCGAAGTCGAAGCGGTAGATCCGCTCCGAGTCGATGCGCGACGCCACCTGGGCAAGGAACGGGATGTCCGAGTCGTCGATGGTCATGAACAGGTTCTCTTGCGCGACGGTGAGGAGCGTCGGGATGTGCGGCAGCAGCGCGACGGGGTCGAGCTGCTTGCGAACCTGGGCGAGCACGTATTGCTGGCGGCGCGCTCGCTGGTAGTCGGAGTCCTGGTGTCGTGATCGGGCGTAGGCGAGCGCCTCCTCGCCATCGAGGAACTGGCAGCCGGCCTCGAAGTCGATCCGCATCTTCTGCTGCTGCGAGTTGTAGTAATCGTCATCGACGAGCGGCGTTGGGACGTCGATCCAGATCCCGCCCTCGGGCAGATTGTTGACGACGTCGACGAAGCCTTTCAGGTTGACCGACACGATGGCATCAATCTGCACGCCGGCCATGGACTGGATGGCGTACGTCAAGGCACGCCAGCCGCGCTCGCAGTCGAACTGCTGGGCGCACTCGGGGCCGATGCCCTCCGAACCGGGGAACTCGGCCGGCGTGGTGGCCGCCTTCTGCCACAGTCCGAACAGGTAGCCCTGATAGCCGACGCCGTTCTCCTGCGGGATGGTCAGCCAGCTCGGATAGCGCGACGTGGCGCTGGGCTGCTCCATGTTGCGCGGGAAGCTGAACATGGCCGACTTGCAGGAGGCGATGTCAATGCTCAGCAGGAGCATCGAGTCGGTCCGAATGCTGGCCGAGCTGACGCCATCGTCCGAGCGCGAGTCCGAGCCGACGAGGAGCAGGTTCACACGCCCGTCCTCGGCCATCGGCCAGGCGCCGAGGTCGATTGGCGCACACGCTCGCGGCGATTCGCTCGGGCCGGGACTCCCCGACCCGGTCGGATCCGGTGAGCCCGTGCCGGTGGTTGGGCTGGTGGTCGGACCGCCGCTCGGCGTAACCGATGGAATCGGCGTGGGCGAGCGCGTCGGGCCCGGGCTGAAGCTCGGGATGACGTCGCCCGGGTTGCCGTCCGGAAACAGCTGGCCGAAGCGGTTGTTGATGTCGATGCCCCACACCTCGGGCACGCCGTGAATGATCATCGCCAGCGCGATCAGCCCGGCCAGGACGATCGGCGCGGCGCCGCCCGAACGACCGAAGCCACTCGCGCGCTCCTGCTTGGCCATGTCATAGGCATTGATCATGGCTGCGATGTGGTAGAGGAAGAAAGCCACGTTGACGATCAGGAGAGCGAGGCGCTTCTCGGGGCTGCTGACCAATCCGGTGATCGCACCGACACCGCCGAACACGAGCCACAGCGCGGCGAGGATGAAGCCGAGCATGGGCAGCGCCCACAGGACGGCCTTGCGCGGGTCGCCCGCGTACAGCTGGCCGAGCCCCGGGAAGAGGAACGACAGCAGTGCGGCGAGCGCGGGCGATGGATTGTTCGACATGAGTGCTCTGGTCAGCCCCTTAACGAGTTAGCGGATCTTGGCAGGCCAAAGACTGGCCGATGCCTACGATTGTTCCCGCCACCTGGGCACGACGCGGGAGTGCAGGCGGAAAGTCTACGACGAGATGACGATCCGCGACCCGACCGTGCTACGGCGTGACGGTCAGCGTGCCCTGCATGGTTGTCGTATGGACGTCGCACCAGAAGTAGTAGTCGCCCGGCTCGTCGGGTGTCGTGAAGGTGACCGACTCGAGCGCGTCCGGGCCGGTGACCTGCGTCGGTCGCGCCGAGTGACGGCGCGCTGCTATCTGGTCCGTCGAAGAAGTTCGATGTTGTGCGTTGCGAACGCTGTCGTTGTTGTAGTCGACCTGTACGACGGTGGCAGCCGGTGCCTCGAGTGGGTTGGGCACGAAGGCCAGAGGGTCTGACTCGGGCGTCTCGACCTGGATCACCAGGCCCGGCGAGCCACTGGCGCCGGGAGAGCCACTGGCGCCGGGAGAGCCACTGGCGCCGGGAGAGCCACTGGCTGCCGGGGACGCGGTCGGGCCGAGCGGTGCGTACGTCCAGCCGGCGCTGCCGCCGGACGACGCACACGCAACCAGGACCAATGAAAGGCCAAGGCCGGAGATCAGCCGGCGCGTCATTACGGCACGCGGCGCAAGTTTCGTCAGCTGCATGGACGCATTCTTGCGGAAAGCCGGGAACGCCGTCATGAACGCCGTACCCCGGCGCCGGCCGGCAGGCGCGGGTCGTCGGGAACGAGACCGAGACGGATGGCCAGTCCGGCTGCCTCGACGCGACCACTGACGCCGAGCTTGGACAGGATGCGCCGCACATGAACGGCGACCGTGCGCTCGCTGATGAACAGGCGCTCGGCAATCTCCCGATTGGTCCGACCCTGGGCCAGCACGAGCAACACCGCGTTCTCGCGCGGGCTCAGCCCGAAACGGGTCACGCCGGGCGCCGGTTGATCGCCGCCCACAAGCGAGGCGAGGCTCGGTGTGCTGCCGTTCGGTTGGCCCGGGCCGACCGCGACCAGCTCTCGGTCAGCCTCGATCCGGATAACAATCACACCCTGTTCGGGCAGCGTGATCCGGCCACGCTCGGCGAGCTCGCGCAGCGCGCGCTGGAGGGGCCGAGCAGGCAGGCCGGACGCGATCTTCCACGCCTCGGTGAGGGCGCGTCGAGCCTCGCCGCGGCGCGCCCGCGTCGGCAGTGCGGCCTGGGCCTGCCACCAGCGCGCCTTGGCCACCTGGTACGGGACCGGAATCCTGGCCCACGCCGCGGCGAGCTCAGCCCAAGCCTCGGGCGTGGCCTTGCCGCGCACACGGTCGTTGTGCGCGCGAGCCGTGGCCAGGTACAGCTCCGCCTCGCGTCGAGTGCCGACGGTCGGCGGCAGCTGGATCCTCTTGAGCTGCTCGGTCGCCACTGGGAGCACCTCTCCGGCGAGCGCGCCGGCGGCGGCGACGGCGGACCAGTCTCGTCGTAGTCGGCCACGCTCTGCCGCCGCCGCACACGCCTCGAGGACGGTGGCCGCCGAGCTGGCGATCTGGCTCGGATCGTTCGTCTCGCTGACGCGCGCCCAGCCCTGTTCGGCGGCGCTCATCGCGTCGGCCAGATCGCCGCGCCACAGCGCAAGGCTGACCGCCGTGCGCAGCACGAGCGACGACCACTGCCCGGCAGGCACGGTCTCGAGCTGGAGAAGAGTCTGGCCGACCAGCCGCGCAGCCTCGTCGTCGGCGCGCGACTCGACCAGCACCAGGCCGAGATAGAGGATCGGGCTGAACCACGCC
Organism: uncultured Chloroflexia bacterium; assembly: GCA_963776865.1. Lineage (GTDB taxonomy): Bacteria > Chloroflexota > Limnocylindria > Limnocylindrales > CSP1-4 > JALYGJ01. The sequence goes on along the minus strand of CAVZOG010000008.1, from coordinate 361,998 downwards.
ACGCCCGCCGGCGCGAACTCGAGCGCGACGCGGCACTCGGCCTCGGCCTCTTCCCAGCGACCGAGCTGGAACAGGATGTCGGCGGCGTTGCCGCGCAGGAACGCACCGTATGTCAGGCCGAGGCCGTTCCGGTTCGCCTCGGCGATGCCGTCCTTGACCGCCGCGAGTGCCTGTTCGCGGCGCGAGTCGAGATCGAGCAGCGTCGTGCGATTGGCGTAGCAGCGCATGATCTCGTCGAGCCGGCCGACGCTGCGCGCGGCGGCAGCCGCTTCGTCGAGCAGCGCCAGGCCACCATCGATCTCGCCGGTGTAGCCGAGGTCGACGGCCAGCGTGTCGGTGGCGTGGGCCAGCTCGGCCAGACCCCGGTCACCGGCCTTGCGCGCCGCGTCTCGTGCCTCCTCGGCGCGCGTCGCGCTGTCCTCGAAGCTGCCCTCCAGCATCAGGTCCTGGGCGAGCGCAGCAAGAACACGCGCCTGCGTCGCGTGCGCGCCCGCCGGGACGACGCTCACCGCCTGCTCGAAAGCCTCCCTCGCGCCGACCAGGTCGCCGCTCGAGCGGCGCTGCCGGCCGAGCTGCTCGATCAGCTGAGCCGCTCGTTCGCGATCGGCGTCGCGGCGGCCAGAGCTGCTCGGCAGCAGCCGCTCGACACGTCCACCGGCAAGCCGTTCGATGGCCTGCTCGGTGAGTGTCGCGGCACGCCGGAACGAGCCCGTTGCATCGGCCGCCCGGGCCGCCGCCTCGAGCAGGTCGACCTCGGGTTGGTCCGGCCCAAGCTCGAGCGCCGCGGAGTAGTGCAACAGCGCCGTCGGCCCGGGCTCGATCGGCTCTGACCGCCCGGCCGCGGCGAGGTGCGCCGTTCTGGCCTGTTCGGGCTTCAGGGCGCGCATCCAGTGCCAGGCCGCCTCGGCCGGCTCGGTGACGACCTGCTCGGCAAGCGCGACGTGAAGCTCGTGTCGCTCGGCGGGCAGGGTCGCCTGGGTGATCGCCTCGCTGCACAGCTCGTGGACGATCGACAGCCCCTGCTCACCGTCGACGGCCAGGCCGCTTTCGACGCAGCGTGCCGCCACCGCGGGCGGAAGGTGGCCGTCGTTCAGTCGGACCGCGGCCAGCTGGGCGCGGCTCACGGGTCGGTGGGCGATGGCCAGCAGGCGCAGCAGCCGGCCCTGCTGACGGTCGAGCTGGTGCAGGCGCGCCTGGATGATCTCGTCGAGCGGATCGGACAGTCGCAGGCCGGCGAGTCGGCGTTGGGCCTCGACCAGCTGACTGGCAATCAACGGGTTGCCGCCCGAACCTTCCATGACCGCGGCCATGAAGCCGAGAGTTGGACGTTCGCCCTCGAGTCGCTCGACCAGGTCGAACAGCTCGTCGCGCGACATCGGCTCGAGTGCCAGGTGCTCGATCTCGCGGCTCTCGTCGATCTCGTGAACGAGCGCCTGGGCCGGGTGGCCGCGCGGCATGTTGTCGGGGTGGTAGCCGACGATGATCGTCAGCGGCAGGCGACGGCTGACGCGCAGCAGATCCTGGACGACCAGCCTGGTGCCCGGATCGCTGTGCTCGAGATCCTCGACGATGAGGCACAGCTGGCCGGTACCGGCGAGGCGCACGAGCGTGCCCAGCAGGCTCTCGCGGACACGTGCTCCACGTTGGTCGGGTGCGGTGAGGGTCGGCTCGCCCACCGCTCCGAGCTCGACCAGGCGTGGCGAGAGATCCGGTACCAGCCGGCCGATGTCGATCGCTGCGTTGCCGACGACAGCCATCAGCCGCTCGTCGGAGAGCTTGCCGAGGATGCCGCCGAGTGCCGCGGCGATGGCACCGTAAGGGACGCCGCTGAGCGGCTCATAGCACCGCGCGCGGCAGACGACCAGCTCGCGGGCAGCGGAAAGCCGGGCTTCCAGCTCGTCCAGCAAATGCGATATCCCGACGCCCAGTGGCCCTGCAATGGCCACCCGTGTCGGCTCCCCTCCACCCGCGCGCTGCAGAGCGGACCCCAAAACGGCCAATTCGCGTTCACGACCGATGAACGCCATCCGCCGAAGCATAGCGGTGGTCTGATGGATACTGGACACGTGCGGGACGGTTTTGAGCAGTCGGTCACGCACGGAGCGGTGCATCCCGACAACGCGCTCAACGTCCTGAGTGGCGAGGAGTGGCTCTACTTCACCAAGTCGCTCTGGACGACGGCCTATCCGTCAGAGCTGGGCCACCCCGCGCGCAAGGCGCACGGCGCCAACAAACCGCCCCGGTTGATGGCCCGCCTGATCGAGTTCTTCACCAAGCCCGGCGAGCTCGTCCTGGATCCCTTCGCGGGCGTCGGTGGCACGCTGCTGGGCGCCGCCGTATGCCGGACGCCGCGGCGGGCGCTCGGGTTCGAGATCGACCAGCGCTGGGCGGATGTCTACGCCGAGGTGGTCAGCGCGAACCTCGACGGCGCGTCAATGGCCGATCTCGGGCCGTCTGATCCGGGCGGTCCTCGGTCTTTCGATCCGTCGGGCAGCAAGATGGTCGTCGGCGACGCGGTTGGCCTGCTGGCCGGCGTGGCCGATGGTTCGGTCGATTTCGTGGCCACCGATCCGCCGTACAACCCGCAGCTGAAGCTGACCATGGCCGGCGGGCCGCTGGCCAAGCAGCACTCCAACCGTCGGACCGACTACGCGATGGTTACGTCCGACCCGGCCGACCTCGCCAACAGCGCCACGTACGACGAGTACCTCGATCGAATGGAGGCCGTGCTCGGCCAGCTGCGCCGCGTGCTGCGCGACGGCCGCTACGCAACGATCATCGTTCGCGACGCGTACCAGGACGGCCGCTACCGCTTCACCGGCGCGGATCTCGCGGCGCGCAGCGAGCGGGTCGGCTTCGTGACCAAGGGCGATCTCATCTGGTACCAGGCCGGGACGCGGCTACGCCCGTATGGCTATCCGCGCAGCTTCGTGCCCAACATCGTCCATCAGCACATCCTGGTGCTGCGCGCCGGCTGATTCGCTAGCGACCCAGCAAGCGGCCGCGAACCCCATCGTCTGTTGCCGCGTCGATCGCCGTCCAGGCGAGTGCCAGCGAGCCGTCGAATACGGCCTGATCGGCGCTGGGGTTCACGGTCGCCGCGGCGAATTCGGGCTGGTGGTTCGATGCGCCACCGGCGTCGATGCCGATCACCGGATGGATCGACGGCACGACGTACGAGATGTTGCCCATGTCGGTCGAGTAGCGGTTGAAGTCGCTTGCGCCGCCAAACGTCCGACCGAGTGCCTCGGCGTTTGCCTTGTAGAGACCGGCAAGATCGGCGTCGTGGCGCATATCGGCGTAAGCCGGCCGCTCCAATATCGACAACGACGCGCCGCTTGCGAGCGCGCCGGCCTCGAAGCACCGGCGAACCGCATCGCGCACAACCTCCATCCGCTCCAGCGTTGCCGAGCGAACCATCCACAACCCTTCGGCTCGTGCCGGGATGATGTTCTGTGCCTCGCCGCCGACGGTGACGATGCCGTGAACCCGGTCGCTCGGCAAGGAGCGATTGGCGCAGCAGGCCGATCGCGACCTGGGCGATGACCAGACCGTCGGCGGCGTTGATGCCGCGCTCGGGAAACGCGCCCGCATGCGCCGGGCGACCCGTGTAGGTGACCTCGAGCGACTGGGCGGCGAGGATCTCCGACGTCAGCACGTCGGTTGGGCCGGGATGGACCATCAGCGCGAAGTGCTCGTCGGCGAAGACACCGGCGTCGATCAGTGCCTGCTTGCCGTTGCCGCCCTCCTCGGCCGGCGTCCCGATCACGCTCACCCGCAGCCCGACTTCGTCGGCGACCGCGGCGAGGCCGATCGCCGCACCAAGCGCGGTCGCGGCAATGATGTTGTGCCCGCACGCGTGGCCAACCTCGGGCAGCGCGTCGTACTCGGCGATGACGGCGACGTTCAGCGGCCCCGGACCGCGCGTGCCGATGAACGCCGTTTCGAGCCCGCCTACTGGCGATTCCACCGTGTAGCCCGCTTCCGACAGTTCATCCACGAGCCATCCGGCGGCCAGCCGCTCCTGGTAGGCGAGCTCCGGGTTGGCGTGGATTCGGTGGCTGAGCTCGACGAGGCGGTCACGGGCGCCTTCGACCTGCTCGCGAGCGCGCTGTCTTGCTTGTTGGGCGTTCACGATGCCGAATGGTAGGGGAGCCTGGATTCGAACCAGGGACCGGACGGATATAAGCCGTCTGCTCTAACCACTGAGCTACTCCCCCGCCGCTTGATCGTACACCGACTAACCGGGCGCCACGATTGGCTTGATGATCTGAAAAAGGACCACCAGGACGAGGTAAACGATCGGCACGGCGGCGAAGATTCCGAGCACTCCGGCCCACCAGGACCGGCGCCGGACGCCCGATGCACCGGTCGGCAGCTCGACCCACAGGTAGGTCAGCACGCTGCCGGCGACGATGACGACGACGACGTAGATCGCGGTCAGCACACCGGTCAGGGAGCCATCGGAGAGCAGGTCGTAGGCGAGCAGCACGACGCCGAGGACGACCGCGACGGCGAGGTTCGCCAGGACCGCCCGCAGCACCGGCGGCGGCGGGTTGCGCAGCTGCCGCCAGCGGACCTCGAACCAGGATCGCTCGCTCATCGGACGATCAGCGGCGGGCGGCGCGGCAGCGATTCCGGAGTGTGCTGCGCGATCTCGTGAACCGCGGCTGCGAATCGGTCGATCTCCTCCTCGGTGTTGAACCACGCGACCGATGCGCGGATCGAGCTGCGATCGGGCGTCGGTTCGATGATCGCGAAGACGCGACGGCGCAGCTCGTCGAGAGCCTCGTCGATCGGCCAGCTGGCCAGCCGGAAGCAGACGATCGCGGCAAGGGCGTCGATCGGAGTGATCACCTCGACGCCGTCGCCTGCCAGCGCGCGAGCCAATCGTTCGGCGAGGCCGGTCGTCCGATCAAACGCCCAGTCGAGCACGACGTACATCTCGAGCCAGCCGACGCTTCGGGCCAGCCCGAGTACCGCCGTCCGGCCGATACCCGACGAGGCGGCCACGAGGCCCCGATTTCTTGCCCGCGGCCCGATCCACAACGCGGCCGTCTCATCCGGTCCGAGCAGCCACCTGTCACCGGCGACGACCACGAAGTCGGCGCCGAGCGCGCTGGCGTCGGTCACCATGGCGCCGGCGGACAGGGACGCGTCGAGCGCGATCCACTGGTCGTCGTCGGTCGGCCCGAGGCCAGCCATCCGGGCGCCGGTGTTCGGGTCGACGTGGCTCACCACAGTCAGCGCATCGGCAGGCGCGATGTGCCGGGCGAGATCGAGCGCGGCATCGACCCCCGGACAGAGGACGATCTCCGACGGGTCCGCGACGAGCAGCGCCGCCAACACGGCGCGCGCCTCTTCGACGCGCTGCTCCATGTCCTCGGCACGACCCTCGGTGGCGCGGCCAACGCGCAGCTCCCAATCGTCCGCGTCGCGCATTGCCGCAGCCGTCTCGGCGGGGAGCGGCCCGCGTTCGGCCGTGGCGAGATAGATGCCGGCGCCGGTAGCGGGAATCAGCTCGCGCAGGCCGGCGAGCTTGGGATCGGGAGTGGCGTTGCTGGTCACGCCGGCGGCGCGGCGCCGGTCGTCGTCTGGACGCTGAAGCGCCTTCCGGACTCGAGCCGCCGATAGAGCGTCTCGACGTTTGAGATCGTGTCGATCTCGCGCACGTCCTTGTCCGGCCGAAGGCGGAAGATGCGCGGGAAACGCAGCGCGAAACCGGAGTCGTGGCGGTTGGATCGATGAATTACGTCGAACGCGATCTCGACAACGATCGTCGGCTCGACGACGTGGAAGCGTCCGACCTGGCGCAAGGTGTGCTCCTCGAACCACTTCGTCATCTCGGCGATCTCGGCGTCGGTCAGGCCGCTGTATGCCTTGCCGATGGTGACCAGGCGACCCTCTCCGCCGGGCCGATCGTCAAGCACGGCGAAGGTGTAGTCGGAAAGCACGCCGTGGCGCTTGCCGTGGCCGACCTCGACGCCGACGACGATGCAGTCGAGCGTGGCCAGTGGTCGCTTGAGCTTCAACCAGCCGTAGCCGCGCCGTCCGGGCGTGTAGGCCGAGTCGGGATCCTTGACCATCAGCCCCTCGTTACCGCGCTGCTGGGCGGCGTCGAAGATGCCCTGCAGCTCGTCGGTGGTCGAGGCAGTCAGCAAATTGGCCGTGGCCATGCCCGGGACGAGCGGCAACCCGAGCGCATCGAGTCGCTCACGGCGCTCGCGGAGGCCGAGACGCAGCAGCGGCTCAACCCGCGCACCACCGCCAGGTCCGATGGCGAGCAGGTCGAACCCGACGTAGATCACGGGCACCTGGGCCTGCATCTCGGCCGACGGGTTCTTGCGTCCGAGGCGTGCCTGGAGCTGGATGAAGGGCAGCGCCATGCCATCGCGGAACGCGAGCAGCTCGCCGTCCACGATGCCGTCCCAGGGCAGGGAGCGGGCGATCGCCACGACCTCCGGGTAGCCCTCGCTGACATCGTGCAGGTCGCGGCTGTACAGCCGAACCTCGTCGCCGCGCTTGTGCAGCTGGGCACGGATGCCGTCGTACTTGTCCTCGACCCACACCGGAGTCCCGAGGCGCTTGAGCACCTCCGCCTCGTCGGCGACCGGCGAGGCGAGCATCGACTTGAGTGGCCGGAACAGGACGAGCTCTGCCTCGCCCAGGCGATCGTCGCGCGCCAGCGCGGCCGTCTGGCCCAGGTCGCCGGTGAGCATGCCCGTCCACTGCACATCGGCCAGCTGCCGATCGAACGCGCTGGCAATAGCCGATTCGAGATGCCCTTCGCGCAGGCCGATACGCAGCTCACCGCTGAGAACCTTGATAACCGAGCGTGCCGTGAGCGGATCGCAGCGCTCGAGCAGCGCGCGCAGGGGCACGGCTTTGGCTGCCGCGCCGCGCGCTGCGGCGATCTCGGCAAATGCGGCATCTACATCGGGCAGAGTCGGCAGCTCGCCGACGGGCACGTGCTCGTGCTCGGCGAACAGGTCGCCAACCGCCTGACCGATGTCTGAGGACTGGTTGTAGGCAGCACCCAGGGCTCCTGGCGCGGCGCCAACGGTTGCCTCGACCACTGAGCCGATCGAGGCCCAGCCGATTCCCGTCGAGCGCGGGTCCCGTTCGGGGAAGGGGCGGCCGGTCATGTACGTGACCGCCAGCGGCAGCTCGACTGCGCTCAACGAGCGCAGGTATTCGGCCAGGGTGCTGACCTTCTCGGTCGTCCGGGAAGTGGCGGCGATACGGGCCGCAACCTCGCTCCAGCGTCGCATCGTTGGCCGATGGTAGCCCTAGAGGCGGCAAGGGCCGTGATATAGCATCCCGGCCGATGAGCGGTAGAGAGCCTGGCGGCGAAATGCCCGACCGTGACCTGTGGCATCCACCGCAGATCGTCGGTCGCCTTGTCGCCCTGCGCCGGCCCGAGCCGGGCGACGTCGACGCCGTGGTGCGCTGGTACCGCGACCCGGAGATCGCTCGCCTGACGCGCTACCAGACACGGCCGATGACGCAGGCCGAGGTCGAGCGCTTCTTCCAGACGCGGATGCTGGCGCAGGACGCCCTCGCCTACGCGATCGTCGAGCTGCCCACCTGGCGACTGATCGGCTTCACCACGTTCAGCGCGCTCGACGGCGACAACGGCTCGGTCATGTTTCACATCACGATCGGCGAACGCGACGCGTGGGGTCGCGGATTCGGCACCGAAGCGACGGAGCTGATGGTCGGCCACGCGTTCGAGCGGTTGGGCCTGCACCGCGTTGGACTGACCGTCTTCTCGTACAACCTGCGCGCGATCAGCGCCTACGAGAAGGCCGGTTTCTCGATCGAGGGCAAGCTGCGCGACGCCATCCAGCGCGAGGGGCTCTACTTCGACGAGGTCCAGATGGGCATCCTCGCCGACGAATGGCTGGAGCGCCGCTACGGCCACCTGCCCCTCGGCGAGGCGGACGAAGCGCTCGTTCGTTGACGAGCACCGGCGCCGCCGCGGACGAGGCGCGAACAGAGTTCAACGAGATCCTCGCGCGCAAAGGTCATGCGGTCGACAACGCTCGCGACGCGGTTGCGCGGCTGGAGCTTGCCTTTGCGCAAGGGGCGCTGCAGCGAACCCCTGAGATCGATCAGGTATTGGCCGACCTATCGGTCGCCCTGGCTCGGGAGGCCGACCAGAAGCTGGGCGGCAAGAGCGCCGAGGCGGCGCGCTTCATCACCCGCCGGCTGGCTCAGCTGGTGGATGACGCCTAGCTCGACGATTTACTAGTCACACAGGGCGTACGGCCGCGCGCCGTCGTGGCGGACGAGCAGCACGCGCGCGCCGGCGGGCGTCACCAGCACGGCCGTGTCCGGATCGACGATCGTCAGCTCGACCTGGGTTGCGTTGATCAGCTCGCCCTGCTGCTCATTGGTCAGCGGCCCGCCCGAGCCGTCGTCGCCGAACGTCGGATCCCAAAGGCTGCCGTCGAAGTCGATCGGCGAACCAAGCCCGCAGTGGCCGATCTCGAACGTCTGCGGCTCGCCCACCGGAACCGATCCGGGCGGCGTGTGAGCCTCGATCGTGGCCGTCGGCGTGCCCGCTCCGGGAATGCCCGAGTAGCCGGCCGGCAGGGGCAGCGTCGGAAGGTCGGGGTTCGCCGTGGCGCTGGGTGTCGGAGCAGGGCTTGAGGTCGGAGTCGGGCTGGAGGTCAGTGCCGGGCTGGAGGTCTGACCCGGGCGTCGGGGTCGTGGCTGACCCACATGCGGCAAGGAGACCGGCGAGTGCAAGGGAAGCAACCATTTGTTTCACCTCCGCCTGACGGAGCGCGGCCGGGCTAGGTTCCGTTCACTCCGTACACTCGTGCCATGAGCGGTTTCCTGGGCCGAGGTCCGCGGGTCAGCGAGGAACAGAAGAAGCGCATCCCGCCCGGCCAATACTTCACCGAGAAGTGGCCCGTCCTCCATTACGGATCGGTCCCGCGCGTCGACCTCAAGAAGTGGGACTTCAAGGTGTGGGGCGAGGTCGACAACCCGTTCGAGCTCAGCTGGGACGAGTTCAAGAGCCTGCCGCGCAAGTCTCTGCACACCGACATCCATTGCGTCACGCGCTGGTCTCGGCTCGACATGGACTTCGAGGGCGTCGCGATCCAGCACATCCTCGAGCGAGCCCGGCTGCGGCCGAGCGCGCGCTTCGTGGTCGTCCACGCCGAGCAGGGCTACACCGCCAATCTGCCGCTCGACGTGCTTGACGACGATGACGTCCTGCTGGCCGACATTGCCGACGGGGCGCCGCTGACGCCGGACCACGGTTACCCGCTCCGCCTCGTCGTTCCGAAGCGCTACTTCTGGAAAAGCGCCAAGTGGATCCGTGGGCTCCAGTTCACGGCAGTCGACAAGCCGGGCTTCTGGGAGCGCTACGGCTACAACAACGACGCCGACCCGTGGAAGGAAGAGCGCTTCAGCGAGTAGCGGCAACCTCGACCGGCTGCGACACCTCGTCCGGTGGCGCGGTTCGCCGCAACAGAAGGTAGCCAACAGCGCCAGCGACAAGCGACGCGGCGAGGATGCCCTGCTTGGCGAGGGCCAGAGACTCTGATTCGCCGAAAGCCAGGTAGGCGATGAACAACGACATGGTGAAGCCGATACCGCACAACCATGCCGCGCCGTAGATCTGTCGCCAGCCGACCCCCGCCGGCAGTGACGCCAAGCCGGTGCGGACGACCAGCCAGGCAACGGTCGTGATGCCGATCTGCTTGCCGACGATGAGGCCGAAGAAGATTCCGAGGACCACGGGCTCATTCAGCAGGGCGGCGAAATCCGTCCTCAGCGTGACTCCCGCGTTGGCCAACGCGAAGAGGGGAACGACGATGAAGGCCACGAACGGCGTCAGCGAGTGCTCGAGGCGAAGCATCGGCGCCTGAGCCTTCTCGGTTATCGATTCGAGGTCCCACAGCGACGAGTAGCGCTCCTGCGGAGCGCGAGCGGAGCCCTGTTCGAAGTCGTCGATCAACTCGCGGGCGTGCCTGGCGAAGTCCGAGTCGGAAACTCGTTGACGGGCGGGGATGGTCAAGGCAAGGAGGACGCCGGCGACCGTGGCATGGACGCCGGAATTGAGCACTGCGAACCAGAGCGCGACGCCAAGCAGCCCGTAGACCGCCGGCCGCCGTGCACCGAGCCTGTTGGCCAGGACCAGGATCGCAACGATCCCGGCGGCCACCGCGAGCCAGACCATCGAAAGGTCAGCCGTGTAGAAGATGGCAATCACGAGCACGGCCAGCAGGTCGTCGGCGATCGCCAGCGCCGCGACGAAGATCCGCAAGCCGAGCGGGATCCTCGAACCGAGCAGCGCCAGGACGCCGAGGGCAAACGCTATGTCGGTCGCCATGGGAATTCCCCAGCCGGCGGTCTCGGGCCGTCCGGTTCCGACGATCACGACGTAGATCAGAGCCGGGAGCAGCGCCCCTCCGATTGCCGCCGCGACAGGAAGGACGGCGCGACGCCTGGAGGCCAGCTCGCCGACAAGGAGCTCACGCTTGATCTCCAGTCCAACCACCAGGAAGAAGAGAGCCATCAAGCCGTCGTTGATCCAGTCGTGCAACGACAGCGACAGTGTGAAACCAGCCAGGCTCAAGGTCAGCGGTGTCGACCAGAGCTCGAAGTAGGACGCTGACCACGGGGAGTTGCTCCACAGCAGAGCGACGAGCGCGGCACCCAACAGCAGCACGCCGCCGGCGACGGTCCTGTCCAGGAACTCGCGCAGCGGCGCAAAGATGCGCTCGATGGGCGGCGAGTCGGTGCGGCTCAAGCTGCCTTCAGTCGGACAAACAAAACGGCGAGCCCAGCGGGCTCGCCGTCACGCTTTGGAAGCGATGTGATCAGTGGTGGCAGGCGCCCGGGCTACCTGCCGAGTCAGCAGTCTTGAACGAGCTGCCGCAGCCGCAGGCCGAGACCGCGTTCGGGTTGTTGACCGTGAAGCCGGCGCCCATCAGCGTGTCCATGTAGTCGATCTCGGACCCGAGCAGATACTCGGTGCTCTGCCGATCAACATAAACCTTGATGCCGCGGCTCTCGACCGTGACGTCTTCGTTGCTCGGCTGGTCCTCGAGCATCATTCCGTATCGAAAGCCCGAACAGCCGCCGCTGTACACGTAGACGCGCAGGCCGAGCTGGGGATTCTGTTCTGCAGTCACAAGCTCCTGGAGCTTGCCGGCGGCCGCTTCGCTGAGCACTACGAGCTGCTCTGGCTGTGCCGGGATCTCGGGGGTTACCTGCGGTTCGGTGTTCAGCATGGGTGAAAGCGTACTCTGGGCCACGTTTATCGGCAAGCGTGAGCGATCTTGATCAACCGAGCAACGAGGTCATGAGCTGAATGAACACCAGCACGAGCACGATGACCAGGATCGCCATGCCGATCGTGAGACCTACCGTAAGCAGTGACATGCTCGGCTTGTCGACCGCAGATTCGGCTTGCACTTCGTCCGCACGCGTCTCCGGCTCGGCCGACGGGAACCACAGGTCGGACTGCGGCTCCGCGACCGTGGAGATGCGCGGCGACGCTGCCTGGCTGCCTGCGGCGACCGCGGACTCGTCGGTCACGGCGAGCGGAGCGAGTGGCATGGCCGGCGCCATGTCCTGAGACTCGGCGAAGGCATCCTGGGGGCGATCGACCTCGGGCCACGAATCGGTCGGCGTCGAGAGCTCGTAGGGCGCCTGTGCAGGAGTCGGGTCGGTCCACGCCCACGCATCTGCGGGATCGGTCGCCATCGCGGCAGGGGCCGCGATTCCCGTCGTGGGACGGTCGGGGTCCCAGATTGCCGGCCAAGCCGAGTCATCGACCTGCGCCGTGACAGTCTGCCCGGACGGCTGGGCGGGTTGGGCCAGCTCGGCGGGTTCGGCCGACTGCGTCGCGACAATCTCGTCGACGCGCGGCGCAAACTCTGACGCACTGGCCACGTTGGTGACGTTCAACCGCTTCGCATCGTCGACGATCGAGAGCTCGATGCGCAGCACAACGTTGGCGGGCAATCCCGACTCGGGACCCGAGGCGTAGATCGTCGCCGGGAAGGCGCTCGGCGCCGGGATCTCTAGCTGAACGAGCTCGGACTCGGTTTCGGGCTCGGCGGCCAGTTCGGGCTCGGGTCGGCGGCCAGTGCTCGGCGGCCGTTCGGGCTCGGCGGCCAGCTCGGGCTCGGCGGCCAGTTCGGGCTCGGCGGCCAGTTCGGGCTCGGGCTCGGCGTCAGAACCTTCGTCCGTCATGCCCGCCACGGCCAATGCCAGCCAGGCTTCGAAAGACTCGGCCTCTTCATCTTGCGCGCCCTCGGCGGGGGCAGCTTCGAACGTGGGCTCGGCCTGGATAGCGGGCTCGGCTTCGGCGTTCGGCTCGAAATCGACCGTGGCGACCTCGGCTACCGGGTTCTCGAACAGAGCCTGGTGCTCATCGGCTGCATCGAAGTCCCAGGGTGCCACTTCATCTGGCTCAGGAAGCTCGTCCTCGCTGACCGGGGGCGAAGCAAAGAGATCGTCTGCCGGATTCGATCCGACTGATCCGGCCATCGTCTCGAGCACCACTGCGTCTGGCGTGGGCGCAGGCTCGAACTGCGGCGGATCCTCTGGGGCGGTCTCATCCCACGGGATGAAAGCCGATTGAACCGGTGTCTCGGTCTCGAGCTGGGCGACCGCGGAGAGATCCGTCGTCGTTTCATCCCTGGCCGCTTCGGCAGTGCCATTGCCGTTCCAGCTGGGCCAGTCCGGCGCCTCTACGCGCTCGGCCACCTCGGCCACGACCGGCGCGGCCTCGTCGTAGGGATCGGCGAACGCATCGGCGTCGCGTTCGGTCTCGACGACTTTCGACGCCACTGCCTCGACGCGCTCCTCAAGCGGACGCTCTTCGACCGCGACGGCGACCGGGCTATGAAACGCCTCGAGCATGTCCGGTGGCCGATCGTCAAAGAATCCGGAGTCGTCGAAGTCATCGAACGGTGATGGCTCGTCCCAGCTTGGACCGTCGACTCGAGCGTCCATCGGCCGATCGAAATCGTCGTCGGACGGTCGGTCCCACGGTGCCTCTGGGGCAGACGTTGGGTTGGCTACAGCCGCTGTATCGGTCTCGGCTGCCCAGACGCCGGCTGCCGATCCGTCCGCGACTGACAGGTCGGCGACGGGCGGCCAGACAAGCGACTCATCGGTCGGTGCCGGGGCGGAGTCCGGCTGGGTGGGCTCCGTAGGTGCAGGCTCGAACCCAGCAGGCGTGGCATCCGGTGCCTGCTGCGCCGATTCAACGGTCTGAGTTGGCTCAGCGGTGGCCGGCCAGGCTGCTACGGCTTCCTCATCGGGCGGCCAGGCCTCGGCGGCGGGCGTGTCCCACGGAATTTCCTCGCGCGAGGCAGCCGCCGGCGGCTCGGTCTCCCACGGCAGTGCCGAGGGAACTGGAGTGAAAGGCAGGCTCGATGCGGCGGATGGCATGCTGGGCTCGGAAGGCGGACGGAGCCGCCGCGCCATCAGGTCGTTGTCCATCTCAGTTGCTTCCCTCATGCGGCTCGCCATCGAGGCGCTCGATGACGGTTGCGATCCCCTGGCCGACGCCAATGCACATCGTGGCCAGGCCGTAACGCTTGCCGGTTCGGGCAAGCTCGTGGCTGAGCATCGTGATCAACCGGGCACCGCTCATTCCGAGCGGATGGCCGAGCGCGATCGCACCGCCGTTGACATTGACCTTCTCCGGATCCAGGCCGAGCTCGCGCATGACCGCGATTGACTGGCTGGCGAAAGCCTCGTTGAGCTCAACCAGGTCAACGTCGTTGACGTCGAGCCCGGCTCGCTGGAGTGCCTTGCGCGTTGCCGGGATGGGGCCGAGGCCCATTACCGCCGGGTCCACGCCTGCCACGGCCGTCGAAACGACGCGGGCGAGTGGCTTGAGGCCTTCCTGCTCGGCGAACTCGCGCGCCACGATCACCGTCGCGCTGGCGCCGTCGTTGATGCCGCTGCTGTTGCCGGCCGTGACCGTGCCGCCCTCGCGGAACGCCGGCCGCAGCCGCGCGAGTGCCTCAAGCGAGGTGTCGGCGCGCGGGTGCTCGTCGCGATCGATCGCGACCGGCTCGCCTTTAGGCTGCGGCACCATGACCGGCACGATCTGGTTCATGAAGCGGCCTTCTTCCATCGCGCGAATAGCGCGCTGGTGGCTGCGCAACGCGAACGCGTCCTGCTCCTCGCGCGACACGCCGCACTGCTCGGCGACGTTCTCCCCCGTCTCGCCCATCGAAAAGGGATGGTGCATCTCGGCCAGGCGCGGGTTGGTGAAGCGCCAGCCAAGAGTCGTGTCATACGTCTCTCGCGGTCCACGCTCGTAGGCGCCTTCGGCTTTGGCCATGACATAGGGGGCACGAGTCATCGACTCGACACCGCCGGCCACGAACGCGTCGCCGTCGCCGGCCATGATCGCGTGGGCAGCCGAGTTGACCGCCTGCAAACCTGAGCCGCACAGCCGGTTCACCGTCTGGCCGGCGATCTCGATCGGCAGGCCGGCCAGCAGCGCCGACATGCGCGCCACGTTTCGATTGTCCTCGCCGGCCTGGTTGGCACAGCCCAGGATCACGTCTTCGAACTCATTCGGGGCCACGCCCGAGCGTTCGACCGCGGCCTTGATGGCGGTCGCGGCGAGATCGTCCGGGCGCACGCGCGCCAACGCGCCGCCGTAGCGGCCGACGGGCGTGCGCACCGCGCTCACTATCCAGGCTTCGCGCGAAGGGCGATCCATAGCTCGAGTCATGGCCCCGATTGTAGGAGCGGTGCATATTCGCACCGGCATGGCCCAATGGTCACGCCGATAGCCGGTGGTACTACCGGGCTGAGCGTGAGCCGCGGGCAGAGAGGGAGACTCAGTCCTCGAGCATTGCCTTGAGCGCGCCCAATTGCGCGCGCCAGGTGGCCTTCCAGCGAGCCGCCGCCTGTGCGTCGGGCAGCTTCTCGTGCTCGATCGCGATTGACGTCTTCGAGTCGCCCTTGGGATCGAAGCTGACGACGACGCGCCCCTCCCCGTCGTTGACGTCGAAGCGCGCAGTCTTATAGCGCACTGACGGCGCCGTCCGGGCCGAGCGCAGGCGAAGGGCGATGTCGCTCAGCCAGCGCTCGCGAATGCCTTCGTCGAGCCACGCGGCCAGCGCCGTTGCCACCGGCACGCCGACCGTTCGCGACCCTGTCGCGGAGAACGTCTTGCCGCGTTGGAAGGTCACGCGACGGCCGATGTGCTTCTCGTAGCGAACGGTGATGTCCTGCGTCCACCAGCCGGGGACGCCGTGCTCGGTGCTCAGCCAGCGAGCGATGTCGGTGTGCGGCTTGCCGGCCGCGCCCGATTCGTCGAGCAGGCGCACCCACTCGCTCCACGTCTTGCTCGTCGGGCCGTGGAGAGGCTCGTCGATGACGGGGGCTGGTGCTTCGGATGGGGTCGCCGGCAGCTCGGCAGTCGGCGCCTTGGCGAGCACCTGGCGACGGGCCGCGGTGTAGCGCTCACCGGTCTTGGACATGCGCGCACGAACCTGGCGCTTGAGGGTCTTGTTCTGGGTCACGTTTTCGGCTCCGATGCGGACGGTCGCCTCGCACTCACGCTGCGCCGCGATCGCCGGCATGGACCGGTGACCAGCTTCCCGAGGACCGGTGTCCCCTTTGACCCATCGGTTCGGCTGCGTGAGCGCCGGAGCGGGTTTGCGCGCGGGAGTCGCGGTTCGTCGAGATTACACCCGACGACAAGTCAGATCGAAGCGATCTGCCAGAGCGAAGGGGCAACCCGGAAGCGCTCGCCGTAGCGCTGCTCGAGCTCACCCAGACCCTCCACTACCGTGCGCAAACCGAGCTGCCCGGCACGCTCGAACGGCCCGTACGGGTGGTTGGCGCCGAGCTTCATCGCCCGATCTATTTCGGGCGGATGAGCGACTCCCTCGCCCGCCGCGTGATATGCCTCGTTGACGATCGCCAGCTCGATCCGAGTCACGATCTCGTCGTCGGACAGACCTGGGCCATCGACTGGAGCCACGGACTCGGGCAGGTCGGCCAGACCCGTCGGGCGTCCGTCCTGGTAGCGGTAGAAGCCGGCGCCCGACTTGCGACCCAGCTGGCCGGCGTCGACCAACGCGCGCTGGATCGGTGAAGGCGTAAACCGGGCGGCTTCATCGAAGCCATTCCAGAGTGCCGTGGCCACGGCCAGGTTGACGTCCACCCCGACGAGGTCCATCAGGGCGAATGGGCCCATCGGATAGCCGGCCGACTGGACCGCCCGATCGATCTGCTCTATCTCCGACTCACCGGCCTCGATCATGCGCAGGGCTTCCAACGTGAACGGCCGATTGACCCGATTGACCACGAAACCCGGCGAATCGAGGCATACGATGGGCTCCTTGCCCAGCTCGGCCACGAACTGAATCGCCCGCTCCACCGCCTGGCGGACGGTTTGCTCGCCGACGACCACCTCGACCAGCGGCATGACCGGCGCGGGGTTGAAGAAATGGAGCCCGAGCACCTGTTCCGGAACGCCGCTCGCGTCGGCGATCTCGGTCACGCTCAGCGCACTCGTGTTGGTGGCCAGCAGCGTAGTTGGACGTGCCTCGGTAGCCAGGGCGCGGAATATCGTGCGCTTGAGCTCGATGTCCTCGAGCGCGGCCTCGATGACCACGTCCGATTCGGCGGCCAGCTCGTGGAGCGAGTGGGCGTCGCGCAGCGACGAGAGCATCCGCGCCCGGTCATCGTCGGTAAGCCGGCCCTTGTCGACGATGCGCGTGAGGCCGTCCGCTATCCGGCCGCGGCCGCGCTCGATCGCGGCATGGTCGACGTCGTGCAGCTGAACCTCGTGTCCGGCCTGGAGGCAGACCTGGGCGATGCCCGCGCCCATCGTGCCGGCACCCACGACACCGACGATGAGGCTGGTCGGCGCTCGATCTGTCACGGGTTGACGCTCGATGCCACTTGGCTGATCGGCTCGAGCAGGATCTCTTGCTCTTCGGCGTCGAGGCCGTCGGCGGCGACGGTCGCGGCCACTGCATCAAGCAGCGGCGGCAGCGCGTCGCGTCGGACGCCCGAGCTCTCGACAACCGCACCCGGGCTCATCAGGGTCGTGCCGTATTGCAGGCCCAGTCCTGCGCGCTGTCCGCCGACCCATGCCGCCAGGCGCGTCCGGGTCTCGTCCATGAGCTGGCCGCGGTCACGCGCCTTAACGACGCGTTTGACCGCCAGCCAGGCGTCGGCGCGGATGCGCTCGTCGCTGACGTTCCACACGGCGCGTACGAGCACCAGGTCGTCGTCCGACATGCGCCAGATGCGGTCGAGCAGCTTCTCGACGCGTTCCTCGACCTGCGCGCGAGTCGCTTCGCTGTCTGGGGTCACTGCGCGCTGTTTCGCCTACTCGCCCGTGAAGCGGGCGGGGCGCTTCTCGACGAACGCAGCTCACGCCCTCGGCGTGATCGCTGGAGCGACCGGCGATCGACTGCAGCTGCGCCTCGTACTCGAGCGCGTCCTCGAGCCCGGTTTCGAGCGCCCGGTTAGAGGGCGCGCTTGGCGAGGCCAAGCGCGAGTGGCGCTGCCTGGGCGAGTTTGACAGCCATCAAATTCGCTTCCGTCATCAGCGCATCCGGGGCGACAACTCTATTGACGAGCCCGATTCGCTCGGCCGTGGCGGCATCGACCGGGTCGGTGGTGAAGAACATCTCGGCCGCGCGTGCCGGTCCCACGAGGCGCGGTAGGAACCATGACGAGCCCGTGTCGGGAACGAGCCCGACACGGCCGAAGACCTCGATGAAGCTCGCCGACTTCCGACGCGATCCGGATGTCACACGCCAACGCGACCGAGATGCCGGCGCCCGCCGCGACGCCGTTGATCGCACCGATGATCGGTTTCTCCAATCGGCGCATGGCCAGGATGATCGGGTTGTAGCGAGTGCGCAGCTCCGTCCCCAGATCGGCCGCGCCGGGCGCCTCGCGCTCCTTGAGATCCTGCCCGGCGGAGAAGGCTCGACCGGCACCGGTCAGCACCACGACGCGCACCTCGCGGTCGCGCGCTGCGTCCTTGAGCGCGGCCAGCAACGCTTCCTTCATCTCGACGTTGAACGAGTTGAGCGCGTCGGGTCGGTTGAGAGTCAGCGTCAGCACGCCCGAGTCACTGGAACGAAGGATCGTGTCGCTCATCTGCTGCCGATGCTAATGCCGCACCGCCAGACCGGCGTCATTGAGCGAGCGGGAATCCAGGAATCATCAGCACCCACATGACGCCCGTCAGCACGGCGAGGACGAGGAATGACGCGACCCACTTCCAGGTGACCGCGTTGGTGTTGTCGCGGACGAGCAGCCAGAGCAACGGAATCTGGGCCGGCGCGAGATAGCGCACCGGGTCTGCCCACACGAGGCTGGTTTGCTCGGTGACCCAGAACGCACCGGCGAAGAACCAGCCGAGAACGAAGATCAGCGCGACCGACAGCCACAGGCCGGATGTCTCCTCGTCGCGCAGCCGGCGAAGTGAGCCGCCAAGGTCGCGCAGGAAGGGTAGGAACGGCAGGATGAAGACGATGAGCATGATCGGCAGCTTGCCCATCAGGCCGGTCAGCAGCATCGCCGGCTGCTGGAGGGCGTAGGTCACGTAGCGCGCCTGCACCTCGCTCGTCTGCCACGCGTCGAACAGGTCGGCCGGCGATCCGTCCCAGAAGAGAGTCAGGTTGCGGAACGACCAGACCACGAAAGGGACGGCGAAGACGGCGATGGCGGACAGGTACCAGCCGTTGCGCAGCACAGTACGGCCGCGGAACCACAGCCGCCAGGTGAGTCCGCCGATGCCGGCCAGCAGGAAGAACCAGCCGATGCTCGCTTTCGACAGGTAGCCGATGCCCGCGAACAGGCCGGCGAGGACGAGGTAGCGGTCGTCGCTCAGGGCTTTCAGGATCGCCCACATGGTGAGCGTGAAGGTGATGATGACCAGGTTTTCCGAGTAGCCCTGCCACGTCCCGAAGAGCGCGCCGGTCCACTCGAGACTGACCGCCGCCGCGACGAGCAGCCCGGCGTCGCTTCCGAACAGGTTGCGCGTGGCCCACCAGACGACGAAGACCGTCAGCCACGACAGGAGCAGCACGGGCAGGACCAGCGCCAGGGACGTGTCGCCCATAAGGCTTATGAACCAGCTCTCGACCACGGCCAGCGCCGGTGCGAAATGGTGGCTCGGGCCGAGCTGAACGATCGGGCCGCACGCTTCGACGACCGATGGATCGCTGATCGTCAGGCCGTGACCAATTCCGAGCGAGACGGCGAGCGAGTGGTAGGCGAGCCCGTCGCATGTCAGCAGCGGCAGCTCGGGCCAGACGAGCAGCGGAACGGTGCGCAGCAGGAGCCCACCGGTGAGCGCCAGCATCGCCACCACGCGCAGCCACTTGCCGGCCACGATCCCCTCGCGTTTGGGCGAGACGGCCAATGCTGCCGCCGCTAGTGATGCCACTCGAGTGAGGTTAGGGCGCGGATTTGTCCAGAAAAGGGTCCTTTGGTGCTAGTGCCCGAGGCGGTACCTCGCAGCCCCGTACCCGTTCGGTCAGCGGCCCTTCCAGGTCGGCTTGCGCTTATCGATGAATGCGGCCATGCCTTCCTTTTGGTCGTCGGACGCGAAGAGCATGAAGAAGTTGCGCCGCTCGAACTCGAGCCCGGCCTCGAGCGACAGCTCGTGGGCGCGGTTGACGGCCTCCTTCGCGGCGCGAACGGCGAGTGGCGGCATCGACGCAATCTCTGCAGCCAGCGCCAGCGCCGCGGGCAGCGTCTCCTCGCGGGCCACAATCTGCGAAATGAGGCCGCGCTCGTAAGCCTCACGTGCCGGCAGGTTGCGGCCGGTCAGGATCAGCTCCATGGCCTTTGCCTTGCCGAGCGCCCGGGTCATTCGTTGCGTGCCACCGGCACCGGGCATGATCCCGATCTTGATCTCCGGCTGGCCGAACGTGGCGTCCTCGGCAGCAACGACCATGTCGCACGCCATCGCCAGCTCGCAGCCGCCACCGAGGGCGAAGCCGCGCACGGCGGCGATCAGCGGCAGTCGGATGCGCCGCAGCCGCTCCCAGCGTGCAAAGTTGTTCGCGGCCGTCAGCGTCACCGGCGTTGCGTCGGCCATCTCCTTGATGTCGGCCCCGGCGGCGAAGGCACGCTCGCCGGCGCCGGTGATCACCACACAGCGCACCGACTCATCGCCGTCCAGCGTTTCGAGCGCGTCGAGCAGCTCACCCAGCGTGCGGTAGTCGAGCGCGTTGAGCACCTCTGGGCGATCGAGCCAGACCACCGCGACGCCGTCGACAGTGGCGCCACCGGCCGGATTCATAGCCGGGTTCTCGAGGCGAACGCGCGGCTTGTCGCTGGCGGAGTCGCTCGTCGTGTCGGTCACTTTCCGGCCTCGTCGATGTCGCGCCGGAGGCGTTCATAGTCGACGTGGCGCTTCTCGTGGAAGCTCGCCAATCCCTCCGCCACTTCAGCGGACCCGGCGTGGACGGTGAGCCACTCGCGCGCCATGCCGACGGTCATCGCCCACGACTGGTTCTTCCAGTAGTTGAGCTGGACGCGCGTGGCACGCACGATCTCGGGCATCTTGGAGAGCAGCTCGGCGCAGTAGTCGGCCACGGCCGCATCGAGCTCGGCGCGCGGCACGACCCGGTTGATCCAGCCCCACTCGAGCGCCTGCTTGGCGCTCACCGGCCGGTTGAGCAGCAGGACCTCGCGCGCCCGGCGATCACCGACGAGCAGAGGCATCCATTGCGTCGCGCCACCGGCCGGCAGGGAGCCGCGTGACGGGCCGACGTGACGGAACACGGCGTCATCGACGGCGATCGCCAGATCGCACGCGATGTTGAGCTCGTTGCCGCCGCCGACGACCATCCCGTTGAGCCGCGCGACGACCGGCTTGGCGCAGTCCTTGATCGACTCGATCGCCTCGATGAAGCGACCCATCCAGTCCCAGTAGTCGTTCGGCCGGGCCAGGAAGGCCTGTTGCTCGTCGAGGTCCGCGCCGGTGCAGAAGGCACGCTCGCCGGTTCCGGTCAGAACGACAACGCCGACCGTGTGATCCGCAGAGGCCTGTCGGAAGGAGTCCCGGATTGCTTCCAGCGTGGGCCGGTCGAGCGCGTTGAAGACCTCCGGGCGGTCGAGTCGGACGGTCGCCACGCCATCGGCGACGTCGTAGTGGACGGTCACGAAACAGGCTCGTCCAGGGCTACGAGGGTGAGCAGTCCGGGCGCGATGTCGCGCAGGTTGCGGCCGGCGACACGCATCTCATCGCTGGCCATGCCGGCCTCGAGCGCCGCGCGGTCATCGAACTCCATTCGCGTCACGATGACAAGGTCGTCGCCGGCGAAGTGCTGGCCCACCGGCTCGACGACGCTCGCGCGCAGCCCGGGCACCTCTTCGATGAGCGGCATGTGCTCGCCAAGGTAGCGGCTCATGAACTCCTCGAGGGCGTCGTCACCGCCCTCGGGTCGCTTGAATATCGCCAGCAGCGTTGCGCTCATGCGGTTCCCTCCTCTACCCAGTTGCTGAAGGACTCGTCCGGTTCGTCGTCATCGGCGACTGCCACGGCCCGCGGGTCATACACCGATGCGCCGTCGCCCACGCCGACGAGTGCACGGCCGAGGTGTGAGCCGCTCTCGGCACGTTGCCGCGCGACGGCCTCAGTTGAACGATAAAAGCCTGCCGCGGCCTGGTTGAACATCGCCGGTTGGCTGGCCATCACCTGGTGGCCGCTGTTCGGGGCGATGAACAGGCGCGAATCGGGCAGCTGACGGTGGATCGCCACGGCGTGATCGGCCGGGACGAAGACGTCCCTGTCGCCGTACACGAGCATCACCGGCAATCGGATGCGGCGCAGCTCCTCCGGCGTCAGCAGTCGAGCGCTGGCGACATCGTTGGCGATCGTCGGCAGCAGCCGCTGCCACGAGCCTTCACCCTGCACCGGTCCGTGGCGGCGCTCGAGCTCGGCTGCCCAGTCAGGCTCCTCGCGCACGATGCGCTCCGGATCCATGAGCCGTCGGGCGACGCTGGCGCGTGGCTCGCGCACGATGTCGATGCCACAGATGATCGCGGTTCTCAGCCGCTCCGGATGACGGGTCGCAAACGTGAGCGCCGTCATCGCGCCCATGCTGAATCCGACCAGGTGGAAGGTGCTCAGCCCAAGCTCGTCGACGAAGGCGAGCAGGTCGTCGACCAGCGTGTCGCGGTCGAAGCCGTCGCGCACGTCCCAGCGCGTTCCGCCATGACCGCGCGCATCGACCAGGTAGAGCTTGAACACCTTGCGAAACAGCGGCCGCTGGGCAGACCAATCCTCGGCGGATGTTGATGTCGCGCCGTGGAGCATCACCACCGGCGGCCCGGCGCCTTCGACCTCGTAATGGACATCGAGCCCGTTGGCCCTAATCAGCGGCATCGGCGCGATTCGATCTGCAGCATCGGCGCGATCCGATCAGCGGATCACGTCGGGCTTGCCGCGCAGGTCGGTCGTGGCCGCGCGCTCGATGCGCAGGTACCGACGGCGGAAGTAGAGCAGCGGCCAGCCGACCTCGTCGCGGCAGCTCGTCTCGATCACGCGGCCCAGATAGATCGTGTGGTCGCCGGCCTCGATGACCCGCTCGACTTCGCATGACAGGTAGGCAATCGCGTCGTCGAGCACCGGCAGGCCCGCCTCGCCGAGTGTGAAG
Source organism: uncultured Chloroflexia bacterium (assembly GCA_963776865.1). GTDB lineage: Bacteria > Chloroflexota > Limnocylindria > Limnocylindrales > CSP1-4 > JALYGJ01. Next base: position 339,349 of record CAVZOG010000008.1, on the reverse strand, counting down.
TTGGCATCGCAGAAGGCCGACCGCGGCAGCGGCGAAGGCGCTCCGGCGAAACAGTCGGACAGCGCCTGGGCATCCTCACCAAGGATGTTCACGCCGAACTTGTTGGTCCGTTCGATGATCGGGTGAATGGAGCGTTCCTGGCCGATCGAGACGAGCACCAGCGGCGGGTCGAGCGAGATGCCGGTGAATGAGTTGACAGTCGTGCCCCACGGCTGGGGTCCATCGGCCGTGTCCTCGACGGTTGTCACCACCGTGACGCCCGTCGCGAAGCGGGTCAGAACCTCGCGATAGTCCTGCGCGTCGATGCCCGGCGCAGGCGCGAGATCGGTCGAATTGGTCATTCGAGTGAAGTCTAGTCGGGCGCCTGCCTGAGCCACTCTGCGCACGGCGAGGCCGCCAGCCAGTCGACGATCTCGGCGGCCGACTTTGTGACCGACCGACCTTGAGTGCGGATGCTGAAGTCCGCGACGCTCTCGTACAGCGGCATGCGCTCGGCGAGGGTGCGCCGCATCCAGCCTTCTCCCGTGCAGCCACGCCGCGGGCCTTCAGGCGCCGGGCTCAGGCCAGGCCGAACAGTCGCTCGTGAACCTGTAGCGCGTAACGGTCGGTCATCCCGGCGACGTGGTCCACGACCTGGGTGACGAGGTCCGCGTCCGGATCGCGATAGGAGTCGGTCAGCTCCGCCGGATGATCGAGGTAGTAGTCGACCAGGCGGCGGATGACGGCTATCGCGGAGTCGGTATGCATCAGCTGCGACTCGGAGAAGTAGACGTGCTTGAACATGAACTCGCGCAGCTCGTGCATCACCTCCAGCGTTGCGGGGTCCATGCTCACATCGCCCGAGTCGAGGCTGTTGTTGATCACCGCGGTGATCATCTCGCCGATCCATAGCCGACCCGGCGGGCCGAAGCGCTCCAACGCGCGGGCAGGGAACTCATCGGCAGTCAAGCACACCAGCGCGCATGGCGTCGAGCGCGTCATGGGTCAGATATGCGATCCGGTCGCCGTAGCGCACAGTCATCGCCTCGGGAGTGGACGGCGGCGGCTCGATCTTCCATGAGTGGGCACGGATCCCGTCGAGCACCTCCCACGACAGGTTGAGATCCTCGAGCACCTCGAAGATGCGCACGCTCTGCGCGGCGTGATGCCACTCGCCACCCGGGAAGTACGGCGAAAGCGCTGCCTCACCGGTGTGCCCAAACGGTGAATGACCGACGTCGTGACCGAGTGCGATTGCCTCGGCCAGCGCCTCGTTCAGGCTGAGCGCGGCGGCCAGGGATCGAGAGATCTGGGTCACCTGGAGCGTGTGCGACAGGCGAGTGATGAAGTGATCGCCGTCGGGATTGATGAACACCTGCGTCTTGTGCTTCAGCCGCCGGAAAGCCTTCGAGTGCAGGATCCGATCCCGGTCGCGCTCGAAAGCGGTCCTGAACTCGTCCGGCTCCTCCTCGCGCACCCGTCCACGCGTATTCGCCGAGTGCGTTGCTGCGATCGACAGCTGCTGAAACTCCTCGACTTCGCGTTCGACCCGATCGCGGCGAGTGAGCACGCGGCCACGACAACACCTCGACGACCCTGAAGCGCTCGCAGACGATCAGCGTGTCGTCGGTTATGGCCTGGTCCGACCAGAAACGCTCGTGCGCGGCGCGCCATTCGGCGACCGACTCGAAGCCCTCGCCCTCGTCGATCGCGAACTGCAGGTCGACTTGACCGGCGGGCACAACTCGAAGCTCAGTCGTCTCGACGACAGCCAGCGGCTCATCGTCGTAGCCGAGCATCAGCCAACGGTCGCCGGCCGCCGGGAGCGGCTCGTCCGTATGCGGCACGTGGTCCGTGGCCAAGCCCGCCGTGGCGGTCTTCCGTCCCTTCAGTACGGCGTCGACCAGCTTGCGACGCAGGTTGGTCTTTGGGTAGCCGAGCTCGAATGGCGGCAGCTTGATCGCCAACACGTAGGTCCGCACGCTCTGGAACTCGACGCTTGGCGCATACGGGTCACGGGAGCTCGATGTTGATTGATCCGGAAGCCCGCCCGCTCGAGCATGGCGGTGATGCGTTCGCCGACCAAGGAACCGGAAGTCAACATTCGACCGGCATGTCCCACCACTCGTCCCGGTGAACGATCTCGTCACCGTCGTGGAAGGCCAGCGCCAACTCCCCACCTGGCCTCAGCACGCGATGCATCTCGCCGAACGCGCGCACGAGCTGCTCGTCGTCGAAATGGATGATCGAGTAGAACGCGACGAGTCCAACCAGCGATCCATCTGCGAACGGCAGGTCGAGCATGTTGCCGGCCACGAATTCGATGTCCGGGTGGAGCCCGCGGGCGACCTCGACCATCCGAGGCGACAGGTCCAGCCCTGAGACGTCAACGCCGCGCTCGTTCGAGGTATGCCGCAACGTGGCCCGGTCCGGTGCCCAGATCGACGACGCGGACCCCGTCCACGAACGGCCTTCGGCGAAGCGCTCGAGGAAGTCGCGGTCGAACGGCTTGTTGGCAAGCTCGCCGGCGATCTCCTGCGCGTAACGCTCGGCTACCGCGTCGTAGGTTGCCCGCGTGTCCTCGGTGCGGAACTGGGCGCCGTCAGCCTCCGCCACCGACCGGTCCAGTCGGTCGCTTGTAGCCCTCGGGCATGCGCGGCTCGAAGCGGAAGCCGCCGGCCACGCCCGGCTCGGTCAGCTCGTGCGGGTCGAGGATCTGCTCGACCTCCTCCGCGGTGAAGACGCCCTTCTCGACGACCAGCTCGCGGATCGTCTTGCCCGTCGCGACGGCCTCCTTGGCGATGTCGGCGGCGAGCGCGTAGCCGATGTACGGCGCGAGCGGCGTGGCCATCGCGCTCGACTGCTCGAGCAGCCAGGCCGAGCGCTCCTCGTCCGCCTCGATGCCGCTGATGCACTCGCGCGCGAACTGGCGCGACTGCCGTTGGTCAGCACGACGAGCGACTCGAGCACCTCGTGGGCGATGATCGGCATCATCACGTTCAGCTCGAGCTGGCCGCGCGACGTGGCCCAGGCGACGGCCGTGTCGGCGCCGATGACGTGGTAGCAGATCATCGACATGTTCTCGACCATCACCGGGTTGACCTTGCCGGGCATGATCGACGACCCCGGTTGGCGCGCGGGCAGGCGGATCTCGGCAAACCCGGTGCGCGGCCCGGACGACATGAGCAGCAGGTCCTCGCAGATCTTGGCCAGGTCGACCGCCAGCCCGCGCAGCGCGGCCGAGACCGCCAGCATCGGCGCCATCGATTGCGTCGCCTGGACGAGATGCTCGGCGGTGCGCAGGTTGTGTCCGGTCTGCTCGGACAGGTTGGCCACGACGCGTTCGATGTACTCGGGCTCGGCGTTGAGGCCGGTGCCCACCGCGGTCGCGCCGATGTTCTGCTCGAGCAACCCGTCCGCCGCCGCGGCGATGGCCGTCCGCGCGCGGCTGATCGTCAACGCATAGGCGGCGAACTCCTGGCCGAGCCGGATGGGCACCGCGTCCTGCATGTGCGTGCGACCGCTCTTGAGGACGCCGTCGAAGGCGCGCCCGCGCTCGGCGAACGCCTCGGCGAGCTCGTCGAGCACCGGCAGCAGCTCGGCCACGCGGTCCAGCGTCGCGACGCGCATCGCAGTCGGGAACGTGTCGTTCGTCGACTGGGCCATGTTGACGTGGTCGTTGGGATTGACGACCGAGTAGTCGCCCCGCGCGCCGCTCCCAACCCCTCGCTGCGCCGAGGATCTCGATCGCCCGATTGGCGAGCACCTCGTTGGTGTTCATGTTGTGGCTGACGCCGGCGCCGGCCTGGAACGGATCGACTCGGAAGTTGTCGATCAGAGTTGCCTGCAGTGCTGTGATCGAGGTCGGGTGCGAGGCCCAGGATCTCGTCCGCGGCGCGGACGATCGCGCCGGCCAGCTCGTCGGACAGCCGGCCGGTCTGCTGGTTCGCCCGGGCGGCTGCCTTCTTGACCTGCACCGCGCCGCGCACAAGGGCGATGTCCGGCCGCCGGCCGCTGATCGGGAAGTTGCGGATCGCGCGCTGGGTCTGGACGCCGTAGTAGGCGTCGGCGGGAACATCGAGAGGACCGAGCGGGTCCTTCTCGGTTCGAGTCGAAGGTGTCTCTGTCATCGCCCCAGAGTCTAGAGGCGATCCATGCCCTCCTACTCGGCCAGCGGCTGCCAGCTGGCCGTGCCGGAAATCGACCACGGCAGAGTGATTGCGGCACCCGGATCGTCCAGCGGGATGACGACCAGGCGGTCACAGCCACTCGGCGACCCGCCGAACAGGGCGGTTCCATCCGGAGACCAGTCGACCCAGCAGCCGACAATCGGACCCAGATGCCGCGTTTCCCCTTCGAAGGGTGGGCCGCTTCGTCGACGTCGGCGACGACCATCCCGTCATCGGCCGTCAGCATGGCGAGTCGCAGACCGTCTGGAGCGAATGGCGCGCCGAAATCGACGAACCCACCAACCCCTTCCGTCCAGAGCTGGTCGTAGTGCCCGGCACGAAGGTCAACGGTCGCGGTCGGTGGCGTGCCGAATCCTGCGCCCTGCCAGTAGGACACGATGCCGTCGTCGTCATCATTGCCGAAGTCCCGAGACGACCACAGCAGCCTGGACAGACTGCCGTCGAGGGCGATGACGGTGGCCACTTCCTGTGTCTCGGTGCCGTCCGGCCGCGTTGTCTGCAGGCGTCGACGCAGGCCGTCCGCCTCGCGACTCGGTAGGCGATCCAGATGCCGTCCAGCGACCAGCTCGGCAGGTCGCTGTCGATCGTTCCGTCGGTCAGTGGCGTTGTGCCGCTTCCGTCTGACGCGGCGAGGTAGACGGTCGCAACGCCGTCGTCGACAGCAGAAACGGCAATTCGACTGCCATCGGGCGACCACGAGAACTGAGGCACGTCACCGCCAAGGACGTCCAGCCCCTGGCTGACCTCGACCGCACCGTCGGAGCCATCGACGGGGGCGACGAACAGCTTCCCGAAGCCGGTCGGGCTGAGCGACGACAGGAATGCCACGTGCGTGCCCGCAGGCGAGAAGACCGGGTGACGCGCGTCGGTCGCCTCCCCGCTCAACACCCTGCGGTTGGATCCGTCCAGATGCGCGACGTTGATGGCGCCTTCCTCCGAGAAGGCGATCAACCTGTTGGCTGCCGGGCCGATCGACGACGGCAGGCGGGGCGCAGGCGGAGATGAGCCGACGTACACGGCCAACAAGGCCAGGAGCACCAACATTGCGACAAGCAGCAGGATCCCGACACTCGGCCGCGGTACCCATATCTCCAGGTCGGCAGCGGCCCGCGGCAGCCAGTTCCGCCAGAACGCCCAGCCTGGTCTCTGCCGGACCGCTCTCGTCGCCGAGAGTGCTCGCGCGAGGGCTTCCGGCGAGCCCTGATCGTGGCCCTCGCGGATCCACTCGGCGAGCATTAGGTCGCGCTCGTGGCCGATCATCTGATCTGCTCCGCATTGGTCGTCACGACCACGTCGCCCGACCCGCGAGCGAGTGCCGTGCGCATCTCGCGCGAGCCGTAGTGGAGGCGCGAATAGACGGTCCCGGCCGGGATACCCAGCATCCGTCCTATCTCGACCGCCGATAGGCCGAGATAGTGGGTCATCACCAGCACGGCGCGCTGGTCGACCGACAGATGCAGGAAGGCGCGCTCCAGCTCGTCGCGATTGGCGATCGTCGCATACTCGTCGTGAGGGTCTGAGCGGTCGTAGTCGCCGGCCGTCACCTCGAGGTCGTGGCGCCGGCTGCGCCGCGCCTGATCATGGCAGGCGTGGACCAGCAGCCGGTGCATCCAGGCCTCGAAGCGCTCCGGATCGCGCAGCGATCGAAGGTCGCGCCAGCCGCGGATGAGAGTCTCCTGGACCGCGTCCTCGGCGGCATAGCGGTCGCGCAAGATGCGCCGGCCCACCGCGAAGAGTCGGTGGTAGAGGGCCGTCGCAAGCGCATCGAATGCTTCGCGATCGCCGCCCTGGGCTCGTTCGACGATGTCGGACCTCAAAGGCCGACTCCCTTGTGACCGCGGGCACACCCCACGCTACCGAGTATGGCGTTCGGGTTGGGCCGAATCCTTCATCGCCTTCGATTCGAAATTCAGCCCGTCTACAATCGCCAGCCGATGCATGACGCGCCGCCGACCCCGCAGCTGCCCCTGCTCCGACCGCCCGAGCAGCCCACGCTGCCGACGACCAAGCCGGAGCTGAACGAGCTTTTCTCCTTCATGGCCGAGGCCGAGCTGCGCTTCGAGAGCCTGCGCATGCGGATCGTCGACAAGCGCATCACGACGCACGGCACGGAGACCGAATCGCACGACATCTGGCTGCGCCACCCACGCCACGCGAAGGTAGTCAGCACGCGCGGCGACGCGCGCGAGCGCGACTTCGACGTGTGGGCGTCGGACGGCGAGCAGGTTCGGACCTACGACGCGAAGGGCAACACGGCCACCCTCCGGCGCATGCCGACCGCGCCGGTCGGCGTCGACGATCGCGAGCTGCCGTCGTTCTCGCGGATCTACCTGCCGGTCACGGCACTCCCCGCCGAGTCGCTGGCGGACACCTTCATCCACCCGAACGGCTTTTGCCGCAACGTGCTCGGCACGGGCGTCGTCTCGCGGCGCGGCACGGCCGAGATCGCCGGGCGCGAGGTGATCCTGCTGCGCTGTGACCACCCGCGCACGAGCCACGTGCTGACCGATCGCCCCGACCACTGGCTGGAGGTTGGCATCGACATGCAGACCGGCATGCTCGTCCTGCTCGCCGAGCACGTCGCCGAGCAGATGACGCGCCACGCCGAGGTGACCAGCATCGCCCTCGATGAACCGATCGCTGACGAGGCGTTCAAGCTGCACATCTCGTCCGATACTCGAACGCTGTACTGAGCCACGCGACCAGCACTGTGACGACCGAGCAACAGACGACCGATACGGCGGCCACGGCGCCGCGCAACGCGAGGATGCTCATCGGTGGTGAGCAGGTCGACGCGCTCGACGGCCAGACGTTCGAGGTCCACAACCCGGCCACCGGCGAGGTGATCGCCAACGTCCCGCTGGCCGGAAAGGCCGACGTCGACCGCGCCGTCGAGGCCGCACAGACGGGCCTTCGAAGGGCCCTACTCGAAGTGGTCTGCGGCCAAGCGCGGACGAACGCTGCAGAAGTTCGCCGAGCTGGCCAAGAAGAACATGGAGGAGCTGGCCCAGATCGACCGCGAGAACGTCGGCAAGCCGATCACTTCATCGCGCGGCGAGGCGTTCGCGGTCAGTCTCGTGCTCGAGTACTACGCGGGCGCGGCCAACAAGCACTTCGGCGAGACGATCCCGACGTCGATGCCCGGGCTCGACTTCACCCTGCGCGAGCCGATCGGCGTGGTGGGCATGATCGTGCCCTGGAACTTCCCGCTCAACATGGCCACCTGGAAGCTGGGCCCGGCACTGGCAACGGGCAACACGTGCATCCTCAAGCCGGCGTCGCTCACGCCGCTCTCGGCGATCCGCCTCGGCGAGCTGGCTCTCGAGGCCGGTTTCCCGCCCGGCGTGGTCAATGTCGTGACCGGACCGGGCGGCACGGTCGGCTCGGCGATAGCGGCGCATCCGGGGATCGGCAAGGTCGCCTTCACCGGCGAGACGACCACCGGCCAGGAGATCATGCAGCTGGCCGCCAACAACGTGAAGAAGATCTCGCTCGAGCTGGGCGGCAAGAGCCCCAACGTCGTCTTCGCCGACGCGGATCTCGAACGCTTCGCGGCCGACTCGCCGCTGGCCGTCTTTGGCAACGCCGGCCAGGACTGCTGCGCTCGCAGCCGGATCCTGGTCGAGCGATCGGTCCACGAGCGCGTCGTCGAGCTGTTCACCGAGGCGACCAGGAAGCTCGTCGTCGGCGACCCGACCAACGAGGCAACTCAGGTCGGCAGCCTGGTCAGCATGCGCCAGCGCGAGCGCGTCCAGAGCTACATCGATGCCGGGCTGTCCGAGGGAGCCGACCTGGTTCTCGGCGGCCACCCGCCCGAGGACGACGCCCTGGCCAACGGCGCTTACCTGCTGCCGACGATCTTCGACACGTGCAGCCCGGAGATGAAGGTCATCCGCGAAGAGGTCTTCGGGCCGGTCGTCGGAATCATCCCCTTCGACACCGAGGATGAGGCCATCGCGCTGGCCAACGCCACTCCCTACGGTCTGGCCGGGTCCGTCTGGACACGCGACATCGGCCGGGCGATGCGTGTCGCGCGCGGCATTCGCGCCGGCACGATCTCGGTCAACACCAACCAGGAAGTCCACACCGAGGCGCCCTTCGGCGGCTACAAGATGTCGGGCGTCGGCCGCGAGCTTGGAATGCACGCGCTGGATCTGTACACCGAGACCAAGAACGTCTTCGTCGATCTCGGCTGACGTCCTGACCGACCTCGCGTCGGTCGAACAGCTGCTTCCCGAATGGCGAACCCTGGCCGCGTCGTCGGCGCGCTCGGCGCTCGATGCGCCGGACTGGCTCATGCCGCTCGCCCGCCGCTATCTCGGTCACTACGGCGTTCGCGTCGTCACCTGGCGACGTGACGGCGAGCTGGTCGGCGTCGCACCGTTCAGCGTCGTCGCCGATCGGCCGCCGCTTCGACCGTTGCGCGAGCTCGCGCTGTGGGGCACGATCGGACCTCGAATGCGTGGCCTGGTCGACGTGCTAGCCCGCGAGGACGCGCGCGCGGAGGTGCTCGACGGTCTGTGCCAGTGGCTGCGCGAGTCGGGCGAGTGGGACGTCCTGCGCGTCGTTCGGCCGCAGTTCGGATCGACGACACCCGACCGATTGAAGGCCGAGGCTTCTCGTTCCCGCTGGCGGTACGCGGGCTACAGCAACCTGCGTTCGACCACCTATCAGCTCGACCTGCCAAGTGACGCCGAAGGATGGCACAAGCACCTCGGCGGCAAGACTCGCCGCACCCTGCGCTGGGAGCTGCGCAAATTCGCAGAGTTCAGCGGCGGAGAGGTCGTGCCCGCCGTGGCATCGACGGAGCTGCCCGAGGCCCTGGACGCGGTCGAGCGCCTGCTGCGTGAGAAGTGGGGCGAGAACGAGGTCTACTTCGCCCACGACCCCGAGTTCCGCGGCCTTGTTCATGAATCGGTGCCCGAGCTCGCTGCTCGTGGCTCGGCCTGGGTAACGGTGGCTCGCGACCGAACCGGCATTCGAGGCGCCCTCGTCACCCTCGCTCACAACGGCTACGCCATGGCACTCGCCGTGGCGATGACCAGCGACAACGACTATCGGCCCTTCTCGCTCGGCAAGCATCTCTTCGACGCCGGCATAGGTGAGTCGGTCGCACGTGGCTGCCACAACTACGACTTCCTGTGGGTCGGCGGCTACAAGGAGAGCTATTGGCATGCCCAGCCGCGCCATCTCGATAGCGCGATGATCGGCCGCGGCCTCGTCGGCCGGCTCGCTGCCGGTGCCCTGGCCCGACGAGCCTGAGGGTCGGATGATCCTGACCTTCCGCGCCGCCGAGCGTACCGGTGCCATAGGTCAACATCTACACGTTCGCGCTATGTACAGCAACGATGGCGGCCGGGACAATGGGGCCCAGTTCGGGAAGCTGAGATGCGCGACCTCAACATCGGTCGCCTGTGGTCGCGCGGAGCAATGGCGAGCCCGGTCCCGGAGCCGCTGTGGACTGGGGAGGCCGTGCCACAAGCAGTCGCTCTAGGCGTACTTGCTCTCGCCCATCTGTTCGACTACGCCTCGTTCCTGGTGATGGTCAATCGGCACGGCATGGACGCAGAGGCAAACCCGATCGTGGTCATGCTCGCCCAGGTGGCAGGGCTGCCCGGATTGACCATCGCCAAGGTGGTCACCGTGGCCTTCGCGGCCGGGCTGATGATCCTGATCGCGCCCCACAGGAAGCGACTGGCAATGGGCCTGCTGGTGTTCGGAGTCGGCGCGGGACTCGTAGGCGGAATCTCCAACGTCCTGACACTCCAGGCCTAGCGCCGGCGCGTCGCTGCGGATCCGGCGCCCTAGGCCGACCCGTCGGGCCAGGCGGCACTTTCCGCCGGCCCTCCCGCGAGTTGCGGGTAGCGCAGCTTCAGCCAGTCGTGCAGCGCCCAGGCGGTCGTCTGGAAGGCGATCCGTGGCCACGGGATCTGGGCCGGCCTGAAAGTGCGGACCTCGAGGCTCTCGTCAGTCGGGTGCGCTTCGCCGCCGACGATCCGCCCCTCCCACGCGACCACCACTACGGCCGCCTGCGGCCGGGTATAGACGCCAACGATGTCGGTTGGCTCGACGATGAGCCCCGTTTCCTCGAGCGTCTCGCGGACAGCCCCCTCGTGCGCCGTCTCGTCGATCTCGAGGAAGCCGCCGGGCTGAGCCCACATTCCGTACCCCGGCTCGATCGCGCGGCGCAGCAGGACCAGCTCGCCCGATTCGGTCACCGGGATCGTGCTGACCACGACACGCGGATTGACGTAGGCGATGAAGCCACAGCTCGCACAGGCCAGCCGATCGCGCTGCTCCATCGGTAGCGGCCCGTAGGCAAGCGGTTGGCCGCAGCGCGAGCAGAACTTGAGGTTGGCTGCCATCCACGGCGGGACGCCAACGGGACCCAAGCCGTCGCTCACTGGCTGACCAGGAACCAGATGAAGCCGACGCTGGCCCACAGGACGCCAACGAGAACGGCGGCCCAGACGAAGCGCGCCAGCCCGCGCGGCAAGTCGATCGGCAGCCATGCCCACGCCGACCGCCACGAGCGCAGAGCGGCGTCGGCCGACAGGATGATCAGCAGGCCGGCGGCGATCAGGGCGGGAAAGCGAACCAGGGCCGAGTCGATCGGGCTGCCGAACTCCCACGCTGTGATGGCGATCACGCCGCAGATCAGGACGACCACCGACAGGTAGATGAACCAGTCACCGAGCAGCGGCGGCGAGGACTCCGGAACGCGCTGGGGCGGCTCTGGCTTCGATGACGGCCGGCGTTCCTGGCGATCCAGCTCCTTCACTGGTTGGTCGGGTCTTCCTCGATCTGACGGCGCGCCTCGAGTCGGTGATCGATGACCGCCTTTGCGGCCGCCGCGTCCGAGAGTCCGAGCATCTGCGCCGCCAGCAGCGCGGCGTTCTCGGCTTGACCGACGCCGACCGTTGCGACCGGCACACCCTTGGGCATCTGGACGATGGCCAGCAGCGCGTCCAGGCCGCCGGCGAGATTGCCGGGCATCGGCAGGCCGATAACGGGCAGGGTCGTCTTCGACGCGACCACGCCGGGAAGGTGCGCGGCGAGGCCGGCAGCACAGATGAAGACCTTGACGCCGCGCTCGAGCGCGCCTGAGACGTATGTCTCGAGCAGATCGGGCGCGCGGTGAGCGGAGATCACGCGCAGCTCGTTGGCTATGCCGAGCTTGTCGAGCGTGTCGGCCGCCTTCTGAACGACCTCCAGGTCGGAGCGACTGCCGACGATGATCGCGACGAAACCGGTGCTCGCCATCACAGCTGCCAGAAGGGGCCGGTGAGGCCGAGCGAGGCGAAATGGGCGCTCAGTTCCGTGCCGTTCGGTCGGACGTAGTCGATGTCGAGCCGGTTCGTGTACAGCGGCACGCTCAACTGGTGCACCTGGTCGGGCGTGAGCGATGCCGCCTGGTTCGCCGGACGCGACGAGATCGGACGCGTCACGGTGCTCGGGCGAGCAGAAGAAGACCATTGTGTTGGAACAGGAAATGATGATGTCCTCCCACCATTGGCTCGGCTTAAGGGCAAGGTAGATGAGCGTCTCGGCCGGCTCGACGCGGGTGGCTTTTCCGCCCGACATGTCGATCGCGATCGCGCCGGCACAGTGATGGCACATCGCCTCGATGCCGATGTCCTCGTCGAGCATGGCGTGGAAAGCGACCGAATCCCACGAGCAGTTGGCGTAATAGCGCCGGTCTCCGGCGCGCACGACGAACGGGGTAGCGATCGCCGAGAACGGCCACGCCATCAGGATTCGTGCGGTGCCTCTGACCAGGGCGACGTTGCGTTCGTCGGCCAGCTCGCGCAGCGCGGCGACCGTTTCGGCACGCGACAGCCCGAACACGGTCATCAGGTGCTCGACCACGGGCGGCACCGAATGCTCGACGAGGTGCTCGTAGATGAGCAGCCGCATTCGCTGGGTTATCGAGGGCGGGGTTGTCGTGGACACCCGGTTAGTCTGCGGGACGCGCGATGAGGAATCCAATCGGAACACCTCTGCGAGGTTGACACGCCAAACGTGAAGCTGCTGATCGACGTGGACACCGGCATCGACGATGCCCTGGCGCTGCTCTACGCCTGCGCCTCGAGCGAGGCCGAGATGGTCGGCGTGACCTGCACTTCGGGCAATGTCGAGGGCAGGCAGGTCGCGACCAACACTCTTGCCGTGTTGGAGCTCGCCGGTCGGCGCGACATCGAAGTCGCCCTCGGCCGTGAGGTGCCGCTCGTCCGGCCGCTCGACACCGCGCCGGAAACGCACGGCCCGCAGGGCATCGGCCACGCCGTGTTGCCACCGCCGAGCGCAGCCCTGAGCGAACGCCACGGCACGGACGTGATCATCGAGACTGCCCGGGCGATGCCCGGTGAGGTGACGCTCGTCACCGTGGCGCCGCTCACCAACCTCGCCGTTGCGCTCCAGCGCGAGCCCGAGCTGCCGCTGCTGCTGCGCGGGCTGGTCATGATGGCCGGCGCCTACCGCTCGCCGGGCAACACTGCGCCGACCAGCGAATGGAATGTGGCGGTCGATCCCGAGGCGATGCAGGTCGGTGCTCGATGGCTGGGCTGCCTATCCGCAGGTCGGCCGGCCGGTCGCGCTCGGCCTCGACGTGACCGAACGGGCCAAGATGACGCCCGAACACATCGCTCGACTGCAGGCCGCGGTCGGCGGCGAGCCCGGATCGAACCCGGTCGTACGCTTCATCGACGATGCGCTGCGCTTCTACATGGAGTTCCACAGCCGCTACGACGGCTTCTACGGCGCGTTCATCCACGACGCACTGGCCGTTGCCGCCGCGCTCGACCCGGCGCTGGTCCGGACCGAGCCGTTGCCGGTCCAGGTCGAGCTGGAGGGTCGCCACACGACCGGCGAGACGGTCACCGACTGGCGACGGGTGTGGGGTCGACCAGCGAACCTGGACATCGCGCTCGAAGCGGACGTCGACACGTTCTTCGACCGCTTCATTGACCGCGTCGCAGCGCTCGCCGCGCAACGCTCGAACGTGGCACTCTGACATGGGAGTGGGGAGCAGCACGAGCGGAGGAGACTGAGAGTGTCCCAGAGCACTATTCGGATAGTCGCCGCGACGATCGCTTTTGCCGTCGTGGCGATCGCCGGCATCGTTGCGCTCAATTTCTCGGGCGATACCGCGGTCACCACGTGGGCCTACCTGACGCTTGCCGCGCTTGGCGTGGCGTTCGTTGTCTACGCCGCGATCGAATACCTCCAGACGCGCTCGTTCGATTCGATCACCAGCCAGTTCGACACGCGGACGCTCGTGCTCATGCCGATCGCCATCGCGCTCAACATCATCCTCGGCCAGACGGTGGCGGCGGCGATCAAGCTGCCGATCTACCTCGACTCGATCGGCACGATCCTGGTCGGCGTGCTGGCCGGGCCACTCGCCGGCGCGCTGACCGGCCTGCTGTCCAATCTGCTCTGGACGTTCTGCTGCCCCCTCCGATTCATAACGACTACGCGGCCGCGTTCTCGATCGTGGCGGTCGTCATCGGCCTGCTTGCCGGCACGTTCTCCAGCGCTCGGCTGGATGCGGCCCGCGGCCGACCACCGACACGACGCGCCTGGCGATCGGCGGCGTCGCGGCGATTGCCGTCGTCGTCACCCTGGCCCTCCTGGCGTTCGTCGGCTGGACAGGTCATCGGCAGCGAGATCTCGTTCATTCCCTCCAGCGACGATCCGCTGTTCGCGATCCTGGCCGTGATTGCCTTGCTCGTCGTCGTCGGCACGATCATCGGGCTTGCCGTGCTGCTGTTCGTCAAGCGTGACCTGACTGCGGCATACGTCGTCGTCGCCGGCGTGATCACCGGCATCGTGTCGGCGATCATCAGCGCGCCAATCGCCGCCAACCTCTTCGGAGGCGTCACCGGCGCCGGCACCGACTTCCTCGTCGCCGCCTTCCGTCAGGCCGGCGCCGACATCTCCGCAGCCACCCTCGGCCAGGGTCTGATCTCCGATCCGATCGACAAGGTCGTCACCTTCGGCGTGGTGTACGTGATCCTCGGCGCGATGGCGGTGCGCACGAAGGCACGCTATCCGCTCGGTGAGAAGCTGATCAACGTCGAGGGCGCGGCCTGACCGATCTCTTCCGCGGTCCCTGCAGCGGCGCGCGTCGCCGAGCCGCGCGTTCCGGAGTTCCTGGGCCGTCCCGGACCGAGTCCCTATCACCGGCTGAACCCGCTCACCAAGCTCGTCGTCGCGCTGGTGACAGCGGCTGCCGCGGTCGTCCTCGGCGGGGTTCTCTGGCCCGCTGGTCATCGTTGCGCGTCGCGGTGGTCGATGCCGGCAGCGGTCGTCCGGCGTGCTGGTCAACCTTGCTGCGTTTCTCGATCCTGTTCAGCCTGCCGATCGCGATCAGCGTCCTGCTCGTCAACGTCTTCTTCTTCCCCGGCGGACAGACCATCCTCTTCCAGCTCGGCCCGATCACGGCGACCGCCGAGGGCCTCGCGTTCTCGATCGAGATCCTGGCCCGGATAGCCTGGCAATCTCCGGCGCGATCACGCTCTTCTACCTGACCACGAAGCCGTCACAGCTCGTGCTCGACCTCGAGCGACGCGGCGTGTCGCCGCGCATCGCGTTCGTCGTCAACGCGTCGGTCCAGACCGTGCCTGCGATGGCCGAACGTGCCGCAGGCGATCGTCGCCGCGCAGCGGGCGCGCGGCCTGGACACGCAAGGAAGCTTGTGGCGCCGGCTGCGCGGCATCGTGCCGATCGTCGGCCCGGTCGTGCTCGGCGCGATCGCCGAGGTCGAGGAGCGCAGCATGACCCTCGAGGCGCGCGCGTTCAGCCGGCCCGGCCGGCGGTCGCTGCTCTGGTCGCCGCCCGACGCAGGCTGGCAGCGGCTGCTGCGCTGGCTGCTGTTCATCGCGCTGGTGGCGCTGGTGATCGGCCGTGCCAGCGGCCTGCTGCAGACGGTCGGCATCTAGGTGCTCACCCTCGAGAAGGTCAGCTACCGCTATCCGGGCACGGCGCGCAAGTCGTTGCGCGACATCGAGCTGACCCTCGCCGACGGAGAGGTGGTCGGCATCGTCGGAGCGAGCGAGGCGGGCAAGACGACGCTCGCGCTGGTCTGTTCGGCCCTCGCCCCGAAGTCGGTCGGCGGGACGCTCGAGGGCCGCGTCGCGGTCGACGGCGACGATCTCGCTGCCCGGCAGATGCACGAGGTCGCGGCGCTCGTGGGGATCTGCTTCCAGAACCCGGCCAGCCAGCTGTCGCAGGTTGCCGACACGGTGTACGAGGAAGTCGCCTTCGGGGCGCTGAACCTCGGCCTCGATCGGCTGGAAGTGGTCAGACGCACGGCCGCCGCGCTCGAGGCGCTCGACATCGAGGCACTGGCCGAGCGTGATCCGCGCCACCTGTCCGGCGGCCAGATGCAGCTCGTCGCCGTGGCGGGGTTGCTGGCAATGGGGCCGCGCCACCTGGTGCTCGACGAGCCGACGGCGCAGCTCGACCCGGACGGAAAGCAGCTCGTCGTCGACGCGCTGCGCGGATTGGCCGCCAACGGCACCGGGCTGTTGATCGCCGAGCACGACACGGACCTGTTGGCCGGGCTATGCACCCGAGTCGTCGCGCTCGAGGACGGCGCCATTGCCCTCGTCGGAGCGACGAAGGATGTACTCGGCGACGAGCGCCTCGTCGGCCTTGGCGTCGAGCCGCCGGCCGACGTTGGACTCCGCCGCGAACTGGCGGCGGCAGGGATCACGATCGAGCTGCCGGCGTGACCAGGATCGTCTGTACCGGGCTCGTTTTCGACTATCCCGGTGGAGTGCGGGCGCTCGACGGGGTCGACCTGACGATCGATCCCGGCGAGAGGGTCGCGATCGTCGGCCAGAACGGGTCGGGCAAGACGACGCTGGTACGCCATTTCAATGGCCTGCTGCGGCCGACGTCCGGCACGGTCACGATCGGCGATCTCGACACGGCCACCGCTCGCATCGCCAAGCTGGCGGCCCACGTGGGGCTGGCGTTCCAGGATCCGGACCGGCAGATCTTTGCCAGCTCGGTCGACGGCGAAGTGTCTTTCGGCGCTCGCAACCTGGGTCGCAGCGGGAAGGCGCTCGATGAGGCGGTCGGGTCCGCGCTCGAGTCGGTCGGGCTGACCGGGGAACGCAAGACCAATCCCGTATGACCTCGGCTACACGCGACGCAAGCTGCTGACGATCGCGTCGGTTCTGGCGATGGGACACGCCAATCGTCGTCTTCGACGAGCCGACGACCGGCCAGGACGCGCGGGGCGTACGCACGATCGAGAGCATCGTCTCCTCGCTCGGCGCGGCCGGACGGAGCGTGGTGTGCATCAGCCACGACCTGCGCTTCGTTGCCGAGTCGTTCGAGCGCGTCGTGGTGTTGCGCGGCGGCCGCGTCATCCTCGACGGCTCGCCGGAGGTGGTCTTCGCCGAGAGCAACTGGGACGCGCTGAGATCGACCAACCTGCAGCCACCCTACGCGGCACGCGTGGGCGCGGCGCTCGGACTCGGCTCGACGCCCACCCAACAGTCGGTGGTCAGCGCCCTTGTCGCTCGCTCGTAAAGGGATACGATGAAGCCGCCGCGGCCCCCGTTCAGGGGCGTGTCTCGACTGAGGAGAGTGTCGTGATCCAGCGAATCATCGGCGGAGCGGTTGGGGCGCTCGCCACCTGGCTGATCCTTGTTTGGAACAACGTCGACTCGGCAGTTGCCGTCACCGCTGCAGTCGTCGGCGCCGTAGCCGCGTTCCTTTGGCCGATCATCGTCGGCTTCTTTCTGGCACGTCGCGTCAAGCAGCGCCGCGAGGACGACATCCAGGCGGAGGTTGCTCGACAGGTCGCCGAGCAGAACCGGCAGGGCTAGAGAACCAGCGCTGAAATCGACCGCGGCCGGCTGTTGTCAGATCGGCCGCGGTGCCCTAGCCTGACGCTCCTGTGAGCGACTCGAATCGGAGCTGTTGCTGCACCTGTAGCTAGGCGGGAGGAACCTCTCGCCCGGCGTGCGTTGCGCGCGCTCTGACCCTTCGGGGGTCCTCCTTCCGCCGAATCACCGGCCTTTCGCCGATTTCGCCGCGCCCAGCGGGTGCGGCCTCCCAATTCGACCGAGGTTGACCACACATGGCCGACGCCACCGTTCACTCCCGATTCAGACCCAGGACCGCCGATCCTTATCGCGACCTGGATGTCATCGACGCTCGCGCACCGCGCTTCAACCAGGTCGTCGTGGGCACGGTCTCACTGACCGCGGTAGTGACCGGCTGGTGGCCGTTGCTGGCGCTGCTCGGCGCCCAGCTTGGCATCGGCCTCACTCTCGGCCGGCGCTGGTGCCTGCCCTGCGTCGCGTACTTCGAGCTGATCCAGCCGCGCTTTGGTGAAGGGACGCTCGAGGACAGTCGCCCGCCTCGCTTCGCCAACAAGGTCGGCTTCGCTTTCCTGACGGCCGCCTCGGTCGCCTATCTGGTTGGACTGCCGCTACTCGGCGCCGCGCTGGGGTTGATCGTCGCGTCGCTGGCGCTGCTCGCGGCTGTCACCGGCTTCTGTGTCGGGTGCTGGATGTACAAGCTGGCCGCACCCGTGTTCGGCGTCCACATCCGTCATCTCGAAGCCGAGGCGATCTGCGCCGAGTGCTCGACAGACGCGCGCGACACCCAGGCCGGCTGCTAGACGACGCCGAGTTGGACCTCGCTCACCTCGCCGTCGCTGATTGACCAGGCGCGAACGCTGGGCTGGTCGAACTGGGTGAGCGAACAGATGACGTACAGGCTGTCGGGGAAGTAGGCCAAGCCCACGTCCGTTGCCGACGGCACTGCAGGCGACGCCACGTGCGAATGGACGATCGCCCAGACCACCTCGCCCGCGTCCTCTAATTCGAGCCAGACGCGCAGCTGCTCCTGCGGGTCGATCAGGTAGCGGTATGGCGAGGCGGCCGCATTGGTCAGCGGCACGTACCTCAGCGGCGCGCCTTCGTCCGCGTGGTAACGGTCCGAAACGAGCAGGCCGCACGCTTCGTTGGGCACCGTGGCGCGCGCCGCGTCGATCAGCTCCTGCAGCAGGGTTGCCGTGATCGTGGCGTTGCCGCCGCCGGCGTGGATGTCGGCCGCCTCGTGCTTGATTGCCTCCCACTCGGCCGGGGTGGGCAGTGGCTCCTTCACCAAGACTCGTTCACCACAGGTTGAGTGACTCCACCGATTCGTCCTCGAGGTCGCGCGACCAGACGTTTTCGGACAGATACTTCCAGCCGCCGTCGGCAAGCAGCGCAACGATCGTGCCACTTTCCATCTGTTCGGCGATACGAGATGCCACCGCCAGGACGCCGCCCGACGAGACGCCGGCGAAGATGCCTTCAGTCGCGGTCAGTCGTCGGAGCGCCTCGATCGAATCGGCCATGGTGACGAGAAAGCGGCCGTCGATCGCCTCGGCGTCGAAGATCTCGGGCACGAAGCCGTCGTCGAGCGAACGAAGTCCCTGGACCATCTCGCCCGGCATCGGCTCGGCGGCGTAGACCTTCAGCGCGGGATTGTGCTCACGCAGCCGCCGACCCGCGCCCATCAGCGTCCCGCCCGTGCCGAGCCCGGCCACGAACACGTCGATCTCGGGACAGTCGGCCACGATCTCCGGTCCGGTCGTCTCGTAGTGCGCCCGTGGATTGGCGGGATTGGCGTATTGGTCGGCCATCACGTAACGAGAGCTCTGGGCGGCCATCAAGCGGGCCATCTCGACCGCGCCATTCGATCCCGTCTCCGGCCGGCGAGTCGACGATCGTGGCGCCGTAGATCTCGAGCAGCTGGCGCCGCTCGCGGGTGACATTCGCCGGCATGACCACGGTCAGCGGCCAGCCACGCAGGCGGCAGATGAGTGCGAGCGAGATGCCCGTGTTGCCACTCGACGGCTCGAGCAACACTGAATCCGGCTTCAGTCGCCCGGAGCTCTCGAGGTCGGCGATCAGGTAACGAGCAACGCGGTCCTTGACCGAGCCTGTTGGGTTGGCGCCCTCGAGCTTGACCAGCAGGCGGACGTTCGGATTGGGGTTGAAGCGCGCAATCTCGACCAGCGGCGTGTTGCCGACCAGGTCGAGCACAGACTCGCTCCGACTCAAGAGCCTCCCGCCGCGCTCCCTCCCGCCATGGCCGGCAGGATGATCACCGCATCGCGCTCGGAAACCGGCGTGTCGAGGACCTGCAGGTAGCGCACGTCCTGGCCGTTCAGGTAGACGTTGACGAAGCGGTGCAGTCCGCCGTCATCGGCGAAGAGCTGCTCAGACAGGCCGTCGTTGTTCGCGGTCAGGTCGCGCAGCAGCTCGCCAACCGTGGCGCCACTCGCGTCGACTTCCTTCTCCCCTCCGACGTGAACTCGCAACACCGGAGGAATTCGGACCCGGGTCACCCTGCTGTCGCGAAGCTGGGCTGGGCCACGTTGTCTGGCTGACGCCGCGCCGCGTCGACGCCACACGCCGGACAGCTCGGGTCACGGCGCAGGGTCACCTCGCTGAAGGTGCCGTCGAGCGCGTCCCAGATCAGCAGCCGGCCGATCAGCGGATCGCCGAGGCGCAGCAGGACCTTGATCGCCTCTGTCGCCTGGAGCAGCCCCATCACGCCGGGCACGACGCCGAGCACGCCCGGCGACGGAGCAGCCGGGTGCCAGCTCGGGCGGCGGTGGCGTGGGATAGAGGCAGCGATAGCACGGTCCCTGGTAGGGCACGAACACGCTCAACTGGCCCTCGAACCGGAAGACCGAGGCGTGCACCACGGGAATTGCCGCGCGGACGGCCGCGTCGTTCAGCGTGTAGCGCGTCTCGAACGTGTCCGTGCCATCGATGATCACGTCGTAGCCGGCAATCAGCCGATCGACGTTCTCGTCGGTCAGCATCTCGTCGTGGGCGACGACCTTCACTTCGGGGTTTAACGCCGCGAATGGTTTGCGCGGCCGACTGGGTCTTCTTCATGCCGATCCGATCCTCGGCATGGACCACCTGGCGCTGGAGGTTCGACAGGTCGACGACGTCGAAGTCGACGATGCCCAGCGTCCCCACACCGGCCGCCGCGAGGTAGAGCAGCCCCGGCGAGCCCAGGCCGCCGGCACCGATGAACAGCACCTTCGACTGCAACAGCTTGGCCTGCCCCTCGGGCCCGACCTCGGGCATGACCATGTGTCGGGCGTAGCGCGGGTTGGTGGCCACCGAAGGTGTCGATTCGGGCAGCTGGGTGGGGCGGCCCTGCGCCTTCCAGATGCCGATTCCGCCGGCCATCGACGACACGTCGGTGTAGCCCAGCGAAGCCAGCTGCAGCGCCGCTCGCATCGACCGTGCACCGGCGGCGCAGTAGATGACCACCGGCCGATTCTTGTCGGGAGCAATCTCCTCGACGCGCTGAATGACCTCGGCCGGCGGCAGCAGCGTCGCGCCGGCAAGGTAGCCGGCGTTCCACTCGTGCTGCTCGCGCGTGTCGAGCAACACTGCGCCCTGGGCGATCAGCTGCTCGGCGTCGGCCGGCGAGATCTCGCGCACCGGGCCGCGGGCCATTGGCAACGTGCGGTCAGGATTCATCGAGCTTCCCCTGCCACTCGACTCGGTCGTCGACGGCCGACTTGAGCGTCTCGAGCGAGAGCATCGCGCACTTCATGCGCGCCGGGCTGATCTCGATGGCCAGGTTGTCGAGCACGTGCTGGCGATCGAACTGAGCGATCTCGGCCAGCGGCTTGCCCTTGATGTCGTCGGTGAGCATGCTCGCCGAGGCCTGGCTGATGGCGCAGCCACGACCGGTGAAGGCCACTTCCTCGACCAGGCCCTGGTCGTTGATGTCGAGCATCATCGTGATCCGGTCGCCGCACAGCGGATTGGCGCCCTCCTTGGAGGTCGTCGGCGATTCGAGGATGCCGAAGTTGTGCGGGTTGCGGTAGTGCTCGAGGATCTCGTCTCGGTAAAGGTCGTCCATCTCTGCTTTCTGGTTGGTTACTGATTGCGGGCGAAGAGTCGCTCGACCTTGTTGAGCGCCTCGGCCAGGCGGTCGATGTCGTCGCGGTCGGTGTAGATGTAGAAGCTTGCCCGGGCACTGGCTTCCTCGCCCAGGCGCTGGTGGAGCGGCATCGTGCAGTGGTGGCCGGCACGAACAGCGATCGCCTCGCGATCGAGGAGCGTGGCCACGTCATGCGGGTGCGCGTCGGCCAGGTTGAACGTGATCGACGCCGGCCCGATCGCTGGCCGACAGCGGCCCGTGGATGCGAATGCTCGGCACCTCGCGCGGCAGCACCTGGAGTGCGTAGTCGACCAGGTCGCGCTCGTGCGCCCGGACGTGCTCCATGCCGATGGCCGACAGGTAGTCGAGCCCTGCCGCCAGCCCGATCGCGGCACTCACGTCGGGCGTGCCGGCTTCGAACTTGTAGGGCACCTCGTTGTAAGTCGTGTGGCGCAGGTGGACCTCGCGGATCATCTCGCCGCCGCCCATGAACGGCGGCATCTGCTCGAGGATCTCGCGCCGCGCCCAGAGTGCGCCGGAGCCCGGCGGGCCGAGTGCCTTGTGACCCGAGAAGACGAGGAAGTCGCAGTCCCACGCCTGGACGTCGACGGGCTCGTGCGGAACCGCCTGTGCCGCGTCGACCAGAACCAGCGCACCGGCCTCGTGGGCCCGCGCAACCATGTCCGCGACAGGATTGATCGTGCCGATGCCGTTGCTCACCGCGGTGAACGACACGAGCTTCGGCTTCGTTCGGAGCAGGACGTCGAAGCTCTCCTGGATGAGCCGACCCTCCTCGTCGAAGGGCACGAACTCGATGTCGGCGTCCTTCTCCTGGGCGAGCATCTGCCACGGGATCAGGTTGGAGTGGTGCTCCATCTCCGTGGTGACGATGGTGTCGGCGCGGCCGACGTTCTTGCGTCCCCACGCGTACGCAACGAGGTTGATCGCCTCGGTCGCGTTGCGGACCATGATGATCTCGCGCGCATCCTTGGCGCCGATGAAGCTGGCGATCGTCGACCGCGCTCCCTCGTACGCCGCGGTGGCTTCCTCACCGATCTCGTAGATGCCGCGATGGACATTGGCGCTGTATCGATTGAGGTAAGCGGACATCGCTTCGGCAACGACGCGCGGCTTGAGGCTCGTAGCGGCACTATCGAGATAGGCCAACCGGCGGCCACGAAAATCCCGCTCGAACATGTCGAAGTCCGCGCGTACCGCAACCGGGTCGAGCGGCCGGACGATGGCCATGGTTGGCTGTGCTCCTTCCCGCGGCCCGATCAGTGGGCCGTTTCGACTTCCGCCGGTTCAGGGGTCTCGCGCTCGTCTTCGACGTCCAGCTCGAGGCCCGCTTCGCGCAGGATGGGAGCGTAACCCTCCTCCTCCAGCCGAAGCGCCAGATCACGCCCGCCCGACGCCACGATCTGGCCCTTGGCCAGCACGTGCACGAGGTCGGGGTTGATGTAGTTGAGGATGCGCTGATAGTGGGTGATCAGCAAGACCCCGAGGTCGGGATTGAGCTGTGCGTTGACGCCCTCGGCAACGATGCGCAGGGCATCGATATCGAGGCCCGAGTCGGTCTCGTCGAGAATCGCCATGTTCGGCTGTAGGACAGCCATCTGGAGCATCTCGAGGCGCTTCTTCTCGCCGCCGCTGAAGCCCTCGTTGACGTACCGCGCGGCGAAGCTCTCGTCGAGCTTCAGCAGCGCCATCTTCTCGCGCAGCAGCTTGCGGAACTCGCCCATCTTGATCAGCCCGCGGGTCATGTCGGACGGGTCGTAGTCGGGGTCGTTGCCCATGTCGAGCGGCCGCATGCGGGCGTTGAGCGCGGTGCGCAGGAAGCTCGCGACCGACAGACCGGGGATCGCCGTCGGGTACTGGAAAGCGAGGAAGATGCCCAGCCGGCTGCGCTTGTCGGGGCTCAGCTTGAGCAGATTGTGGCCCTTCCAGAGCACCTCGCCCGAAGTGACCTCGTATGCCGGATGGCCCATCAGCGCATAGGCAAGTGTGGTCTTGCCCGAGCCGTTGCGGCCCATGATGGCGTGGACCTCGCCCTGCCGGACCTCGAGGTTGATGCCGCGCAGGATCTCGCGGCTGCGGTCGGCGATGGGCACCACGTGCAGGTCGCGGATGACCAGCGTGCGGTCGTCCGACTCGGCCGTCGCAGCCTGAATGTTGTTGAGCTCGCTGAGTGTCTGGGTCATGACTCCGTCAGTTGCGTGGGTTCGATCAGTTGATTGGGAAGCGAGTGATACGGGTGGCGCGGGCGGGGCACGGCCAGGTCGGCCAGGGTGATCGAGTCGAGTGCGCCGCTGATCGCTTTCTGCACCGTGAGCCACAGATGGTTCACGTTGCAGAAGCCGGTGCGTCCGCAGATGCCGGCGTGGGAAGGATCCTCGCTGGCGCAGATCATCGGTGCAATCGGGCCCTCGAGCGCGCGAAGCACCTCGCCCATCCGAATCTCCTGTGGCGGACGGCTGAGCTGGTAGCCGCCACGTGCGCCGCGAGTGCTGTGCACCAGGCCGGCCTCGCGCAGGCTGACCACGAGCTGCTCGAGATAGGGCCGCGGCAGCTCCTCGTGATCGGCGATCTCGGCAAGGCTGATCGGGCCGGCGCCGTGGTGACGGGCCAATTCGACGATCAGGCGCACGCCGTACTCGCCACGGGTCGAGAAGTGAACCGCACCGGTGCCGGGAAAGATGCTCCGCGGCCGAGGCTGTTTGCCCTTGCCGCCGGCCGCTCGCTGGTCCTGTGCGACCGCCACTTCGGCGAGCGGCGAATTCCGAGTTATCACGTCAGGATTGAGTCTAGCCGAGGGTCACAGGGGCTGCAATTTGGGCGCTCGTCTCGCCGCCCGGTAACCTCGGCAGCATGCAGTTCAGCGAGGTAGTTCGGCGGCGGCGGATGGTTCGCAATTACGATCCGGACAAGCCGGTCAGCCGCGAGTCACTGGAACGTATCGCCGCCGCCGCCCAGCGTGCGCCGAGCGCCGGCTTCAGCCAGGGGCAGCGGCTCGTTATCGTCACCGACTCGGAACAGCGCCGGCGGATTGCCGACATCTGTCACGAGCCGGAGTACGTCGAAGCAGGCTTCGATCCGTGGGTCAGTCGCGCGCCGGCGCTGTTCGTGCCCACGGTCAGCGAGGAGATCTACCACCGCCGCTACCAGGAGCCCGACAAGGTCAACGACGACGGCACGGAGATCGACTGGCCGATCCCCTACTGGTACGTCGACGTCGGCGCCACGGTGATGCTCATCCTTCTCGCCGCGATCGATGAGGGGCTGGCGGCCGGTTTCCTCGGCACCCACCGGCTGGCCGACCTTCGCGACGCGCTCGACATTCCGTCCGATCAAACGCCGGTCGGCGTGATCACAGTCGGTCACCCACTCCCCGATCGGCGTTCCGGCTCGCTGAAACGTGGCTGGGTCCCGCGCGACGACTTCACCCACTGGGACCGCTGGTGAGCGTGGCGGCGAAGATTGGGCCGGTTGGGTTTCGGATCTCGGCGACGGGGAACAGCGGTCTTGACTGGGCAAAGCTGGACGCGACCTGGGCGCTCGCCGGCGAGCAGCAAGTATTCGCCGCCGGATGGCTGAGCGACCACCTTGCCGACGTTAGTCGCGAGCGCGGCGGACCGGCGTTCGAGGCGTTCACCACGGCGGCGGCGCTGGCGCACCGCGTTCCGGGCAAGTGGATCGGCATCGCCGTCGCGGCGAACACGTTTCGACATCCAGCCCTGCTGGCCAAGGAAGCGACGCTGCTCGATATCGTCACTGACGGCCGCTTCATCCTCGGATTGGGGGCCGGCTGGCATGTCGGCGAGCACGCGGCATTCGGCGTCGATCTGCCGGCCCCGCGCGAACGTGTTGATCGCTACGAAGCGGCGTTACGCGTGCTGGCCGCCCTGTTCAGCGATGCCGCGCGGCAGTCGCCCGGCGTCAGCCTCGACGACCCGACCTTTCCGCTCGACCGAGCGACAAACGAGCCGCCACCCATCACGCCTGGCGGTCCACCGCTCTGGCTCGGCGGCCTGCGCAGACGCAGCATCGAGTTGATGGCGCGCTACGGGTCGGGCTGGCCGCTGCCGGGCACCCACGCCGGCGACGTCGCGTACTTCGTCGAGAAGCGCGACCAGATTCGCCGCGCGCTCGAGGCTGTCGGACGTGATCCGGATGACTTCACCTTTGCCGCCCAGGTCGACTGCGGTTCCAGCTCAGCAGAGAGACGAACCGCGCTGGAAGTGGGGAAGAGCTTTCAGAGGAGCGGCGCGGACCACGTGATCCTGGGCATTCCGGGGGCGGCTGCACCGGGTGCGCTTGCACCCATGGCGCGAGAGGTCGCCGAGCCGCTTCGCGACTCGTTCGGTGCCTAGCGAATTCCCGTGTCGTAGTTGATCTCGACCTCGGCGTACTGGCCGGGAACGACGACGACGGACTGGGGCTGAGCGATCGGATACGAGTCCTGTCCGGTCTCGGGCGCCAGGACATATTCACCGGGCGGTACGTTCACCGTGAACTGGCCATCCGAACCAGAGGTGACACGGGTCACCACGGCGCTTTCGCCGTCGAGCACCACGAGCGTTGCGGCGTAGAACGTGACGCACGGCTCGGGATCGTTGGCGCCCGGCGACGCTTCGACGGGACAGGTCGGGCTGAGTGTCACGACGCCACGAATTCCCGACGGCGGTGATTCGGTCACGACCGGAATGCCGATTTCGCTGCAGCCGACGGCGAAGACCGCCAATCCGGTGAGAGCGAGAAGTGCGACGACGCGCGGGATCCTCATCTGGTCCGTGCCTTTGTAGCAGCGACGTTCTCGCCCTGCTCGGCCGCGCGGGCGAGGACCCACACCAGGTCGGCGAGGCGGTTGATGTACGGCACCGTCCATCCGGTCGCGAGCTCGACGTTGCGCTCCAGCGCGATGATCCGCCGCTCAGCGCGACGCAGCACCGTGCGGGCAACCTCGAGTGCGGCCGACGCACGAGTCTCGCCCGGCACGACGAACTCGCGCGGCATCTCGACCACCGATTCCCAGCGCGCAAGCTCGGCCTCGACGCCCTCGAGCATCTCCTCGGACACACGGGTCACGCCGTCCTCGAGCCGATCGATGGCCTCTGGATTGGTCGACAGCTGGGCGCCGACCACGAACAGCTCACGCTGCCAGCGCAGCACTGATTCGGCGAGCTCGGTCAAGCCCGCAGAAGTGAGCTCGATGCGTGCCAGGCCCAGCGCGGCAACGGCCTCGTCGACCGTGCCGTACGCCTCGGTCCGCGGATCGTCCTTCGCGATTCGGCCGCCGTACAGCAGGCCGGTCGAGCCGTCGTCACCGCGCCCGGTGGCTACGGCGCTCCTGGCGATCGAAGGTCGGCGGCTTACCAAACCAGGCCGGCGTCGCGCGGATCCCAGCGCTCGGCCAGCAGGGTGACTTTGACGTCGTTCTCGACGACCGACTCAACCTGCTCCTTCACCTGCTGGATCATCGCACCAGCGTAGGGGCAGAAGGGGGTCGTCAGGATCATCTTCACCTCGGTCTGTTGAGGCGACTGGATGATCTGCCTGATCAGTGCGAGCTCGACCACGTTCATGCCGATCTCCGGATCGACCACGGCGCGCAGCGCGTCCATGATCGCGAGCTCGGTCGCGCGGGCCTGTGGGTCGAAGGCCGCGGCGGCAGCCGGATCAGCCGGCGGCGTGGTTGTAGTGCCGGGCTCGGCCGTGGCGGTGGTCGCGTCGGAATTCTGATCAGTCATGTCGGATATAGATCCTAGCACCGGGACTCGAAGGTCAGCTGACGACGACTCCGCGAAGGTCGCGCAGGTGTTCCGGCAGCCGAGCGGCTTCGTCGGGACTGAAGCCGTCGCCCGTGATCGAGCCGTCGGGCTCGAAGAATTCGGCGTAGCGTGCCTTGTTGTCGGCGGCGAAGCTGAATGCCTCGGCGATGCCGACGTGACGCAGCTCCGGATGCTGCTCGATCATCCGATCAGGCCCCATGCCGTTGGCGCGCATCTCGAGCAGGTTGCGCACCGACAGCCGCGTGCCGTAGCAGAACGGCTCGCCGTTCATGACGAGCGGGTCGCTCTTGACCCATTTGATGGTCATCGAAGCGTCAGATCCACTTGTCGTCGCCGATGCCGGCGCCCTTCCAGAAGAAGCGAATGACCGAATTGCCCTTGTGATCGCCGGGCAGACGCCCGTGATGCTTGAGCCTGTCGCTCCAGCGTTCGAACAGAGCGTCGGCGACGTCATTCTCGTCCGGCGTCAGGACCGTCGCGGCTGCCGTGTGAAGGCCGCCCAGGAGGGCCAAGAAGTCGCGCATCGATACGTGCCGGCGGCGATAGATCGGGATCAGCCACTCGCCGTACTGCACGACGAAGGTGTCGTCGTTCGTCTCGAGCGCCTTGGCGAGCTGCTCGATATGGCGCGTGTAGTCGCGCAGGAAGAGACGCAGCTCAACGTCGTCGTAGCGCTCATCGAAGCTCGGCTCGAGCTTCACCGCGTTCTGCAGCGCGAGCCGAGCGACACGGTCCGAGCTGGCACGCAACCGAGCCGCCGCTTCGGGAATTCCGGCGGCAACGTCGGGCGGCGGGTAACCAAGGCTTGGGTGAGGCATCGCGGCGACCTAGTCTATCGGGTGTGAGCTCGCGTCCGACCACCAACAACAAGCCTCCCAAGCCGGCCAACAAGGCGCAGGCCGCGAAGGCATCCACTGTGGCCGACTCGACCGAGTCGGAATTCGCCGCGCAGCCGAGCTGGGTCCACGCCTTCGATCTCGGCGTGCTCGCCGGGATTGCATTCGCGCTCGTGTATGGCTTCACCGCCGAGCCGATCGGGCTGACCTTCGGGTTGCTCGCAGTCGGCTTCATCGGCGGCATGGCCATCGGGGCGGCCGTCAAGCGCGGCGCGTGGAGCGGGCGCGGTCACCCGCCGGGGCTGCGGGTGCAGGCGCTCTCACTCGCGATCGCCATCGGTGCGTGGATCGTCGGCGTATTCGCCGCGTATTTCTTCAGCCAGCTGTTCTTCCCGAACGCCACCAGCCCGTTGCTGGAACGGCTCTCGATCGCCGGCTTCTCGGACTATTTCGTCGGCCTGTTCGAGCAGATCCGCCTCATCCATGCCGCGTCACTTGCAGCAGTGGCTTTCATGGCCTGGCGCTGGGCGCGATGATCTGACGATGGCCAAGCTCTTGATCGCCGTCGTGCACGCTCAGGACGCGGCGACTCTCGTCGAGGCGTTGCGCGCGGCGGATCTGCGCGTGACCGAGGTTCTCTCGAAGGGCGGCTTTCTCCAGGCACGCAACGCGATGCTCTACATCGGCGTCGAGGACGACATGGTCGCGCCGGCGATGGCATTGATCGAGGAGAACTGCCGCTCGCGGACGGAGAGCGTCCCGGTCGAGCCACTCGGTGGTATGGACGCCAACTGGCTGCCGGCCGAGGTGACTCACGGCGGCGCGACTGTCTTCGTAGTGCCGCTCGACGAGATCCGGCGGATCTAGCCCGCCGCGCCGTCCTTCTGGTCAGTCCTCGCCGACGAAGGGCATGTTCTGTTCGTCGAGCGCCTTCAGGCTCATGCGCAGGGCGGCCGTCTTCTGGTTGGCAACGTCGCGAACGTAGTCGCTCTCCTCGTCGGCGGTCATCGGTCGGCCACGGATCGCGTTCGAACGACCGACTCCCAGCCAGACCAGGTGATAGCGGTCCATCGAGCCCCACGTCGCGCTGAGGTGCTCGTCGGAAATCTGGAGCCACGTTCGAAGGGCGGGCAGGCTCGGTGAGAGCTGGAGCCGCTCGCCCTCGTCGACCAGGCGCCTCGTTCGCTTGATCGCCTCGCTCCGATTCATCGCCGATTCATGACCGATTCATGGCCTCGCCGTCGGGTTAGGGGACATCGCGGCATTATGGTCGGAGCATGGTGACCCAGGAGCGCAGCGCGACGGCGAGACTGCGTGACGATCCCGCACGACTCGATGGCGTGTTTGCGCGGCTGCGCGAAGACGTGGCCAATGGCGTGGTTCCGGTCGCCGCTCTCGCGATCGGTGACGTGGACGGCGAGATCCGCTCTGAGGCGTTCGGCGGTCGGCGGCGGCAGGTGACGACAGATGACTACTTCTTCCTCGCCTCGGTCACCAAGCCGATCTTCGCCACCGCGTTCATGCAGCTCGTCGAGGACGGCTTGGTCGGCCTGGATGACCCGATTGCCAACTGGTTGCCCGAGTTCGACGAGGGCGACAAGCGCAAGGTGACCGCCCGGCAGCTGCTCACCCACACCTCGGGCGTGCCCGACTACCCGATCGATCGGCTCGCCCGCGAGCGCCCGTCGGCGGAGCGGCAGACGCGTGTCACCCTCGCCGCGCCACTCGATTCCGAGCCCGGCACGCGTTACCAGTACTGCTCGTCGAGCTACCTGGTCCTGGCCGAAATGATCCAGCGCATCACTTCGACACGCTACCGCGCCTTCCTGCACGATCGCGTGCTCGAGCCGCTCGAGATGCGCACGACGTTCGACCCGCGCCGGGCCGGCCGGAAGATCGTGCCGGTCGAGGGTGTCGGTCTCGACAACGCAATCGTCCGTTTCCTGATGCTGCGCTACCTGGCCGGCACGGCGCTCCCCGGCGGCGGCCTGTTCGGAACGCTCGACGACCTGGTCCGCTTTGGCGCCGCTACGCTCAGTCCGCGCCGGATGGACGGCCGTACCATCCCGACGTCGAGCGCCACCTTCAGCCTGATGGGCGAGGACCAGCTGCATGGCGTGTCCGGCATGTACGACGGCGAGGAGCGCGAGGTCCACCATGGCCTGGGCTGGGGCAAGCCGACGCTGATGCACGATCTGCCCGGCTCGCCACGCGTCGTCAGCCATGGCGGTGCAAGCGGAACACGGCTATGGATCGACCCCGACCTCGGGCTCGTATTCGTCTACTTCACAAACGTTTGGTCGGCCGACCGGAGCGCCGAGAACGCGGCACTGTTCGGCACCTACCGAGCCCTGGACGCCGACTAGGGGATCGCGCCCTCGTCGCGGGCGAAGAGGCGCAGGCGCTCGAGGCACTCCCCGTGGATGCGCTCGACCTGGCGGATGAGCCACGGCTCGACTCGAGCACTGTCCTCGATCGTCAGCTGCTCGCCGAGCGGGCCGTCATCGACCTGAAAACCGCCGGCCGACCGAAAGTCGGCCAGCCAGTTGGCCTGCATCTGGACCGCCACCCAGGCGACCACCGAGCGCGAGAAGGACCAGTCGAGATACTCGGCGTTGAGCCGCTCGACGACGTCGCGCAACGAGATCGGGACGCCGCGTGGCAGACGCGCGATGAGGCTGGCAACGCGCAACGCCGAGAACGGATCTCCAGCCTCGGCCATGACCGGTGGCCGGAGCCCCGAATCGGGCAGCCCGGTCACGTCGCGAAGAACCAGTCCGCCGTCGGCCACCGGCTGTCAGCGGGGCTCGATGCGCAGCGTCGTGCCCAGGTTGTAGGGCTGGACCATCGAGTCGAGCGAAGCACTGCGCTTGTACTTGCGCAGCAGGCCGGCGCTGCAGCGTTCAATCGACTGCTGATCGGTCGTCAGCACCGCGCGGACCGGGATGCGCGTGTCGTCGTAAACGAGAGCCACGTCGTCGGGGGCATCGAGCGCGGCCTGGTACCACTGACCCCGGTCGCCCTTCCAGCTTCGAACGAAGACCTCGCCGTCGTCGACGATGGCCCAGATGATCGTGCTGCGAACGGTGCCATCGGGCCGAGTCGTCTCGATGCGCACTTCCTTCAGGCGATCGAGCTGCTCGAGCGTACCGGGCTCAAAGGTCGGGTTGGCCACGCGTCAGTAGAGCGCCTCGAGGCCACGCACGTCGCCCAGTCCCAGCGTCGCCTCCGAGTTGTCGCACGGTCCGTTCAGGAACGGGCTCATCGTCAGCCGGCCGTGACGTCGCTCGCCGACGTGGCCGAGGCCGAACACGTGGCCCGCCTCGTGGGTCATGGTTGCCTCGAGCGACAGCTTGTCCCGGCAGCCATCCATTGCCAGCGCCCACGATTCGCGGCTGTTGATCTTGATGTCCGCCTCGACCATTTGGCCGTTGCGCATCCAGAAGCACGTCACAGCAAGCACTCCGAACTGAAGTCGACCGAAGCCGATCACGTTGTGCCCGTCGCGATGCATGCAGTCCGGTCGCTCGTCGGTCGTGCCGAGGTAGCGATGCTGCGCGCTGACCCGGTCAGTCAGTCCGCAGTCGTTGTGAGCGCCGGTGATGTTGCCGAAGGATTCGCGCAGCACGCTTACCACGCTCGACTTGGCCAGCCGCGACGGCGTTGTGGACGCCCGGAACGACCATTCGTACGTCTCGTTCCACCTGACCCCGGGGCTGATGAGGCGGAATGCGCCGTCTTCGCAGGCGCGCGGACTTCTGGCAGCGGCCTGCTCTGCACGCTGACGCAGCGCACCAACAGCCGCGCCGTCACTCTCGAGCACGGCGGCGTTTGCGGTGCCGCTGAAGGCGGCAACAATCGTCATGGCAGCAACTAAAGCGGCAACGCGCCGCCTGGCAAAGGTCACGGCTAACCCTCGGTCTGCAGGTTCAAGGAGCGCGTGGACAAAGGATAGCCGCGACGCTTAAGTCGCGGTTTGCAGGTTCGTCGGCGCGGGCTCGCGCGCCCATGCCTGGGCATCCGCGACCAGGGCGGCAAACACCGTGTCGCGCTCTTCCCGGGTTAGAAAGCTGATCGTCAGGTCATCTGTTGCGTGCCGAACACGCAGCGCCGGCTCGGAGCCCTTGAGCAGGCGCAGCTCACCCGCTTCAACGCCGGTATGGACAGAGTGAATGCGCAGCTGCTGCGCCTCGCCCTGCCCCAATCGCAGCTCGACCGGCGCTCCCGCTCGCACAAGCATCTCGGCCGGCGTCGCGTCGCCTGCCTCTGGCAGCGGGCCACGCCGGATTCTGACCGGGATGGTCGCGCTTCGCGGGGCCTGAATTGCAGGCGTCTGGCTGAAGAACATCGGGTACGAGACTCGGCCGGCGCCGACCAACAGTGCGGCTCCGCCGAGCATCACGATCGATACCCACGGCGGTCCGGGCTCGGGCACGAATACCGGGTCGGCGTGCAGGGTGCCGATCCAGCGGTAGCCGACCGGCGCCGGTTCGCGCGGGCCGCCGAACGCGCCGCTGATCGTCGTCGCTCCAAGTGGCAGCTGGACGTCGCTGTGCACATTCATGATCGCGTTCGGCACGGCCGGATCGACGAGCACGTAGCGATACCCGCCGGCGCTGCTTGCCTCACCGCCGCTCAGCTCGCCGCTGATGGCTATCCACGACTGCATCACTGACAGCTTGCCGGCGACGAGGTCGGCCATGCCGACGCGCTGCGGGGCGACCGTTGCCGCCCAGAGCAGGAATGCCAGGAACGCGCCGACCACCAGCAGAGCAGCGACCAACGTGCCACGACGCACGACGCTGCGCATGATCGGAACGTGGCGCAGCTGCTCGACGACGTAGCCATACGCGACGAGCGGGGCTCGGAGGACTGTCACTGGAATGTGATAGCACGACCCGAGCGGACGCGCCGAAAGCGGCCGAAGCTGCTAGAGCAGCTCCCCGTGGGCGGCACCGGTCGGCTCGCCATCGCGTGGCCGGGGCTCCTCGCCCGGGCCGAACTCCGTGCCGTTCGACGCCACCGTCGCCGGCGTGGCGGCCACCGTGGCCTCGGCCGGTAGGACCGGCAATGCCGGACGTGACGATCCCTCGATCGCGCCGACGCCATACGGCGTCCACTTGTCGGGTCGCTGCAGGCGATGCGGCTCGACGTTGCCACGCGTGTGGACGTCGGCAAAACCCGTCGGCTCGATCCACATCCGCTCGCCGTTGAGCAGGCCGAGCACGCCCGACTGGCCGGGCTCGGGCCGTGCCGCCTGGCACGAGGCGCACGTCGACTTGTCGTGCTGCTCGTAGTGGAGCGGCTCCTCGTAGGTGGTGATGTAGCCCTCGTAGTTGCGCAGCACGACCTTGTGGTCCGAGTAGCTGATCAAGTAGTTGGGCATCACCGGGATCTTGCCGCCACCGCCGGGCGCGTCGATGACATACGTCGGGATCGCATAGCCCGACGTATGTCCACGCAGGCCCTCCATGATCTCGAGGCCCTTGCCAACGGGTGTCCGGAAGTGGCCCGAGCCTTCGACCAGGTCGCACTGGTAGAGGTAGTACGGGCGAACGCGCATCTCGACCAGCCGATGGACGAGGTCGCGCTGGATGTTGACGCAGTCGTTCACGCCGGCGAGCAGGACCGACTGGTTGCCGATCGGAATGCCTGCCCTGGTCAGCTTGTCGACCGCCCGGGCGACCTCGGGTGTGATCTCGTTGGGGTGGTTGAAATGCAGGTTCATCCAGATCGGGTGGTAACGGCTGAGCATCTCGCACAGCTCGTCGTCCACGCGCTGGGGCATGAACACCGGAACGCGGGTGCCGATGCGGATGATCTCGATGTGCGGGATCTCGCGCAGGCCACGGATGATCTTCTCGAACAGCTTCGGTGCGAGAGTCAGCCCGTCCCCACCGCTGATCAGCACGTCGCGCACCTGCGGCGTGCGGCGCAGGTAATCGAGCTGCGCCTCGTGATCACGTGAGTTGAAGTTCTGGGTCGGGTCGCCCACGATGCGCGACCGAGTGCAGTAGCGGCAATAGCTGGCGCACTGCGTGGTGACGAGCATCAGCACCCGATCCGGGTAGCGATGCACGAGGCCCGGCACCGGTGAGTGGCGATCCTCGGCGAGCGAGTCCTCCATCATCGCCGTGAACGCTTCCTGCTCGCGTCCGAGCGGCAGCACCTGGCGCCTGATCGGGTCGTTCGGATCGTCGGGGTCGATGAGCGAGATGAAGTACGGCGTGATGTCGACGCGGAACTTGTCCGGCGCCGACAGCCCTTCGCGCTCCTCATCGGTCAGGTTGATGATCTGCTCGATCTCGGACAGCTCGTTGACGCGGTTGGAGAGCTGCCAGCGCCAATCGGTCCACTTCTCGTCGGGGACGTCCGCCCACAGCGGAGCGCGGCGGCTGGCCGCGGGCCGCCCATCGGCGCCAACTCGGCGCGCGGGGTCGCGCTGATTGATGAACGGAACGGTCTCGAGGCCGGATTCCACGCTCGTAGTCGACTCCTGTGGCGGCTCAGCCTGGGCCAGCTGGCATGGCTTCAGCGACTGCATATTCCTTATGCAGTGTGGATAGAAACGAGATCATAGCGTCCAAATTTGCGCAAGTCCCCCGGATGGTGGTGACCGTTCGGCCGATCGGGGCGCTTTGATAGACTCGCCGCCAATGACGCTCGCCCGCCTCAGCAAGATCGGGATCATCCTCTGCCTGCTGCTCACGCCGGTCATCGTCGTGTCGCTGTACGCGGCCTTCGAGCAGCTGATCCTCCATCCGTGGGCACTCTTCGGCTCGATCTTCCTGGCTGCGTTGATGAGCATGATCATCCTCCTCGTGGCGCTCGTTCCGTCGCAGCGCTACACGAGCTGGGTGCGCTCGATCGTCGGCCCCAACGGTCGCTGGCTGTTCCTGATCCTGATCGTGCTGTGGTGCGCCGGGATGCTCTTCCTCGCCAGCCTTGGACTTGGGCCGCAGCAGCTCGGTGCGCCGGCCTTCGTCGGCCTCTTCATCGGCATCTTCGTGTTCATGGGCTTCATCTGGTCGGTCGTCGGGGAGTAGCCCTGATCCGCCGGCAGGTACTGGTCGGCTGACGAAGAGCTCGATGCGCACGGTCACCGTTTCGTGGGACAAGCCAGGTGGCCAATTCGTGGCCCTCGGCAGGCACGACGGCCAGTCAATCTCGATCAACGCCCCGCCCAACCTGGGCGACGAGGAGCGCGGCCCGACCGGCTTCTCGGCCACTGAGCTGCTGCTCGCGGGTGCAGGCGCGTGCGCGGCCTGGGACGTGGTCGAGATCCTGCGCAAGCGACGCGCCCAGGTGGCCGGGCTCGAGGTGGCCGTTGATTCCGAGCAGGAGCGCGAGGCACCCTGGACTTATCGCTCGGTCACGCTCCATTTCCACGTCACCTGCGACGGGCTGACCGTACCGGTCATGGCGCGCGTCATCCGATTGAGCATCGTTCGCTATTGCTCGGTGATCTCGACCATCGCCGGCGTGGCCCTGATCGCGGCCACTGTCGAGCTGGTCGGCCTCGACGGGACGACCACCGGCCGACAGCCGATCGAGCTTGCGCTTCCAGACTCCCCGCTGCCGCCCACCGGGGAGGCCACAGACGACTCACTCGTAGAGCCGATCACCGACGAGGACGAGCCCGAGCCTTCGTAGGACCTCGTCGCGGGCGCTGTCGCCGCCGAGCGGCGAAACTTGATACTCCGTGAGCCTCTTCCACCGACTCGGCCTGTTCTGCGCGCGTCACCGCAAGGCCGTCGCCATCAGCTGGGCAATCCTCCTGCTTGCCGCGCTGCCCTTCGCACCGCAGCTGCCCGGTGCGTTGCGCTCGGGCGGCTTCTCGCTCAACGATCTCGAGGCGTCGCGCGCGCGGCTGCTGCTCCAGGAGGAGCTCGGCCTGCCGCCGTCGGCGATGGTCATCGTCGTGCGCAGCGAGACCGACGCGCGCGCGGGCGACCCTGCCTTCGACCTGGCCGTCGCGACCGCCCTCGCGCGCGTGCCGCAGGCGGAGCACGTCAGCGGGATCCTGCCCCACACGCTCGCGCCGCGGCAGATCAGCGACGACGGCCGAACTGTGTACGAGATCGTCACCCTGGACCTGCCGCCCGACGATTCGCCCGAGGCACTCGAGCCGATCCAGGACGCGATCACGGCGGTGCCCGGCATCTCGGTCTACCTCGCCGGCGGGCCGGCGTTCTACGGCGACATCCAGGTGCTCTCGGAGCGCGATCTGCAGCGCAGCGAGTTCATCTCGCTACCGCTCGCCGCGCTGGCGCTGCTGCTCGTCTTCGGCAGCCTGCTCGCGGCGGGCGTGCCGATCGTCATCGGTGGCTCGGCCGTGGCCATCGCCCTCGGCGTCCTCTTCTTCGTCGCCCAACAGACGCCGTTGAGCATCTTCGTTCTCAACCTGGCCACGCTGCTCGGACTCGGACTCGGCGTCGACTACGCGTTGATGCTGACCAGCCGCTTCCGCGAAGAGCTGCAGGAGCGTGGCGGCGGTCGCCTTGAGAGCGGGGCCGTTGACCAGGAGGCAGTCAACAGCGCCGTCGCGGACACCGTCGCCACCGCCGGGCGTGCCGTGTTCTTCTCCGGGCTGACCGTGCTCCTCGGTCTGATCGGTCTCGTGCTCTTCGAGTTCATGGTCCTGCGCTCGGTCGGCATCGCCGGCGCGGCGGTCGTCGGTCTTGCCGTGGCCGCGGCGCTGACGCTGTTGCCGGCCGGCCTGGCGCTGCTCGGCCCGCGCGTCGACGCCGTCCCCGTCCGCCTGCCCGGTCGGCGCCCCAAACCTGAGGGTGAAGGGGCGTGGGCGCGGCTCGCTCGCCGAGTCATGGCCCGGCCGCTGCTCTTCTTCCTGCCCACGCTGGCCTTCCTGTTGATCCTCGGCTACCCGTTCCTGCACGTGCGTTTCAACGCGCCGGACGCTTCGATCCTGCCGCCCGGCGTGCCCTCGCGTCAGGCATTCAGCCTGCTCGTCGATGAGTTCGGCGAGGGCGAGTTCGCCCCACTCCAACTGGCCATCCGGACCGACGGCCCGGTCACCGACGCGGACAACGTCGCCGCTCTGTACGACTACTCGCGCCGCCTGGCCGCGGACCCGCGCGTCGACAGGGTCGAGGGCATGGTCGACGTCGACGCGCGTCTCGGCCTCGAGCAATATCAGCTGCTGTACGGCGCTCCCGGCGGACCGGCCGACCGGTTCGTTCGCGACACGCTTGCCCGTACCACCAACGGCGACCTTGCCACGTTCACCGTGATCACGCCGTATGGCCCGAACCGGGCCGAGGCGCAGGCACTCGTTGCCGACATGCGCGACCCGACGTCTGCTCTTGCTCCGCCGGCTGGCGTTGAGCTGCTCGTCGGCGGCGGCGCGGCCGAGGTGCGCGACGTGGTCAATCGAATCGCCGCCGACTTCCCGAGATCGGCCGCGTTCATCCTCGTGTCGACCTACCTCGTGTTGTTTGTGCTGTTGCGCAGCGTGGTGCTGCCGTTGAAGGCGCTGATCGTCAACGGCCTGTCGATCACCGCCTCGTTCGGCGCACTGGTGTGGATCTTCCAGGACGGCAACCTGTCGGCATTGCTCAACTTCGCGCCGCTCGGCTTCGTCGAGACGACCCTGCCGGTGATCCTGTTCTGCGTTCTGTTCGGCTTATCGATGGACTACGAGGTCTTTCTCTTGTCGCGCATGAAGGAGGTGTACGACCAGACCGGCGACAACCGCGAGGCAGTGGCACGCGGGATGGAGCGAAGCGGCCGCATCGTCACCAGTGCGGCGTTGATCGTGGTCGTCGTCGCCGGCTCGTTCGCCTTCGCCGACATCGTTCTCATCAAGGCGCTCGGCCTCGGCGTGGCGATAGCCGTGGCGCTCGACGCGACCGTCGTCCGGGCCCTCCTCGTCCCGTCCACGATGCGCCTGCTCGGCGACTGGAACTGGTGGCTGCCGGACAGCATCCGGCGCTTCATCTCGACCCGCCTTCACCTGCCCGAGACGGCGACGCTGGCGCTCGTGCTGCTCGCGGTCGCTGCGCTCGTCCTTGCTGGGCTGCTCACCGGGCGGCCGCGTCCTCGGCCGGGATCCGGATCCGACGGCTCCCATCACAACGCCCTCCCCGATTCCTTCGCTGGTAGCCGATCCACATGCCAGTCGTTCTGCCGCGCGACGAAGCTGCACATGACCGACTGACCGAGTGGTGGTACTACACCGGCCACCTGCGCGCCGACGATGAGCGCGAGTTCGGCTTCGAGTTCGTCATCTTCCGCGCCGAGCGTGGCTCGTTCCCGGTCACGTGGGCGTCGCACCTGGCGCTCACCGACGAGGCGGGCGGGCGCTTCTACTACGACCAGCGCTCGGAGATCGGCGCGCAGGTCGATCAGGGCCCGCCGGAGGGCTTCGATCTCGCGATCGGTGGCACGAGCGACATCGGCGCGCCCAGCGGCGCCTCGCCGTGGCGGATGTCGGGCCTCGGCGGCAGCGACACGTTGAGCGCGGCGTCGCCGCTGATCTCGCTGGAGCTGGACCTCGACGCCGTGCACGACGCGCCGGCGCTGCACGACGGCGACGGCTGGATCGACTTCGGCCCTGCCGGCTCGTCTTACTACTACTCGTGGACGCGAATGACGGCGAGCGGCGCGATAGCCGCCGGCGGCGACGACGCGCTCATCCCGGTCGAGGGCGAGGCGTGGTTCGATCACCAGTGGGGCGATTTCATCGCCGTCGGCGGCGGCGGCTGGGACTGGTTCGCCGTCAACCTCGAGGACGGCACGGACCTCACCTTTTCGCTCGTCCGCGACACCGACGGCAGCTACCCATTGATCTACGGCACGCTCGTGCGGCCCGACGGCACGTTCGAGCACCTGCCACGCGAGGCGTTCACGATCACGCCGCTCGACGAGTGGACGAGTGCGCGAACCGGCGCGACCTACCCGTCAGGCTGGGCAATAGCGGTGCCCGGCGAGGAGCTCGAGGTCACGCTGTCTCCGACGGTCCTCGACCAGGAGCTCGATACGCGACCGACCACGGGCGTCATCTACTGGGAGGGATCGCAGCACGTCGAGGCGACGCGCGCAGGTTCGCAGCTGACCGGCGAGGCGTACGTCGAGCTGACCGGCTACGCACCCGATGCGGGGCCGTAGCTGGGCGTTCAGCTCTAGGGGTTGACCGTCACCCAGTAGCCGACGAACTCCGGGCTGTCGGGATCGTCGAACCTCCGGAACGGGTTCTTGAAGCCGTCCCAGCTGATCCTGCTGTTGGGCGGCCTGTCGAACCAGTAACCCGTCTGCTTGGGGTAGAGCGGGCCCATGACGTAGACGTGGGTGACCTCGAAGTTGTTGGTCGCGGCGGGATCGGCCGTGGCCTCGAAGCCGTTGAGCACCCATGCGTGCCGGCCACCCATGACCAGCAGGCCGACCGGCTTGTCGGTCGCGCGGATGCGCTTGACCGCCTTGCGGACGGCCGTTCGGTACGAAGTGGAAAGCTCGGGTGAGTAGCTGCCGCCGCCGTGGTGGCGAAGTGTGCGCGCGAAGCCCGTCGCGTCCGACCCACCCTGGTTGCCCTCATGGCCGTCGTGGTTCATGGCGTACTGGACGAGCTTCTTCTGTCGCTCGCGGCTGTGGTTCTCGGTGCCGTTGATGATGTTGAGCATCGCCTGTGCCGACGCGCCGACACACCAGGTCCAGGTGTATTGCGTGGTGAAGACGCCCTGGCGATAGAGGTTGAGCTTGTACGCAGGCTGCGCGCCGTGGACCGCGACCGGGGCGAACGACGCGAGAACGAGACCGGCAAGCAGCAGCAGAGCGGCGAAACGGGTACGCGGGCGGGGCATCGCGTTCCTCCCTAGACGCGGGCACGCGCGACGGACTTCTTGTCACGCCGGCAGAGACCTCTCACCCGCCGACACGACACGACGAGCCTCATCCCATTGTCACCGAGACGCGCAACCCGTACTTCCGGGCATGCGGCGTCGGCCGAGATTCAGCCGCTGATCAGCTCGCCACCATCGACGCCGAGCACGTTGCCGGTCAGCCAGTGCGTGCCGTCGCCGGACAAGCGCACGATGGCCTGGGCGACGTCGTCGACGGTCGTCATCCGTCCGTGCGGGTTGACCTGCATCGCGTAGTCGGTCAGGCGCTGGGCCTCGGGGATGCGCATCATCGCCGGGGTCAGCGTCACGCCGGCGCGGACCGCATTGACCGTCACTCCGCTGCCCAAGGCGGGCGAACTCCATTGCCAGCTGGCGGCAGTGCGACTCGAGCGCCGCCTTGGCAGCACCAACCGCGCCGTAGCTCGCGATCGCACGCGATGACCCTTCGCTGGTAAGCGCATAGATCTTCGATCCCTCGGCCAGCAGGCCGGCGCGCCAGACGTCCTGCGTCCAGTACACGAGCGAGTTGGCCATCACGTCGAGCGTCATCTCGAGATTGCGGCGGTTGATCGCTGCTTCCGGGTCGTCGGCCAGGAATGGCTTGAGCGTCCCGAAGGCGAGCGAGTGCAGCATCACCCTGACGTAGCCGTCGCCGATGGCATCGCGCAGCTCACCGATCACCTTGGCGCGCTGCTCGTCGTCGGCCGCATTGCCGTTGATGAAGAGCGCCTGCCGGCCGAGCGCGGTGATGCCCGATCGGATCTCGTCGACATGGGCCTGTCCCTGGCGGCGGTCGAGATGCACGCCGCAGATGTCGTAGCCGTCTGCCGCCAGGGCGAGCGCAGTCGCCTCGCCGAAGCCGCTGCTGGCACCAAGGATGAGCGCCCATCGCTGGCGCGGATCGGTCGTGGATGGCATCGCCGGAGTCTACTGGGCGCGTTTGCCTATCATCGGACGATGGCCGAGCGACTGACTCTTCTGACCGTTCACGCGCATCCCGACGACGAGACGATCTCGACCGGCGGCATCATGGCGCGCTACGCCGCCGAGGGCGTTCGCGTGGTGTGCGTCACGTGCACCGGCGGCGAGTACGGCGAGATCGTCGTGCCCGAGCTCGACACGCCCGACAACCACGCCCGGCTGGCCGAGATCAGGCGCGAGGAGCTGAGTCGTGCGCTGGCCCATCTCGGCCCGATCGACTCGCGGATGCTCGGCTTCGTCGACTCGGGGATGATGGGCACGCCCGAGAACGACCTGCCCGGCTCCTTCTGGACGGCCGACTTCGACGAGGCCGTCGAGCGCCTGCTCGCGATCGTGCGCGAGGTTCGTCCGCAGGTGGTCGTCGGCTACAACGACTTCGGTGGCTACGGCCACCCCGACCACATCCGTGCCGGGCTGATCGCCAAGGCCGCCTTCGAGCGCTCCGCGGCCGACGCGGACGCGCCGCTGAAGCTGTATGAGACGGCGTCGTCGAACCGGCGCCGCGACGAGGTCATGCAACGGGCCGCGGAGCGCGGCGTCAAGCCGTGGTGGACCGGTTCCGAGGAGGAAACGGACGAGGAACGTCTCGGCCGCGAGGCGCACATGGCGCAGATGGAAGCGGCGCAGGGACCCGTCACAACAGTGATCGACGTGGCTGACTTCATCGCTGCCAAGTACGCCGCGCTGGGCGAGCACGTGACGCAGCTGACGCGCGATGGCTTCTTCCTGGCACTCACCGCCGACGATTGGCGCGAGCTGATGCCGACCGAGGAATTCACGCTCAAGGAATCGCGCATCGGCGTTGCGTCTGCCAGAGGACGACCTCTTCGCCGGATTGCGCTAGGCGTCGCGCTAGGCGCTGGCGCTGGGCGCTCGCGCTTAGTAGTCGAGCAGCCCTCGCGAGCCGGCGCGCACCAGGTCGTACGCAAACTGGCCGTCCGTGTCGGGATCGGCCAGATTCGGCTGGGCGTTGTCGACGATGAGCGTGGTGTGCAGCCAGACCTGCTTGAGATCCGCTCCGTTGAAGGTCATCTCGGGTACGAGGCCCATCATCGTCGCCTGGCGGAAGTCCTGGTCGAAGATGAAGTTGCCGAGTGAGTACATGACCAGGTGCCCGTCGATGTCCTCCATCCCGCCCGGGAAGTGCGAGTGGTGGCCGACGATCAGGTCCGCGCCCGCGTCGATCCATTCCGCGGCCAGATCGCGCTGATATGACCGCGGCCGTGGGTAGTACTCGACGCCCCAGTGCGGATAGACCATGACCACGTCGGCCTGGTCACGCGTCTCGCCGATGACTCGCGCCACGCTGCCGTCGTTACAGCTCATCGACACAACGCGATCCGGGTTCGGCTGTACGGGGTTGTTGCCGCGCACGCCGCTACAGGCAATGATCGCCACCGTCGTCCCGTTCGCTTCGAGGATGGCCGGCGCGAACACGTCGTCACCGAAGCCTGAACCGGCGGACTCCATGCCCGCGCCGGCAATGGCCTCGACCGCCGTCTGCAGGCCAGCCTGGCCGCCATCGTTGCTGTGGTTGTTTGCCGTCGAGAGCATGTCAAAGCCGTTGTCGGCCAGGTCCTGCATCCACGACGCATCGGTGGTGAACGTGAAGCCAGTCGGATCGGCGTGGTGTGGTGCGTCCTCGAGCACGCCCGATTTCCATGTTGCCGATGGTCAGGTCTGAGCCCGAGATGAGCTCGTGCATCAGGCCGCGGTTGCCCGTCCTAGCGACGATCGGATACTGGTAGTTGAAGAAGGAGCAGCAGCGCACGGCAGTCACCTCGGCCGTGCCGCCGTCGAAGGGGTAGCTGCGCTGTCCGGACGCCTCGATGGCCGTGCGCACGAGGCGGTCGAAGTGCATGTCGCCGACGGCGATGAGCGTCCACGAAGCCGACTGATCCCACGTCTCAGACGATTGGACGGTGGCGACCAACGGCCACTGGCCGATGTCCTCGACGCGGTCGTTGCCGAAGAGGTGTACGTCGTTGATGCCCAGCCCCCGAACCGACTGGTCGACGTCGGATGCGCGCAGGATGCCCATCACGCCAGGCTCCCGCACGGCAACCTTGATCTCGTCTGCTGTCGCCGACGTGGCCGAAAAAGGAACTGACCAGCCCAGCGCGGCCGCGTCGTCGGCGGCCATCAGTACGCTGCCCGCCGCGGCAGAGCTCTGCAGCTCTTCCAATGAAATGGACTCGCGCGTCGACCAGAAGCTGACGACCGGGACGAGAGGCATCTCAACCGCCTGCGGCGGCGCCGGCGTGGGCGAATCGGTCGGGCCCGGAGTGCCGCTCGGGTCCGAGGTCGGTGGCGACGTAGGCCCCAGCGTCGGCTCGAGGGTTGGTTCGTCGGTCGGAGTCGTCGAATCGGTGGCCGTCGGGAGCGCGCTGTTAGTTGCCGGAGCCGAAGGCGTCGGCGAGGTCGGCGGACTGGGCGCGCTGCAAGCGACGAGGAGTGCCACCAGGGCGAGAGCCGCAGCAAATCGTCCGCGTGGATGGTTAGGGATGGCTGGCGACCTCACCGGCATGGACTGGCGGACCCGACCGGATTCGAACCGGCGATCTCCAGCGTGACAGGCTGGCATGTTGGGCCGCTACACCACGGGTCCGCGAGGAGGTGGAGGATAGCAGTTCTCTTCTGCGGGCCCGTTCGGATGGCCACTCTATACTCGGCCATCCCATGCCCGACCGCCTGATCGACCTGCGCTCCGACACCGTCACGCACCCGTCGCCCGAGATGCGCCGGGCGATGGCCGAGGCCGAAGTGGGCGACGACGTTTTCGGCGACGACCCGACGGTCAACGCACTGGAGCAACGTGCCGCCGAGATCACCGGCAAGGAAGCAGCGGTTTTCGTGGCCAGCGGCACGATGGGCAATCTCGTCAGCCTGATGGCCCACGTCCCGCGCGGTGGCGAGATCATCGCTGGCGACGGCTCGCACTCCTTCGCCCACGAGGCGGCCAATTTCGCAGTCGTCGTCGGCGCCTCGATGAGGCTGCTGCCTTGGAACGCCGAGGGCCGCATGGACCTCGACGCCATCGATCGCGCATGGCGCGACCCGAGCGACGTGCACGAGCCGATCACCTCGCTGGTGACGCTCGAAAACACCCATGCCGACTCGATGGCCCAGCCTCTTCCCGCTGAGTACGTCAGCGCCGTCGGTCGGCTGGCGCACCAGAAGGGCGTGCCGCTCCACGTCGATGGCGCACGCATCTTCAACGCCTCGGTTGCGCTCGACACATCCGTCCGGGAGCTTGCCGCCGAAGCCGACTCGATGACCTTCTGCCTGTCCAAGGGCCTGGCCTGTCCGGTCGGCTCGGTCGTCGTCGGAAGCAAGGACTTCGTGTGGCGCGCGCGCCGGGCGCGCAAGCTGCTCGGCGGTGGCATGCGCCAGGCGGGCGTGCTGGCTGCGGCCGGGCTGGTTGCGCTGCGCGACGGTTCGGCGGGCATGATCGACCGCCTCGCCGAGGACCACGTCAACGCGCGCCGGCTGGCCGATGGGATCGCCAACCTGCCGGGCATCACGAACCTCGACCCGGCGCGAGTGCGCACCGACTTCGTGTTCTTCGAGCTCGACCGTCGCGAGCTGCGCATGTCCTTCCTCGAGGCACTCGAGCGCGCGGGCGTGGCGATGATCGACTACCCCGGCGGCGACCGAATTCGCGCCGTCACCCACTACGGGATCACGGCGGCCGACATCGACGCAGCCATTGACGCTACGCGGCGCGCGCTGGTCGAGGTCGGTCTTGCACCGGCTCCAGCCACGCCGGTCGCCGGTGGAGTGGCCTGACGAGGTGACGACCGAGCCCAGGGCTGGCGCGGCCGCCGCGCCGTCGCCGGTCACAGCTGCCGAGCAGCAGCTCGACGCATTGCTGACCGAGCGCTTCTACGGCATCGTCGAGCGTCATCCGGTCTTTGCCACGTATCTCGGCCTTCACGACCATGACGACCGGCTCGGCGACGGGTCGCGTGACGCTGTTCAGGGCGAGATCGACGCGGCGCGTACGTTCCTGAGTCGTCTCGAGTCGATTTCGGCGAGCGACCTGTCGCCGTACTGGGCGCTCGAACGAGAGCTGGCCCAGTTCTCGACACGGCGCCAGGTCTTCGATGACGACGTGCATCGTGTCTGGGAGCGGCGCGTGTCGGCGACCGACGAGATCGGCGACGGCGTGTTCCTGCTGTTCGCCCGCGGCACGCGGCCGCTGGCCGAGCGACTCTCGTCCATCGCGGCGCGACTCGAAGCCGGGCCGCAGCACATCGAGGAGCAGAAATCCCGTCTTGGCCAGCGGCCTATGCGGCTGTGGAACGAGATGGAGCTCGACTCTGCCGAGTCCCTGCCGTCGTTGTTCGAGGAGGTCATCGGCGCCGCGCGGCACGAGCTCGGTGATGACCATGCCGAGACCCGCCGGCTGGAACGCGGCGCCGCCGA
The DNA here is from genome assembly GCA_963776865.1 of uncultured Chloroflexia bacterium. Lineage (GTDB taxonomy): Bacteria > Chloroflexota > Limnocylindria > Limnocylindrales > CSP1-4 > JALYGJ01. The sequence goes on along the minus strand of CAVZOG010000008.1, from coordinate 294,359 downwards.
AATGCGGATCGCGCTCGTTAGCTACAACGGCTGGATCCGCGACCAGCTGGCCAGGGCGGACGACGAGTTCGCGCTGGGCGGCGAGGCGTACAACGAGCTGATCGGTCTGCGCGCATTCGATGGCCTGTCGGCCGACGACATTCTCGAGATCGGCGAGCAGCAGCTGGCCGAGAACTCGGCGGCACGAGCGCGAGCCGCGCGCGAGATCGATGCGGAAGCGACCGAGGACGAGGTCATCGATCGGATCAAGTCAGATCATCCGGCCGATTTCACTGCCGCTCTCGACAGCTACCGAACGGCGATGGACGAGGCGCGCCGGTTCGTGATCGACCACGACATTGCCTCGATGCCGGCGGGCGAGACGCTGAGTGTCATTGAGACCCCCGAGTACCTGCGCAACGTGATGCCCTTCGCCGCCTATTTCAGCCCGCCCAAGTTCGAATCGGGACTGAACCACGAGGGCATCTACATCGTCACCCCGTCAGTAGACGGCGATCCGCGGGCGATGCGCGAGCACAACATGGCCTCGATCTACAACACCAGCATCCACGAGGCCTACCCAGGTCACCATCAGCAGCTGGCCGCGGCTAACGAGAACCCGAGCCTGACCCGGCAGCTGGTCGACGCGCCCGAGTTCGTCGAGGGCTGGGCGATGTACTGCGAGCTGATGATGCGCGAAGAGGGCTTCGACACCTCGGCCGAGCACCGGCTGATGATGCACACCGATGCCATCTGGCGCGCCTGCCGGATCATCCTCGACGTGAAGCTCCACCGCGGCCAGATCGGGGTCACCGACGCGACCGACTTCATGGTCGAGCAAACCGGCTTCGAGCGACCCAACGCCTCGGCTGAGGTAAGGCGCTACACATACACGCCGAGCTACCAGCTCAGCTATCTGCTCGGCCGCGTGCTGCTCCTCCGGCTGCGCGAGGACGAAAAGCGCCGACTCGGCGACCAGTTCTCGCTGCGCAACTTCCACGACTCGATGCTCCGCCAGGGCAGCCTGCCGATCAGCTTCCATCGCCGCATCCTCGCTGCCGAGGCCTGATGCTTTTCCTCCGCAGTCGGCCTTCGGCCGCCGCTACGCGTCGCTTGTGATGCAGATCGTTCCCAGCATCGACCTCCAGGCCGGTCGTTCGCGGCTCGTCTTCTGGCCCGGCGCCTCGACCGGCAGCGGTACTGCGACCGACCGACCGGAGAAGATTGCCCAGCACTTCGTGAGCGTCGGAGCGAAGATGCTCCACCTCGTCGACCTCGACGGTGCGACGCGCGGCGTTCCTGCGAACACCGACGTCATCCAGCGCATCTCGCGCTCGGTTGCGGTGCCGCTCCAGTTGGCCGGTGGCGTCGATGGGCCGCGCCAGATCGAGCTCGCCTTCGCGTGCGGCGCGACGCGCGTCGTCGTGCCGCAATGGGTCGTCGCCGAATCGGTCCAGACCCTGCGAGATTGCCTCACCGTCGCCCGTGACTGGCTTGCGATCGGTATGGACGCCCGAGCCGACCGGCTGGCGGAACACTCGTGGCACGGGCCGCCGCCGACGTTCGAGTCGCTGGTCGATATGCTCGCCGGCGAGGGCGTCAGGCGGTTGGTCATCTCACACTGGACGCCGGCCGACCTGCCGCGCATCGGCGCGCTGGCGACCAGTCATGACATCGAGATCCAGCTCGCCGGTGGCGCGGCGGAACCGGCGGCCGTCGACGCAGCACGCGACGCCGGCGTCAACGGGTTGATCCTCGGCGAGGCACTATTCAGCGGCGCGATCGATTTCGGAGCCGCCCAAGACGACAGCAAGCGAGCGACAGGAGCCCTGGCACGCAATGGCTAAACGAAGACGAACGTCCCAGCGACCGCACAGCCACGACGCCACAAATCGGCCGGGATTCTCACGGCGTCAGATGGCACCGCCATCGTCGCGCCGCTCGCCGTGGCCGCTGTGGATCGGCGCCGCGGTTGTCATCGGCGTCGTCGTGATCGGCGGGGCGTGGTTCCTGGGCATCATTCCCGGCAGCCAGCCGGCACCGACGGCGAGCCCGAGCCAGAGCGCTGGTCCGACCTTTGACAACAGCCAGCTCGCTCCCCCGGAGGCTACGCCGCTCGCCAGCCCGCCGGCCGAGCCGGCCGGAGATGGCACCACGGCAACGATCGAGACCGAGCTGGGCAACGTCGTCTTCGAGCTCTACAACGAGTCATCGCCGGTAGCGGCCGAGAACTTCATCAACCTCGCCGAGGCCGGTTACTACGACGGCGTCATCTTCCACCGAACCATCCCGGAATTCATGATCCAGGGCGGCGACCCGTTGGGAACCGGCACAGGCGGCCCCGGCTACACGATTCCGGATGAGCCGATCGTCGGCGAGTACCTGCGTGGCACGGTGGCAATGGCACGCACCAGTGCTCCGAATTCGCAGGGCTCGCAGTTCTTCATCATGGTCGCTGACCGACCCGATCTCGCATCGGCGGGCGACTACGCGATCTTCGGCAACGTGATCGAGGGATTGGACGTCGTCGACCAGATCGTTGCCCGCGAGACGGATCCGACTGATGATCGGCCGCTTGAGCCGGTGGTCATGGACAGGGTGACAATTCAGGCTCCGTAGGGTTACGGAGAGGGGCTGTGAATCGCCTGTGAGGGTGTTACGGAACCTTAACTATGCTCTACGAATAACCCCTTGAGCCGCTTTGAGGGGTCAGGTAAACTGACCTCGATGTCGCGTTTACGCGGCATAGCTGCCCCAGGCGCAAGGTCATGGGTAGGTTGGGTTAGGGTAGCCGGTGCAGCCGGCGTGATAGATGCCCTTGTGGCGTGGCAGGAGACCGGCGGCTTAGGTCGTCGGATCGGCCGGGACAGTGCGGCGACCCCTCTTCGGAGGGGTCGCTTCGTTTTATACCCGATTCTCGGATATGCGTACGTCGACGCGACCGTCGCTGCTGATGGCTACCAGGCTGCCCGTGCCGATCCGAGCGTAGGCCTTGCGGTCGAGCACCACGATGGACATCTCCGTGCCGTCGAGCATCCGCGCGACGAGGCCGCCGACGACGAGAATCTCGTCCGCCTCGAGCAGCACGATTGCAGCCGGGCCCGTGCCGGCACGAAGGCATTCGGCGAGCACGGTGCTCGACGATGACGAGCCGCGGCCGGCGCTCATGACCAGGATGCGGCCGGAAACATTCAGGCCGTGCTGGGGATGGCGGCGATCGATGATCTGGCCGGTCGTCGGCTCGACCCCACCCCAGAAGCTGAGCGGCTCATCGAGGACGAGCGCCTCGCCGCGGGCATCGCCCGCCAGCAGTACCCGGCCGTCGACGGACCACGCCGACGGGCCGCTCGCTGCCTGGATCGCGGGCTCAGCCATCGAGAACCGCCGGCCGCTCACGGACGACTCTGCCGGCAACCGCTGACCGAACGCAATCGGCGACCGAGCCGTAGACGACCTCGACGCCGAGATTGCCCGGCGCATACCAGGCCCACTTGGCCGAGTCGGTCATGACAGTGCTGCCCTGTGGCGCGCGCAGGACGGGCGTGACGTAGGTGCACGTGTCGACGACCACCTTCACGCCTGCCCCGACCAGTCGATCGTGCTGGATCTGCCCGTCGGGAGTCTCGAGCGTGCGGCGACCGGTCGAGGCGTACATCTCGATGTCCGGATGGACGCGCTGGCCGTCCAGCAGGGCGCCCAGGCGATCGAGCTCGGCAATCGAAAGATGAGGCGTGCCGACACTGACCGCCGCCAGGCGGCCGGCCCCGTTCGTGGTCGAAAGCTCGTCCCATGCCTGCCCCAGCCGCTGCCGGGTTATGACAATCTCGCGCTTCGGCCGCCGGCCGCCGAGTGCCTCGCCGAGGGTCGCCGCCTCGGGCGTGACTCCGACCGCATGGAACATCGCCACCGCGCCGGCCGAGGCCGCGGCGGCGCTGAGCGCCTTGAGCTGGTCCTCGGATGTGTCGCTCGGCAGGCCAACGATTACGGGCACGAGACCGCCCGACTCCTGGCCGACGACATGCCCCAGCACGCCGTAAAGCTCGTCGGCCAGCTCCGCACCCGCGATGCTGTCGTCGAGGCGAAGCACGAGCCGGGCGTGGCGGTTCCTCGTCTGGTGCAGGCCCGCGTCCGGCACGCGGCCGGTCAGCGCGGCACAGATGTCGATGAAGTCGCCGTAGCGACCGGTGCGAGCGCCGAGCACGGAGTTGGCAAAGACGATCGCGTTCGACTCCGCCCACGCGACGTGCTGCCCGAGCCGGGGCCGGTCGGGAAGCTGATACGGCGCGCACGTCCAGGTCGGCTCGCAGCCCATCGCCACGTACGCGTCCATCAGCCGCCGCGCGCGGTCGCGCGTCGGGTCATCGAGTCGGATCAGCTCGGGGTGGAGAAGGTCGAGAGCGGATACGTTGAGCGTCGTCGGAACCGCGACGCGCCCGCCGGCTGCGACGAGGCGCTCCGCAAAGTCGAGGCCGACCGGCCCGTGATAGAGACAGCTGTCGATGTGTGCCGCGCTGACCGGTCGCAGCCGGCGGGCGCCGTTGACCCGGGCGAGGGCGACGATGAGCTGCATCGCCATCTGGAGCGCCTCGCCAACGGCGCCGGACAGCATCTGATCCTCATCGTGCGTCAGGCGCAGATCGGGTCCAGACTCGGCTCGTGCCACCCGGGCATGGTGACAGGATCGACTGCTAACCTGAGCCGCGGCGAGCGCCCGTAGCTCAGTGGATAGAGCGTCTGCCTCCGGAGTAGCGCGCCTGGCGCAGCAGGGTTTGAGCGTGCCACGCCGCGCGCACTCGGAGCAATTCAGGCGGGAGCATCTGCTCTAGCGTCGCTTGATCCCGCCCTTGGAAGTGCCGCGCTGGCGGCTGGCTGTGCCCTCATGGGCAACACGACACCGCGTAGATGTCGACCGTGCCGACGATCTCCTCAAACAGCTGGTCATAGGCCGGCTCAAGCGCGGCCGGCACATCGGGCGCGTAAAGCCGGACCGCCCAGCCGAGGTCGGACTCGGCAACGAATAAGAGGCGGCACGGCCGAGAAATGAACGCGGTGCCCCCATCCCAATCCATCTCCTCGATCTCGCAGCCCTCGCCGGCTGCCAGCGCGGTCGCCCACCGCTGGCGGGATCCGAAACGGGACTGGGACGAGACGCTGAGGAACATGTGGTCCGTCAGCGCCGGATCGAACATGACGTCGACGTTGGCGTCCTCGAAGTACGGGATGCCCTGCGTCGTCCAGGGCTCAGTCGCCGCGCGGGTGACCCAGCCGTCCGGATATGACAGCGCGATGTCGTGAATGGTCGAGGTGAACCGCGAACCAAGCCTCGGCACTTCGACGGACGTTGGCGTCGCAGTGGCCAAAGGGGCCGTTGGCCTGGGGGTGGCTGTCGGGCTGGGTGTCGGGGCGGTGGTTGGGATTGGGGTCGAGCCCACTCCGCCACCTGCTCCTGCCCACAGGCCGACGCCAATGACGACTGCCAGTACCCCCACGACCGCTACCGCGAAGTAGCGTGCACCGTTGGAGTTGAACATGGGGATTCTCCTCAAGACAAGCTTCCAGCTGGCGCTCTGCGGCGTCGTCTGGAGGTCGGTAATGACGGTGTCTAGGACCCGGCTTGGCGCGCGGTCTGGCTGGTCCTCCAGCCAGTCGGTCAAAACGTCGATCAGCTGCGATTCGCGCGTCATGCGAGCTTCTCCTCCGAAAGAACGCGTCGATCGTCGGCCTCTATCGCACCGCGCAGGATGCGCAACGCGTAGTGCAGCCGCGAGCGGGCCGTTCCCTCGGGAATTGCCAAGATCTCGGCGGCCTCTTTGAGCTCCACACCGAGATAGAAATGGAGCACGACCACGGCCCGCTGCTCAACGTTGAGCCGGTGGAAGGCGCGCTCGAGCTGGTCACGGTCGGCGAGCCGGCCGGATTGGTCGGGCTCGACAGGCTCCATCGAGATGACCCGAACGGTCGCCCGATAGGCCCATTCCCTGCGGGCTTCTTCGTAGCACGCGCGCACCAGCAACTTGTTCAGCCATTGCTGGAAGCGCGCTGGATCGCGCAGTGAAGGCAGGTCTCGCCACGCACACATTAGGGCCGATTGCACGGCATCCTGGGCGCGCTCGTGATCCTGAAGAATGCGGCGGGCGATCGCGAACAGACGGTCGACCGACGTGGAGGCAAGCGTTGTAAAGGCGTCGCGATCGCCTCGACTCGCCAGCTCCACGAGATCCTGCACGCCTTTCCCTCCTGGCGAGGTCATCTGCCTCGCTACCTACTAAGTGGGCGCCGCGCGCGGAAACGTTCGAATTTGATCGTACGAAGGCGAGGGAAGAGACGAGAACGTGACCACACGAAGCAACGGCGGACCAGCCACACGGCAGGGAATGCCGCCTGCCTGGCGCTGCGGTCGGTGCTGGCCTGCTCGCGGGTTACACTCTCGATCTCTCCGAAGTGGAGAGGATGTGCTCACTCTGAGCACGAAATCGCGCGCTCGTAGCTCAGTGGATAGAGCGTCTGCCTCCGGAGCAGAAGGTCGTGGGTTCGAGTCCCGCCGAGCGCGCCACTCCCGATTTCGCGAGGCGCCGCGCGCCGCGCATCGCCTCTAGCCGCGCAGCGTTCCCTGGCGAAGCACCGCGAGAACGCCCGTCGCGCCGAGCGGCTTGCTGAAGAAGAAGCCCTGGCCGTAGCGGCAACCGAGCTCGGCCAGGCGCCACGCCTGCTCGCGCGACTCGACGCCCTTGGCCACGACCTCTGCCCCGCGCATGTCGGCCAGGCTGATGAGCGAGAGAGCGAAGGCCGATTCGTCGGCCGGTCCGTTTATCGCCGCGACGAACTCGCGCGCCAGCTTGACCTGGTCGACCGGCAGATGCTTCAGGTCGGCCAGTGACGTGGCCATGCCGAAGTCGTCGAGCGCGACTCGTACGCCCGCCTCGCGCAGCTCGGTCAGTGCCGCGATGATCGGTGCGCTGTCCTTGGGAGCGCCGCTGGTCAATTCGACCGTCAGCAACCGCGGCTCGAGACCGGCGGCGGCAATGGCGGTGAGCATGCGCGCTGCGGCGCCCGAGGCGCGCAGCTGATTGGGCACCATGTTCACGCTCACGAAACCGGGCCGCTCGGCCGAGCGTGGCCATCCCGCTGCCGCGCGCGCGGCCTGGTCGAGGACGAACGCGCCGAGCTGATCGTTGAGCCCAGCCTGTTCGGCGATGGGCAGGAAGTCGTTGGGCGCGATCGTGCCGCGCCGCGGGTGGCGCCAGCGTACGAGCGCCTCGGCGCCGGCAACCGTGCCGCCGCCCAGACGCACGACAGGCTGAAACTCCAGCCTGAACTCCCCCCGGTCTACCGCGCCTTCGAGATCACGGCGAAGCTCGTCGGCACCAGGGGCCTCTCTCGCCATGCGTCAACGATACCTTTCCGGAAGGCCCGCAAGTTGGCGTGCGCGCGTGAACACCTCAGTCAGCATCTGGGGCGTCAGGCGACCCGTGAACGTGTTCTGCTGGCTCGGGTGATAGGAGCCGAGCAGGGTGTACTGGTCGACGCGAGCCTCGGCCAGATGGGCGAACGCGGGCCGTGGCCGGACAGGATGGTCGAGCGTCGCAAGGGTGCGCAGCACACCGTCCCAGGCGAATCCGCCGAGGCACACGATGACGCGCATCTTGCTCAACGCCCGCATCTCCTCGACCAGGAAGGGCAGGCAGTTGTCGCGCTCCTCCGGAGTCGGCTTGTTGTCGGGTGGCGCGCAGCGATTGACGGCGCCGACGTACAGGTCGATCAGCTGCATCCCGTCGCCGACGTGGGTGCCGATGGGCTGGTTCGCGAACCCGGTTGAGTACAGGACGGGAAACAGGAACTCACCCGAGCGGTCGCCGGTAAAGATGCGCCCGGTCCGGTTGCCGCCATGGGCCGCCGGCGCGAGGCCGACGATCATCACCTTCGCGCCGGGATCGCCAAAGCCGGGGACGGGCCGCGCCCAGTAGCTCTCGTCGCGGAAGCGCGCCGGCGGACTCTTCGCCGCTTCCTCGCGCCACCAGACCAGCCGCGGGCAGCGGCTGCAGTTGATGATCCGATCGTTGATCTCCGCGAGCGCATCCGCCGAGCGGCGCAGGCTCGCCGATCCGGGTCCGCTCATCGAACCGTGCCGGACGTCACTCCCCTGAGCAGATGCGAGAGCTGCACGCGATTGTCGCCTGTGCGGAAGTCGTGCAGGGGGTGCGATGCGAGGAGTGTCTCCTGCGCTGGCCGGCCCTGCGCCCGAACGTAGACGGCCGGGTGGATGTCGCCCGTCTCATCGGTTTCGACGGTAATCGCCACGGCGGCGTCGCCCTCCTCGTCGACGAAATGGGCGAGCGGGACGATGCCATGGTCGCGAATGCCCTCGTCGGCATTGAGCGAGAAGGCGCGCGCCAGGTACGACTTCTGATTCCACAGCTCGGGCGCTTCGGTGGCCTCGTTGAGCAGCAGGTCGACCAGCCGATCGGGCGCGATGGTCGGTCGCTCCGGCTGCACCCCGAACTTCGAGCTGGCCAGCTGTCCGATCATCGTCCGCGCGTTGTATCGCGCCCCGTGCACCGCGCCCGAGTTGGCCGGCATGCCGTATTTCTTCATGCCCGCCACTCCCTGGCCGATGGTGCCAGCGAAGTACAGCCCGGGCACGCTGGCGCTCTCCCAGAAGTTCGTCATCGCCGGTAGCCCGCTGCGTCCGAATACGTCGACACCGAGATCGGGCAGGTCGAGCAGCGGGCAGGTGAAGCCGGTCGCGGCGATGACCTCGTCGGCATCGACCGAGATCTCCGTGCCGCCCTCGGACCTGATGCAGTGGACTCGGTACGACGCACCGAGTCGTTCGATACGCGAGATCGAGGCATTCAAGATGAACACGCCGCCGCCCAGGATCTCGTCCTCGACCGGAAGCACGTAGCGCGCGCGAACGCCGAGCAGCGAGTGGGTGTTGACCGACAGCTTGGTCGGTCGCGGTGATGCGAGGACGATCCGCTGCGCCCATTGAAGGAGGCCTGTGGCCAGCTCGAAACCCGAGTTCTCCTTGCCGACGATGAACAGCCGCTTGCCGGCGTATTTGGCCGGCGGTTGCGTGTCGGCGTAGTGCGGTATGAGGTCGAACCCGGGCGTGTCGGGCTTGAACGGCTGGGCCACACCGACGGCGAACACGGCCGCCTTGCAGCGGTACTCGCCGTCTGACGTTGTCAGGACGAATTGCTCGCCATCGCGCCGCGTGCCCTCCCAGCGACAGTCGTAGCGAACCTGCAAGCCGGTCCGGTTGACGTACTCGGCGAGGTTGGCCTCCATCTCCGGTCGTGATGGAAACGAGGAAGTGCCATCCATCAGGTCGGGCATGATCGCCCGGTTGTTCGGCTCCTCCGCGAGCAGGCTGTTCCAGTCGTACCAGTAATAGAAGCGGTGGCTACGGTCGACCGGGGCGTACGGCTTGGTCCACGAAAGCAGCCGTTGGAAGAACGGGAACTGGCGGAACATGCCGCCAGGCGATGGATCGGCCGAGATCAGCGCGTGATCGATGCCCAGGTGACGCAGGTAGTAGCTGGCCTGCAACCCACCCGGCCCACTTCCGACCACCACAACGGGGTAATCGCCGGGTGGGAAGGGCCGCTGCTCTAGCTCCGCCATCGGTTGGCGTTGCGTAGCCGGAGGGCGACCGACTTGAGCATCCGATACATGACCGGTGGGTATTCGCCCAGGAAGCCCTCGAGTTCCGGGCCACCGAGATGGAGCACACGCAGCTGGCGCGTCGTCACGACATCGGCCACCGGCGGTTCGCCGAGCAGGATCGACATCTCGCCGAAGAAGTCGCCTTTGCCCAGCCGGGCAATCTCGTTGCCGTCGATCTTGATCGCGACCTCGCCTTCGACGATGACGTAGAAGCCGGTGCCGGTGAAGCCCTGGCGCAGGATCCGTTGGCCGGTCGGATACGACTCCTCCGTCATCTGGTGCGCGACTGCCTCGACCTGCGGACGTGACAGGTCGGCAAAGAGGGCCAGTCCGGATAGGGTGTCGACCAGCTCCTGCTGGCTCATCGCGCTCATCGCCGTCCTCCTGCCACGCTAATGACGGTGGTGCTCGCCCTGCTCGCGAATGCGAGCGACAAGGCCGCGAATGAGATTCAGTGATAGCGCGGTATCCGTCTGCAGCAGCTGGAGCAGCTCCCACGATGCCAGCCCCAGGCAGCGCGTGTCGGTGATCGCCTGGACGCTCGCGGTGCGCGGCTGCTGGTCGATCACCGACATCTCGCCGAAGAAGTCGCCCGGGCCCAGATCGGCGAGCTCTTCCGATCCGCGCAATACGCGCACGGCGCCGTCGACAACGATGTACAGGCCGGTGCCGATCTGACCCTGGCGGACGATGAACTGGCCGGCTGCGAAATCCTGTTCGCCGGTCGCGGCGGCCAGGCGCGTCATCGACTCGGTGCTGATGCCCGCAAACAGCGGCACGCGAGCCAGCGCTCCTGCCTTCTCCTCGTCCGACATCGACATATTCCGCACGATAGCACCGGCCTCAGTCGCCGCGATGACCAGCTGACCGGATGCCGAACGTCGTGAAGCCGCCCGTCGCGGGCAGGCGTCGATGGTCGACGCGAGCCACCTGCGCGCCGGCCGGACCCTCATGCAACGCGACGAGCAACTCGTCGAGCGAAGCGCCATCACCCTCGGCGAGGACTCGAACCGAGCCGTCACTTTCGTTGGCCGCCCAGCCGGTCAGGCCGAGTCGCGCCGCGCGCTGGACTGTGAACCAGCGGAACCCGACGCCCTGGACGACGCCGTGGACGGTCGCCTCGAGCCGCTCGATCGCTCGCTCGGTCATGCCGCGCGGCGTGCACTTGGCCACTCGAGCAGCAGGGCATCGAGCGCCAGCTCAGGGTTGGCGTACGCGTCGAGTGCGCGGCTGACTGCCTCGATGCGGCCGAGGAACGAAGCGGCCTCGCCCGGGTCGACGAGCTTCCCTGCGGCAGTCGTCTCGTCGAGCAGCTCGTGCATGCGCAGCTCGCGACTGCCGCCGCGCGTGGCGACCGCGAGATCGCGCGCGACGTCGAGCCAAACGGCAAGCACCTGCGCTGCGGCCGACCGCCGCTCTGCTGGACTGACGCGCTTGCCTGGACGCTCGGCGGGTGGCTCGTCCGAGGCGTTGGAACGCCCGGCATCGGCAATCCCCGCGTCGGCCGCGGCGGCGGCCGTTGCCAGCGCCGCGCCGTCTCCGATCAGGGTTGACTGGGCGGCGAGCCGCGTCCGGCGATCGGCCGACAGCAGGTCGAGCAGCGTCCGCGCCAGGCGGGCGCGCACGATCACCACTTCAGGTCGCGAGGCGAGCGACAGTGCGACGCCCGGCCGCCCGCCTGCCAGGCGGCCCAGCGCGGCACCCCGGGCACGGTCGCCCAGGCCGGCCTCCTCGACCATCGCAGCGATGACCTCGGCGTCGACCGGGCCCAGCCGGACACGCGTGCAGCGGCTGACGACTGTCGGCAACAGGCTGGTCGAGTCATCGGCACAGAGCACCAGCACGACCGCTGGTGGCGGTTCCTCGAGCGTCTTCAGGATCGCGTTCTGGGCGTCCAGATTGAGCCTGTGCGCGCCTTGCACGATCGCCACCCGGAACCTCCCCTCGAGCGGGAGAAGTGCCAGCTCGGCCGCCAGCGCCTGGACCTGGGCGACTCGAATCTGCTGTCCGGCGCCCTCAGGCGCCGTGACATGCAGGTCGGGGTGATTGCCGTGCGCCACCTTGCGGCACGCGGCACAGTCGCGACACGGCCGATCGGTCGGATCGGCTGCGAGGCACAGCAGGCCACACGCAAGGTCGAACGCCAGCGTCGTCTTGCCGACCCTGTCCGGGCCGACGAAGAGGAGAGCGTGCGGCGGTCGCTCGCTCTCGATGGCACGCTCGATCAGGCCGAGCGCGGCGGTTTGACCCCGAGTCTTGAAGGCGCCCACCTTGGGCGGCTCAGGACTCCTCGGTCGAAGAGGCCGTCGTCTTGCGCCGACGAACCGTCTTCTTGGGCGCTTCCTCGGCAGCAGCGGGCTCCGAGGCAGCGGCCTTCGAGGCTTCCGCCGTCGAGGCCTTGGCCTTGGCCGACGTTGCCTTGGTCGTGCGCGGCTTGCGTGCCGGCTTGGCCTCGGCAACTTCGGCAGAGTCGGCTGCGTCCGGGGCTGCTGTCTCGGCAGTCGAGGCCTTGGCCCTGGTCGAAGTTGACTTGGTCGTGCGCGGCTTGCGTGCCGGCTTGGCAGCAGCGCCTGCCGGGTCGTCACTCACCGTTGCGCCGAAGTCACTCGAGGTGGCTCCGAAGCCGGCGGCTGTCGCTCCGAAATCGCTCACTGCGACCTCTTCGAACCCGGTGCTCATCGCGGGCGCCTCGAACGACGGCGCCTCGAACGAAGGCGTGAACGCCTCGCTCGACGGTGCCGCGCCGCTGCCGGCAGGCTGCTTGCGCGCCATCTCGGCACGGAGCATCTGCTCGAGCTCGGGCGGGACCTCCGACCACGGCTCGCTCGACGAGCGCGCCTCGCTCGGCATGGGTCGATCGTCGACACGCGGTGGCCGGTTCGTCGGGCGGCTGGGCTGCGGTCGACCACCCCGATTCCGGTCGCGGCTGCGATCGGGTCGGTTGCCACCACCACCGCCGCCACCACCGCCGTAGGTCGGCTGCGGGGGAGCGTTGCGGCCGTAGCGCTCACGATCGAGAGCGGCCTGGTAGGTCGAGCGACCACGCGGCGAGCGAACGCCGCCGCGGCCCTGACTCTGGCCTCGCTGGCGACGCTCGGCCAGGAGGTACTCGGGCACCTCCGGCTCGTCGAGGTCCTCCTCGTCTTCGCCACCGAGTGACGTCGTCATCGGCGAGCTCGGCAGCGCCGAGGCGGGCACGCCCAGTTGGCTGTCCCAGACGGACCCGAACGTGTGATGCGGAAGCTGCGTCGGCGTGGCGACGTCCTCGAACTCCTCGTCCTCCTCGCCGCTCTGCGCGGCCACCGGCTCATCGCTGATCGGCGTGCCATCCGCTGCCTGCCGGCCACGGCCTCGGCCTCGGCCGCCTCGGCGGCGGCGCCGACGGCGGCCATCCTCACCGATCAGGTCACCGTCCTGAGCGGGCTCACTACCGTTGGCTGACGAGGCGACTGCCGCGACGTCGCCTTCCATTTCTTCTGCCTCCTCGGCGTCCTCCGGCGCGCGCGACAGGCGCTCACCGGGCAGCACGACCAGGTTGCCTGGCAGCGCCTCGACCGGCTCCTCGACGCGCTCCTCGCGGGTGGTGCGTCCGCCGCGCCGCCGGCGCGGCGCGCCCTCGGTTTCCTTCTCGGGCACCTCGGTCATCGACAGATCGCCCTCGCTGGCGACGCGTCGGCCGCTCCGGACGGAGCCCTTCTCGACGCGCGCGATCTGAGCGATGTCGGTGAACTGGTCGGCCACCTCGATCAGATCCGAGCTGGTATTGCCGCGGAAGCTGATCACTTCGCAACGAACGCCCATCTCCTGCACCGCGCGGATGGCGGGCGCGAAGTCACCGTCACCGGAGACAACGACGGCGATGTCGAGGTTGCGGGCGGTCTTCATCAGGTCGACAACGAGCTCGATGTCGAGGTTCGCCTTGATGCGGCCGTCGCCGTACTTGCGAATGTCCTTGCTGATGACCTTGTAGCCACTCCGAGCGAGGAAGGAGTGGAACTGGCGCTGGTTTTCGTTTTCCGGATCCAGACCGGTGTACGCGTATGCGCGCACGAAGTCGCGGTTGGCGGTCGCTGACTTGAGCAGCGTGACGTAGTCGATGTCGACTCCCGCCGCCTTTGCCGCGTAGAAGATGTTCGCAACGTCCACGAAGACGGCGACGTTCTTGCTCACGTGGTTCTCCTGTTTTCATCTCCGCGCCTGGCGCGGAGGCCGAGACTGCTCGGCGTCAAATTTTGTTCGGGCAACCAGGCCCGACTTGTGTGTTGATGCCGCCTACCAGGCGGCCGCCGGAACGCGGACCAGCGGGCAGCGCATGCGCGGGCCTGACTCGGCGAAGCCGACGGCCTCCCAGCGCGCGACGTCCGCGGCCTCTTCCGGGAGAGAGCCTTCGAGGGCCACACAACCTTTGTTGCGTGTCTGCCGCAGCAATTCCTGAAGCAGTGCCTCGGTGATGCCGTCGAGCTCGTTGCCGGGCTCGACCGCCGTGATGTCGACTGTGCCGACCATACCTCCTGCTGCGACCGAGGGCCGCAACGTGAGCGCGGCCGCACCTACGACCAACCGGCCGTCGAGCGCCACGATCACCGAGGCATTGGGCAGATACAGCATCTGACGCAGGATGTCTGCGGCGTCGGTCAACTGGTCGAGCGTCCATCGCGCATCAGCACGTTCCATCAGACCGATGACTCGGTCGATGTCGGTCAGGCGCGCGTCGCGGACCAGAATCTCCACGCTGGCTGTCATCCCTCGTCGGTGCTCGGCAAACGTCACGACGTGTGCCGGAACGTCTCATCCAGCCGGTGGGTCCGGGTTGGCGCCTGCGCACCGCAGCGGGCAGTCGGGGCATCACGTGTGATGCGTTCCGTCAAAGCGCGCCGGTGCGACGTACGTCTATTGCAAATGAGACGCTGCTGGCTATGATACGGCATCGCGTCAGCCCGCTTCTGCGGGTGATGTGGCGTCGCGTCCGAAAGGCGCGCACGCGGGTACGAGTGGTGGCGCCGGCAACCGGTCACAACCGAGGCGCAACGCTCAAGGTCGCAGCCGCATCGCTGGACACAGCTGCCACGCGTGCACGGCACCGGATGGGCCGTGCATGAGGAGGAACCACTCGAGGAGGAAAGATACACATGAAGCTACGTTTCATAGGGCTGCTCGCGGCGATGATGCTCGTCGTGGTCGCCTGCGGCGGCGGCGGTGCCACAACGGCGCCGACGCAGTCGGCAGGGGCAACGGCGACCGGCGCAACGCCGACCGACGCCGCGTCTCCCACCGACGGCGCATCTCCCACGGACGGCGCCGCTTCGCCGACGGATGGCGCGTCTCCCACCGACGGCGCATCGCCGACGGACGGCGCCGCTTCGCCGACGGATGGCGCTTCGCCTTCGGCGACTCCTGCCGCCGAGCCAAACCCGCATGAGCCCGGGGCCGATCTCGGAACTCGTGAGATTCCCGAAGGTGAGCCCCTTCACCTCGTGTTCTGGGGTGTTCTGAGCGGCGCCGACGCATCGCTCGGCATCGATGCCCAGCGCGGCGTTGAGCTGGCGGTCGCCGATCGGCCCGACGTCTTGGGCCACACGGTCGAGTTGACCAGCGAAGACGGCCAATGCTCGCCTGAGGGCGGCAACACCGCCGCGACGCGCATCGTTGCAGACGTCACTGTGGTGGGCCTGATCGGCTCGAGCTGCTCCGACGAGACTGTCGGCGGGATCGAGGCGATCACCAATGCCGGTCTGACGACCATCTCGCCATCGAACACGCGCCCGGCGCTTACCGCCCCCAACCGCGATGACACGTACGCAGGCTATCTGCGCACGGCTCACAACGACGAGTTCCAGGGCGCCAAGGCGGCTGAGTTCGTCTACGACTCACTCGGGCTGACCAAGGCTGCCACCATCCACGATGGCTCCTCGTACGCTCAGGCCCTGCAGGGTGTGTTCGCCGATGCGTTCACCGCCCTGGGCGGCGAGATTACGATCCAGGAGGCCGTCGGCGGCGAGGACACGGACATGGGTCCGGTGCTCACCACCGTCGCCGCGACGGAACCCGAGATCATCTACTACCCGGTGTTCAGCGCCCCGTTTGGTTACATCACGGCACAAGCCGCGGACACTCCCGGCCTGGAGGACGTCGTCCTCATCGCCGCTGATGGTTCGTTCAACGCCGCCGCCATCGAGGCCGGTGGCCCGAACGCCTTGGGCGCGTACCTCTCGAGCCCCGACAGCCGCCAGTTCCCTGGCGACTATGCGGGCTTCCTCGAGAAGCACACCGCTGAGTACAACGAGAACCCGCTGTCGGTCTTCCACGCTCATGCCTACGACGCGACGAACATGATGCTCGACGCGATCGAGGCCGTGGCCGTGGAGAACGAAGACGGTTCGCTGACGATCCCGCTCGGCCCGTTGCGCGACGAGATCTACGCGACGACGGACTTCGCGGGCATCACCGGCTCGCTGACATGCAACCCGACGGGTGACTGCGGCTCGCCGGCAATCGGCGTGTACGAGATCACCCAGGAGATCGTTGACGATCCGGCCGGTAACTGGCCGCCGCAGCCAATCTGGCCAGAGCTGTAGTTTGTTGCGACGCTTCTGACGATCGCGTCAGACGCTGAGCCAATAGCGAGCCGGGCGGGACTTCCCTCCCGGCTCGCTTGTTACCCAGAGCAACACAACCGGGAGGGGCAATGAACCAGCGCCTAGTGGAGCGCTCCACCGACGTTGCCATCGCCGCCTTCCTGTGGACCTTCCGAATAGTCGTCGTCGCCGTAGTCGTTGTCGGCTCGGTGCTGACGATCGCGCAGGGCGATTACGACCTCAGCATCTGGATACGCCTGATCGTCGATGGACTGACGCTGGGCAGCGTGTACGCCATGATCGCGCTCGGCTACACGATGGTCTACGGCATCCTGCGCATGATCAACTTCGCCCACGGCGAGGTGTTCATGGCCGGTGCCTTCACCGGCTACTTCACCGCACAGGCACTCGACGACGCCGGGCTGCTCAACGCAAGCCCGGTGATGTCGCTCGTGTCGATCGTGATCATGATGGCCGTCGCGGCCCTGGTCTCAACCCTGATCTCTTTGGCGATCGAGCGGGTTGCCTACCGCCCACTGCGCAACGCGCCACGCCTGGTGCCGCTCATCAGCGCGATCGGTGCGTCCTTCTTTCTGCAGTACACGTTCCGCGGGCTGTTCGGCTCGCGGATCTACTCGTATCCCAGCGTCACATTCCTGGAGGAATCTGTGGACCTGGGCATCGTCAGCATGAAGTGGGTCGAGATCCTCGTGATCTTTGCTTCACTGGTGATGATGACGACGCTGTACATGTTCGTGATGCGGACCCGTACGGGGACCGCGATCCGCGCCGTTTCCGAAGATCAATCCACCGCCGCCCTGATGGGCATCGACGTCAACCGAGCCATCGTCACCACGTTCGCGCTCGGCGCCGCCATGGCCGGTGCCGCCGGCGTGTTGTACGCGCTGCTGTTTCGCCAGGTCGACTATTACGTCGGGTTCGTGCCCGGCATCAAGGCTTTCACAGCGGCGGTGCTGGGTGGAATCGGCAATATTCCGGGCGCCATGCTCGGCGGCCTGTTCCTGGGTGAGATCGAGTCGGTCGGGCCGACTCTATTCTTCACCGGGCTCGGCGTGCCATCGGTCAACCAGCTCAAGGACGTGATCGCCTTCACCATGCTCGTCCTCGTGCTTGTGTTCAGGCCGCAGGGCATCCTCGGCGAGCGCCTGGCAAGGCAACGCGCATGAGCGTCGCGACCGCCACCCTTCCAGTCGGGACCATGCCTCGGGCCTGGCGCAAGGTGCTCGGCGCGGGCATCCGCGGAGCTGGCCTCGCGCTGTACCTATGTCTCGTCGGCATCGTGTCCGAGTTCGAGGCGCGGACGATGATCGATGGCGTCCTGGCGCTCGGTGAGACGTTCGTTCTGGGCACCATGCTCGTGATCGGTTACATCGGTGCGCGGCACATGAGTGGGCGGCCGCTGATGACGATTGCCGCCGGGACAGTCGCCGGCGGCATCACCGGGGCCTCACTCAGCCTGCTCGTGATCGTCGGCCCGGCGCTCGACCTGGGCTCCATCTTCCTGCACGTCCACACGCCGCTGTATGACGTCTTGACACTCGGCCGCGGCGTCGAATACTTCTGGATCCCCACCGTTGGCGGGCTGATCGTCGGGGCCATCGGTGGCGCGATAAGGATCCTGCCGCGCCCGATCCAGCAGTCAATAGCCGCAGGCCTGCTTTCACTGATCGCGATCGGTCTGTTCGCCGGACTGCTGCGCGTGCCGATGCTGGCCAGTCCGTTCGCGTCGATCGGCCGCCTGCTCTTCACCTCGCAGGGTCTGACGCTCTTCGGAGCCGTGGTAACGCTGTCGGCCGCGCTCGGCATCGGCATCGGCGGCGCGGTCTCGGTCAGGGTGGGAGGCGGCCGACGATGGGGCTCTGCACTGGGCCTGCTGCTCGGATTGTTCGGAGCCTTGTTCGCGGGCATCTTTGCCGCCGACCTGGCACCCGCCGACGTCGAACCAGAGAATGCCGCTGCAGTCGCAGCCGTGCTCGGTGGGGCACTTGGCATCCTGGCCGGTGGCCTGCTGGCCGCCGGCATCACACGCTGGGCCACTCGTGCCCATGTCGAACAACGCTACGCAGATCTGCCTTCGCAGACCAAGCGAGTGGTGCGCGCGACGCCGCTGATCCCGCTGTTGATGCTGGTCGTCGTGCTGCCCTTCGCCTTCGGCCAGAACTTCGCCCAGGTCATCGTCCTGGTGGCGATCTACATCCTGATGGGCCTCGGGCTCAACATCACCCTGGGCCTTGCCGGCCTGCTCGACCTCGGCTTCGTCGCCTTCTTCGCCGTCGGCGCGTACACCATCGGGCTGCTCACGTCGACGAGCTCGTTCGGCATAGCCGACCTCAACTTCTGGACAGCGTTGCCGATCGCGGTCGGCGTTGCGTTCCTTTTTGGCATCTTCCTGGGCTTGCCGATCCTGGGCGTACGCGGCGACTACCTGGCGATCGCGACGCTTGGCTTTGGCGAGATCATCCGGATCCTCGCGGTCTCGGACCTCTTGCGTCCGTGGCTGGGCGGACCGCAGGGCATCACCAACGTGCCCGAGCCGATCCCGGTGCCGCCCGGACATCCGCTATCCGGCCCGACCCAGATCTACTACATCGTGCTGGTCTTCGCGGCGCTGGTGGCGTTCATCTCCTACCGGCTGCGCGACTCGCGCATCGGCCGGGCGTGGGTTGCCATCCGCGAGGACGAGGACGTGGCCGAGGCGATCGGCATCCACCTCGTCCAGACCAAGCTGCTCGCCTACGCGCTGGGTGCGGCCTTTGCCGGACTCAGCGGCGCGATCTTCGCCTCGCTCGTCGGGGCCGTCTTCCCGACCAGCATCAACCTGCTCGTGTCGATCAACGTGGTCGCACTGATCATCGTCGGCGGCATGGGCAGCATCCCTGGCGTCGTAGTCGGCGCGATCGTCCTGATCGGGTTACCGGAGCTGTTCCGCGAGTTCAACGAATATCGCTACCTGTTCTACGGCGCAGCGTTGATGGTCCTGATGCGATTCCGACCTGAGGGCCTGCTTCCGTCACGCTCGGTCAAGCGCGAGCTGCACGTCGAAGAGAACGTCGAGCCTGCTGGAGTCGTGGCCGGCTCGTCGGTCGCTCAGCTCGAGGCAGAGATCGACAACGACCTCGAGCAGGGTCCCTACAGGGAGATCGATTGATGGCGCTGCTCGAGGCGGTGGGCGCCACCAAACGCTTTGGCGGTCTGGTCGCCGTCAACAACCTCGACTTCTCGATGGAGCCGAACTCGATCGTCAGCGTCATCGGGCCTAACGGCGCCGGCAAGACGACCTTCTTCAATTGCATCGCCGGCTTCTACCGCATCGACGCCGGAACCATCACCTTCGACGGCATCCCCATCCACGCCCTGACGCCGGACAAGATTTCACATCTCGGTATCAGCCGTACGTATCAGAACATCCGGCTGTTCGGCAACATGACGGCGATCGAGAACGTGCTCGTGGGTCAGCACTCGCATCTGAAAGCCGGCTGGGTGAGTTCCGTTGTGAGGACTCCGGGCACGAAGCGCGAAGAGAGTTCAGCGCATGACGAAGCGCGCCGTCTGCTTCGCTACGTCGGCCTTCAAGGCAAGGGCGACTTCCAGGCCAATAAGCTCGCCTACGGCGATCAACGCCGGCTCGAGATCGCCCGGGCGCTGGCCAACAAGCCTCGGCTGCTGCTGCTCGACGAGCCGACGGCGGGCATGAACGAGGCCGAAAAGGGCGATATGACTCGGCTGATTCAGCGCCTGCGTGACGATCTGGGTCTGACGATACTGCTCATCGAGCATGCGATGCGGGTGGTGATGGACATTTCCGAGCAGATTACGGTGCTCGACTATGGCGAGAAGATCGCCGAGGGCAAGCCGGCTGAGATCCGCGCCAACAAGCGTGTCATCGAGGCCTACCTGGGCAAGGGCGCTGCCGATGAGTCAGCCGCCGAGGCTGAGCTGGCCGAGAGTGCGACTGCAGAACGAGGCTTGACGAGCGAGTCGGGCGCATCGGCCGAAGCGTCGGGTACTACCGGCACGAGCAACGAGGAAACCGTCTGATGGCGCTCCTCGAGATCGTCGACCTGCACACTTTCTATGGCAACATCCACGCCCTGCAGGGTGTCTCGCTGACCGTCGACTCGGACGAGATCGTGACCTTGATCGGGGCCAACGGCGCCGGCAAATCAACCACCTTGAACTCGATCAGCGGCATCGTTTCGTCGCGTAGTGGTGAGGTCCGCCTGGAGGGCAACGTCCTGACCCACGTGCCGCCGCACGAGATCGTCCATCGCGGCATCGTCCAGGTGCCGGAGGGAAGGCGCACTTTCGCGCGGCTGACGGTCGACGAGAACCTGCGCATGGGCGGTTTCATCAAGAACAAGGGCGAGGTCGCTGCTGGAATCGAGCGCGCCTACTCAATGTTTCCTCGGCTGCGCGAGCGTCGCAGCCAGATTGCCGGCACCCTGTCGGGTGGCGAACAGCAGATGCTGGCGATGGGCCGCGCCCTGATGTCCGAACCGCGCATCCTGCTGCTCGATGAGCCGTCGATGGGACTGGCTCCCAATCTCGTCGAATTCATCTTCGACACGATCCGACAGATCCACGGACAGGGCACGGCGATCCTGCTCGTCGAGCAGAACGCAAACATGGCTCTCGAGGTGGCTCACCGCGGCTACATCCTGCAGACCGGCACGATCGTGCTCGCTGATGACTCGGCCGCGCTACGCGACAACGAAGAGGTCAAGCGCGCCTACCTCGGCGCTTAAGGGTCCGTCCGGCCGCCCGATCCTGGTGCCGGATCCTGGCGTTTGATCGCTAGTCGGCGTGCGATTCGTCCGAGTCAAGGAATCGGCGCAGGAACCGTTGCGTTCGCGGATCCTGCGGAGCGTTGAGCAGCTGCTCCGGCGGACCTTCTTCGATCAGAGTCCCTTCGTCGATGAAGATGACGCGATCGGCTGCTTCGCGGGCGAAATGCATCTCATGGGTCACGACGATCATCGTCGCTCCTTCATGAGCGAGGTCCTCCATCACCTTGAGCACCTCGCCGATCAGCTCCGGATCGAGAGCGCTGGTCGGCTCATCGAACATGAGCACCTCGGGCTCCATGCTCAACGCGCGAGCGATGGCCGCCCGCTGCTTCTGGCCACCCGACAGACGCGCGGGATGTTCGTCCCGCTTGTCCATCAGGTGAACCTTGTTCAGGAACTGTTCGGCGATATCGACCGCCTCGGCGCGCTTCAGGCCCTTCACGCGCATCGGTGCCTCGATGCAGTTCTGGAGCACGGTCATGTGCGGGAACAGGTTGAAGTCCTGGAAGACCATGCCGACGCGCATGCGCAGCTGTCGAATCTGTTCCTGATGGCGCCGTGATCGGGCGTGAAGCGGGTCTGCCTCGACCTCGATGGCGCCTACCCGAACCGCGCCGGCAGTCGGCTCCTCCAGGAAGTTCATGCACCGTAGGAACGTTGACTTACCGCTCCCCGAGCGGCCGACGAGCATGACTGTCTCGTGCTTGCGCAACTCGAGATCGACGCCGCGCAGGACATGGTTGTGGCCGAAGTATTTCTCTATGCCGCGCGCGCGGAGCACCAGTTCGCCGAGCTCGGCCATCAGCGATCGCTCCGCGCCATGCGTCGCTCCAGCCACTCCTGGAAGACGGAGAAGATGAGCGTCAGCACCCAGTAGACCAGCGCCGCGATGAGCAGCGCCTCGAAGATGTGGACACGCGGCCGGCCGGCGGCCTGCGCCCGCCAGAGCAGCTCGCCGACGCCGATCGCCGAAACGAGCGAGCTGTCCTTGAGCATCGCGATGAACTCATTGCCGATCGCCGGCGTGACGATCCGAAATGCCTGGGGTATGACAATTCGCCGGAACACGAGGCGCTCGGGCATGCCCAGCGCGCGCGCGGCCTCGCGCTGACCGCGTGGCACTGCCTGGATCCCTGCACGGAAGACCTCGGTCATGTACGCGCCGTAGTTGAACGCCAGCGCGGCGGTGCCGGCGACGACGGCCGGCAGCACCAGGCCCACCTCGGCCAGGGCGAAGTAGGCGAAGAAGATCTGGACCAGCAGTGGCGTGCCGCGAACAAGCGACACGTACAGCGAGGCGACGCCGTTCACCCACGGGTTGAGCCGACATGCGGCCGAGCGCACCGAACACCGCCAGGATGACCGCGCCGACAATCGCGATGCCCGAGATGGCAATCGTGGCCGCGGCACCGCCGATGATGAACGGCGCCCATTCGAGGATGAAGTCGGGGTCGAGACCGCGCCGACCCGAGGCAAGCAGGACGACGAGCCCGACTATCAGGATCGCCCAGACGATGGTGAACTGCAGCCTGAAACTCAACCGTCGTTGGCGGTCGGCACGGATGATCTGATCGACTATTGGCGTGCCATCGTCAGACTTCATCTGACTCTCGTCTGACGTCGCGTGGCCGTAGGCCATCTGTGCTCCGAACTAGAAATCAAAGGGCCGACCGGTAAGGCCGGTCGGCCCTTCTGCGGGTTAGTTGCCGCCGATCACTCGGTGACTGTCAGGTCCAGCCCTTCGAACCATTCCATGCTCGATGCCGAGAGCGTTCCATCGGCGTGCATGGCGGCGACGATCCCGTCGAGCGCTGCCAGCAACGCATCGTGATCTGCGTCGCTCTTGTCGACAGCCACCGCAAGTGCCTCGTAGAAGACCGGATCACCCACCGGCTGCATCGGCGTGTCGGCCGCGATGGCACGCCTGAATCGTCGTCGACGAGGTCAGCCATGCCTGGAAGTCGTCGCGTCCCGAGACGACAGACTGGGCGCAGAGCTGATCAGTATCGAGCGGGAACGCGGTCGCGCCCTCAGGCGGTGTCGCAGGCTCGGGCGAGCCTACCAGCGACAGCGTGCCCTCGATCCATGACTGATAGGTCGTCGCCAGGCCAACACAGATCGGCTGGCCTGCGAGGGCGTCAAGCGACGTTATGCCCGAGTCGGTCGTGACCGCAATCTGGGCCGGTGTGTAGTAGTACGGCTGGGTGAAGTCGAGGATGTCGTTCTGGCGCTCCTCGGTGATGGTCACCGATCCGACGCTGATATCCCAGCGTCCATTCCAGCCGCCTGCGACGACAGCGTCGAACGACGGCGTCTCGAACTGCACCTCGACGCCCAGACGCTCGCCGATCTCATTGGCGGTATCGATGTCGAAGCCCTCGAATGTGCCGTCGGTGTTCAGGAACGACTGCGGGGCGTAGTTCGGATCGGTCGAGACGAGAAGCGTGCCTCGTTCGCAGATCGTGGCCAGCAGGTCACCCTCGACGTCGGCCGGCAGGTTGTCGCAGACAGGAACGGCGATGGGTGTGCCCGTCGGCGCCGCGCTCGAGGTGGCACTCGGCTCCTCGCTGGGAGATGCAGACGGCTCTTCGCTGGGAGCCGACGTTGGCTCTTCGGTTGGAGCGGTGGTCGGCTCTTCAGTCGGCGCAGCTGTTGCCGTCGCCGCGGTTGTCGCGGTCGGCGCACGTGGTGGGAGCGGTTGTCGGTGCCGTCGTGGCACCACCACCGCTGCAGGCAACGAGCATCACCGCCAGTACGGCGATGGCTGTCGCGCGAATCATGTTCATGGATGGCCTCCTCAGTCATATCAACTAGCCGCGCACGGCTTCACAATCATCCCGCCCAAATAGACTTTAAATCATGAGCGGGACGAGGGGCGGCTTGCAGACTGCCGAAAGCCTTGCACGTGCAAGCACTTTGCCTGCCCGTTTCTACCTCGATCCGGCTATGTTCGAGCTCGAGCGAGAGCAAATCTTTGGGCGCACATGGCAGCTGGTTGCCCGCCTCGACGACCTGGCCCGGCCGGGTGACTTCGTGCCGGCCACGATTCTCGACGAGCCAATCGTCATCACTCACGGCACGGACGGCGAGCTGCGCGGCTTCTACAACGTGTGTCGCCACCGCGCCGGCCAGGTCGCGCTATCGAAGGGCAACCGCAAGAGCCTGCAATGCCGCTACCACGGCTGGACCTACGGCCTGGACGGCGCGCTGCGCGCGGCGCCGGAGATGGATGACACGGAGAACTTCGACAAGGCCGATTTCGGACTGCTGCCCGTTCGTGTCGATCGCTGGGGACCGTTCGTCTTCGCCAATCTCGATCCCAATGCCGCGCCGCTGCGCGAGCAGATGGGCAACATCCCGGCCGAGGTCGCCCGGTCCGGCTACGACGTTGAGCACATGCGCCTGATCGAGCGGCGCGAGTACCTGATCGAGTGCAACTGGAAGGTGTACGTCGACAACTACCTCGAGGGCTATCACCTGCCAATCGCCCACCCCGACCTGTTCAAGGAGCTCGACTACGACTCGTACCGGGTCGAGACATTTCGCTACTACTCCAAGCAGCACGCCCCGATCCGCGAGCTGAAGGAGGGCGAGGAGCTCGGCCGCGACCGGCGCTACGTGCGCATGGCCGACGGCGAGGGCGAGGCCCTCGTACTACTGGCTCTTCCCGAACACGATGTTCAACATCTACCAGGACAACATGTCGTCGAACGTCATCCTGCCCGTCGGCGTCGACCGCACGCTGACCATCTTCGAGTGGTTCTTCGCCGAGCCGGGCAGCGGCCCGGGCTGGGAGTCGATGCAGCAGACGATCTCGTTCTCCGACCAGATCCAGCAGGAGGACATCGTTTTGTGCGAGCAGGTCCAGCGCGGACTCCGCTCACGCGCCTACGACTCGGGCCGCTTCTCGGCGCGACGGGAGAACGGCGTATTCCACTTCCAGCAGCTGGTGCGCGAGTTCCTCGACGAGACCTGACCCGGCCCGAATTCGGTCAGCCGCGATAGATGGGCGGCTTCTCGGTCAGCACCTCGGCGGTCCCCCAGGCAACGAGGACCAGACCGATGCCGGTGATCCACAGGCCGGGCGCCTCGGGCGGCAGTCGCAGGCTGGTGAAGTTGCCGATCTCGTAGACCCGGTAGAGGTAGGCCGTCACCGACAGCAGGGCGAGGATGACGTAGGTCAGCGGCCGGTCGATAGCCGAGTCGCCATCGCGCGTCGTGAACGGCATGACGACCGCGGCAAGCATCGCCATCGAGGCCAGGAAGATGATGATGCCGGCACCCTGCAGGCCGTTACCGCTGAGTGCCGCCTCGTTCGTGCGCGGAATCATCCACCACACCGGGAAGAGGCCGATGACGCTGACGATCGAGCCGAGGAAGATGAGCACCCGGCCGCGCCCCAGCGCGCGCCGATTTACTGCGTTTCGTACAGCTCGCGGCGAAGCACCCCGATGAACGGCAGGTTGCGGTAGTACTCGCCGAAATCCAGGCCGTAGCCGACCACGAACTCGTCCGGGATGGTGAAGCCCAGGTAATCGATGTTGATCTCGACCAGGCGGCGCGCCGGCTTGTCGAGCAGGGCGCAGATCTTGATGCTGTTGGGGTTCTTGCCGCGCAGATAGCGGAGCAGGTAGTTGAGCGTCAGCCCGGTGTCGATGATGTCCTCGACGATGAGCACGTCCTTGCCCGCGATCGACGAACTGAGGTCCTTCAGGATGCGCACCAGGCCGGTCGATTCGGTCGTCGTGCCGCCATATGAGCTGACCTCCATCAGGTCGATCTGGACCGGGATCCGCATCGCCCGCATCAGGTCGGCCATGAATGGCAGGGCGCCCTTGAGAACGCTCACCAGCGTGACTGCGCGACCCTCGTAGTCGGCGCTGATGCGCTCGCCGAGCTCGGCCACCTTGAGCCGGATCTGCTCCTCGCTGATCAGGACCTCGCCGATGTCCGCGCTCGGCTCGGCAATACGAATCACGTCACTCATTCTTGGTGCTCATGATCGCCGCCAATCAGCCGTTGCGTGCGGCCAGAAACGCGCGCCGACCACGCCGACGACGCGAGCCACGCGAGACGCGTGGTCGGGAGCGCGTCGATGGCGCCAGGGTGGCGACGAGCGGAGCGTCCTCGAACGCGGCGCCATCCAGACCATCTGTTTTCGCCGCAATCGCGGCGACGGCGGCCGGAACAGTTACTGCCAGCTTGGGCTGGCCGACCGACAACGGCGTGATCTGGCCCTCGAGTCCGCTGAGCGACGCGGCAAGGTCGAAGCGGCCGTACTTGAGCATCAATGCCCGGAAGTCCTTGCCGTAGAACAGCTTGACCTTGATGTCCGGGTAGAGCTCGCGAAGCCGGCGCAGCTTTCGGTTCTTGCGCCGCACCAGGCTCTGCTTGAGCGTGGTCAGCTCGACGTAGAGATCCAGCTCGGGCAGGTAGAAGTCGGGCGAGAAGCTCTCGATGACCTTGCCCTCGGTGTTCCACAGGATCGGAAAGGTGCGTGGCTCGTAGTCCCAGGCGACGCCGTAGTAGTCGAGGATGCGGGCCAGCTCGGCTTCACTGGCGTGCGCGAATCGGGCCTGTTCGGTCACCTGCGCTCGGCGCCGTCCGATCGCGTGGCCGTCCGCAGCAGGTCGGTCACGTCGCCCTTGAAGTCGGTCAGGAACTCGTGCATCTCGAGCACATCGTCCGCGGTCACGGGCGCCGCACCGGGCGGCAGGGGCTCGCCCATGTGCACGGAGAGCACGTCGTCGGGGAAGCCGATGTCCGAGGCGTCGGCGATCGACAGCTCGGAGTCATCCAGCTCGACGGTGACGATGGCGACGGTGTGACTCCCGCAGCGTGAGCAATCGAGGTCGACGAAGAACAGTCCGTCGCGTTCTGCCAGGAGGCGGATCCGGCTGCCTCGGTATCGCCGGCCGCAGGCGGGACAGGTAAACGAGGTGAGCTGGGTGCGCAGCCAGTCGGGGCTGTCCATCGATTGCGAGTCTAGACCGTTCGGACCGATCACCGTGCGGCAACGGGCCAAGTCGGACGCCTATACTCCCCTCCAGTATGACAACGCCACGTACGACAGCCACCGATTTGTCCGACTCACCCTCTCGCCACAGCTACAGCAAGGATCGTGCCCAGCTGCTGCGCCGACTGGCGCGGATGGAGGGCCAGATCCGCGGTGTCGCTCGAATGGTCGAACGCGACGAATACTGCATCGACATCCTCCAGCAGACCGCGGCACTGCGCGCCGCGGTCGATGCCGTTTCGCTGCTGTTGATGGAGGACCACGTCGCGGGTTGTTTGGCCACTGCGGTCAAGACCGGCGATGCGGCCGCCTACACCGAAGAGGTGATGGAGGTCGTCCGGCGCAGCATGGGCCGGCCAGTCCGCGCACGAACGAGCGACTGACCACCGCCCACTGATCGCCGCGCTCATTCGTCCACAACGAGGCGCGGCTCAGGCGCCCTTTCTCCACAAATCAGGAACGCCGCTGGCAATCCGTGGAAAAGCCGGTTGACCCTGCTTTTGGCTCTGTCCGACACTTCGCGGCCTGCACCACTGGTTAGCGCCAAACGGGAACGGCGCCCCAGTCCGAGTACGGTAACCTCGCCGGCTCCGGCGACCGGGGAAACTCGGTCGGACAACCGGACGGCTAGGGAAAACTGAAAGGCCGGTGGTGCCAGAACGGCAGGTCGCAGGGAGCGGAGACAGCGCAACGGCTCGGCGGCGTTCGGGCATGGACGCCGCTGATCGGTCTTCGCTCCCGCGGCCAACTTCCCCTCCTTCCGAGCCGCGTCCGGCGCTGCCTCGAACGGTCGGCGATCTGCCCGCCCTCGATCCCGAGTTCTGGGCGACGATCGACAACGGCCTGGAGCACATCCCGCTCGAGCTGACCTTGTCGATGCGAGCCGCGCTCGACGGCCAGGGCCGGCTGCTGGTTGCCTGGAATGCGGCGATCAACCTGACCGCGATGCGCTCCGCCGAACAGATCGCCCGGGGCCACGTGCTCGACTCTCTGCTGGCCGTGCCCACGCTGCGTGCGCTGGCCGGCGATCGGCCGGGAATCCTCGATATCGGCAGTGGTGCCGGCTATCCGGGATTGCCGCTTGCCCTCGCATTGCCCGCCGGCCGCGTCGCCCTGGTCGATTCGATCGGCAAGAAGGCCGCCTTCCTCGAGGCCGCGGCGGCGGTTGCGACCGAGGCAATGACTACGGCCGATGAGTCGCCGCCGCAGATCGTGACGCTGGCCGAGCGCGCCGAGGACCTCGCCCAAGAGCCGGATCAGCGCGAGAGCTGGGAGCTCGTCGTGGCACGTGCCGTGGGCTCGATCGCCGAGGTGGCCGAGCTCGGCCTGCCATTGGCCCGGCGCGGCGGCCACGTCGTGATCTGGAAGCTCGACACCGGCGACGGCAGCCTCAGCGCCGAGCTCAAGGCGGCACGCGACGTGCTCAACGCGGCGGGCGGCGCGCGGCCGCGGATCGTGAACCTGCGCGCCGCTGAAAGCGTCGGCCTCGAGGGCCACTGCCTGGTGGTGATCGACAAGCAGCGCCCGACGCCGGATCGCTACCCACGCACGGCGGGCGAGCGGCGACGGGCCGCGCTACGCTGATCGGCGATGCGGATCGCCGTGCTGTCTGACATCCACGGCAACCTGCCCGCACTCGAGGCGGTCCTGGATGCGCTCAAACCCTACGATGCTGTCTGGCAGCTGGGCGACATCGTCGGCTACGGCCCACAACCCGACGAGGTTGTCGCGCGACTCGTTGCCGAGAACGCGCTGGGCGTGCGCGGCAATCACGATTCGGCCGCGATCGGCGAGCTCGACACGGACTCCTTCAACGACGACGCGCGGCACGCGGTCGAGTGGACGGCCGAACGAATCAGCAGCGACACCAGGGCGTGGCTCGAGCTGTTGCCACTGACCAGCGTCGACGAGCCGTACACGATGGTCCACGGCAGCCCGCGCGATCCGACCTGGGAATACGTCTTCACGACCGGCATCGCGCGATCGAACCTGCGCTCGTTCGAGACCCGCCATTGCATCGTCGGTCATACCCACATGCCGATCATCTTTCGCCAGCGCGGCACGGGCATGGAGGGCATCGAGCCAACCCCCGATGAGCCGTTCTCATTCGGCGACCAGCGCCTGATCGTCAACCCGGGTAGCGTCGGCCAGCCGCGCGACGGCGATCCACGCGCCAGCGCGATGATGCTCGACACTGATGCACGAACGATGGAGTGGCGGCGGGTGGAGTATCCGATCGAGCGTGTCCAGAAGCTGATGGCCGATGCCGGGCTGCCGATCCGGTTGATCGCCCGCCTGCAGTACGGCCTGTGAAGGACGACCACGGCCCGTCGGGCATGAAGCCGTGGCTCCACGGCCGCAAGCCGGGCGACAGGCGCATCCGCGTCGAGCGGCCGCACGCCGAGTATTTCCGCTATTCCGAACCCGGCACTCTCGTCGCGCGCGAGTCCGCCTCGGCGCCACGGACGGCAACCGGGCGCGCGCTCGAGAAGGTCCGGCACGCGCTGTTCGGCCGTCGGCTATCGATCGACGAGGACGTCAACGAGCGACTTTCGAAGAAGAAGGCGCTGGCGATCTTCAGCTCCGACGCAATCAGCTCGTCCGCCTACGCGACCGAGGAGATCCTGCGTGTGCTCGTGCTCGCGGGCGCGGCCGCGCTGCTGGTCAGCATTCCTATCGCGATTGCAATCGCTCTCCTGCTGGCCGTCGTCTCGATCAGCTATCGCCAGGAGATCTTTGCCTACCCATCGGGCGGCGGCGACTACGCCGTGGCGCGGGCCAACCTGCCCGGCATCTTTGCGCTCATCGTCGCCGGAGCACTGCTCATCGACTACGTAATGACCGTCGCCGTGTCGACCTCATCGGCCGTCGAGCAGGTGATCTCCGCGGTCCCCGATCTCGAGGTCTGGCGTGTTCCGATCGCTGCGGCGGCAATCCTGCTGATCATGCTCGGCAATCTCCGCGGTCTGCGCGAGTCGGGCAATATCTTCGCGATCCCGACCTATGTCTTCGTCGTCTCGACGCTGTTCATGATCGTCGTCGGGATCTTCAGGATCCTCGTCCTCGGCGAAGGCCAGCCGCCGCCGGAGCCGCTGCCTGGAGCGCACGACCCCATGGAGGTGCTGGGGATACTGCTGGTATTGCGTGCCTTCGCTTCCGGATCCGTCGCGTTGACTGGAGTCGAGGCGATCGCCAACGGAGTGCCGGCGTTCCAGCCGCCCGAGTCTCGCAATGCCGCCAAGACGCTAACCGTCATGGCGCTCCTGCTCGGTGTCCTTTTCGTCGGCCTGACGATCGTCGCCGACGGCTTCGGCATCGTCCCGGTTGACGAACCGGCGGTCAAGACGGTCATCAGCCAAGTCGCGGCGACCATCTTCGGTAACGACACGATCGCGTTCTACTTCTACCAGGCGTTCACGGCGATGATTCTGTTCCTGGCCGCGAACACCTCGTTCAATGCCTTTCCGCGGCTGGCCGCGATTCTCGCCCGCGACGGATACATGCCACGCCAGTTCAGCTTCCGTGGCGATCGCCTGGCGTTCACGTCGGGCATCGTGATCCTGAGCATTGCCGCCATCACCGTAATTGCCGCGTTTGGCGGCGTGGTGACCGCGCTCATCCCGCTCTATGCAGTGGGCGTATTCGCAGCCTTCACGATCGGCCAGGTCGGACTGGTCCGGCACTGGCTGAGTGAGCGGACGCCGGGTTGGCGCAAGAAGCTGAGCATCAACGCCTTCGGCGCGACCCTGACCTTCCTGGTCTTCGTCGTCGTCCTGGTGGCCAAGGCGCCAACCTCATTGCTCATTGCCGTGGTCGTTCCGCTCATGATCTTGGTGATGGTCTTCATCCACCGCCAGTACCAGGCGTCGGCGCGGCACCTTGCCGTGCGTCCGGACTACGTCGTGCCTCCGCCGCGCCGCGAGGAACGCGTGATTGTTCCCATCCCGGGCATCAACCGGGCTGTCATCCAGGCCGTCAACGTCGGCCGCTCGATCGCGCCGGACGTTCGCGCCGTGCTCATCTCGGACGAGCCGGAGGAGGCCGCCCAGTTGCGCCAGCGTTGGGAGAGGCAGCTACCCGACGTGCCGCTGGTCATCGTCGAGTCGCCATACCGGGCCCTGGTCGGGCCGATGCTGTCCTACCTTCACGTTCTCGACGAGACGTGGCCCGACGACAGGGACGCGCCGATCACCTTCGTCGTTATTCCCGAATACGTGGCCCGCAACTGGTGGGAGCGATTGCTCTACAACCAGTCGGCGAACCGGCTGCGCCGGGCGCTGATAGGGCGGCCGCACACGGTCGTGGTCAACGTGCCCTATCGGCGCGAGGGCGATGAGGATGGCGACCACCCGGAGACACCGGCACCAGCCTCGTCCTGAGCGGTGTACGCTTCGCCGGCATGCCAGAAAGCGGCCAAATCGTGCCCTTCCGAAAGGCCGTCCTGTGCCTCAACGGCGGTCCGACTGATGACCTCATCGTCCATCTCGGCTGTCAGCTCGCGAAGCCTGGCAGCGCCGAGCTGGTAGCCGTGCATGTCATCGAAGTCGACTGGCGCCACGAGCTGTCCGAAGAGATGACCTCCCGGAACGACGCGGCCTCGGCAGTGCTCGATCGAGCGGAGGTCATAGCGGAGCGTTACAAGATCAAGCTCAGCGGCGATCTGCTCCAGGCGCGCGAGGTGGCCGCGGCGCTGGTCGACGAGGCGATCGAGCTGGATGCCGACGCGATCCTGATTGGCCTGCCGTACCGGACCCGGTTCGGCGGTGACTTCGCGCTCGGTCCGACCGTTCCGTACGTTTTCCAGAACGCCCCGTGCCAGGTGATCGTCCTGCGCGAGCCGGTGCCCAGCAGCGGCGAGCGACGCGATACGCGGGCCGAGGCCGTTCCGCGCAAGGGCCGATTTGGCTTCAGATAGTTGGGAGCGTGGTGAATCCGATGAGGCGTGAGCAATGAGGTTTGACCAGTGCGCGCTGTGATCGTCGGTTGTGGCCGAGTCGGCGCCGGCCTTGCCGAGCGGTTGGCACGCGCCGGCCACGAGGTGACCATCGTCGACATCAACACCCAGGCGTTCGCCCGCCTCGAGCCCGACTTTCCGGGCCAGGCCATTCGCGCCGACGGGACCGACGAGGACGTCCTGCGCCGCCTGGGCACGGAGAATGCCGACTTGTTCTTCGCGCTCACCGAAGGCGACAACCGCAACGCCTTCGCGGCCCAGCTGGCGGCCGAGACGTTCGGAGTCGAGAAGGTCGTGGCCAAGATCAACGACCCGGTCAGGGCCGAGGCATACACGATGCTCGGCCTGGCAACGATCTGTCGAACCCGGCTGTTGGTCGATGCGCTTGCCCAGCACGCCGGGCTCGATGCCGATCCCGGCGCGACCGGCGTCCGGCCGGCCGAGCGGCACCACGATCACCACGCGGCCGCCACCCCGGCAGCGACGGAGCAGGGCTAGATGTACATCGTCGTCGTCGGTGGCGGGAAGGTCGGCTACTACCTCGCCAAGGAGCTGCTCGAGGCCGGCCACGAGCTGGTCATCCTCGAGAAGAACAACGATCGCGCGCGCCAGATATCGGATGAGCTCGGCAGCATCGTGCTCAATCGGGACGGGTGCGAGGGCAAGCACCTCGCTGAGGCTGGCGCCAATCGGGCCACGATCGTCGTCGCCGTGACCGGCGACGACGAGGACAACCTGGTCGTGTGCCAGATGGCCAAGCATCACTTCGACGTGCCACGCACCATCGCCCGCGTCAACAACCCCAAGAACGAGGACCTCTTCCGCCACCTCGGCGTCGACGAGATCATCAGCCCGACGCGGATGGTGCTCGCCTCGATCGAGCAGGACATCCCGGTCCACGAGCTGCTCCACCTCGCCCAGCTGAAAGGCGGCGAGCTGGAGCTCGTCGAGGCGCAGATCGGCGAGGACTCGCCGGCCGTCGGACGCAAGCCGACCGATATTCCGATGCCCGAGGGTTGCTCGCTGTTCCTGCTGCTGCGCGGCAATAACGTCCAGCCGATCCGTCCCGACACGGTCTTCCAGGTTGGCGACAAGGTCCTCGCCGTGGCCCGAGCTGAGGGCGAGGCCGCGCTGCGCAAGGAGCTCATCGGCGACGGTCAGTAAGCGCCGCGACGGTCAGTTAGCGCCGCACTCGCGGCGACCGCGCCGCGCGCGCCGGCTCAGCGTTCGACGTCGGCGAAGCTCGTCTGGACTCCGCCATTGACAGCCGCAATCGAATCGACGCCGCCATCAGCCGGCTTGGCGAGCGCCGGGTAGGGCTCGAGCAGACCGATGTCCACGGCGCGCTCCACCGCCTCGCCGCGTGACGAAGCCCAGAGCTTGCCGTAGATCGACATGGCGTGCGACTTGACCGTGTTGCGCGAGATGAGCAGTCGGTCGGCGATCTCCTGGAATGACAGGTATGTGGGCAGCAATGGCAGGACGCGCAGCTCGGCGGCAGTGAGCGTCGACGACCCGACGAGCGTGGCGCTCGCGTCGTCGAGCCGCCGCTTGACCTCGACCAGCTCGCCGGTGAGCGTGCCCAGCGCCGGCCGGCGGCGCACGATCTGCTCGGCTTCGCGAAGAACGATCTGGGCGCCGGCAGTGTCGGCCAGGGCCAGGTAGGCGCGGCACAGCTCGAGCAAGGCGTCGACCGAGATCCATGGCGACGAGTGGCTGGCCAGTGGTCGCAACAGCTGGGCTCGCACGAGCGCTTCGCGGCCCCGTTCGAGATCGCCGCGCTGAATCGCCACGCGAGCGCTTACGGCGAGGACCAGCAGCGAGGTGAAGATGTCCTCGTAGTGCCGCGTCTTGAGGATCTGCTCCGCGCGGCTCACGAGCTCCTCGGCGCCCTCCCAGTCACCGGCCCGGATGCGCAAGCTGGCGCGCATCGTGAGCGACACCATCACCGTCGCCCACGCGGCTGACTCCGCGTCATCGGTGACCTGCGCCAAATCTGCGTCGGCCTGATCATCCGCGCCGACCAGGCGTCGCAATGCGGCGAGCGACATGAGAGCGATCGGCCGCCACGGACTGCCCGGCCGTTCGAGTGCCACCGCGGTGCGCGCATTTGCAAGCGCTTCGCGCGGGCCGTTTCGGATCATGACCGCGCGCAACATCGCCCGCTGCGAGGCGAACGACGCCGACCCATCGCCGGGTGGGCCATGGAAATCGGCCCGGTCGGCCAGGTCAGCCATCCGATCGGCGTCGTCGGGGCGACCGGTCATCAGATAGACCCACGCGGCAATGACGGCCAGCGGCGGATGACGGTGGAACGCGGCGTCATCGAAACGGCGCAGCCAGCGTTCGACGGTCGAGATCTGGCCTTGATAGTGAGCCGGCAGGGCAGCGGCCACGACGTAGCGCGCGGCGCTATCCAGATCGCCACTGGCCAGGGCATGCTCGATGGCGAGCTGCGGCGCTCCGTCCTCGTCGTACCAGGTGGCGGCGGCACGGTGGAATAGCCGTGTCGAGCCGGGCTCGCGCACCTCCAGCTCGGCCTGCAGGAAGTCGCGCAGCAGGTTGTGGTAGCGATACGTGGATCCCTCGCCGACCTGTTGGATGAGCAGGTTGGAACGCGCCAGTCGGCGCAGTCGCGAGGCCGCTCCGGGCAGGCCGGTGACCGCCTCGGCGATCGGCGGCGTGATCCGCTCGAGCACCGACGACCGGGTCATGAAAGCCAGATCATCGTCGGCGAGGTCATCGACGAACTCCGAGCGGAGATACGCAGCAATGTGGCCGACGTCGCCGGTAACGCCTTCGGTTGGTAGGTGACTCGCGCGGCCACGGCCGCGCGCCAGGCTGGCGAGGTACACACCGGCTGGCCACCCCTCAGTGCGCTCGGTCAATGCGCGCAGGTCATCAGGGTTGAGTGAGCATCCGGCGGCCTTGGTCAGCGCCGCCGCTTCGACCAGATCGAGCGCCAGAACATCAGGCCCGATCTCGCGCAGTGTGCCGGAGGCCCGCCGGCGCGCGAACTGCAATGGCGGCTCGGTTCGGCCGGCGACGGCTACCCGGAAGCCGGCCGGGAGATGGTCGATCAGCGCGATGAGCGCGTCCAGGCAGGAGCGCTCGGTCAGGCGGTGGATGTCGTCAACTACGAGGATCCCCGGCTGTGACCATCGATGAAGGTCCGATGCCAGCCTCGGAATGGCGTGAGACAACACCCGTCGGGTAGCACCCTCGATAGCCGGCTCGCCCTTCGCGCGCCCCGGCGCAACGCCACGAAACGCTTCGGTCAGATAGGCGACGAAAACGGCCGGATCGTTGTCCTGGTCGTCAATCGACAGCCACGCGACCGGACAGTGCTCGTGTGCGGCCCATTGGGCCAGCAGGGTGGTCTTGCCGTAGCCCGGCGGGGCGATGATCGCGGTGACCGGTGACCCGGGCTTCGCAGCCAGCAACCGAACCAGCCGCGTACGCGAAATGAGCCCTTGGCGCGTACGCGGCGGCTGAAGCTTGGCGGCGACGATGGGCGTTGTTGACGACCTGGGTCGGCGGTTCGTGGTTTCCGCCGACGCACCACCAGAGGTGGCGCGCCCCACGGCCAACGGCTTGGTAAGTGACATCCACCCCGGCCTGGAACGTGACGAAGTCGAGCCACCCTAACACTGGTTCACGCACCATCCAGTAGTGCCGACCGGCGTATTTGAGTGCGGCTTCGCTCTGCCGGACCCGGTGGCGGGTGCCCGATCAGTACTCGAGATCGGCCTCGACGTCGTAGCCAGCGGCCAGCGCAATGCGCGGCGCGGCCGAGATGACCCGCGCCGAGCCAACCTCGTTGGCGATGGCCATCATCACCGCGACCAGCTCTTCGACCCGTGCACCCGCCAGCAGGGCCGAGGCGACAACGGCTCGATAGGACGAGCTCGGAGCATCGACGGCAATCAGGGCGCCGAGCCGAAGGAGCGCTTCCGTCCGCGCGTCGAGACGCTTGGCGGCCATCTGGCGCGACTCATGGTCCGCAGTGGCAGCGAAAACTTCCGGGTCGCCGATGGCCAGCCGCCGAAAGGCTTCTTCTACGGAAGGCATGTGCTTCGTCCCGTGCGCCGCGGTCGCCCGAATGCCGAGCCAGCTGGACCATTCCATCCCACCGCCACGGCACTGGCATCACCCTCTAAAGGTGATTGGCCATTGACGACTCGATGGGCGCGCTGCTCACCCGTATTGGGCGATGTTCCGACCTGTCCTCGGTGGTGTGATCAGGGCTGCCGACCCGTGTCAACGGTTAGAGAAATCTGGAGGCCTGCTCATGACATTAGGACCGCTCGAATATCTGGTGGTCGGATTCCAGGGCAACAACTTCGACGGCAGCATTGCCACCGAGATCGAGAAGCTTGTCAGCAAGGGGATCATCAGCCTCGTCGACGTCGTATTCATCGCACGCGATGGGAGCGGCGACGCCGTCGTCGTAGAGCTCGACAACAAGGACGACCCGAGGTTCGCATCGTTCGCGAATTTGCTCCGCGGCACGCGCGGGCTGCTGACCGAGGAGGACGTCCTGAACATCGCGGACGGGCTTCCCGACGACACCTCGGGACTTATCATGCTCTTCGAGCACCGTTGGGCGGTGGACATCAAAGACGCGATGGCTTCGGCCGGTGGCTTCCTGGTCACGCGCGAGGTGATTCCGCCCGAGGTGGTCGAGGAGGTGAGCGCAGAGATCGACAGGGCAGAGCTAAGCGCCTGAGCTGGTCGGAGGGGTACCAGGCAGGGCGAGCAAGGAGATACGACGATGAGAATGCGCAGGCGCGGAGCGCCATTGATGAGGATGGCCGCAACCACGGCCGTCGTGGCCGGCACGGCTGGTGCGGTCAGACACCATCAGGAACAGAAATACGCCAACCAGGAGCAGCAGCAGCAGGCACAGGCCCAAGAGGCCTACGACCAGGGCGTGCAGGCGGCACAGGCAGCTGCACCGCCGCCCGCGGCTCCGGCCCCAAGTGGGGGGATCGACATGGAGCAGCTCAAGCAGCTCGGCGATCTGCACACGGCGGGCGTGCTGAGCGACGAGGAGTTCGCCGCGGCGAAGGCAAAGCTGCTCGCCTAGCCAGTTCTAAACAACAATCCACAATGGGAGAGAGTTAAGTGCGAAATCCACCGATTCTGATCTCGGTCCTTGGGTTCTTTGCGGCGTTGGCCGGGTTCGCGTGGCTGTTCGTCGGCCTGCGCGTGCTGGGCTTCGACTGGTTCGGGGCACTGGGTGATCTGCCGCAGTTCGAGCAGACCGGCCTGTGGGGCTGGCTGGCGATCGCCGGCGGCATCCTCTGGCTGGCCGTGGCATTCGGCCTGTGGTCGCTCCGACCGTGGGCTTGGGCGTTCGGCATGATCGTTGCCGGACTGTCCCTGTTCCAGGCGTTCCTCTATTTCCTCGAGTATCCCGGCTCCGGGATCGGCTTCGGAGCTGCGCTCCTGCCGATCGTCATGCTGTTCTACCTGAACTCGCGTGACGTCAAGGACGCGTTCGGGCTTGGCGAGATGCCACCCGTCGACTGACCCCCACCCCGGCCTCGCCGGCACTCGGGCTGGCGAGCTGACCTGATCCAGGTCTCGCGCGGCCTGGCTCGATCCGCATCAACCGTCAACTGACGTCATGCGGACCGCAGCCAGGCCGCGCGTTTGATTCCCAGGCCGCGCTGGCCGCCCTCGAAGTGTCGCCCGCAGGCAACATGCTTGTCGTCAAATCCGCAAGTAGGTTGACAATGGCATTGTCATGGTTTAGGTTCTCGTTGCGCACAACCTGACGCGCATCGACGACCACCTCTGAGGCATGCTGGAGGTATGCCATGACAGTGCCAAATATCGTGAATCCGCCCGGCGAGACCACCGCTCTGCGCCGGGCCGCAGATCGACCCACCCACGCGCTCCCAGGGCCGCGGAGCTGACCATGGGCGATCCCGTCACTGACGATCGCGTCAGCCAGGACCCCGAGCGACCGGTCTACGTGATCAGCGTCGCCGCGGAGCTGGTGCGCGTTCATCCACGAACGCTGCGCATCTACGAGCTGGAGGGTCTCCTGTGTCCGGCACGGACGCGAAGCAACATTCGTCTCTATTCCGACAACGACATCAGGCGCGTCCTCTGGATTCGCCACCTGACCAGAAACCTCGGCGTGAACCTGGCCGGAGTACGCGTCCTGTTCGAGCTCGAGGAGAGACTCGGGACGCGCATCCTGGAAACCCTCTACGCCGACCGCGACGGCGCGCGTCGTCAGCCGCGTCGCACGAGCGGCGCGGCAGCTGTCGAAGTGAAGAAAGAGCCAAAACCAGAACCCGAAACCAAGCCCGACTACCAGGAAGACAAGGACCAGGCTGCCGCCAGCCGCTGATCAACCGGCCGGCAAGATCCCCCGAGGAGCAACATGACAGAGACAATCGACAACGAAGAGCAGATCGAGCAGGAGAGCCCGCCGCTGGCGGATCGCGTGCGCGAGCTGCCCCTGGTCGCACTGCGCGAGACGGTCATCTTTCCGGAGATGATCGTGCCGCTCCAGGTCGGCCGGGATAAGTCGGTCCAGGCGCTGAACAAGGCCGTCGGCGACAGCTCGCCGATCGCGCTCGTCACCCAGCGTCAGGCGGACCGTGAAGACATCAACGACCCGACCGAGCTCTATGAAGTGGGCACTCTGGCCAAGATCGCCCAGGTCGTCCAGCTCCAGGACGGCACCGTGCGTGCCATCGTCCAGGGTCAGCAGCGTCTGCGACTGCTCGGATTCGTCGAGTCGGAGCCGTTCATCCTCGCTCGCGTCGAGCTGATCGAGGAGGAGCCGGAGGCCGGCCTCGAGGTGCAGGCACTGGTCCGTTCCGTCCAGGGCCAGATCGAGGCATACGTCCAGTCCGGGGCACCCGTTCCACCGGAGGCGGCGGTTGCCGCGCGCAACATCACCGAGCCGGGCCTGTTGGCCGACATGGTCGCCTACAGCCCGGACATGACAACCGAGCAGCGCCAGGAGCTGCTCGAGACGATCAACGTCCACGAGCGCCTGAAGCTTGTGTCCTCGTTCCTCGCGCGCCAGGTCGAGATCCTCGAGCTGAAGGGCAAGATCCAGTCCGAGGTCAAGTCGGAGATGGACAAGACCCAGCGCGAGTACATCCTGCGCGAGCAGCTCAAGGCAATCCAACGCGAGCTGGGCGAGGACGATCCGCAGCAGGCCGAGGTCAACGAGCTGCGCGAGAAGGTCGAGCAGGCAGGCATGCCTGAGGAGATCAAGGCGCGCGCGATCAAGGAAGTCGACCGCATGAGCCGGATCCCGTCGGCCTCACCTGAGGTCGGTGTCATCCGGACCTACGTCGACTGGCTGATCGGCCTGCCCTGGAACGTCACCACCGAGGACAACCTCGATCTCAAGGAAGCCGCCCGGATCCTCGACGAGGACCACTACGGCCTCGAGAAGATCAAGGAGCGCATCCTCGAGTACCTCGCGGTGCGCAGCCTCGCCGACAAGATCCGCAGCCCCATCCTGGCCTTCGTCGGACCGCCAGGCGTGGGCAAGACATCGCTCGGCAAGAGCGTCGCGCGAGCCATGGGCCGCAAGTTCGTGCGCATGAGCCTCGGCGGCATCCACGACGAGGCCGAGATCCGCGGCCACCGGCGCACCTATATCGGCGCGCTGCCCGGCCGGATCATCCAGAACGTCAAGACCGCGGGCACCAACAACCCGGTCTTCATGCTCGACGAGGTCGACAAGATCGGCATGGACTTCCGTGGCGATCCGAGCTCGGCCCTGCTCGAGGTGCTCGATCCGGAGCAGAACAACACCTTCCAGGACAACTACCTCGAGGTGCCGTTCGACCTGTCGAAGGTGCTCTTCATCGCCACCGGCAACCTGCTCGACCCGATCCCGCCCGCCCTTCGCGACCGGATGGAGATCATCCAGCTGCCCGGCTACACGCAGACGGAAAAGATCGAGATCGGCAAGCGCTTCCTGATCCCCAAGCAGCTCGAGAACCACGGCCTGACCGTCAAGAACGTCGAGATCACCGACGAGGCGATGGTCGAGCTCGTCCAGGCCTACACCAAGGAGGCCGGCGTCCGCAACCTCGAGCGCGAGATCGCCAACATCATGCGCAAGGTCGCGCGCACCGTGGCCGAGGGCCGCAAGCGCAAGACCGTCGTTGATACCAAGAAGCTGAGCGACCTGCTCGGCCCGCCGCGCTACGAGTACGGCGAGCTGGAGACCGAGGATCAGACCGGCGCCGCAACGGGCCTGGTCGTGACCGAGGTTGGTGGCGACGTCGTCTCGGTCGAGGTCACCCGCATGCCGGGCAAGGAGGACTTCATCCTCACCGGCCAGCTGGGCGAGGTCATGCGCGAGTCGGCCCGAGCCGGCCTGTCGTGGATCCGCGCCCACGCCGACGAGCTCGGCATCGAGCGCGAGGCGTTCGAGAAGTACACCCTGCACATCCACGTGCCGGCCGGCGGCATCCCCAAGGACGGTCCGTCCGCGGGAATCACGATGGCTCTGGCCATGGTCAGCGCCTACACCGGCATCCCTGTCCACAAGGACGTGGCGATGACGGGTGAGATCACGCTGCGTGGTCGGGTGCTGCCGATCGGTGGCTTGAAGAGCAAGATCCTGGCCGCGCACCTGTCGGGTGCCAAGGCCGTGATCCTGCCGCTCAAGAACCAGAAGGACCTGATCGACGTTCCAGACGAGATTCGCAAGCAGATGAAGCTGGTGCTGGTCGAGTCGATGGACCAGGTGCTCGAGCACGGGCTCGTCCGCCTGCCCAAGCGGCTGGAAGCCAAGCCGGCCGAGGTGGTCGAGAAGGGCGAGCAGATCGACGAGGAGTCGCCGGCTGCACCCGACAAGATCCGCCGCGGTTTCCCCGGCCCCGACCAGCCGCCGGCGATCGCAAGCGGAGGCAACAGCCCACTTGAGTGGGATGTGGCCGAAGCGCGCAGCAGCGCCCGAAGGGCGGCTGCGGAGGTCGATGCGCAGAAGGGCGGGGAGGCCGGCGCGACCGACTGAGCCGCCGCCGCAAATTGAGGCGAAGGACCGTGCGAGCGGGACGTCGCCTCGGACGCGCGGCAGCGTCGGTAGGCGCCTGCGGAGGAAGCTGACGCATGGAGTACCGGGACTACTACGCGACGCTGGGCGTGCCGCGCACGGCCAGCAAGGCCGACATCAAGAAGGCCTTTCGCAAGCTTGCCCGGCAGCACCATCCGGACGTGAACAAGCAGGACGCTGCCGCGGAAAAGCGCTTCAAGGAGATCACCGAGGCCAACGAGGTCCTCTCCGATCCCGAGAAGCGCAAGCTGTACGACCAGCTCGGCAGCAACTGGCAGGCGTATCAGCAGGGTGGCGCCTCGGCCGGCTCGGCGGGTGCCAATCCGTTCGCCGGCTTCGGTGGGTTCGGTGGTTCCGCATCGGGGGCGCCGGGCGGCGTCCGCTTCGAGTACCGCGGCAATGCCGAGGATCTGGCCGGGTTCAGTGACTTCTTCCAGACGTTCTTCGGTGGTGGCGCCGCGTTCGGTGGCTCGAGCGGCTCGACCGCCACGGGCACCCGGTCGCGGGTCGCAACCGGTTCGCTGGAGGACCTCTTTGCGAACCTGGGCTCGACCTGCCGGCCAACCGGGCAACGGGCGCACTCGAGCGAAGCCGGCGATCGACGCCGATGTCGACGTAACGCTCGACGAGGTCGACGACGGCACCAAGCGCCTGCTCGACCTCGAGGGCCGGCGCATCGAGGTGACCATCCCGCCCGGCGCGGGTGACGGTCAGCGGATCCGCTTCTCGGGCATCGCGCCGGGCGGCGGCGACGTCCAGCTACGCGTACGAGTCAAGCGCCACCCCGATTTCACGCGCAACGGCGCGGACCTGACGCGCGAGATCCAGGTGTCGCTGCGCGAGGCTCTGCTCGGCGCCGAGGTGCCGGTCAGGACGCTCAACGGGCGGGTGCTGCTGCGCATCCCACCCGGGACGCAGAACGGCCGAATGTTCCGCCTCAAGGGCAAGGGCCTGCCTCTCTTCAAGGGCGAGGGTCGCGGCGATCTCTACGCCCGCGTCCGGGTCATGCTGCCGACCGACCTTTCAACCAAGGCCATTGCCGCGGCCGAGACCTTCCTCGACCTGGCCGACCCAAGACCCGACCAACCGACTACCAGCAAGGACACGGAGAAGTGAAGCTCGACCGATATCACCGAGAAGGCGCAGGAGGCCATCCTCGCCGCACAGCGACTGGCGACCGAGGCGGACAGCCCGATCCTCGACGCCGAACACATCCTCGCCGCGCTGCTGAGCGATGCCGAGGGCATCCCGGCGCTGACCCTGCGTCAGCTTGGAGCCGATCCGGCCCAGGTCAACGTCGAGCTGGCAGCCGTGCTCGCCCGGCGCGCCAAGATCGAAGGCGGCCAGATGGCGCTCGACGCGCGCGCCAAGCAGCTGGTCGAGCGTGCCGAGGACGAGGCACAGCCGGCTACAGGACGAGTTCGTCTCGACCGAGCACCTTCTGATCGCGGCCGCTGAAAGCGGCGGCGACGCGCAGCGCATCCTCGAGTCAGCCGGAGCCGGGCGCGAGCAGATCCTGACCGCGCTCCAGTCGGTTCGCGGCGGCCAGCGCGTCACCAGCCAGAACCCGGAGGGCACCTACCAGGCGCTCGAGCGCTACGGCCGCGACCTGACGCGTGACGCACGCGAGGGCAAGCTCGATCCGGTTGTCGGCCGCGACGAGGAGATCCGGCGCGTGATCCAGGTCCTGTCGCGGCGCACCAAGAACAACCCGGTGCTGATCGGCGAGCCCGGCGTGGGCAAGACGGCCATCGCCGAGGGGCTCGCCCAGCGCATCGTTCGCGGCGACGTTCCCGAGGGACTCAAGGAGAAGCGCGTCGTCTCGCTCGACCTCGGCGCCCTGATCGCCGGCGCCAAGTACCGCGGCGAGTTCGAGGAGCGCCTCAAGGCCGTGCTCAAGGAGATCAAGGACTCCGAGGGCCAGGTGGTCCTGTTCATCGACGAGCTGCACACCGTCGTCGGTGCCGGCGCGGCCGAAGGCGCCATGGACGCCTCGAACCTGCTCAAGCCGATGCTTGCTCGGGGTGAGCTGCACACGATCGGCGCGACGACGCTCGACGAGTACCACAAGCACATCGAGAAGGACGCCGCGCTCGAGCGCCGCTTCCAGCCGGTCTACGTCGACCAGCCAACGGTCGAGGAGACGATCTCGATCCTGCGCGGACTGCGCGAGCGCTACGAGAACCATCACGGCGTGCGGATCACCGATTCGGCGCTCGTCGCGGCTGCCGTTCTCTCCAACCGCTACATCAGCGATCGCTTCCTGCCCGACAAGGCGATCGACCTCGTCGACGAGGCGGCCAGCCGCCTGCGGATGGAGATGGATTCGATGCCCGTCGAGCTCGACGAGCTCGAGCGCCGTCGTATCCAGCTCGAGATCGAGCGCGAGGCACTGCGCAAGGAGCGTGACGACGCGTCGAAGGCGCGGCTCGAGGCGCTCGAGCGCGAGCTCGCCGACACCGGCGAGCGAGCCGCGGCGCTGAAGAGCCAGTGGGAGCAGGAGAAGGGCAAGATCGGCGAGCTGCGCCAGACCAAGCAGGAGCTCGAGAAGGTCCAGCACGACATCGAGGTCGCCCAGCGCGACGTCCAGTACGGCGGCGGCGAGGACGCTTTCCGCAAGCTTGCCGAGCTGCAGTACACGCTGCTGCCCGAGCTTCAGAACAAGCTGCGCGAGCAGGAGGCGGCGCTCGCCGCTGCCGACGGCGCAGCGCGCCGGATGCTCAAGGAAGAGGTCGACGCGGACGACATCGCGCGCATCGTGTCGGTCTGGACCGGCGTGCCCGTCACGCGCCTGATGGAGGGCGAGCAGTCCAAGCTGATCCGGATGGAGGACGAGCTGCACAAGCGGGTCATCGGCCAGGACGAGTCGGTGGCCGCGGTGTCGGACGCTGTCCGGCGCGCGCGAGCCGGTCTCAAGGATCCGCGCCGCCCGATCGGCTCATTCATCTTCCTGGGGCCCACCGGCGTGGGCAAGACGGAGCTCGCGCGCGCCCTCGCCGCGTTCCTCTTCGATGACGACGCGGCGATGACGCGGATCGACATGAGCGAGTACATGGAGAAGTACTCGGTCTCGCGCCTGATCGGCGCGCCGCCAGGCTACGTCGGCTACGAGGAGGGCGGCCAGCTGACCGAATTGGTCCGCCGCCGGCCGTACCAGGTGATCCTGCTCGACGAGATCGAGAAGGCACATCCGGACGTCTTCAACGTCCTGCTCCAGGTGCTCGACGACGGGCGGCTGACCGACGGCCAGGGCCGGACGGTCGACTTCAAGAACACGGTCATCGTGATGACCAGCAACGTCGGCAGCCAGTTCATCACCGCATACGCCGGACAGCGCGACGACGAGTCGTACGAGAGCATGAAGCAGCAGGTGACGGACACGCTGCGCACAGTCTTCCGGCCGGAGTTCCTGAACCGGATCGACGAGATCATCGTCTTCCACGCGCTGGGCGAGGACGACCTGGCACGCATCGTCGAGCTGCTGCTCGAGGACCTGGCGCGTCGCCTGGCCGAGCACGACCTGGCGCTCGAGGTCACGCCGGCGGCGCGCCGGCTGATCGTCACCGAAGGACACGATCCGGTCTACGGCGCGCGGCCGCT
Organism: uncultured Chloroflexia bacterium; assembly: GCA_963776865.1. Lineage (GTDB taxonomy): Bacteria > Chloroflexota > Limnocylindria > Limnocylindrales > CSP1-4 > JALYGJ01. The sequence goes on along the minus strand of CAVZOG010000008.1, from coordinate 249,709 downwards.
GCGACGCGCGATCCAGCGCCTGGTCGAGAACCCGCTCGCCCGCGTGCTGCTCGAGGGCCGTTTCAAGCCGGGCACGCAGATCAAGGTCGACGCGGATCCGGGAAGCGGCACGCTGCTGTTCACGGACGGCGGCGAGACGGTGGTCACGACGACCAGCGAGGAACGGCGCGACCTGCGTTCCGCCCCCGATGTCGATGAGCCGACCGTCACCGCGCCGGGCAACGGCAAGGGATTGATTAACTGACCGTCGAGTGGCGTCGCTCGGAACTGCCTTCGCCGCCGGTTGACGATGCCGGTGAGCCCGAGCTGATCGAACGCCTGCGGCGCGAGATCGGCGACGCAGGCCCGATCACCTTCGCGCGTTTCATGGAACGCGCCCTGTACGAGCCCGGCCTGGGCTACTACGCGACGAGCGTCGATCGGCCGACTCGCGCCGGCGACTTCCTGACCGCGCCCGAGCTGCATCCGATCTTCGGCCACGTCCTGGCCCGTCGCATCGACGAGATGTGGCGGGCGCTCGGGCGGCCGGAGACGTTCACCGTGCGCGAGTACGGCGCCGGCACCGGGACGCTTTTCCTGACCCTGCTCGACGGCCTTCGCGCTCAAGGCTCCGAGCTCGTCCGCGCGCTCCGGTATCAACCCGTCGACCTGGCTCAGCAGCGAACGGCCCTCGATCAACGCCTCGCCGCGGCCGGCCATGCGGGCATGCTCAGCGATGCGACTGCCGATTCGGGGCTCGTGGGCGTGGTTCTGGCGAACGAGTTCCTCGACGCATTGCCAGTGAACGTCGTTGTCCGCGACGGCGATGACCTGCGCGAGATCTATGTCGACTGGCAGGACGGCCGGTTCGTCGAGCGCACCGGCGAGCTTTCGGACGCTCGGTTGAGCGAGTGGTTCTCCGACTCCGGGACAGAGCTGATGGACGGTCAGCGCGCCGAGGCGAGCCTGGCCATGCTCGACTGGGTGTTCGCGCTGGGGTCGCAGCTCGAACGCGGCTACGCGATCGTGATTGACTACGGCGCCCCCGCGGCTGACCTGTACGCGGCGAACCGGATGACCGGCACCCTGCGCGCGTTCCGTGGGCAGCACGTCTCGAGCGACGTCCTGTCCGCCGTCGGTCACCAGGACATCACCGCGCACGTCGACTTCGATGCGCTCGAACGTGCCGCGCGCGGCGCCGATTTGATCGTTATCGAACGGCGCCGCCAAGCCGAGTTCCTGATCGAGAACGGGCTTGACGAGGCGTACGCCGCGGCGCGCGTCGCCGCCGACCAGGACTGGAGTGCCGCGCTCAGCCTGCGCTCGGCGATCCGTCGGTTGATCGACCCGCAGGCGCTCGGCGGCTATCAGGTAGCGGTCCTCGGCAAGGGCCTGTAGGGCGCGAGATGCGTTACGACGAGGCTCGCGCCCGGCTGGCCGATGTGCCGACGAGGCTGCCGCCAATGCCGAGCGAGCTGATCGCCGTCGTGGTCCCCGGCCCCCACGGCCAGCCGGGGGTCGTGCCGCGCTTGCCGGACGAGCCGCGCCGATCGGCGGCCGTGCTGATCCTCATCCACCCCGATGCCGACGGACAGGCGTGTCTGACGCTGACCGAGCGTTCAGCAGGCGGCCACCGCCACGCCGGACAGGTCAGCCTGCCCGGCGGCGCGATCGATGACAACGACGAATCAGTGGTCGCCGCCGCGTTGCGCGAAGCACGCGAGGAGGTGGGCCTCGATCCCGAGCAGGCCGGAGTCATCGTGGCCGGGGTGCTGCCCACCGTCGACGTTCGCGTGTCGGGTTTCCTGGTCGAGCCGGTCATCGCCTTTGCCGATCGGCCGCCGATGCTCACTCCGGACAATCACGAGGTGGCGGCGATCCTCACCGCACCGCTGGCGGCCTTTCTGCCCGGCGCGCCGATCGAGATCGTGACCGAGGAGCGCGACGGCTTCTGGCTGCGCTACGGCGGCTATCGCGTCGGGAGTCACCTGGTATGGGGCGCGACGGCCGGGATTCTCGGCCGCCTTGGCGCTTACCTCGGCGAGGCCGGGCGTCAGCGGCTGATCGCGCGGCGCATGATCGGCCGCGGCGGGCTGGCCGCGTTCCACTGGCGCACCTCGACGACCTTGAATCCTGCCTTCTCGAACATCGACTGCGAGCCCTGGTAGGCCGACGCGGCCGGGACCCGGCCGCGTTCGGCGGCTACCGGATACGCCTCGAGCATCGTTGCGCCGTGGGCACGTGGCATGGTCGATCGCCGCGCCGAGCAGGGCCGTGCCGACACCGCTCCCGCGGGCTTTGCGCGAGACCACGAAACACACGATCGACCAGACCGGCAGGTCGTCGAGCGGGGCGAGCAGCTTGGCACCGGCGAGTCGCTCGTAGCTCTCGCGTGGACCCAGGCTGACCCAACCAACGGCTCGACCATCCCGGTACGCGACCAGTCCCGGCGCCGGATCATCGGCGGCCAGCCTCCTGAGTCGAGCGCGATTTGCCGTCGCCGTCGAGTTCGACCAGTTCATGCCTCGCGTCCGGAAGTACATGCACCAGCACCAGCGCGGATCGCCGCCCTCGTTGAAGAGCTCGGCCAGGTCCGCGAATCGGTCGACCGTGAGTGGTCGGATGGTCAGCTCGCCGGCTGGCTGAGCTACCAGGGCTCGCCCTCGGAGGAGTCGTACTCGTCGCGCAGCAGCTGGCGCTCGGCGAGCGCACCCTGGGCCGCCGTCGTCTCGACCGCCGGCGTCGCTTCGACGGCCGGCGCTGTATCGGCGGCGGGCTCGGTATCGCCCGGACTCCTTCGACTGGCGCAACGCCGTGGGCCTCGGCCTCGAGCAGCGGTGCGGAACCGTCGCCGGTCAGCTCGACCACGATCGCGCGCATCTCGGTGCCGTCCGTGTACGCGCCGTGCAGCACGTCGGCCGGCCAGACGACGGCTTCACCATGATTGACTCGTTCGCGCTCGTCGCCGACCTGCACAAATCCCGCGCCGCTGATGACGATGAACAACGAGCTGTTGGTCGGGTTCGTGTGCGGGCTGACCATCGCGTAGCGGCCGAAGGCCAGTTCGCTGACGACCGCGCGGTGATCGTGCATCAGCACCTGGCCCTCCACACCCTGAGTGCCGGGCGGGCCACCGGGCCGTCGGTGACCAGGACCGAAGCGGCGGATCTCCACGATGCTCGATCCTGCCTCAGCGGCGCCGGCGATTGCCGCGCGTCCGGCGCGATCGGACGGTCGTCTCGACCTGCTTGGCGCGCGCCTGGCTGGTGAAGCGCGCGCGCCGGAGCTGTTCGTTGTACGCGGCGATCAACGGCGGGAAGCGGAAGAAGCGGACCCACACGAAGGTGCTCACACCGACGACGATGAAGATGAAGATGAAGATGAAGTAGAAGCGGAAGAGCGTCCCGACGAGGATCAGCCCGAAGGTGAACAGGCCGGTCCACAGCAGCCACTCCTGGAGCGAGCGCAGCGGTTCGTGGCGATGAAGCTGCCGAACTCGAACGTTGTAGAGGATGACGGTCCCGATCAGCAGCACCAGTGACGCGACCCAGATCGGCGTGAAGATGTCGGGAAACCTCTGCAGCGTGAACTCCGGCGCACGCGCGCCCTCTGGGCCGAACAGGTACTCGAAGATCCCGTTGCGCACTGAGTAGTTCCTCGCTCGATCTTGGGTGGCGGGGCGAGCATAGCAAGATGCGGCGACGGCCCACGCCACTGCCGTTGCTATACTCGGCCCGCCGTGCCGCGCTCGTGCCCAATGGAGCTGCGCGCTGGACCACCGAGAGGGACAGGAGGGAACTGGTGCGAGCCCTGCTCTCGGTCGCTGACCGCGACGGGATAGCCGAACTCGCGCGCGACCTTGCAGCCCATGGCGTAGAGCTCTTCGCGACCGACGGAACGCGCGCGGCGCTCGCCGAGGCCGGTGTCGAGGTGCAGCCTGTCAGCAGCCTGACCAACAGCCAGCCACTCGCCGGCGGCCAGGTCAAGACGTTCTATCCGCAGATCTACGCCGGCATCCTCACTCGTCGAAGCGCGCCCGACGAGCTCCAGGAGCTGGCCGAGCAGGGCATCGGGCTGATCGACCTCGTCGTCGTCAACGTCAAGCCCTTCGCGCCGCAGATCGGTGCGCGACCCGTGCCGCTGCACGAGGCGATCGAGCTGATCGACGTCGGCGGAACCGCGCTCATCACCGCCGCCGCGCGCAACTACGCGGCGGTCGCGGCAGTTTCTGCGCCACGCCACTACGCGCAGCTCGTGAGCGAGCTGCGCGAGATGGGCAGCATCTCGGCCGAGTTCCGTCAGCGCCTCGCCGCCGACGCGTTGGCCGACGTTGCCGCGTACTTCGCCGAGGTGGCCAGCTACCTCAACCACATCGCCGGCACGCAGTTCCCCGACCGCCTCGCGGTCGTCGTCGAGAAGGTGCGCGACCTTGCCTACGGCGAGAACCCGCAGCAGGACGCCGCGTTCTACCGCGAGACGACGCACCGCTCGGGATCGCTCGCCGACGCCGTCCAGCTGCAGGGCGACCTGCCGACGTTCAACGACCTGCTCGATCTCGACGCTGCCTACCGCGTCGCGACCGACTTCACGGCACCCACCTGCTGCATCGTCAAGCAGGGCAATCCGACCGGTCTGGCCTCGAACGATCGCCTGCTCGAGGCCTACCAGAAGGCGCTCGAGGGCGATCCAGTGAGCGCATTCGGCGCGGTCGTGGCGCTCAATCGTGAAGTGGACGTGCGATACCGCTGCGGCGATGGCCGGCAACGCCTACGAGGCGATCGTTGCGCCGTCCTTCTCGGCGCCGGCGCGCGAGATCCTGGCCGAGAAGGAGAGCCTCGCCCTGCTCGCCGTGCCCGGCGGGCCGACCGAGGGGCTGCGCGACTACGGCATCGCCAAGCTCGACTTCCATCGCATCGATGGCGGCCTGCTGGTCGAGACGCGCGACCTGTCCGAGCTCGACCGTTCGATGCTCAAGGTCGTCACCAAGCGCCGGCCGACGCTCGAGGAGCTGACCGACCTGCTGTTCGCCTGGCGCGCCGTGCGCCACGTGACGAGCAACGCGGTTCTGCTCGCCCACAACGGCGCGCTGGTCGGCGTCGGCGCCGGTCAGGCCAGCCGGCTCACGGCGGTCGAGATCGCGCTGCACAAGGCGGCCGACCGGGCGACGATGTCGGTCCTCGCCTCGGACGCCTACTTCCCGTTTGCCGACGCGATCCAGCTCGCGGCCGAGCGCGGCGTGACGGCGATCATCCAGCCCGGCGGCTCGGTGCGCGACGAGATGGCGATCGAGGTCGCCGACCGTCACCACATGGCGATGGTCTTCACCGGCCGCCGCCACTACCGCCACTGATCGGCAGGTGAGCGACTAGTCATGGAAACCCTGCTCGCGCTCGAGATGGTCCGCGTCACCGAGGCGGCGGCCATCGAATCGGCGCGCTACATGGGCCGCGGCGATCGAATGGCCGCGGATCGCGCCGCGGTCGAGGCGATGCGCAAGACCTTCGACGAGGTCGAGATGCGCGGCACGATCGTCATCGGCGAGGGCGAGCGCGACGAGGCGCCGATGCTGTTCATCGGCGAGCAGGTCGGCACGGGCGAGCCCGACCAGCCCGAGATCGACATTGCCGTCGACCCGCTCGAGGGCACCAACCTGGTCGCCATGGGCCTCGCCAACGCCGATCACCGTCCTGGCCGCGTCGGAACGGGGCGGGTTGCTCAACGCTCCCGACACGTACCTCGACAAGCTGTGCGTCGGCCCGATCGCCAGCGGCCACGTCGACATCCGCGCCTCGACGGCCGACAACCTGCACAGCATCGCCGACGCGCTCGGTCGCAAGGTGGCCGATTTGACGGTCGTCACACTCGATCGTGAGCGCCACGCGCAGCTGATCGAAGACATCCGCGCTACCGGAGCACGCATCAAGCTCATCTCCGACGGCGACCTCTCGGCCGCGATCAGCTGCGCGGTCATGGGCACCGGCGTGCATGCGGTCATGGGCATCGGCGGCGCGCCGGAGGGAGTGCTCATCGGCGGCCGCCCTGCGTTGCCTCGGCGGCGAGATCCAGGCGCGCTTCCGCTGGCGCAACGACGAGGAGCGCGCCCGGGCCGAGCGGATGGGCATCGATCCGTCCGAGGAGCGCGTCTACACGACCACCGACCTCGCGCCGGGCGAGAACCTCGTGTTCTCGGCAACCGGCGTCACCGAGGGCGACCTGCTCCAGGGCGTCCGCTTCTTCGGCGGCGGCGCGCGGACCCACTCGCTGGTGATGGGCTACCAGAGCAAGCAGGTCCGCTTCGTCGACACGGTCCACATGTTCGACCGCGACCGCCCGCCGTCGGTCCGCCTCTAGCCTGTCGACTTCCCGATCTGGTAGCGTCGCGGCGGGGGCCGCGGGGAGCGCTGAGGGCACCGATGTCCATCTTCCGCCACGGGGTGGCGAGCGGCGATCCGGATATCGATCGCGTGGTCATCTGGACGAGAGTCACGCTCGAGGACGGTGAACGGTCGGTCGAGCTGACCTGGCTGATGGCCTCCGACGAGGGATTGGAGTCGGTCGTCGCGAGCGGTCGGACGGTCGCGGGGCCGGAGACCGACCACACCGTTCAGGTGGACATCGACCGGCTGGAGCCCAGCACGCCGTACTGGTACGCGTTCGAGGCGAACGGCGAACGATCGCCCGTCGGGCGGACGCGGACACTGCCGACGGGCGATGTCGACCACATCCGCTTCGCGGTCGTCTCGTGCGCCAAGTTCAACGCCGGCTTCTTCAACGGCTACGCCCGGATCGCCGAACGCGACGACCTCGACTTCGTTCTCCACCTTGGCGACTACATCTACGAGGCGTCGCAGACTCCGCCGGCGAGCCAGACGCCCGGGGCGAACATCGGCCGACCTTTCGATCCACTCCACGAATGCAAGACGCTGGCCGATTACCGCCGCCGCTACGCGCAGTACCGCGCCGATCCCGACACGCTGGCGATGCACCACGCTCACCCGGTGCTGGCCACGCTCGATGACCATGAGCTGGCCGATGGAGCGTGGCGCGAGGGAGCGGACGAGCACAAGCCGGAGCGTGACGGGCCGTGGGCGCAGCGCCGCGCGGACGCGTTCCAGGCACGCCGCGAGTGGCTGCCACAGCGCCTGCCCGATCCCGCCGATCCGGAACGCGTCTTTCGAACGGTGGCAGTCGGTGGCCTGGCCGACCTGTTCCTGATCGACACGCGCTCGCGCCGAGATCAACCCGTGTCGCGACCGCAGATGTTCGACCCGAGCCGCTCCCAGCTTGGCCGAACGCAGCGCGACTGGCTGTTCGACGGGATCGACTCATCGACCGCTCGCTGGCGCATCCTGGCCAACAGCTCGGTCATGAGCCAGACGTGGGCGCCGGACATGCCCGAGGACCTGCAACCCGGACTCCGCTCACTGAAGCTGATCAGCGACAAGGGCGGTCCCGATCACGATCAATGGGACGGCTACCCGGCCGAGCGCTCCGCTCTGCTGGGCCACGTCGCCGGACGCGACGCGATCGTCATCAGTGGCGATGTCCACGTTGGCCATGGCCGTCGAGATGCGCGACGACGGACAGTCGAGCCGACGAGCCCATCGCGGCCGAGTTCGTCACCACCAGCCTCACCTCCCAGAACCTGGACGACAAGAAGGGCTGGGGCTATCGCGTTGGATCGCTGCCGACGGAGAAGATGCTCATGGAGCTGCTGCCGTCGATCCTGTGGTGCGACCTCGACAGCCACGGCTACATGGTCGTCGACGTGACTCCGGACGAGGTCCAGGTCGAGCACTGGTTCGTCGACGGCGTCCTCGAACGAACCGCCGGCCAGAAGCTGGGCGCGCGATGGGCCGTGAGCCACGGAAGCTCGCGGATCGAGCGGCTGGCCTAGGAGGCCTCCGCCAGCGGTCCGACGCGCCGCACGGCCCCCGGGCCTTCCTCTGTCTCGCGCCTTTGCCGTGCCGTCGCAACGGACTCTCCCCAGCCCGGCGGAACGAGGCCGGGCGCGAGGTCGGCCAGCGGCGCGAGGACGAACAGGCGCTGCTGAGCCTCAGGATGGGGCACCTTCAGCCATCCGTCGTCGGGTCGGCGCACGTCGATCTGATGACGGCCGAAAACGAGCAGGTCCAGGTCGACCTCGCGCGGGCCCCAACGTTGGCGCGCCACGCGGCCGATCGCCTGCTCGAGCGCCTTGAGCGCGGCGAGTAATGCCAGGGCACCTGTTTCGGGATCCGGTCCGGCTGGCACGTCGAGCGCCGCGACCGCGTTGAGGAAGTCGGGCTGGTCGGTCAGGCCGACCGGCCTCGTCTCGTACAGCGACGACATGCCGCGAAGGTGGACGCCGGGCATTGCCGCCAGTGCGCGGACGGCGTTGGCCAGCGCAACACGCGGCTCGCCGACGTTGGCGCCGAGGCCGATGTAAGCCCGAACTCGTTTCGGCACCTGTCCTCCCGTGGCTAGACTCGGCCGACCGTGGCCAGTCCGTCCGTGATCATCTTCCATCGTCCGGCCGCGGCCGGCGAGCCGCCACTGGCGCAAGAGCTTGCCGCCATCAGGCTCGAGCTCGCCGAGCGTCAATCGCGGACGCTGGAGCGCGCCGGCTCCGCGAGAGCCACCTTCATCGACGAGTGGCGCGACGGACTCACCTTCGGCGAGGTGCTCGCCCAGGTCGCGCCGGCGCGCGGCGGAGCTATCGTCTTCGGCAGTGGCGCCGTTCCGCGCCTCAACGCCGGCGACGCGCGCCGCCTGGTCGAGGTCGCATCGTCCGGCGAGCGCCGCGCGGCGACCAACAACCGCTTCTCGTCCGACATCGTCGCGATCGGCCGGGCGGCGGTGTTGGGCGACCTTCCGCCGCTGCCCAGCGACAACGCCCTGCCACGCTGGCTCGAGGAACGTGCCCGGTTCGTCGTCGACGAGCTGCCCGGCAAGCAGCGCCTGGCGCTCGACCTGGACACGCCGCTCGACGTTGCCCTTGCCGCGCTGGCCCCGGGTGCCGCGCGCTGGCTGGTCGACGCCGCCCGGGAACGCGGCTGGACTGTGCCGCGCCTCGACGAGCTGCGTGGCCTCGCCGCTGACCCGCACGCGGAGCTCCTCGTGTTCGGCCGCAGCGGATCGACGACGCTGCGCTGGCTCGAGCGCAACGTCCGCTGCCGCGTCCGGTTCATGGCCGAGGAGCGCGGCATGCGCGCGTCGTCACCACTTGCGATCGCTGCGCCGCTCCAGGCCGAGACGCGGAACCGAAGTGACGGGCTCGAACAGCGGTCGGAGATCAGGGCCGCGAGCAAGCCTCGGGCTGCTGCTCGATGACCGCGGCCCGGCCGGCCTGGGTGTGATCGTGGGCGAGCTCGCAGACGGCGCGATCATCGACTCGCGCGTGCTGCTCGCCCATCGCCTTGGCGCGGACGAGACGGGCTGGCCGTCGCCCGCAGACCGTTTTGCGAGCGACCTTCTGCGGGCCGCTGAGATCGACGACGAGTGGCTCCGCGAATTGACCCGGGCCGCGGCCGACGCACGGCCGCCGATCCTGCTCGGCGGCCACTCGCTCGTCGGCCCGGGCGTGCCTCTTTTGATAGGTTCGGGCCGATGGAGAAAGCGCTCCAGCGACGTACAATGAGCACGAGCTGCGGTCCAGCCCAGACCAACCCAACTCAGCACAACCGCGGACCGTGGCGCCTGATGAGGCATAAGTGACGACCGGACTGTGGTACGTGGTCGGGTTCGCCTTCGCGGGCGTGACCTTCGTGCTCATCACGATCATCGCCGCGTGGCTGCTCAGCCACCGCACAAAGGGCGACCGCCACAAGGGTCTGCCCTATGAGTCCGGCATCGACACGTTCGGGTATACGTGGGGCCGCGTCGGGCTGTCGTTCTACATCTACGCGCTGCTCTTCGTAGCGTTCGACATCGAGGTCATCTTCATCTACCTGTGGGCGCTGGTATTCCGTGACGTACTGCTCGGTGGTTTCCTGGCGATGCTCCTGTTCGTCGGGATCCTGCTGCTTGGGCTGGGCTACGCGTGGCGCAAGGGAGTGCTGACGTGGAAGTGAAGAAGGGCGTCGAACCGTACGGCCACGAGTGCCGGTGCGCTGACCGTCGCCCCGAGCGACGAGCTGGCCGAGCCGATCGTCGTCGAGAACACGCTGTGGACCTCGCCCAACCCGCAGGCGTACATGGGCGGCGCCCCGTCGCAGATCAACCATCTGCGGCTCGAGGAGCTGGCCGACAAGGGCGACACCGGCCGCTGGCGGGCACTCGACATCATTCCGACCAAGGCCGACTACGTGCTCGACCTGATCCGGCTCAACAGCCTCTGGCCGCTGACCTCTGGTCTCGCCTGCTGCGCGATCGAGATGATGTCGGCCGCCACGCCGCTCAACGACATGGACCGCTTCAACATGTTTCCCTTCCGGGCCAGTCCGCGCCAGGCCGACGTGCTCATCGTCGCCGGCACGCTGACGACCAAGATGGCCGGGCCGCTGGTGCGGCTGTGGGAGCAGATGCCGGAGCCCAAGTGGTGCGTCGCGATGGGCGACTGCACCTGTTCGGGTGGCCGCTACAAGCGCTCGTACGCGACGGTCGAGGGAATCGATCGAGTAATGCCGGTCGACGTGTACGTGCCTGGTTGCCCGCCCCGACCGGAGGGGCTGATCTACGGGATGATGAAGCTCCAGCAGCTGATCCGCGAGCGTCGCGGCCACTGGGCGGAGCGAGCGGTCGGGCCGACCGTACCAACGGGCGTCTGAGCGACGCTCGCGTACTGACTCCAGAACCTTCGTTCAACTCGGCGAGAACAGGAGCGACGAGACGGACACGCAACTGAAGCGACGCCTGCAAGCCGCCTTCGGAGATCAGTTCAGTGCGCCCTTGCGTCAGAAGGGCGACACGACGGAGATGTGGATCGGTGCCGGCGACGTGATCGACGTCATGCGCCGGCTGAACGGCGAGGAGCAGTTCGAGTTCGAGGTGCTATCCGATCTGTGCGGCGTCGACACCGGCACCGAGATGTGGGTCGTCTACCACCTATGGTCGCCGCGCTCACCGGATTGGCTGCGCGTCGTCGCGGCCGGTCTATCGCGTGATGACCCGCGCGTCCCGTCGGTGACCTTCATCTGGAAGGGCGCAGAGTGGCCCGAGCGCGAGGCGTACGACATGTTCGGCATCGTCTTCGAGGGCAACCGTGACCTTCGCCGGATCTACATGCCGCCCGACTACGTGAGCTTCCCGCTGCGCAAGGACTTCCTGCTCGCCGATGACTCGGCGCGCTCGCCCGGCGAGGGCTTTCGACACGTCGAGCAAACCCACCAGCCCGCGGAATACCTGCGTCAGCCGATGATCAGGCAGGCGCGGTTGGTCCCCGGCGACGAACCGACCAAGGGCATGGTGGCGCCCGAAAGCGAGGTTCCGCCCGCATGACCCACGAGTCCACCGTCCGATCGCTCGACGACCCGAACATCTGGGTCGAGACGCCGGCAACGATCTACGACGCCGTGCCGCCATATCCGCCGCGAACCGAGCGCGAAGCGGAGTTCTACAACCTGCGCGACGGCGAGATGCTCGTCAATCTCGGACCGCAGCATCCGTCGACCCACGGCGTGCTGCGCGTCGTGCTCAAGATCGACGGAGAGCAGGTCGTCGACCTCGACCCGGTGCTGGGCTACCTGCATCGCGGCGTCGAGAAGATCTGCGAGAACGGCGATTGGCACCACGCGATCAGCAACTGCGACCCGCTCGAGTACGTCGCCTCGATGTTCAGCGAGGCGATGCCGGTGCTGGCCGCCGAGAAGCTGCTCGACCTGCAGGTGCCGCGTCGAGCGGAATACATCCGCGTGCTGTGCTGGGAGCTCAACCGCATCGCCAGCCACGGCCTGTTCATCGGCTGGCTGGCGCTCGACCTCGGCGGCCTTACGCCGCTGCTGTACGGCTTCATCGAGCGCGACAAGATCGTCGAGATGCTCGCCGCGCTGACCGGCCAGCGGATGCTCTTCAACTACCTGCGCATCGGCGGCGTCAACCGCGACCTGAACCACGACTTCCTGTCGCGCCTCGGCGACTGGATGAGCCGCGCGGCGATCGAGCTCGAGCAGGAGGCGCGGCTGCTCAACGAGAACGAGATCTTCGTCCGCCGCACGACGGGCATGGGCGTGCTCAATCGCGAGGCCGCGCTGCGGCTGCGATCCACGGGACCGGTGCTGCGCGCCTCAGGCGTTCCCTTCGACGTCCGCCGCGCCCACCCGTACAGCATCTATCCCGAGCTCGAGTTCGACATCCCGACGCGCTCGGAGGGCGACTCGTACGCGCGCTACCTGATCCACGTCGACGAGATCCGCGAAAGCATCCGGATCATCGACCAGGTCCTGCACGAGATGCCCGACGGGCCGGTGATGACCAAGATCCCGCGCCTGATCCGCATCCCGCCCGGCCGCGCCTACGTCGCCGTGGAGAGCCCGCGCGGCCAGTACTCGTGCTACGCCATGAGCGACGGCTCCGACCAGCCCTTCCGACTGCGCATCAGCGACCCGTCGTTCTGGAACCTCCAGGCCGTGGGCGAGCTGATGCCGGGCAACCTGATCGCCGACACGATGGCGGTCATGGCCAGCCTCGACCCGGTCATGGGCGGGGTAGACAAGTAATGATGCTCGGAGAGGGAGTGATCGCAAGCAACGGCCACAGCCCGGCGGAACGCCGGGGCGTGGTCGATTTGCGAGCAGACGGGCTCAAAGAGCCGGCGGAGCAAATCCGTTGTCGGTAATCACTCGGCCGTGGCACCGGCTCACGCTGGGCGGCAAGATCATCCTGCCGCTGCTGCTTGCTGGGCGCTCTCGCGACGGTGCTGCTGCTCGTCCTGTGGCAGGTCGGGCTGATCCCGTGGCTGCTCGAGATCCTCGTCGAGCTCGTCAACGACAACATCGACCTGATCCGCTTCATCCTCGCGGCGACCGCGGTCCTGCTGTTCACCGTGCCAACGGCCTTCGTGATCATCTTCATGGAGATGAAGATCATCGCCTTCCTGGCGTCGCGCATCGGTCCCAACCGAATCGGACCGTGGGGAACGCTGAGCTCGGTCGTGCACGGCTTCAAGGTGCTCGCCAAGGAGGACTTCACTCCGACCGGCGCGGACCCGGTCGTGTTCACGATCGCCCCGATCGTGACCTACCTCGCCGCCGTCCTGGGGCTGATGGTCATCCCGTTCGCACCGGGCCTCGTCGGCCTGGACATGAACCTCGGCCTGCTCTACTTCTTTGCCATCTCGGGCCTGACCGTGGTTGGCCTGATGGCCGGCGGCTGGTCGAGCTTCAACAAGTACTCGCTGCTCGGCGGCCTGCGCGCCGCGGCCCAGATCGTGTCGTACGAGCTGCCGCTGCTGCTCGCCCCGGTCGGCGTGATCATGCTCGCCGGGACGATGTCACTCAACCAGATCGTCGAGAACCAGGCTGGCTGGGTGTGGGACTGGTACATCTTCCAGCAGCCGCTCGCGTTCATCGTCTTCTTCATCGCCGCGACGGCCGAGGGCAACCGCACACCGTTCGACCTGACCGAGGCGGACAGCGAGATCGTCGCCGGCTTCGCGACCGAGTACAGCGGCATGCGCTTCGGCTTCTTCTTCTTCGCCGAGTACGTGAGCGTGTTCATCCTCTCGGCGCTGACGGTCGTCCTCTTCCTGGGTGGCTGGAACTCACCGATCGACCCGCAGCCGATCCTCGACTGGCTGAACATCACCATCAACCCGGCGCTCGACCTGGCCAGCATGGGCATGGGCCTGCTGATCGCGCTCCTCGTCGGCGTGCCGTTGCTCATCATGCTGCTGGCGCTGCCGATCTGGATGTTCAACAGCGGCTGGTCGTTCATCAAGTCGCTCGTCGTCGCGTTCGTCCTGTTCAACGTCATCGCCATCAGCGCGATCGCGATCTGGGCGTTCCTCTCGTTCGAGGTAGTGGTCGGACTGTTCTGGTTCACGGTCAAGGTGTTCACGTTCGTGTTCATCTTCGTGTGGATGCGCGGCACGCTGCCCAGGGTGCGCATCGATCAGCTGATGGGCTTCGCCTGGAAGTGGCTGGTTGAGATCGCGCTGCTCAACATCTTCATCACCGCCGGCGCGATCCTGCTCGTCCAGGAGCTGAGCCGAAGATGAGATGTGAGGCGCTCGCAAGCGACGGTTGGACCCCAGCGGCACGCTGGGAGCCGACCGCTTCGCGCGCAGCCCGCGCCGTAGGCGCCCGGGCGGAGGAAAAACATTGAGCGTGATGGGGCGAGTTCCGGGTTGGGGCATGGCCAAGGGAATGGTCCATACCTTCGTGCGCTTCTTGCAGCCCAAGGTGACCATCCAGTACCCCGAACAGCGCCAGGACATCTCGCCGCACCACCGCGGCCGGCTGATCCTGCTCTACGACGAAGCGGGCAACCTCAAGTGCGAGACGTGCTTCCAGTGCGCGATGGCCTGCCCGATCGAGATCATCGACATGGGCGGCGTCGACACCAAGGGTCGCTATCACGTCCACTGGGGCCCGCCCGAGCAGTACGCCGAGCGGCGCGAGGAGTCTGCTCTCCGACGATCAGGCCGCCCGGTGCCCGATCGGGCGTTTGCCGCCTGGCTGCCGATCGACCTCGGTGCGCTCGATCGGATCCTCGTCGACGAGGACTACGACCCGCGCCGCCTGCTGACCATCCTCGAGCAGACCCAGGCGGCGTATGGCTACCTGCCGGTCGCCGCGATCCAGCACATCAGCCACGCAACCGGAGCGTGGTACAGCGAGATCTACGGCATCGCCACCTCGTATCCGCACCTGGTCTTCGAGCCCGGGCGCGCCGCCGAGATCGGCCTGTGCCGCTGTCCCAGCTGCACGCTGCTCGGCGGCGGCAAGATCCGTGATGCGCTCGTCGCGGCGTTGTCAACGGACATCGGCGGGGTGTCGCCCGACGGCTCGGTGCGCTTCGTGCCTGCCGATTGCGGCGGCGAGAGCCGCGACGAGCCACTGCTGACGGTCGATGGCCAGCCACAGCCGGGCATGACCAAGAAGACGGCAACCGCGCTGGCCGAGTCGCTCCGCGCCCGTGCGGCTCAGGTCGGCAAGGCGTAGGCACGGCACCAATGAACATCCTGCCCACGCCCGAGGGTATGCCCACGATCCTGCTTGCCCGAGCCGGCAAATACGACCCGGAAGGCACCTTCGCCGCGGCCGAGGAGGCCGGCGCGTGGGCGGCCTGGAAGAAAGCGGCAACAAGCCTGAGCCCGCCGGCAGTGACCCGTCTGATCGGCGATGCCGGCCTGCGCGGCCGTGGCGGCGCCGGCTATCCGACCGCCGAGAAGTGGCGCGCCGCAGCCATCGAAGCGGCCGACCAGCGCTACGTGGTCGCCAACGGCTACGAGGCCGATCCCGGCGCTCAGGTCGACCGGACGCTGATGGAGAGCGACCCGCACGCCATCCTCGAAGGCGTCGCGTTCGCCGCGTACGCGATCGGCGCCACGCGGGCGTTCATCGCCGTTCGCGCCAATCTCGCCGTGGCGTTGCGGCGCATGCAGAGCGCGGTTCGGATGGCCGAGGAGGCCGGCTACATCGGCTCCGACGCGCTCGGCGCCGGCTTCGACATCCACGTCGAGGTGATCCCGATCACCGGCGGCATGGTCCACGGCGAAGAGACGACCCTGATGCGCTCGATCGAGAACAAGCGCGCCCAACCCGACCAGCGTCCGCCGTATCCCACAAGTCGTGGACTGTGGGGCCGACCGACCGTGGTCAACAACGTCGAGACGCTCGCCCTCGTGCCGTGGATCGTGGCCAACGGCTCGGCCGCCTTCGCCGGCATCGGTGACCCAGGCAACCCGGGCACCACTCTCGTCCAGTTCAGCGGCGCAGTGAGCAAGCCGGGCATCGCCGAGGTGCCGCTGGGCATGTCGCTGCGCAAGATGCTCGAGACGTGCGGCGGCCTGGGCGATGCCAAGGCCGTGCTGGTCGGTGGTCCGGCCGGCGGATTGCTGCCGCCGGCCGAGCTGGACACGCTCTACACGCCCGCGGCACTGACCGAGAAGGGCGCGATCATGGGCTCGGGCACCGTCGTCATCGCCGGCGCCCAGACGTGTCTGGTCGACATGGCCACGCTGCTCGAGCGCTTCCTGGCCGACGAGTCGTGCGGCAAGACGATCCCGTGCCGCATCGGCCTGCGCCGCCTGTACGAGATCGGCCGCCGCGCGACAGAGGGGATAGCTCGGCCGGTCGACAGCCAGGTGATGCAGGAGCTGGCCGCCGACGTTCGCGCCGGCGCACTGTGCGGACTCGAGTACTGCGCGCCCAATCCGTTCCTGACCGGAATGCGATACTTCGCCGACGAGTTCGACCAGCACTTCGCGCACGGCACATGCCCCGCCGGCGTGTGCGACATGTTGCCAATCCCCAGCCAGGCCTTGAGCGCATGACCGACACGCTGCCCCAGCTGCGCGACCCCGACGCCCCGGACGCTCCGGTTGAGCGCTTGCTCGAGACCCAGGCGCCGCAGCGCCGGCTGTCCTCGCCCGAGTTCACGGTCGAGGTCGATGGCAAGCAGTTCACCGGCCGCGCCGGTCAGACGATCCTCGACATCTGCCGCGACAACGGCATCGACGTTCCGACGCTCTGTTACGAGCCCAAGCTGCCCGGCTTCGGCGCTTGCCGGATGTGCGTCGTCGAGGTCGAGGGCGAGGACAACCCGCCGATCTGCTGCTCCCGCGCGGCCGAACCGGAGATGGTCGTCCAGACCCAGACGCCGCGCCTGCGCGAGATCCGCAAGACGAACCTCGAGCTGATCTTCTCCGACCACAACGCCTACTGCCTGCCGCCGTGCCAGAACAAGTGCCCCAGCCACATCGACATCCCGGGCTTCCTGAAGGCCAACACCGAGGGCAACTTCATGGAGTCGGCGCGCATCTTCAAGCGCACCATCCCCTTCCCGAGCGTGCTCGGCCGCGTCTGCCCGGCACCGTGCGAGGAGCACTGCCGGCGTGACGAGGTCGAGGAGGCGATCGCCATCCGCGACTCGCACCGCTACGCCGGCGACCAGGTGCTCAAGGCACAGGCGATGGGCATCAAGGCACCCGTGCCGTTCGAGGTCCAGCCCAAGTCGGGCAAGCGAGTGGCGGTCATCGGATCGGGTCCGGCGGGAATGTCGGCCGCCTACTACCTGCTCATCGCCGGCCATGACGTGACCATCTACGAGAAGGACCCGGCGCCGGGCGGCATGCTCCGCTACGGCATCCCGCAGTACCGCCTGCCCAAGGTCGAGGTGCTCGAGGCCGAGTATCAGTCGGTCACCGACCTCGGCGGCGTGATGGTCACCAACGCCGAGCTCGGACGCGACTTCACGATCGACGACCTGCAGAACCAGGGCTACGACGCCATCTGCGTCGCCATCGGCTGCTACGAGGTCAACACGCTGGGCGTGCCCGGCGAGGACGCGGACGGCGTGCTCGATGGCCTCGAGTACCTGCGCATCGCCACGCTCGGCCTGCCCTATCCGGGCCACAAGGGCACGCGCGTCGTGGTCATCGGCGGCGGCTTCACGTCGATGGACTGCTCGCGCACGTCGGTTCGCCAGGGCGCGGCCGAGGTGACCCTCGTCTACCGCCGCGACATGAAGGACATGCCGGCGGCGAACGAGGTCCACGAGATGCTCGAGGAGGGCGCGCGGGCCATCTTCCAGGCCGCTCCGACGCGCGTCGTGACCGACGACAACAACAAGGTCACCGGCGTCGAGTTCCAGCGCATGCGCCTCGGCGAGCCCGACGCGTCCGGCAGGCGCCGGCCCGAGCCGATGTCCGGGACCGAGTTCGTCATCGACTGCGACCGCGTGCTGCTGGCCATCGGCCAGGGCCCGAAGCTCGACTGGCTCGATCACGGCTCGGAGGGCATCGGCGCGACGAAGAACCGGCGCCTGGCGGCCGACGCGGTCACGTTCACGACCGGCCGGCGGGGCGTGTTCGGCACAGGCGACGTGCGCATCGGCGCCGCGACGGTGGTGCAGGCGAACGCCGAAGGGCGCCGCTCGGCGTACGCCATCGACGCCTACCTGAAGGGCCAGGACCTCGACGCGATCAAGACGCGCCAGACGCTGGCCGAGCCGCAGCCCGAGTTCCTCAACATCGTGCCCTACACGGGCGAGCTCAAGGAGCCGCGCTACCGCCTCAAGGCGATGGCTGCCGAGGTGCGCAACAAGAGCTACGTCGAGTACGAGATCCCGTACACGCAGGACGACGCGATGGCCGAGTCGAAGCGCTGCCTGCAGTGCACGTGCGAGGCGATCGGCTATTGCGACCTGCGCCGCCAGGGCATCGAGTACGGCACGACGCTGGCCACGCTCGAGCCGTTGAACAGCGGCGCGTTCTCACATCGCTCGGTGAACGAGAACCGCTTCACCGGCACCAACCACGACTACATCCGCGACGACTCGCACGCCTTCATCCTGCGCGAGCCGGCACGCTGCATCGACTGCGGCCGCTGCGCGAACGTGTGCAAGGAGGTCGTCGGCGCAGCGTGCTACGACTTCATGCGCACCGGCTTCGACACGCTCGTGACGACGCCGCTCGACATGAGCCTCAACACGACGCCGTGCGTCAGCTGCGGCCGCTGCGCCGAGACGTGCCCGACCGGCGCGCTGATGCCCAAGCCGCGCGTGCTCGAGAAGTACGAGGTCGACGAGAGCCGCTGCATCCTGTGCGGCATCTGCGTCGACGCGTGCCCTTACGACGCGCTGCGCTGCGGGCCCGACTTCGAGCTCAGCCACGAGAGCCGATCCGAGCCGATGCTCGACCTGCTCGCGACCAGCTTCGTCGACCGCGCACACCGAGATCTCGTCGGTCAAGAAGGAGCGCGACTGGCTCGACCGGGCGCGCCAGAGCGGCCGCTTGATCGATCCCGGGCGGACGCTGCCGATGCTGCCCGCCGGAGTCGGCACGAACGGCAATGGGCACTCGGGCAACGGCCACTCGAGCAACGGCCACGAAGCTGACTCGCATGCCGGGCACGCTCACGCCGCGCACGGTCACGACGCCGCGATTGCCGATCCGCCGGCCGGCGAGTACCGCTCCGGGCGCTGATGGACCTCGGCCTGCCGCCAACGATCCCGTTTCTCAACTGGGCATGGGATGACCTTCTCTTTCTGATCCTGGCCGGGATCATGCTCGCCGCGGCGATCTTCGTCGTCATCGGCCGCGACATCGTCCGCTCCGGCCTGGCGATGATGCTCGCGTTTGCCGCCCTGGCCGGCATCTACGCGATGGCCGGCGCTGTCGTCGTCGCCGCCGCGCAGGTGCTCATCTACATCGGCGCGATCAGCATCCTGATCCTCTTCGCGATCATGCTCACGCAGACCAAGTCAGGGCCGCTCGAGCTCGTCTTCCACCGCCAGTGGTGGGCCGGGCTGCTGGCCGCCGTCGGCGTCGCGTTGCTGATGATCATCAGCGTCATCAACACGCAGTGGCCGCTGCGCGTCGCCGAGCGGCTTTGGTCGCCGACCGACGAGGTCGCAATGCTGCTGTTCATGGACCCGCTGTACGTCTTCGCGCTGCAGATCGTGGCCGTGCTGCTCACCGCCGCGGTCATCGGCGGCGTGTTCCTGGCCAAGCGCGAAGGCCTGACCGATCCCGGCGAGCGTGAGACGGCCACCTTCCAGCAGCTCCGGCCGACCTCCAACCTCGAGCGTCTGCCACGGCCGGCTGGTGTCGACGCCGCTCAGGCGGCCCAGGTGGACCAAGCATGAGCCAGTCGCTCGACGCCTACCTCGTCCTCTCGGCGCTGCTCTTCTCGATCGGCGTGTTCGGCTTTCTCGCCCGGCGCAACGCGATCGCGATGCTCATGTCGATCGAGCTGATGCTCAACGCGGTGAACCTTTCCGCGATCGCCTTCGGGGCGTTCACGCCGCAGCTGCAGAACCACGCGTCGCTCATCGCGCTGCTCGTCATGGCCGTGGCCGCGGCCGAGGCGACCGTCGGCCTGGCAATCGTCATCGCCATCTACCGCAACCGCCGCACGCCGCTGGTCGACGAGTACGCCAGCATGCGCGAATAGCGCCTTAGACGATGCCGATCGACCAGATCCTCGTTCTGTCGCTGATGGCCTTGCCCATCGGCGGCTTCGCGTTGACCGCGCTCATCGGCCGGCGCCTCTTCACCCGCGCGTGGCTCATCGCCGTGCCGATCATCATCGTGACCTGGCTGATCGCGATGTACCTCGTCTACCAGACGCTGTTCGTCGGCGCCTTTGGCGAGGACGGCCTGCACTTCACGCTGTACGAGTGGATCCCGGCCGGCGATTTCGTGGTCGAGGCCAACTTCGCCGTCGATGCACTGACCGCCGTGATGCTCATCGTGGTCACCACGGTGGGCATGCTCGTCCACGTCTACTCGATCGGCTACATGGCCCACGACCCGGGCCGGTGGCGCTTCTTCGCCTACCTCAACCTGTTCATGTTCAGCATGCTGCTGCTCGTCCTGGCCGACAACTTCCTGCTGCTGTTCGCGGCGTGGGAGCTGGTCGGTCTGTCGAGCTATCTGCTGATCGGCTTCTGGTACAACCGGCGCCCGGCGGCGCTGGCGGCCAAGAAGGCGTTCCTCGTCAACCGCGTCGGCGACTTCGGCTTCGCGCTCGGCATCGCCGCGGTCTGGACGACGGTCGGCACGCTCAACTTCGCCGGTCCCGAGGGCGCGTTCGAGCTGCTCCCCGAGCAGCTCCACGAGGGGCTCATCGAGCCGTGGATGATGACCGGCATCGCGCTGCTGCTGTTCATGGGCGCGATGGGCAAGAGTGCCCAGTTCCCGCTCCACGTCTGGCTGCCCGACGCGATGGAGGGCCCGACCCCGGTCAGCGCCCTGATCCACGCCGCGACGATGGTCAACGCCGGCGTCTACTTCGTCGCTCGCGCCAACCCGATCTTCTCCTAGGCGCCGACGGCGATGGTCATCGTCGCGGCTGTCGGCATCTTCACCGCCATCTTCGCCGCGTCGATCGCCTTCACCCAACGCGACATCAAACGCGTGCTGGCTTATTCGACGCTGTCCCAGCTGGGCTACATGTTCGCCGCGCTGGGGGTTGGCGCCTTCACGGCGGCGATCTTCCACCTCGTGACCCACGGCTTCTTCAAGGGCCTCCTCTTCCTCGGCTCGGGCTCGGTCATCCACGCCGTGCACGAGGAGCAGGACATGAACCGGATGGGTGGCCTGTGGCGCAAGATCCCGATCACCCACTGGACGATGCTCATCGGCGCCATCGCGATCGCCGGCATCCCGCCGCTGGCCGGCTTCTGGAGCAAGGACGAGATACTCGGCGAGAGCTTCAAGAACGGCTTCGAGTGGGTCTGGCTGATCGGTGTCGTCGTCGCTGTGATGACCGGCCTGTACATGTTCCGGCTGATGGGCAAGACGTTCTACGGCGAGAGCCACGTCGATCCGCACGTCGAGGACAAGATCCACGAGTCGGGCCCGGCAATGACCATCCCGCTGATCATCCTCGCCGTGCCGTCGCTACTGATCGGCCTCGCGATCGGATTCCCACCTGAAAACGGCTCCATCCACCATTGGCTCGAGCACACCTTCGAGCACGCCCGCGAGAACCTCGGGCTGCATCACGCGGAATACGCGCTATTCGGCATCGACGGGGCGCTGGCCATCGTCAGCATTGCCGCGGCGGCGATCGGCGTCGGGCTCGGCATCTACTACTTCGGCTTCTTCCGCCGCCGAGAGAACCGCGAGAAGGTCGAGTCGATGACCGACCGGCTCGAGCCGCTGTACCGCGCGTCGTTCAACAAGTGGTGGTTCGACGATCTCAACGACGTGATCTTCGTCCGCTTCGGCGGCGCCGTCGCTCGCGCCATGTGGTGGTTCGACGTGCGCGTCGTCGACGGCGCCGTCAACGGCATCGGCGGACTGACCCAGAGCACCGGCCGTGGCATCCGCCAGATCCAGACCGGCCGAGTCCAGAACTACGCGCTGGGCATCGCCGCCGGCCTGCTCGTCATCGCCGCCTCGTACATGTTCATGGCCCGCTGATGAGCGATCTGCCGCTGCTGACGCTGGTCGTGTTCCTGCCCGCGCTGGGTGCGCTGCTGATCGCGTTTCCTGCCGCGCGAGCGACACAACTGGATCCGCTGGGCGGCGCTGGGCACGTCGCTCGTAACGTGGGTCGTGTCGCTCGTCCTGCTGGTCAACTTCGACCCCAGCCAGGCCGGCTTCCAGTTCGTCGAAACGGCCGAGTGGGTACCCGCCTTCGGGATCCAGTACAAGCTCGGAGTCGACGGCATCTCGATCGCCCTCGTCGTGCTGACGACGACCCTGACCGCGATCAGCATCCTGGCCAGCTTCGGGCCGATCAAGGAGCGCGTGAAGGAGTACATGATCTCCTTCCTGATGCTCGAGGTGGGCATGGTCGGCGTGTTCCTCGCGCTCGACATGTTCCTCTTCTACATCTTCTGGGAGCTGGTGCTCATCCCGATGTACCTGATCATCGGCATCTGGGGCGGCGCCAACCGCATCTACGCGACGATCAAGTTCGTCCTCTACACGCTCATTGGATCGCTGCTCATGCTGGTCGCGATCCTGGGCATGGCCTACAGCTACCAGGTCGCCACCGGCACTTGGGCCGGCGCGTTCGACTACCTGACGCTGCGCGGCTTCGGCTTCGACCCGACGCTCCAGTTCTTCGCCTTCGCCGGCTTCTTCCTCGCTTTCGCGATCAAGGTGCCGATGTTCCCGTTCCATACCTGGCTGCCCGACGCGCACGTCGAGGCGCCGACCGCCGGCTCGGTCATCCTCGCCGGCGTGCTGCTCAAGCTCGGCGGCTATGGCCTGCTGCGCTTCTGCGTGCCGCTCTTCCCCGACGCCGCCGTCCAATGGGCGCCGCTGATCATCGTCCTGTCGCTGATCGGCATCGTCTACGGCGCGATCGTGGCTCTCGTTCAGCCCGACCTCAAGAAGCTGGTCGCCTACAGCTCGGTCAGCCACATGGGCTTCGTGACCCTCGGCATCTTCGTCTTCACCGAGCAGGGCGTGCAGGGCGCGATGATGCAGATGATTGCCCACGGCATCATCACCGGCGCGCTGTTCCTGCTCGTCGGCGTGATCTACGAGCGAACCCACGATCGGACCATCGCCAAGATGGGCGGCCTTGCCGGGGTGTTGCCCGTCTACTCGGCCATCTTCGGCTTCTTCGTGCTGGCCAGCCTCGGCCTGCCCGGCCTGGCCGGATTCGTGGGTGAGTTCCTGGTCATCGTCGGCGCGTTCGACTTCTACCCGCTCGTGGCCGCCGTTGCCGCGCTGGCGATGATGCTCGGCGCCGCGTACCTGCTGTGGATGTACCAGCGCGTCGTGTTCGGCGACCTGTCCGACTTCCTGCGCGGCATCGGCCACCACCTGACCGACATGGACCGGCGCGAGGTGCTCACCCTGGCGCCGCTGGTCGCGATGGCAGTCGCCTTTGGCCTCTTCCCCGGCCTGCTGACAGAGCTCTTCCAGGTCCCGATCGACGACCTGCTCGGCCAGATCGCGCCCGCCGTGCTGGCGGCCGGCGGAAAGTGAGGCTGTCCCGATGATCGGCGTCGACCAGAACACGATCCTGGCCCTGTTGCCGCCGGCCGGCATGGTCGTGCTGGCTTTCCTGCTCGTCATCGTCGACCTGGCCCGTCCGGGCCGCGATCGGCTCATCACCTACGTCGCCTCGGCCGGCTTCCTGCTGCTGATGGCCTTGACCGTGGTCATCGGGCCGCTGCCCAACATCGGCATCCTGACCGAGCCGGTCGAGGTGTTCGGTGGCGCCTACGTGCGCGACACGATGACCGCCACGCTCGACCTGCTGTTCCTCGCGATCGGCCTGCTGAGCGTCCTCTTCGGGCCCGACTACCTGCGTCCGCGCGGGCTGCCGGGAGCCGAGTTCGCGGCGATGCTCACCTTCGCGCTGACCGGCGCCATGCTGCTCGGTGGCGCGCACGACGTGATCATCCTGTTCCTCGCGCTCGAGCTGATGGTGCTGCCCGGCTACATGTTGGCCGGCTACGCCAAGCGCGACGGCCTGTCGACAGAGGGCGCGATCAAGTACTTCCTGCTCGGGTCCTTCTCGAGCGCGATCTTCCTGTTCGGCCTCGTGCTCACCTTTGGCTTCACCGGCACGACCAATATCTCCGAGATCGCCGAGGCGTTGAGCAGCGGTCTCGCCGGCGCCGGGCTGGCGCCCGGCTTCGTGATGGGCCTGGCGCTGTTGACGACGGGTGCCGCGTTCAAGATCGCGGCGGTCCCCTTCCACTACTGGACACCCGACGCGTACCAGGGCTCGCCGACGCCGGTCACCGGCTACCTGTCGGTCGGCCCCAAGGTCGCCGCTTTCGCCCTCATCCTGCGCCTGTTCGTCGAGGCGCTCGGCCCCGTCAAGGAGGACTGGACGCCGTTCATCGTCTTCCTCGCCGCGGCAACGATGACGCTCGGCAACCTGGTCGCGCTGAGCCAGGACAACATCAAGCGGATGCTCGCCTACAGCTCCATCGCGCACACCGGCTACATCCTCGTCGGGCTTGCCGCGTACGGCGCTGCCCCGGCCGGCTCGCCGGCCGAGCAGGCCGGTCTCCAGGCGGTCTTCTTCTACAGCATCGCCTACGCGTTCATGAACCTCGGCGCGTTCGCGGTCGTGGCCGCGCTCCAGCGCCGGCCCGGCGTGACCAGCCAGATCTCGAGCTTCTCCGGTCTCGGCCGGCGCGCGCCCATGCTCGCGGCGCTGATGCTGCTCTTCCTGTTATCGCTGACCGGCATTCCGCCGCTCGCCGGATTCTGGGCCAAGTGGTACGTCATCCAGTCGGCGCTCCAGGTCGGCGGCTGGCTGACGCTGCTCGCCGTGCTGACGATGATCAACGCCGCCATCGCGGCGTTCTACTACCTCCGCGTGGCGGTCTACATGTACATGCGCGAGGCGCCCGAATCGACGCCCGCGGTGAGCATCGGTGGCGCGACGCGCACCGGACTCGGCGTGGCTGCCGTGGCCACCGTCGCGATCGGGCTGATCCCGCCGGTGACGATCGCCGTCATCGGCCTGGCCGAGCAAGCCGCACTGGCACTTCTCTAGCGCGGTGGCCGAGGGAGACGGCGCCACAACACGACGGCAGGGGCAAGCGGGCCGGCTCAGGCGGAGAAAGCGCGCGACTGCGCGAGTATCTCGGCAGCCTGCTCGGCAAAGGCGAGCGGCTGATCGTCGTTTCGAATCGTGGCCCGCTGACGTTCCGGCGGTCGCGTTCGGGGGAGTGGCGCGCCAAGCGCGGTTCGGGCGGACTGGTGACGGCCCTCGCCGAGGTCGGCCGCCTCGCGCCGGTGACCTGGATCTCCGCGGCGATGGATGCCGCCGACCGCCAGGTGGCGGAGGTG
The DNA here is from genome assembly GCA_963776865.1 of uncultured Chloroflexia bacterium. Taxonomy (GTDB): domain Bacteria; phylum Chloroflexota; class Limnocylindria; order Limnocylindrales; family CSP1-4; genus JALYGJ01. The sequence goes on along the minus strand of CAVZOG010000008.1, from coordinate 224,367 downwards.
CTGCGCGGCCCGCGCAACGCCGAGCAACGCCAAATTCTCGCGGTCATCGACGAGCAGCTGCCCGACCAGGACCTGCGGCTGGACATGCGCGAGATCCGCAGCGAGGCGTGGCACGGCCACTATGCCGTGGTCGCCAATCCGTTTCTGTGGTTCATGCAGCACCAGCTGTACACGCTGCCCTACGAGCCGACGATCGACCAGCCGCTGATCGACGCGTGGCAGTCCGGCTACCGCGTCGTGAACGAGACACTCGCCCGAGCCGCGCTCGAAGCGGCCGGCAACAGCCGCCGGCCGGTCGTGCTGCTCCAGGACTACCACCTCTACCTCGCCGGGACGACGATCCGCGAGGCAAAGCCGGACAGTCTGCTGCTTCACTTCAACCACATCCCGTGGCCGGCGGTCGACTCGTGGCTGGTGCTGCCGCAGGGCCTTCGTCGGGCGATCTGCGAGGGACTGCTGGCCAACGACATCGTCGGCCTGCAGACCGATCGCTACGCGACCAACTTCCTGGCCTCGGTCGAGGCCTTCGTGCGTGACGCCCGGGTCGATCCTGCCGGGCGGCACGTGCGCTGGCGTGGCCGGACGATCTGGGTGCGCGGCTACCCGATCTCCATCGATCCCGAGGCGCTTTCCCGATTTGCCCGTGACCAGGCCGTCACCAAGCGCCGCGAGGAGCTGACGAAGCGCCTCGACCGAGCCGGGCAACCGAACCTGATCGTGCGCGTCGACCGTCTCGAGCCGTCGAAGAACGTGCTGCGCGGCTTCCTCGCCTTCGAAGCCCTGCTGCGTCGCCGGCCGGACCTGCGCAGAACCGTCCGTTTCCTCGCCATCCAGTCGATCAGCCGCGAGAACGTGCCCGAATACGCGCGCTACGCAAGCGCAGTGCGCGAGGTAGTTGCCCGGGTGAACGGCATGTCCGACCCCGACGAAGCGCCGATCTGGCTGCTCGACGGGTCGGAGTACGCCCTTGCCATCGCGGCCCTGTCGCTGGCCGACGTGGTGCTCGTGAACCCGGTCGTCGACGGCATGAACCTCGTCGCCAAGGAAGCGACCATCGTCGGCCGCGGCGCCCTCGTTCTGTCGGAGACCGCCGGCGCGGCCGAGCAGCTCGCCGCCGACGCGCTGATGGTCAGTGCCGCGGACGTGGCCGGCACGAGCGAGATGCTCGAGCGTGGCCTGGACATGGCGCCCGAGGAGCGCGCGACTCGCCTGCGCCACCTGCGCGCATCAGTGCGCGAGGAGGATCTCGCCTGGTGGCTGGCTCGCCAGCTGCGCGACCTGGCCGCAGTGGCCAAGGGCGGCCGGCCGCCGTCGCGCGCATTGCGGGACACGGTGCGCCGCTTCGAGCCCGAGCTGCGCAGCTAGAGGAGTATCGATGGGAATCAGCATCCAGTTTCTCGGCGCCGCCGGTTGCGTTACCGGTTCGCAGTTCCTCGTAACAGTGGGTCAGCGACGAGTCCTCGTCGACTGCGGCATGTTCCAGGGCTCGCCCCAGGAGGTCGAGCGGAACCAGATGCCGTTCGCCTTCGACCCGGTGACGCTCGACGCGCTGCTGCTGACCCATGCTCATCTCGACCACTGCGGCCGAACACCGGCACTGACGCGGGCCGGGTTCCGGGGACTGATCCACGCGACGAGGGCGACCGTCGAGCTGGCCGACATCGTGTTGACGGACTCGGCCAAGCTGCAGATCGAATTCGCCAAGCGCTGGAATCGGCGCCAAGCACGGCGCGACGAACGCGCGGAACAGGCAGATGCCGAGGCCCAGTCCGAGGCTGTTGCCCAGGAGACCGATGACGAGTCGCTCCCCGATCGGCTCCGGCACGCCCCGCCCGAGGGCAAGACGGTGCTCCGCCAACCGCTCTACGACGAGCACGACGTCAGGCGAGCCATGTCGCAGACACGCGGATGTGACTACGGCGATGTCGTCGAGGTGACTGAGGGAGTGACGGCAATCTTCCATGACGCCGGTCACATCCTCGGCTCGGCGATCATCGAGCTGCGCGTCAGCGATGGTGGGACGCAGCGCACGATCGTCTTCTCGGGCGATCTCGGCCGCAACGACACGCCGATCATGCGCGACCCGACTCCGCTCGCTCACGCCGACTACGTGCTGGTCGAGTCGACCTACGGCAATCGCGAGCACGCCTCGCACGACGAAGCGGTCGACAACCTTGTCGCCGCGGTGAACGAGGTCGCCTCGGACGAAGGCGTGCTGCTGGTGCCGGCCTTCGCCATCGGCCGCACCCAGGAGCTGGTCTGGGTGCTCGACGATCTGGTGCGCGACGGCCGGATACCACGCGTTCCGCTGTACCTGGACTCGCCGATGGCCTCGAAGGCGACCGAGGTCTACGCCAACCACCCCGAGACATACGACGAGGAGACGCTGGGGCTGCTGCGCTCGGGCGACTCGCCGCTCCAGTACCCGGGCCAGCAGTTCACTGACTCGGTCGAGGAGTCGAAGGGGATTCGCTACGCCAATCGACCGATCATGGTCGTTGCCTCGTCGGGCATGCTCACCGGTGGCCGGATCATGCACCACTTGAAGGACTTCCTGCCCGATCCAAGGTGCACGTTGCTGTTCATCGGCTATCAGGGCGAGGGCACGCTCGGCCGTCACATCGCTGACGGCGCGACCTCGGCGCGCATCGACGGCGAGGAGGTGCCGGTCAACTGCCGCGTTCGAACGATCAGCGGCTTCAGTGCTCACGCCGATCAGCACGAGCTCGAGGCGTGGCTCGGGCATTTCGGACGATCGGGCGGCTCAGACTCTCCGCCCAAGACCGTGTTCATCGTTCATGGCGACCCGGACGCGGCCGAGGCCTTCAGCACGCGCATCCGCTCCGAGCTGCAGATGGACGCTCACGTCGCCCAGCACCGCGAGATCGTAACCCTGGCCTAGAGCCCTCGGCCGCCATCGCGGCTAATCGAGCCGGTAGACCACCTCAACGATGCCGTCGTCGTGTGACTGACGCTGCTCGATGCGCACGAAGCCGTTCTTTTCGAGGACGCGCTGCGAACCCCGGTTTGTGAGTGCCACATCCGCATGCAGCGGTCGCTCCGCGATATCCCGCACGAACAGTCTCAGTGCCTGCGTGGCAACGCCGCGGCCCCAGAAGTCGCGGCCGATCCAGTAGCCGACATAGCGCACGCCATCGAGCGGCCAACTCAACATGTTGCCGGCGACTGCTCCGTCGACAAGCACGGTTCGCGCCAAATTCTTGGGATCGGCCATGACCTTGGTCGTCCAGACCTCGAAATGGGACGCCCTGTCGCGAGTAACGAATACCGCCATTGCGGCGGCCTCCGGGTCCGACTGGAACTCGTAAAACGTCTCGAGGTCCGACTCCTCGACTGGCCGCAGCTCGATCATGAGTCGAGCCGCCGGGCGATGGCGGACAGGAAACGCGTCGCGTCCACGGGCGAGGCGAGGACCAGATCGGCCGCGGCGAGCACCTCGGCCGGCACCTCGCTGCGCGCCTGGACCGCAACCGAGATTCCGTTCGTGACGCCCGCAGCGCGCAGCTCGCGCAACGCCCGAAATGCCATCGCGTCGCTGACGTCGTCGCCGAGCATGAACACGCTGCGCGGCCGGTGCTCGTCGATCAGCGTGGTCAATGCCTCGCCCTTGGCCACTGCCCCGAACGGCCGCAGCTCGAGCACGCGCCGGCCCGGGAATCGCTCGAGCACTCTGTCGGGGTCAAGCTCGTCGGCCGCGGCCCGAACACGGGCGCCGGCCGACTCGATATCCGGTGCGGTTCGGTAATGGAAGGCGACCGCGGGCGGCTTGCGCTCGACGATCAGCCACGGCTCGGGAACGAGGCGCGGCATCTCGTCGGCCAGTCGCTCGGCGGCGTGGACCGCCTCGTGGGCGGCCTCGTCGGCCGTCGATCGGATCCGCTCGGGCCGGCCGCCACGCGGCACGAAACCGCGCTCCATGCCGTGGTTGCCAAGGTAATCGACGTTCCCGACACGCACGCGTGCGGCGACATCCGGCGACGAGCGGCCGGAAAGAACAGCCACATTGACGTCCGGCTTGGAGGCCAGGGCGCGCAGCGCGCGCCGCCCGAGGGGCAGGATCTGTGCTCCCCACGGATCGTCAACGATCCGGCTGAGAGTGCCGTCGAAGTCGCTGACCACGAGCAGCGGGCGGCGCTCGAGATGGGGCATCGCCAGCGCGACCGCTTCGCGCACGGAGATCGGGCGCAGCGAGGGCACGACCACGGTCACGGGCTCTCGACCACCGTCAACGATCAGGGCGAGGGCTCGGGCTCGGGAGTCTCCTCGGCCGAGAACTCGGGCACGACCGCGGTGATGGCCTGCAAGAAGATCTCCTCGGGCGCGCCGCCATAGACGATCTCGCGCACGATGCCGTCGGCGTCGAGCCAGTAGTGAACGGGCAGCGCGTACGCACCCCATTGCGCCTGGACGGTGCCATCGTCAACGCCGACCGGCAGGTCGACATCGAGGCTTCGGACGTATTGCCGGACCGTCTCGGCATCCTCGCCGACATCAACCAGCAGCAGCGTCATCTGGCCCTCGAGCTGACGCTGGTAGCGCTGCATCATCGGCAGCTCGTCGGCGCACTGCGGACAGTAGGTCGCCATGAAATTGATCCACATCGGACCGTCGAAGTCGGACGTGCTCATCACGCTACCGTCGGTCAGGGTGACCTCGAAGTCTGGTGCCCGCTGGCCGATGCCCAGGCCGACTGCCGGTGTGGCCGACGAACCGCTGGACGGCTGAGGACTGGAAGTCGCCGACGCATCACGCGTCGGAGTCGGAATCGGTGGGATCGTCGGCGGCGCCGGGGTAGCAAGCGCAGGCTGCTGGCCCAGCGCGCTGGCAAGGAGAAAAACGACGACGAGGCCCCCGACAACCAGAGCGGCGAGCACCCCGACGACATCGGGTAAGCGCATCGCGCCGGACTCTACTACGGCATCGCGATCAGGGCCGCGATAGCATCCGTCGCCTCATGACTTCACCCGGCAGGCGCCGCTTCCGGCTGCTTCCGCTGCTCTCCGTTGGCCTCGCTCTCGCGCTGCTGACCTGGGTGGCGCTGTCCTTTGGACCATCCTCGTCCCGCATCAGTCGACTACCAACTGCGACAGCGGGGCCGATCACGTCGTCCGCTCCGCGACTCACCCCGAGGCCGACGGTGGTGGCGTCAGTCCCGGGCGCTCCTGGTCCTTCAGTAGCCGCAACTGTCGCTGGCACGCCTCGTTCGAATTCGACGGCCTCGCTCGGACCCACTGCCAATGCCGGGCCGGCTGCAGCAACACGAATCCGCATTCCGGCGCTCGGCATCGACTTACCGATCGTCCCCGGCGATCTGCAGGTTCCGGGTAACCCCGACTTCTATCCTCTGTGCGACGTAGGGATGTACCTGACGCAATACGAGCCACCCGGCATCGAGGGCACGACGTACATCTACGCGCACGCGCAGCGGGGCATGTTCCTGCCGCTGCTGAGCGCGTCGGAGTCTGCAGACGGCGCAGCGATGATCGGCACGCAGGTCGAGGTCTACACCGCCGATGGCCGGCTGCACGTGTACGAGATTGACCTGGTGAAGCGTCACGCCACGGACCTGTCGATCGCGGACACCGAGCCGGGCGAGCACCAACTGGTGCTGCAGACGAGCGAGGGCCCTACGGGCACGATTCCCAAACTTCAGGTCAGGGCCTGGCCGATAAGCGTGTCAGACGTTGAGCGATCCGTGGCCAACCCGGCACCCCAACCTCGAGTCTGCGCCCCGAGGGCCTAGAACCAGCCGTTGCGCTTGAAGTAGATGTACGCGCCGATCATCAGCAGGACGATCCCGCCGGTGACCAGCCAGAAGCGAGGCTCGGAGAAGCTGAGCGCAAGCACGACCTCGCTCATGCCGAAGATGCCTGCCACAGCGCCGGCGCCGGCCAGGATGACCGTCGCCACGGTCAGCTTCTTGACCGTCTCGGACAGGTTGTTGTTGACCTGCGAGAGGTAGATGTCGATCGCCGTGCCGACCAGCTCGCGGTACGTGTCGAGCTCGTCGGTCAACCGGATCAGGTGGTCGTAGACGTCGCGGAAATAGATCACTCGCTCGGGTTTGATCAGCTGCAGGTCTCGATTGGTCAGCTGGTTGAAGATCTCGCGTTGCGGCGTCACCGTGTGGCGGATCGTCAGCAGATCGCGCCGGACCGCGAAGAGCCGCTCGACGATCCAGTTGGTCGGCCGGCGCATGACGTCGTTCTCGAGCTGGTCGATCTCGTCGCCCAGACGATCAAAGACGGGGAAGTAATCGTCGACCAGCCAGTCGGCGATCACCCAGAGCGTGAAATCGACGCCCTCGTCGAGGTGAACGTCCGGCTCGCGGCGGCGGAAGGGCGCATCGCGCAGGTCGAGATCGCCGTCATTCGAGGTGAGCAGCCAGCGCGACCCGAGAACCATGTCCAGCTCATGGCTGACGATCTCTCCGGCGTAGCGCAACGCAAACATCACGATGTGCAGCACACTGTCCGATTCCTCGACCTTGGAGCGCTGGTTCTGTTCGAGGATGTCCTCGGCCACCAGCGGGTGCAGGCTGAGCACCTTGCCCAGGGCGTCGAGTGTTTGACGATCGGGCGCCTTCAGGTCGATCCAAAGCCGGTTCTGCTCGTCGGCGAAGGCTTTCTGTACAGCGTCCAGCCCGGTCAGCGTCCGCAGCCCGGCCGCCTCGCTCCAGGCGAGTGCCCAGACAACGGGCACCGACTCGTCGACGCTAGATTGCGAGACCTGCTCGCGAAGCCTCCCCGACGCCATCCACGCTCCCTTCCTGATCGGTTCCCCGCGCGGCGCCCGGTCGGTCGCGCATGGCGAGCGTAGGGACAATCGCGAGCGCCGTCACGGCCGCCGCGACAAGAAAGACAACCGACAGGATTCCCGCCGCCTGGTCGGCCGCCCAGCGCTCCAGCGCGTCGACGACGAGGTAGTCCTCGAGCGGCCGGCCCTGCAACGGCGCCGGCAGGACCGCGTCGCGCGCAGCCTGATCGACGAGCACGACGCTGAGCGATTCGATCCGATTCGAGCCGAGCACGGTCAGGGCGGCGAGGCCGATGCCCATGCCCAGCATCCGCGCGACGGTTACACCGGCAGCGGCGACACCGAACGCGGCGGAGCCGAGAGCCTCGACGGCGGCCGTGGAGCGCGCCGTGACGGTGAGACCAAAGCCGAATCCGAACAGCGCCAGGCCGCCGGCAAGCAACGTGATCGCGGATCCCGGCGTCAACGTCGCCAGGATCAGCAGGCCGGCGATCGACAGGGCCAGCCCGAGCAGGCTCGGAAGCCGGACTCCAAGGCGACGCACCACGAAACCGGCAAGCAGCGCACCCGCCGCCATGGCGCCGGCCAGTGCACCCAGTGCCAGCTGTTGCTCGTCCGGTCCCGAGTAGCGAACCCGATCGACGAACACGGCGCCGCCGATGATCGCGGTGGCAAGCGCGTAGCCGGTGAGCAGGCTGAGCAACACCGCGCCGCTGAAGGTTCGGTCGGCGAAGTGGCGCAGGTCGATGAACGGCGCCCGGGCACGAGAGAACCGCCACAGGGCGAGTCCGAGCGCAACGAGCGCGAGTGCTGCTAGGCCCAGGATCATGCTCGTGTCCGCTTCGCCGACGAGCGTCAGCGCGACCAGTCCGGCAGCGACCGCGGCCGTGAACAGCGCGCCGCCGAGGAGGTCGAGCGGCTCATTCGCGTCGCCCGATTGGGTCGCGCGCCACTCAGGCGACGCGGCCCACATGTACAGCGCGGCGAGAGCGGCGAGCGGCACGGCGAGGTAGAAGACCCAACGCCAGCTCGGACCGAACATGGTGTCGCCGGGAACCTGGATTGACTGCAGGATCGCCGCGCCGAGGAACGGTCCGGCGGCCATGCCCAGGAACGTGGCCGCGCCGACGATGCCGATCGCGCGGGCGCGCATTCGGCCCCCGAACAGGTGGCTCGCGCCCGCGGTGGCGAGCGGCACGACCGCGCCGGCGCCGATGCCCTGCATCACGCGAGCCGCGGTGAGCCACTCGAGACTCTGGGCCGCGCCGGCCAGGATCGAGCCGATGGCGAAGACGATCAGGCTACCGGCGAAGAGCAGCGGCACGGGGTAGCGATCGGCGGCGCGGCCGGCGAGCGGGATGACCGCCACGTACGCAACGAGGTAGCCGTTGACGATCCACGACGCCTCACGCAGCTGCGTCCAGTCGGCCAGGTCGGCCAGGATCGGGGGCAACGCGACGGCGGTGATCATCAGCTCGACGCCGACGATGAACACGCCGAGTGCGAACGCCAGCAGCGGCGCAGCCCCGCTCAATCTGCCGCTCATACCACCAATCGTGCTGCGTCCACGTCCAACATTCGCAGTATGCGTGCACTGCCTATTGACGAGTTGTGATCGATGTCCTATCAGGTACCCTGACAAGGGTCTTGCGGAAGGTCGGGACTTGCCCTGCCCGCACCCCTCTGGAGGTAACGATGCCCGTCCGCCGGCGAATCTCCACCATGCTTCTGGTCGCAACGTTCGCGCTGGTGGCTGCTCCCGTTGCGAGCGCCGCGCCCGCGCCGACAGAGGCGGTGTTCGTGGAGGGTCAGGCGCAGATCGTGCCTGCTTTCAACGTCTCGGCTCAATGGATTCGCCAATCCCTGTGGGTTGAGACGGAGTTCGATTCGGACGGCAACGGTGCCCTCGATCGCATGTTCGTTGACGTCACCCGCCCGATGCAGACCGACACCGAAGGTCTGAAGGTGCCGGTCATCTACGAGAGCAGCCCGTACTACGCGGGCACGGCATCGACCCAATCTCAGTACTTCTGGAATGCCAACCACGAGCTCGGGGCGACACCGCTGCCGCGCTTGTCGCCGCCCGACATCACCTACAACGCGGGACGCACCTCGATCTCGACCAGTGAGGTCAGCACCTGGGTTCCGCGCGGCTTCGCCGTGGTGCACTCGGACTCAGTCGGATCCGGCCTGTCGGACGGCTGCCCGACCGTCGGCGCGCTCAATGAGTCTCTCGCCCCCAAGGCGATCGTCGACTGGCTGAACGGCCGTGCGAACGGCTATACGACGCGCGACGGAACGACCGAGGTCGACGCGTACTGGACGACCGGCAAGGTCGGCATGACCGGCACGTCGTACAACGGCACGCTGCCGCTGGCCGCCGCCACGACCGGCGTCGATGGTCTCGAGGCCATCATCCCGATCGCGCCGAACACGTCCTACTACCACTACTACCGATCGAACGGCATGGTCCGCAATCCCGGCGGGTGGGTCGGCGAGGACGTCGACTACCTGTTCGACTACATCAGCAGCGGCCTGCCCGCGAATCGAGCCTATTGCCGCGCAACCGTCCGCGAGGCGGAGATGAAGGCGCAGCATGACCGGGTCACCGGCGATTACAACGCCTTCTGGGCGGGACGCGACTACCTCAACCAGCTGGACAACATCCAGGCCGCGGTCCTGATGGCCCACGCGTTCAACGACTGGAACGTGGTGCCCGAGCACAGCGTCCGGATTTACGAAGCGCTGAAGGGACGCGGCATCCCGCTCATGTCGTACTTCCACCAGGGTGGCCATGGTGGCGCTCCGCCACTGCCGCTGCGCAACCTGTGGTTCTCGAAGTTCCTGTACGGCGTCGATAACGGCGTCGAGAACGATCCCAAGGGCTGGGTGGTCCGCAGCGAGACTGGTGCCTGCCCGGTTCGCGCGGCGACCGCCACGGGCGATCAGTCGAACACGGCCACGCTCCTCGTCAACGACACGAGCCCGTTCAACCGCGGCCTGGCGTTGACGATCCCGCAGACCAACGCTACCGGAACGATCACCAACACGACGCGCGTGATCATGGCCGTCCAGGATGCCAACACGCTTCTTCTCGAGTCGCCCGTCGCAACCGCCGTCGGCCAACGAGTGGCCGACGGAACGATCGTCAACATGGGCTGCACGACGACTACCCCTACGCCATACGCCGACTACCCCAATCCGGCAGCTGAACCGGTCACGGTGAACTTGCAGTCGGGCGGCAACACGGTAGCCGGCGGCGGGCTGTCGCTCGCTGCGCCAAGCACGGCCACGGAAACCTTCAATGACATCGTCGCCTGCCAGGCCGGCGGCCTGACAACGCTGGCTGCGCAGGCCGGCAATCGACTGCTGTTCAAGACGCCGGTCCTCGCCCAGCCGGTCCACATCTCTGGCACGCCCACCGTCAATGTCCGCCTGGCTTCCAGCAAGACAGCGGCAAACCTTTCGATCACCCTCGTGCGGCTGCCGTGGACCGGCGGTTCGACCTGCACGTCCAGCACTCAAGCCACGTCAACGAGCGTCATTACCCGCGGCTGGGCTGACCCAAAGAACCACGGCGATCAGTTCGGACCAGAGACGCCTTTGACGCCGGGCGAGTTCGTCGATATGTCTTTCCAGATCGAGCCCGACGACCAGATGATCGCAGCTGGTTCCCAGATCGGTCTCGTCATTCATTCGAGTGACCCGGAGTTCACCATTCGGCCCCTACCCGGGACACAGGTGTCCATAGATCTCTCGGCGACCAACATCACTCTGCCCGTCGTGGGCGGGCCGGCGGCGTTCGGGTCCGCCATCGGCGCAACTCCGCCGTTCGTTTCGTACACGCTCGATCCAGCCGTGCCCGACGGCGACAACGGTTGGTATGTCTCGCCCGTGACGGTCGACTGGACGGTCGTGGAAGGAGGAGCCGAGACCGCGGTCGAAGGGTGCGTCGACGAGACGGTGACCGATGAGGGCGATCCGATCACGCGCGATTGCGAGGCCAACAGCGTTCTTGGCACGGACAGCATGACCGCCTCGTTCCGGCGTGATGCCACGCCGCCGACGGTCGAGGTGACCGGGGTGTCCGATGGGGCTGTCTACGTTCTCGGCACGGAGCCAACGCCAGCCTGTTCGACTTCAGACGAGACGTCCGGCGTCGCTCAGGACGCTGCACTCTCGGTGACCGGTGGTCCGACAGTCGGCTTCTTCGACGTCGAATGCGCCGACGGTCGCGACAGCGCCGGCAATACGGCCTCGGCCAGCGCGAGCTACCAGGTCGTCTACGACTTCGGCGGCTTCGGCAGCCCGCCAGGCAAGACCAATGCCAAGGCCGGATCGGCGGTTCCGATCACGTTCAGTCTCGCCGACGACCAGGGCCTGGCGGTTCTGGCCGGCACGCCCATGTTCCAGCAGACCGACTGCACGACGGGTGCGCCGATCGGCAGTCCGACACCTGCCGCCGAGGCCGAGCCATTCAGCTTCGACGGGGACCAGTACAAGTACGTCTGGAAGACACTCAAGTCACAAGCCGGAACGTGCGGCACGGTGACCTTCGAGTTCATCGACGGGACGTCGCATTCGGAGGCGTACTCGTTGACGTAGCGAGCAGGCAGCGGCGGTGGCGGGCGCAGAGTCCGCTACTCGCCTAAAGCCAGTCGCGTGCCTTGAAGAGCAGATACAGGCCGACGCTGCTGAGGGCCATCAAGGTCAGCGCGAATGGGTAGCCGAATGCCCAGTGCAGCTCCGGAATGTTGTCGAAGTTCATGCCGTAGATGGTGCCGATCAGCGTCGGAGCGAAGATGATCGCGGCCCAGGCGGAGATCCTCTTCACCTCTTCGTTCTGAGCGAAGCTTGCCTCGGTCAGGCGCTTGATCTCTTCGTTCTGAGCCTGGTTGACGAGCGTCGCGTTGAGCGTCAGGACGTCGGACAGCGCCTGGCGGAAGCCGTCGACGCGCTCGACCACGATCGTGGCGTGGTCGGCCACGTCACGCAGGTAGCGCTGCAGCTCCTCGTCAGTGCCGTACTTCTCGAAGCCCTGCTCGAGGCTCTCGAGCATCAGCAGCAGCGGCCGTGTCGAGCGCTGGAACTCGATCACCTCGCGCGACAGCTCGTAGATGCGCCGTGACACCTTCGGATCGCCCCGGTAGACCTCGGTTTCGATCTCGTCGATGTCCTTCTGCAGACCGGCGACGACCGGCGCGTAGCCGTCGACGACCCGGTCGAGGATCGCGTACAACACCGCCTCAGGACCGCGACTGAGGAACTCGGGGTCCTCCTCCATCCGGTGGCGGACCGTGGCCAGGTCGGGGGCCATGCTGTGGCGCACGGTGAGCACGAAGTTCGACCCGACGAAGATGTGGATCTCGCCGAACTCGACCTCCTCGACGTCATCGAGGTAGCGCGCCGCGCGCAGCACGACAAACAGCGTCTCGCCGTATCGCTCGAGCTTTGGCCGCTGGTGGGCGACGATCGCGTCCTCGACGGCCAGCTCGTGCAGGCCGAATTCCTCGGCTACCCCGAGCAGCAGCCTCTCCGGCGGCCGGAACATTCCGATCCATGCCATCGCGCCGGGCCGCTCGCGGATAAGCCCGGCGGCCTCGGCGACCGTCGACGGGTTGGCGGTGCGCTGGCCGGCCTCGTACATCGCGGCGTCGACGAGTCCCTCGCCCTCTGTCGTCAGGACGCTCGACGGACGGGACTCCATCGAGATCTCCGGCGCGAGCTCAGTCGGCAACGCCTTGGTTCGGCGCTGGGGCCGTCGCGTTGGTAACTGAAAGCGGACGCGTCGCTCGGTCATCTCGAACCCTCCAGCAGGTCGCGTCGGGGTGCGCCGCCGCAGGCTGGCCCCTTCGGGGATGTTAGCGCCCTGGCCGCCACCGCTTGACAGTCCCGTCAACGGCTGCCTAATATCAACGAGCATTTATGTATTAGCGCCGCGTCCAGCCGTGCGAATGCCCTCCAACAAGGACCAGCGTGCCCTCTCCTGCCCACATTCGATCGACCATCGCCGCCATCGCCGCGCCACCCGATGAGCTGCGCGCGATGGCCGCCTACTACAAGGCACTCGCCGATCCGACCCGACTGCGCATGCTCCAGCGCCTCGGCGAGGGCCAGGCGACCGTGACCGAGCTGATCGAGCACGTCGACCTGTCGCAGCCGCTCGTCTCGTGGCACCTTCACCGGCTCAAGGCAGCCGGTCTGGTCGAGACGCGGCGTTCGGGCCGCGAGGTCATCTGCACGATGAGCCGCGAGGCGCTCGACTACTTCCGCGCACGCGAGCGCGAGCTGCTCGGCCAGGCAAGCTGATGAGCGTTGAGCAGCAGTCCTCGGGCGCGGCGTTCCGGAAGAGCTTCCGGGCACGGATCGAAGGTCCCGTGGCGCGCGTGTTCATGCGCACCGGGCTGACGCCCAACGCATTGACGCTGATCGGCTTCGGCATCGCCGTCTTTGGAGCCTGGCTCGCGGCCACTCAGAACTGGCTGATTGCCGGCCTCGTCGTCGGCTTCGGCGCCGCGTTCGACCTGTTCGACGGTGCGCTCGCCCGGGCCACGGGCAAGACGAGCAAGCTCGGCGCGTTCATGGACAGCGTCTTTGATCGTGCCGGTGAGGTCGTCGTTTACGTCGGGCTCGTGATCGGCCTGGCGCTCGTGCCGCAGTACAGCCTTCTCGGCGCTGCCCTGGCCGCAGCGGCGATGGCGGCAGCGGTCATGGTCAGCTACACGCGCGCCAAGTCGGAGAGCCTGGGCTTCAGCTCCGGTACCGGCATGGCCAACGTCGGGCTGGCTCCGCGCGAGGTACGCAGCGTCGTTCTCGTCATCGGCTTCGTGCTGGCACAGTGGGACGTCCGCTGGCTGCTGGGCGTGCTGGCGCTGATCGCAATCCTCGCAACCGTCACCACTCTTCAACGAATTCTCTTTGTCTACCGTCAATCCAAGTCACCAAACCAGGAGGTCAGCAGGTAACCATGGCCAAGAGCAACGGCAAGGGCAGCAGCAACGGCAAATCGATGGGCAACGGCCGCGGGGCCAGGCGCCAGGACGGCAAGATCCGCGTCGCGATCGTCGGCGTCGGCAACTGCGCCAGCAGCCTCGTCCAGGGTCGCTTTTACTACGAGAACGCCAAGGACGACGAGTTCGTGCCCGGTTTGATGCACGTCAATCTGGGCGGCTATCACGTCCGCGATATCGACTTCGTGGCCGCGTTCGACGTCGACAAGAACAAGGTCGGCAAGGACCTGTCCGAGGCGATCTACACCAAGCCCAACAACACGTACGTCTTCCAGCAGGTGCCCAACATGGGCGTGCCGGTAGAGCGCGGCATGACCCACGACGGCCTGGGCAAGTACCTGAGCCAGATCATCGAGAAGGCACCCGGCCCGACGGCCGACATCGTCAGCATCCTCAAGGAGCGCGAGGTCGACGTGATGGTCTCCTACCTGCCGGTCGGCAGCGAAGAGGCGACCAAGTGGTATGTCGAACAGGCACTCAAGGCCGGCGTGGGCTTCATCAACGCCATCCCGGTGTTCATCGGGCGTGAGCCGTACTGGCAGCGCCGCTTCGCCGAGGAAGGCCTGCCGATCATCGGCGACGACATCAAGAGCCAGGTCGGTGCGACGATCACCCATCGCGTGCTGACGCGCCTGTTCATGGATCGCGGCGTGCGCCTCGATCGGACCTACCAGCTCAACTTCGGTGGCAACACCGACTTCCTGAACATGCTCGAGCGCGAGCGCCTCGAGTCCAAGAAGATCAGCAAGACGAACGCGGTCACGAGCATGCTCGACTACGAGCTGGACGACGAGGACATCCACGTCGGCCCGAGCGACCACGTGCCGTGGCTGGCCGATCGCAAGTGGTGCTACATCCGGATGGAGGGCACGACCTTCGGCGACGTGCCGCTCAACGCCGAATTGAAGCTCGAAGTCTGGGACAGCCCCAACAGCGCGGGAGTCATCACCGACGCCATCCGCTGCCTCAAGCTGGGTCTCGACCGTGGCCTGGCCGGCACGCTCGTCGCGCCGTCGAGCTACTTCATGAAGAGCCCGCCGCGCCAGATCCACGACGACATCGCGTTTAACCGGGTCGAGGCGTTCATTCGCGGCGAGGACAACGAGACGCTGGTCGGCACCGAGAAGGCGCCGGCAGCCAAGCGCCGGCCACTGGCCAAGGGCCACCAGTCACCGGGTGAGGTCGACGACACGGTCAAGGTCGCGTCGGCCGGCAAGTCGATGGACAAGGCCGGGGCCAGCCGGATCGGCTGACGCCCGGGCAGTGTCCCGCCGACCGGCAGGTGTCCGGGCGGCCATAGAGAGGTACGCAGGCTGAGCGAATCCACGGGCGGCGTGACCTACGCGCCGCATCGCCGCGACGACGCAACGAGCCGCGTCGGTCGAGCCGTGCGCCGGGCGCGTGAGCGCTCGGCGGTGCACGGCTATCGCGCCGCCGCGGCCGCAATCTCGCGTGTGCCGACACGGATCAGTCATCCGATCGGCCGCGCGGCCTTCGTGGGCAGCTACTTCGCCTGGCCCAGGAAGCGGCGCATCATCCTGGCCAACGCTTCGCACGTGCTCGGCCTGCCTCCGAAGGATCGCCGCGTTCGACACCTGGCGCGGCGCATTTACGGCACCTACGCGCAGTTCGTGATCGAGCTGATGCGGCTGCCCTCGATGCCGGCCGACGAGCCGACTCGCCTCGTGCGCGCATCCGGCGAGCGGGGCGAGGACTCATTCCTCGCCCTCTTCGAGCGGCTGCGCGCCGATGGCCGCGGATTGATCGCGGTCTCCGCACACATCGGCAGCATCGAGCTGCTCGCCGGCGCCTACGCGCTGCGCGGGCTGCCGACCTACGGCCTGGCCGACGACACCGGCTATCCCGAGCTGTTCGAGGAGATGAACACCATCCGCCGCCGGTGGGGCATTGAGATCATCCCGTGGCGCAACATGCGTCGGGTGTTCCAGGCACTGCGTCAGCCGGCGATCCTCGGCCTGGTCGTCGACTGGGGCTACCGATCAGACGGCATTCCCGTCCAGCTCTTCGGCGAGTGGACCACTCTGCCCGCCGGTCCGGCGATCCTGGCGGCCAAGACCAGGGCGGCCATCGTGCCTGTCGTCTGCCGCCGCCTTGACGACGGCAGCTACCAGGCCAAGCACTACGATCCGATCGAGGTCAGGTCGACCAAGCCAGCCGAGATGCAGCGCGCCACGCAGGCGATAGCCGACGCACTGGAGGACATGATCGCCGCCGCGCCGTACCAGTGGTACAGCTTCAAGCCGGTCTGGCCGGACACGAAAGCCGAGAAGGACGCCCTCGCGGCGCGCGTCGCGGCAATGGCCGCCGAGTCATGACGGCGGTCACCGAGCGACGCTCCGCCCGGCAAGTGGCACGCAGCTCGCGCCGCGGCCGGCTGACGGCTCGCGCCCTCATCGCTCTGGCCGGCGTCCTGCGCCGGCTGCCGCCGCGGCCGCTCCACCACGTGGCCGACGCGATCGGTGGCGTCCTGTATCGAACTCAGCGAGAGCGGCGGCGGTTGGTGAGCGACAACATGCTCCGTGTCTGCCGTTACCTGGTCGAGCACCAGATGGCGGGCAAGAGCGCGACCGCCGCCGCGCGCGACGGTCAGCAGCTGGAGCGGCTCGTTCGCCGAGCATTCGGTCACTACGTGCGCGGCTACCTTGAGAGCGCGACGCTGCCCGTTTACGGCTCACCCAAGTGGCTGGCGCGGGTGCGTGCCCGACGATGCCGCCGCCGCCGCACAGGCATTCCCGGAAGGCGACGGCGGTCCGCTGATCATCGTCGGCATGCATTTCGGGGCGCTCGAGGTCCCCGCCCTGTGGACGACGGGGCTGCGCGGCATGCGCATCACGGCACCCATGGAGTCAGTCGGCGACCCGGACATCCAGGCCTACTTCGAACGCACCCGGGCCGAGACCGGCATCAAGGTCGTGCCGCTCGCCGGCGCGGCGAATGCCCTGCGCCGTGCGCTGGGCGCCGGCGAGGCCGTGGCGCTCGTTGCCGACCGGCCGGTCGGTGGCACGGGCGCGATCGTCGAGCTGTTCGGTGCGCCGGCGCGCCTGCCGACCGGTCCCGCCGCGCTCGCCATCGAGTCGGGTGCGCCGGCGTGGCTGGTCGCAACGCGGCGCGTCGGCTATTCCGAGTATCGAGTGCGGCTGGAGCGGATCGAGCCACAGCCCGGCACGCGACGCGAGCAGCTGAGCTCGTTCATGGCCGCCGAGGCGGCGGCCTTCGAACGCGCCGTGGCCGATGCGCCCGAGCAGTGGTGGACGCTGTTCTTCCCGATCTGGGAGACGCCTCGCAATGCGCCCTCGACGGAGCGGCGTGATGACTGACCAGCAGCTCGGCCGGGCCGACCTTCACATCCACTCGCTCGCCTCGGATGGCGTGTCGAGCGTTGCCCAGATCCTCGAGCGTGCCCAGCTCGTGGGCCTGAACGTCATCGCGATCACGGATCACGAGCGCGTCGACGCGGCGCACGCGGCGCGGGCGATGGCCGAGGCACGCGGCCTCGACATCGAGGTGATCGTCGGCGAGGAGATCACGACTCGCGGCGGCCACCTGGTCGCGCTGTTCATCGACAAGCGCATCAAGCCGTGGGGCTCGCTCAAGTCGTCCATCGCCCGTGTTCACGAGCAGGGCGGCCTGGCCATCGTCGCCCATCCGCTCGTCCCCTATCCGCTGTGCGCCAGCGGCAAGTCGATCCGAAAGCTGCTCGACGAATCGGATTCCACGTTCCACCCGGACGGCATCGAGGCGCTCAACCCGACGACCGGCGGGACGCGCTGGGGCGCGCGTGTGCCGGCCTTCGTGAACGAGGTTGGCGTGGCCGCGGTCGGCAGCAGCGACGCCCATCGCGCCGAGGACGTCGGCCACGTCGTGACCACCTTCCCCGGCCAGAGCGCCGCGGATCTGCGCAACGCGATCCTCGGCCGCACGACCGATTGGCAGGGCACTGCCTATCCACTGGGCCATCAGCTCAAGACGTTCCGGCGCCAGCTGGGCAAGAACGCGGCCGCGGTGCGCGACGGAGTGCGCGGCACGATCCTGCGCGACGGGACCGGACGCGACCTCGGCTACCCGGGCGGCCGGCGGCGCCCGGCACGGCTCGACGAAAACGAGCTTGGCCTGTCATGAGCAGTCGGATGAAGATCGGCCTCGTCACGCCGTACATCTACCCGCTGCCGGGCGGCGTGAACGCTCACGTTCGCTACCTGTACGAGAACCTCATCGCGCGCGGCCATGACGTGCGCATCATCAGCAGCATCCATGGCCCTCAGAAGCACAGTGAGGGCGACGTGATCCGCCTCGGCTATGGCTTCTCGGTGCCGGCCAACGGATCGGTCGGCACGCATGACGTTCGCGCCGCACTACGCCACCCAGGTACGGCGAGATGCTCGACCGGGAGCGCTTCGACGTGCTCCATTTCCACGAGCCGTTCGTGCCCTTCCTGTCACTGATCCTGCTGCGCGAGTCGCAGAGCATCAATATCGCCACGTTCCACGCCTACGCCGGCTGGAGCCCTGCCTACGAGTTCGGCAAGCGAGCGCTGCAGCGCTTCGCGCGGCGGCTGCATGGCCGTATCGCGGTCAGTGCCGCCGCGCGCCATTTCATCGACCGCTACTTCCCGGGCGACTACAAGGTCATCCCGAACGGCGTCGACCTTGCGCGACTGAGTCAAGACGCAGCCCATCGCGCGCTACCGCGACGGCACGCTGAACATCCTGTTCGTCGGCCGCTTCGAGAGCCGCAAGGGCGCGATCTACCTGCTCAAGGCTTACCGGCTGTTGCGCAAGCGCGGCTTCGACTGCCGCCTGCTGATGGCCGGCACCGGGCCCCAGGAGCGCGAGATCAGGCGCTACATCGCCACCCGCCGGCTGACCGGAGTCGAGCTGCTCGGGCGGATCAGTGACGACGACAAGGCACGCTACTTCGCCACGGCCGACGTGTTCGTCTCGCCCGCCACCGGCCGCGAGAGCTTCGGCATCGTCCTGCTCGAGGCAATGGCCGCCGGCACGCCCATCGTGTGCAGCGACATCCACGGCTACAAGGGCGTCGTCCGCCGGGGCGAGCAGGCATTGCTCGTTCCGCCGCGCGACGTCAAGGCACTCACCGAGGCTCTGGCTAGCGTGCTCGGCGACGCGCAGCTCCGCGCGCGCATGTCGGCAGCCGGGCTCGAGCGAGCGCCGCAGTTCAGCTGGGAGAACATCACCGCCAAGGTCGACGACTACTACCACTTCGTCGCCCGACGAGTCGCTCAGTCGCCCGGCGGCCTGCCCGAGCACGTGCGTCCGGAGATTCTCACCACCGGTCGCGAGCCGGCCTCGATCAGCCCCCTTCGGGCACTTCGCTGACGTCTGGCGCGGGCCGGGCGCGCAACGAATTCCAGTTGCGCGCCGCGTAGGCCGCGGCAACGCACAAGCCCGACACGGCGACGGTGAGCAGGATCACGCCGCCCGACTGAAGCGGCACCCCGCCTGCCGGATCCAGGTTGACCCCGAATTGGAAGCCCCAGTTCCATGTCGGCAACAGGCCGAGGTGGATCTGCGACAGCGGCGTGGGCACGGGCAGGCTGCCGATGTTGGTGTAGAAGGCGACGAACCACAGCACCGCCGCTGACAGCGCACCCACGACGTAGCGCCGCGGGTCGGTCGCGCGAAGCACGAAGAAGGCGGGCACCATCAGCAGCAGCAGCGCCGCCAGAGCCGGCCACTCGGCGTGAATGCGCGTCGTGAGCAGCGTCCGGCCGGGCAGGCCGGCGCCGATGATCAGCACGACGACGCCCAGCAGCGCGATGGAGAAGCTGACCGGCAGCACGAGCGAACGACCGCTCGATCGTGGTCGAGCCTCGCCCGCCTCATCAGTCTGCGGGGATCCGCGCAGGTACGAGAAGACGAAGACTCCCGCGGCGATCAGCCCGCCCAGGGCCAGCAGCAGGCCAAGGCCCTGGATGTCGGTCAGCATCAGGTCGCGCGAGAGTGACGCGCAGACCTCGGTGCCGGGATTGGCCCGCTCGGTGTTGGCCATGCCGCACAGCGGCTGGCGCAAGAGCCACAGCAGTGGCGCGCCGATGATCGCCACAGCGGCCGCGACGCGAGCGAGCAGCCAGGTGCCCTTGGATGGTCCGTGCCACAGCTCGGCCAGGAAGTAGGCGAGCGCCATGAACGAGAACGGCAGGGTGGTGAAGATGTGGTACTGGAACGTGGCCCGATCGATGCGTGCCCACGGCAGCCACAGGCAGGCGATCGCGACGCAGATGAAGGCGAGCGACAGGCTGCGTCGACGCCACGCCTGCAGGGCGACCCATGCGACGGCCGGGATGGCCAGCCAGAAGATGACCAGGTTGCCGGTGTCGTAGATGACCGCGGTCGTGTTGCCGGCGTAGCTGTTCTGCTCGAACCAGACCGGCTTGAGATCGAGCGGCCACGCCCACCAGGGCGACGACGCGGCATGCGCGGCACGCAGATTGTTGTGGTAGTCGTACATCGACTTCTGCAGGTCGATGAACGTCTGGCCGAAGTTGCCGGCGGGGAAAGTGTCCGTCCAGCGGTTGCCGAGCTCGATCCACGGCAGATAGCTCGCCCCGTAGATGGCCAGCGGAATGAGCGTGATAGCCGCGAGGCCGAGCAGCCAGGGCAGGCCGAGCGCGCCCGATCCGGGTCGCAGCCATCCGCGGGGCGCCGGCGGGGCGGCAGGCTCCCCGATCAGCTCGACGCGCGGCACCCGTGCCAGCGGGCCGAGTCCACGCCGGCCGGCGAACCACGCGCCGACGCCAATGGCGAGACCAAAGCCGACAGCGACGGCACCGAGCAGGAGCAGGCGCTCCGGTGTCAGCGATGAGCCTTCGGTCGGCGGGCTCATCGAGCGGTAGACGCCGAAAGCGAGCGCCGCCGCACCGCCGATCATTGGACCGAGCACCACCAGCCGCAGCTCGTCGAGCGTGAAGCGAACCGGTCGGCGCGTGATGCCAACGGTGAGCAGCACGGTGAGCGTGATCATCAGGATCAGGAACAGGTAGTTCAGCTGCGGCGTGGCGGCCGTGGTGCTCGGCGAGATGGCGATGTAGCCGAGCAGCCCGGTCATCAGGATCATGGCGGCGAGGGCGATGAGGCGGCCCAGCGCGGAGCGCAGCAGGATGAGCAGGCCAACCGCACCGATGGCATACGCCCCGACCCATTTCGATGCGAGCGCCAGTCCAAGTAACAGGCCAACACCGAGCAATCCGGTGACGATCGCCCATCGACTGTGCCATCGGCCCAGCCAGAGCGGCACGAACAGGGTGAACGCGGCGACGATGAAGAGAGCCACGTAGGTGTCGTTCATCGCGATCCGCGCGTTGGCGAAGAACATGCCGTCGACGAGCACGAGCAGCGCGGCAATCAACGCCACGGTCCGAC
This sequence comes from uncultured Chloroflexia bacterium, assembly GCA_963776865.1. Classification (GTDB taxonomy): domain Bacteria; phylum Chloroflexota; class Limnocylindria; order Limnocylindrales; family CSP1-4; genus JALYGJ01. Next base: position 203,180 of record CAVZOG010000008.1, on the reverse strand, counting down.
GCATGAACAGGAAGCGAACGAGCAGGTAGATCAGCGCGGCGGTCAGCGCACCGGCGATGACGCCCGGCAGTCGGTAGGCATAGCCGTTGCCGCCGATGTCGATCGTGGCAACTCGCCCGGACGCGTCGAACGCGAGCATGTCGATCCGGTCTTCCGCCGGACGTTCAGGCTGAACGTCGAGGACGAGCTGGGTGGGCTCGAAGTCGAGCCGCGCGTCGGCGAACACGGAGTTCGAACGTGGCTCGATGACATAGACCGTCGACGCGGCGCCGTCCTGGGAGAGTCCCAGGGCGTGGACCATTGTCGTGGTCGGATTCCAGACCACATCGCTGACCGTGTTGGGCATCCAGATCGATGAGCCGAGGCTGACCTGGCCCTCGGGCGGCAAGCGCAGCCTCACCAGCTCGTCACCGGACGCGGCATAGACGGTCGGCTCGTCGGCGCCCTGCTCGACGAGGGACATGCCGCCAACGGGCTCGTCCGTCGCGAACGTGGCCAGCTCAACCAGAGTTGCCGCATCGAGCAGCGAGATACCCGAGTCGGTCGCCAGCGCAACGCCCGGAGCCGACTCGAGGGCCACGCCGGGCAGCGTGCCTGCGTCGATCTCGGCCTGGAGCGGGTCGTCCTCCTCATCGGCCACGTATTCCGCGATTGCGACCGGCGCTGTCGCCGCGAGAATGGCCGCCTCGATCCTGTCCGCGTCGTCATCGAGCAGGCCGGCCAGCGTTTCGGCCACGGCGAAAGCGTCGTCGACCAGCGCCGGATCGACGATGACCTGCGGGCGCGCCGGAGTGCCGACCGGGCTGTGGGCCGTGGCGAGCTCGGTGCGCCCGGTCTCGGATCCCGTCTCGGCGTCGAGGCTGACGACGGTGCCGTCAGTGGACACGGCGATCAGCTGTCCCTCGGCGATGGCCAGCTCGGAAAGGTCGCCGGCCAGGCCGCCGATCGTGGTCAGCGGCTGGGCAGCCGCGACGACGCCGGCCGTTCCAAGGCGCAGCGCGTCGAGATCGGTCGTGTCGAGCTGCCAGATTGCTCCGTCGGCGCCGCCCAGCAACAGGGTGTGCGTGTCCGGATCGACGGCCAGCGCTGTGAACGGCCCGCCGACGGTCGTTTCGAGCGTGAGCTCGGCCAGGTCGTAGACGCGCAGCTCGCTGCCCGTGGCGACGAATAATCGATCGCCGTTGCGCACGCCCAGCGCGTCAGGCGGGCTCCAGCGTTCCTCGAGCACGGCCGAGGCAACAGGCACGCCCAGATCGGCCTCGCCGGTCACCCGGTTGTTGCCCAGGCCGGCGATGCCGATCGCCATCGCGTACTTGGCCAGGTGCGGGTGAGTGAACTCGTAGATCTGGTGCGGCTCGCCGTAGCGCCAGTCCTGCAGGAACTCCGTCGCGGTGCGCGCGTGGTAGACCTCGTCGAAGTGCATCGAGTACGGCACCTCGAGCCGGTATGTGCGCAGCAGCAGGGCCGCCACGAAGACGAGCAGGACGACCATCAAGTCGCGCCGATCGAGGCGGCCGCCGGGCTCGCTCATGAGCAGCGCGCTGCGGTCGCGCCTGACGCTTGTCGACGCGGTCAGCCGCGCGAACCAGCCGCGAACCTGGTTCGTCAGCGATGGCGCGGCGGCGGGCGACTCTACCGGCATCAAATCGGTCACCCCATCGTCGGCCATCTCATCGTCTGCGACGGCCAGTGCGAGGCCCGCCGCGACTCCCTCGAAGGGCGCGTCATCGTCCGCGTCGACTGGCTCTCCGTCGGGCTCGACCAGCCCGGGCCGGCGCTCCAGCGCGGCGGCGGGACGCAGCTGCCAGGCGACGAAGGCGAAAGCACCAGCGCTGAGCAGAGCACTGGTGATGATCCCGAGCGGCTGTCGGAACAGCTCGCCGAGGGGCAGTGTCTCAAGGTTGGCCGTCGCGTAGAGCGGCGTCGTCAGGACGCCGTGCAGGTTGATGAACGCGGCGATCGACAGCGCGATTGTTGCCCACAGCCAGCGGCGGTCGAACACGGCGAGCAGCGGCAGGACGGCGAACACCGGGAACAGGTAGCGCTCATGGACGCGCGTCGGGAGGACGAAGAAGGCGAGTGCCAGGAATGCCGTCACGACCAGGATCGAGCGGCGATCGGAGCGCCACGCGAGGCGGGCGAGGCCGACCAGGAAGCCGGCCACGAGCAGGAACGTGCCGATCGCGACGCCGGGCAGCGGACCCAGCAGCGGCACCGTGTCGGACGACCAATAGCCGCCGAACGCGAGTGGATCGGTGCCTCCGGCGCCGATGAGCGCCCACAGGTTGTAGGCGTTGACGCTCAGCCATGGATATCCGCCCGCAGTCTGAACGATCAGCGAGACAAACTCGACGATGTCCAGGTTGAACGGCAGCAGCAGCAACACGAGCAGGCCAAGGCCAACGACGGCCGATGAGACCAGCCGCCAGAACCCCTGCTCACGTTCGAGCCACCCTCCAACCGGGCCCGGCAGGAGCACCTTGTTGCGTGGGCCGGAGCCGGGCACGAGCAGGTGGCGCCGGAGCAGGACGATGGCCACGATCGGGATCAGCACGACGCCGAATTGGGGCTTGACCAGCAGCGCCAGGGCGGCCATCGCGGTCGCGCCCTCGGAATTGCCCCTGATCAGCGCCGCGACGCCGAGCAGGATGATCAGCGCACCCACCGCATCGGTCTGGCCCCAGACAGCCGAGTCATACCAGGTGACCGGATTGAACAGGTACAGCCCAGCGGCGAGCAGGCTCAGCCGAACGGAGTCGGCTCGCCTCGTGGTCCAGCGCCGAACGAGCAGGAACAGGACGGCCGAAACGGCAACATCGGCCACGATCGGGCCGAGCTTGAGCATGTCGGCCGTGCCCTCGATCGTGCCGCCATTGAACAACGCCACGAGGTGGCTGCCCAGCCACAGGACGTACAGATAGCCGGGCGGGTAGTCGGCGAAGTAGTCCGCTGAATAGAAGCTTCCCGGCCCCAGCTCGAAGAGCCGCTGCGCCCACGCCGAGTACGTCGCGATGTCCGATTCGAAGCCAGAGGCTGGCAACAGGACGTATGCGATAGTTAGGCGAAGAAGCAACCCGACGAGCAGAAGAATCAGGAGACCGGAAGCGGCCGTGCTCGCTCGGAGCGTGCTACCCGTAGAAAGTGGGAGGCGGTCGGCCCCATCCGCCTGGGGCGACGTCACTACCGACCGTACCTCCAGAGGTTGACGAGGTGGAGCGCAGTATAGCAACGGACCTCTCGCGGCCTGTTCCGCGCTCCGGCCGTCGCGATGTGCCTGGCAGTCTGCGCCGCGCGATCGATCAGATCTCGCCGTCTCACATCGGCCTCTTCTTCGTAATCCTTGCCCTCGGCATCTACGTCTTCTCCAATCCGGGCCGACTGGGCTGGTACGACCACTTCGTTTGGCAGGCCGACGCTTTCCTGCACGGCCGGTTCGTGATCGCGTGGCCGGTGACGAGCGGGCCGCATGTCAACGCCTATTTCCAGGACGTGATGCCGCTGCCGTCGGAGCCCGGTGCACCGAGCTACGGCCTGCTGCCCTTCCCGCCGCTGCCGGCGGTCCTGTTGATGCCCTTCGTGGCCATCTTCGGCCTCGCCACGGACGACCAGCTGCTCGGCGCGATCCTCGGCGCGATCAATGTCGGGCTTGCGTGGCGAATGGTCAGCCGGCTTACCGAGCGCAATTCGGTCGCCGTTCTGGCGACACTCTTCTTCGCCTTCGGCACGGTCCACTGGTATGCGGCCATGTTGTCGACCACCTGGTTCCTGGCCCACCTGGTCGCGCTGACGTTCGTTCTGCTTGGCATCACTCTTGCATTGGACGCTGATCGGCGCGAACAGTTGCGTGGCACGTTCGCCCGACTCACGGCGACACCCGAATCTTCGACCGACGACCGTCACGAGGTCGTGGCCACGATCGAAGAGAGCAGCCTCTTCCTGGCCTGGGGCCGCCGGCTTCGAGCCCACATCGACGGTCTGCAGTTCGTCGCCGGATTCATCTTCGGCATCGCCGCGCTGGCCCGGCTGCCGGCGATCTTCGGCGCGCCGTTCTTCGTCTTCGTTGGCGGTGGCGGGTCGTACCTCCGCCGAGCCGTGTCAGCCGGACTGGGAGCCGCGATCCCGGTCGGCGTGCTGCTGATCTACAACCTGGCGGCCACCGGACATCTCTTCAATCCGGCCTACGAGTGGCTGTTTCAAACCGAGTACCTGGGCTACCTGCCGCCGGGCATGGAGATCAATCGAGACTGGGGGATCGAGGACCCGCGTTTCATTCCCATGAACTCGCTGATCATGTTCCTCTGGCCGCCAGAGATCGCGCCGCTCGGGACCGATTGCGGCCTGTCCGTGCTCGACCCTGAATGCCCGCTCCTCCGGCCAAGCCCGATCGGCATGAGCATCTTCCTGACCAGCCCGGCGTACCTGCTCGCTCTGCCACTGGCTGCGCTCGCCTGGCGCCAGCGGCTGGTGATGGGATCGCTGCTCGCCGTGGCGGCGATTGCGCTGCTCAACCTGGCCCACTTCAGCCAGGGCTGGGTCCAGTTCGGCTATCGCTTCAGCAACGACTTCGTGCCGTTCGCGCTGATCCTGGTCACGCTCGCCATCGCCCGCTTCGGAGTGCGCTGGTGGACGGTGGCGCTCGTGGCGGCGTCGATCGTGATCAACGCCTGGGGCGTGTTCTGGGGAGTGACGCTGGGCTGGTGACCGCCGCACAAATGACTCGCCCCTATAATCCCGCCGTGCCCGAGGTCGCCACCATGTCTTCCGAGCGACCGCGCGTGCCGGCGCTGTCGTTCTTCTTTCCGGCCCACAACGAGGCCGAGAACATCGAAGCCATGGTCGCCGAGGCGCTCGAGGCACTGCCCGCGCTGGCCGACGACTTCGAGATCATCGCCGTCGACGATGGCAGTCGCGACGCCACGCCCGAGCTCGCCGATCGCCTGGCGGCCGAGAACGAGCGCGTCCGCGTCGTCCATCACGAGGTCAACCAGGGCTACGGCGCGGCGCTTCGATCCGGTTTCCGAGCGGCACGCCACGAGCTGGTCTGCTTCGTCGATGGCGATCGCCAGTTCCGCATCGCCGACATCGGCCTGCTGCTCGACCGGATGACTGAGGCCGACCAGCCGGACGTCGTCGTCGGCTACCGGCTGAAGCGCGCCGATCCGTTCATCCGACTCGCCTATGCGCGCGCCTACCGACTCGCGCTGCGCATCTTCTACGGCCTCGGTGTGCGCGACCCCGACTGCGCGTGCAAGCTCTTCCGCCGCTCCGCGCTGGCCGACATCCGCCTCGAATTGGGTGGCGCCTTCATGTCGGCGGAGCTGTTGATCAAGCTCGGCCAGCGCGGCCGCAAGCTGGTCGAGACGGGCGTTCCGCACTACCCGCGCACGGCCGGCTCGGCGTCGGGCGCCAACCCAAAGGTCGTGCTGCGCGCGGTGCGCGACTTCTGGATGCTCCGCCTGCGCCTGTGGGCCAATCGCCGCGCGGCACTCCAGCGTGGAGAGCCCGTCCTGGGCGACTAGTCGGACCTGCGCTCCTCGCCCGGCTCATCGGGCAGGTCGACGTTGAGCGAGTTGACGAACTCGCGGAAGACGGACAGCTTCTCGTCCTCGGCACCCTCGGGAGTGACACCCGCCCGGTCGAGCACCGCGTCGGTGGCGAAGATCGGCACCCCGGCGCGGACGGCAAGGGCAATTGCGTCACTCGGGCGGGCGTCGAGATCGAGCTCGCGGCCGTCGAGCTGGAGCAGCAGCCGGGCACGGAAGGTGTCCTCGGACAGATCCGACACGATGATCTGCTTCAGCGTCACGCCGAGCTCGGCCAGCGCCAGCGAGAAGAGGTCGTGGGTCATCGGGCGCTCTGGCGTCACGCCCTGCAGGCGCATGGCGATGGCATTCGCTTCCCAGGGACCGATCCAGATCGGCAGGTAGCGGTCGTCGACGGTGTCGCGCAGGATGACCACGTGCTGCGACGAGAGCATGTGGACGCGGACACTCTCGACGACCATCTCGTGCAGGTTGCCGTTTTGGCCGCCATTCAGCTCCCCGCCGGACATGGCCGAATTCTACTGCCGCAGCCGGCCGGTCACGGCCGGCTCACGGTGTCGGCGCCGGCGTGGGGCGTGGCGTCCGGCGGGGGCGCTCGGTCGGCGTGGGCTCAGGGGACGGAGTCGAGAGCGATGGTCGTGCCGTCTGGCTCGGCTCGGCGCTCGGCGTGGGGCTGGGCGTCGGCTCGACGTCCTCGGGTTCCTCGAGCACGACCTGGTAAATGCCCTCGGGTCGTGCCCAGACGAGCGTCGGCGGCTCGTCCTGGCCGTGGTCGATGAGGTACATGCCGCGGATATCGGTCAGCGGCGATGAGCCGGGGGAAGCGATGAACTGTTCGATGACCGTGCCCTCGTTCTTGTCGAACACGATCACGCGGCCGTGCAGCTGATCCCAGACGAACAGCTGGCCCACGCCGCGCGTTCCCGTTGCCGCCAGGAGCGCGTAGTCGTGGCCCGGGCGCAGGTCCTCGTTGTCGGGCGGATCCTCGAGCGCGAAGTTGGTCGCGTTGCCGTTGAAGTAGCGGATCAGGTTGGGGCTGGTGACGGCATATACGTCACCGTCGATCAACAGCTGCCGGAATGCGGCAACGTCCTCGCCTTCGCCCACGAAGTAGGGCGCCGGGACTGAGAAGCCGCTGCCGTCGGCCGTCGGGTCGTAGCGCAGGATCTGGCTCGACGCCGGGTAGGGCACGTACAGCCGATATAGGCCCTGGTCAGGATTGATGACGAAAGTCTCGACGTCGACGACCGACGCGTCCCAGACCTGGTCGCCGGCAACGCGGACCTGGCCGAGCGTGCCGCCGCCCTGCTCCGACGGTCGCCAGCGCCACAGCTCCCCACGCTCGTCGACGATGAGCAGATCCGGTCCACCGCGGGCGAGCAGACGGGGCACGCCGATGCCCTGGCCGGGGCCATCGCCGACCGCCACGATGTTGACCGCGGTGCCGGACTCGGGATCGACGCGAGACAACGGTCTGGCCGTAGATCACGTATGCCGCGTCGTCAGGTCCGCGCACGAGGCCGGTGATATCGGCGCCGGGTGGCGCGGAATAGAGCTGATCGCCGGCCACCTCGACCGTGCCGTACAGATCCTCCAGGCCCTCGATCACCCGGCCGCGCAGCCGGTCGATGGAATTTGGATCGACCTCCGCCGTGGCGGCTCGCTCCAGATCGCCGAGAGCCAGCCGGAGGAGGCGCTGCGCCTCAGCCGGGTCGGCATTGAGCAGGTCGGCCGTGCCGAATACCTGGCTGACCTTCTCGTCGGCTGCGACGAGCGCCGCCTCGCCACGCGTCACCTGCTCTATCGGCGTCTCGACCTTGAACGGGTTCCAGTACCAGATCACTACGCCGAGCACAGCGATGATGCCGATCAACGCCAGCACGGCGACCGCTCCCCGGCGCCGGTTCTCGCGCTTGTTGGTCGAAGGCGTCATGCGGCGAAACGACGTCCGTCGGCGGGGCATGCGGTCAAACACGCGGTTGATCGCGCCCGAGAAGCCGTCGCTGACCGCGCCTTTCGCGGCCACGGCGCGATCCTGAACGGCCGACGCGGCGCCGGCGATGCTGTCGGCAAGCGGGATGGGTGACGTGCTGATCGGCGCGCCCGAGAGCGGCTCGGATGGGCTGACCGGCACCAGCCGGCTCTCCGTCTTGACGAGTGACGACTCGGTCGCCTCGATTGCCAGTACGGCGTCGGAGCCGTCTCCCCCGGCGGCAACGAAGAGATGATGCAGGTGCTCCACGGCCGACTGTGGATGGAGGGTCACGACCGCGTTCTTGAGCTCCTCGGTCCCGACCGACTCGACGACGTTGCTCGAGCTCAGCACGAGCGAGTCGCCGACCGAGAAGTCGCCTCGCCAGACGTCGACCCGAAGTGCCTCGGCCGCGGGCAGGCCGCCGCCCGATTCGTGCTCGGGCATCAGCAGCCGCGCCGAGCGGACGAGATAGGCGTCGGCGTCGCCGCATGTCGCCACGTAGAGCTCGTTCGAGCGCACCACGGCGACCGCCACGCCGATCGAGCCCGGGCCCAGGCCGTTGCCCTCGCGAGCGTGGCGCAGGCGCCGATTCGCCGCCCGGATGGCCTTTTCGAGCACGATCGAGATGCCGCCCAATTCGTCGTAGTAGTACTCGCGCCGGATGGTGTCGCCCACCAGCTGGCACGCCTCGCGCGTCCGGCCACCGGCCGTGCGCGAGGTCACGATCAGGTACAGGCTGCCCTTGGTGCGCGCCTTCGAGCCGGTCGTCGGCTCGGTGACGAGGACCGCATCAGAGGAGTTCGCCAGGCGGTCCTCTTCGGACACGACCCCGTACTTGAGTGCCAACCGGGAAGCCATCGGCGGTCAGTCTAGCGGTGGGTCTGGGTCGGGCCTGCGGGAGGTGGCGGGATGTCCGTCGGCGGCCTCACCACGACGCGCAGCTCGAGCAGGTGAATTCCCTCCGGCAGCCGGCCGAAGGCGTCCAGTAACGCCACCTGGCGGAGGCGGAGCTCCTGGGCGATCATCGGCGAGGCCGCGCTGACGACGAGTGCCGGCGGCTGGATCGAGAGCAGTCGAGACGCGCCCGTGGCCGCCGGGACGAGCTCCTCGACCAGGCGCTGCCAGGCGGCCATCTGGCGCGCGAGGCGGAGCTGCCCGTCGATGCCGAGCTCTGCCGCCAGGCCTCCCAGAACGTCGCCTACGCGGCGCATCGGCCGACGCTGGCTCATCTGGTCACCGGCGCGCTCGCCCGGGCAATACGGCACGCTCCAGGCGCCCTGGCGTGACCTCCCAGACCGTCGCAGCCGCGACCAGCGCCGGATCCAGGTCGTCGGTCGTGGTCGTGGTCACGAATGCCTGCGGCAGATCGCCGATACGGCGCACCAGGTGCGCCCGGCGCTGGGGATCGAGCTCGGAGAAGACGTCGTCGAGCAACAGCAGCGGCGGGCGGCCGTGAGTCACGGTCAGCAGATCCAGCGCGGCGAGCTTGAAGGCGAGGATCGCCGTCCGCTGCTGGCCGCGTGACGCGAAACCGGCCAGATCGCGCTCGCCGCTCGCGAACGCGATGTCGTCGCGGTGCGGTCCGACGAGCGTGGCGCCGTTCCACTGCTCCTTGTCGGCCGTCTCGGCCAGCCGGCGGCGCAGGGCGTCGCGCGTCGACTCGGACTCGGCCGGCGGCGCATTGGTCAGGTAGCGCAGCTCGAGTTGCTCCTCCCCCGGCGCGATCTCGCCGTGAGCATCGGCCAACGGTAGGGCCATTGCCGCCAGCGTGGCGCGCCGCCAGTCGACGATCTGCGCCCCGTCCTCGATGACCACGCCATCCCAATAGCGCAGCTCGGCTGGATCGGCCGTGCCATCGCGCACGGAGCGCAGCAGGTTGTTGCGCTGGGTCACGGCACGGGCGTAGTTGGACATCGTCGCGCCGGAGGCGGGCACGGTCTGCGCCACGAGGGTGTCGATCGCCACGCGGCGCAGGCCGGGCGAGCCGACGATGAGCAGCATGTCCTCGGGCGCGAAGAGGACGACCGGGAGTGCCGCGGCCAGCGCCTGCGGCCGTCGCGCGACACCGTTGACCTGGACGCGCTTGCGGCCGCCGCCGGTCGGCGTGCGGGCAACGACGACCTCGACCGTGACGCCATCGGCGAGCGCCTCGAGTCGGGCGAACTCGGCGCCCCACGTGATCAGCTCACCGTCGACCGAGGCGCGATGCGAGCGGCCCGTGCCGAGCACCAGCACGCTCTCGAGCAGGTTCGTCTTGCCCGTCGCGTTGGCGCCGACGACAACCTGCGGCCCGGTTGGGAACGAGACGTCGAGCTGTGCGTAGGTTCGATACGAGGTCAGCTGCAGGCGCTCGACGCGCACGGATCTCCTAGGACGGCGTGCGGACGGGCATGATGACGTGCACGTAGTCCTCGTCATTCGTCGGCCGGATGACACCGGGCGACAGCGCGCCGCTGAACTCGAGCGAGAGCTGATCCTGGTCGAGATTCTGGAGCGCCTCCTGCAGATAACGCGCGTTGAACGCGATCTGCACGCCCTCGCCCTCGACCTGTGCCTCGACGTCGCCCTGTGCCTCGCCGACATCGGCCGCGGCGGCGACATTGATCGTGCCCGAGCCCTCGTCGCCCACGCGCAGTCGTACGACGTTGGCGGCCGAGCTCGCGATGAGCGCCGAGATGCGTACCGCCTTGAGCAGCTCGTCGCGCTCGACAACCGCCTTGGTCGAGTGCGACGTGGGCAGCACCTGCTGGTAGTTGGGGAACTGGCCGTCGATCAGCCGGCTGACGATGTCGACGTCGTTGGCGTGGAACAGCACCTGGCTCTTCGAGCTGGCGAGCATGATCTCGACCGGATCGTCGGTGTCGGTCAGGACGCGCATCAGCTCGGCATACGAGCGGCCGGGCACGACGAGGCTGATGTCCTCGACCGGATCGAGGATGGTCAGGCTGCGCACGGCGATGCGGTAGTTGTCGGCCGCGGCGAGGGTCAGCTTGTCGCCCGACAGCCGGGTCAGAACGCCGGTCAGGATGGGTCGCGCCTCGTCCGAGGCCGAGGCAAAGACGACCTGCGACAGCGCTCGCTTGAGTTCCTTTTGACTGACTCGCGTCGTAGGCCGGTCACCCGGCGACGGGATGACCGGGAACTCCTCAGCCTCGATGCCGCGCAGCTGGGTCTGAAAGCGACCGGCCTTGATGCGCAGCGCCGTGGCGCCGTCCGCCTCGAGATCGATCCGCTCGCCCGACGGCAATCCGGCCACCAGGTCGTTGAACAGCCGCGCCGGCACGGTCAGCGATCCTTCGCCGTCGATCTTGCCCGCGACCCACGAGGTGATGCCGATCTCGAGGTTGGTCGCGGTCAGCTTGAGGCCGGCGTCTTCGGTCCGAAGCAGGACATTGGCCAGCACCGGCAGCGTATTGCGGCTGCTGACGGCGCGGCTGACGACCTGCAGGCCGCGCGCCAGGTTCTCCTGCATTACGGAAAGCTTCACGTCCCTCGAGCTCCCTTCACAGCTGCCCAGTCGGGGTCGGTCGCTGCCCGGCCACACGGCCGGATGACTGATTGTGGGTGTCTTTTCTTATCTTCTCATTCCGTAGTCATCATCATGGTGTTGATCGTGGGGATATGACCTCTGCCACGCTCAGATTCGCATGATTTACGGTCCAGTTGGCGGTGGATGAACGGCATCCGAGTGGGGACAGACGTTGGATGGCCGATTCCGTCTCTCCACAGCATCCGGTCGACGGTCCACCAGCGGTCCGCCGTCGTCCTGATTCGGCGAGCACGAGGCTGATCACCGATTTCCACAATCGGACCCACTAGTCCACAGAAAAGGGGGCTTTGTCCACCCTGGCCGAGTTGAAGCAGGCGCATGAAATGCGAATGCAACGAAAGGCGCCCGATCATACATGCTGGCGCATAGCGAGTCTCTTTAGACCCGCGCCTGATCAGTCGGAATAGATCAGCTCGCGGACCGCGGCCAGATCCCGTCGCAGCTCTTCGTTCTCCTGCGTTTCGCGGTCGATCTTGTCGCACGCATGGAGGACCGTGGAGTGGTCGCGGCCGCCGAGCTCCTGGCCGATGCGCAGCAGTGAGACGTCCGTCTCGGCGCGCATCAGGTACATCGCGATCTGGCGCGGCGTGACGATCGCTCGGTCGCGTTTCTGGCCCTTCAGCGCGTCGAGCTCGACGCTGTAGTAGTCGGACACCGCCTGGACGATGCGCTCGGGCGTGACCAGCCGTCGCTTGGGGTTGTAGAGCACGTTCGACAGCACCGCCTGGGCGAGCTCGATGCTGATCGGCATGCCACCCATGTTGGCGTAGGCGACGATGCGGTTGAGCGCGCCCTCGAGCTCGCGAATGTTGCTGATCACCTTGCGCGCGATGAACTCGAGCACGTCGGCGCCGATGTGGACCGACTGCTCCTCGGCCTTGGCGCGCAGGATCGCGATGCGCGTCTCGAGGTCGGGCGCGGTCAGGTCGGCGATCAGTCCCCACTCGAAGCGACTGCGCAGTCGTTCCTCGAGCGTCGTGATCAGCTTCGGCGGACGGTCGGACGAGAGCACGATCTGCTTGCCGTCCTCGTGGATCGCATTGAAGGTGTGGAAGAACTCCTCCTGGGTGCGCTCCTTGTCGGCGATGAACTGGATGTCATCGATGAGCAACAGGTCGATCCGCCGATAGCGGTTCCGGAAATCGTCGATCTTGCCCTGTTGGATGCTGGTGATGAACTCGTTGGTGAACTTCTCGCTGGTGGCGTAGACGACGCGCTTGCGCGGGAAGCGGGCGAGCACCTGGTTGCCGATGGCATGCATCAGGTGCGTCTTGCCGAGGCCCACGCCGCCGTACAGGAAGAGCGGGTTGTAGGCGTGACCGGGACGTTCGGCGACTGAGAGGCTGGCGGCGTGGGCGAGCCGGTTGGCAGAGCCGACGATGAAGTTGCGGAACGTGTAGCGCTGATTGAGGCTCGCGCTCGAGCCCTCCGGGCTACCGACTCGACCCGGCTCGAGGCGGACGTGCTGGGTCGACGGAGACGCAGCTCCATCCGAGCTTGCGCTGGCCGGCGCCTGATCGACGCTGTCAGCCGGCGGCGGAGTGAGTCCCTCGCGCACCTCGAAGTCGACCTGGACGCTGTAGCCGACGACGCGCGCGAGCGTCTGGCTGATCAGCGATCGGTAGCGGGTCTCGAGCCAGTCCTTGGCGAAACCGTTGGGAACGGCGACCGTGAACCGGTTGTCGTCGACCGCGACCAACGCGGTTTCCTTCAGCCAGGTCTCGAAGTTGGCAGGTGACAGTGATACCTGCAACTCGCCCAGGGCGGCGCGCCAGACCTGCTTCGCATCCATCGATTACGGCCCGACCTCTTGATAGCTTTACATCTGGCAGGCGCAAGCAACGGGCACACGGCAACGCGTGACAGTCAGCCCTGAAACGCCTTCGCGGACGGCTTGGCGGCGTTCCCGGCGGCCGGCCGACCTCGTTTCCTGTCCTCTCCCCTCGGTCCCTCCCTGAGCCTCGGGCGGCAAACAGTAGCACCGGCCCGTCTCCGCCCGCAACCACAATTCCACATACTCCCCGGGAGTATGGCCCTAGCCGATGCGATCACCCGGCGAGGCGCCAGCATCAACCGCCAAGAGTGGAATCGAACCGTCGGCCGGCAGAGCTCCGAGGACCAGCACCTCGCTCTGGAAACCGGCGATGTTGCGTGGCGCGAAGTTGACCACGGCGACCACCAGGCGGCCAATCAGCAGCTCAGGGTCAGGGTAGGTGCCGGGCAGCTGGGCCGACGAGCGCCGTTCGCCACCTGGCCCAAAGTCGATCGTCAGCCGGTACGCGGGCTTGCGCGCGGCGGGAAAGGGTTCGGCCGCGATAATGCGTCCAACGCGCATGTCGATGCGCTCGAAATCGTCGATCGTGGCGCTGCCGGCGGGCTTGAAGGACGGGTCAGTCACGGGTTCCTCCGAGGTGAAATTCGTCGGCGCGCCTGCCACACGGCGCTCCCGGATATAATCCGCCGCGCGAAGTCGGCGCATGTGGCGCTTGAGCGGCGACTTCGGATGCGTGCCAGCCCAACACCGGGCGCGCCTCAGTCACCCAAGCAGATCGGTTGGATCGCCAGCCGTCCTGACCGTTCAGCGCCAGGAAGCCTCGGGAGCCATGACCAAGCAGACATACCAGCCCAAGAAGCGGCACCGCGCCAAGGAGCACGGCTTCCGCGCACGGATGAGTACGAAGGGTGGCCGCCGCGTGCTGGCCGCTCGTCGAGCGAAGGGCCGCAAGAAGCTGAGCAGCTGACCCGCGGCGAGGGGATGCCGAAGGACGTGGGGTCCCTCGACATGATCCGCTCGGCCGTCGACTTCCGAGCCATGCAGGCCAACAGCCGCAGCCGGACGCATCCGTTGCTGTTGCTGCGCTACCGCAGGAACGAACTTGATCGAACTCGATATGGCATCTCGACCGGCCGCCGTATTGGCACGGCCGTCGTTCGCAACACCGTGCGCCGCCGCCTGCGCACCGTCCTGCGCCGCCTCGACGCCGAGATCGAGCGTGGCTGGGACGTGCTCTTGATCGTCCGAGCCCCTGCCGCGACGGCGAGCCAGAGCGAGCTCGACCTTGCCCTGCGCCGCCTCGTTCTGACTGCCGGCCTGACGCTGCCGATCGATGCGCCGGCGAGCGATCCATCTTGAAGCGCGTCGGCATCGCCCTGATCCACGGCTACCGGCTGTTCTTCTTCTGGTTGCCGTCGAGCTGTCGCTATGAGCCGAGCTGCTCGCGCTACACGGAACAGGCAATTGAGAAGTACGGCCTGTTCAAGGGCAGCTGGATGGGCGCCAAGCGCATCGCCCGCTGCCACCCGTGGCATCCCGGAGGGTACGACCCTGTCCGCTGAACGAATGCCCGGGAGCAACCGCGGACGCGGCTGGACCGTGGCCATCCTGGTCGCCCTGGCATCGCTGGCACTGCTCATCGTTGCCTGCGGACAGGAGCCCACGGCATCACCGTCGATCACTCCTGCCGCATCACCGACAGCGTCGGCCGCCCCAACAGCGAGTCCGACGCCGTCGGTCGCACCGAGCGCAACGCCGGCGCCTTCAGGATCGCCGGGCGCCGCCCCGGGACCGACCGCCAGCCCCTGCCCGCTGCCGACGCCGCTGCCGACGATCCCACCCGGCGAGCCCAACGCCGGCCAGCCGCAACCTCATGCGCTGTGCCCGGCGCAGCCGAGCGGCAACCCGGTCGATCTGCTGGCGTGGCTCTTCAACCCGATCTTCCAGACACTCTTCCTGGCACTGACCGCCTTCGACGCCCTGACCGGCGACATCGGCATCGCCATCATCCTGCTGACGATCGTCATCAAGACCGTCCTGCTGCCACTGTCACGCCGCCAGATCGTCTCGCAGCGCAAGATGCAGATGATCCAGCCCGAAGTGAAGGCGATCCAGCAGAAGTTCAAGGGCAACCGGCAGAAGATCAGCGAAGAGACGATGCGTCTCTACAAGGAGCGCAACGTCAGCCTCGGCGCCGGCTGTCTGCCGGCCGTTCTGCAGCTCGGCCTGCTGATCCCGATCTACTCGGTCATCAACACCGGACTCGCGGCGACCGACATCAGCTCCGCCCTGCAGATCCTGGGCATACCCGTGCTGCAGGGATTCCAATGCCAGGCACCGGGCACGCTGCAACCGTGCATCGACACGATCATTCCGTGGCTGGGCAACCTGGACGCGCACCTGCCGCATGTCACCTTCCGGCTGCCCATCGTCGACTTCCCGGTAAGCGTGCTGGCAATCATCGCTGCGGTGCTGCAGCTGATCCAGACGCGAATGATGGCCCAGAAGACGAACGATCCACAGCAGCAGGCCCAGCAGCGGATCTTCCTGATCCTGCCTTTGTTCTCAGTGATCTATGGTGCGATCCTGCCGGCGGGCCTGTTCATCTACTGGATCGTGTTCACTCTGTACTCGATCGTGCAGCAGTATCTGATCTCCGGATGGGGGGCACTGTTCCCCCTGTTCGGTTGGATGCCGGGCTTCGCGGCAAACCATCAGCCTCGCTTCCCGGTCACCTTCGAGCCGGCGACAGCCAAGGCATCAACAGGCGCAGAAAGCGGCCCAACACGCCGCGCGGAACCAGACAGCCGGAGCGCGAGCGACCGCGCGGCTGGCACCATTAAGCCGGCCCGCTCACGAGCGCGGACCAGCCGGCGAGGGAGACGGCGATGAGCGAATACCAGGAGTTCACAGGCAAGACAGTTGAGGAGGCGTTGCGCGCGGCGCGCGATGCGTTCGGGGCTGGCGGGCTTGACGAGCTCGACTTCGAGATTCTGACCCCGGGCAGCCGCGGCGTGCTGGGCATGGGCGCCGAGCCGGCGCGGATCATTGCCGCTCCGCGATCGGCGCTGGGTGGCGCCGCTCCCCGTCGAGAGGCAGCCGCGGCGACACCACTGCCGCCGCCTCCGCCACGCGAGAGCTACGAAGACCGTGGCGAACGGAGTGGCGGCAGCGAAAGCTACAGCCGCGGTCGCGACAGCCGTCCGCCGCGCGACTCACACAGCCGCGACCGCGGCCGCCCGCCGCGCAGCCCGGAGGGTGAAGCAGCCGCCGGCGCAGCCGCGCCACCGAGCAGCAGCGGCTCACCGGCACGCGGACCGCGTCCGAGCCGCGATCGCGATCGTGGCCGCAGCCGGGATGGCGGACGGGACAACTACGGCCGCGACCGGACCGGCGGTCAGCTGAGCGACAGTGAGCAGGCCGAGGTTCGCGCCAATCGCAGCAGCCTGTCGATCGAGCGCGAAGAGATCCAGGCGGCAGAGGCCAGCCCGGAGGCGCTCGAGGCCGGCCGCGAGATTCTCGAGCAGCTGCTCGGCCACATCGGGCTCGACGTCAAGGTGACGGTCGAGTCGGGCGACACGTCCAAGCTCGACGTGCGCGGCGGTGACGACGAGAAGGAAGCGCTCGGCGCGCTGATCGGCCGCAAGGGCGAGCGCCTGTCCGCGCTCCAGCACCTGGTCAACCTGATGCTGTCGCGCAAGCTCGGGACGTGGACGCGCGTCCTGGTCGACGTCGAGGACTATCGCGGCCGACGCGAGCGCCAGCTGCGCGAGATCGCCGTTCGAGCGGCGGAGAAGGTCAAGGAGAGCGGCAAGATGCTCCAGCTGGAGCCGATGCCGGCCCTCGAGCGGCGCTGGATCCACCTCGCGCTGCGTGGCAATCCGGACGTGGCGACACAGTCGATCGGCGAGGAGCCGCACCGCCGCGTCGTGATCCTGGCTCGCCAGAGCTGATCAGGGACCGTCCCACCAAGCGGCTCGAGCCGGCGTGTGGGTACCCTCTGCGACACCTGACCCCGACGATCGAGCCCCCAGTTTCGACCCCTCCTGACTGCTAGGATTTGACCCGGATGACGTCACGCTCCGATCCGTTCCCTGTTGCCTATTCCTCGACCGCACCTGGCGTTTCGTGGCGCCGGGCGGGCTTCACGTTCGCGCTCACGATCGTGGCCATCGCCGTGTTCGCGGCGTCATTCGCGGTCGGCTATGCGCGCATCCATGACGGTCGCTTTCTGCCCGGGGTAGAAGTTGCCGGGGTCTCAGTGGCCGGGCTCGCGCCCGCTGCCGCCGCCGCGGAGGTCCGCCAGGAGCTGCCCGCCCTGTCGAGCGGCAATCTCGTGGTCAACGTGAACGAGGCCGCGCAGCCCATCAGCTACAGCGACTTCGGGCGCGATTACGACCTCGACCTGATGCTCGACCAGGCCTTCGCCCTCGGTCGCGGCACAAACTTCGTCGAGCAGCTCCAGGAGCAGTTGCGCATCCTGATCAATGGCGTTTCCATCGCACCGGCGGTCACCTGGAACACCGAGCAGCTGACCGAGCAGGTGGCGGCGATGGCCTACGCCGCCCAATCGGATGCGGTCAGCGCATCGATCGACCGTGTCGACGGGCGTTACGTGGTGTCGCCCTCGGTCGAGGGCCAGTCGACGGATGTCGCGGCCGCGGTCGCAGACGCGATGGCCGTGGTCAACAGCACCTCACCGGCCAATACCGAGATCACCGTTCACACAGCGGTAGTGCCGCCGGCCATCCTCACCGCCGAAGCGCAGGCCGCTGTCGACCTCGTCGAGAGCGTCGTAGCCGGCGAGCTGAGCGTCAGTGGCGCCGACCTGACGACTGCGATCACGTCCGACGTGCTGCGTGGCTGGGTGCGCCTCGAGGAGGCCCCTACCGGTGGCGATTGGAGCCTCGTCATCGAGCGCGCGCCGGTCGAGCAGTTCGTGGCCAACTACGCCCTGCAGACCGACATCGCGCCGACCAACGCGACTTTCCGTTTCGAGAACACCGACCTCGCGGTGGTGCCCAGCGCGGAAGGTCGGGCGACGGACGTCGAGACGACCACCGACGACATCATGGCCGCGCTCGACTCGCGTGCCAGCGGTAGCCCGACGTCGGCGGTATCGCTCGCTTTGGCCGCTGTGCCGCCGACTTTCACCACCGCCGAAGCCCAGGCCATCGCGCCGCGCGTCAGCAAGATCTCGGAGTGGACGACCAACTTCGAGCCCGGACCGCTCAACGGCAACGGCGTGAACATCCAGATCCCGACCACGATCATCAACGGCTACGTCGTCGAGCCCGGGGCGCGTTTCGACTTCCTGGATGTGATCGGTCCGATCACCAGCCCGCCATACACCTCAGGCGCGGCAATTCGCAACGGGCGCACGATCATGGACGGTGTGCTCGGCGGCGGTATGTGCTCGTGCTCGACCACGGTGTTCAACGCTGCCATGCGCGCCGGCCTGGAGATCAACGCCCGACGCAACCACTCCTACTACATCACCCGCTATCCAGTCGGGCTCGACGCAACAGTCTGGATCTCCAGTCCGCGCAGCCGCCAGACGATGTCGTTCACCAACGACCTCCAATTTCCGGTCCTGGTCCGCGGTATCAACAGCGCGGGCGGTGTCACCTTCGAGCTGTACGGCGTTGCCGACGGACGTACGGTGGAGCTGTCCGAGCCGCGCATCGAGAAGGAAAAAGAAGCGATCGACCAGGTCGAGTACACAAACGAGCTGGCGCCCGGCGTGCGCAAGCGGACCGAATTCAACGTCGACGGCTTCTGGTCGTATGTGACCCGGACCGTGCGCGATTCGGCCGGCAACGTCATCCACGAGGACGTGTTCGAGTCGCGTTACCAGACGATCAACGGGATCACCCAGGTCGGCCGCTATCCGGGCGATCCGCGGGCGGGGACCAAGATCCCAGCTGCCAACTACCAACGCCCGGAGCAGCCGGCACCCGAATAGGGTCGGCCAAGGGCACGAGCGAACGCTCGGGGGAATTGGAAAGGATCTGGTGGAGATGGGGGAGAGTCGAACTCCCCGTCCAGAACCATCAGCCGGAGACCAGCTACGAGCGTGTCCGATGATTTATCGTCAATCGACCGGTCCGCCATCGGCAGCGTACTGATCGATCCATCCACGTTCCCTTGCGGGCTTTGCTACCGGCTACGTGACCTTATCGATAGCGCATCCCCGCTAAATGACGCTTCCACAACCCGCGGGGATGGGGCTGCTTCCACGCTCACCTTACCGCCTTAGGCGGCGAGGGCGAGAGTCGGCTGGCGGTTGCCAGTTACTTCGTTTTGCCGTCAGTTTAACGAGGCCCGACGGCACCTCGGCTCGCGTTCTCCGGGGATCCGGCCCTGTCGAAACCACTCATCCCCAGACCGATAATTCTACCTGTAGAACGTCTGTTCGTAAAGGTCATAATCCGGGCTGGCGGCAACCGGGTCTAACCTCGTTGCCGTCGGCCACTCTGGCTGTTGCCTGACGGCAAAGCGCGTTAGCGGCGGCCGCGGGTTGCGTCGGCAACCTCACGCTCGACGTCGCGGCGGGCCTGCCGATCGGCGATGTCACGGCGCCGGTCGTGGAGCTGCTTGCCGCGCGCCAGGCCGAGCTCGATCTTGGCCCGGCCGCGATCGTTGATGTACATCCGCAGCGGCACGACGGTCAGGCCCTTGGCCGCGGCGCGGCCCATGAGCTGATCGATCTCGGTCCGTCGCAGAAGCAGCTTCCGGTCACGGCGCGGCTCGTGGTTGTACCGGTTGCCCTGCTCGAACGGCGCGATATGCGCGTTCATCAACCACGCCTCGCCCTTTTGGACGCGCGCGTAGGCGTCGGCCAGGTTCGCCTTACCGGCACGGATGCTCTTGATCTCCGTGCCGGTCAGCACGAGGCCAGCCTCGAACGTATCGGTGATCTCGTAGTTGTGGCGCGCCTTGCGATTGACGGCCACGGTCTCGGCCACAGTGACAACGGCTCCTGACGACTTCTGAGTTGCTCAACCCCCGGACACACGAACGCCGGCCCGAGGTGGGCCGGCGACTTCGTGGTTGCTTACACCACTTCCCGGTGTCAGCTCAGGCGAGCATCTCCCGGGAGGTGGTGCAGCTCAAATGATCTGACACTGCACATCACCTCCTTTCGTTCGCGGCGCAGATTATCACGCGGTTGGCACGGGCGCCAGCGTCGGTGATGGATTTGTCGATGGTTGAGTCGTCGGTGATGAGGGCGCGGTGAGTGCATCGAGTACGACCTCGATGCCACGGTCGAGCACCGGGTCCTGGCCGGCGACCGGCTCGGCCGGCGCTTCGGCCACGACGTCCGGCGTCAGGCCCACGCCGTGGATCCAGACCTGGTCGGGCGTCAGCCACTTGCGCACCGACAGCCGGTAGCCGCCCGCTCCGGGCAGCTCCTTGAACTCCTGGATCGTGCCCTTGCCAAACGTGGTGCTGCCGACCAGCTGGCCGCGGTCGTTGCCCTGCACCGCCGCGGCGACGATCTCGCTCGCGCTGGCCGTGCCACCGTTGACGAGTACCACGACCGGGATGGACGGGTCAGTGGCGCCGCCGCCCGCCGTCGGCTGCTGTGGGATCGGATCGCCGGTCGCCGACTGCTCGTAGTAGAGCGGTTGGTCGGCGATGAACTCGCTGGCGATCTTCTGGGCGGCGTCGACGTAGCCGCCCGGATCATCGCGCAGATCGAGGATCAGCGCCTCTACCCCGTCGGTCGCGATCAGCTCATTCAGCTGGTTGTGCAGATCCTCGGCCGAGCCCGAGCTGAAGCCGAGCACCTTCAGGTAACCGACCCGGCCGTCGGCAAGAACCTCGCTCTGCACGTCCTCGCGCCGGATCACGTCGCGCACGACGGCCACATCGGATGGCTGCCCGCCGCGCTCGATGCTCAGCGTCACGGTGCTGCCCTTTGGGCCGCGGATCGTGGGCACGACCAGGTCGAGCGTCTGGTCCAGCGTGCTCACGCCGTCCACGGCGACGAGGATGTCGCCTTCCTGGAGCCCGGCCGAAAGTGCGGGCGAGCCACGAATCACGCGGGTGATCGTCAGATGGCACGTGGCAGAGACGGTCGCGCACGGCTCGCCCGCGTCGTCGACCGTGCTCATCTCGATGCCGACGCCCTCGAACTCGCCCGACAGGCCGCCCAGACTCGAGCGGTACTCCTCCTCGGTCAGGTAGGCCGAGAAGGGATCGTCGAGCGCCTCGAACATGCCCTTGATCGCGCCCTGGACGAGGATGCTCGGATCGATCTCGCCGACATAGTTCGTGCTGACGTCGTTGTACGCATCCCAGAACGGGCGGAACAGGTCCTGACGTGCGTCGCTCGTGCCAGGCGTTGCGCCGGCGAGGCGGCCGAGGGCGAAGCCGGAGACGAACAGCGCGCCGCCGCCGATGATCGCGACCAGGAAGAAAGCCAGCACTGCGCTGCTCGTCCTGGATCGAGGAGCCTGCTCGAGGCTGGGAATTGGCTGATCGATGGCAGGGACAGCCGGATCGTGGGAGTCGGGGGAAAGTTCGGACATCGGATGCAAGGAACCTCGAAGACGGGCAGTGGTGAGTCTAGGTTCCGACGCCGAATTCGGGCGCCGGATGTGATCAGGGAAGTGCGAAGGTTGAAGGCATGTAGCGGCTGTGATCGGTGCGCAGGTCAGTCGCGCAGTAGATGATCGGCGGGCCATCAAAGCGCATGCCGGCCCTGAGCAGCGACTCGAAGGGCTCGGCAGCAGGTCCGGGGACGTTGACCATCCAGTCCTCAACCGGCTCGATCTCCTTCATCAGCTGGCCGACGAACGGCAGCAGCAGCTCGGGCCGGCGCACGATCACCGGACCCATGCGTCCCGCCTGCTGGGCGTAGCCGTAGCCGGCCAGCTGGCCGCCTTCGTACAGCCCGAAGCGAATTCGACCCCACGCCTCCCACGCCGCGTGGTCGACCTGGCGAGTGAAGCCGGTGACCTCGAGATCGATCGGGTCGAGCTGGGCGGCCTCGACCGGCCCGACTGTCAGGCCGTCGGCCAGTGCCGGCAGCTCGACCCGCGGGCGACCGGTCATCGTGTACATCGGCACCCGCGGGACCATCCCGTACTGCGCGTAGAGCGCACCGGAGATGGGCTGGACCGAGAAGATCGACACGGCGCGACGGGTGCTATCAGCCATGCTCCGCTCGAGCAGCGCCCGGCCGATGCCGCGGCCCTGCATGGCGGGCAGGATGAACAGGAAGGCCAGGAATGTCAGCTCGCCGCGCTGCGCCGACATCCCGAAGCCGATCACGCGCCCGTCCTCCTCGGCCAACCAGACGCGATCCGGGTCGTTCACGGCGATGTGCTCGAACAGCGCCAGCACGCGTGCTTCGTTGCGCGGGTTGGGCGGCAGCCCGGCGCGCTGCATCAGCTCGTCATCGGCGGCGTAGAAGACCTCGATGCACGCGCTGAGGTCGTCCTTGACGATCGGCCTGAAGTCCATCGGGCTCAGGCGGCCTCGTCAGGCTCATCGAGCGTCGCGACGCGCTCGAGCTCGGCCAGCATGAACGCGTCGAGATCTCCGTCGAGCACGTCGTTGGTGGCGCTCGTCTCGTGGTTCGTTCGGTGGTCCTTGACCATCTGGTAGGGATGCAGCACGTACGAGCGGATCTGGTTGCCCCAGCCGGCCTCGACGTGCTCGCCGCGCAGCGACGCGAGCTCCTTCTCGCGCTCCTCGAGGTTTCGCTCGAGGATCCGCGCGCGCAGGATCTTCATCGCCGATTCGCGGTTCTGGTGCTGCGACCGCTCGTTCTGGCTCTGGGCGGTGATGCCCGTCGGAATGTGGGTCAGGCGCACGGCCGAGTCGGTCTTGTTGACGTGCTGACCACCGGCGCCCTGCGAGCGGAAGGTCTCGATGCGCAGCTCGTCCTCGGGGATCTCGCCGACCTCGGTGTCGTCCTCCACCTCGGGCAGCACCTCGACCAGCGCAAACGTCGTGTGGCGGCGCTTCTGCGAGTCGTACGGGCTGATGCGCACCAGGCGGTGCACGCCGCGCTCGGCGCGCAGATGGCCGTACGCGGAGCGTCCATCGACGCTGACGGTGACGCTCTTGAGGCCCGCCTCTTCGCCCTCGAGCTGGTCGAGGATCTCGGTCGCGAAGCGATGCCGTTGCGACCAGCGCAGGTACATGCGCAGGAGCATCTCGGCCCAGTCGGTCGCCTCCGTGCCGCCCGCGCCGGCGGTGATGCTCAGGATCGCGTTCTTCTCGTCGTACGCGCCGGAGAAGAGCAGGCTGGTGCGCAACCGGTCGTAATCGGCGGTCAGCGTCGCGAGCTCCGAGTCGAGGCCGGCCGACATCTCGGCGTCGGGCGTTTCCTCGGCCAAATTGGCCAGCTCGAGCAGGTCGTCGGCGCGCTGCAGGACCGAGCGCCACGTCTCGATCTCGTCGCGTAGCCCTTCGGCGGTCCGCAGCACCCGCTGAGCGGTCTGCTGGTCCGACCAGAAGTCGGGATCGCTGGCCTGTTGGTCGAGTGCGGTCAGCCGCTCCTGCTTGGAAGCGAGGTCAAAGCCGCCCCGAGGTCGCGTGGATCCGCTCGACGAGGTCGCGTAACTGGGCGATCTCCATCTAGGTCAGGAGCCGCTCGGTCAGCGCGCGGACGCGCCGGTCAGTTCCTGGCCCGCAAATCCTGAAGCAGGATTGGCCGCAGCTCGATGATGCGCAGCGCTGTCTTGCTCCGGGCGACGACGGGGTTGACACACGGACAGTATCCATTGTGTGCGCAGACCCCGCAGTTGCCGTCGCAGTCAAGCGTCACGGCGTAGCTGCAGGTGCGGCATTCGCGCTCGCAGGCAATCAGATCCACGAATGGATCATCGACAACCTGCTCGGCCGGATTGAGCTTCACGGCAAGCCGTACTCCCTCTCCAACCCGGGCCACCCTCGACCCCGGGAACGTGATTACACATTCACCGGAGGAGGCACGGCCTCCGGAGCGGGTGCCTCCGAGTATGCCAGCAGGCGGCCTCACGCTCAAGGGGTCAAATGAGGTAAATGGGCCGAATTTGGCCGACAGGAGCATAAATTCGGCCTTTTGGGCGCCCAGCGCCTCAAATTTGACGTGCCGAACGAGAATCAGGCGAGCTCGGCGGCGATCCCCGACGGAGTCAGCTGCTCGGTCAGCAGGCGGAAGAAGCGATCCCGCTGGGCGGCATCGTCGCCGGCGGCATCACACCACCGGCTGAGCAGGCGCAGGCCGCCGGCGTAGCAGAAGACGTAGCTGCGCCAGAGCGGGAACGAGATGAACTCGAGGTTCTTCTCGGCCTGCTCGCGCGTCCGCAGCCCGTCGTTCTCGAGGAACGCGATGACTTCCTCGCGCGACTTGCCATCGGCATGCATCAGCAGCGCGGCATCGCCGCCGTTTCCGCGGAGCGGCCGGAGGGCGCGCGTGATCCGCCACTCGCGGTCGGCGTCGGCGACGGTCATCGGCAGGTCGGCGCGGGCGCACAGCTCGATCAGCAGTGACCGCCAATCAGCATCGTCGGCCACGAAGCGCACGCCGAGCTCGGCAAGCCCCTCGCTGACGTATGCCTCGGGTGTGTTGATCAACATGGATCGACGACTCAGCGCGGCCCTGCTCGCGGACCAGTCGAGCCTCCTTCCAGGCATGTTCGAGGTGGTGGCCGGGAAACGTCTCGTGGGCCATGGTGCCGATCACCTGGTGCGCTCGCACGGGCAGGTCGGTGTTCACCTCGACGCGCGAGCGCAGGTTGCCGTCGTACCAGTTGTAGGCCGACCAGGGCTGGCCGGTGACGATGCTCACCGTCAGCGCCTCCCCCTCGGGTGCCGAGAAGATGGCCTCGCTGCGCCGGCGCAGCTCATCGGCCAGCCAGTCGAGCACTCCGGCCAGGCGGTCAGCCGGTACCGTCAGCCGTTCGTCGCGTGCCACGAGTCGATCGCGGACATCGCCGGTGCCCGGCAGCAGCTCGTCCAGCTCGCGCTTTACCGAGGCGTAGTCCGCAGCCGGGGTGCGATCAGGGGGCGCATCGAAGCAGCGCGTCACCTCGTCGATGTAGTCGAGTGGCTCACCGCCGACCAGCTGGGCGAGCGTTTCTACGGCCACCAGCTGGCGATTGAGCCACAGTCGTCGCTGGGGGTCATCCACCTCGTCGTCCAGTCGCGCCATGAGCTCGCGTGAGCGGCGCGCGATCTCGGCCGGCGTCGCGTGAGCATCCACGGCGGCCTGGCGGAGCTCGGCCGGTCCGAAGTAGGAGTCGACGACGCCGTCCTGCAGCTCCCCGAGCGACAGTCCGAGGATCAGGTACTCGCGAGCGACGCTATCCAGACCGGCGTGATCCGGGTTCGGGTCGGTCACGCTCCGTGGCAGCGCTTGAACTTCTTGCCGCTACCGCAATAACAGGGATCGTTGCGGCCGAGCTTGGGGCCACTCTGCGCTGCCGGGCTCTGGCGAGCCCCGCCGGCAGGTGCGCCCGCCGCCGCCGCGGGCTCGTCGCCGACCTTGTACTGCAGGCCACCGCGTCGCGCCACGGCTGCGGCAAGGCCGGTGCCGGCCACCGCTGGCGAGGGTGCATCGCTGTGGAACGTTCCGTCGGAGTGGACGTGCCCGCCTTCTACCGGCGTCAATGCATCAGCCTCGCCCCCGCCCCCGGTGCCGTCGCTCGAGGCGACCATTCCGCGAACGGGTGCCGCCGATGTCTGTGAGGTCTGAGTTGACGGATTGACCTGGACGCGGAAGATCGTGTTGGCAACCTGCTTGCTGATGAAGCCGCGGAACTCCTCGTACAGCTTGAAGGCCTCGCGCTTGAACTCGTTCAGCGGATCGATGCCGCCGTAGCCGCGCAGGCCGATGCCGCGGCGCATGTCGTCCAGCTCGGTCAGGTGGTCGACCCACAACGTGTCGATCGTGCGCAGCAGGACGAGCCGCTCGACCTGCGCCCAGAGCTCGGGCCCGTAGCGCTGTTCGCGCGCCTCGAGAGTGTTGTCGACGGCCTGGCGCAGGTGCTCGCTGACCTCCTCGCGGTCGGCCAGTTCGGCCAGGTTGTCGGGATCCAGGTCGTCGCCATCGAGTCCGATCTGGGCCAGCTCGCGCGCCAGTCGATCCCAGTCCCATTCCTCGGACGCGCCGGCAAGGTGGCTGTCGACCAGCGCGTCGATCTCATCGTCGATGAACTGGCGCACGGTGCCCGTCAGGTCCTCGTTGCGCAGCACCTTGTCGCGCTCGGCGTAGATCGTCTCGCGCTGCTTGTTGATCACGTCGTCGTACTCGACGACGCGCTTGCGGATGTCGAAGTTGTAGCCCTCGACGCGTGTCTGGGCGCTCTCGATCGTCTTCGACACGAGACGCGACTCGAGTGCAACGTCGCCCTCGAGACCCATGCGCTCCATCAGCCCCGACACTCGGTCGGAGGCGAAGCGCTTCATGAGCGAGTCCTCGAGCGACAGGTAGAAGCGCGAGGAACCGGGGTCGCCCTGCCGTCCGGCGCGCCCGCGCAGCTGGTTGTCGATCCGGCGCGCCTCGTGCCGCTCGGTGCCGATGATGTGCAGCCCGCCGGCGCCGACCACGCGCTCGTGGTCTTCCTCGTACGAGGCGCGCGCGTTGGCCAGCGCCTCTTCGTAGACCTCGGGCGGAGCCTCGGCCGGGTTGATGCCGCGCCGGTGCAGCTCGGTCGAGGCCATGCCGGCCGGAAAGCCGCCGAGCAGGATGTCCGTGCCGCGGCCGGCCATGTTGGTCGCGATGGTGACCGAGCCGCTGCGGCCGGCCTGGGCGACGATCGGCGCTTCCTTCTCGTGGAACTTGGCGTTGAGCACCTCGTGCTTGATGCCGCGCCGCTTGAGCATCTCGGCGAGCACCTCGCTCTTCTCGACGCTCGTCGTACCGACCAGCACCGGGCGGCCTGCTTCGGTCATCTCGACGATCTCGTCGATCAGGGCGGTGAACTTGTCGTTCTCGGTGCGAAAGACGAGGTCGGCGCTGTCGTCACGGACCATCGGCCGGTGAGTCGGGACCGAGACGACCTCGAGGCCGTAGATCTTGTAGAACTCTTCCTGCTCGGTCATCGCCGTGCCGGTCATGCCCGACAGCTTGTCGTACAGCCGGAAGTAGTTCTGGAAGGTGATCGTGGCGAGGGTCACCGACTCGCGCTGGACGCGCAGGCCCTCCTTGGCCTCGATCGCCTGGTGCAGACCCTCCGACCAGCGACGGCCGGGCATCTTGCGTCCGGTGAACTCGTCGACGATGACGATCTCGCCGTCCTCAACGATGTATTCCTTGTCGCGCTGATATAGCGCGTGCGCCTTTAGTGCCTGCTCGAAGTGGCGCGCCAGCCGCGGGTCGGTATCGAACAGGTTGTCGACCTTGAGCAGCCGCTCGATCTTGTCGATGCCCTCTTCGGTCGGCGCGACGGCATGCTCCTTGAGGTCGATGAAGTAGTCGCCGCCCTCCTCGGAACCCTCGGGCCGGCCGCGAAGCTTTGGCACGAGGCGTGCGAACTGGTAGTAGAGGTCCTCCGACTCCTCGGCCTGGCCGCTGATGATGAGCGGCGTGCGCGCCTCGTCGATGAGGATGTTGTCGACCTCGTCGACAATGCCGAAGTAGCGCTCGCGCTGCACGCGCCCCTCGAGCTCGGTGACCATGTTGTCGCGCAGGTAGTCGAAGCCGTACTCGTTGTTCGTGCCGTAGGTCACGTCCGCCGCGTAGGCCTCGGCGCGCTGCACCGGGCGCAGGTTGATCAGTCGCTCGTCTGTGCCGCGATGGTCGGGATCGAAGATGAACGCGGTCTCGTGCTGGATGATGCCGACCGACAGGCCGAGGCCGTGAAAGATTGGACCCATCCACTGCGGGTCGCGCTTGGCCAGGTAGTCGTTCACCGTGACGACGTGGACCCCGCGTCCGGACATCGCGTTCAGTGCCGCAGCGAGCGGCGCGACGAGGGTCTTGCCCTCGCCGGTCTTCATCTCCGCGATCTTGCCCTGGTGGAGGACGATGCCGCCGATCAGCTGAACGTCGAAGTGACGCATTCCGAGCTTGCGCCGGCTGATCTCGCGGGCAGCGGCAAAGACCTCGGGCAGCACGTCGTCGAGGACGCCCTGGAGGTGCTTGAAATCGTCCTTCTCGCGAGCTTTGCGCAGCTCGCGGCGACGCTCCGAGCTCTCGTTGTCGAGCTCGTCACCGGAAGGCTCGGATGGCGCGGCCTCGGTCATGACCTCGGCGCGCAACGCGACCATCCGCTCGCGGATGGCCTCGTCGCTGAGTGCCTCGAACTCGGGTTCGAGTGAGTTGATCTCTTCGACCAGCGGTTGGAGCTTGCCGACGACACGGTCGTTCGAGTCGACGAATCGGGAAATAAGGTTGCGCATGAGTGCCGAAAGTATAGGCGGGAGGGCCGTGATCCCCGCCTTCGGCCCGGTGGTGTGCAACACTCAGCGGCCGATGGCTGAAGCCTCCGAGGGGTCACTGAGGGCTGGTGCGCCTGCCCGCGCAGCCGGCCCCGACCAGACCGCCGCCGCTTCCCAGACGGTGTCACCGAATCGATTCGAGCTGACCACCGAGCGCCGCCGTGCCCTGCGCATCAGCGTCGCTCTTTTCATCTCGACGTTCCTGATCTATTGGCTGCTCGGGCCGATGCACACGGCATACGACTTCCAGCTCTCCCAGGCGAACAACATCGTCCACGGGCACCTGGACATGGACCCTGCCTATACCAACAACCTGACCATCCTGGAGCGCGTGCTGTTCGACGGCGAGGGCTTCTGCCTGCCGCTACCCGACCCGCGCGCCGACCAGGGAAACACGTACACGGTCCCGGTTCAACAGACGGCCGACTGCCGCCACTTCATGCAGCACTCGCTCGGCCCGGCATTCCTGCTCGCGCCGCTCGCGCTCTTCTTCGGCTTGACCGTCAACCAGACGCTCATCTCGGCACTGATCGGCGCGCTCGCCGCGCCCGTCGTGTGGGGTATCACGCGCCGCTTCAGCGACCATCTGCCGACCCAGCTGTCACTTACCGCGCTGGCCTTGTTCGGCACGACCTTCTTCTACAGCGCGGCCGACGGCAGCGTTTGGCACTTCGCCCACACGACGGCCGTGTTCTTCACCTTCTGTGCGATCTATGCCACGGTCGTGATGCGCAACCCGCTGCTTGCCGGCGCGTTCGTTGGCGCCGCGTTCATGTGCCGGCCGACGATGATCCTGGCCGGGCTCTTCCCGTTGGTCGCCTTCTCGGATCGATGGCTGGTCGCGGCGTCCGGCACAGCCACCAGCGCCTGGCGTCGGCTGCGCGAGCGCATCCGGCTGCGGCCGCTGGTCAAGCTGGCCGTCGGCGTGGCGCCCTTCGTGCTGCTGACGATGGCGGTCAACTACGTGCGCTTCGGGCGCCCGTTCGAATCGGGTTACAGCTACACCGAGCAGATCTACCAGGCCGATCTGGCGTGGGTCTACCCGTACGGCATCTTCGACCCGCGCTACGTGACGCGCCACATCCACACGTTCTTCGAGCAGATGCCGATCTTCTCGGACAGGGGCTCGTACGTCTGGCCATCGTGGGCGGGCATGGCGCTGTGGGCAGTCTCACCGGCGCTCCTGATCGGCCTGTTCGCCGGTCTGCAGCGCTACCGGCGCCCGGCGCTCCTGGTCGCCGGCGCCGTCGCCATGTCGTGCGCCTTAATCGTGATCGCCGCCGCGCTCAGCGGCCTCGGCTTGGCCGACCTCAATCCGGCCGACGCGCCACTCGGGATTCACCTCTGGCCGTTCTGGATCCTGATCGGCGCCGCTTTGACCCTGGCAATCGCCGACCGGAATCGGCTCGTGCTCGCCTGCTGGGCAGCGATCATTCCGCTGGTGACCATCAACTGGGTCTTCGCGGCAACCGGCTGGGCGCAGTTCGGCTATCGCTACGGTCTCGACTTCATGCCCTTCCTGTTCATGCTCGTCGTCCTGGCCGTCCGGCGCGTGCGCTGGTATCACGCGCTGCTCATCGGAGCTGCCGTCGTGATCAACTTGTGGGGTGTGCTGTGGATCCACAAGTTCGACGCGATCAACCTGCTCGGCTGGACATGGGTGAGCTATTGAGCGCGACCACGGGTAGTCCGAGTCATACGTCGGCGGCGACCGGTGAGGTCGAGCTGACCATCCTCATGCCCTGCCTCAACGAGGCCGAGACGCTGGCAACGTGTATCCGCAAGGCGCGCCGCTTCCTCGCCGACAACAACGTCGACGGCGAGGTCCTGATCGCCGACAACGGCAGCACCGACGGCTCGCGCGAGATCGCGCTCGCCGAGGGTGCGCGGCTGGTGCCGGTCGCAGCGCGCGGCTACGGGGCGGCGCTGTCCGGTGGGATCGCTGCCGCGCGCGGCCGCTACACGATCATGGGTGACGCGGACGACTCGTACGACTTCTCGAACCTGATGCCCTTCCTCGAGCAGCTGCGCGGCGGAGCGGACCTGGTGATGGGCAATCGCTTCAAGGGCGGCATCGCCCCTGGGGCAATGCCGCGCTCGCACCGCTACCTGGGCAACCCGGTCCTGTCGTGGCTCGGCCGGCTGTTCTTCAAGATCCCGATCGGCGATTTCCACTCCGGCCTGCGCGGCTTTCGAACGGAGCGCATGCGCGAGCTCGGCCTGTCCACGTCGGGCATGGAGTTCGCCAGCGAGATGGTCGTCCGATCGGCGCTGACCGGGTACTCGATGACCGAGGTGCCGACCAGGCTGGCCAAGGACGGCCGATCCCGCCCGCCTCACCTGCGCACCTGGCGCGACGGCTGGCGCCACCTGCGCTTCCTGCTCATCTACAGCCCACGCTGGCTGTTCCTCTACCCGGGCATCGTCCTTTTCCTGTTCGGCATGATCGGCGTCGTGCTGCTCTTCCCGGGCGAGCTCGGCGTCGGCGGAGTCACGCTCGGCATCCACACCTTCGTCGCCGCCTGCATGGTCGTGTTGATCGGCCTTCAAAGCATCACCTTCGCGGCGGTCGCGCGGCGCTATACGACGCTGCGCGGCCTCCTGCCGCCATCGACCAAGTACTCGGTGCTCTTGCGCGGCCTGACGCCCGACCGGCTGCTGGGTGTCGGCCTGATCCTGTTCGTCGTTTCGCTGCTCGGTTTGCTGTGGTCGGTCTGGCAGTGGGTGGCGGTCGACTTCGGGCCGCTGACCGACCAGCGCATCCTGCGCGTGCTGACGCTGTCCTTCACCGGCCTCGCGGCGTCGTTCCAGCTCGGATTGGCGGCCTTCCTCGAGAGCCTGATGGAGATCCCTCTGGGCTCCGACCCGCCGATCGAATCGGACATTCCCGTTTCACCGCCGGACCAGACTTGACCGAGCCTCGCTCAGCGCCCGACGCCTCCGACGCTTCAGTCCGCGCGCCGACGCCGCCGCCGGCGTGCCCGAGATGAAGGCGTTCGACCGCTTCCTGCGCGACGCGCGCATCGCCAAGGCGCGTCCCTTTGTGCAGGCCGGCGACAGGGTGCTCGACATCGGTTGTGCCGACGGAGAGCTGTTTCGCAAGTGGCACGGGCACATCGGGCACGGCGTGGG
Organism: uncultured Chloroflexia bacterium; assembly: GCA_963776865.1. GTDB lineage: Bacteria > Chloroflexota > Limnocylindria > Limnocylindrales > CSP1-4 > JALYGJ01. The sequence continues at coordinate 171,822 of CAVZOG010000008.1, read as the reverse complement.
CATCGAGCCGACGCTCCTCGAACGCGTCGTGGCCGACGACTACGAGCTCATCCCGGGCCGATTTCCGGACCAGGCGCCGACCGAATCGCAGTTCGACGTGATCACCATGCTCGCCGTGCTCGAGCACATCCCGCTCGACCAGCAGCCACGGCTCGCCGACGCGTGCTTCGAAGTGCTCAAGCCGGGCGGCCGAATCGTGATCACCGTGCCCTCGCCGCGCGTCGACGACATCCTCCATCTGCTGATCAAGCTGCACCTGATCGCCGGCATGAGCGCGCACGAGCATTACGGATTCAAGCCGGCTCACACACTCGGCGTCTTCGCTGCACCGCGCTTTCGGCTTCTGAAGGAGGCGCGCTTCCAGCTCGGGTTGAACAACCTGTTCGTGTTCGAGAAGGCACCCGAAGCGGCGCCGGCGACCTAGCGCAGGCCGGTCGAGCGGAACACCAGCCGATCGAGCGACAGGAACTTGATCACCGTCGAGGCCGCGAGGCCGACCACGGCCGCGGCGATGTCGGGCATGAACGGCTCGGCCAGCGCGAAGGCGACGACGTTGATCACCAGCGACAGCGCGATCGCGCCATGGAATGTCGCCCAGCGATGAAGCAGCCGGCGCGGCACGCGGGAAACGGGGCGGTCGTGCCAGACCAGCAGCTGATTGACGACGAAGTTGAACTCGACGCTGATCACGAGCGACGCGATGTAGGCGACGAGCGAGCCGAGGCCGGCATTGGTGAACAGCGTCAGCCCGGCGATCTGGATCACGAAGGTGACCGCGCCGACGATGCCGAAGCGGATCGGTCGCGCGGCGTGCGAGCCGGCCAGCCGGGTGACGCGCTCGACGACGTCTGAAGTGTTGTTTCGCTCGCGAGCCGGCGTCTCCTCGTCCGATGTTCCGGACGCGGTTGCTATGTGATCGGCCCCCAAACGCCAATGCCGTAACCGGCGACGAGGATCACGAAGGTGGCCGTCGCCAGGAAGACCCAGAAGAGCACCGCCATGCGGTTGCTGGTGGGCTGAAGCGTCGGGTTCTCGAGCGGTGCCGGTTGCCAGCGCCGCGAGACCAGCCGGCTACGCCACGTGCGCTGCTCGACCGGGTTCGGTTCGAGGCCGTCCGGTGTCGGTCGGTAAAGCTTGAGGCTCATCGTCGGCCAATCATGCCGCGTTGTTCTCGGCTTCGTCCCACAGCAGCATTTCCTGGACCATCTCGAGGTCGCTCGAGAACAGCGCGCCGACCGATTCGCCGCGATGGATGCGCCGGATGGCCTCGCCGATCAGCGGCGCGACGGAGAGCACCTTGATGATGGGCAGTCGCTTGGCGGGCGGCAGCGGCACCGTGTCGGTGATGACCACCTCGACCAGCTCGGAGCTGCGCAGCCGGTCGATCGCCGGATCGGACAGGATGCCGTGCGTGGCACAGGCGTAGATCTCGGTCACGCCCTCGCGAATGAGTGCGCGCTCGATCTCGACCAGCGTGCTGGCGGTGTCGATCTCGTCGTCGACGATGATCGCCCGGCGGCCCTTGACCTCACCGATCACGTTGAGCAGCTCGGCCGTGCCGAGGTTGCCCGGCCGGCGCTTCTCGATCACCGCCAGCGGTGCCTCGAGAATCTCGGCAAAGGTGCGGGCGCGCTTGGCAAAGCCGAGGTCGGTGACCACGACCAGGTCCTCGAGATCGAGCCGCTTGAAGTAGTTCGAGAGCATGTGGACCGCGGTCAGCTCGTCGACCGGAATGTTGAAGAAGCCCTGGATCTGGCCCTGGTGAAGGTCCATCGTCAGCACCCGGTCGGCGCCGGCGACGCTGATCATGTCGGCCACCAGGCGGGCCGTGATGGGCACGCGCGGCTGGTCCTTCTTGTCCGAGCGGCCGTAGGCGTAGTACGGCACGACGGCCGTGATTCGTCCCGGCGCTGGCGCGCTTGAACGCGTCGATCATGATCAGCAGCTCCATGATCGACTTCTGGACCGGGCTGTTCGTCGACTGGACGATGAACACGTCCCGATCGCGTGCGTTGTCCTCGATACGCACGAAGATGTTCTCGTTGGCGAACTCGAACACCTCGGCCCGGCCAAGCTCGCGACCCAGGTAGCGCGCGATCTTCTGCGCCAGGTCTGGGTTGGCGTTGCCCGTGTACAGGTCGTACTGATCGCTGTAGGACGCCGCGGCACGGCTGCCGAATGAGCTCACGAGGACCCTCCCGCCGGGTCGTCATTGTCCGGCATCGGAGCTCCGTCCGCTACCCCATCAACCAATGGATCATCTTCGCGATTCTCGGCTCTGAAAACCGCGATGCCGGCAACCTCGTCGCCATCGTTGAGGCGCATGACGATCACGCCGCGCGCAGCGCGGCCATAGACATTGATGCTCTGCACGTCCGTGCGCACAACCTGGCCGGCCGCGCTGATGAGCAACAGCTCCTCGGCATCCTCCGGCACCAGCTTGACGGCGGCCACGCGTCCCGTCTTGCTTCCTTCGAGGGTGATCAGCGCTACGCCCTGCGACCCGCGGTGTGTCTTGCGCACATCCTCGACCCTGCTGCGCTTGCCGTAGCCGGTCTGGGTCAGGACCAGGATCTGGCTGCTCGGATGGACGACGCTCATAACCACGACGCGGTCGCCAGGTCGCACGAGCTTGATACCCGACACGCCGGCCGAGCCGCGGCCGGTCGGTCGAACCTCGGTCTCGTTGAACCGCGCGATCTTGCCCTCGGCCGTCGCCAGGATGACCTCGTCGTCGCCCGAGGAGACCTCGACCCACGCCAGATCGTCGCCTTCCTTGACGGTGATCGCCCTGATCCCCGTTGATCGGACGCGTTCGAACTGCTCGATGGGCGTCTTCTTGATGACTCCCTTGACGGTTGCCATCACCAGGTAACCGCCCTTCTCGAAGTTCTTGAGCGTGAGCAGGGCGAGAATTCGCTCACCCGACTCGACCTGGACGCCTTCGAGATTGATGATCGGAATGCCCTTGGCCTGCCGGCTGGCGTCCGGCACCTGGTGCACCTTCGAGCTGAACACCCGCCCCTGATTGGTGAAGAACAGCGCCCAGTCGTGGGTGTTTGCGACGAGGAGATGCGCGACTGCGTCCTCCTCGACAGTGCGGGCGCCGATCATTCCCTTCCCGCCGCGGGCCTGGCGGCGGTAGGTGGCCAGCGGCAGGCGCTTGATGTAGCCGCGCCCTGACACCGTCACCACGACGTCCTCGGCGGCGATCAGGTCCTCGTCGGTGAGCTCACGATCGGAGTCACCCTGGACACGCGTCAGGCGCTGGCCGGCGTACTTGTTCGAGATCTCGCTCAGCTCGTCCTTGATGATCGACGACACGCGCGCCGGGTTGGCCAGGATGTCCTCGAGCTCGGCGATCAGCTTGATCATGGCCAGGTACTCGTCCTCGATCTTCTTGCGCTCGAGCGCGGCCAGCCGGCGGAGCTGCATCTCGAGGATCGCGTTGGCCTGGATCTCGGACAGCTTGAAGCGGCTGATCAGGTTTGCCCGTGCGGCGTCGACGTCGGCCGATTCGCGAATGGTCTTGATCACCGCGTCGAGATGATCGAGGGCGATCTTGAGGCCCTCGAGGATGTGCGCCCGATCGCGCGCCTTGCCCAGGTCGAACTCGGTCCGCCGCCGAACGACCTCACGCCGCCAGTCGATGTGGTGCTGCAGTACCTGCTTGAGTGACAGCGTCTGCGGCTGCCCGTCGACGAGGGCGAGCATGTTCATGTTGAACGCGAGCTTCAGGGCGGTGTGCTTGAAGAGGTTGTTGAGCACCTTCTTCGGTGCCGCATCCTTCTTGCACTCGATGACGAGGCGCATGCCATCGCGATCCGACTCGTCGCGCAGGTCGGCGATCCCTTCGACCTTCTTCTGTTGGACCAGATCGGCGATCTTCTCGGCCAGACTGGCCTTGTTGACCTGGAAGGGCAGCTCCGTGACGACGATCGCGGTCCGCTGAGAGCGCGTCTCCTCGAACGAGACCTCGGCCTGCATCACGATTCGGCCGCGTCCGTGGGCGTACATCTCCCTGATCGCGTCGATCTCTTCCCACTGGCCGGTAATCGCGTTGCGCCGTCGCTCGTAGCGGAAGATCGTCGCGCCGGTCGGGAAGTCGGGGCCGTGGACGTAGTTGCACAGGTCGTCGCTGGTCAGCTCGGGATCGTCGATCAGCGCGATCGTCGCCTCGGCGATCTCGCCCAGGTGGTGAGGCGGGATGTTGGTCGCCATGCCCACCGCAATGCCCGACGAACCGTTGACGAGCAGGTTGGGCAGCTTGGCCGGCAGCACCGACGGCTGCATCCGCGTCCCGTCGTAGTTCTCGACGAAATCGACGGTCTGTTTGTCGATATCGGCGAGGACCTCGGCCGCGATGGCCGTCATGCGTGCTTCTGTGTAGCGCATCGCGGCCGGCGGGTCGCCGTCGACAGAGCCGAAGTTGCCCTGGCCGTCGATCAGTGGGTAGCGCAACGAGAAGGTCTGGGCAAGTCGCACGAGCGCGTCGTAAAGCGCCGAATCGCCATGCGGGTGGTACTTGCCCATCACCTCGCCGACGATCGCGGCGCACTTGCGGTAGCTCGACGTCGAGGTCAGGCCCATCTCGTGCATCGTGTAGAGGATCCGGCGATGGACCGGCTTGAGGCCGTCGCGGACGTCCGGCAGCGCGCGGCTGACGATGACGCTCATCGCGTAGTCGAGGTAGCTGGTGCGCAGCTCGTCCTCGATCCGGATCGGGACTACGCGACCGCGGTCTTCGGCCATCGGTTAGCGCCGTCCGCCGAGCGGCGCCATCTGCTGGCGTGCGCCCTGCTGCTCGACGGCCACGTCGGCCATCTGCTGAAGACCGGTGAAGCCTGCCGCGACCGTCGCCGCCTCGCTGCTCGAGGGTTGGTCGGCGCGGCGCCGGATGCCCTCCAGGCGCTGCTTGATCTCGGCCGCGAAGCTCGGCTCGATGGACGGCGCCGTGAGCGCGTCGCGCAGCACCCACGCTCGATGGCCGTCCTCAGCCTGACGGGCAGTGTCCGCCTCGGCGCGGATGAACTCGCGCACGCCGCGCGGATCGACCTCGAGCCACGAGCGCAGCGCCCAGGAGAGTGCCTTCTGAACATCAGGCTCGGCATCACCGAGGAGCGATTTGATGAGTGTCAAACCGGGTGTGCCGGCCAGAATGTGTCTTCGGTCACCTGGCAGCTCGAACGGCAGACGGGCGACGGTCGAGCCGACCAGCCGGCGCTCCCAGCGACTTGCTGCGTAGACCAGCTGCTCCAGTTCCGCCCAACGGAAGTGCTCGAGCAGGACACCTTGGGCGAACAGCTCGGCGAGCGTATCGACGCGTATCCAATCGCCCGCTGCGTGACCGAGGCGGCGCATGAGCTGCCAGGTGCGTTCGGGATCGTCGGGCAACGAGCGGCGCAGCGCGGCATAGCCAATGAGCTCGATCTCGCGTTCGGGCTCGATCACCAGGCGATCGGCCAGCCACAGTGCACTGGCAGCTGACGACTCGGAGAGTGGCTTGCGCAGCTGCCGAGTGACCGCCGCGAGCAGCGGGCCGCGTACGCCGAAGACGACGCCCGATCCGGGTGCGACGCGCTCCTGTTCGCGCGCATAGGGCTCGTCGGCCAGCCGTTCCAGACCCTCGCGCAGCACGTCGACGAATGCCTCGGGCTCGTCGATCAGGTCGGCCAGGGCGTCGCCCAGGCCGCGCGCCTCCGGCAGGTGTTCGGTCACGAACGCCTGCGCCCGGAGAGTGACGTCAGACGTCAAGGTTCTGGACCTGGCGGGCACGGGACTTGATGAAGTCGCGCCGTGGCTCGACCTTCTCGCCCATCAGCGTGCTGAAGATTCGATCCGCCTCGGCGGCATCGTCGATCTCGGCCTGAAGCAGGGTTCGCGTGCCCGGATTCATCGTGGTGTCCCAGAGCTGGTCGGCGTTCATCTCGCCGAGGCCCTTGAAGCGCTGGATGTTCAGGTTGCGCGCCTTGAAGTCCTTGACCACCTGCTCGCGCTCCTTCTCGTCCTGCGCGTAGCGCGTCACCTTGCCGGTGCTGATGCGGTACAGCGGCGGCTGGGCGAAGTAGAGGTAGCCGTTTTCGACCACCTCGGGCATGTGGCGATAGAAGAAGGTCATCAGCAACGTTCGGATGTGGGCGCCATCAACGTCCGCGTCGGCGAGCAGGATGACCTTGTGGTAGCGCAGCTTGGTGATGTCGAACGTCTCGCCGATGCCCGCGCCAAGGGCGATGATCAGCGGCCGAATCTTCTCGCTCGACAGGACCCTGTCGATACGCGCCTTCTCGACGTTGAGCATCTTGCCGAACATCGGCAGCACGGCCTGGAAGTGCCGGTCACGGCCCTGCTTGGCCGAGCCACCGGCCGAGTCACCCTCGACGATGAACAGCTCGCTGCGCGCCGGATCACGCTCCTGGCAGTCGGCCAGCTTGCCCGGCAGAGCCGAGCCTTCGAGCGCCGACTTGCGGATGACGAGGTCACGTGCCTTGCGTGCCGCCTCGCGAGCGCGCGCGGCGATGAGCGATTTCTCGATGATGCGCCGCGCGTCCTGCGGGTTCTCCTCGAGGTACTGGTTGATGCCCTCGGTCACCGCCGCCTGGACCTGGCCCTTGACGTCGGCGTTGCCCAGCTTGGCCTTCGTCTGGCCCTCGAACTGGGGGTCGGTCAGCTTGACCGAGATGACCGCGGTCAATCCTTCGCGGACATCCTCGCCGGACAGATTCGCGTCGGCGTCCTTGAGGATCGCCTGCTTGCGGGCGTACTCGTTGAGCGAGCCGGTCAGTGCCGCTCGGAAGCCGGTTACGTGAGTGCCGCCATCGACCGTGTTGATGTTGTTGGCGAAGGCGAAGACGCTCTCGCTGTAGCCATCGTTGTACTGGATGGCGACCTCGATCTGGGTCGCCCCGTCGCGCCGCTCGGCGTAGATCGGCCGCGGATGGAGAACGTCGCGTCCCTTGTTGAGGTGGCGCACGAAGCTGACCAGGCCGCCCTCGAAGTAGAAGTTCTTTTCCTTCAGCGGCTGCGAACGCTGATCGATGAACTTGATCCACAGGCCCTTGTTGAGGTAGGCCGACTCGCGCAACCGCTGGGCGATCGTGTCGAAGCTCCAGTCGAGCGTCTCGAACACCTGCTCGTCCGGCTTGAAGGCAGTCAGCGTTCCGGCCCGACCGTTGGCCGGGCCGACGGCGCTGACCTTGGTGGTGGGCTTGCCACGCGCGTATTCCTGGCGCCAGATCTTGCCGTCGCGGGCCGATTCGACGTACATCCACTCCGACAGCGCGTTGACCACGCTGACGCCGACGCCGTGCAGGCCGCCCGACACCTTGTAGCCGCCACCACCGAACTTGCCGCCGGCGTGGAGCACGGTATGGACGACCTCGAGCGCGTCGCGACCGGTCTGCTTGTGGCGTCCAACCGGCACGCCGCGGCCGTTGTCGCGGCCGATCACGCTCCCGTCGGGCTGGATGTTCAGCTCGATGTGCGTCGCGTGGCCGGCCATTGCCTCGTCGATCGAGTTGTCGACCACTTCCCAGATCAGGTGATGGAGGCCGCGGCCGTCGGTTGAGCCGATGTACATGCCCGGCCGCTTGCGAACGGCCTCGAGCCCCTCGAGGACCTGGATGCTCTCGGCGGTATACGACGAGGCCGCCGAAGGGGGCGCCTTGGTCGTGCGACGGCCGTTGGTCCCGGTCGTGCTGGCGGGGGCCTTGGGTGCCACCGAATCGGTCATGCTGGCGCTCCTGTCAGGCGCTCGTACAGGCGCGCCAGATCTTCATCGTCGTAGTACTCGATTGTGATTCGTCCCCCTTTGCGGGCGCTGCTGAGCGTGACCTTGGTCGCGAGCGCCTCGCGCAGGCCGCGCTCGAGTCGCTCCGCGTCTGCACTCGGCGCCGACTTGGCGGCGCTGCCTCGCGTGGCCTGGGTGCGCATCCGGCGCACCATCTCCTCGGTTTGACGCACTGACAGGCCGCGCGCGATGACCTGCGCCACGCCCTGCGCCTGTTGCGCGGCGTCGTCCAGCCCGGCCAGCGCGCGAGCGTGGCCCTCGCTGATCCGTCCCTCGTGCAGCGCGACCTGAACGCTCTGGTCGAGATCGAGCAACCGAAGCGTGTTGGCGACCGTCGACCGTGACCGACCGACTCGCTGACCAACCTCCTCGTGGCTGAGCCCGAACTCGTCGATCAGCTGGCGAAAGGCGCTTGCTTCCTCGAGCGCATTCAGATCCGAGCGTTGCAGGTTCTCGATCAGCGCCCAGGCCAGCTGGGCCGCCTCATCGGCCGAACGCACGAGCGCCGGGATCCGCTCGAGCCCGGCCATCTCGGCCGCCCGCAGTCGACGCTCACCGGCGATCAGTCGATAGCCACCCGCGCTCTGCGTCACGAGCACCGGCTGCAGCACGCCGTGCTCGGCGATGCTCGCTGCAAGTGCCTCCAGCTGTGCCTGGTCGACCGCCTGGCGAGGCTGATATGGGTTGCGGCTGATGGCTGCGATAGGCAGCTCAACGGTCGCCCGCTGCTCTTCGCGCTGCGGGATCAGGGCGGCCAGCCCGCGGCCGAGACCGACGTTGTTCGAGCGTGGCTCTGCCGTCATGCGGGTACCGGGGCGATAGCAGGGGTTGGTTGGTTGCCCGGCACGGCGTGGCCAGTTCGGCCGAGGATCTCCCGGGCCAGCGCCTGGTAGGCCTGACCGCCGCGCGATTCGGGGCTGTAGCGGGCAATCGGCCGGCCGTAGCTGGGCGCCTCGGCCAGGCGCACGCTGCGCGGCACGACGGTCTGGAAGACGCGGTTGCCAAGGTGGCGGCGAACTTCCTTCGCGACATCGGCCGACAACGTCGTGCGTGCGTCGTACATCGTCAGCAGCACTCCCTCGAGGCGCAGTCTTGGATTGAGGTTGTCACGCACGAGATCGATGGTCGACAGCAGCTGGCTGAGACCCTCGAGGGCGTAGTACTCGCACTGGATTGGCACGAGAACGCTGTCGGAGGCGGTCAGCGCGTTCACCGTCAACAATCCAACGGCCGGTGGGCAGTCGAGGAAGACGTAGTCGAATTCGCTCCGGAGACCTTCCAGCGCGTCCCTGAGACGGCGCTCACGCTGCTCAATGCCAACCAGCTCGACCTCGGCTCCGGCCAGGTCGCGGCCCGACGGGATGATCGCGAGCCGCTCGATCTGGGTCTCACGGGTGAGGCCGGCAGCGTCCGCATCGCCGACGAGCGCGTCGTAGATGGACCCGCTTGTCGTCGAGCGATCAAAGCCGAGCCCACTCGAGGCATTTCCCTGTGGGTCGAGGTCGACAATGAGCACGCGGCAGCCTTCGAGGGCCAGATAGGTCGCGAGATTGATGACAGTGGTGGTCTTGCCGACGCCGCCCTTCTGGTTCGCGCAGGCGATGACGTCGCCCACTCAACTGCCGAGGCGGTACGCATCCACGTGGTCAGATTCTATCGGTTAAGGCCCCTCCGCGCTGGCTCCGGGCCGCTCTTCCGCGGGCCCTCACGATCGGGACCAATCCTGAGCGCGACCAGTTATCGGGCGCTTACGCTCCAGTCGCTGAGTTATCCACAAAGCGGCTGTTTCACGTGGAACACAGCCGTTACACAGTTTCACGTGAAACACTTCTCTTCGAGTGGCGTTGCCATGAGGCGCTCGCCAGCGTCGGCAGCGCTTCGCGACCTATACTTTCCCCTGGCGGCGGGTCTTGACGGGCGTCACGGCGTGCCGTCGGCCGTCACCACAGCGAGTTCACCTTGACCATCCCTTTTGCCGCCCTGTCGGCGCTCATCGCGGCTCTGCTCGAGACGACCGTGCTACCGGAGATCCCGATCGCCGGTGCCACGGCCGACCTCGTCATGGTCGTCGCGGTCGTAGCGACGATCATGTTCGGAGTCGAAGACGGCATCGTCGCCGCTTTCGTCGGCGGATTGCTGGTCGATATGCTCATTCCGGATCGTCCCCTCGGCGCGGCAACCGTTTCGCTGCTGCTGGTAACCGGCGTGGCGATCCTGGCCTCGAGAATGCTCGGCCAGAACAAGCGGCTCGCGTCCGTGATGCTGGTCATCCTTCTGACCGGCGTGTACCACGTGCTGCTCGCCGGCGTGCTCGTGCTCACCCAGAACGCCCAATTCGACCTCCAGCCAACCGTCGTGCTCGTCGCGGCGTTCATGAACGGCATCGTCGCGTTCCTGCTGGCCACGCTCTTCGGCGCGATCGAGCAACGCTTCGGCTCCGTGGACCGGGTGGGCTGGTGAGCTCGCAACCAGGTTCTCGACGATGAACGACTACGTTCTGGGCCAGCCTGGGCCGCCGCGCGTCAGTCTCGGCGCTCGATTCGCGGTCTTTGGACTGATCATCGCGATCGTCGTTGGCCTGCTCACGACGCGGCTTTTCTACCTGCAGGTCGTCCAGGGCGGCTACTACGCGGGGCTGGCCGAGGAGAATCGCCAGCAGACGCAGCCGATCAGGTCGGCGCGCGGCCTGATCTATGACCGTGCCGGCCGGCCATTGGCAATCAACATTCCGTCGTACGTCGTCCGCATCCGGCCGGCCGACCTGCCGTTCGGCCAGCGCGACGCGGTCGTGGAGCGTCTGTCGTCGCTGCTGAACGTGCCCGCGACGGACATCATCGAATCGCTCGATCGCTACGCCAGCCTGCGCTTCGAGCTGGTCCGCATCGCCTCGGATGTGCCCAGCGACGTCGCGCGCATCATCGTCGAGGAGAGCCGCGGGCTACCCGGCGTCGAGGTCGACGTGGAGGAGCGCCGCCAATACGAATACGGCGCGCTCGTCGCGCACGTCCTCGGCTACACCGGCGCGGTCACCGCCGAGGACCTGCTGGAGCTGGAAGAAGTCGGCTACCTGAATGACGACCAGATCGGCAAGACCGGCGTCGAGGCGACCTTCGAGGAGGAGCTGCGCGGCGCGTACGGCTCAGAACAGGTAGAACGCGACGCGGGTGGCCGCGTCGTCCGCACCGTGCAGATCGTCGACGATCCGCAGCCCGGGTCATCGCTCGAGCTGACGCTTGACGTCGAGATCCAGCAGGAGGCCGAGGAAGCCCTCCGTTGGGCGACCGACGTGGTCGATCTGCAGCGCGGCGTGGTCATCGTCATGAACCCACAGACGGGCGAGATTCTTGCCCTCGTCTCGCTGCCCAACTACGACAACAACCTCTTCGCGCGCGGCATCTCGAATACCGACTACCAGGGGCTGGTTGAGGACCCGAATCGGCCGTTGGTCAACTTCGCCCTGAGCGAGCAGTACCCGCCTGGCTCGACGTACAAGCTGGTCACGGCGGTGGGCGCGCTCGAGGACGGGCTGGTTAACCCATCGACGGTGCTCGAAACGGGTCCCTTCCTTGAGATCGGCACGTACAAGTACTGGGAGTGGAATCGCCGCGGCTTTGGGCCACTCGACATCTCGGGTGGCTTTGCTCACTCGAGCGACACGTTCTTCTATCAGCTCGCCGGCGGCCTGGGCATCGATCGCCTGGGCCACTGGGCGTCCGAGTTCGGCTTCGGCCAGCGCACCGGCGTCGATCTGCCGGCCGAGGCGCGTGGCATCGTCCCAACCAACGACTGGAAGCAGAGCGTCTTCGGCCAGGATGTCTTCCCGGGCGAGGTGTACCAGGCAGGGATCGGACAGGGCTACGACGCGGCGACCCCGCTCCAGGTGCTTAACTCGTTCAACGCACTGGCCAACGGTGGGTCGCTGTTGAAGCCGCAGATCGTTCGCCGCGTGCTGGCGCCGGACGGCAGCGTGGTCCGCGGCTTCCAGCCCGAGCTGATTCGCCAGCTGGGCGTCAGCCCGGACACACTGCGCACGATGCGCCTCGCCGCGCGCGAGGTTGTGACCAGTGGTCACACCTACAACCTCGACGAGCTGCCCCTGGTCGTTGCGGGCAAGACCGGTACCGCCGAGTTCGGCCTGCGTGACAGTCAGGGCCGGCTGCCCTTCCACTCCTGGTTCGCCGCGTTCGTGCCGCAGTTCGGACCGGACCAGCCGGGCGACCCGGCGCAGGCAGACTCCGAGCTGGCGATCGTCGCCTTCGCCTACGACTCGAACACCAAGGGCAACGCGGCGACCGAGATCGTCAAGTACTTCCTGCAGGATCACTACGACCTGGGCGTCGACCTGACCCGGCCGGACCTGCTCCAGCGCGGCAACTTCTACGGCGGGCACTGACCGATGACCGCGATGCGCGTCGAACGTGCTCCGGGCAGCGCCGCCGTCTCGCGGCCCGAATCGGGCAGCTGGCAGTCGTTCGACATCCCGTTGGCGTTCTTCGCTGTCGCCCTGGCCGTCATCGGCCTGCTGATGGCGTGGACCAACAGCACCGGTGGCCCGCTCGATCCCGGCTCGACCTTCACCCGCGGCCTGATGTGGTTCGCAATCGCGATCGTGGCGTTCAGCGTGGCCGCGGCGTTCGACTATCGCTGGCTGCGCACGTTTGCGTGGGCGATCTACCTGGTCAGCATCGGGCTGCTGATCATGACCCTGGTCATCGGCGTGACCATCAACGGTGCGCAGCGCTGGGTGTCCCTGGGTGGCATCACCTTCCAGTTCTCGGAGGTCTCGAAGGTCGCCATGATCGCCGTGCTCGCCGCGTTCCTGGCGCGACGGCAGGACAGTCTCGGCAGCGTCTGGACGCTCGTCGGCGCCGGACTGCTGATCGCGCCGCCGTTCCTGCTGGTCATGATCCAGCCCGACCTCGGGACGGCGCTGGTGTTCGTGGCGATCCTGGTCGGCACCCTGTTCATCAGCGGCGCCAGCCTGCGCTGGATGGCGCTGGCGGCCGCGGCGCTGATTGCGTCGCTGCCCGTGGGCTGGTCATTCCTGCGCGAGTACCAGCAGCAACGCATCCTCTCGTTCCTCGAACCTGGGTCTGACCCGCAGGGCGCCGGTTTCCAGGTGATCCAGTCTCAGATTGCGATCGGCTCGGGCGGCCTGTTCGGGCGCGGATTGACCAACGGCAGCCAGACCGGGGCCGATTTCCTGCCCGTCCAGTCGACCGACTTCGCGTTCGCCGTCCTGCTCGAGGAGCTTGGCTTCGTCGGTGGACTGGTCGTCTTCCTGCTGTTCGTCGGCCTGATCTGGCGAATCCTGGTCATCGGCTGGCGCTCCGAGAGCGTCTTCGGGGTCGCCTTTGCCGGCGGTCTGGCGGCAATGGTCATCTTCCAGATGCTGGTCAACGCCGGGATGGTCGCCGGGATGATGCCGGTGACGGGCATCCCGTTGCCCTTCATCACCCACGGTGGCGGCTCTCTGGTGAGCATCGCGATCGGGCTTGGGGTGATGCAGAGCATCAGCATCAGGCGCGCGCGCCCCGGCTGGTAGGAGCGCGCGTAGCCTCAGGCGCTGCGCCTGGCGAGCATCGCGGCGATCTCGTCGCGGACGTGCCGGCCTGCGGGCACGCGCATCAGCCACTCCAGGAACACGGGATCCCGGCGCCGAATCTGGCCCAAGGTCCAGCCCGAGTAGCGGCCGAAGTCGATCACACTGCCCTGCGCCGGACCAACCGGCGGACCCGCCTCGCCGAGCGTGACGTCGTCCTGCTGCCGAACCAGCCGATCGCTGCGCCGCCGGTCGCGCCGGTTGGCGAGCCACTCGTCGTACTTCTGGCGTCGCTCGGCATCACGCAACGTTTGATAGGCCTCGTTGATCGCGGCCATGCGTCGCGCGGCCTCGGGGCTCGAGTCGATGTCGGGGTGGTAGCGCTGGGCGAGCTTGCGGTACACGACGCTGATGATCTCTTTGTCAGCGTCCTCAGCCAGCATCAGCGTGCGGTAGTGCGTCGGGCGCGGATCGTTGGCCGTCATTGCCCGTCGTTGGAAGTGTTGCGCATGGGCGACAATCGTCGTTGTCAGCGTCGACTTCGGAAAGGGGACCATCTTCTGGCCCCGGCCTGAACGCCCTTCCTACATCGGCTGCCCAGCGGTCATCCAGGACCGTCGGCCATTGCGAGCTTTGAGCGCGATCGTGTATCCTGCTCGTTCGCGCCCGCCGCCGTCACACCTCGTGTAGCGCCCGGCGCGGATGGACCCAGATCCACACACGTCGTTACGAACGCGCGCTCCGGAGAACCATGTACGCAGTCATTGAAACCGGCGGTAAGCAATATCGGGTCGAGCTTGGCAGCGAGCTGACCGTCGAGCGCCTCGAAGGCGCTCCCGGCGACACGATCAATTTCGATCGCGTGCTGCTCGTTGCCGATGGCGACAGTGCCCAGGTTGGCACGCCCATCGTGAGCGAGGCGCTGGTGACGGCCGACGTGCTGCGCCAGGATCGCGGCGAGAAGCTGATCGTCTTCAAGTACCGCCCCAAGGCTCGTCGCCGAGTAAAGAAGGGCCACCGCCAGGAACAGACCGTTCTCCGAGTAGCCGATATCCGCTTCGATGGCCGCAGCGCAGCGGATGAAGCCGGTGCCGACGCGAAGCAGGAGAGCAAGGCTCGCAAGGCTGCCGAGCAGGAGGCCGAGCGCAAGGCCGCCGCGGACCAGGCGCTGGCCGCCAAGCTCGCCGCGGACGCTGCAAAGACCGAGGCCGAGGACGAGGCAAAGGAAACTCCCAAGGCCGCGGCTACGACCGCCAAGGCGAAAACGACTCCCAAGCCGAAGGCAGTCAAGGCTGCCCCCAAGCCGAAGGCGTCAAGGCTGCCGCCAAGCCGGCCGCCAAGGCCGCACCAGCCGCCAAGGCCGCCGACAAGCCGGCTGCCAAGCCGCGCGCCAAGCGCACCACCACCAAGAAGGACGAGTAACCGAGATGGCACACAAGAAGGCGGGCTCGAGCTCCAAGAACGGGCGCGACAGCGTTGGCCAGCGGCTCGGCGTCAAGGCCGGCGACGGCCAGCTCGTATCGGCCGGCTCGATCATCGTGCGCCAGCGCGGAATGACCTTCCTCGCCGGCCCGGGCACTGATCTCGGCCGCGACTACACCCTGTTCGCGACTGTTGAGGGCCGCGTGCGCTTCGAGCACGCGCGACGCGACAAGAAGCGCGTCCGCATCGAGACCGAGGCCGTGGCGGCCGCGGCAGGAGAGTCGGCATGAAGCCAGAGATCCATCCCAAGTATCAGCGCGCCAAGGTCGTCTGCGGTTCGTGCCACACTGAGTTCGAGGTCGGCTCGACTGAGCCGACGCTGCGCGTCGACATCTGCTCCAACTGCCACCCGTTCTTCACCGGCAAGCAGATGATGGTCGACACTGCGGGCCAGGTCGAGCGCTTCCAGAAGCGCCTCGAGCGGTCGGCGCGACTCTGAGCCCGGCCTACCGCGGCCCGCGCCTGACCGGCGCGATACACCCGTAGACTTGATCCATGGCACGTACTGACTTCGGCGGTCAGGCGCTGCTCGAGGGCGTGCTCATGCGCGGCCGAACCTCGATCGGCGTGGCCCTGCGCCACCCGGACGGCTCCATCGTCGTCCACCGCCGAGCCGCTCAACTCGGTCCTGCACCGCAGCCGTTTCGCGCGGGCCCCGTTCTTCCGCGGCCTGGTCGTGCTGTACGAGACGCTCGTCATCGGCACGCGCTGGCTGATGCGCTCGGGCTCGGTCCAGGCCCAGGGCGTCGGCCAGGAGATGGGCAAGGGCACCATCGCGCTGACGCTGCTGTTCACGGTCGGCCTTGCCGTCGGCCTGTTCGTGCTCCTGCCGCTGTTCCTGGCCAGCCTCACCGCGCAGGCGACCATCGGCCCCGGCCAGACTGTCGTCGAGCACCTGATCGAGGGGGCAATTCGAGTCGTGATCTTCGTCGGCTACCTGTTGCTGGTCAGCAGATCGGCCGAGATCAGGCGCGTCTTCCAGTACCACGGCGCCGAGCACATGACGATCCACGCGCTCGAGCACGAGGACCCGCTCGATCTCGATCACGTTCGCCAGTACCCCACCGCCCATCAGCGCTGTGGAACGGAGTTCCTGGTCATCTTCATCATCCTGAGCATCCTGATGTTCAGCCTGCTGGCCGGGCAGAGCCTGCTCGTCAGCATCGTCGGCCGCATCCTGCTCGTGCCGGTGATTGCCTCGCTGGCCTACGAGATCCTGCGCATCGGCGCCCGCCATCGGCATCGGTGGTGGATCAGGTGGCTCTTCCTGCCCGGCATCTGGCTGCAGGCGATCACCACCAAGCAGCCCGACGACTCGATGATCGAGGTTGCCATTGCTTCGATGCAGGAGGCACTGGCGGCGAACGGCGAGGAGCCGCCGACCGGCAGCTGGGACCCGCCGCGGAGGCCGATCCCGGCCGCGGCCGCCACGGAGTCGGCACCCGACCAGCTAGCGCAATGAGCTTCGAAGAGCGCCTCGAGGCGCTCGAGCGGCGACTGACCGAGATCGAGGCGGAATGGTCGGAGCCGGAGATCGCCACCGATCCCGACCGGCAGCGAAAGCTGGGCCGCGAACAGGCACAGATCGCGCCCGTGGTCGACAAGTACCGCCAGTGGCGCGACACCCGAACGCAGCTCGAGCGTGCGCGGCACGACCGGGACTCCGAATCTGACCCTGAGATCCACGACATGGCCAACCAGATCGTGGACGAGCTCGAGCTGCGCGAGACGAACCTGATGGCCGAGCTGCGCGTCCTGCTGCTGCCGCGCGACCCGAACGACGACAAGAACGTGATCGTCGAGATCCGCGCTGCGGCCGGCGGCGAGGAATCGGCGCTCTTCGCTGCCCAGCTCTTCCGCATGTATCAGCGCTACGCCGAGCGGCGGCGCTGGCAGACAGAGCTGATCTCAGCCAACGACACTGGAATCGGTGGCATGCGCGAGGCGATCTTCGAGGTACGCGGACAGGGCGCCTACAGCCGGCTCAAGTACGAGGGCGGCACGCACCGCGTTCAGCGCGTGCCCGAGACCGAGTCGAGCGGTCGCATCCACACCTCGACAGCGACAGTCGCCGTGCTTGCCGAGGCCGACGAGGTCGAGGTCCAGATCGACGAAAAGGACCTGCGCATCGATGTCTACCGCTCGCAGGGGCCCGGTGGCCAGAGCGTGAACACGACCGACTCGGCGGTGCGCATCACTCACATCCCGACCGGCCTCGTGGTTGCCATCCAGGACGAGAAGAGCCAGCACAAGAACCGCGCCAAGGCGATGTCGGTCCTGCGTGCGCGGTTGCTCGAGCTGGAGCAGAGCAAGGCTCACGAGGCGGAAGCCGAGGTGCGCCGGGGGATGGTCGGCTCGGGTGATCGATCGGAGAAGATTCGGACCTACAACTTTCCCCAGGATCGGGTAACGGACCACAGGATCGGCGTCGACCTGCACAATCTGCCCAACGTGCTCGATGGAGACCTCGACCGGCTGCTCGATGAGCTGATCGCCGTCGACCAGGCCGAGCGACTCGGCGAGGTGGACACAGGCACATGACCCAGGACGGCGAGAAGCTGGCTGAAGCGACTGCCCGAACGGCCGCGACGAGCACGCTCGACGACATCTTCGAGCCCGAACTCGGCGTCGCCGCCCTCGCCCCAGCGGTCGTTCGGGCGACGGACCTGACCGGTGTGCATGTCCTCAAGCACGAGAACATGTTCATGCTCAGCGACGCGCGCGGGGACGTACGGCCGGACGGCCGCGGCCTGGGCCTGTTCGATGGCGACACGCGACTGCTGTCGACATACGACCTGCTCCTCAACGGCCTGCGACCGGTGATCCTGCGTGCCGGCCCCGCCGCGGGCTACCACAGCTCGATCCGGTTGACCAATCCGGACATGGTCAGCTCATCGATGCGCGAGCTGGACGGCTCGGAGGCCGTGCTGCGACGCCAGTCGCTGAGCATCGTCCGCGACCGATTGGCGGCGAGTGGCTTTGCCGAGACCGTGACGGTCACCAACTACACGATGGCCTCCGAGCGTGCGCGGCTCACCCTGCGGTTCGACGCCGACTTCGCCGACATCTTCGAGTTGCGCGGACTGGTTCGCGACGTTCGCGGCGAACGCCTTGCCAACCGCATTGACGGTGGTCGCCTGGCGTTCGCCTACCGCGGCCTTGACGGCATCGTGCGGCGGGCGCACGTGGCGATAGCTCCGCCGATGACGGCGATCGAGGTCGAGCCACACGGCGAGGTGACACTCGAGGCCGACTGGACCCTCGCCCCGGGTGCCAGCGAGTCGGTTTCGATCTCGATCTGGAGCGAGTCAGACGACGACGCCGGCGAGGCGCGTGATGCAGGCGAGGAGTCGGCCGCGCCGCTCATCTCCGCGACGGAGCCGCAGGCGATGCACCGCGCATGGCGCCAGTCGTCGTCAGCCATCGAGACGAGCAACATGTTTGCCCAGCGCGCACTCGGACGGGCGAGCGCCGACCTCCGACTGCTCGTCAACGCCGGCCCAGAGGTCGGCGATCGCTACGTCGCGGCCGGCGTTCCGTGGTTCTCGTGCCTCTTCGGCCGCGACTCGATCATCACCAGCCTGCAGCTGCTCTCGGTCCGGCCGCAGGTGGCCCAGTCGACGCTGACGATCCTGGCCCGCTTGCAGGCGACCGAGGTCGACGAGTTCCGCGACGCGCAGCCGGGCAAGATCCTGCACGAGCTGCGCACCGGCGAGGTCGCCCGGACCGGCGAGATACCGCACACGCCGTACTACGGCACAGTCGACGCGACGCCGCTCTGGCTGATGCTCCTCGACGAGTACGAGCGCTGGACGGGCGACGCGGAGCTGGTCGACCAGCTGTGGCCGAATGCCCTTGCCGCGCTCAACTGGATCGACGAGTTCGGCGATCTCGACGGCGATGGCTTCGTCGAGTACGAGCGGCTGTCGCGCCGCGGTCTCGCCAACCAGGGCTGGAAGGACTCGGGCGACTCGATCCGGCGCCGGAATGGCGACATCGCCGATGGCCCGATCGCGTTGGTCGAGGTCCAGGGCTATGTCTACGCCGCCCGGCGCGGCCTCGCGCGCCTCGCCCGTCAGCGCGGCGACAACGAACTTGCCGAGCGCCAGGAAGCGGCGGCCGAAGCGCTCCGCGTCAATTTCGAACAGGCGTTCTGGATGGCCGACGTGGGCACGTACGCCATCGCGCTCGACGGCCAGAAGAAGATCGTCGACGGCATCGCCTCGAACGCCGGTCACGCGCTGTGGTCGGGCATCGCCAGTGCCGAGCGGGCAGCGAGCGTGGCACGGGTAATGACCGATGGGCCGCTATGGAGCGGCTGGGGCATCCGCACGCTGTCGAGCGAGATGATCGGCTACAACCCGATCGGCTACCACCTGGGCACGATCTGGCCGCACGACAACGCCATCTGTGCGGCCGGTTTCTCTCGCTACGGGATGGTCGCAGAGGCGCGCAAGGTTGCCGGCGCGATGCTCGAGGCGACGACGCATTTCCGCGACTCGCGGCTGCCGGAGCTGTTCTGCGGATTCGACCGGACGACGTCGCCGCTGCCCGTGCCCTACCCGGTGGCGTGCTCGCCCCAGGCCTGGGCCGCCGGCTCGCTGTTCCATCTCGTCAGCTCCACGCTAGGAATGCGCCCCGACTCGCAGGAGAAAACACTCGAGCTGCGTCGCCCATCGCTGCCCGACTGGCTGCCCGGTCTGCGCATCCACAATTTGCGCGTCGGCGAGGCGCTCGTCGACATCGCGATCGGCGGAACTGGCAGCAAGGTCTCGGTCGAGGTGCTGCGCCGGTCGGGCGAGATGGACGTGGTCGTACGACTCTGAGCACTGTCGGTGACCTGCTGCGCGAAGCGGCCGAGATGCTCGAGCGGAGTGGCTCCGAGACGCCGCGCCTGGACGCCGAATTGCTTCTCGGGCACGCGGTGAGCGCCGGCCGCACCACCCTTCTGGCCGCGCCCGAAGCGATCGTTAGCGACGGTCAGGCAGAACGCTTTCGAGAGCTCGTCGAACGTCGCGCGCGCGGCGAGCCGGTCGCCTACATCCGCGGCATCAAGGAGTTCTACGGCATCGCATTGAGCGTCGATCCGCGCGCGCTGATCCCGCGGCCGGAAACGGAGCTGCTCGTCGATCTCGGTCTCGAGCGGATCAAGCAGCGGTTGATCGACGAGCCACGGCCGAGTGGCGGGCCGGCGCTGCTGGTGTGGGACGTGGGCACGGGCAGTGGCGCGATCTGCGTCGCCCTGGCGGTCGAGTGCCGGCGCCGCGGCTACGGCGCGGATATCCGCTTCAGGGCGACCGATGCCTCGGCCGATGCACTGGCACTCGCGGTGGAGAACGCCGTCGGCCACGGTGTCGCCGACCAGATCGACTTTGAGGTGGCCGACCTGGCCCTCGACGTGACCGCGCGACCAGACGCCCGGCGACGAGCCAGCCACGGCCGACCTGATAGTCGCCAACCTGCCGTACATCCCCAGCGACGTGGTCCCGACGCTCCCCGTGGCTGCCAGCTTCGAACCGGTCGCCGCGCTCGACGGCGGGGCCGACGGGCTGACGATCATCGAGCGGCTGCTGACCGAGCTGCCCGACGCTCTCGCCGAGAGGGGAGAGGCGCTGCTCGAGATCGGCGCCGAGCAGGGGGCCGCGGTCGAGGCCGCCGTGGCACGGACGCTGCCCGGCTGGCCGGTCACGATCCACGACGATCTCGCCGGCCGGCCGCGCGTGGCAATCGTCGGCCGGCCGTCATGAGCCGGGTCATCGCCGCGACGGACGCGGCTGCGATCGAGCTCGCCGCGGCCGCCCTCCGCTCGGGAGCGATCGTGGCAATCCCGACCGAGACGGTCTACGGGCTCGCCGCCCTGCCGCTCGAGGCGGCTGTTGAACGTCTCGTGGCGGCCAAGCAGCGCTCGACCGAGAAGGGCATCCAGCTGCTCGTCGATTCGCTCGAACAGGTTCGGGCGGTGGCGCTGCTCACCGAAGCCGCCGAGCAGCTCGCCGCGGCGTTCTGGCCCGGTGGTCTGACGCTCGTCCTCGATCGGCGCCCGGACGTCGACCTGCCCGAGCTGCTCGGCGGTGGCCGGCCGACGCTCGGCCTGCGTCTGCCCGACCACGACGTTCCACGCCGGCTCGCGCGCCAGCTCGGGCCGCTCGCCGCCAGCTCGGCCAACATCAGCGGCGAGCCCGACGCGACGACCGCCGCGCTGGTTGCCGCGACGCTCGGTGAGGAAGTGGCGCTCATCGTCGACGACGGGCCGGTGCGCGGCGGAGTGCCCTCGACGGTCGTCGACTGCAGCACGGCGACCGACGAGCCGCGCGTGCTGCGCGAGGGCGCCATCAGTGCGCAGGCGATCGCCGCGGCTCTCGGTCGGGGCTAAACTTCCGGCTGAGCATCAATCACTCGTCGGCCGTGCCTGGCAGCCCTGGGAGTCGGACTGTGAGCGTCATCACCCCTGCCCGCGCCGCGTGGGCGCCCCTGTCTGAGGTCGATCCCGAGCTGTGGTCGGCGATGGTCTCGGAGCGTGAACGTCAGCGCTGGAATATCGAGCTGATCGCCAGCGAGAACTACGCCTTTGCGGCCGTCCTCGAGGCGCAGGGCTCATGGCTGACCAACAAGTACGCCGAAGGACTGCCCGGCAAGCGCTACTACGGTGGCTGCGAGTTCGTCGACGAGGCCGAGCGGCTCGCCCAGCAGCGCGCCCTCGCGCTCTTTCCCGGGGCCGAGCACGTCAACGTCCAGCCGCATTCCGGCGCCCAGGCAAACATGGCCGCGTACATGTCCGTGCTCAGCTTCGGCGATCGCGTGCTGGGCATGAACCTGGCCCACGGCGGCCACCTGACGCACGGCTCGCCGGTCAACTTCTCGGGCAAGTGGTTCGAAATCCACGCCTACGGCGTGCGCGAGGAAGACGCGCAGATCGATTACGACGCGCTCGAGCGTCAGGCGGCGGAGATCAGGCCCAAGATGATCGTCGCCGGAGCGAGCGCGTATCCGCGCACGATCGACTTCGAGCGGCTCGGCCGGATCGCGCGCTCGGTCGACGCGCTGCTGTTCGTCGACATGGCGCACATCGCCGGTCTCGTCGCGGCCGGCCTCCATCCGAGCCCGTTCCCGCACGCCGACCTGGTCACCACCACGACCCACAAGACGCTGCGCGGGCCGCGAGGCGGGCTCGTCTTCTCGAAGGAAGCGCTCGGCAAGCAGGTCGACAAGACCGTCTTCCCGGGCCTGCAGGGTGGCCCGCTGATGCACGTCATCGCTGCCAAGGCGGTCGCGCTCAAGCTGGCCAACACGGACGAGTTCCGCGACGACATGCAGCTCACCGTCGACAACGCCAAGCTCCTTGCCGCGACTCTCGCCGAGCGTGGCGCGAAGGTCGTCTCGGGCGGCACGGACAACCACCTGATGCTCGTCGACGTCACGCCACTCGGCGTCACCGGCCGCGAAGCAGAGACGCTCCTCGACGGCATCGGCATCACCGTCAACAAGAACGCAATCCCGTTCGATCCGCTGCCGCCCAACACGGCGTCCGGAATTCGGGTCGGCACGCCGGCTACGACCACGCGCGGCTTTGGGGCCGATGAGATGCGTCTGGTGGGTGAGCTGACGGTCAGTGCGCTCGAGCAACGCGACGATGAGCAGGCGCTGTCCGGCCTGGCGGCACAGGTGCGCGAGATCTGCGCCAGGTTCCCGGTGCCGGGTCTGCCCAAGGAGTGAGCCAGGACGCTCTCGACGCGCTCCCGTTCATTCTTGCCGCGCTGGCCGCGGCGACGGTGGTCAGCTTCCTGTTGACGCCGCTGACCATTCGGTATGCCGAACGGCTCGGCGCGATCGACATACCCAACGACGAGCGCCGCGTCCACAGCCGGCCAATCGCGCGCACCGGCGGCCTCGCCGTGGCAACCGCATTCGTGGGTGTCGGCGCGCTCGGCCTGCTGGCCAACCAGCTGTTGGGCCTCACCCTGCCCGGCCGGCCGGTGCGTGCGACCGAGGTCGCCGCGTTGTTCGTCGGCGTTGCCGTTGGTGCGGTCTTCGGCTATGTCGACGACCGCTACCAGCTCAAGGCGCGCTGGCAGTTCGTCGCCCAGTTCCTGCTCGCCGGCATCGCGCTCGCCGGTGGCGTGCTGATCGAGCGCTTGCCCAATCCGTTCGGCGATCCGATCCTGCTCATCGGCCCGGAGATCGGGACCGCTGCGGCGGTCGCGGTGACGACGCTGTGGATCGTGGGCATGCTCAACAGCGTCAACTTCATCGACGGGCTGGACGGGCTGCTGGCCGGCATCTCGCTGATCGCGGTCACCACGCTGGGTGTCATCTCGCTCGTATCGGCGCCGGTCCAGCCCGTGGTGGCGGTGCTGTGCGCGCTGCTGGCCGGCTCGCTGCTCGGCTTCCTGCCCTACAACTTCCACCCGGCGCGGGTGTTCATCGGCACGGCCGGCGTGTTCGCCGTGGGCTATGCGCTGGCGGTGCTCTCTGTGCTCGGCACGGCCAAGCTCGCGGTGGCGCTGCTCGTGCTGGGCGTGCCGATCATCGACACCTTCTGGATCATCATCCGCCGCGTCTCCCAGGGCCGCTCCCCATTCGACGCCGATCGCGGGCACTTCCATCACCGGCTGCTGGACCTGGGCCTGACCCACCGCCAGGTCGTGCTGTTGATCTACGCGATCTGCATCGTGCTCGCCGTGCTCAGCGTGGTGCTGTCCGGCCAGGGTCAGATCTCGGTCTTCCTGCTTGTCGTCCTGCTGGCCGGGATCGTGCTCTATCTGCTCACGCGGCGCGCCCAGGAAGCGCTCGACCGACGCAGCTATCCCGACGAGCCGCCCGATATGGGGCCGGCGGGGAGCGGCACCTGAGCGCTGCTATACTCCCCGCGCTACCGAGCTGCAGGTGAACGACTTTGGCCGGGCGAGTGCCTACCTCGCTCTCTTCTCAGAGATCGCAATCGTCCTGTTGGTCACGACCCTGCTCGGTGTGCTGTCGGGCTACTGGCTCGATCAACGCCTGGGAACGCTTCCCCTCCTGGCAGTGGTGGGGATGCTCGCCGGCTTCGGCCTCGGCGGAGTGGGCGTATATCGGTTGATAGTCCGCTTCCTGGCTCGGTTCGAGTAGCGAGCGGAGTCGGAACACCGAACAGGTCAAACCAGTGACAGCGGCGCCCAGCGAACGCGCCGGACAGGGAGAGAGTGACAGACACGTCGCCGCAGGACGGGCAGAACTCGCCCGTGCGACCACCCGCGCCCCATGACGGCCCTACCGAAGCCGAGCAGCGCATGCAGGATGCGCTCGGTCCGGACATGGCCAGCGACGCCGTTGAAGCCGCCGGTTCGATCGCGGGCCCGAAGCCAAGCAAGATCTGGCCGAAGGTGCTGCTCGCCGTAGCGGCGATCTTCGCGCTCCAGGTCGCCGCGGCCATCTTCTTCCCGCCGTTCCCGCCCGGACACCCCGACGACCCTTACCAGTACCCGACCGATGGCATGATCGGCGCGAACATCGAGCTTCCGGCGCCGATCGTGATCTATGACCCGACGCCCGAAACACCCGCTTCGACCGACCTTCTGACGTGGGA
Source organism: uncultured Chloroflexia bacterium (assembly GCA_963776865.1). Lineage (GTDB taxonomy): Bacteria > Chloroflexota > Limnocylindria > Limnocylindrales > CSP1-4 > JALYGJ01. Next base: position 147,450 of record CAVZOG010000008.1, on the reverse strand, counting down.
CATCACGATCACCAACACGCTGTTTACCGGCTGGATCGTGATGATCATCATCGTCGTCCTTGCCTTCCTCCTGTCGCGCGGCATAAAGGTCTCACCGACCGGCAGGCAGAACGCGATCGAATACGTCTACGAGGGGCTGGCCAACTTCGCCACCTCGCTCGGCGGACCCAAGGCACGCAAGTACGTACCCGTCTTCGCCGCCCTGTTCCTGTTCATCCTGCTCAGCAACTGGAGCGGCCTGGTACCCGGCGTCGGTCGCCTGCACGAGCTGCGCGCGCCGACCAGCGACGTCAACGTCACCTTCGGCCTCGCCCTGTTCGCCTTCCTGATGTTCCACATCGAGGGCGTGCGCGCGCTCGGCGTAGGTGGCTACCTGGGCAAGTTCTTCAGCCTGCGCGCCTTCCGCGAGGAAGGCTTCAGCGCGGGTCTGATCGCGCTCTTCGTGGGCGTGATCGAGTTCCTGCTCGAGTTCATCAAGCCGGTCACGCTGGCGATGCGACTCTTCGGCAACATCTACGGCGGTGAGGTTGCGCTGGGCGTGATCATCGCGCTGACGATTGCCGTCATCCCGGTCGCGATGCTCGGCCTCGAAGTCCTGCTCAACTTCATGCAGGCACTCATCTTCTCGGTCCTGACGCTGATGTTCACTATCATCGCCATCGAGCGGCACGACAGTCACGAGGAGCATGACGACATTCCCGAGGGGAATATCGGACCGCCCCTGCCCGGCGGACAGACCGCCGCGGCGCATTGAGCCAGCCAATCTGCTGGCAGCTATCCAGGATCCATGAAACGAGCTCGGCCGCATGCCGAGCACCAGGGAGGTAATCACGCGAAATGGAAATGATTGGCGCCGGCCTCGCCGCGTTGGGCGTTATCGGCCCGGGCATTGGCATCGGCATCCTGACCGGCCTGTCGACGGCCGCTATCGGACGCAACCCTGACGCAGCGGCTCAGATCCGCGGCACGTTCATCATCGGTGCCGCGTTCGCCGAAGGCCTCGGCGTGCTCGCCGTCGTCGTCGGCCTGCTGGTCATCTTCCTCGGCGGCGCCTGATCGGGCGACCCGAGTAGTCGATCATGAATTTTCTTGCCGCCGCCGGACCGACGCTTGACGCCTTCGGTCGGGTGCTCGCCCAGGCCGAGCATGAGACCGAGTTCCAGATCAACGTGTTCTGGATCGTTGCCCAGGCGGGCTCGTTTCTGCTGTTCCTGGTCATCGTCTACCTGATCGCCTTCCGGCGCATCGGGGGCATCCTCGAGGAGCGCCGCTCGCGCATCGAGCAGGGCCTCAAGGACGCCGATCAGGCGCGGGTCGAACGCGAGCAGGCCGCAACCGAGCGGCTGGCCGTGCTGACCGAGGCTCGCCAGGAGGCCGAGGAGATCCTCAGCCGCGCCCAGCGCGTGGCCGACGAGAACCGCGAGCGAGACCTGTCCGAGACTCGGGCCCAGGTCGATCAGCTGCGTGAGCGCGCAACGTCCGACATCGCCTCCGAGCGCGATCGCGCGCTGGCCGAGGTTCGTGCCCAGGTGGCCGAGCTGGCGTTGCTGGCTGCCGGCCGCGTCGTCGGTGAGACGATGAACGATCAACGAGAGCGACGCCTCGTCGACGAGTTCCTGAACCAGATTGGCCCCGGCGGCACGTCACCGCAGGCAAGGAACTAGCCCACGATGCCGCGCACCGGGACGATCGCGCGTCGTTACGCGGAGGCAGCCTTCGAGCTGGCGCTGCGTGACGACAACGTCGACGAGTGGCTGTTCGAGCTGACCGAGCTCGGCCGCGCCACTTCCGATGCGTCCCTCGTGCGCCGGCTCGAGGATCCCCAGGTGCCGCTCGAGACACGCCACGCCGCGCTCGTTGGCGCGCTCGGCAACCGCGCGCTGCCGCAAATGTCGAATCTCGTCGCCCTGCTGCTCCGTCGCCGGCGGGTCGAGGCTCTGCCGAACATCGCGAGCGAGTTCCGCCGGCTGTACAACAAGCGCGCCGGCATCGTCGAGGCATCCGCGACGAGCGCCCTCGAGATGCAGCCGGCAGAGGTTGCCGCCATCCGCGCCCACATCGAGAAGATGACCAATCAAAAGGTCGAGCTCGAGCTGCACGTCGATCCGGCGCTGCTCGGCGGCGTGCAGCTGCGCGTCGGCGATCTGCTCATCGACGGCAGCGTCCGTGGTCGTCTCGAACGCCTTCGTTCGCGCCTCGAAAGCGGCACGCTGACGCCATGACAAACATCCAACCGTTCACCTCGCCAGCAACCCGGGAGTAACCGATGGCCATCCGATCCGAAGAAATCACGACCATCCTGAAGTCGGCCATCGACCAGTTCGATGCCAACGTCGAGACACGCTCGGTTGGCACCGTGGTCGAGGTCGGCGACGGCATCGCCCAGATCTACGGGCTGTCGGGCGCGCTGGCATCGGAGCTGCTCGAGTTCCCCGGTGGCGTGATGGGCATGGCCCTCAACCTCGAGGAGGAGACGGTCGGCGCGGTCATCCTGGGCGACTACAAGCAGATCAAGGAAGGCGACCAGGTCAAGACCACCGGCAGCGTGGTCGAGGTGCCGGTCGGCCAGGCGCTGATCGGCCGCGTCGTCAATCCGCTTGGTGCGCCGCTCGATGACAAGGGCCCGATCGAGGCCAGCGGCAGGCGTCCGGTCGAGCGCATCGCGCCCGGCGTCATCACGCGCAAGAGCGTCGACACGCCGGTCCAGACCGGCGTCAAGGCGATCGACGCGCTGATCCCGATCGGCCGCGGCCAGCGCGAGCTGATCATCGGCGACCGCCAGACGGGCAAGACCGCGATCGCGATCGACACGATCATCAATCAGAAGGGCAAGGGCCTGGTCTGCATCTACGTCGCCATCGGCCAGAAGCTGTCGACCGTGGCCAAGACCGTGGCCGTGCTCGAGCAGTACGGCGCGATGGAGCACACCATCGTCGTCGTCGCCGGCGCCGAGGATCCCGCCCCGGTCCAGTACCTCGCGCCGTACGCCGGCGCGGCGATCGGCGAAGAGATCATGGAGAACGGCGTCCAGCTCGACGGCGAGCTGGTCAAGGACGCGCTGTGCGTCTACGACGATCTGACCAAGCACGCCTGGGCGTACCGCGAGATGTCGCTCCTGCTCCGCCGCCCGCCCGGCCGTGAGGCATATCCGGGCGACGTCTTCTACCTCCACAGCCGGCTGCTCGAGCGAGCCGCGCGACTCAACGAGGACAACGGCGGCGGCTCGCTCACCGCGCTGCCCGTCATCGAGACGCAGGCCAACGACGTGTCGGCCTACATCCCGACCAACGTGATCTCGATCACCGACGGTCAGATCTACCTCGAGTCGGACCTCTTCAACGCCGGCCAGCGCCCCGGCCTCAACGTCGGCATCTCGGTGTCGCGCGTGGGCTCGGCTGCCCAGACCAAGGCGATGCGCAAGGTTGCCGGTCCGCTCAAGCTCGACCTGGCCCAGTACCGCGAGCTGGCCGCCTTCGCCCAGTTCGCGTCGGACCTCGACAAGGCCACCCGCGATCAGCTGACACGCGGCGAGAAGACGTCCGAGGTGCTCAAGCAGCCGCAGTACGAGCCGCTTCCGGTCGAGAAGCAGGTGGCCATCCTGTGGGTCGTCACCAACGGCTATCTCGACGACGTGCCGACACCCAAGGTGCGCGAGTTCGAGCAGCGCTACTACCGGTTCATGGAGGCCGAGCAGGCGGACCTGCTCAAGAGCCTGGGCGACAAGGGCGGGCTCACCGACGAGATCGTCGAGGGCCTGCGCGAGGCAACCGAGTCGTTCAAGCAGACCTTCTCGGCCTGAGCGGACTGAGCTCGAAGAGGACCTAGCCGCAAGTGCCCAGCCAGCGCGAGATCAGACGCCGCATCGCGTCCGTGCGCAACATCAAGCAGATCACCCGGGCGATGCAGTTCGTGGCTGCCTCGAAGCTCAAGCGCGCCCAGGACTCGACGCTCCAGTCGCGCCCATACGCGGACAAGATCGACGAGGTCCTGGCCGACCTCGCGGCCGTGCTCGGCGAGGCTGAGCACCCGTTGCTCGCCCAGCGGACCGGCGGCACGCGGCTGATCGTGCTGTTGACCACGGACCGCGGCCTGGCCGGCTCGCTCAACACCAACACCATCCGTTTCGCGGCCGAGCAGATCACTCAGCATGAGACCGACCTGAAGGTCGTGACCGTCGGCCGCAAGGGCCACGGGGCGATGCGCCGCGCACACGTTCCGGTCGCGGCCACGTTCGATGGCTACGGCGACCGACCGACGTTCGCGTCGGTCATTCCGCTGGCGCGACTGCTGACCGATGACTACCTGGCCGAAACGTACTCGAGCATCGACCTCATCTACCCGCGCTTCATCTCGACGCTCGCCCAGCGCCCGGTGGTCGATCGGCTGCTGCCGGTCGAGCCGGCCGACGACGTCGACGAGGGCATTCCCGGCCGGCAGTTCATCTTCGAGCCGGACCCCGATGCGGTGCTCCGCCAGCTGTTGCCACGCTACGTGGCGACGCGCGTCTTCCAGGCCGTGCTGGAGCTGACCGCGAGCGAGCAGTCGGCGCGCATGGTGGCGATGAAGAACGCGACCGAGAACGCGCAGGAGCTGATCGAGGACCTGACTCTCACCTACAACAAGGTTCGCCAGGCGAACATCACCCGCGAGATGATCGAAATCGCGACCGGCGCCAACGCGTCCTGATCGCAAAGGAGGATCCACACCAATCATGGCTGTAGCCGCAACAACCAACGGACGCGTGATCGCGATCACCGGTCCCGTCGTTGACATCGAGTTCCCGGCCGGCAACCTGCCCGCGATCTTCAACGCCGTCGAGATCCAGCGCGAGGGCGAGGATCCGCTCGTGTGTGAGGTCCAGCAGCACCTCGGCAACAACTGGGTGCGCACGGTGGCGATGACGACGACCGACGGACTGGCGCGCGGCACAGGGGCCATCGACACTGGCGCTGCGATCTCCGTTCCGGTCGGCCCGGCCACCCTCGGCCGCGTCTTCAACGTCCTCGGCCAGCCGATCGACGAGAAGGGCCCGGTCGAGGCGAGTGAGCGCTACCCGATCCACCGCGCCGCGCCGGCGTTCGAGGAGCAGACCACCGCGACCGAGGTGTTCGAGACGGGCCTCAAGGTGATCGACCTCATCGCGCCGTTCGCCAAGGGCGGCAAGGTCGGCGTCTTCGGCGGCGCCGGCGTGGGCAAGACGGTCATCATCCAGGAGCTGATCCGCAACGTGGCCGAGGAGCACGGCGGCTACTCCGTCTTCGCCGGCGTCGGCGAGCGCTCACGCGAGGGCAACGACCTCCTTCACGAGATGACCGAATTGGGCGTCATCGAGAAGACCGTGATGGCCTTCGGCCAGATGAACGAGCCACCCGGCGCCCGACTGCGCGTCGGCCTGACCGGCCTGACCTTCGCCGAGTTCTTCCGCGACGAGGGCCGCGACGTGCTGCTCTTCATCGACAACATCTTCCGCTTCACGCAGGCGGGTTCCGAGGTGTCAGCACTGCTCGGCCGAATGCCGTCGGCGGTGGGCTACCAGCCCAACCTGGCGACTGAGATGGCCGGTCTGCAGGAGCGCATCACGTCGACCAAGACCGGTTCGATCACCTCGCTCCAGGCGATCTTCGTGCCCGCCGACGACTACACCGACCCGGCGCCGGCGACGGCGTTCGGCCACCTCGACTCGTCGATCCGGCTCGAGCGCTACCTGACCGAGCTGGGCATCTACCCGGCCGTCGACCCGCTCACCTCGACATCGCGCGTGCTCGACCCGAACGTCGTCGGGACCGAGCACTACGAGGTCGCACGCGAGACGCAGCGACTGCTGCAGGCATACCGCGACCTGCAGGACATCATCGCCATCCTGGGCATCGACGAGCTGTCCGAGGAGCAGAAGCAGACCGTCGCTCGTGCGCGGCGCCTGCAGCGCTTCATGAGCCAGCCATTCTTCGTCGCCCAGATCTTCACCGGTCGCGAGGGCCGCTACGTCGCAATTCGCGACACGGTGGCAAGCTTCAAGGAGATCCTCGACGGCAAGGCCGATGACCTGCCCGAGCAGGCCTTCTTCCTCGCCGGCACGATGGACGACGTCCGCGAGAACGCCAAGAAGCTCGCCGACTGACATGCCTCTCCTCCTCGAGATCGTCACCCCCGAACGCCAGGTATTCAGCGAGCAGGTCGATTCGGTCGTCTGCCCGGGAATCGAAGGCGAGCTGGGCGTGCTGCCGCACCACGCGCCGCTGCTGACCACGCTCGGCGTCGGTGAGCTGCGCATTCGTCGCGGCGGCGAGGAGGAGTTCTTCGCCATCGCCGGCGGCTTCCTGCAGGTGCGGCCGGACAAGGTCGTGGTCATGGCCGAGACGGCCGACCTGGCCTCGGAGATCGATCTCGAGCGTGCCGAAGAGGCGCGCCGCGAAGCCGAGCGTGCCCTTGCCGAGGGCTTCGAGGAGCCGGCCGACCTGGCCCGCGCCCGGGCGTCCCTGCAGCGAGCGCTGCTCCACATTCGGGTCGCCGAGCGCCGCCGCCGCGAGGGTCCGCGCTCGCGCGGCTGATCCGTGGCTGATCGTCGGTTCCATTGGGAGTACCAGGAGCTCCCCGTTGAGCGCCAGGCATTCCGGGTGACCGGCGGCCGCCCGCTCAATGGGCGGGTGCAGATCAGCGGCAGCAAGAATGCCGCGCTCAAGATGCTTGCCGCGGCGACGCTGACCGGCGAGCGCTGCAAGTTCACCAACGTGCCCGAGATCGAAGACGTGCGCGTCATGGTCGAGGTGCTGCGCGACCTCGGCGTGGTCGTCGACCATCCCTCGCCGAACACGTACGAGGTGGCCGCGGGCGACGTCGAGTGGCTGTTCGTGCCGCTCGAGGCCGCGGCCAAGATGCGCGCCAGCTTCATCCTGCTCGGCCCGCTGCTGTCGCGCTTCGGGCGAGTGATCATGAGCAACCCGGGCGGTGACCGGATCGGCCGCCGGCCGGTCAACCTGCACGTCGACGCGATGCGCGCCATGGGCGCCGAGATCGAGTACCGCAACGGCTACTACTTCGCGCGCACGGCCGGCCGGCTACGCGGCTCGCGGATCGATTTCCCGATGGTCACCGTGATGGGCACCGAGAACGCGATCCTGGCCGGCGTGCTGGCCGAGGGCCACACGGTCATCAAGCCGGCCGCACGCGAGCCGGAGGTCGACGACCTGATCGCGCTGCTCCAGAAGATGGGCGCCGAGATCGAGCGCACCGCGCCGGACACGATCGAGATCGAGGGCCAGCGCCGCTTGCGCGGCGCCGAACACCGCGTCGTGCCCGATCGGATCGAGGCCGGCACGTTCGTTGTCGCCGCGGCCGTGACCGGTGGCGACATGGTGCTCGAGAACGCTCCGTGTGAGCACCTCGGTGCTTTCCTCGACGTCGTATCGGACATCGGCGTGCCGATCGCCTGCGGACGCGACACGATCGAGGTCCACTGCGACGGCGGCACGCGTGAGCTGCTCAAGCCACGCGACATCGAGACGGCGCCGTACCCCGGCCTGGCCACCGACCTGCAGTCACCGACCTCGGTCCTGCTGACACAGGCCAACGGCACCAGCCGGCTGCACGAGACGATCTTCGAGGATCGTCTCGAGTGGCTGGCCGAGCTGCGCGGCCTCGGCGCGAGCGTCGAGCTGCACGACGAGCAGCACGCTTCAATTCACGGACCATCAACGCTTACGGGCGGCGAGGTTGAGATGGGCGATCTGCGCGCCGGCGCGTCGCTCATCCTCGGCGCCCTGGCAGCCACAGGAACCAGCGTCATCCACGGCGCGCACCACGTTCGACGTGGGTATGAGAACATCGAAGGCAAGTTCCTCGATCTCGGCGCACAGATCGAGCGTGTCTCGGAAGGGGCGTCAGCAACTACCCAATGAAGATCGGAATCGACCTCGGCACGGCCAACATCCTCGTGTACGTGAAGGGCAAGGGCATCGTTGCCCGTGAGCCCAGCGTTGTCGCGGTGAGCGATGACAACCACATCGTCGCCGTGGGTGACGAGGCACGCGAGATGATCGGCCGTACGCCGGGCAACATCACCGCCATCCGGCCGATGAAGGACGGCGTCATCGCCGACTACGTCATCACCGAGGCGATGCTGCGCTACTTCATCAAGAAGGCCGGCCGCTCGTTCACCAAGCCGGACGTGATGATCAGTGTGCCGTCGGGCGTGACCAGCGTCGAGAAGCGCGCCGTGCGTGACGCGGCGCTCAAGGCCGGCGCGCGCGAGGCGTACCTGATCGAGGAGCCGCTCGCCGCGGCGATCGGCGCCAACGTGCCGATCAGCGGCCCGTCGGGCAACCTGATCATCGACATCGGCGGCGGCACGAGCGAGATCGCCGTCATCTCGCTCGGCGGCATCGTCATCTCGCGCTCGGTGCGCGTTGGCGGCAATCGCTTCGACGAGTCGATCGCCAACTACGTGCGCAAGAAGTACAACGTGATGATCGGCGACCGCACCGCCGAGGACGTCAAGATCCAGATCGGCACGGCGCTGCCGCTCGAGCGCGAGCTGCACATGGAGGTGCGCGGGCGCGACCTGATCGCCGGTCTGCCGCGAACCGTGCCGCTCACCAGCTCGGAGGTCATGGAGGCGCTCGAGCAGCCGCTCCAGCAGATCGTCGGCGCGGTGCGCAGCGTGCTCGAGGAGACGCCGCCCGAGCTGTCGAGCGACATCATCGACAAGGGCATGGTCATGTCCGGCGGCGGCTCGCTGCTGCGCAACATCGACAAGCTGCTGACGCAGGTCACCGGTGTTCCCTGCCACGTCGCCGAGAACGCCCTCAACTGCGTGGCGCTCGGCACGGGACTGGCGCTCGAGCACTTCGACTTCTTCCGGAAGTCGCTCGTCCAGCGCATCTGATGACCGCGGACGGGGGCGTCCGCTCGATGGCTGACCTGCACTGCCACACTTCGGCGTCGTTCGACTCGCTCAGCAAGCCGCAGTCCGTGGTGCGAGCCGCGGCCGAGCGCGGCCTGACGCACGTGGCGATCACCGACCACGACCGACTCGAAGGAGCGCTCGAGGCGCGCGCGGCGGCGACTGACGATATACACGTGATCGTCGGTCAGGAGGTGCGCACCAGCGCCGGCGACCTGATCGGCCTGTACCTCGAGCGGCCGATCCCGTCCGGCCTCGCGCCGCACGAGGCGGCCCGGCTCATTCGCGACCAGGGCGGCGTCGTTGGCGTGGCCCATCCGTTCGACCGGTTTCGCGCCGGCGCCGGCCGCAAGGGCTGGGAAACGGAGCTCGATCAGCTCGTTCCGCTGCTCGACTACGTCGAGACCTGGAACGCGCGCCTGATGGTCGGCGACGGCAATAGCCGCGCGGCCGAGTTCGCCACCACCAACGCGCTCGCCGGCGCCGCGGTGTCCGACGCGCACACCGTGCTCGAGGTCGGCGTCGCATACACCGTCGCCGACGGCCCGCTCGACACGGCCGAGCAGTTCCGAGCCGCGATGGCTTCCTTCACGCTCGTGACCGCGCGCGGCTCGCGTCTGGTTCGGGCGGCAATGCCATTCGCCAAGCTCGTGCAGCGAATCCGCGGCAATGGCCGCGTTCAACCGGCATGACCGACGATCGGCAGGACCCAGCCAACCAGCCGCCAGTGCCGCCGGTCGAAGAGGAGCAGGTAACCGACTACCCGCTCGTCCACGAGGAGAGCACGCCGCCGCAGCCACTCTCGCGCCGCCTGCGCGACCCGCGCACGATCATCTCGATCGTCCTGCCCATCGCGATCCTCATCCTCGTCCTGGGCGCCCTGCCCGGGTTCCATCTCGACCAGATGATCCCGCTCATCACCAACGCCGATCCATGGCTGTTGCTGGCGGCGGTCGGCGTCTACTACATCGGCTTTCCGTTGCGCGGCTACCGCTGGACCCTGCTGCTGCGCGGCGCGGGGACCGAGGTTCGGGTTCGTGATTCGACCGAGATCATCGTCATCAGCTGGCTGGTCAACTGCCTCGTGCCGGCCAAGCTGGGCGACGTCTATCGCGCGTACCTGTTGCGGCTGAACTACGCCGTGTCGCTCAGCAGAACGTTCGGCACCGTGTTCATCGAGCGCGTCTTCGACCTCTTCGCGATCGTGCTGCTGGGCCTTGCCGCCGGCTTCTGGAGCTTTCGCTCGGGCATGTCGCCGGAGGTGCAGCTCGTCTTCGGTATCGGCCTGATCGTCCTCGTCGTGCTGGCGATCGGCCTGTACACCGTGCGTAACTTCGGCAGCCGCCTTATCCGGCGGCTGCCGCTGCCCGCCCGCGTGGTCGAGTTCTACGACCGTTTCGAGGAGGGCGTCTTCTCGATCAATGCCCGCCGCGTGCCGTTGATCGCCTTCATCACGGCGCTGATCTGGGGGACTGAAGCGCTGCGTCTGTACCTGGTCGTACTGGCGCTCGGGTTCGATATCCACCTCGGCATCAGCGGCGCGTTCTTCGTCGCCCTGATCGCGTCGCTGCTGACGGCCATCCCATTCACTCCGGCCGGCCTCGGCGCGGTCGAGGGCGCTGTGGTCGTGATCCTGACGACGTTCTACGGAGCGACCACGAACGAGGCCGTCGCGATAACCCTCGTCGACCGCGCCATCAGCGTCCTGTCGATCATCGTCGTCGGCGGCATCGTTTACATCCTGTCCGACAAGACCAAGCCAAATCGCCAGCCCGTCGACGCCGCGGCAGCGACCTAAGCTGGCCGCTGCCGTGGCAGTGACCTAGCCGGATCTCACGCGCCGCAAAACGAAGATGCCGGTCTCAAGGACCGGCATCGACGCGGACGGGGCGATTGCGCCTGTGCGGCGCGTCAGATGATCAGTTGCGGGTCGGCATCCGCGCCGCGAGAGCGGTGCGCACCTCGGTTCCGTTGGTGCGTCCCACGGCGCCGTTGTGTCGCGCCGCGGCAAGGCGGCGCATGCGCAGCGCGAGGTAGTACTCCATCACCTGGCGAACCTGCGGTTCGCTCAACAGGTCGTCGGAACGGAGCGCGTACTCGACACGCGCGGTGGGATGACTGGTCGAGGAGCCGACGAGCCCGAAGTAATGGGGCGTCTCGGACTCGTCGCGCAGCTCACGCAGGCCGCGCGCCAATTTGGTGGCAGTGCCGAGCGAAGGCGTCCGATCACCGCGCACCAGTCGCGAGATCGTCGAGTGATCGACACCGGACTGCTGGGCCAGCTGGCGTTGGGACATCTTCTTCGCCTTGAGCTGGGTCTTCAGCCATTCGTTGAAGGCCCGCCCGTTCTGAACGCTCATCGGGTCTTGGTACTCTCCGCTGACCGGGTGACGGCTCATTCCCCCGCGTGACACGGTCGCCTGGTTGGGCGACAGCGGCATCATCCGGTGCACGACCCCCGCTCGATATAGGCCCTTGGTACGGTTACCCGGCGCACGACCGGTCAGGGGCTCGGAGGTGCACTCCGGGTACGTGCACCACGGACTTCGAACGCTTCGGCAGGCAGCGGGGGCGGCGTCTGGCCGTCGATCAGCATCCGCACCCGATCCAGGTTGACCTTGTCGTAGCCAATATCCATGCCCGGCGTCTCGAGAAAGGTTGGCAGCGTGGCCAGCCAGGGATGAGTAACCAGGTTGCGCATCCCGTCTGCGCCAACCCGGCCGGCAGCGATGTGCTCGTGCCGATCGAGGCGCGAACCAAGCGTCGTGCGCGAGTCGTTGAGGTGGAGCATGACGACCTTGTCGCGGCCGATCTCGCCATCGATCCGGCGCACGACATCCTCGATGCCCGCCTCGGTTGCGACGTCGAACCCGGCGCCCCACAGGTGGGCCGTGTCGAGGCAGATGCCGATGCGATCCATCGCGACGCCGGCGCGCGACGCTGATTCCCAGATGTCGGCCAGGTCGTCGATCGACGCGCCGATGCCGTCGCCCGTCCCGGCCGCGTTCTCGAGCACGAGCATGGGCAGCTCGGCACGTTGCTGGGTGTTGGCTGCGTCCGCTTCGGCGAGCACGGCTCGCAACCCAAGCGCGAGGCGTTCGATGCCCGCGTCGCGCTCGATCCCACGATGCGAGCCGATGTGCATGACCACGTAGCGAGCTCCGAACATCGCTCCGACCTTCAGCTCATTGGCCATAGTCGCCACCGACTTGGCCCAGAAATCCTCGTTACCACCGCACAGGTTGACGAGATACGGCGCGTGAACGGCGATGGAATCGATACCCAATGCCGCCATTCGTGCGCGAAACTCGGCCAGACCGTGGGGTGGCTCCGAGCGCCTGCGCCAGGCCGTTGGATTGTCGGTAAACACCTGCACCGCTGTGGCGCCGATCTCCTCGGCACGGGCCGCGGCCCGCCGGAGGCCGGTGCCGAGGGCAAGGTGCGGACCGAGCAGTCGCCGCTCGATCTCGCTGCCTGCCATGTCGAGATGCTATAGGCGCGGCGGAGTTTGACATCGATCAAACTGGCCGCCTACGCTGCTGACATGGATCCCGAACTTCTTGTCGCACTCAAGGCACTCTCGGACGCTTCACGCCTGCGCATCGTTGGTCTCCTTGCGGATGGCCGGAGCATGTCTGTCGAACAGCTCGCCGCGGCGCTCGAGCTGACGCCGGGCACGGTCGTTCACCACCTCAAGCGCCTGCGCGACGCTGGACTGGTCGAGTCGCGCGCTCGGCCGCCGTACATGGATTACTCGCTTCGACTGTCGAGACTGGACGAGATCGGCGGTGCTCTGCACCGCATTGCGCGCGAGCAGTCAGGCGACGCCGCCGAAGACGACTCGCCGGCACCCACCTGGGCAAGCTCTGCCGACGTCAGGGTGCTGCGCGCCTTTTTCGAGGGTGATCGTCTGGTGAGCATCCCTGTCCAGCGCTCAAAGAGGCTGGTCGTCCTGCGCGCGCTCGCCGAGTCGGTCTTTGAACGCAAGCGGAAGTACCCCGAAAAGGAGGTCAACCAGCTGCTGGCGGTCCGCAACCCCGACGCCGCGTCGTTGCGCCGCTACCTGGTCGACGAGGGCTTCATGACGCGCAAGTCGAGCGTCTATCGCCTTCGTCCGCGACGCGAGTGGCCAGCCCTGCCTGTGAGCATCGATGACAGCCCAACCGCTGACCACGCACGGCGGCTGATCACTCAGCGTTCGCGAGCCAGCGCCAGCCCCGACACGGCCGTGGCGCCGGCCTCGTACAGGACGCGAGCACAGCCGGCGAGGGTGGCGCCCGTGGTCACGACGTCGTCGATGACGATCACCCACCGGCCGCTGACGTGGCGGCGCATCGCCTCGGGAACCGCGAATGCGTGGCCCACGTTGCTCGCCCGAGCTCGACGGCCGAGCTGATGCTGAGCGGTGGTCCGTTCGGCGCGCTCGAGCGCAAGCGCGAACGGCAGGCCGAGACGGCGCGAGCAGCCGCGTGCGAGGAGCTCGGCCTGGTCGAAGCCGCGCTGCCGCCGCCGCTCGGCGTGAACCGGCACCGGCACGAGCAGCTCGCCGCCGACCGAGGCGCGTCGCCAACGCCGGGCCATCAGATCGGCGAGTGGCTCGACAAGGCGCAGCTCGCCGTCGTACTTCAGTGCGTGCAGTGCGGCCCGCGCCGGGCCGGTGAATGCCGAGCACCATTCGAGCTGGACGATTCCAGCTGGCTGATCGGTCGGCAGCCCGATCGGCGCCGCGGCCGGCTCTTCGAGTCGCCGCTCCATGACGCGACGACACGACGCGCACAACGCAACCCCTTCGCGACGGCAGCCGGGGCACGTAGGCGGCAGCAACAGGTCGAGCAGGGCCTTCACGGGCACAGCGTGAAGGGCGCCGATCATCATCCGCTTGCGCGCCACTTATCATCCGCTTGATGCTGGACGCCGCGACCGTGAACGGCGCTCAACAGGCCGCGCCTACCTCTCGCTGGTCGGCGCCGCTTGGTGCCGGACTCGCCTTTGCCGGGCTGATCGTGCTCGGCCTGACCATATCGCTCTGGTTCGGCCATTCGCCGGGCTGGGCGTATGACTTCTATGCCTATTACGAGGCTGCCCTGCGGCTCATCGCGACCGGCAGCCCGTACCAGGCGGAGACACTCGGTGGGCCGTTCCAACCGGGTCCGTTCGGCCTGTACCTCTACTCGCCGCCGCTCGCATTACTGTTCGTGCCGCTGACGACGCTCGGCGAGGAGGGCGCGACCGTGCTCTGGCTCGTGCTGCGTATCGGCATCCTGTTGCTGACATGTGCCGCGATGCCCGTGTCGCGCGCCGTCCGACTGGCGATGTTCGGTGTGGCCACGCTCAGCGCGCCGGTCCTGTTCGATCTCGACCTGGGCAATGTCAGCCTGATCGTGACGTTCCTGGCCGTCCTCACCTGGCGCTGGCTGGACAGGCCGCTGGGGTCGATCGCGCTTGCAGTGTCACTCACCATCCGCCCGACGATGGGTCTCATCTGTGCCTGGTGGCTGCTGCGTGGCATATGGCGGCCGGTCGCCTGGACGGCGATCGCCTTTGGCGTGCTGGTCGTGCTGACCCTGCCCTTCGTCGGGCTCGACGGCTGGTTCGACTACGTGACCGTGCTGCGCAACGTCAGTGACGTCACCGGCGTGCGCAGCAACGTGGATCTCGGATCGGCCGTTCTGCTGTTCGGTGGACCGGAGTCATTGGCAACCGTGGCCCTTTTCGCGGGCTACGCCGTGGCGATCGGCGCGCTCCTGCTCAGCCTGCGTCGCGACCGCGAGCTGAGCTTCGTGGTGACGCTGATGGCCACCCTTCTCCTGGCGCCGCTGCTGTGGGATCACTACCTCACGAATCTGCTGATCCCGGCGGCGTTCCTCGCCGCGCGCGGGCGTATGTGGGGACTGGCGCTTCCGCTCTTGTGCTGGGTGCCCACGTTGCTGGTTGGACTCAACGGCGACTTCAAGGGCCCGGCCGAGGGGCTGCTGCCATTCATCGCGCTGCTCGGCCTGCTGCTGCCGTTTGCCGCTCCGGATCACGGCGAACCGGCCGGGCTGTTCCTCGACCGACTGTCCGGCAAGCTGACTGCGCGGCCGGCTCGGGCTTGACTACGCGGCCGGCTCGAGCCTGACGAAGTCGCCTGCCCGCAGGCCGGCAGCTGCAGCGGCGCCAGATGTCAGCTCCACGGCGGCTTTCGCGCCGCGCACCCACCAGACGATGCCGCGCCACGGCTGAAGCTCGGACTTGACGGCGACGATCTGGCGCGTGCCGTCTGGTTGAGGCGCGCCGAGGAAGACACAGTCGATCGGAAAGCGCATGAAGAACATGTGCACGCCGTTCGTGCCCGACAGGTAGAGACCCTCGTCACGACCGACGCCCGAACGGCCGATCAGGCCGCGCAGTCGCGCCAGCCATGAATCGGCCACTTCCAACCGGAAGAGGGACTGGCCACCATCGGCCGCTGACAGGTTGAGCATCTGGCGCCCGAAGCCTACTGCTGCGCTGCGCCCATGTTCAACGCGATCAGGATGATCGCCGGGCCAAGGATGACGATGAACATCGA
Organism: uncultured Chloroflexia bacterium; assembly: GCA_963776865.1. Taxonomy (GTDB): domain Bacteria; phylum Chloroflexota; class Limnocylindria; order Limnocylindrales; family CSP1-4; genus JALYGJ01. The sequence goes on along the minus strand of CAVZOG010000008.1, from coordinate 132,001 downwards.
CGGGAAGATGCAGCCGACGAGCGGGAAGAGCATCTTGATCGGTGCCTTGGCGGCCATCTCCTCGGCCCGCTGGCGGCGCTCAATGCGCATCTGCTCGGACTGGACCTGGAGGACCTTGGCAATCGGCACGCCGAGCTGCTCGGCCTGGACGATCGCGCCGATGAAGTTGGACAGCGGCTGCACGTCCGTGCGGCTGACGATGTCACGCATCGCGTCGCGACGAACCTTGCCGACGCGGATCTCGGAGAGTGAACGGCGGAACTCGTCGGCCAACGGTCCCTTGGTCCGCTCGACCACCTTGGCCAGCGCGCCGTCGAACGATAGGCCGGCACGAACCGAGACGGTCAGCAGATCGAGCGTGTCGGGCAGTGCGAGCAGGATCTGCTTCTGACGCTTCTTGATGCGCCGGCTGAGCCACATCTCAGGTGCCATGAAACCCATTGCGGCGAGAGCGACGGCGGCGACCATGCCGAACGGCACATTGCCGGCGACGATGACAAGCACGAAGAAGCCGACACCGGCCACGAGGACGGCCATGACGAGCTTCAGGCCGAGAAAGTCAATCGTGCGCAGCGCGCCCGGGTTGCCCGCCATCGCCAGGCGCTTCTCGGTTCGACTCACCTTTGACGGGCTGGCGAAGCGCTGTGCGACGCCGGAGAGACGGGCCGCCAGCGGGCGAAGCGTGCGCTCGAAGAGAGGCTGCTGGAGCTCGAGCTCCTCGAGCGTCCGGGCCTGCATGGAGCCCAGTTGGCTGAGCCTGGCCTGGACCGGATCCATCGGTCGTGCGCCGGCTATGGCGAAGAAGACGAGCAGCACGCCGAGGCCGGCGACGGTTGCCATCAAAAGCGGAAACAGCATCCCTCTAGACCTCGATGTCGACGATGCGCCGGATGAAGAAGAAGCCAATGGCCATCATGATCGCGCCGGCGCCGAGGATGAAGAATCCGGCCGGCAGGCCGAGCAGCTCGGGTGGCTTCTGGAGCATCGGTGCCATGAACGTGGGGGCGATGACCGACAGCAGCACGACCAGCGCCACGGGCAGCAGGCCGACCACGTAACCGCTCATGCGCTGCTGCGCGGTGAGTGTCCGGATCTCACCCTTGATTCGAACTCGCTCGCGAATGGTGAAGGCGATCGAGTCGAGGATCTCTGCGAGGTTGCCGCCGACCGAGTGGTGGATGGCAATGGCCGTCGTCATCAGGTCGAGGTCGTCGGAGCGGACGCGACGCGACAGGTTGGCCAGTGCGTCATCGAGCGGCAGGCCGAGGTTGACCTCGCGGATGACGCGGGCGAACTCGGTCGACACCGGCGGCCGCGTTTCGCGGACGATCATCTCAACCGCCTGCAGGAACGAAGAACCGGCGCGGAGCGCGTTGGCGAGCAGCATGATCGTGTCAGCGAGGTTGCTGTTGAATGCCTTGAGGCGGCCCGCCTTGCGCCGATTGAGCCAGAAGCGCGGTAGCCAGAAGCCGAGCACGAAGCCGCCGATCCAGGCGATCGGGCTGCCCAGGAAGCCGATGAGCGGACTCAACACGATCATGCCGAGCGGGATGCCGAACATCGCGGCCAACCGAATGGCCACGAACTCGCTCGGCTTGAGGGCCAGGTCCGCTCGGGCGAGCTCGCGCGCCAGGCTCGTTCCCCAGTCACGCTTCTCAACGACGCGGTTCAGGTTGGTCATGGCTGACGACCCAGAGATGCGCTCGCCGAGAGCCTTTCTTTCCTGCGGCGTCAAATCCGTTGGCTCGGCCAAGCCGTAGCGCTCGAGACGTGAGTTGACGCCCGATCCACCGGCAAGGCTGATGAACACGAGCAGTACGCCGACGGCCGCCAGGGCCGCGACGAGGAGGGTCAACGGCTCCATCAGAAAGCCGCCCCGAAGATGCGTGGCGGCAGGTGGATACCGTGCGCCTCGAACTTCTCGGAGAAGCGCGGGCGGACGCCTGTCGGGCGCAGCTTGCCCTGGACCTTGCCTTCGACCAGGCCGGTCTGCTCGAACATGAACACGTCCTGCAGAACGATCACGTCGCCTTCCATACCTTGAACCTCGGTGATGTTGGTGATCTTGCGCGTGCCGTCCTTGAGTCGGTCCTGGTGGACGATCAGGTCGACGGCCGAGGCGATCTGCTCGCGCACTGCGCGCAACGGCAGGTCGACGCCCGAGAAGAGGACCATCGTCTCGAGTCGGGCGAGCATGTCGCGCGGCGTGTTGGCGTGGCCGGTCGACATCGATCCATCGTGTCCGGTGTTCATTGCCTGGAGCATGTCGAGCGCCTCGGCACCGCGGCACTCGCCGACGATGATGCGATCGGGCCGCATGCGCAGCGAGTTGCGCACGAGCTCGCGGATCGGAACCGCGCCCTTGCCTTCGATGTTCGCCGGACGTGACTCGAGCGTGACCACATGCTCCTGCCGAAGCTGGAGCTCGGCCGCGTCCTCAACGGTGACGATGCGCTCGTCGTTCGGGATGAACGACGAAAGCACGTTGAGCATCGTCGTCTTGCCCGAGCCGGTGCCGCCCGACACGAACACGTTGAGCCGCGCCTCGACGCACGCGCGCAGGAAGTCGAACATCTCGGGCGTCGAGGTTCCGAAGCGGATCAGGTCGTCGGTCGTCAGAGGCGTGGCCGCGAACTTGCGAATCGTGAGCACCGGCCCGACCAGGCTGATCGGCGGAATGATGACGTTGACACGCGAGCCGTCGACGAGTCGCGCGTCGACCATCGGGCTCGACTCGTCGACGCGCCGGCCGATGGGCGAGATGATGCGGTCGATGATGCGCATCACGTGCTCGTCGTTCTGGAAGGTCACGTTGGTCAGCTCGATCTTGCCGGAGCGCTCGATGTACACCTGGCGCGGCCCGTTGACCATCACCTCGGTCACGCCGTCGTCACGCAGGAGCGGCTCGAGCGGTCCCAGGCCGACGATCTCGTCGGTGATCTGCTCGAGCATCCGCGTGCGCTCGGCGCGCGTGAGCGCCAGGCCCTCACCGTCGAGGGCGCGCCCAAATGCCTCGTCGATCTCGCGCCGCACCTCGACCTGATTGGCCAGATCGAGCTTCGGGTCGAGGTCGGAGATGACTCGCTGCTGGATGCGGAACTTGGCGTCGCGGAAGGACTCTCGTAGCGGAACCTGGGCGAGCATTCGGCCGCTGGTCGAGCCATTGCCGCTTGAGCCCGGCTGGGCCGGTGCGGGGGTCGGCGCAGGAACCTGGCCCGAACCCTGTGCCGGCGGGTCACCAAGGTTCGGCAGACCGGCGGGCGAGGGGAGTGCTCCCGAGGCGCCGGGGGCCATGTCGGCCGCCGGGCGGGCGCTCTCGATTCGTTTCAGCAGTGACATCGGGCCTTGACTCCCCTACTCAGTGCGCGCGCCATTGGAAGATGCCCTTTTTGGCCGGCACTCGGATCGGCGGCGCCTCGGGCGCCTCCGTGAGCTCGGACCCAAGGACCTGCTTGGCCATGCGCACGACGTCCTCGGCAACCTTGGACTGGCGTGACGCGACCACGAAAGGAACGCCCCGGTTGAGGGCGAAGACGACCGTCCGGCCGTCGGAAACGACGGTGTGGCTGATCTTGCGGCCGATCGAGCTCTCGACATCCTGGAAGCGGATGCCGTAGGCCGAATCGGCGCGATTGAGCACCAGCTGGATCTTCGATTCGCTGAAGCCAAGCTGCTCGACGAGCGCCAGGAACTGGCGGATGTTCTTGATGTTTGTGATCTCGAGCGTGAGCACCGTCAGCACGACATCCGACTGATCGAGAAAGGCGAGCGTCGCGTCGAGCAGCGCCGCGGTGGAGTCGATGACCACCAGGTCGTGCGTCTGGCGCAACGCGCCGACGATGCGGCCCAGGTGATCGGCAGTCACCAGCTCGGCCATCTCGGGGCTGGGCGGCGCCATCAGGACGCGGATGCCCGAGCTGTGGTCGACCAGGGTGCTGTCGAGCGTCTCGAGGTCGCCGCCGTTCATCTCGCGCACGACGTCCGCAATCGTCTGGTTCTTGGGATTGAGGTTGAGCAGCACGCCGACGTCGCCGAACTGGAGGCCACCGTCGATCAGCGCGACGCGCTTGCCGAACTCGGCCGCCGCGGCGACGGCGAAGTTGACGGCAAGGGTCGTGCGGCCGACGCCGCCCTTGGGGGCGAAGAAGGTCACCACCCGACCCGGCCCGTGCGCGGCGGCCGGAACATTGTTGCCCTCGATCTGTGCTGGCAGGCTGCCCGCAAAGCGATCGAGCTTGAGCCGCTCGCGCTGGTGGACCTGGCGGATTGAAGCGGCCAGTTCATCCGAGCTGAACGGCTTGACCAGGAACTCGCGCGCGCCGGCGAGCATTGCCCGCCGCAGGTAGTCCGGCTCGCCCTGGACGCTCATCATGATGATCGAGGCAGACGGTGCGCGGAGCGCCAGCTGCTCGGCCGTGGCGATGCCGTCCATGCCCGGCATGTTGATGTCGAGGAGCACGACGTCGAGCCGCTTCTCATTGGCCAGGCGCAGGACTTCCTCGCCCGAGCCGAGGCTGGCGACGACCTCGATATCTGACTCGAAGCCGAGCAGCTTGGCGAGATGGTCGCGCGTCTCGGCGATGTCATCGACGATGACGACCTTGATCTGCTCGGTCACGTGGCCGTTACCCTCTGTAGCCAACTTCCGACCGTCCGTTTCTTGTGTCAGCGAGCCGTGGTCGGCGCCGGCGGCAGAACGCCGTAGGTGTCGACCAATTGGTGGAGCGTTGGGGCAGCGAGGGCTATTCCGGCGATGAGCATCAGGCGATTAGGGCGCTTCATTGCTTGGCTTGACTCCAGGGCAGATGTGACAGGTGTCAACGACTGTAGGGAGGGTCCAGAGGGGTCGCGATCCTACGAATGGGCTAGGACTGGCCCTGCAATTGGCGACGGTCAGTGCCATTTCAGGGAAACGAAAAAGGAGCGCTACCTGGCCCTGAGGAGTTAGGACCGGGGAGCGCTCCCGTTAACAGCGAAGCCGATCAGAGTGCGTTGCCGAGATCTGAAAGAACGTCATTGATCTGACTGCCCATGAAGGTGACCGCGACGATTGCCGCGACGCCTACGAGAGCGAGGATAAGTGCGTACTCGGCCAACCCCTGTCCGGCCTGACTGCGTCTCAGTAACAGCCGAACTGCGCTGACTATCACGTTGTGCTCCATCTGTGGGGCTGCGTGGCGCCGGGACCCGACGCGTGGCGAATTTCGCCCACCGAAGCGCGGTGCCGATATAGGAAAGCGGTACGGGCTGGGACCGCCGGGCGTCGGACAAAGTGCAGCGAGCCGCACCGGACTGCACGCATCGCCTTGGAGTGGCGGTTCGCAGCTCCGGAGTGAGCGGTGGTCGAGTGGGTGCGCGTCCGCCGTCTGGCTGGCTAACCGTTGATCTGGTCGGCGATGATCGACAGGACGTCGTTGATCTGGGTGCCGAAGAAGGTCAGCGCGACGAGCGCGACGATGACGATCAGCGCGACGATGAGCGCGTACTCGGCCAGGCTCTGTCCGTGTTGACGGTCGCGCGCAGATCTCATCGCCTCGATCGTATCAGCGGCTCACGGCTACCGAGTGCTGCGCGGATGGCATGGCAATGCCCGCCGCCAACGACCGCGACCGGCCGCTGGGTTCGGCGGGCAAATGAAAAGGCGCCGGCCTTTCGGCCGGCGCCTTTATCGCTCCTGGAAGGAGACGTCAGATCTTGTTGCCGACGTCCGACAGGATCGCGTTGATCTGACCACCGAGGAACGTGACCGCCACGATCGCCAGGACGGCGATCAGGGCCAGGATCAGCGCGTACTCGGCCAGGCCCTGGCCTCGCTCGTCGCGGGCAATCAGGCTGTTCAGGTACTGGAGCATTTACGACACCCTCCGAATTGATTAGTCCATTGATTGAAGAGGACGGCGGAAAATTAGCCTTCGCGAGAGAGGGTGCGTAATGGGACAAGAGTCCGTACCTGATACGACAGGGGTCCTGCCCGCTAGTGGCAGCGACGAGTCGGCCTACTGGCTGTTGCCGACCTGGGCTTCGAGCAACCAGCGGTCTTCGGACAGCTTGACGGCGATTCCGGCCGCGGTGGCGCGCTGCTCGATCTCCGTCCATGTCGCCACAGATAGGCCGGCGGCACGCTCGGCGTCCTCGCGCTCCTGCTCGCGGATCATCGATGCGAGCGCCTGGGGCAGCTCCTTGTCGCGCCTCGCGGCGGCCACGGCCGCCGTGGCTCGCTGTTGCTCGAGTTGCGCTGCGGTCACCGGCCGCCCACGCACGACGATGCTCAGGCCGCTCTCAGACCAATCGAGGCGAACGAGGATCTCGGGCGGGCGGGCGGACAGCGAACTCGATCATCGCGTCGTCGACGATCCGGAAGACGGCGCTCTCGAGCTCTGTCGCCAGACGCCTGTCCGATCCAGCCGATTCGAAGCGTACCGACACGCCCTGGCGCCTGGTCCGCTCGGCGGCAGATCGGCGCAGGGTCGGTACCAGGCCGAGGTCGTCGAGGACCATTGGTCGGACGTCGAAGATGAAGTCCTTGGTCGCTCTGAGCGCTTCCTCGACCATCGTCACCAGCGCGTTGAGCTCGACCTGGGCGCCCTTTGGATCGCGCTCGAACAGACGCTCGACGATCTGCGCCTGGAGCGCAATGTTGGCGATGCTCTGAGCTGGTCCATCGTGCATCTGGCGCGCGATCTCGCGGCGCATCTCCTCCTGCGCGGCAAGTACCTCGTGCGAGGCGGGGCGGCGATTTGCGACTGCCGACGCGGCGCCGTTCGCACCCGGCGTCGGGTTAGCCAGAGCCTCGCCCGTTGGGCGTGGAGTCACGCTGCCGGCCGATGGCTCGGCGCCCGCGCCCTCGAAGCCGCGCAGCACCGGCAGCGACTGGGCGAGTCGGGCGTGGTAACGCTGCAGGGCGCGTTGCTTGCCCTCCAGCACCTCGACCTGCGACTGCATGAGCGTCGCTCGCCTGGTCTGGCTCAGAAGCACCCCACGAGCCTCTGAGACGGCCTCCACGGGCGCCTGCTGGTCAGATTCGAGCGTCTGCACGCGTTCCTCTGCCTGCACCCGTCGTGCCTCGTGCCGCTCCGCCTCAGACTTGGTCTGACGCAGGAGCAGCTCGATCTCGGTCAGCTCGCGGTCGAGCGTCGCCTGGTCGCTTTCCAGCTCCTGGGCGAGTTGGGTAATGGTCGAGTTCATCGGTAAAGATCAGTCCTCGGGAATCTTGATCCAGCCTTGCTTCATGGCATAAACGACGGCCTGCGTGCGGTCGTTGACCGACAGCTTGCGCAGGATGGAGCTCATGTGGTTCTTGACCGTCTGCTCGCTGATCGTCAGTGCGTAGGCGACCTGCTTGTTGGTCATGCCCTTGGCGATGTTGTCGAGGATCTCGACCTCGCGCGGGGACAGCGGCGCAAAGATCGGCGCTGCCTCCTGGCCGTAGACCGCCAGCTCTCGGAACTCCTTGAGCACGCGGCTGGCGACCGATGGACGGGAAAAGACCTTGTCGTTGATCAGATACTCGCCGGCGCGAACGCGGCGGATGATCGTGACCAGGTCCTCGGGGCTGATGTCCTTGAGGATGAATGCGGCGGCGCCGGCCTTGATGGCATCGAAGAGCTGATCCTCGTCCTCGGCAACGGCGAGGGCGATGATGCCCACGCTGGGCACTTCACGCTTGATGCGCTGTGTGGTCTCGATGCCGCCCGGGGCGGGCAGCGACAGATCTAGCAGGACGATGTCCGGGCTCATCTCGACCGACATCGAGAATGCGTCGCGGCCATCTTCGGCCTCGCCGATGATGTCGAAATCGGGTTCCTTGTCGAGGATCTGGCGCATTCCGACGCGGAACAGCGCATGGTCGTCGACGAGCAGGATCTTGGTCCGTTGCTCCGGGTTTCTGCGATCCGGACCGCCGCGCCGGCGGTCCGGTCCCGTGTAATCGGTTTCCATCATGGTCAACTCCTCTCCCCTCCAGTGGTGACGATAGTGAGCCGCACGACCGTGCCGGCGGGATCTGTCTGAATGGCCAGGTCGGATCCGAGCAGGTCGGCTCGCTCACGCATGAAGCGAAGTCCGAAATGCCGCTTGTTGGGATGGGCAGCGACGGCCTGGTAGTCGAAGCCACGGCCGTCGTCGCCAACCTCGAGGATCCATTGGTGCTCTCCGTCGGGGCTGATACGCGTCCGCGTGGCGAGCCACGCGTTGGTCGCTGATGAGTGCTTGGCGATGTTGCGCATCGCCTCCTGGGCGACGCGCAGCACGACCGTTCGAGCCGCTTGCCGAAGGTCGTCTCCAGAGGCCTCGATGCGGAGCTCGACCGGCACGCCTGACTGCTGCGTGAGCGCCTCGGCGCCGTCGCGCAGCGCGTCCTCGAGTCCGGCCGGCTCGTTGAGCGACGGTCGCAGCTGGTTTATATAGCCGCGCAGCGTGTCCAGCTCGCGTTCGAGCATCGCGCGCAGGGAAGCAAGCTCCTCTCGCGCTGCGGCCGGATCGTCGCGCACCGCGCGATCGAGGATCTCGATTTGGAAGATTGCGTTGGCGAGCGCCTGGGCTGGGCCGTCGTGAAGCTCCTCGGCCAAGCGCGAGCGCTCCTGCTCATGCGCTGCGAGCAGCGCCATCGCCATTTGTCCATCCGGCTCGGCGTCGTCGAGTTGCACTGCCTGCAGGCGGCTGGCCAGGGTGCCACTCTCCATCGATGGCCGAGTATAGGTGCTGGGCTCACCCGAACCGGTGTTGACTGGACGCACCACCTGGTCATCATCGGGTACGTCGCTCGACGGCCGGAGGGGAGTATCGGGGTTCATCGGATGCACTCCGGCGCAATCTTGAACACCGCAGCTGACGGCGCGTCTGCGCTGTTGAGCGGCATTTCCGTGAAACAGGCCGCGGCGTCGGGTTCGCGCAACCCGCCGGGGTAGCGGCCGCGGGCCTCGAGAAGCACAACGGCGGGAGCGTCGAACTCGGCGGCCAGCTGCAGAATCGACTCTGGTGACTCGTCGGGCAGCGCTATGGCCGATCGGCCGGTCGCGTCCGAGAGCCAGATAGGTCGATCGCTGATGAGCGGGCCGACCTCTCCTACGCCGAGCTCCGCCAAGGCGGCGGGCAGTGCCTGGGAAACCTGCGAGATGGCGCGTCGCTCGGTCTCGGCCTGGCGCGAGGCGCCCAACAGCGCCAGCCCGGTCAGGGGCAGTGTCAAAGCGAGGATCGCGAGGGGCGCCAGCCAGGCGTTGGTGCGGGGCCAGTGGCGCCAGCGCACGACGGCGGCAACGAACGCGTCCGCGCCGAGCAGTCCAGCGACGGCCAGGCCGACGAGCAGCGGGCCTGCGGCATGCTCAAACGTGCCCCACAGGGTCGCGACCGGGAAGAGCAGCGTGGTCGCGCCGAACGTGATCGCGCCAGACAGCAGCAGCGCGCCGAGCGCTCCCCGGCCGGCAGGCCGCAGCGGACTGTCTCGCCGGAACGCGGCGACCGCGATGGTGACCAGGCCGAACAGCGCGACGACGCCGGCCGGAATCAGCAGCACAGAAACGCTGTTGTGCCACGCGGCGGCGGCCACGTTGCCGAGCATGGCCGGCAGCCCCTGGGCCAGGAAGCCGTCGAGCGTGGGCCGGTCGAGGAAGCTGAATATCTGTTCGTTTCGAGTCAGGAAGACGTTGTCCGAGACCTGACCGGGCAGCGGCGTTCCGAATACGAACGCGTTGCGCAGCCACCACGGCAGCGCAACTATCGCTGCCACGGCCGCTACGGCGGCGATCCTTGGTGCCGCGACGCGCAATCCGCCGCCGGCGACGAGCGCCATCATCGCGAACGCCAGGCCGAGCCAGACGGCTTCCATGCGCGTCAGGTAGGCAAGGGCGAGGAGCACTCCGAGGCCGATCACGGCGCTGCGCGAACCAGTTGCTGCGGCGGGCATCACCAGGCACGCGGCCACGCCGAGCACGGTGAAGGGCAGGGTTGAGTCGGGAATGGCCGAGGAAAGGACGAGCGGCCCGGTCACCGCCACGAGGAGGCCGGCGCCGATGGCGACCGTTGCGGCGCGCCGCGGAGAGAGGCCGGACCGTCGCGACGCGTCCTGCGCCACCAGCCAGGCAAGCGGCGCGAGCAGCGCGCCGAGCAGCGCGAAGCCGATCTGCGCCGCATCGAACGAGCCACCCAGGACGGCCATCGGTCCAGCCGCGATCAGGCTGGCCAGCGGCTGCCAGAGCTCGAACGCCGGCCGGGGCAGCACGAGGGGCGGCGTCGCGTAGCTCCACATCGCGTCGATCTCCAGGCCGCGGCCGGCGACGAAGTTACGCGCCACGGCGACGTAGTAGGCGCTGCCCTCGGTCATCGGGAAGCTGATCAACGCGGTCGCGAAGAGGCGCGTCACGAGCGCCACGCCGTACAGCAGGACGGGAACGGCCACTGCGCTCGCGACCGTCCGCGCCCTCAGCTGACTGGGTCGCGCCCGATCGGCCGCGTGCGAGCCGGCGGTGACCGTCATGGAGTGCATCGCGGATCCTCGTCCGAAAGACAGACGGCATACAGGACTCCGGCGGGAACGGCTGTCGGAGTCGGGCCGGCGACCGCCGCTTGAGGCGCGCCGGGCACGATCGCCACCGGCTGCGACAGCCAGGCCGGCCGCACTTCGCCGGTCAGGATCGGAGCGAGAGCGGGCACGACGGCCGCCTTCTCGAGAATCAGCCAGCGAACGTTGTAGGCGCGCATCGCGCTCTCGATGGTGGGCAGTGGATCGTTCGGTGTGACGATGCCCTCGTGTCCGCTCAGGTAGTGGTAGGCACCGGCATCACCAGACATGACTCGGTCGGTGACGGGAACGTCGGCGAGCTCCCGCGCCAGCTGTGCCTGTACGTCGCGCACCTTGGCCCAGCGGTTCGTAGTGGAGATCGTCTGAAACGCCGCGCCGGCAAACACGATGGATACCGCGGCATAGGTGAAGATCGTCGTCGCGGTGGCCACGTTCCAACTTGGGCGGCGCCTGCCGACCCAGGCAACCATGGCGGCAATGCCGGCGACGACCAGCAGGAACGTGTGCGGCAGCAACGCCACGGACGAGTGGATGAACATGCCCGTCGGGACGTGCACGGCGAAGACCAGGCCGCTGGCGGCGAACAGAGCTGCGCCGTAGATCAGGAATGGCCGGAATGAAACATCACGCCGCTTGGCCCATGCGCCCACCAGCGCGGCCGGGACGAGGACCACGATGAGCGGCATGAACGCAAACAGCCCTATCGCCGAAAGCAGGCCGCCCAGGCGCCCGGCCAGGAACGGGCCGATGCCATTGGCGAGCAGCGTCTGCGGACTTGCCGGCGAACCGATGCTGTACAGCTCGGTGTATTCGGCGATCCACAGGATGCGGCCGTTGCTGGCCGACGGGGCGATGCTGCCGAAGATCTCGAACTGGCGGTACAGCCAGGGTGCCACCACGATCGCAAAGGCCGCCGCGCAGCCGACCGCGGCAATCAATCCGATCTGGCGCGTCCTGCCCGGCCACATCTCCCACAGCGCGGCGAGCGCAAAGGGAATGCCGAGCAGCATGCCGTCCGATCGGGCCAGGGTGGCGAGGCCGACGACCGCTCCGCCGATAACGAAAGCACGCCGATCTCCGCGCAAGCCGCGAGCGCACAGCCACAGGCTCAGCGCACCGAGCGTCATGAACAGGCCGAAGTTGTCAGGCTGCCCGAAAAACGGCGTCAGCCCCGCCGGCACCGCGACGAGCAGGCCGGCGGCGACGGCGGCCTGGCGATTGAAGCCGGCGTCGCGGCCGATGAACCAGGTCAGTGGCGCAGCGAGCGCACCGATCAGCCACATCGCCAGCCCGGAGGCGAAGGCAGTCGGGCCGAAGAGCCACACGAACGGGACCTGGACCAGCGCAGCCAGGGGCATCCAGTGCCCATTGGACGGGATCGGAAGAGTCGGTGCCGCAGGCAGCATGCCGCCGACATCGACGAAGTTCCAGATGTAGTCGATCGTCAGGCCATTGCCCGCGGCAAGCTCGCGGGCCACGTTGACGTAGTAATACGAATTTGGATAAGCCGGTCCAACGAACGCCAATCCGGCGACCGCTCGTACCAGCAAGGCAACAGCAAAGAGGCCCATAGGGATCATCGGCGTGGTGCAGCGTAGCAACGCACATACCGCTGCCAGAAGGGTACGAAAAGGCTAACTGGCGCGGCAGACGGGTACGAAGGAGCCATGCCTCGCCGACATGGTCCGTAGTTAGCCTCCCGGCCATGGCAATCGCCTTCCGCGGGCAGTGGCTGAACCGCGTCCTGTTCCACTCGGTCGTGCTCGTCGGCCTGATCTTTGCCGCCTACCTGTTCCTCGTTTCGGCGACCCAGAAGGGCTCGATGGCGTTTGACGTGTTCGCCTATTGGAGCGTCAACCTCGCCAATCCATACGCCGGCGACGTGGGCGACCTTGGCTTCTTCCCGTACTCGCCGCCCATCGCGCTGTTGCTCGCCCCGTTCACGGCCCTGCCCTGGCTGGCCTTCGTGACCGGCTGGTACGCGATGCTCGTCGCAGCGCTTGTCTTCCTGGGTCGCGGCTCGGTCCTCGTCCTACTCGCGTTCCCGCCGGTCGCGATCGAGCTCTATCACGGCAACATCCACCTGCTGCTCGCGGTCGCGATCGTGATCGGCTTCCGTCACCCGGCGGCCTGGGCATTCGTGCTGCTGACCAAGGTCACACCCGGCATCGGCCTGCTCTGGTTCGTCGCCCGCCGTGAGTGGCGCCAGCTCGGCATCGCGCTCGGCGCGACGGCGGCGATCTTCGCGGTCACGTTCGTGTTCGTGCCGGAAATGTGGGTCGGCTGGGTAACGATGCTGTTCGACTCGGCCGGCACGCCGCCGCCCTGGCCGGCATTGCCCATCCCGCTGTGGCTGCGGCTGCCCATCGCCGCCGCGATCGTCTGGTGGGGCGCAAAGCGTGATGCTCGCTGGACAGTTCCGGTCGCCGCCGCGCTCGCGGTGCCTGCGATGTGGCCCGGCAGCCTGGCCATCATGGCCGCCTGCTGGCCGCTCCTCAAGGCCGACCGAAAGCCATCACAAGAGCCACCGGGCGGCAACTACCATGCCGCCGATGGTCCCCAGCGTGCCGGCGACGGTGCCCAGCCAGTCAGCCGGGACGTCCGACCAGCCGCGGCCTAGCGTCACCCTGGTCCTGCCGGCCTACAACGAGGCGGCGCGGATCGGGTCGGCGCTCGACGAGCTGTTCGGCTATCTGCGCCGCGGCGGTCCGCCGCGCGAAGGTGGCCGTTCATCGATCGAGCTCGGTGCGGTTCAGGTGCTCGTCGTCGACGACGGCAGCACGGACGAGACGGTTGCCCTGGTGGAGTCGCGGCCCGAGGCCGAACGGACGTCGGGCATGGCCCAGCTGCGCGTGCTGCGCCAGCCGCATGGCGGCAAGGGCGCCGCGGTCCGCGCCGGGATGCTCGTGGCCGACGGCGATTACGTCATCTTTGCCGACGCGGATCTGGCCACGCCGCCCGACCAGCTGCCGCTATTGACCGAGGCGCTCCAATCCAGCGATCTGGCATTCGGCAGCCGCGTCCATCCCGACGGCAGCGACCGGCGCCGATCGCAGCCGCTCCATCGCCGAGCGGTCGGGCGGCTATTTCACTCGCTCGCCGCGGCGTGGGTGACCGGACCCGTGCCCGACACGCAATGTGGCTTCAAGGGCTTCCGTCGTGCCGCTGCGCATGACCTATTCGACCGGCAGCGCATCGGGAGCATCGTCTTCGACGCCGAGATCATCCACCTCGCTCGGCGTCGTGGCTATTCGATGGCGGTGGTTCCGGTGCAGTGGTCGGACAAGCGCGGTTCGCGTATGCGGCTGCGGCCGGGCCTTGCCGTGAGGGTGCTGCTCGACCTCGCGCGCATCCCCGTGGTGCATCGCGCGGTACCGAGGGCGGAAGCGCGTCTAACCTGAAGCGGTGCTAGAGTCCGGTTACTCGTACCGCAATCGCGGAACTCAAATCGTCTGGCTCGTTGACCTCTGCCCCTCCCGCCCAATTGATGACCGCTGCGCCTGATCTGACGCTGCGCCGCGTGCCGCTCGACTTGATCGAGCGCCCCGACTGGGACCGCCTCCTCTCCGCGACGACGGCGGCGACTCCCTTTGCGCGCTGGACGTTCCAGCGCGCGTGGTGGGATGCGTACGGCGACACCGCTGCTGACAATTACCTCGTTGCGACCGGCGCCGGCGATGACGGCGATGCGCCGCGCGCGATCGTGCCGCTGATGCGCCGCAACGCGAGCGACGCCGACCCGAGCGTGATCTATTTCGGTGCCAGCTATCACGCCGACTACGCGACCATTCTTGGCGCCGCGGCCGACATGCCCTTGGTAGCGGCGGCTCTCGCCGACACCCTCCGGCACCCCTCCGACCTGGATCTGGGCGATCACTCCTGGCGCTCTCTCGACCTGCGTCGGATGCGCCCGATCGACCCGGCACTGAACGCTCTTGAGATTGCTCTGCGCATCGAAGACGGCGGTTGGCGCGTGTCGCGCGAGGTCGAGGAGGTTTGCCCGGTGGTGACCGTGCCGAGCTCCGACTGGGATGAGTACCTGGCCACGCTCGACAAGAAGCATCGCCACGAGATCCGCCGGAAGCTGCGTCGGGCGGCAGCAATAGGCGAAGTCACCATCGAGATCTCAGCCGCCGACCGAAGATGCGATCGATGCATTCATCGCGCTCCACGACGCCCGATTCGGCGAGGACGGTCTCTTCCCGCACACCGCCGATGGCGAGCGCAGCCGGCGCTTCGTCCATCGTCTGGCCGAGCTCGAGCGCGCAGAGCTGGACGGCGGACAGCTCCACGTTGGCATGGTGCGTTGTGGCCAGCGTTTGGTGTTCGCGATACTGGCCTTCGATGACGGCCGGACCTGTTACCTGTATAACGCCGGTATGGATCCTGCTGCGGCAGAGGCCTCGCCCGGGGTGACCGGCACAGCCGCCTACCTCCAAGATCGCATGGCCGCTGGCCGGCGTCGCTTCGACTACCTGCGTGGCGCCGAGTCGTACAAATACCAATGGGGCGCGGTGGACGAGCCGATAGAGCGGCTGCTCGTCGAGAGGTCGGTCGAAGGGTGACCATCGCCGTAACCCAGATCATGGCCAGCGGTGCCGGTGGCGGCGCACAGGTCCATGTCCAGAACCTTGTCGAGCGACTCGATCCTTCTCGCTTCGATATCGAGGTCATCAGCCTCGCCGAAGGCCCAGCTGTGCGCCGCTTGCGCGCGATCGGCGCGACCGTTCACGTTGTCGACGAGCCGAACGACGACGCAGCGCTTTCCCGGGTCGTCGAGCTGCTGTGTGCGAGGCCGCCGGAGATCGTCCACAACCACATGTACCGCGCCGAGGTGATCGGCACGCGCGCGGCGGTCGACCTCGGCCGGCTGGGCATGGCGCGACCGTACGTGATCGGCACCGTCCATTCGAGCCGCGTGCGGAGTGCGTCGGATCGGGCGCTGCTGCGCAGGCTGACGCCATCGATGGACCGGCTGATCGCCGTCAGTCGGGCCATAGTCGCCAAGCTCGAGCGCGAAGGCCGCACCGGCGTCCCGCTCGACCTGATCTACAACGGCGTCGACCTCAAGCGCTACGAGTACACCGAGGCGTGCTGCACGCTGCCCGAGGAGTACGGCTTCCCCGAGGGAGCGCCGCTGGTCGGAGTCGTCGCGCGGCTGGAGCCGGAGAAGGGTCACGCGACGCTGCTCGAGGCATGGCCGGCCGTGCTGGAGGCAGTGCCCGAGGCGCGCCTGCTGATCATCGGCGAGGGCAGCCAGCGGCCCGTCCTCGAGGCGCAGGCGGAAGCAATGGACCTGCTCGGCCAGGAGTGTTCGGCCGAGCAATGTGTCGGCACGCGCGGCGCCCGCCCCGGCGCGAAGGTGCTCTTCACCGGCTTGCGCGACGACGTCCCTGCCGTTACCGCCGCGCTCGACGTTGCGGTGCTGCCCTCCTATCGCGAGGCACAGGGCCTGGCGATCCTCGAGGCGATGGCGCTGCGCCGCCCGGTGGTCGCGACCGCAGTCGGGGGAGTGCCGGAGATGATCGAGCACGGACGCACGGGATTGCTCGTGCCGCCGCGCGACGCACCGGCACTGGCTGTCGCGATCGCGCGAATGCTCAGCGACCACCCGTTGGCCGACACGCTGGCTCGCGCCGGCCACGACTTTGTACTGGACAGCTTTTCGGTCGAACGGATGGCCGGCGCCGTGGCGCGGATCTATGAAGAGGGCGCGGCTGTCAGCGCCGCGCGCAACGGAGCAGCGCTGACCGCCGCCTGAGCTCTCCGCGGATCAGGGCTTGAGGGTCGCCCAGTAGCGTTCCGCATAGCCGGAAACACCGCCCGCCAACGCGACGCGGGCGTGGTAGCCGTACAGATCGTCGAGCAGGCCCTGCTCGGAGTCGAACAGCCGCGGTAGTTGGCTGGCGTACAGCTTCACGCCGGCCGCCTTGCGCAGGATCACGTCGCTGATGTCGCTGTACTGCGGCTCGATGCTGACGCCCACCGGCAGGTCGAGACCGAGGCCCGCGCCCTGGGTCGGTCCGGTGAAATCGTTCCACCACGCGTAGGGGAAGTCCTCGTAGAACGACAGCCGGCCGACGAACGCCGGCCCGGGCATGACCCATCGACGCTGTTCGGCGAGCAGGGCGAGACCGACTTCGCGACATAGCTGGTGGTCGACGTGACCGCCGATCGCGAGCGGGAAGTAGACCATCTGTGGCTCGAGCCGAACGATCTCACTGCGCAGCAGCTCGTACGGCGCGGCATCGTCGTCGCGCACGCGGCCGAGCAACTGGTCGTCGCCCTCATAGCCGCGGTGGACTGCGTCGGGCTGGTCGAGAAAGATGACCGACGCCTCGGCGAAGAACGCGTAGCGCTCCTCCTCGAGCCGGCGGATCTCGGCCGCGTCGGCGCCCGAGAAATCGACGCCCTCCATGCTGCCCTGGCCGCCGATCGTGTCGGCCACCGGACGCGCGTCGGTCTCCTGGTTGGTGACGTTCGCCGAGCGGGTCCACGCCGCCCGCTGCCAGAACTGGCGTGCCTGGGTATTGGCGTAGTCCTGGGTGACATCGAGTCGGTCGGGGTCGGCCATCCACGGCGGGCTGCCGCCGGCGGGCACCTCGATCGGGTAATCGGGAGCAATGTTCTCGCGCCGGAACGCCTCGGTCAGCGGCCAGTTCGCCTTCGTGCCGAAGCCCAGCGCGGCGCGCTGATAGTCGGTCATGCCGCCGCCGTTGTCGTGCTCGCGCCGCCCGAATAGACCGTCAGGATCGTCACCGACTGGCCCAGCTCGCGCAGGGCGGCAACGAGGCCGCCACACGACAGGGCGATGTCGTCGGGGTGAGGCGAAACGAAGACGTGGGTCATCGGCGACCGAGCATATCAGCGGTCACTGAAGCCGTGCTCCCCGAGCAGCGGCACGAACACGGCCGGCTCGACCGGGACGCGGCTGAAATCCATCAGGCGCGGGCCGGATGAGGGTGATCATCTGCTCGGCGCGACCGCCGATGGGCAGCACCAGCCGGCCGTCGGGCAGCAGCTGCTCCACGAGTGGCACCGGAACCTGCGGTGTGGCTGCCGCGACCACGATCCCGGCGAAAGGGGCTCGCTCGGGCAGCCCGGCACTGCCATCGCCGACGGCCACGTCGACGTCATAGCCGAGGTCGGCCAGGCGATCGCGTGCGGCGGCGGCGAGATCCGGGTCGCGTTCGATCGAGACCACGTCCGCGCCGAGCTGGGCGAGCACGGCTGCCTGGTAACCAGATCCGGTGCCAACGTCCAGCACGCGCGGCCGCTCGCCATCGTGCGCCGCGCGCCATGCGGGTAGCGCCAGGGCCTGGGTCATGCTCGCGACGATGTACGGCTGGGAGATCGTCTGGCCGTGGCCGATGGGCAGTGCTCCATCCTCGTACGCGGAACCAGCCAGGTTCGGGGGCACGAACTGCTCGCGTGGCACGGCGCGCATCGCCGCCAGGACCTCGCCGTCGGCTATGCCACGATGCTCGAGCTGGTGGGTCGCCCAATCGCTGCCCGGGTTCTCTTGAGATCCAGCCGTTGACTGCCCCCGCCGCGTGCGACGCAGCCAGTCGCGCATTTGACTAGGTTGGGCTCGGCTCGGGCGAGGCGCTCGGCGGCGGGCTGGCTGACGGCGCCGCGCTCGTTTCCGGCGACGACGTGAGCGAAGGCGCCGCGCTCGGTGAAGCCGATGGAGAAGGCGACGGCGAGCCAGGCGTGAGTGCGCCCGACCCTCCGAACAGCAGCCCATAGGCAAAGATCACGACGAAGGTGGCGACGATCAGTCCGACCCACCACTTCGAGACGCGGTCGTCGACGTAGGGCAGCTCATCCTCGGCGCGAGCCTTCGGATCACGAACCGACGAGGCGGCCTTTTCCGAAGCCTTGGCCTTCGTGGACTTGTCGGCAGTGCTCCCCGCGACGGCCGCCGCAACAACGGGCTCTGCTTCGACGTCGCCCTCATCGGCCTGCTCGACAACGGGCTCGTCATCGCCCGTCAGCCTCGGCGACCTCAGCCTCGGCGACCTCGGGCTCAGCCTCGGCGACCTCAGGCTCGGCCACGACCTCCGGCTCGGCCACTGCTTCAGGCTCGGCCAGCACTTCCGGCTCGGCCGCTTCCGGCTCGACCACCGCTTCTGGCTCGGCTTCCGGCTCGGCGTCCGCTTCGGCTTCGGTCGGCTCGTCGGCAGCGACGGGCGCCTCCTCGGCAGCGGCCGGCGCCTCGTCGTCGGTCGGAGCCTGCTCCTCCTCGTTCTCGGGCCGTTGCGGATCGCTCATCCGATGACTGTCCTCCTCAATGCGTTCATCTTGACCAGCGTGCGCAGGATCCAACGCAACTGACCGACGACGTCGCGCGCCGCAAGTAGCCGGGCATGCTGGTCGGCGAACTCAAGGCGGTTGCGCTGCAGCACCTCGGTCGCGGTGCCAATTCGGTCGTCGAGGCGGGCAAGCGCCCAAAGTCCGCGCTCCGAATCGGCCTGGATGTCGGTCAACCTTGATCTGCTTCGACGCAATGCCTTGCTGACCCTCTCTGCGCGCTGCTGTCCGTCACTCATCGCCAGTGCCCGGTTCGCGACGTCACGCTGCGCCCGGCGCGCGCCGATGGCCATCGCCAGGGTCAGCAACGCGAGGCCCACTAGAACGGATGTGGTCAGGGCAGCGGTGAGCACGTAGCGCCGATTATGTCAGGCGTCACGCACCGCCGGCAGCAATGCGCCGATCAAACCGCCGACAGCGGTCAGCGCGCCGAACGCCGCGATGACCACGCCGACCTCGATCGACTCGGCAAAGATGCCCGACAGACCCATTGCCAGCGTCATCGCGCCGAACACGAGGCTGCTCCGAAACGCGACCACGCGACCCATCAGCTCGATCGGCGTGGTCTCGATGAAGATCGTCTGGGTGGGGATGATGTAGATGAGGTTGGCGATGCCGATGATCCCCGCCGCGACGAGGGCGAGGCCGACATTCGCGGTCAGGCCGAGCACGACCGTGGCCAGGCCCATGACGACGAAGCCGCCGACGACCAGCCAGCCCTTGCGCAGACGGGCCCCGAGGGCACCCACGGCGAGACCGCCGACCAGGTTGCCGACACCGATCGCGGTCTCGATGAAGGCGTAGTTCTGCGGATAGGGGATCAACGTGCCGTCGAGCGCGTCGCGCGCATAGACGACGCCCAGCGCGAGCGTTACGCCAACCGACATCTGGGCCAGGGCGCTGATGAGCGTGTTCTGGATCAGCGCCGCATGGCTGCGCAGGAACTGCCAGCCCTCCGACAGCTCGACGAAGAAGGAGCGCAAAGCGCTGCCGACGCGTGGCCCGGCTTCACGTACCAGTGGGGCTACGGAAATGCCGACAAGCAGGGCCGCCGATAGGACGTAGGTGGCCGAGTCGACCACGAATGCAAGCGCCAGATCCGAGCCGGCCGTGCCCAGGAAGGCCAGGAAGAGTGCGGCGAGTGGGAAGCCGGCCAGGTCGGCGATCGTGTCCGCCGTCCACGTCGCGCTGTTGGCCGCCAGCAGGTCGTCCTTGGCCACGATGCGCGGAATGAAGGCCACCTTGGCCGGCCGGAAGAAGAGGCTGACGCAGGTGATCAGGAACACCAGCGGGAAGACGAGCAGGATGTCGATCGAGGCGACAAAGGGAATGGCCAGCACGAGCGCGGCCCGGATGAGATCGCTCGCGATCATCACTCGCTTGTGTTCCCAGCGATCCACGAACGTGCCGGCGATCGGTCCCAGGAGCAGGTTGGGCAGAGTCGCGGCGAGGAAGGTGAAGCCGGTCAGGAAGGGCGAACCGGTCAGGCCATAGACCATCACGCCGATCGCCACCTGGTGCAGCCGGTCGCCGAGCAGGCTGATCGTCTGGGCGACCCAGAACGCGGCGAAGCGCGGGTCGAGCGCGAGCCGGACGTAGGGGTGACCGCGGACTCGGGCGCCGATCGGCCGCGGCGATGCGATGCCGATGCCTCGGGGACCGCCGAGCATGATCGGTCGCTCCAGGCCGACGCTTGTCTCAACTATCTCCCTCGGGCCAGGCCCGAGGCTGATGCCGCCCTGCGGATCCTCCTTGCCGCGCAGCAGCGTGGCGAAGATGAACC
Source organism: uncultured Chloroflexia bacterium (assembly GCA_963776865.1). Classification (GTDB taxonomy): domain Bacteria; phylum Chloroflexota; class Limnocylindria; order Limnocylindrales; family CSP1-4; genus JALYGJ01. Next base: position 111,389 of record CAVZOG010000008.1, on the reverse strand, counting down.
AGCCGAGGCCGGCGGCGATGAATGCATCGCCGATGCTCGAGACGTTGGTCAGCAGCGGGATCGGAATCGGCAGGATGTCGCCGATCGGTCCGGCCTGCAGGAAGAACTGGGCGTTCAGCTCGGTCGGCAACAGCACGTGGAAACCGGTGTTCAGATCGCCGATGCCCATGCCGACCGCCTCGAGCGCCGGTGGCCAGACCGGCATCCAGCCACCGTTGACGACGATCGCGATGCCGTTGGCCGCGGCACCCACGGCGACCGCCAGCAAGCCGGGGTGCTCGCGGTTGGCCCACAGGCCGGCGACGAGCAGCCCGAACGCGGCGGCGTAGAGGGGCAGCCGGAGCTGCTCGACGATGTCGACGCCGTTGGCGATGGCAACCTGGGTGCCGATGCGCAGGGCGAGGGCGAGGAAGATCAGCCCGACCCAGCGCAGTCGGACGTCGATCAGCCGGCCGACCTTGCCGCCGGCGACCAGGCCGGCAATGAGCCCGGCCAGGATGCCAAGAAGGATCATGGGCCGACGCGGGACGCGGTCAGACGCAGTCGCTCCCTCATGCCCACGAGGTCAAGGTAATCAATCGCGTCGGCGGCGTTTGCGCGGCGGCGTTTGAGCCGGCGGACCTAGGCGGGAACGGGCTCGCCCAGACGCGGGATGTCTCGCTTGAGCAGGTGATCGGGGATGTTGGGATGGGCCCAGTCGGGCCGGCGGGCGATGAGGCGGTCGAATGCGGCGACGACCTCCGGGTCGAACTGGACGCCGCTGAACTTGTGCAGCTCGTCGAGCGCCTGGCCTTCGGAGAGCGGCGTCATGCGGTACGGGCGGGCGGCGGTCATCGCCTCGAACGAGTCGGCCACGTGCATGATCCGGGCGAGCTTGGGGATGGCGTGGCCGATCAGCCGGTCGGGGTAGCCGGAGCCGTTGAACCACTCATGGTGATGGCGAATGATCGGCAGCTCGGGCTTCAGCTTCTCGACCGGGCGCAGGATCTCCTCACCCTTGACCGGGTGCGCGTTCATGACCATGCGCTCTTCCTTGTCCAGCGCGCCCTGCTTGAGCAGGATCGCGTCGGGGATGCCGATCTTGCCGATGTCGTGCAGCAGGCCGCCCCACTCGAGCGCCTCCAGCTCGGCCTCCGAGCAGCTCATCTCCGCGCCGAGATCCTTGGCGATCAGCTGGACGCGCAGGCTGTGGCCGGCCGTGAAGGGATCCTTGGCGTCGACCGCGCCGGCCAGGCTCTTGACCGTCTGGGTGAACATGTCGCGGATCTCGACGACCTTCTTGTAGCCGGCGCGCGTCGCGTACAGCGGCACGGCGAAGGGCACGATCCCGATCGGCCCCGCGACGACGTACATCGCGGCCATCAGCCACGAGACCGGCGCGAGCCCCGCCAGGCTCACCCCAAACTGCCGCAGATTGCCGGCCAGCACCGCGCTGATGGGCCGCCCTTCGCGAATGCCGATGGCGGCCGCAGTCAACGCGTTGTTGATTAGTCAGATAGACGACGCCAACGGCGAGTACAACAACCAAGCTCCTGGTGTCGGGTGCAAAAGTCGAGCCGTTAGCCAACTCGTAAAGCAGCGACGCCACGACGGCAGGAATCAAGACGGACGAATGGTTGTAGAGCGTCCCGTACCAGGGCACGCCGCCGCGCAACCAGGGACTAGTCCTCGAACCTCGCGCATCTCGAGGGTTCCCAACGTCGCTACCGCGACAGCCGCAACAGGGCCACCCAGGACGGAAGCGACGAGAACCGGAGCAACGCCCACGTCCACAACTGTTCCGCCGGGCATGCGGACTGACGACGATGATCCAAGGAGCACCACGGCGATCCAAAACAACAGCCCAAGGGCGCCGCCGATGGGGAGCCAAAGCGACCACGCCGCCAACACCCAAACCGCAACAAGCGCAGCGGCCGCGACCACAAGCGCAATTAGGAGCTGTAGTCGCGTCGGCACGCGACGGGGAGGAGCTAGCGTCACAAAGCAAGTATGGAGGCGCCAAAGGCGCCTCCATACTGGTCACAAGGTACTATCAGTCGACCCAACTACACCAAGCGAACCGACGCTCCCGCGGCTAAGACGAGGGAGACGAGACTCGCAAGTAGCCAGGCCGCACGTGCCACCCGGGTACCCATTCGACCTACCAAGCCTTGGTGTTTGCGTTCGGCTCCATTTGTGCCCACTCCTCTGATGACAGCCATGTGGGGCTGTCGTGCCCTGCCTTCTCTCATTTGGACGGGGAGGCTGGTCCCGGTACACGATGTACTAAGGCAGTGACAACCTAGGCCGGCAGTGTCGCGTAGACCAATACGCAGCCCGGCTTATTCGGGTCCCGAATCTCGGGTCAGGGCGTCGAACGAAGACACTTCATTGCCATCCGCTCTCTCGTGCGACGTCAGATGCTCGAACTGAGTCAGCGCAGCTGAGCGTGCTCCCAAGTTCCAATAGAGCCAAACGAGCTTGCGTTCGACCTCGCTCGCTGCAGGATCTTGGCTCAAAACACTTAGGGCGGCGTCTCGAGCATCGGGGAGGCGCCCAGCGTTGATGAGTTTGTCCATAGTGTCTGTGGCGAACTGCAGGTACAACGCGTGGACCCTGGACCGCCAGGCAATCGCCCATTCCTCGTATTCGAACTCTGGTGAGAACTGACCGAGGTATCTGTTCAGCAGGTCAGCAGCCGCTCCGGCGTCAACGGATCCGGCCATCGCGGCACGGACATCGGCGACCAAATCGGCACTGGCGACCGTCGTCAGAGTAGGTTCCAACCACAAAACGTCGCCTTGTAGACACACATATTCGACAGACACGTCGTCTTCGTACCAAGGATCGATCCCGCGCCTCAGGTAGTAGAGCGACTGATTGAGATTATTCGCGGCAGCCTCTGGGTCGCTTTCTGGCCAAAGCTCCTCTAGAGCCTGTTCGCGCGTGGCAGTATGGCCAGGGCGAGTCACCAAGAACATGAGAAGGGCCGCAGATTTTCTTCGTAGGTTCGCTATAGGCACCGCTCGGTCGCCGACGACGATATGGCTGCGACCGAGATCGAGGATTTCTAGGGCTGGCGACACCTTGCGCGCCAAGGCACGCCCGACGCCAGCAGACCCTCGGAGTTGTCGACGGTACGTTTTCGCGAATGCCCTGAGGCGGCTGACGTCGCTCAATTCGCCAAATTCATCGAGAAGCGACGCTGCCACAGCGGCGTTGGCTGTTCCGCCCTCATCGAGCATCCGTCGTAATACCGGTAGCCACCTCCGGGGCCACGTTCGGATCGACCGCCGAAGGGGAGGCGGCCCCTCCGGGATGAGCCAGAGAGATCGTCCGATCGCATCGGCGGTTGCCAAGATCGCCATCTCTCCCACCGACTCAGCGAACGCGAGGGCTTCCCGCAGATCGGATGGATTTGCATGGGCCATCGCCAACACGAGTCCTAATCTCGCCTCACTACGCCTCGAACCTTTGCTTGCCGCTTGCCGGAGAGCGGCCTGACCGACCTCGGCGGCGGAGTCGCCGTCGCCCTGAAGCAGGTAAGCGACGGCGATCAGCGCCTTCCGGTCTAGGTCATACCCCGTGTCGAGAGGCATCGCCGCGGGTATCTCTCGAAGCAACTCCAACGCGGCCTGGGGGTCACTTGGAGCCACCATGACCGACCTGATGAATGTCATGAGCATGTGCCCTGCGACATCCGATCTGCCTTCACGCTCAAGGTCAGCCGCAGTAAGAAGCAAGTTGGAAGCACGCGATTGCTCGCCCACAGTAAGGAGGGCATATGCGCATTCGGCGTGGACATCGCCTCTCTCCTTTCCTGACGACAGAGCTGTTCGGATCCTTTCCTCTCCCTCTTGCAGGTCTCCCAACTCAAAGGCACACATCGCTAGGACCGCATGGGTAGAAAACCGCTCGTCATCGACTCCAGGGATCCGATCGAATGCGTCCAATGCCCGTCTTGCGAGACCCACGGCTTCTCGAAACCGGCCGGCCGCGACAAGAGTTATCGCCGCGTTGTGAAGGCTTATTGCTGCGTAGTAGCCATGGCCGGCCGCGGCTTGCTCCTCTGCCATCCGCTGCATCCTTTGCGCCAGGGTGGAGTAGGGGACTTTGACCGGCGAAACTGAACTCGCGTCCACGAAGATTTGAAAGATCTGTCCAAGGATGTGCGGCGTCTCGGCGTCACGCTTGACTTCGTCCAGAGTCGCGAACATGAGATCTCGATCGCCCGTCCTCCACCCGAGGCTGAGTTTCGCGTGGCGAAATACTGCGCGGACATCAGGCGGAGAGGTTGAGACGTCGACTCCGTCGAGCAGTCGACCCGCACCCGCAAGGTCTCCTTCCTCGATCAGCTTGCGAGCGTGGATGGCCGCCACCGCGGGGTCGGCCGGGACTCCCCGTAGGCGTTCGACAAGGCCCGACGCGACGCCCCACTGCCCGGAACCCATGGTCAGCATCACGGATGATCCCAGGCATTGCATGGCTTCGGCGTGCTGCCCTGCCTCCAGATAATGCTGCGACGCGACGAGAGGATCCAACTCCTGCACCGCTTTGGCGACGCGAACGTGCATCTTGTTGATCTGGCGCCTGTCCATCCGCTGTGCGAGTCGGCGGCTCAGGAAGTCCCGGAGTAGCGGGTGAATGTGCCGGGTTTCGCTCGTCTGGCTTGTTCTACTCAAAAGGCCAAGTCGATCGGCCTCCTCCATCCAGGCCCGCGCCTTCTCGATCGAAGGCGACTCGGGGACGTCCGTGAACAGTGCCACCACCGTGCCCGTCGATACCAGGTCAAGGATTGAGGCTCGGACCATGAACTGCTCGATCTCGTCGGAGACGTTGCCGAGCACTTCCTCCGCCAAGAAGTCGTAAACCGGGCTCGTGGCACCTGACAGTGACCGAGCCAGTGTGCGAACCGCGGTCGACGTCTTTCCACGGATCGAGCCGTAGAACAGCTGCAGACTCGCCGCCCATCCTTGAGTTCGGACATCGACGTTAGCCAGCACGTCTGAGTCGAGCGGGTGCCCATAGGCATCGGTAAACAGACTTTCGATCTCGGGAAGGGAGAAGCGAAGGTCGTCCGTGGAAACTTGAGCGAGTTCGCCCATGGCATCCAGCCGCCCGAGTTGCAGCGTTGGACGTCGCCTGGTCGCGATGATCAGCCGCAGCCATGGCGGTCCGTCGCGAACCAGGCGCTCAACGAAGTCGCGTGCTTCGGTGCTTGTGTCGACGGCGTGGAAGTCATCAAGGACCAGCGCCGTTGGCACGTCTCCAAGCTCGCGGAGCTCCTCCACGAGGCTGGCGACGATCACATTGTGCGGAGGACTCGCCGCCGAGACTTGTGAGAGAAGGGCCTTAGTGGACCGGCCGAAATCCGGGACATGTTCCTGAGCCGCCGCAATCAGATAGTTCGCCCATGTGATCGGGTCAGCGTCGTTAGCGTCGAGGCGATACCAGAGAGTCCGAAGGCCGGAGTGCTCTGCGAAGTCAGCCAGCAGGGTGGTCTTGCCGTAGCCGGCCTCGGCGACGAGGAGGGTGACGCGGCAGGCCGAGGCCTCCTGTAGCTGATCGAGTAGGCGTTGTCGGGACAGCGTCGTCGGGCGAAGAGCCGGCGGCTGGATCTTTGACCTGACGATCGGCGCTACGTCTGGTCGCGGCGCGTCCACAGCAGCCGGCGCCGGATCTCCGGCCGCTGGCTTGCGGCCGGATTGGCGGATGGTTTCGGTCATCGGACTGATGACCGCCGACGGACGAACCATGCCTGCATGTTCGTGACCCCGGCTTACCGCACGCTTACTTCAGCGCACTGTGGACAAGTGGCGCAGATCGGACCTAGCTGCCCTCGTATTCGAAGTGCAGCTTGAGCTCGACGCGGTACTCGACGATCTCGCCGTTCTCGACTTTCGCCGACGACTTGACGACCTCGATCTCGCGGATGTTGCGCACGGTGCGCGACGCGGTGGCGACTGCCTGGCGCGCGGCATCGCTCCACGATCGCGGGCTCGTGCCGACCAGTTCGCGGATGATGACCACGCCCATCGCTCGTATTCCTCCTCGACCGTGGCGGACGGATTCAGCACGCCTCGCGAACGGGCGCAGAGTGTACGCGCGGGCGGATGCGTGGCAATCCGCACGGCCGGGCCGGACGGGGCGGAACCGAAGCGAACATCCCTGCGTCAACTCGGCCATGCCACGACCGACCACACTTCCTGCCCGTTTGCTACGTCCACAGCTCTTCCACATCGCTGCCGTCGCCGGTCTGCTGACCGCCTGCACATTCGGCCCGGCGGCGTCGCCGACCCCAACCACGGGACCCGAATCGACCGGTAGCCCGAGTCCCACGGCACCCACCGGCAGCCCGACTCCGGAGGCAAGCCCGACCTCGAGCCCCAGCCCGACCTTCAACCCCGAGCAGATCGCGCACCCAACCGGCGCCAACGACATCGTGCTGCGCATGGAGCAGGGCGGCGGCATGATGTTCGAATGGAACATCACCCGGGCGCCCGAGTTCACGCTGTACGGCGACGGCACGGTCGTGTTCCGGCCGCTCGAGGACCCCGAGGTTGCGCCCGGCGGCCAGGCTCATCCGCGATACATGACCGGCAAGATGAACGAGGAGAGCGTCCAGGCGCTGTTGCTCTACGCGCTCGACACCGGCCGGCTGGCAAACGCCAAGGACTCCTATGACAACCCGACGTTGGCCGACGCCGGCACGACGACCTTCGTCCTCAACGCGGGCGGTGAAGAGAAGGTCGTGTCCATCTACGCGTCTGTTCGAGATGCCCGACCCGAACGTTCCCGATCCGGTCGACCGAGCGGGCTTCGCGCAGCTCCAGACGCTGCTCCTGAACTTCGAGCAGCAGGTCGAGGATGGCGTCGTCACCGACGTCGAGCCGTACGAGCCCGAGCTCTATCGCGTGGTGATGATCGAGGGCATGGGCGAGCCGACCAGTGAGCCGATCGCCTGGCCATGGGACGACCTGACGACGGACGATTTCCAGGCGGGCGACGAGCCGGGCGCGATCGCCATCCTCGACGCCGAGCACGTCGCCGAGCTGGTAGACGTTCCGAGCGGCGGCAACATGGGCGTTTGGGTCGAGACACCCGACGGCGAGCTCGTCTCGTTCGCCATTCGGCCGCTGCTCCCCGACGAGGCCGCCGCGGCCGAGCTCTAGCCTCTCGGCGGCCGGCTAGTTGTAGCGGCCGCCGTCCGAGCTGGCATTGGCGTAACGAGCCTCCTCGGCATACGAGACGAAGCGCGTCTGGCGCTTTCGGAAGTACAGCTTCGTCTCGCCGGTGGGGCCGTTGCGGTGCTTGGCCAGGCGAAGGTTGATGATCTCGCCCTCCGGATCCTCGTCCTCGCCGCCACGCTCCTTTTCGCGCCACAGGAACATGACCAGGTCGCTGTCCTGCTCGATCGATCCCGACTCGCGCAGGTCTGACAGGCGCGGCTCCTTGCTCTCGCGCATCTCCGCCTGACGCGAAAGCTGCGACAGGGCCACTACCGGCACCTGCAGCTCACGCGCGAGGCCCTTGAGCCCGCGCGTGATCTCCGACACTTCCTGGACGCGGTTCGAGTCACGCGACGAGACGGTCGACTGCATCAGCTGCAGGTAGTCGACGATGATCATGTCGAGCCCCGATTCGGCCTGCAGCCGGCGCGCCTTGGTGCGCAGCTCCATCGTGCTGATGTTCGGCGTGTCGTCGATGAACACCGGCGCCTCGGCCAGCGCGTTCATCGCCGGGGCGAGGCGGGTGAAGTCCATCTCCTCGAGGAAGCCGGTGCGCAGCCGCTGCGAATCGATGTTGGCGACCGACGAGAGGAGGCGCAGCACGAGCTGCTCCTTGCTCATCTCGAGACTGAACACGCCGACCGTCTTGCCCTCGCGAACCGCCGCGTGCTCGGCAAAGTTGAGCGCCAGGCTGGTCTTGCCGATGCTCGGCCGGGCGGCGAGGACGACGAGGTCCGACTTCTGAAGGCCGCTCGTCAACGCGTCCAGATCGGCGAAGCCGGTGCGAATGCCGCTGATCTCGCCTTTGTGCTGGTGGAGGTAGTCGAGCCGGTCGTAGGCGGAGTGGAGCAACGTCTTGAGCGGCGCGAAGCCGCTCTCAACACGTCGCTCGCTGACCGCGAACAGCTCCGACTCGGCGCGATCGATGGCCTCGCTCACGTCGGCGGAGTCGTCGAAGCCGATCGCGGCGATCTTGCCGGCGGCGCCGATCAGGTTGCGCAACACGCCCTTGCGCTCGACGATCCGGGCGTAATGGACGGCGTTCACAGCAGTCGGCGTGAGATTGATGAGGCTCGTCAGATAGGCCGAACCGCCGATCTGCTCCAGTGCCTCGCGGCGTTCGAGCGCCTCCGAGACGGTGACGATGTCGACCGGCTCGCGCCGGTCGTAGAGCTCGAGGATCGCGTCGTAGATGGTCGAATGTGCCTGCCGGTAGAAATCGACCGGGCGCAGGAAGTCGGCCACCTCGATCACCGCATCGCGGTCGATCAGGAGTGCACCGAGGATCGATTGCTCGGCCTCGATTGATTGCGGCGGAAGGCGGTCTATCGACACGACGCGTGCTACTCCAACAGGTGCCGTAAGAGCGTGTGGCGACGATGCTCGGCTCGCCAGGGCTGGCTGGCAACGGACTTGTGGACGAGTTGCGTCCCCCGTTTTGCCGGCGGCTGTGGATTATGTGGACAGGTTGGGATCAGTGAGCCTGAATCCAGGCTCTGGATCAGTCGACCCTGCGGATGACCCCGATCAACTTGCCCTGGATGCGCACCGAGTCGTAGAACTGCGGCGCGTACTGCTCGTTGGCAGGCTGCAGCCGAATGCGGTTCTTCTCCTTGAAGAAGCGCTTCAGGGTTACCGCGTTGTCCTCCACCTGGGCGACGACGATGTCTCCGTCGCGTGCGGTCTCCTGCGGGCGGATGACGACGTAGTCACCGTCAGTAATGTGGGCGTCGACCATCGAGTCGCCGCGTACCTTAAGCACGTACGCGTCTCCCGTGGGGGCGACGGCGTCCGGCACGGTCAACGTCTCGCTCGCGTCCTGGTAGGCCTCGATTGGACCGCCGGCGGCGATCTCACCGATGACCGGCAGAGCGTGGCTCTCGATGTTGCTCACCTGCGATGAATAGGCGCCGGCCTGACCGGCTCGCAGGGCTGCCTGCGGCGTCAGCCGAATGGCGCGCGAATGAGTCGCGCCGCGCTCGAGGTAGCCCTCGCGCTCGAGTGCCTGAAGGTGATGGTGGACGGCAGACGTCGAAGCGAGCTCGACTGCCTGGGCGATCTCACGCACCGACGGCGGATAGCCGCGCTCGCGTGTCGTGGCGGCGATGAACTCGATGATTTGCTGCTTCCTGGCGGCGTCATGCTTGGTCACCGACACCTCCTTCCGGGCCTGACCATAACCGAACGCCTGTTCGATTGTCAAGCGCGGCGCTAGGGTCGTACACGGCTGTGACGAGACGAATTGGGGCGCCGGTAAGGCCCGCGCCTGCACGCTCGGTATACTCCGCAGGCTCATGGCCCGATCACGACGCGGCCGCGGTTTCACCCGCGCCCTCAACCTGCTTCCCTTCCTGCCGCTTGCCGGCCGCGCACCGATGTACGCGCGGCTGCTGTGGGCGCTCGCTTCGGATCCCCGTGTTCCGACGGCCAGGAAGGCGCTGCTCGGTCTGGCCGGCGCCTACATACTCAGTCCGATCGACATCATCCCCGATCGGATCCCGTACGTCGGTGCGTTCGATGACCTGGTCGTCATGGTCCTCGCCGTCGACGTCTTCCTGGAGGGCCTGCCCGAGGGGCTGGTCAACGAGAAGCTCTTGCAGCTCGGCATTCCGCCGGCCGAGCTGGAGGCCGACCTGGACAACATCCGGCGATTCGTGCCACGACCGATCAGGACGCTGGCGCTGCGCTTCCCTTACGCCATCGATCGCCTTGGTGCGTTCATCGGTGAGTGGGGAATCGACCGGCGCGCGCGCGAGGCCGTTGGCGGCATGCTCACAAACACAAAATCGGAGGAAACCCCCGCGTGAAGGTCATTCTCACCTCGGATGTCGAGAAGCTCGGCAAGAGCGGCGAGCTGAAAGAGGTCGCCGAGGGCTACGCCCGCAACTTCCTGCTGGCACGCAAGCTGGCCGTCCCGGCCACGGGCGGCGCATATCGCGCCTGGCAGCACGACATTGCCAGTCGCGAGGACAAGCGCAAGCGCGAGCGCGAGGACGCCGAGATCGCGGCCCAGCGCATCGGCTCGACGACGCTGACGATGGGCGTCAAGGTCGGCGAGGGCGGCAAGCTGTTCGGCTCGATCACCGCCAAGGACATCGCCGACGCGCTCGGCCGGCGCGGCATCGTCGTCGACCGCCACAAGGTCGACCTCGAGGAGCCGCTCAAGATGCTCGGCACCTACAAGGTCGCGATCAAGGTCTTCCCCGGTCTGACGCCCGAAGTCACAGTCGCCGTCGAACCCAAGGGCTAAGCCGGCCTGGCGATGCCAGTAAACGGTTGGTTGAGCATCGGGCAGACGTCGCACAGCATCCGTTTGAAGGGGCACGGATCGGCTCGACACTGAACGTCCCCGCCTGCCAGCGCGAGGCCGACGCGGCCGAGCGCCTGCTGCCACCGGCCTCGAATGAGAATCACGTCGCCTTCGCGAACGTCGTCTTCGAGCAGCGCCAGGACGTCGACGTAGTTGCGGGCGTGACTGATGCGATCGTGGGCCAGTCCGCCTGCGGTGGCCCCGGCGCGAAAGAGCTGGAAGTTCTTGCTGGTGCTGACGAAGATCGCGCGATCCACGAAGCCGAGGCGCTGGCCGATGTCGCGGTAATCCTGGTTGCCGGTCACCTCACTGATCTCGCCGAAGACGGCGATCCGCCGCCGCGCCGGGATCTCGGCGAATGCGTCCATGGCCGCCATCCATGCGTCCATGGTGCCCTTGAACTCGTCCCTGATCACCACCGCGCCGCTGGGCAGAACCATGGTCTGCATCCGTCCGGGCGTCGGCTCGACCGTCCCGACGGCCGCAACGGCTGAGTCGATCGACATGCCCTCGACGTACGCGACGGCAATCGCGGCGAGTGCCGGGAAGACCATGTGGCGACCCATCAGCCGGCTGTGGACCGGCCACGTCCGCTCCCCGATGTGAACGTTGAATGTCATTCCGCGCGGCCAGTCGATCCCGATCTCCGTTGCACGCACCTCGGCGTCGGCCGCCTCGCCCGTGAGGACGACGCGCGCCCGCGTCTGACCGGCCATCCAGCGCACATTCGGGTCGTCGGCATTGAGCACGGCCACGGCCGACGGCGGCAGGGCACGAACCATCTCGGCCTTCTCGTCACGGATCGCATCGAGCGAGTGGAACGACTCCCAGTGATCGCGGGCGATCGCAGTCACCACGACGACTTCCGGCCTGACCGTCGCTGCCTGCTTTCGCATCTGGCCGGGCGAGTTGATCCCGACCTCGAGCACGGCCCGGTTCTGCCACGGCCGAACGCCGAGCAGCGCTCGTCCGACTGCCGCGTGACTGTTCATGTTGAGCAGCGCCGGCCGTGAAACGGGTCGGCCGAGGACCGCCGACACGGTGCGCATCGTGGTCGTCTTGCCGACCGAGCCGACCACGGCGACGACGCGCGGTCGTCGGCCGAGCGTCACCCGGTAGCTGCGGGCCACGTAGCCCATCACCGGCCAGAGTCGTTCGCCGGCGCGGCGCCGCAGCTCCATTCGGCCCTGGCGTGACCCGATCATCAGCGCGTGGCGAAGGGCTCGCGCTCGCGCTCGACACACACTTGGTGCCACAGGACGATGCGGCCGAGCATCCAGGCGTCACGCGAGCGTCGGTTGTCACCAGCCAGGAACTCGTCGACCACCGTCCGCGCGCCGTCGCGGCCCAAGTGGGACGCGGCGACTGTCGGGTGCTCTGGAACCTTCGACAGCCAGCCGCGCAGCTCGGGCCGCTCGCGCAGATAGGTCGAGTAAGGCGACGTCCAGCCGCGCTTGCGCCGATTGAGCACCTCCGGCGGCAGCCTTCCAACCATCGCCTCTCGCAACGGCTGCTTGCCGTGCGGTCCGCTGAACAGTTCGTCCGTCCTGACCAGACCGGCGAATTCGAGCAAGGCCGGATCCGTGAACGGCAGGCGTGCCTCGATAGCGGCGCCCATCGTGAGTCGGTCTCCCGTGGCCACGATCGCCGGCAGGTGCGTGAGCCGTTCGTAGGCCATTGCCTGGCGGACCGGATCGCGGTGTTCGCGCACGGCAGCGTGGGCAACCTGCGACCGGTACGGCGCCCACTCCGAGATCGGCATGCTCGCGAAGCGCATCGGATCGCCGTCGGCGTAGCTGGCGGCGATCCAGTCGGCACGGCTCAGGCTGCTCGCCGAGGCCATCCGATACCAGCGCGATCCGAAACGCAGCCGATCACGAAACGGCGCGAGCACGCGACCGGCCACGTCGACCAGACGCTGGTGGCGGTACAGGCGCAGGCGGCCGTAGCCACCGAACAGCTCATCGGCCGTCTCGCCGGTCAGCAACACGCGGACGTGGTTGCGGGCGTAGCGGCTCACGGCGAGGATCTCGGGACTGGCCGGAAAGTTGATCGGCTCGTCGAGGAAGTACGTCGCGTCCACGAGCAGGCCGGGAATTTCGTCGCCTGGGACACGCACCTCGTGGTGCTCGATGCCCGTCATTCGGGCGGTCGCCGAGGCGAACTCCCCTTCGTCGAGCGGCGTTCCGTCGTAGCGCACCGTGAACGACGGCAGACGGCGCTCGCTGAGCGCGGCTCCGACGGCCGTCACCGCGCTCGAATCGAGCCCACCGGAGAGCAGCGTGCCGACCGGCACGTCGGCAATCAGGCGGCGACCAACGGACGCTTCGAACAGCCTGCCGAATGACTTCTTGGCCGGTTCGGGGCCGTTGCTCGGGAAGCGCCACCACTGTTCGATGTCGATGCGGCCGTTCGCGACGCGCAGCCAATGACCCGGCAACAGTCGCTTCACACCGCGGTACACCGATCGCTCGCCGGCGGCCGATCTGAACGTCATCAGCTCGAGCCACGTCTCGTCGGCAAACTCGCACGGCACTCCGGCGGCGAACAGCGCCTTCGGCTCGGACGCGAACAGGAAGCGGCCGTTGTGCGTTGCGTAATAGAAGGGTTTCTCGCCAACCCGATCACGAGCCGCGAACAGCTCGCGGTGCTGGGCGTCCCAGATGGCGAAGGCGAACATGCCGTCGAGTCGGTCGAGCATTGCCGGGCCATCGAGGGCGTAGAGCTGCAGGATGACCTCGGTATCGGTCGTCGTGCGCAGCTCGATGCCGCGCCGGATCAGGTCGTCGCGGAGCTCCGGCCGGTTGTAGATCTCGCCGTTGTGGACGATGTGAAAGCGCCCGTCGGCCGAGGCCATGGGCATGATCCCGCGCGGCTCGAGATCGACGATCGCCAGACGGCAGGCAGCGATGCTCACGCCCGGTCCGTCGTGCTCACCGTTGCCGTCCGGACCGCGATGCTGGAGCGCGTCGCGCATGTGCCCAGCGACGCCGGGCGCAACCTCGTTTCCGTTCAGAGCCACGGCGCCGGCAATGCCACACATCGCGGGCATTATCAGCGGCGCTCGTGGCGTGACGGGCTACCTGTCACGCCTTCGGGTGCATCATCAACGCGTGGCGACACGTCGCGCGACCATCCTGCACGTCGACCTGGACGCGTTCTTCGCGGCCGTCGAACAGCGCGACAACCCGGAGCTGCGCGGCAAGCCCGTTGTCGTGGGCGGCGGCGGACCGAACGATCGCGGCGTCGTCAGCACCGCCTCGTACGAGGCGCGCAAGTTCGGCATCCGCTCGGCCATGCCGTTGCGCACGGCCGGCGCGCTCTGCCCGGACGCGATCTTCGTGCCCGTCAACGGCCGCAAGTACTCGGCCGCCTCGAAACAGGTGATGGCCATCCTCGACCGCTTCTCGCCGCTCGTCGAGCCACTGTCCATCGACGAGGCATTTCTCGACCTGACCGGCACCGAGGCGCTGCTTGGGAGTGGCGAGGATGCGGCGCGGGGCATCAAGCAGGCAGTTCACGATGAGGTCGGGCTGACGATCTCGGTCGGCGTGGCCAGCAATCGGCTGGTGGCCAAGATCGCCTCGGATCTGCGCAAGCCCGATGGCCTGGTCGTGGTGCCCGACGGCGAGGAGCGCTCGTTTCTGGCGCCGCTTTCGATCGAGCGGCTGTGGGGCGTCGGTGCCAGCACACGACGAGCCCTGACGGATTACGGCGTGGTGACGATCGGCGATCTCGCGGCGCTGCCGGAGGACGTCCTGGTCAGGCGCTTCGGCAAGCACGGGCGCGACCTGTCGCTGCGCGCCCAGGGCGTCGGTGAAACGGTTGTCGGCAGCGACATGTCGGCCAAGTCGGTCAGCCAGGAGCACACCTTCGATGTCGATATCGATGCCGGCGATTGGGAGTCGCTCGAGCAGACGCTGCTGGCGCTCAGCGAAGGCGTTGCCGGCCGGCTGCGCTCGACTGGCGTTCGGTGCGCGACGGTCGCGGTCAAGATCCGCGACTCCGACTTCGTGACCATCACCCGCCAGCGAACGCTCGCCGATCCGACCGACTCGACCGACACGATCTGGCGCACGGCAGTCGCCCTGACCCGCCGCGAGGTGCGCGGGATGAGCGTCCGGCTGCTCGGCGTCGCGGCGTCGGGGCTGACCGAGCAACAGCAGCTGACCCTGTTCGAGGCCGGTGACCAGCGCCGCCAGCGGGCTACCGAGGCAACCGACGAGGTGCGCAAGCGCTTCGGGTCACGCGCCATCCGTCGTGCGCGGCTGCTCGACGCGGGCGTGCGGCAGCCATTCGAACGAGACCCGCGCCGATTGCCCCTCGTCGATCCCGAACGACGGACCGACGAGTGACACGCTAGCTGTCACGGCCACCGGCGACGATCCGCCTGTGATGGCACACAATGCTTGACAACCGAACATCTGTTCGACTAGCGTGCCATAGAACAAATGTTCGAAGCCCAGGAGGCTGACGAGATGGCGATCGTAAGAGTCACACCAACCCAGGTCGAGGTCAGCTGTGGCCTTTTCGACGGCCGCCCACGCTCGATCCGCGTTGCTCACGAGAAGGTTCCGGTCATCGAGATCGCCCAGATCCGTGATGAGATCGCGGCCTATCCGGTCGGACGCGGCCCACGGCGCATCTTCGATGTGCGCACTCCTGACGCGCGTCTCCGGCTGGCTTACGAGCGCCGCGGTCGCCGCTGGCTGCTGGAGGGCCTCGAGGCCGCCTGACCTCTCTGCATAGCGTCCTCGACCTGAGGGGACGCGTGCGACAATCCGACGCGTGGACAGCCCCCCGGAGCGTCTTGCCAGCCTGACACTGGCCGAGTTCTCGGAGCGACTTGCGTCATCCGAACCGGTGCCGGGCGGCGGCAGCGCGTCGGCAATCGCCGGCAGCTTCGCCGCGAGCCTTCTGGCGATGGTCGGCCGGCTGAGCCTCGATCGGCCCAAATACGAGGCGTACCGAGCAACTAACGAGCGATCCGTGGTCGCCGGCGAACGCGGTAGGAGCTTGCTGCTCGAGCTCGCCGACCAGGACTCCGTCGCCTATGCCGCCTTTGCGGCGGCACGACGAATGCCGCGCGAGACTGCCGATGAGCAACGGGCCAGGGACGAGGCCACCGCTGCCGCCGCGCGCGTCGCCAGTGACGTGCCGCTCGCCATCGTCAAGGAATGTGCTCTGTTGCTCGACGAGGTCGCGGCGGCGGCCGGACGAAGCAATCTCAATGCATCGAGCGACCTGGAGGTCGCGGCAAGACTGAGCGCCGCTGCAGCTCGGGGAGCGGCAGCCAACGTGCTTGATCAACCTGCCCATGGTCGGTGACGAGGTGTACGCGGGCACCACGACAGCGCAGCTCAACTACCTCCTGCGCGACGTCGACCGGGTGCTTGCCATGGTGTCCGAGGCTGTCGGTCACGGCGGGCTGCGCGAACCCGAGTCCGCGTGAGCGAGGCGACGGTCCTGACCGCCGAGTCGGCGGCAAGAACGGAAACCAACGGCAGGTCAGCCGCAGAACCCCATCACGCCAAGGTCCTCGACGGGCGGCCCCTTGCGGCCGAGATGCGCCGCAACGTTCGTCGTCAGCTGGGCGCTTTCAAGCGTCGATACGGCTTCAGCCCCGTGCTCGCGGCGGTGATTGTCGGCCGCGAGCGCGCGTCGAGCGTCTACGTCGAGCAGATCCTGCGCACGACCCGTGCCGTGGATGTGCCCAGCCGGGTAGTCGAGCTTCCCCGGCAGACGACCGCGGACGAGCTGCGTCAAGCCATCGAGGAGCTCAACGCGGATCCGGAAGTGGCAGGGATCATCGTCCAGCAGCCGCTGCCCCGCCACATTCCGCTCAGCACCGTGACCGACACGATCCTGCCGGCCAAGGACATCGACGGCATCCATCCGCTCAACACCGGGCTGATGACGCTCGGCTACGAGGGCTTCCTGCCGGCCTGTGCCGAGGCAGCCGTCGAGATCCCCAAGTTCTACGGCTACGACCTGGAGGGCAAGCGCGCCGTCGTCATCGGCCGCAGCAACGTCGTCGGCAAGCCGGTCCAGCTGCTGCTCGTGCGCGAGCACTGCACGGTGACCGTCTGCCATCGGCGAACGCGCAACCTCGAGGCGGAGGTCAAGCGGTCGGACGTGGTGGTCACGGCGGCCGGTGCCGCCGGCCTGGTGACCGGTGACATGCTCATGCCCGGCGCATTGGTGATCGACGTCGGCATCAACGTCGTTCGTGGCGGGATCGTCGGCGACGTCGACTACGACAGCGCCAGCTCGGTGGCCGAGGCGATCACGCCCGTGCCCGGCGGCGTCGGCCCGGTGACCAACGCGGTGCTGCTCGAGCATCTCGTCCGCGCCGCGCGCTGGCAGCAGACAGGCCATCCGATCACGGCTGGTCGAGGCCGCAAGCGGCGCGCCGCCTGAGCCGGCGAACCAGCGGCCCAGCCTGACCCATGGAGTCGAGCCTCGAGATAGCGCGCCGCGCGCGACTGCGTCCGGTCAGCGACATCGCTCACGAGCTCGGGTTGCAGCCAGACGAGTTCGAGCTGTACGGACCGCACAAGGCCAAGGTTCGACCCAACGCCCTGCAACGCCTGGCCGGCAAGGCCGACGGACGCGAGATCGTGGTCACGGCGATCACGCCCACGCCGCTCGGCGAAGGCAAGACGACGACCACGATCGGCCTCGCCCAGGGCCTCAACCGCATCGGCGTGCGTGCCGCGGCAACCATCCGCCAGCCCTCGCTCGGCCCGGTCTTCGGGCTCAAGGGCGGCGCGGCCGGTGGTGGCTACAGCCAGGTTCTGCCGATGGAGGAGATCAACATCCACTTCACCGGCGACCTGCACGCCGTCGCCGCCGCGCACAACCTGGGTGCCGCTTTCCTCGACAACCACATCTTCCGCGGCAATTCGCTGGGCATCGACCCGTCGACCATCCGCTGGCCGCGCGTGATCGACGTCAACGACCGCGCGCTGCGACGGACGATGATCGGCCTCGGCGAGAAGGCCGACGTGCGCGAGGCGGAGTGGCACATCACCGCCGCGTCAGAGGTGATGGCAATCCTCGCCCTGGCGCACGGCATCGGCGACCTGCGCCAGCGACTGGGCCGGTCCGTCGTCGCCGAAACGTACGACGGCCAGCCGGTGACCCTCGACCAGCTCAAGGTCGCCGGCGCGATGACGGTCCTGCTGCGCGAAGCCATGAAGCCCAACCTCGTGCAGACGCTCGAGGGCGGCCCCGCCTTCGTCCATGCCGGGCCGTTCGCCAACATCGCCCACGGCAATTCCTCGGTCGTGGCCGACCAGATCGCGCTCAAGCTGGTCGACGCCGTGTGCACCGAGGCCGGCTTCGGATCGGACATGGGCTTCCAGAAGTTCATCGACATCAAGTGCCGCCTGTCCGGCATTCGTCCCGCCGCGGCCGTGATCGTGGCCACTATCCGCGCCTTGAAGATGCACGGCGGCGTGGGTCACGTCGTCGCCGGCAAGGCCCTCGACCCGGTGCTCCTCGAGGAGAACCCGGAAGGGGTCAGGGCCGGCACGGCCAACCTGGTTCGGCATATCGAGATCGTCGCCAACTACGGCATTCCCGCCGTGGTCGCGATCAACGCTTTCCCGGCCGACAAGCAATCGGAGATCGACGTCGTGCGCGAGGTGGCACTCGCCGCGGGCGCACACGATGTCGTGGTCAGCGATCACTTCGCCCGCGGCGGGGCGGGTGCCGAGGACCTGGCGCGTGCCGTGTGGGCCGCGGCGAGCGAGGGCGCGCCCGACTTCAGGTTCCTGACCGGCGACGGTGCCACGCTCGTCGAGCGGATCGAGGCCATTGCGACGCGTGTCTACGGCGCGGACGGCGTCGACATCTCGGGCGAGGCAGGCAAGCAGCTCCACGAGTTCGAGCGACTCGGCTACGGCCACCTGCCGGTGTGCATGGCCAAGACCGCACTTTCGCTCAGCCACGATCCCGGAGTTGAAGGGCCGTCCGACGGGCTTCCGGGTACCCATTCGCGACGCGCGCCTGTTCGCCGGCGCCGGTTTCGTGACCGCCTACTGCGGCGACATGCTGATGATGCCCGGCCTGCCCTCCCACCCCTCGGGCGAGGACGTCGACATCAACGCCGACGGAGAGACGGTCGGTCTGTTCTAGGCTCGCCCAAAGTCCACGGTCAGGCCGGCTCGCGCGACGCGGACGGGACCCGAATACGCGGCCCGCGCCGCTCGCAGTGCTCGCCGCCGATCCGTTCCCGGCAAGAGGTGCGTCAGCAGCAGCGACTTGACTCCCGCGGCGGCCGCCTGGCGCGCCGGCGTCGCCGGCGCTCGACAAGGCCCCGCGACTGTCGTCCGGCACCTCATCGGCATACGACGCCTCGGCAAGCAGCAGGTCCGCGTCGCGGGCCAGCGTGACCAGGGCCCCATCTGGTCCGGCGTCGCCCGTGTACACCAACGAGGCACCACGCGCCGCTGATCCGAAAGCCTGCATTCGGCCTCGGATGCGGCAGCAGCGCA
Organism: uncultured Chloroflexia bacterium; assembly: GCA_963776865.1. Taxonomy (GTDB): domain Bacteria; phylum Chloroflexota; class Limnocylindria; order Limnocylindrales; family CSP1-4; genus JALYGJ01. Next base: position 92,370 of record CAVZOG010000008.1, on the reverse strand, counting down.
GTCTCGACGGCGAACGGTCCGACCGAGATCGAGTCGCCCGCTTCGAACAACTCCAGCCGGTACGAATCTCCGAGCATCGTCGGCCGATCCAGCGCCAGGACAGCATCGAGCGCACCGGGCAGAGCGTGCACCGGCAGCGGCTCCGGCGGTTGGTCCATGAACGCCCGAGCGCGGAGCAGCGGGTTGAGATCGGCGCAATGATCCGGATGGCCGTGGCTGACGAGGACGGCATCGACCTGATCGGCCGCAACGGTGCGCAGCAACTTGGGCAGAACGGCGTAGCCGGGATCGATCAGCAGGCGGAAGCCATCGTGTTCGAGGAGGTAGCCGCTACACGCCTCGCCTGCTGCCGGCCAGCCGCCACAGCCGCCGACGATGGTCAGCTTCAGTTCAGCGCGATCCAGAATCCGGCCACGACCACCAGGCCGACCACCACGCCGACCACGGCGTAGAGCCAGGCGCCCCAGTCGATCGGCCCAAGCGTGCCCTCGGCGTGGCCGTGGTCGTCATCGCTGATCACGGTGTGCGCGTCCATGTGCGTCGCAGGATCGTGATGCTCCGTGTCGATCAACGGATCTTGGGTCACGGAAGCACCTCCTGGGTGACCAGCTCCTCGACCGTCAAGTCGGCCGGGATGTTCGAGTCGGGCAGGTCGCGCATGAACTCGAGCGATTCGCTCCAGGCCGCGGGGTCGATTGCCCCGAGCCCGTTCGCCTCAGTGTACGGACTGTGCCACATCTCGACGGTCGCCTCGAGGATCGCCAGCTGGGTGTCACGATCGCTGGCCAGCTCGGGTACGACCGCGATCGAGTCCTCCAGGCCGACGTTCGGATCGGCGGTGATCTCCTCCATCGCGCGCAGCGTCGCGGCCACGAAGGCACGCACCGCGTCACCCTTCGCCTCGAGCGTGGCCGGGCTGACGGTCAGGCCCGGACCGGGGAGTGGCGTGACGTCATCGATGCCGAGCACCGTCACGTCGACGCCCTGCAGCTCGAGAACGACCGGCTCGTTGTTGCGAAAGCCGGTCGCGGCGTCAATCTGGCCGACCTGAAGCGCCGCCGCCTGTCCGAAGTCGGGGTATTCCCGAATCTCAACGTCGTCGGGCGTCAGTGCCGGCCGAGGCAAGCAGGGCCTGGAGCATGATCCAGCTCGACCCGAAGCGCCCGGGGATACCGATCGACCGGTCCCGCAGGTCGGCGGCGGTGGCGATGCCGGCGTCGGCCGTGGCCATCACGATGCTCGGGAATTGGGCGTAGATCGTGGCGGCATATCGGATCGGGATGCCCTGACCGGCGGCGGGGATGACGCTCGTGCCATCGGCCATGCCGATATCGATAGCGCCTTGACCGATGAGCGTGATCAGGTTCGGGTCGATCTCGTTCTGGAATGTCACCTCGAGACCGGCGTCGCGGTAGTAGCCCTGCTGCTGCGCGCGGTAGAACTGAGCGAACTGGACGCTCGGGATGTAACCGAGCCCGACGGTGAGAGGCGTGAGCGCGGGAGTTGGCGTCGCCTGCGCCCCGCTGCAGGCCGCGACCAGCGCGATGACCAGAACCGCTCCGAGAATCGGAATCCGATGCACGTTCACCTCCAGTTGCCCACCAGGGCGCGTTCGACAACGACAACGACGAGATAGAGCAGCACGCCAATTGCTGCGATGGTCAGAAGCGTGGCGAAGAGAAGCGGCGTATCGAAGAGCGAGCCGCGGGCGAGGTTGATCAGCACTCCGAGGCCACGATCGGCGCCTGCCCACTCGGCGACGATGGCGCCGATGACCGCAAGCGTCACGCCGACGCGCATGCCACCCAGGATCTGCGGCGTGGCCGCCGGCAGCTCGAGATGTCGAAAGACCTGCCAGCGCGTCGCGCGCAGGCTGCGCCCGAGCTCGAGCAGCCGCGCGTCGACCGACCTGATGCCGACCATCGTCGCTACGGCGACCGGGAAGAAGACGATCAGCGCACAGATCACGACCTTCGCCTGGAGTCCCGGCCCGAGCCACACGACGAGCAGTGGCGCGAGCGCAAGGATCGGCGTCGCCTGGGCCGCGACGAGGTATGGCGACAGCAGCCGCTCGGCCATGCGCGACCGGGCGAGCAGATAACCGACCAGCACTGCCAGACCGGCGCCGATCACGAAGCCATACGCGATCTCGGTCAGGGTGGCCAGCACGTGGGGGGTCATCGTGCCCTCGACCCACGCCGTCCAGAAGCGACTGGCGACGAGCTCGGGCGCGGGCAGGATGAACGTCGGGTAGCCACCGACGACCACGACCGCTTTCCAGGCAACCACGAACAGGACCGCCGCGGCAACCACGGGGAGTGCCACAGAGGCGAAGCTGCGAACCCGACCGCCCGTTTTCATGCGCCGCCTCCGAACGGGTCGAACCAGGCCGGCGAGCCGGCGCGCTCGAGCACGTCGTGGACCGGCGCGGCGGCGGCCTCATGAGCGGCGAGATCCTCCGGCGTGCCCTGCAGGTGAGCACGGACCGTCGCCGCCGCGCGCGTGAACGCGTCGCTGTCGCGCGCCGACGTTAGGCGCGGCCGAGCCAGCGGAACAGGAACTCGCGCGACGACGTTCGCCGGCCGTGTCGAGAGCACGATCACCTCGTCGGCGAGGAAGACCGCCTCGGCAATGTCGTGCGTTACGAGCACGATCGTCGCCCCGACGCGCTCCCAGATGTCGAGCAGCTCGGTGTTGAAGCGCTCGCGAGTGAGCGCGTCGAGTGCCGAGAAGGGCTCGTCGAGAAGCAGGATCGCCGGGTCGCGCGCCAGCGCGCGAGCGATGGCCACGCGCTGGCGCATGCCACCCGACAGCTGGTGTGGATACGCCGCGGCGAAGGTGTCGAGACCGACCAGGTCGAGCAGCCTCCGGGCTCGCTCGTCGCGTTCGGCACGGCCGACGCCGGCCAGCTCGAGCGGGAACGAGACGTTGTCGAGAGTTCTGCGCCAGGGCAGCAGTCGCGGCTCCTGGAACACCAGCCCGACGCGCTGGTCGGCGTCGTCCACGGCACGGCCATCGATCGCGATGCTGCCCGAGTCAGGCGGCAGAAGACCGCTGATGAGGCGCAGCAGCGTGCTCTTGCCCGAGCCATTCGGCCCGACGACGGCCGTTATGCCGCCGCTTGGCACCTCGAGGCTGACAGCGTCGAGCACAGGCAGCGGCTTGGAATCGACTGTAAAGCCGCGTGAGACGTTGTCCAGCCGGATCGATGCCAGCGTCTGGTCCTCCGATGCGTGCCTCGACATCGGGGAATGGGCAACGGGTGACGTGCCGTCGCGAGTACGCGAAGCCGGCGCGCCTCCCTTCTCCCATCCGGACTGTCACCGTCGGCTGCCTGCCAGGGCATCCACCGTCGCCGCTTGCGCGGCGGCGGGTCGTGGGCTGGCGGGTCACGGCTCGCAGAGCCGGCCCACCGACCACCGGTCGGGAATTGCACCCAACCCCGAAGGAGAGGCGTTCTTTACTTGTCCAGAGGATACCCCGTGCCACGGAACATTCAGTCAGGGCCGCTCGTCAAGGGCGCGATGGATCGACGTCTAACGGTCGTCATCTGCTCAGTGGCGATTGCCTTCATGGCGATCGCACTAACGTCCCTCGTCGTCCCTGGCCGCACATTTGCCTGCACCTGCGCTCCCCCATCGAGCCTGGCCGAGGCAGCCGCCGACCCATCCCAGGCAATCGTGCTCGCCACGATCGGCGGTTCTCGTGGAAACGGGAAGGAAATCGCAGTCGAGGGATCCTTTGGCCCGGTGGTCCTCGGCGACACGATGATCGTCAGCGGCTTTGGTCCCCAGGGCGCCGCCTGTCAGCACGGTGGAGCCACAGGGCAACGCTGGATCTTCGTTCTGTATCGCAGCCAGGACGGCATCTACAACGTCAATTCTTGCTTGCTTAGCGGTCAGATTGGTACCGACGCAGGCAATGCGCTTCTTTTAGACGCCGTCACGGCGTTCGGCGAACCAGGGCCTCCGTCGACGTCGGATCCTCAGCCGCAAGCGCCCGCTTGACTTCACCCCCTGGCTGGGCGGCCTGGGCTGGGTCGCTCTCGTCGTCGGAGCGGGCGCCGTTCTTTTCGTTCTGGTGGCTGTTCTGGCCAGACGCCGGCCAAGCGCCTGAGGGCGTCTGGCTGACAGCGCCCGCTATCTTGGGCGGGTGCTGACGATCCTCCTCACCCGCCATGGACACACGAGCAGGTCCGAGCCGGAGCAATACCTGGGCCAGAGCGTTCACGCCAGCTTGACCGAGCGTGGCCGGAGCGATGCGCAGGCGCTTGCCGAGCGGTTGCGTGACGTGCAGATCGACAGGCTCGTGTCCAGCCCGCTTGGCCGCGCGGTGGAGACGTCCGAGATCCTCGCCGCCGGGCGGATCCCAGCCGCTGGAGCTCGAGTACGGACGAGCGACTGACCGAGCTCGACTACGGCCTTTGGGAAGGCGAGCTGCTCGAGGACATCATGGTCAAGTTCCCGGGCGAGTACGACGCGTACGACGCGGATCCCTCGCAGCACCATGTCGGCGGTGGCGAAAACGGCAGCCAGGTTGCCGTTCGCGTCGAAGCCCTGGTCGACGACCTGGTCGCGTGGCAGGAGGCTGAGGGTGGTGATCGGACATGCCTGCTGGTCGGGCATTCGTCCGTCAATCGCGTGCTGCTGGCCGTGGTGATGGGCGTGCCGCTGATCGACTATCGGCGCCGGTTCCAACAGGACTGGGTCAACCTGACCGTGCTGCGCTGGTCGAGTCGAGAGTCCGGTCCGCTGATGCTGCTGGCCAATGACGTGGCACACCTTCGCGGCCTCGAGGGCGTCACCTGGGACTGAGCGCCCGCCTATCCTCGACGGAGTGAACGAAATCGCTCTGACCGGGCTCGACCTCACCCTCGATGAAGTCGAGTTGGTTGCACGCGACGATGCGGGGGTTACGCTCGACCCAGCCGCACGAGAGCGGATGGCGGCCAGTCGCGCGACGATCGAAGGTCTCGTTGCTGCCGGCGAGACGGTGTACGGCGTCACGACCGGCTTTGGTGACCTGTCGACACAACGGATCGAGCCTGCCGACTCCGAGCGATTGCAGGAAAACCTGCTCATCAGCCACGCGGCGGGTGTAGGGCCGCTCCACGATCGAGCGACCGTTCGGGCGATGCTCGTGCTCCGCGCCAACACCCTCGCGCGCGGCCAGAGCGGCTGCCGACCGGTGATCGTTGAGCGGCTGGTCGATTTCCTGCGTCTGGGCATCCACCCGCTCGTGCCAGAGCAGGGATCCGTCGGCGCTTCCGGCGACCTGGCGCCTCTGGCGCACCTGGCACTGCCGCTCATCGGTCGCGGCCGGGCCGAGGTCGACGGTCGGCACGTCAGTGGCGCGGAGGCGCTTGCACTGCGCGGCCTCGAGCCGCTGCGGCTGGGTGCCAAGGAGGGCCTGGCGTTGCTCAACGGCACGCAGCAGATGACCGCGGTCGGCATCCTTGCCCTGCTCGACGCCGAACGGCTGTTGGCCACAGCAAGCGTGGCTGCCGCGATGAGCACCGAGGCGCTTCTCGGCACGGACGTCGCATTCGCCGCCGAATATCACGCGGCACGGCCGCATCCCGGCCAGGCACGTGTCGCTGCCCACCTACGCCACCTGCTGCGCAACTCGCAGCTGATGAGCTCGCACCACTCGCAGCCGCACAAGGTCCAGGATCCGTACTCGATTCGCTGTGTGCCGCAGGTCCATGGCGCCGTCGCGGACGCGCTGACTTACGTCCGCGCCGTGCTCGAGATCGAGGCCAACTCGGCGACCGACAACCCGCTTGTCTTCCCCGACGGCACCGACGTCGATTCGGACGCCGCCGCAACTGGCGGCGGGCGAGTCATCTCGGGCGGCAACTTCCACGGTCAGCCGATCGCGCTGGCGATGGACATGCTCGCCATTGCCGTGGCCGAGCTCGGCTCGATCTCGGAGCGCCGCATCGCTCAGCTGATCGACGGCCGATCGTCGGGCCTGCCGCCGTTCCTGGCCGAGGACGCCGGCCTGAACAGCGGAGTGATGCTCTTCCAGTACGCGGCCGCGGCGCTTGTGTCGGAGAACAAGGTGCTCGCCCACCCTGCATCGATCGACTCGATTCCGACGTCCGCCAACCAGGAAGACCACGTGTCGATGGGTCCGATCGCAGCGCGCAAGGCGCGCGATCTCATCCGGAACGTCGAGCACGTTATTGCCCTCGAGCTGTTGTGCGCGGCACAAGGGCTCGATTTCAGGCTTGCCGGCGGGCTGGCGCCGGGCGCCGGCGTGGCTGACGCACACGCAGTCGTCCGAGAGCGAGTCGAGCATCTCGGCGACGACCGCGATCCCCAACCCGACATCTCGAGCGCGGTTGAAATAGTCCGCTCCGGTGCGCTTGCCACCCTGATTGACGCCGGTGGGGCATGATGCAGCGCGCAAATCATCCGCTGCCACAAGCAACAAATTCAGGTCACCAAGGAGCACCGATGACCCGATCGTTCTCGCGCCTCGTTCGCAAGCCCGGTCTGCTGCTCGCCGTTGCCGCCGCTCCCGTTCTTGCCGCCGCGTGCAGCACGACGCCCGTCCTCGACGACGATCGACTCGAAGAGGTCATCTCCACGCAATTCGAGCAGCAGACGGGCGTCGGTCTAACCAGCATCAGCTGCCCCGACGACACGCCGATCGAGCAGGGCAACACTTTCCAGTGCACGGCGACCGCGGCCGATGGCCAGACGCTGACCATGCAGGTCACCCAGACCGACGACGCCGGCAGGGTCAACTGGGAGGTTCTCTAGGCGCGTCGTGGCGCGTCCGCGATGAGTGACGTACGCATCGTCGACGTTTCCGGCCCGGACACGTTCCGCCTCGTTCCGCCGTGCGCGGATCCGCGCTTCGATCATCGGACGTGCGACTACTGGGAAGAAGCGGACCGTGGCTCCAAGAACAGCCGCCCCGCGTGGCTCGAGGTGCGCGCTCCCGACCCAGCGAAGGCTCCGGCACTGTCGGACAACCCGTTCGCGCCGCCGTCGCGGAGCGAAGACCCGAATCCGTTCGCGCCGGCGCCGCGACCTTCCGTCAACGACCCCTTTGCAGCTGCGGACGATCTCTTCGCCGTGCCGGCCGAGAACCCGTTCGCGCCGGTCGTGGCGCGCGAGCGGCCACTCCGCGAGGGAGTGCCGCGCAAGCTGGCGCTGCTCGACCGCGGCCGAGGTGTCTTTGGCTCGTACGCGAAGGTGCTGCTCGTTGCCGACGACCCGGTCGCCTACTGCCAGTTCGGGCCGCTGTCCGCCTATCCCCGCGCAAGCCGTCTGCGCGAGCTCTACCCGCAACTGCCGGATGCGCCGCTCCCGGCGGTCGTGACGTGCATCGCAACCACTGCGGATGCGCGCCGTCTCGGCCACGCGCGGGCGCTCGTCGAGGAGGTCTGCCGCGACCTCACCGAGCGCGGCTTTTCCGCGGTCGAGGCGTATCCGGACCTGACTCTGTCCGAGGACGAGTCGAGCGGCGCGCGGCCGGCTTTCTGGCACGGCCTGGGTTTCGTCACTGCCGTTGACGACGAGCGCTACCCGGTCATGCGCCGCGAGCTCTAGGTGGCGGTTGCGGACTCCATGATCGTCTTGGCCTTGGCCATCGCAGAGCGCATCCCGGAGGCAAGGCTGCGTCGAACCATCGGCGCCAGGATGCGACCCACCATCCCCGGCTTGAGCTCGAGCGTGTTCGTCTGCGTCCATTCCGTGCCACCGTCGCGCGCGACGTAGCTCCACGACCCGCCACCACGCGTGAAGTAGCGCGAGTCGATCTCCGTGAACGCGGCGCTTGTCCGATCGCCGCGGCGGAACAGCTGGTACTCGATGATCATCCGACCCACGCCGCGAACGTTGACCCTGACGCGACGTGGCTCCTCGCTGAGCACCTCGGCCTCTGTCACCGACGCGTCCCAGTCGGAGCGCGTGGCGTAGTCCTGGGTGTAGTCGAATACCTCTTCCGGCGTTCGCCGAACGTGAACCGTCTCACCCACTGTCACGGTCACTCGGTCGCTGGCCATTGGCCAACGATAATCGCTGGCGATGGAACCGGACACGCCAGCAACCCGCGCGCTATCGGCGACGAACGTTGCGCATCGCGTCGTCGTGACTCAACCGGCCGGCAGTGCCGAGGAGAGTGCCGAGTTTCAAGGCATCGGCCTGGACCAGCTGCTGCGCACGATCGTCGTCCGACGCGGCGCCGATGACTACGTCTTCGTGCTCGTTCCCGGTGGCCGAAGGTTCGACTGGCCCAAGCTGCGCGCCCACCTCGGCGTAAGTCGGCTGTCGCTGCCCGACGCCGACGAAGCGCGGGCGGTGACCGGCTACGAGCGCGGCACGATCACGCCCTTCGGCTCGACAAACGCCTGGCCGGTGATCGCCGATGCGTCGATCAGCGAGCTGCCGGTGGTGGCCATCGGCGGCGGCCAGCGCGGCGTCAACATCCACATCGCACCCGCGGACCTGGTCGCCGCAACGAACGCGGAGATCGTCGATGTAACGACCGATCAGGAGTCGGGCGTAGACTCGAACTGATGGTCGTTGCCGCAGGCCCGCGGGTAGTCCGCGCGGCTCGAGGAACCGAGATCTCGTGCCGCGGCTGGCAGCAGGAAGCTGCGCTCCGGATGCTCATGAACAACCTCGATCCGGAGGTCGCCGAGCGGCCCGAGGACCTGGTCGTCTACGGCGGGACGGGCAAGGCCGCGCGATCGTGGGCGGCGTTCGACGCCATCGTCCGTGAGCTGCGCAACCTGGCCGACGACGAGACTTTGCTCGTCCAGTCGGGCAAGCCGGTCGGCGTGTTTCGGACCCACGAATGGGCGCCGCGCGTCCTGATCGCCAACTCCAACCTGGTCGGCAAGTGGGCCAACTGGGACACGTTCCGCGAGCTCGAGCGTGCCGGGCTGACGATGTACGGCCAGATGACCGCCGGGTCGTGGATCTACATCGGCACTCAGGGCATCCTGCAGGGCACCTACGAAACCTTCGCCGAGCTGGCGCGCCAGCATTTCGGTGGCACGCTGCGAGGTCGGGTGGTGCTCACTGCCGGCCTCGGCGGCATGGGTGGCGCGCAGCCGCTGGCGGTGACGATGAACGACGGCGTCGCGCTGGTGATCGAGGTCGATCCCGAGCGGGCGCGGCGGCGGCTCGACATCGGCTATGTCGATCGGATGACCGACTCGGTCGACGAGGCGCTGGACTGGGCCAGGTCGGCTGCGGCTGAGGGCCGGTCGGAATCGTTCGCCCTGATCGGGAACGCCGCGGAGCTCGAGCCCGAGCTCGTCCGGCGAGGAGAGCAGTTCGACGTGGTCACCGACCAGACGTCGGCCCACGACGCGCTCAATGGCTACATCCCCGCCGGGTTGACGATCGAGCAGGCGGCAGATCTGCGGCGGGCCGATCAGGCCGCGTACGTCGAGCGGGCGATGGAGTCGATGGCGACCCAGGTGCGGGCGATGCTCGACCTGCAGGCCGCGGGCGCGGTGACGTTCGACTACGGCAACAACATCCGCGCACAGGCGCTGACAGCCGGAGTCGACAACGCGTTCGACTTCCCGGGCTTCGTGCCGGCGTTCATCCGGCCGCTCTTCGCGGAAGGAAAGGGGCCATTCCGATGGGTGGCGCTGTCCGGTGACCCGGCCGACATCCGGCGTACCGACGAGGCCGTGCTCGAGCTCTTCCCGGAGAACGAGTCGCTGGCGCGCTGGATCCGGATGGCCCAGGAGCGAGTGCCGTTCCAGGGGCTACCGGCACGCATCTGCTGGCTCGGCTACGGCGAGCGCGCCCGGGCCGGCCTGCGCTTCAACGAGCTCGTGGCGGCAGGGGAGGTGAGTGCGCCGATCGTGATCGGACGCGATCACCTCGACTCAGGCTCGGTCGCTTCGCCGAACCGCGAGACGGAGGGGATGCGCGACGGATCGGACGCGATCGCTGACTGGCCGTTGCTCAACGCGCTCGTCAACACGGCCGCCGGTGCCAGCTGGGTGTCGATCCACCACGGTGGCGGCACGGGCATCGGCTACTCACAGCACGCCGGCATGGTCGTCGTCGCCGATGGCTCGGCACTCGCGGCACAGAAGCTCGAACGGGTGCTGACGAGCGATCCGGGCATGGGCGTAATCCGCCACGCGGACGCTGGCTACGAACGCGCACTCGAGGTGGCCCGGGAGCGCGGCGTGCACATCCCGATGGACCCGGAGGCGTCCGATTAGGCCGCTCTTCCGAGGACTGGCAGCCGTCCTGCTCGTCGCCGGGTGCGGACCGGCACCGAGCCCGACACCGGCGCCCAACCCGACGGTTGTTCCGAACGAAACAGTTCCAGCCAACGAGACGGTCGCGCCGAACCCAACGGTGGAGCCGAACCCCACCGTCGAGCCCAATCCGACGCTTGTCGCCCAATCCCAACACCCGCTGCGTTCGTGCCGTCGGACGAGTTCCCCGAGCAACCCGCAGAGATCGCGTGGCCAACCGACGAATGGGTCGAGTCCGAATGGCCGGCAGGAGTCGACCGCGAATCCGTCGTTGCCGCGACTGAACGTGCCTTCAACGAGGGTCTCGATGAGCGGGTGCGGGCGACAGTCATCGTCCATCGCGGCGCGATCGTGTACGAGGACTACAGCCCAAATCCAAACGATGGGCGCGATGTGGTCATGCCCAGCTTCTCGGTAGCCAAGAGCATCACCTCGGCGTTGGTCGGAATGCTCGTCGGTGATGGCCTGGTCGACATCGACGATCCGGCGCCGGTGCCCGAGTGGCACGAGGATGCCGACGATCCGCGGGCCGAGATCACCGTCGAGCATCTGCTCCAGATGACGTCCGGCCTGCCCTGGAGCGACTCGCTCAGGACCGGCTCCGACACGCTCGGTCTCGCCACCAGCCGCGATATGGCCGCCTACGCCGCCGACTTTCCGCTTAACTACGAACCCGGCACACGCTTCGAATACAACAGCGGCTCGACGGTGCTGCTCGATCGGATGATCGGCGACCTCGTCGGCGAGTCGTCCGAGGACATGCGCGACTTCATGGACGCCGAGCTCTTCGAACCTCTCGGCATGGAGCCGGTCAACACCGTCTTCGACGATGCCGGCACGTGGGCGGGCTGGTACTCGGCCGACACGACGGCGCGTGACTACGCCAAGTTCGGCCTGCTCTATGCGCGCGGCGGTGAATGGGATGGCGAGCAGATCATTGCGCAGGACTGGATCGAGTACTCACGGACACCCAGTGAGGCCAACGAGGAGTACGGCGCGCAGTGGTGGCTCGATCCGACGCGACCGGAGCTGATGCACGCGATCGGCCTACAGGGCCAGGTGATCACGGTCGACCCACGGCATGACCTGGTGATCGTCCAGCTCAGCACCGTCGGCGGCTCGCTTCCACTCCAGCAGACCGAGGCCATTCTCGACGCGTTCAGCGCCCTGGACTGAGCGCCGCTTAGCGGATGAGCGTCGTCTCTTCGATGTTGATCATCCGCGCGTAGAGCACCTGCTCGTTGATCTCGAGGCTGTTGACCAACGACAGCGCGGTCACGATGCCGCGGCCGACCAGCTCGCCGGCCGTTTCGCCAAACTGGACTTCGAGCAGCACGTTGTCCGCGCGCTCATCGTTCGAGACGTTGTCCGGGTCCTGCCACGTGCCGGCCGCGGCGAGCTCGGTCGCGGCGCGCATGAAGTCGAGCGCAGCGGCCTTGCCGCGTGGCAATGCCAGCGTGAGCAGCTCGTGTTGGACGCGATCCAGCTGCGTGTTGCTCGCTGAGTCACCGAACAGGAGCGCGAAGAGCATGTCCTTGGCCAGCAGCAGTAGCGCCTCGCCGGCGTCCGAGCGGTGAGTCGCGGTGAGCAGCAGCGTGCCCTTCGCCGGCGCATCGGCCGCGAGCCGGCCGTCTGCCTGCAGCTGCTCGCGCGAGACACCGGCGAACTCGTCGACGAAGCGAGTCAGCGTCTCCTCGGTCACTCCCAGTGCCTGGACGCGCGCCAGGCGCTCCGCACGGGCGCGTGACTTGGCCTCGCGCTCGACGCGCCGGTCGATCTCCTCGAGGCTGTGCGCGTCGAGCGATAGCCGGACGATCTGGTCGATGAGCCACTCGCGGTCCTGATCGGCCAGGGCGGCGCGCAGCCGCTCCTCGAACTCCGGGCTCAGGTCGCGATTGATCGCTCTGACGAGGTCCTCGATGGTCGGCACAGTCGCGAGAGTATCGCGCCGGTCAGCGGCTAGCGGCTGCCGTGGTGACCCAGGCCGGCGACGGCGAGACCGGCACGGACGAGTGCCTTGCCAACCGCTCGGCGCGGCCGGCTGCCCCGCCGCTCCAGGTGACGCATCTCGTGATATGGCACCGACGAGTGGCGGCTGGTCACGAATGGGACGTACGGATCTTCCAGGTCTGACTTGAGCATGAACATCTCGTTGGTTCCTTTCCTACTCACTGACGATCAGGACACGGCCGCCTTCGTCATCACCGATGTCGACGATCGGGCCACGGACACCCGAGTCGATCGCGCTGCGAATGCGGTTGCTTTCATCGGCCGACAAGCCGGGCAGGAATGCGCTCGCCCAGCCGGCGACATTGATCGGCACGCGCAGGTTGACGACGCGCCGACCGGCTTCGGTCACCTCGATGCGCAGCTGGCGCGGGCCGGCAGGATCGGCTGCCGAACCGGCCCGCCCAGCGGCTGCGGCGTCGGGAGAAGGCGCCGCGTCGGAGGCATCGAGAGCGTTGAGGATCTCGTCCGCCTCCTCGGGCGTCAGCACGCCCTCGGAGACGAGGCGCAGGATCTTCGCGACGTCAGCCACGGTTCGTGGCTCCCTCGAGCCGCCGAGTAGCCTCGTCGACGTCGATCTCGCCGCGTTCCAGCGCCTGGAGGATCTCGAGCGAGTCCTCGGCTGAGTCGGTCTGGTCGGCGGGTGCTGCCGGCATCGGCGGCATCGGTGGCATGGGTGGCATGCGGCTGGCATCGGTGGCATGGCCGGCATGGGTGGTGCCGCGGTAGCGCGGCCGGTTGTTTCGGTGCTCGAGTCGAGCCCGGCGTCGCCGGACAGCGTTCTGAAGCTGAGCTGGGCCGATCCATCGCCGAAGACCAGCTGGCGTCGCCTGCCGGTGGCCACGTCCATGCCGCGCTTGATCTCGAGCGTCAGGCCGGACAGGGCCTGGACCGAGAGGTCGCCACTGACGGACTCGACGCTGTGCAGCTGTCCGGCCGCAAACGCGGCCTTGATCTGCGTGTCGCCACTGACCGACTTGACGTGCAGCGCGCTCAGCATCGGGGCGTTGATCTCGACGTCGCCGGACGTAGTCGAGAGATCGGCCGAGACCGGTTGATCGGACGTCAGGTCGACGTCGCCGGACACGGTGACCAATGTGACCCGACCGCCATGGCCTTCGATCTGGATATCGCCCGACACCGACTTGAACGCCTGGTCGCCGGTCAGGCCGGCAACTTCGATGTCGGAGCTGATGCCGTTGATCTGGACGTTCGCGCCGCGCGGCAGCTCGATCTCGAAATCGACGCTCTTCGAGCCACGGCCGTGGTCGGGCGCGGGACCCATGTTCTCGATCTGGATGTGCAGGCCGCCCTCGCTCCGTCGAACGATCAGCGGAAGGCTCGCCGAGCTTCCACTGCTCGAGTTGGCGACTACTCGGACCTCATCTGTGTCCACGCCGCGGATCTCGACGTCGCCGGAAACGTTGTTCAGGCTGAACGTGCCCGAACTACCGATGACGTGGCGGATCTCGGTCGGGTCGGTGAAGCGCTCGTTGTCGGACATCTAGGCATCCTCCGTAGTGGTCGTGACCGGCACCTCGCCGCGCAGGGCGGCGGCTGCCTGGTCGGCAGTCAGCTCGTGGCGCGCGAGTCGCTCGAGGACGTCGCGGCGCTGATCAGGGTCGATTGCCGGCGCGGCCGGCGGTACCGGCTCCTCGGCCAGCGGCGTGCCATCGCCCAGCCCGAGGGCACGCAGCAGCGCCTCGACCCGGTTGCGGACGGTGGGATAGGAGACACGCAGCTCACGCTCGAGCTCGCGCAGGTTGCCGCGCGAGCGCAGAAACGACTCGAGCAGCGCCATCTGCTCGCGATTGAGTCGTGCGAAGCGACCTACGTTGAAGTCGCCTTCGATGGTCGTCCCGCACGTCGAGCAGTGCAGCCGGGTGACCTTGAGCCGTCCCTCACAGACCGGACAAGTAGAGATTACGTCGCGTTCCATGGCGGCAAAGTAGACCGACGACCTTCACTTTGTCAAGTCCAACATCAACAAAGTGAAAGATCAACTCATACAACACGCTGATGGTTGCCGTGGCCTTTAGACTCTCGCTCGAATGACCGACCTGGTGGAATGTGTTCCCAACTTCAGCGAGGGCAGGCGACCCGAGGTCGTCGATGCGATCGCCGCCCGCGTGCGCCAGGTGCCGGGCGTTCACCTTCTCGACCAGACGCGCGATCCCGACCACAACCGGAGCGTGTTGACCTTCGCCGGACCCGCCGCGGCCGTTTCGGAAGCGATGGAGAACGCGCTCGAGACGGCTATCGAGCTGATCGACATGGAGCGCCACGAAGGGCAGCACCCGCGCATCGGCGCCGTCGACGTGATTCCATTCGTGCCGCTCGGCGAGACCACGCTCGATGAGTGCATCGCTCTGGCGCGCGACTTCGGTGAGCGGATTGCGCAGCGTTTCGAGCTGCCCGTGTACCTGTATGCGAAAGCGGCAACGCGCCCTGATCGCGAGGTCCTGGCAGACATCCGCCGCCCGCAGTACGAGGGCCTCAAGGAGCAGATCGGCCAGCCAGAGCGCGCACCCGATTTCGGACCGGCGCAGATGCACCCCACGGCGGGCGCCGTGGCTGTCGGTGCCCGTCCGTTCCTGATCGCCTACAACATCAACCTCGAGAGTCGCGAAATCGAGCTCGCCAAGTCGATCGCGCGCCAGGTTCGCGAACGATCGGGCGGGCTGCCGCGCGTCCAGGCGCTTGGCCTGTTCCTGGACGACCTTCAGTGCGCGCAGGTGTCGATGAACCTGCTCGACCACTCCGTCACCCCGATCTGGCGGGTCTGGGAGACGGTCGGCGAGGCGGCGCGTGCACAAGGTGTCGGGTTGCGCGAGTCGGAGCTGATCGGGCTCGCCCCCATCGCCGCGCTGCTCGAAGTCGCCGACCACATCGGAACGGACGCGGCCCTGCCCGACGAGGCGCGCATCACCGCTGCCGCGGCCTGGCTCCACATCCGCGACTTCGAGCCGACGATGGCGCTCGAGCTGCGCCTCGCCGCGGCCGAGCGCGGCGCATGAGCGCCGGCGTATGACCACCGAACGTGGCCGCGGCCTTCTCGTCCACAACGCGGCCGAGATCGCGACGCTGGCCGGCGGCGTCAGGCGCGGCGCCGACCAGGCGGACATCGGCCTGTTGATGGACGACGCCGGTTCATCTGACGCGGCCGCCGGCCCGGCCGTGGCCGCGTTCGAGGGCCGCATCGTGGCCGTTGGGCCGCTCCACGAGGTCGAGCGTCAGCTCGAATGGATGGGCATCGCGTCCAGCGCGATCTCACGCTACGACGCGAAGCGCGGCCTGGTCACGCCCGGGCTGGTCGATCCACACACGCACCTGCTCTTCGCCGGCACGCGCCACGCCGAGGTCGAGCTGCGCCAGCGCGGCCACGGCTACCTCGAGATCCTTGCCGCCGGTGGCGGCATTCTCCAGACCGTCCGTCAGACGCGCGCCGCGTCGGATGACGAGCTGCTCGACAGCGGCCGCCGCTGGCTGGCCGAGATGCTCAGTCACGGCGTGACCACGGCCGAGGTCAAGTCCGGCTACGGGCTCGACACGGAGACAGAGCTGCGCCTGCTCGAGCTCGCGGCGCGGTTGGGTACCGAGGGGCCGATCGAGATAGTGCCCACATTCCTCGGTGCCCACGCGATCGCGCCGGAGTTTCGCGACCGCCCCGACGCGGCCCGGGCATACCTCGACAGCGTCATCGATGACCAGCTGCCGCGTGTCGCCGAGCAGGGCATCGCGACGTCATGCGACGTCTTCTGCGAGCGTGGCGTCTTCGAGGCCGACGACTCGCGACGTCTGCTCGTCCGCGCGCAGGAGCTTGGCCTGGCGGCGCGCCTCCACGCCGACGAGATCAACGACTCTGGCGGCGCGCAAGTTGCGGCGTTGGTCGGCGCCCTGTCGGCCGACCACCTGGGCGCCATATCGGACGCCGGCATCAACGCGCTCGGCAAGGCGGCCGACTCGGGTAAGCCGGTCGTGGCCACTCTGCTGCCGTTGACCAGCTTCTACCTCAACGAGCCTGCCTACGCCCCGGCGCGGCGGCTGATCGAGCGGGGAGTGCCGGTCGCGATCGGCACCGACTTCAACCCGGGCACTTCGCCGGCGCCGAACGCCCAGCTGGCCCTGGCCTTCGCCGTTCACCGGCTGGGGCTCTCGGCGGCCGAGGCACTCGCCGCCGCGACGATCAACGCCGCGGCGGCGCTCGGCATGGCCGATAGCCACGGCTCGCTCGAGGTCGGCAAGCACGCCGATCTCGTTGTCTGGGAACCGGACTCACACGCGTTGCTGCCCTACTGGCTGGGCGCGGATCTCGTGCGTGCCGTCGTCAAGCGCGGCCGCGTCGTCTACGAGGCCTGACTCAGGCCGCGACCTTCGGCCGCGCTCTAGGTTCGGCCGCGCGACTCGAGCAGGACGACCGTCGTCTCGGTCGGCAGCGAAGAGTGGGTCAACGCGAGCTTGGGCACGGGATCGCCGTGCTGGACGCTCATCTCGTGCAGGAAGCGTGCCATCTCGTCGGGCTCGGCGGCACTGTCGAGCGGCATCGGAACGACGACGTTGGCGCCCAGCTGGGTAACCACCTCGGCCGCCCGCGCTGCGTGCAGCGAGCCACCGATGGGCACGCAGACGATGTCGACAGTGCCGACCTCGCCGACCTCGTCCTCGCTCAGGACGTGGCCCAGGTCGCCGAGATGGGCGACATGCAATCCGTCGAGCTCGAACACGAAGCAGGTGTTATTGCCACGCTCGGCGCCCTGCTCCTCGTCGCGGAACGTGCGGACACCGGTGATCAGCACCTGGTGTACCTCGTACTCACCGGGCGCGTCGAGGACGAAGGCCTGCTCGAGGCTGGTCGGGATCACGTGTCCGTCGGGTCGGGCCGTGCCCTTGCGCTTGCCCTTGCCGTTGGTCGCGCCGGCACCCAGGCCGAGCGTCGATTGCCCGTCGACATGACTGAAGGTGACGATGTCGGCGGTCATCCCGCGGCCGGTCGGGCCGACTATGCGCGGGAAAGCGTCGACCGCGACCACGCCCTCGCGGCCACGCAGGCGGAGGCAGGTGTCGCCAAAGGAAACGATCTCCATCAGCGCGATTGTCGCAGCCTGAGCCGAACGCGGCCGGGTTGTGGCACCGACGTGGACCGACACAAAAAGAAACGAGGGGCGCCTGCCCAATTGGCGCCCCTCGTTCCGAGGGAGGGAGAGGGAACGGGAAGCGATGCTTCTCTGTTCCGCTCATCAAAAGATACGGACCAAGCGTGAAGCCACCAGAGGGCAGACGGTGAAGAAACGCACATCAATTGAGAAACGGCGATCGGCCCGCGGGCTGGCACAATTCGGACATGACCCGAATTCCTCGCTCTCTGTTCGCGCTTGCCCTGGTCGGCGCGATGTCCGTGGCGTGCACCACAGTCACCGTGGTCCAGCCATCACCCACCGCTCAGCCCTCTCCGACTGCCGGACCGTCAAGCTCCCCAGGCGCCACTGACGCTCCCTCGACGGATCAGCCCAGCGGATCGCCGACCGAGACGCCCGGATCATCCGACCCGCCGACGCAGACGCCGGGCGGCCCATCGGATGCGCCGGCCTCGATCGACCCGGCACTGGCCGCCGAGATCGACGCGGTCCTCGAGCAGGTGCCACCCATCCGCCAGCTCGAGGCGCTCGAGGACGTGCCCTACGAGTTCGTCTCGCGCGAGCAGTTCCAGCAGGACCTGATGGAGATGGACGAGGAGGAGGTGCCGGCCGAAGTCCGCGCCGCCGAGGAGCGACTGCTCAAGCGGCTTGGTCTGCTGCCTGACGACGCGAGCCTCGACGAGCTGCTGGAGGAGCTGTACGGCGGCCAGGTGGCTGCTTACTACGTTCCCGAGGAGGGCCGCTTCTACATCATCGAGCGTGACGAGCCGTTCGGGGCGATCGACAAGGTCTTCGTCTCGCACGAGTACACCCACGCACTGCAGGACCAGCACTTCGACCTCGAGGGCAACCGAATCACCGACCTGACCGAAGGCGACGCCGCGCTGGCACAGCTGTCGGCCATCGAGGGCGACGCGACGTTGACGATGCAGCAGTTTGCAATTCAGAGCCTGACCCAGAGCGAGCTGCTCGAGATCCTGACCGCCTCGCTATCGGGTCTGGATGACGATGTGCTCGCGGAAATGCCGCTGGTTCTCCGCCGCCAGCTCGAGTTCCCGTACACCGACGGCTTCCTGTTCATCAACGAGATCTGGGGCCTGGGTGGCTACGAGGCGGTCGACAGCACTATCCAGACGCCGCCGGCCTCTACCGAGCAGATCCTCCATCCGCAGAAGTATTACGACCAGGAGCTGCCGGTCGACGTCGCCCTTGACGACGTCTCCGCCACGCTCGGTGACGGCTGGTCGCGCGCCTATGAGCAGACGATGGGTGAGCTGCTCACGCAGGTCCTGGCAGCGGGCGGCGAAGAGCCACCGTTCAGCCTCCCCGGTATGCCGGTCACCTGGCCGCACGCCGAGGTAGCCGAGGGTTGGGGCGGCGATCGCCTGAACATGTACGAGAACGCGGACGGCAGCTGGGGCATCGTCTGGCAGACGACATGGGACACCGATGCCGATGCTGTCGAGTTCGAGACGCGCATCGCCGAGCTGGCATCGACGTTCGATGGCCTGAGCGGGTTCGGAGCGAATCCGGCGGGCTCAGTCCGACGTTCGTCGTGGCTCGCGATCAGGAGACACTCGACGAACTCCTTGGCGTAGCGCTGATCTAGTCGCGCTACATCGAGTCGGGAGCGGAGATCCCGAGCAGGCCGAGCGCAGCAGGCGAGCGTGACGCGCGTCGCGTCGACGAGCGCGAGTCGAGTGGCTGACGTCTGAGGGTCGTCCTTGTCGACAACGCGTCGATCGCGGTAGAAAGCGTGGAAGGTCGTCGCCAGCTCGGTCGCGAATGTCGTGATCGCCTGCGTCTGGCGCTCCCTGGCTGCGTCGCGCACGATGTCGGGCAGCGTCAGCAGCTCCTTGGCCAGCCCGAGCGCCACCGCGATCGTCGGCGAGCCCGCCGACGAGTGAATCGGCCGGCGCCAGTCCTTCGTCAGCCGCCTTGCGCAGGATCGAGCTGATCCGGGCATGGGCGTACTGGACGTAGTAGACCGGGTTCTCGCTCGACTGCTTGCGCGCCAGCTCGATGTCGAAGTCGATGCCTGTCGACGGCGCGCGTGAGGCGAAGAACCAGCGCGCAGCGTCCGGTCCGACCTCGGCCAGCAGGTCGTCGAGGGTGATGAACTTGCCGCTGCGCTTGGACATCGACGCTTCCACGCCGTCGACCACGAAACGCACCCAGGCGACGAGCAGCACGATCACGTTGTCGCGGTCAAAGCCGAGTGCCGTCGCCGCGTTGTGCAGCCGGGCGATCGTGCCGTGGTGGTCGGCGCCCCAGACGTAGATCAGCTCGTCGAAGCCGCGGCTGAACTTCTCGACGACGTAGCCGATGTCCGACGCGAAGTAGGTCGGCTCGCCGTTCGAGCGGTATACGACGCGATCCTTGTCGTCGCCGAACGCGGTCGAGTTGAACCACTGCGCGCCGTCCTGCTCGTACAGCTGACCGGCGTCGCGCAGCCGGTCGACGCCCTGGGTGACCCAGCCGTCGGTGTGGAGCGATCCCTCGCTCTTCCACACGTCGAAATGGACGCCGAGATTCTCGAGGCTGCGCTCGATGCCGGCGCGGATCTGCTCCGAGGCCCACTCCCCGACGACCCAGCCGGCGGTCGGTTCGGATGCGGCCGCCTTGTCGAGGATCTCGTCCGGCAGGTCGCGCGCCAGATCCGCGACGTAGTCGCCGTGGTAGCCGTCCTCGGCGACCGGCTGGCCGTTGCGCACGGCCAGGACCGACTGGCCGAGCCGCTCGACCTGGCTGCCCGAATCGTTGAAGTAGTACTCGCGCGTGATCTCGTGGCCGGCCGCTTCGAGCACTCGGCTGAGCAGGTCGCCGACGAACGCGCCGCGCGCGTTGCCGACAGTCAGCGGCCCGGTCGGATTGGCCGAGACGAACTCGACGTTGATCTTGTGCGGCTGTTCGGTCTGGGAGCGGCCGTACTCGGTGCCGGCGGAGCGGATCGCGTCGG
Source organism: uncultured Chloroflexia bacterium (assembly GCA_963776865.1). Classification (GTDB taxonomy): domain Bacteria; phylum Chloroflexota; class Limnocylindria; order Limnocylindrales; family CSP1-4; genus JALYGJ01. The sequence continues at coordinate 72,020 of CAVZOG010000008.1, read as the reverse complement.
CGGCCGCCTCGACGTGTGCCGGCGCCAGCCAAAGGTTGACGAAGCCGGGGCCGGCCACCTCGGCGCGCGCGACGAGTGGATCGTCCGCACTTGCCGCGAGGGCCTCGACCAGGGCCGCGGCGACGTCGCGCGGCGGCTTGCGCAGCTTCCCGGCGAGCTGGAGCGCCAGGTTGGTGGCGTAGTCGCCGTGCTCGGCCTGTTGCGGCCGCGCGACCTCGATCTCCGGCAGCAGCACGGCCTCGTCCGGCGTGGCAAGCGCGCCCGACGCGAAGGCGGCGTCGAGCGCGGACGCGATGCGCTGAGAGACGAGGTCGCGGAGCGTGGCCATGACGCTGGAGCCTAGCGGATCAGGCTGTCCTCCGACCTCTATCCGTAGATCCGACTAACAATCCTGTCTGGGTGGATAGTCCGGGGCCCAGGGCGCACGACCAACACCGGTATGCACCAACTCCGGATAGTTAGTCGGATCGGTGGATGGAGCCTCTCGGGTGAAAGGACGGTCAGAAATCCAAGGTCAGGCCGGGTTCCGCCAATTCGACCTTGCCGGACACGGCGTTGCGCGCGATGGCAAGCACGGCGTTCCGATCCTCGCGATCGAGGATGTGGGTCAGGATCAGCCTCTCGGCGCCGGATTCGCGCGCCACGCGTGCTGCCTCGCCGGCCGTCAGGTGGATGCCGACAGGATCCGACTGCTGCGCTCCGAACGCGGATTCGCAGAGCAGTGTGTCACCGCGCCGGATGAGCGGTAGCAGGTCGTCGGCGCGGCCGCAGTCGCCCGAGTAGACGAGCCCCGGTGCCGACGGATCCGCGGGATCGGAGATGCGGAATGCATGGCTGTCCGGGATATGGGTCACCGGAGCGGCCTGGATGACCAGGTTGCCGACGGCGAACGTCCGTGGCGCAAGTGCCTCGCCGGCGAAGTCGGACATGAAGTCCGCGTCGGATTGGAAGTGGCCGATCCGCGATCTCAGCTCGCCGGGCGCGAACAGTGCCGGGCCGTATCCCTTGTTCTGGAAGCGCACCCAATGGCGAAGCGGAATGAGGTCGACGTTGTGATCGGCATGCAGGTGGCTGATGGCGATCGCCGCGATGTCGGCGAACGAGCCGTAGCGCCACGTCTCGGCAAATGAGCCCTGGCCCAGGTCGAGCGCGATCGTCGTCCCGCGAAGCTCGACCAGGTACGAGGACGACGAGTTGCCCGGGCGGCGCGAGTAGGCCGGCGCACAGCCGACGACCGTGAGTCTCACTGCCACCAACCACCGATGCGTTCGGCCAGGTCGTCGAGCGAGTCGACGATCAGCGCGGATGGCGGCGGCGACCCGGGCACCAGCAACGCCCACGGCCCGCGTCGGATCCAGATCGGTCGCATGCCCGCTTCGGCGGCGGGTCGGACGTCGTTGTCGATCCGGTCACCGACGTAGGCCACCTGTGCCGGGTCGGGCGAGCCCATGAGCGTGAGCGCGTGGCGGAAAAAGTCGGGCGACGGCTTCTGGAAGCCGAATTCGTCGCTCATCGCCATGACCTCGGTCTCGACGCCGATTGCGCGCAGCTCGGCGTTCCGCGGCGTCGGCTGATTGGCGACGATCGCGAGTCGGTAGCCGGCGGCGCGGAGGGCGGCAATCGCGGTCAGCGCGTCCGGGTAGAGGTCTTCGTCACGGAACGACCCGTACGCGGCACGAAACGTGTCGTAGTGCTCGCGCCAGTCGCCGAAGCCGAGATCGTCGAAGACCTCGCGGTGGTCTTCGCCTCGGGCCAGCACGGCACCGAGGGCGGCCATGAACGTGAACGGCGTGACACCCAGGACGTGCGCCCACGTGTTCCAGACGCGTGTCTCGTCGATGAGCGTCTCACCGACGTCGATGCAGACCCAGCGATCGTTTTTCTCCGCCGGGGCGCCTGCCGCGCCGGCTGCGCGCGAAGCGCCCGGTTCCCGCCGATGCCGGCGGTTCCCGGCCGTCGCTTGCGAACTCAAATCAGGCGCAGCTCCCGGCCGACGGTCGCAAAGGCCTCGAGGCAGGTCTCGAGATCGTCGCGCGAGTGCTCGCTGGTCACGATGGTCCGAACGCGCGCCTTGCCCAGGGCAACCGTCGGGAAGACGACCGAGGTCGCGAAGACGCCGCGCTCGAACAGACCGGCCGCGAGCTGCTGCGCCTTCGCCTCGTCGCCCGCGATGACCGGCGTGATCGGCGTCTCGCTGATGCCGGTGTCGAAGCCGAGCTCGCTCAGGCGTGCCTTGAAGAAGCGCGTGTTGTCCCACAGCCGCTCGAGCCGCTCTGGCTCGTTCTCCATCACGTCGATCGCGGCGATACACGCTGCCGCGACCGCTGGCGGCTGCGAGGTCGAGAAGAGCAGTGTCCGGCAGCGCTGGGTCAGGTAATCCTTGAGGTGCTGCCGGCCGGCGATATAGCCGCCCGTCACCCCGACCGCCTTGGAAAGTGTCCCGACCTGGATGTCGACACGACCATGGAGGTCGAAATGATCGACCGTGCCGCGCCCGTTGCGGCCGAGCACGCCCGAGGCGTGGGCATCGTCGACCATGACCGCCGCCTCGTATCTGTCGGCGACGTCGCAGATGCCGGCCAGCGGGGCGATGTCGCCGTCCATCGAGAACACGCCATCGGTGATGACGAGGATCGTTCGATACGCGCCCTTGGGCGCCGCCCGAGGCGCGCGCATCGCGCAGCACCTTCTCCAGCCCGTCGACGTCGCGATGCGGGAAGACGGCGCGCGCCGCCTTCGACAGCCGGACGCCGTCGATGATCGAGGCGTGGTTGAGCTCGTCCGAAACGATCAGGTCCTGCTCGGTCGTGATTGCCGGGATCGTGCCGCTGTTGGCAGTCAGTCCCGATTGCAGTGTCAGCACCGCTTCGACGTGCTTGAAGTCGGCCAGCCGTTGCTCGAGCTCCTCGATCAGCTCGGTCGCGCCGGCGATGGTGCGCACGGCGCCCGTCCCGACACCAAGCTCGCGGACGGCCTTCTCTGCCGCGGCGACGAGGTGCGGGTGGGTGGTCAGGCCGAGATAGTTGTTCGAAGACAGGCTGATGACCGGCCGCCCGTCGACTGTCGTGCGCACCGCCTGGGCGCCGCTCATGATTCGCAAGGGCCGATAGAGGTTCTTGGCCCGCAGCTCGTCGATTTCCTCGCCCAGGTATGCGAGTGGGTCGGTGCGTGTGGTCGGCTCCGTGGTAGTCACGCTAACCATCTCCTCCCTTACGCCTCCTGTGGCAAGAGAACGATCTTACCGGCGTGCCCGGACGCGACCAGGTCGAACGCCTGCTCGTAGTCGGATAGCGGCAGCCGGTGGCTGATGATCGGAGCGATGTCGAGGCCTTCCTCGAGCAGGGCAGTGGTTTGATACCACGTCTCCCACAGTCGCCGGCCGGTGATGCCGTAGATCCGGACGCCCTTGAAGATGACCTCTTCCGACAGATCGAGCGTCGCCGGCGTGGTGTGCGTTCCGAGCAGCGACACCCGACCGCCGTTCGTCACCGCCGCCAGCCCCTGGTGCAGCGCCGCGGCCGATCCGGACATCTCGAGCACGATGTCGACCCCGTCGCCGTCTGTCTCCGAGCGAAGCCGCTCGACCACGTTGTCGCGCGCGTCGAGCGCCAGGTCGGCGCCCATCTGACGCGCCAGGTCCAGGCGTTCCTCGTTCAGGTCGGTCGCGTACACGGCACGGGCGCCGGCCATCTTCAGCACGGCGATGCTCATCAGCCCGATCGGACCGCAACCGGTCACGACCACCGTCTGGCCGGCGACCTCCTCGACGAACGCCGCGTGAACGGCGTTGCCGAGCGGCTCCTGGAGGGCGGCGATCTCCGGTGCGAGGCCCTCGGCGACCCAGGCGTTGACCTCGGGGATGGCCACGTACTGGGCGAACGACCCGGGCTGGTGAATGCCCAGGATGCGCATGTTCTGGCACACGTGGGCGCGGCCCGTGCGGCACTGGTAGCACGTCCAGTCGACGAAATGCGTCTCGACGGCGACCGTCTCGCCGATCGGGACGCGCGACGCGCCCGGGCCGCGCCCGACGACCGTGCCGGCCATCTCGTGGCCGAAGATCATCGGCGGCGGCCCGAAGTTCTCCTGCGCCCACGGGTCCCAGCGCTCGATGTGCACGTCAGTGCCGCACACGCTGGCCGCCTCGACACGGATGAGCAGCTCGCCCGGTCCTGGCTCAGGCACCGGGACCTCGCGGATCTGGGCGCCCGGCTCGGCACGCTCCTTGACCAGGGCACGCATGGTGGTGCCCACCGGCGGGGTATCGACTACTGCCGCCGGCTGGGTGGTCATCGAGTTGGGTTGGTCACCTCAGCAGGCGGCCGGTTCGGGCACGGACTCATGGTTCGTCCATTGTTCCGCGAAGGTGAGTGCCGTGTCGAGATCGAATTCATCGAGCAGCAGGGCACGTCCCCACGCGAGCAGGGCGAACGGTTTCTCCATCTGGTCGAAACGAGCAACGATGACCTTGGTCGGACAAGCGGCTGTGCCCGAGTCCGGCGCCTGGTCGTAGAAGGCCTGCATCTGCGCCAGCTCCTCTTCGGTCGGGCAGTCGTCCGGGCCGGTGCAGCGATACAACGCGACGATGTAGCCGTGCTCGAGGTTGTGGACCCAGCCACCGGGGACCTGCTCTTCGTTCTGCGGGTACACACCGGCGCGCATCGGTCCGCGGCCGGCGGCGTTGTAGTGGTCGCCCGAAGTTGGCGGGCAGAACGCGTAGTTGATGTTCGTCGACGTGCTCACGTGGGCGTTGCCGTGCATGGTCGTCGTGAAGCCGAGCCGTGGGGTCGGATCAGCAGCAGGCGTCGGCTCGGGTGATGCGCTGCGGCTCGGGTGATGGTGATGCGCTCGGCGAGGCCGAGGTGGCGGGCGAGCCCGACGCAGCCGGCGACCCGGATGGCGAAGTCGATGGCGTCGGCGACGGGCTGGGGCTCAGGGTCGGGGTGGGCGTCGGCGGCCGGGGCGTGACCGACTCGACCGGCCCGGGCTGAAGCAGCGTGTCGCAGCTGTAGCCCGCACGAGCCGAGGACTGGAAGAAGATCCAGACGACGAACAGCAGACCGATGACCGCGGCCCCGCCGATGATCAGCGTCCGGTAGCGCTCGAAGAAGCTCTGCTCCCGGGTGCGCCGTGAGCGCACGCGCGTCGAGCGAGTGGTCGGAGTCGTGGCCGTCGCCGGCTTGGTCGTGGCGGCCGGTTTGGGAGCGGCGGCCGAAGCGGCGGGAGCCGGCGCGACGGGCTCGCCGCGCGTGGGTCTACGTGAGCGTTTAGCCAAAGTGGGGAAGTCTCCTTCGTCGCGCGCGAGGCGCGGATAAGGGTCAGTTTCGTGAAAGCCTACGGCAGCGGCGAGTTCCGTGCCGGATTACAGGCACTTCGCAACGTGATCTCACTCCTCGCTGAACCACGCGCGAACGGCACTCCCGCGGAGCGCGAGGAACAACAGCACGGCAAGCCCGACACCCACCGCCAGCCCGATCGCGCCGGCCCAGAAGAACAGGATCGCGGCGAGCGGAAGGCTGAGCGTCACCAGGCCAAGGCTGAGCATCCAGGCGGCCCGCTTGCGCTGAAGAATGAGGGTCAGGGTGAAGACGAGATAGGCCAGCAACAGCATCCACAGCAGACCGAGGGCCGAGATCGGCGCCTCGACCGCCTGCTGCACGACGAGGGGCAAGGTGAGGCCCACGCCGGCCAGCAGCATGAAGCCGAAGACGAGCACGATGCGGACGCCGTTGGGCATTCCGCGGATGGTCTGAAGCATCGGCGGTGATTCTCGCATCTGCGCCCATCGTGCCGCCGCCGCGCAATATCGCTTGACATGATCACAACGCTCTCTGACCCTGCCATAAACCGGTTAACCGATTGATACAAAGTCAAGAAGCGGAGCCGTGACCGAGCATCACGTTTCGAGAGCGCGAATAGCGGACGTGGCACGCGAGGCCGGGGTGAGCAAGGCAGCCGTCTCGTTTGCCTTCAACAGTCCCGAGAGGCTGCGGCCGGAAACGGCGGAGCGCATCCGTCGCGTTGCGACGCAGCTCGGCTATCGGCCCGACCCCGTGGCGCGGATGCTCACCGCCGGCTCCACGGCGACGATCGGCATCCTGTCGCCGGAGGCACTCTCCACCGCGTTCGCCAATCCGTTCTTCGCGCTGTTCGCCGAGGGTGTCGCCGCGGTCACCGAGCAGCGTGGCTTTGGCCTGCTGTTCATCTCGCCCATCCGAGGGTCGCTAGAGGAAGCGGCGGCGCGCGCCACGGTCGACGGCGTGATCGTGATCGGGCTCGATCGTCACCACCCGGAGGTCGAGTCGATCCGTCGTGCCGGATTGGCGACCGTGCTTGTCGACGCGCCCGGGTCGCCGGAGCAGGCTGCGATCCAGAGCGACGATACGGCTGGCGCCCGGGCCGCCGCTCTCCACCTCGTTGAGCTCGGGCACCGTGACCTGCTCATCTTGAGCCTTGACGCCTCGCCCGGACAGCACGGATCCGAAGGAGTCGCGGCCCGCCGTCTGCTCGGTTACTCGGAGGCAATTCATGAATTCAGGCATGACCGTTGCGGCCGGTCAGCTGCGCCATGCTCCTGCCACGTTCGAGGCAGGGGAGTCGGCCTTCACCGGTGCCTGGACGGACGGGCTCAGGCCGACGGCCGTGCTTTCGATGAGCGACGTGGCCGCCGCGGGCGTGCTCCGAGCGGCTCGACGCCTCGGCCTGACGGTGCCCGGAGATGTGAGCGTCGTCGGTTTCGACGATCTGCCATTGACTCGCTACACCGATCCACCGTTGACCACGGTTCGCCAGCCCGTGCGTCGGAAGGGTGAAGAGGCGGCCACGATGCTCTTTGCGGCACTGGCTGAGGGGCCTGACCTGGTCGCCGAGCAGCGCGTTCTCGAAACGCGGCTGATCGTCAGGGAGTCGACCGGGTCGCCATCGGCGACGCGCCGGGCAGCTGGGAGTTGAGCAGGGCAGACTTCGAGGATCCGCCGGGCTGGGTTGCCGACGCGGTCTTCTACCAGATCTTCCCCGACCGCTTCGCGTCGTCGGCGCGGGTGATCAAGCCGGGTGCGCTCGAGCCGTGGGACGCGCCGCCGACGCACAACGGCTTCAAGGGCGGCGACCTGCTCGGGATCGTCGAACGGCTCGACTACCTCGCCGACCTGGGCATCACGGCTCTTTACCTGACGCCGATCTTCTCCTCGGCGTCGAACCACCGCTACCACACGTACGACTACTTCGAGGTCGATCCGCTGCTCGGTGGAGACGCGGCGCTGCGCGAGCTGCTCGACCAATGTCACGCGCGCGGCATGCGAGTGGTGCTCGACGGCGTGTTCAACCACTCCGGTCGTGGCTTCTGGCCTTTCCACCATGTCGTCGAGAACGGCGCCAGGTCGCCCTACGTCGACTGGTTCTTCGTCGACCACGAGGCCCTCGCGTCTGGGCGGGACCTGAGGCCCTACCCGTCGGCCGAGGAATGGCGCCGGATGGCAGGAGACCGGCAAGCGGGCGCCCATCTGGGCGACGTGAGCCAGCGCTACCTGGGCTACACGGCCTGGTGGGACCTGCCCGCGCTGCCCAAGCTCAACACGTCCAACCCGGCAATTGCGCGAGTACCTGATGACCGCCGCCGAGCACTGGCTCCGTTTCGGCATCGACGGCTGGCGCCTGGACGTGGCCGAGGAGATCGATGCCGGTTTCTGGCGCGAGTTCCGCTCCCGCGTGCGGGCAATCAACCCGGAGGCGTACATCGTCGCCGAGATCTGGCGCGAGAAGCCGCAATGGGTCACCGGCGACACGTTCGACGCGCTGATGAACTACCCGCTGACGGAGGCGCTGCTTTCGTTCACCGCCGCTCGCCAGCTGGACATGGCAGTCGTCTCGACGCAGCACGAGTACCGCGAGTTCGTGCATCCGATGGACGGTCGCGAGTTTGCCACCCGACTCGATCAGCTGATGCACGGCTACCGGCCGCAGGTCGTCAGTGCGCAGCTCAACCTGCTCGGCAGCCACGACACGGCGCGCTTCCTGACGCTGGCCGGCGGCGACGTCGCGTCGCTCAGGCTGTCACTCTTGGCGACGATGACTCTGCCCGGCGCGCCATGTGTCTATTACGGGGACGAGGTTGGCGTCGAAGGGCGCCACGACCCTGATTGCCGGCGCGCCTTCCCATGGGACGAGTCGCGCTGGAACGTCGAGCTGCGCGATTTCACCCGCGCCGCGATCGCGCTGCGGCGCTCGCACGACGTGTTGCGCCACGGCCAGTTCCGGACGCTCGCCGCGGCGGGCAATGCCGTCGCCTACGGTCGCTTCACTTCCGACGCCGCCGCGGTCGTGGTGCTCAACGCTGGCGATGAGCCGGCAGCCATCGAGGTGTCGGCCGATCAGCTGGCCGCAGCCAACCCCCAGCCGCGTCGACCTGCCCGGCTTCGCCTCGCCTGAGCTGAGTTACTCGGCTGACGGCGCCCTGACGGTGAACGTCGATCGGCGGTCGGGCGCCGTGCTGGTGGCAGGAGCAGGAACGTGACGCTGCTGCGCTTCCTGATGCTCGCGCTGGCGATCGCCGCCGGCGCGGTCGTGCTCTACGGGCTGTTCGTCGAGAGCTCGTCGATCAAGCTGGCGCTCATCGTCAGCGGCCTGGCCGTGCTCGCGGTCTGCCTCGGCGTCCTCGGCTTCGCGATGGCCGGATCCTCGGTGCGGCTTGGCAGGGGCGGCCGACTCGGCTGGGCGATGCTCATTGCGTTCGTCGGCGGCCTGTTCGTCCTCGGCGCAGCCGGCTCGCTCGCTGCGGCGATCGTGCTCGGTCTGCTCGCCGCCGCCTGATCGGCCGAACCGAGGTCGCTGCTAAACTCGGACGCCCCGCCCCCATCGTCTAGAGGCCTAGGACGCCACCCTTTCAAGGTGGAGATCAGGGGTTCGAATCCCCTTGGGGGCACCAGAACCAGACCGCCACAAGCGGAAGGAGCCCCATGCTGACGCAGGTCGCGGCGGGTGTGCTGGTCCACCAGAGCGAGCTGATCCAGAACAACGCCGTTGTCGTGCAAGGCCGGGCCGGCGTGTTGCTGGTCGACCCCGGGATAACGGACAACGAAATGGCCTGCCTCGCGAACGACATTCGCGAGTTGGGACAGCCCGTTGTGGCAGGCTTTGCGACGCATCCTGATTGGGATCACGTGCTCTGGCACGCCGAGCTCGGCGAAGCGCCTCGTTACGGGACAACCCGCTGCGCAGCCTTTATGCGAGATCTGCTGTCGAACGCGGACTGGAAGGCCCGCGTCGCCGAGGGGTTACCGCCGGAGATCGCCGACGAGATACCGCTGGACCGTTTCGGCATCATCACCGGTCTGCCTGAGGAAACAGCGCAGATTCCGTGGGATGGCCCTCGAGTCCGGATCATCGAGCATCCGGCGCATGCCCAGGGCCATGCGGCGCTGTTGATCGAGGAGCGCGGCGTACTCGTCGCCGGCGACATGCTTTCTGACATCCTTATTCCGTTCCCCGACCTGGAGGCCGAGGATCCCATTGAGGACTACCTCGTTGGGCTGCGGCTGCTCGAGGGCGTGGCGGACGACGTTCAAGTTGTCATCCCCGGCCACGGGTCCGTCGGCGGAGCTGATCAGGTACGCGCACGGATCGATCTGGATCGCGCGTACGTGCATGCCCTGCGTGACGGCAACGCTCCCGATGACCCGCGCATCGGCCCATTGGCCACGTTCGGCAAGGATTGGCTGCCCGGCGTGTACGAGTGGCAAGCGCAGCAGCTCGCCAAAAAGGCGATCACGACGGGGCGCCCGTCGAGGGACGCTAGGCGGCCTGGATTCGCTCGAGCGCACCCAGGACTGCCTCCACGACCTCCGTGGTCGACGCGGCAGGTAGGTCGAGGCGGATGGTCGCAGCCTGGGCCAGCATCGGGTTGTACTCGCCGACTTTGCCCGCCATGGACCGGAGATCCGTCCGGACGAGCACGATCGGCTTCTTGCCGAACGCATAGCCGACTTCCCAGGACGTCCCCGCGTCGGGATTGAGGCCGTCCATGATCGCCACGAGCCCGTCCGCCCAGTCGATGCCGCCGACATCGTTCGCGAAGACGCCCGGCCCGTCCATGTCCAACTCCTGTTCCTGGGGCAGGAAGACCTCGTGCCCGGCAGCACGCAGCGCCGCGGTGACCTCGGCGTTCCATTGGCGCTCGGGCGTCGTGAACAAGGGACCCGCGAAATACAGCTTCATCCGGACGGGCCCAGAAGCCCGCCGATACCCGGGGTATCGGTCATCGCGGCAGTGGGCTCGGGCCGGTCGCCGTCACTAACTTCTGGGGCACCCAGTCGTCGACGTGGTGGAACCCGTCCTCGAACGGGCCACCATCGAGCTCGACCGATGCCTGCAGTGAAAGTCGATAGAACTTCACGTGGGTGAAGTCCTCGAACAGGATGTAGACGGGGTCAGGGGTGCTAGTCGGGCCCTGGAATTGCTGTCCCGTCAAGACGGGCTTGTGGGCTTCGACGAACGCGTCGAAAGTGTCGCCGACCACTACGCCGAGGTGCTCCAAGCCCATCTTGTATACGCGCTGATGGACGGGTGGGATGAGCTCGATCAGCGAGACTGGCTGGCCGTCAAGGCACTCGAGCGGCTGCTTCAGGACGATCAACGAGATCGGGCGGCCGTTCCAGAAGTTCTCGCGATTGGCGAGGGCGTGCCGTTCGAGGAGGTTCCGCACGCGGACGTACTGGTCCCACTCGGGAACTCGGTACGCGAGATGGCTGAGTTCGTATGGGGTGATGTCGATGCCACGAGCGCTCAGCCGGTCGCGCTGTTGCGCGGCGAATGCCCGGTAGTCCCCGATGATCTCCTCGACCGGATCTGCCACTGGCCGTCCCCTTCTGGCGTCGCACACGGATAGTCGTTTCGACAGTGACACCCGTCAATGGCCACACTAGCGCGTCCGGCTGCCGGAGCCCGCATGCCCCATTGGGTCACGCGTTACGGATCTAGCTGGATCGCGTACCAGACCTGTTCGAAGCCGCGCCACGTGGCTATGCCCTGGTACGCCATCCCCAGCTTCTCCATCACGCGCCGTGAGCGGACGTTGTCGGGCAACGTGATCGAGACGATGGTGCGCAACTCGGGACGCGATTGAGCCCATCCCAGAGCAGCTTTGGCGGCCTCCGTGGCCAGACCCCGACCCCACGCCGATCTCGCGAGCGTCCAGCCGATCTCGGCGTCGTGCGCTGAAGCAGTCCAGTCGTCGTGGCGAACGAGGCCGACACGTCCGATCAGGCTGCCTGATGCACGCTCCTCGACGGCCCATAACCCGAAGCCATGCCGGCGCCAGTGATCCATCCAGTACTCGATTCGCTCGCCCGTCCTGGAGGCGTCGATCGAACCAAGCCATCTCGCGATCTCGGGGTCCGCATTGATTGCGGTCATCGGCTCGACATCGTCATTACGCCAAGCGCGAAGCAGCAGCCGGTCGGTCTCAATTTCAGGGATGGCGATCGGCGGGGACATTCAAGGAAACGATAGAGCGCGTGGCGGGAGAGAAGGGTGGCTCGGGGTGGGACCAAAGTCGGTTATCCATGCGTCAGCGCTCGACGCACACTCCGTGAATGCTTCGACGTGCCGGACTCATTGCACGTTGCCCTGATGCTGCTGTCGACCGGCAGTGTCTCCGCCGCGGTGCCCAAGATCACGATGACCAGCTACGCCTTCACGCCCGCGACGAAGACCATCAAAGTGGGCAGGCTGCTCAAGTGGAAGAACACGTCGACCAGGCGTCACACCGCATCGCCGAGCGTCAACTGGTCGTGGGGCGGCGTGGACGTCGCCGCCGGCACGGCGGCCCTGATGACACCCACGCAGACCGGGACGTATCCGTACTTCTGTTCGCTCCACCCGACCAAGATGAAGGGCACGCTGGCTGTCGCGATGATCGTCACCCCGACTGCCGGCAGCACCGCCACGTTCTTCACGTTGACCCTGGGCACTGTCCAGTCGCCGGGTGTCTCGGTTCACGATGTCGAAGTCCGCAAGGACGGTGGTGCCTGGCAGGGCAAGGCAACTACGAACCAGCCCACGGCATCCTTCTTCTTCACTCAGACGGGCACCTGGGACATCCGCACTCGGCTGCGCTGGCAGCTTGGCGGCCAGACGACCGACTGGAGCCCGATCTCCACGGTCATCGTGTTCTGATCCGGGCCGTCGCATGCGTGCGACGCGATAATCCCTCGCCTGAACCACACTCAATCGCAGATCGACCAGCATCGTCGGGTTGGTCGTGCGCGTGCTCAATTCGAACCTGCGCGGCCTGTACCTGTACGGCTCGGCAGTCGCCGGTGAGCTCCGGCCGAACAGCGACCTCGACCTGTTTGCCGTCATCGAGCGACCCACGACGCACGCCGAGCAGAGAGACATCGTCGATACGCTTCGGCCGATCTCGAGTCGCCTCGAGCGTCCCGACGGTTTGGCGACCGGTAGAGCTGACGATCGTCGTAGAAACCCAGCTTCGGCCGTGGCGTTACCCGCCGACGATGGATCTCCAGCTCGGCGAATGGCTGCGCGCCGAGCTCGACGCCGGCGACCTCCCGCCGAACGGCCCGAATCCCGACCTGACCCTGCTTATCGCCATGGTCCATGCGACCAGTCGGCCGATGGTCGGCCCGCCGGCGCCCGAACTGCTCGATCCTGTCCCGGCGGAGGACATCCAGCGCGCAATCAGGGATACGGCACCCCATCTGCTGGCCGACATCGACTCTGACACGACCAATGTCCTGCTGACGCTCGCCCGCGGCTGGCACACGCTCGCGACCGGAGACTTCGCATCCAAGGACGCGGCGGCCGAGTGGGCGATCGCTCGGCTTCCGCGCGACGATCGGCCTGCCCTCGTGCGGGCGCGCGACGTCTACCTTGGCCGGCCCGCCGACGAGTGGACCGACCTGCTGACGTCGGCTGAGACGACCGCTCGGACGCTCCTCGAACGAGTCCGATCGGCCACCGGCTGAGGATGCAGCCAAGCGCCGATACAATCCGGCCAGTGACCAGCAAGTTCCGCGGTGGCGAGATCTATGGCATCGAGATCCCGACCGTGTTCGACGAGAACAACTCGATCCGCTGCGAGGGATGCCACGAGCTGATCAGCGGCACGCCATTTCGCGTGACGCTGCTCGACATCGTCTCTCCCGAGGCACCGCCGAGCTGGGCCGTTGGCGCCAACCTGAACCCGGGGCCGCATCAGTTCCACGCTCAGCCGGGCCACTTCCGAGCCTGGGCACGAACCAAGGCCCACCTGTTCTGCCGACTATCCGACGTGCGCGAGATCATGCGCCCGGTGCCGATCCCGGGCGATACGCCGCGCTGGGGGCTATGCGACGGCCAGCACCGCGAGGCCCACGAGTTCGTTCCCGCCTGAACGAAATCTGATCCGATGAACGTCGCTGTCCTGCTCACCTCGTTGACCGCCCTGCTGGCGCTGATCTTCTCGATCGCCCTGTTCGATCAATGGCTCGAGCGACGGCGAGGCTTCCAGCTCATCTGGGCTCTGGGCATGGGTTTCTTCGCGATCGCCGCGGCCTGCGAAGCCATGGGCGCGCTGTTCGGTTGGAACGACCTGCTGTACCGAACCTGGTACCTGACGGGTGCGGTCTACACGGCCGGCTGGCTCGGACTTGGCACGGCGTACCTGCTCGGCAAGACGCGCTTCGGCTATACGTACGGTGCGCTGCTGCTGCTCGGCGGCTTCATCGCCTTCGCCGCCCGCAACCGATACCCGGACGTCAGCCACGTTCGCCATCCTGCTGCTCATCGCGGCGCTCGTGATCGCCCTGGCGATCGCGGTCGAGACCTATTTCCAGAACGAGCGCTGGCCGCAGATCGCGGCTCTCGCGCTGGTCGTGGCGAGCGCGATCGCCGCCGTCCTTGCCTTCACTCAGCCGCTCGCCGCGAGCGGCTTCACGCTCGATCCGCGCACGGGCGTGCCGACGGGCGACGCCATCCCGGGCACGCTGCGCCTGATCTCGCTGGTGATCAACGTGACCGGCGGGCTGGCGCTGGCTCTCGGGGCGCTCTTCTCGGCGTACATCTTCATGCCCAAGAAGCGCGTCCTGGACTACTCGCTCGATCCCGGTCAGCCGGGTGACCAGTTCCTGTTCAACATCATCATCGCCTGCGTCGCGATCCCGGTGAACTTCGTGGCCTCGATCCCCGGCGCCATCGCCGCGCTGTTCACGGGAAAGATCCACAGCCGCGTCCCGGCGACGCTGCTGATCGGCCTCGGGGCGGTCATCGCCAGCGGAACCGACACTCTGTCGCGGCTCGGCTCGACCGACCTCTTCCAGCTGGGCAAGTTCGCGGCGGTCCTGCTCATCTTCGTCGGCTTCCTGGTTTCGATCGAGGCGTTCCGCGAGATACGCATCCCGTTCACCCACTACGTTCTCCGCGGGGGCCGCAGCGAGCGCGCCAATGTCGCGCAGACGGACGGCGCTGGTTGAGGGATTCGACGGCGCTCGTTTGAGCCAGGCAGTTCTCGGCACTGCCCTTGTGGCGATGGCGGCCGCCCTGTTCGGGATGCTCAGCTACGTCGCCCGGGGAGCCGAGGCGACCGGAATCGACGCTCTTCCGTTCGTCGCCTGGCGTGGCGGGATTGCTGCGCTCACGCTGCTGTCGGCGGGAGTCGTGGTCGGCCGCATCAAGGGGACGCCGATGTTGCCCGACATCCGGCTCTTGAGGCCCGATCGACGCGTTGCGCTGCTGCTCGCCAGCCTGTGCGGCGCGCTGCTCAATATCGCCATCTTCGCGGCGTTCCTGCGCATGCCGATCGCGGTCGCGCTGATCTGCTTCTACACCTTCCCGGCCATCGTCACCCTCGCCGCGGTGCCGCTCTACGGGGAGCGCCTGGGCCTCGTCCGACTCTCGGCGCTGGGCCTCTCGATGATCGGCCTCGTGCTCGTCCTGCTGCCGTCGCTGACCGGCGCCGGCGGGCTGTCGATCGATCCGCTTGGGTTGGCGTTGGCGCTGTTCGCGGCCGTCTGCCAGGCAGCCTTCCTGCTCATTGCCGGCCGTGGCTTCAATCCGCTGCCGGTAATCGGCGTGTCGACCTACGTGGTGCTCGCCGCGGTCGTCGTCAGCGTGCCGTTGGCCGTGCTGGCCGGCGAGGGCGGTGGGCTGCTCGGTCCGTTCGAGACACCAGAGGCGTGGATCTGGGTGCTCGTCGGCGGCATTCTGGGTGCGGCTATTCCGACGTCCGCATTCGTCGCCGGCATCGGCATGATCGGCCCCAGCCGTGCGGCCATTTTGATGACCATCGAACCGCTGGTCGGCGTGACGCTGGCCGCGCTTCTGCTCGGCGAGCAGCCGAGTCCGATCCAGGTGGTCGGCGGGGCGTGCGTCCTCTTCGCGGCGGCTGTGCTCCAGGTCGCGTCACGCACTTCGGCGGAGATTCCCACTGAAGCCGAGGTCGGCCGCACCGTATGAGGCTCAGAGGCGCTCAGAACCCTCGCGGCTATACTCGCCCCGCCCTACGCGATGCGGCGCCCGATTCGCGCCGCGGGCATCTGACGACTCACCACGAGGTCACGCTTGCGCGTCCGTAAAGCAGTATTTCCCGCCGCCGGCTGGGGCACCCGGCTCCTTCCAGCGACCAAGGCACTCCCCAAGGAGATGCTGCCGCTCGTCGACAAGCCGGTCATCCAGTACAGCATCGAGGAAGCGGTCGCCGCCGGAATCGAGCATGTTGTCGTGGTCACCAGCAGTCAGAAGCGCCCGATCGAGGACCACTTCGACCATTCCTACGAGCTCGAGCAGATGCTCGAGGAGAAGGGCGATATCGAGATGCTGCGGCGGCTGCGGAAGATCGGGGACATGGTCCAGATCAGCTATGTCCGCCAGAAGGAGCAGCTCGGTCTGGGCCACGCGGTCCTGATGGCCAAAGAGGCGGTTGGCCACGAACCCTTCGCGGTGATCCTGCCGGATGACGTGACCGTCGCCGACCGGCCAGTGATCGGCCAGCTGATCGAGGCGTACAAGCAGACCCACTCGTCGGTCGTGGCGGTGATGGAGGTGCCGCGCGAGGAGACCGATCGCTACGGCGTGATCGATCCCGACGAGGACGCCCAGACGAACGACGACCGCCTGTACAAGATGCGCGGCGTGGTCGAGAAGCCGAGTCCGGAGGACGCGCCGAGCAACCTGGCGGTCATCGGACGTTACGTGCTCACGCCCAAGATCTTCGAGAAGCTCGAGCAGACGCCGCGTGGCGCGATCGGCGAGATCCAGCTGACCGACGCGATCGAAGCGCTGATGGCCGAGCAGGACGTGTACGCCTACGCGTTCGAGGGCAAGCGCCACGACGCCGGAACGACGATGGGTTGGCTCAAGGCCTCGGTCGAGCTGGCCCTCGATCGCGAGGACATCGGCGCCGAGTTCCGGCGCTATCTGGCCGGACTCGACCTGGGCTGATCGGGCGGCCAATTCGGTGACTCAGGAGACAGTTGCAGCCGGGCGGACTCCGTGGCTGAGGTAGGACAGGTACTCGCCGGCCGCTACCGGCTGGTCGAGCTGCTCGGCCAGGGCGGCATGGCGACCATCTTCCGCGGCCACGATGGGCAGCTCGGCCGCGACGTGGCGGTCAAGGTGTTGCGTGCCGAGTACGGCCGCGATCCGGCGTTCGTCGCCCGCTTCCGGCAGGAGGCGCAGTCGGCTGCCGCGCTGAGCCATCCGAACGTCGTCAACGTCTTCGACTACGGGATGGAAGCGGGCGACCCGTTCATCGTCATGGAGATGATCGACGGCGGCGACCTCGGCGCCGTGATCAAGGAGCGCGGCACGCTCGAGCCGCTGGCCGCCGCGCGCATCGCCCAGCAGATCTTCGAGGCACTCGACACCGCCCACGCGCGCGGCATCGTCCATCGCGACATCAAGCCGACCAACGTGCTGCTGACGAGCTCGGGCCGGGTCAAGGTTGCCGACTTTGGCATCGCGCGCGCCTTCTCCGAGGCGCAGCTGACGATGCCCGGCACGACTCTCGGCAGCGTCCACTACTTCAGCCCCGAGCAGGCGCGCGGCGAGATGGTCACCTCCGCCTCCGACGTCTACTCGGCGGGCCTCGTGCTGTTCGAGATGCTCACCGGTCGGCGGGCGTGGACGGGCGACTCCGCCGGCGCGGTGGCCGTCGCGCGACTGGCCGGCGACCCGCCGTCACCGTCCGAGATGCAGCCGGGCGTGCCCGAGGTCCTCGACACGGCCGTACGCAGGTCGCTCGCGCGGCTGCCCGCGGATCGGCCGACCGCCGGTGACATGGCCGCGCTCCTGGGGCGCTACATCGCCGATCCAAGTGCGGTGGCCGTCGCCGCAGCAGGCACAGCCGCAGCAGCCACCGCCGCAGCGGGACCGCTGCTCTTGGCGCGGCCGCAGTGGCATCTGCCGCGAATGCCGATGGACCGCCGGGCTACCCGGGCTACCCGACGGCTGCGCCACCTCCCGGCTACGGCGCGCCCTATGGCCAGATGGCCTACCCACCGAGGCCGACGACGAGCCCGGCGGCACCAGCCCGTGGGGCTGGATCGCCGCTTTCCTGGCCGTGCTCCTACTGCTCGCAGGCGGCGGCCTGCTCTTCGTGCTCCTCAGCGGACGCGGACCTGTGGCGCCGACGGCCCAGCCCAGCTTCGGTTTCGTCACCATTGCCCAGCTTCGTCGGCCAGCTGTTGACCGATGCCGAGCGCGTCGCGGACGAGCAGGGCCTCGTGCTGACGGTCGGTGCCTACGTGGTCAACGACGAAGCGCCCGAGGGGACAGTCGTCGACCAGTCTCCGGCGGCCGGTGGACAGGTGCGGCGCGGCTCGCGAGTCAGCGTCAACGTCGCCACCCAGGGTGAGACAGTGCCGGTGCCAGACGTGCGGATGCGCACCGAGGCCGAGTTCTTCGCCATCCTCGCCCAGAACAACCTCGCCCCCGGCCAACGCGCGGAGGGGTATGACCCCGAGGTCCCGGCGACGCTGATCGTGCGCACCAACCCGCGCCAGGGCGTCGAGGTCGCCCGCGGCACGTCGATCGACTACGTCGTGTCGCTCGGCCCGATGCCGACCGCCACACCCAGCCCGCTGCCGACGGACACACCGCTGCCGACTCCGCCTCCGAGCGACCCGCCGCCGACGGAGACTCCGACCGACCCGCCCACAGCGGCGCCGACACCGATCCCGACGCCAACACCCGAACCCACGCCGACCCCGGTACCGACCCCGGCACCGATTCCGGTCGGCAATTACGTGCTTGCCGTTCCTGGCCGACCTGGGTCAGGCTCAGGCGCAGATCGTGACCGACGGCCTACAGGTCGGTGTCGTCTGGCCGAGCGAGGCGGCCGCCGATTGGATCGTGTGCATCCAATACCCGGCCGCGGGTGAGCTGGTGCCGCCCGGAACGTTCGTCCACCTGTTCGTCAAGCCGCCCTTCGACGCGCTGCTGAGAGCGCGTAGACTCCCTGTCGATGGGGACGTGGCGCTGCCCTAACTGCAGGACGGTGCAGGTCGAATTCGGGGCACTGCTTCCTGTGTCAGCGCTCGGCGACGAGCTGCGGCACGTGCGTCAACTTCCGCAGATCAGTTGTTGGTGGCGTCGGCTACTGCGCACTGGACCGGAAGCGTGAGCCGCTCACCGGGGAGGAGCAGCGCGCATGCTGGACGGGCACCCCGCTGGTCGTCGTGGATGGCCTGTTCGGGTCGCCGGCACCTGGTGATACTCCGCCGCTCAATTCACGGTAAGCGACTCGTCCGCTCGTAGCTCTGCGCCCGACGAAAGAGTCACCAGGACGGTGACGAGCCAGGTACCTCTTGAGTTGGCCGACGCCGGGATGTCCACGCCCTTGCCAGGTAGCCACCCCGCCGCTCGTTCGCGCGTGGTGAGTGGTCGTCGCCAGGCTGGGCGGCGACAGGCCGAAGGTGACCAACGCGTCGTCGATCGGCTGGCCGTGCTCGTCGTGGACCGTGGCCATGATCTCGAGTTGACTTGGGAGAGCTGCAGCGTCCACCTCGGTCGGTGAGATGGTCAGCACCAGCGACGCCGTGCTGTCGGCTCGCACCAGCACGATCCGAGTCTGTGACACGTTGCCGGCCGCGTCCTCGCTGCGCAACGTGAGCGGGTTCTGGCCCGACGTCAGCTCGAGCAACGCTTCGAACCGGCCGCTCGCGTCGACGGAGGTCGGGATCGGGTTGCCGCTGCGCCCGCTGGTGATGGACATGTCGGCGCCCGCTTCGGTTCGCCCGGTGAGCAGATGCTCGGCGGTGTGGATCTGTTCGTCGCTTTCCGGGCTGATGATGCTGATATCGGGCGCGATGTCGTCACGAGTTATTGCCACGGCCGCCGAACGCTGCCCTTCACCTCCGGCGCCGACGAGCGCCGCGCGGATATCGTTGTCGCCCTGCTGGAGCGGCACGTTCTCGATCCGGAACTGCTCGGCGCGCGGCAGCGGCCGTTCGCGGACAGCTTCGTCGTTGACGTACACGCGAACGAGGTACTCCTGGTCGCTGCGCAGGCCCTCAGGCCGGCTGACGGCGAGATCGATCTCGGCCGATTGCGTCAGCCGCGCCGCCGGTGCGATCACGGTTGGGGCCGGCGGCGGCGGCACGCCAACCGCCGGTCGTGATGCGGGCTGGTTCAGAGCCTGACTGCCGAACGCGATCGAGCCACCGACCACAAGCAGCAGGGCAGCCGCAATCCCGATCCGCCGCGACCAGCTGACGCGGCGAGCGAGGCGGCGCGGTTTGGCAGCAGCAGGTGTCCGGCGCGCGCGCTGGGCACGGGCGCGCCTATCGCTCGGACCGTCACCCTGCCGGGTGCGTTTCGACGGTCCTGGCATCTCCGATGATTGTGTCAGGCCCGCGCGCCGCGTGCCCGCTGCACGGCACACGTCCGTGTACGCTAATGAGGTAGGGGCGCGCGCTGCGTGTTGTTCAGGGAGGTGGAGTGGATTATTCGTCGCGCAAACCGCTCGCGACGCTGGCCAGATCGGTAGTTCAGGGTCGACCCGCCCCTCCACCCCCGCCGCGCGGTCCGATCAGCAGAGTCTCGTCGAATCTGCAGCTGCGTCGACCCGCGCCGTCGCCGACCGATGCGGCCGGTGTGCCACGCATCCCTTTCGGTCTGCCCAACCTCAGACGCAACGTATGCCCGCACTTCTTCATGACCGGTCCGCGTGGTCCGATCCCGATCAATGCGCCGCACCTGCTCAAGGCGCTGATGCGCCAGGATGTCAACGTCGCACGCTGCCAGCTGCGCGGCGGCGTCCACCTCGAGCAGGGCTACGTGTCGGACATCTGCCTCTCGCCGCGCTTCAACCAGTGCGTCTTCTACGAGGATGACCTCGACATCTAGCGACGCGCGCTCCAGCGACGCCCGTTATCGGGCAGTGCTCGAGCGCCTCCAGTCGCGCGGTCGCTTCGGCATCAACCTCGGTCTCGACCGGACGAAGGCGCTGCTGCACGAGCTCGGCGATCCACATCTTGAATTGCCGGGTGTCCTGATCGGGGGCACCAACGGCAAGGGCAGCACCCAGCAGCTCGTCGCGAGTGTCCTGGGCGAGGCGGGACTTCGTGTCGGCCAAACACCAAAACCGCACCTGGTCAGCTACCGCGAGCGAATAACGGTCGGCGGCGAGCCGATCTCGAAAGAAGACTTCGCAGCTCTGATCGAGGAGGTGCTCGACCACGCCGACGCGGTTGCCGGCCAGCACGGGCCGCCGACCGAGTTCGAGGTGCTTACCGCCGCTGCTTTTGCCTGGTTCAAGAGGGTGAAGATCGACGTGGCCGTGATCGAGGTCGGCCTGGGTGGCAGGCTCGACGCGACCAACGTCTGGCAGGGCGGTGTGACGGCGATCACCAACGTCGCGCTCGATCACATGGAGCATCTCGGGCCAACGATCGAGGCCATCGCTCACGAGAAGGCCGCAATCATCAAGCGCGGCGACCGGGCCGCAATCACCGGAGCCGATGAGCCGGCTCTATCCGTAATCAGGCGCAGGGCCGAGGACGTCGGCTGTCCACCTGGAGACGCGCGAGCCGTTGGACGTGATCGGCATGGATCGCCGCGGCACGTTCGTCCGGACGTCTGCCGGGCGCGAGCTGCGCATCGGCCTGCTGGGTCGGCACCAGGCAGCGAACGCCAGCGTGGCGCTGGGCATCCTGGCTGCGCTCGAGAGCGTCGGCGCCGACATCCGACGCTGCCGAGGATCTCGAACGTGGCTTTGCCAATGCCCGTTGGCCCGGCCGATTGGAGCTACTCGACAGCACGGACGAGCGTCCCGAGGTGCTGCTCGATGGCGCACACAATCCGCACGGCGCCGCTGCGCTGGCCGCGGCCGCGGACGAGCTGATCCACGATGACCAGCCCGTCACCCTGCTGCTGGGAGTCGTCCGCGAAAAGGATCTCGACGGCGTGATCGGCGCGCTCCGCTCGTCGCGCGTCCTTTCCCGCGCGACGGTCATCGCGACGAACGTTCCCGACACGGATCGCTCGACTCCGGCCACGGACCTCGCGGCGCACTGGCCCGGGGCCGCGGCCATTCCGGACACGGACAACGCCCTCGATGACGCGTTGGGGCGCGCCGCGAAGGCGGACGGGATCGTTGTCGTGGCCGGCTCGCTGTACCTTGTCGGCCACGTCCGCGCCCGGCTGCTCGGACTCGAGAAGGATTAGACCGACCGACCACATGGACGCCACGCCCTCAGTCGCCCTGCCGCCCGACGCCTCGACTGGCATTCCCGCCCGCCCGGAGCCGCTCACCATCCGCGGTCGCGAGTTCGTGTGGGGCAGCCGCACCTTCGTGATGGGCATCATCAACGTGACGCCCGACTCGTTCAGTGGCGACGGCCTGCTGGCCACGGATGCCGATCCCGTCGCAGCCGCCGTGGCGCAGGCGCGACAGATGGCCGCCGAAGGAGCGGACGTGCTCGACATCGGGGGCGAATCGACGCGTCCGGGACATGACGAAGTGCCCGAGGAGGACGAGCTCCGCAGAGTGGAGCCAGTCGTGCGTGCGGTACGCGAGGCGCTACCCGACATGCCGCTCAGCATCGACTCGACGCGCGCCGCCGTCGTCGAGGCGGCGCTCGACGCCGGCGCCGATGTGATCAACGACGTATGGGGCGTGCGTCCATCCGAAGGGCTCGCTCGCCTCGCCGGCGAGCGTGGCGTGCCGCTGGTCCTGATGCACAACCGGGAAGAGGCGCGTTACCGGAACGTGGTCGCCGAGGTTCTCGCTGACCTGCAACGCGCAATCGACCGTGCCCTCACCGAGGGAGTGCCCTGGGAGCAGCTCATCGTCGATCCGGGAATCGGCTTCGGCAAGACGGCCGAGCACAACCTGGCCCTGCTACACGACCTGCATGCGCTGACCGTGCTCGGCCGTCCGGTCCTGCTCGGCACGAGCCGCAAGTCGACCATCGGCAAGGTGCTCGACCTGCCCGCCGGGGAGCGCCTCGAGGGAACGCTGGCGACCACCGCCCTGGGCATCCAATCGGGCGTCGACATCGTGCGCGTCCACGACGTCAGGGCCAACGTGCGCGTCGCGCGCATGACCGACGCGATCGTGCGCGGCGGTTGGCGCGAGCACGCGCCTCACACGGGAGAGCCGAGATGACAGACCGTATCTTTCTTAGCGGCATGGCCTTCGAGGGGCGCCACGGCGTGTCCGACGAGGAGCGCTCCGAAACGCAGGTGATCGAGATGGACGTCGAGTACGCGCTCGACCTGCGCGAGGCCGGCACGCACGACGACCTGGCGCTGACCGTGGACTACAGCGACGTGTTCGAGATCTGCCGAGCGCAGGTCGAGGAGCAGAGCTATCACCTGCTCGAGGCGATCGCCGAGGCCGTCGCGGCCGACATCCTGGCCACCTTCGATCGCATCGAGTCGGTCGCCGTGACGGTCAAGAAGCCTGGAGTTCCAATTGACGGCGTGCTCGAGCACGCCGGAGTGCGAATTGAGCGAGGTCGCTCCTAGTCGAGCCCCGCCGGTCGCGTCCCGAGCGTGACCTCGACGTCGATCGTCTGGCCGTCGCGCAGCACACTCAGGGTGAGCATGTCGCCCGGGCCATACAGGCTGAGCACATCGTCGAGGCCCTGGGACGCATCGATCCGGCGGCCGTCGATGGCGGTCACGATGTCGCCCGCCATGAGCCCGGCATCCTGTGCCGGACTTCCCTCGACAATCGGCGGCGCGTCGTTGGCGGTTTCGGGCGAGATCCACGCGCCGTAATCGATCGGCAGACTCGTTCTCATCGGCCAGGTTGCGGTCGACCGCGACGTAGACGATGCCGATCCATGGCCGGGTCAGCTCCTCGCCGGCGATCGCCTGGCGCATGATCGGCTTGGCGATGTTGATCGGGATGGCGAAGAAGATGCCCTGCGCGCCCTCCGCGAACGCAGTGCTGACGCCGATGACCGAGCCGGCCTCGTCGACCAGCGGACCGCCCGAGTTGCCCGGGTTGATCGCAGCGTCGGTCTGGATCAGGTTGCGCAGGCTGCGTCGCTCGTTGGTTACCGGATCGGTCACCGCCAGCTGGCGCCCCGTCGCCGAGATGACGCCCGACGTGACGCTGTTGGTGAACGTCCCGAGCGGGCTGCCGATGGCGATCGCGGTCTGGCCAGGCTGGAGCGTGGATGAGTCGCCGATCGGCGCCGAAGGCAGATCGCTGCCTTCGATCTTGACGATGGCCAGGTCGGTCAGCGTGTCGACGCCGTACACGCTGCCCTCGAGTCGCTGGCCGTCATTCATTTCGACCGTCACGACGGTCGCGTCGGCGACCACGTGGCGGTTTGTGAGCACCCAGCCGTTGGAGTCGTAGATGATGCCCGAGCCGACGCCGGTCTCGGGCAGCGAGAAGGGATCGGTCGCCTCGCCCTCGCGAACGGTGATCGTGACGACAGCCGGGCTGACTGCCTCCGCGGCGCGGGTGACGGTAGAGGGGTCCTCCTCCGCGGCCTGGCCCGGGGTAGCCGTTGGGCCGAGCAATGGCGACGGTGTGGCCGGTGCGTTCGCGGCGAGATTCGATCGATTCGTGGCCGACATGGCCATGTAGGTCAGGCCCGAGCCGACGACGCTGGCGATAAGCGCGACCACGAACAGGACGGCCACCGAACCGCCGCGTCGTTTGGGCGGCGGCTGCTGGCCGGGAAGTGGCTCGAACCAGTGCGGCGGCGTCTGCTGCGGCCAGCCCTGGCCGGACCACGAGGTACGCGGCTCTACCGGGGGTGTGTAGGACGTCGTGCGGGTTTCATCGGTGCTGCCGGAAGGCGCGCTGTTGTAAGGGTCGGTCACGGTCTCACTTTCTGGGCAGCGTGAAGCGTGACAGACGCGGGTTCAAGCGCGGACAGGGGCCGGTGAAGAAACGGACACGTCGCGCGGTAACGCAACGGAAACCTGTGTCCCTTTGCCGGGCGTGCTCGTGATAGCAACACGGCCATTGTGCATCTCAACGATGGAACGCACTATCGACAGCCCTAGGCCCGAGCCGGCCGCACGCGACTCGTTCGCCTCAGCGCCGCGGTAGAAGCGCTCGAAGACGAAAGGCAGCTCGGCGGCATTGATGCCCACGCCGGTGTCGGCGACGAGCAGCTCGGCGCCCTTCTTGGTCGAGGTCAGGGTGAGCTCAACGCGGCCGCCGGAGGGCGTGAACTTGATCGCGTTGCCGATCAGGTTGCCGACCACCTGGCCGAGGCGCTGCGGGTCGTGGCGCTGACGGATCGGCTTGTCGGGCACGTTCATGACCAGCTCGACGCCCTTGCGATCGGCGCTTGGCTGGGCCTGCTGGATGGCGTTCTCGACCACCGCGCGCAGGTCGTCCGGTCGAAGGTCGAGCAGCACCAGGCCCGATTCGAGCTTGGACAGCTCGAGCAGGTTGGTCGCCAGCCAGTCGAGGCGCTCGATCTGCTGCCGGCTCTGGTCGAGGAACTCTGCCTCCGTGACCTCGTCCTCGACGGCACCCTCGGCGAGCAGCTCGTTGAAGGTGCGCAGCGCGGCGATCGGTGTGCGCAGCTCGTGCGACACGTCGGCCAGGAAGTCGCGACTCCGGTCGCGGTCGCGGCGGATGAACTCGATCGATTCCTGGACGCGCTCGGCCATCGAGTTGAACGCATTGGTCAGCTCGGCCATCTCGCGCGAGTTGCTGGGCGGCTTGACGCGCGTATCGAGGTGGCCCTCCGACAGCTCGCGGGCGGCCGATGTCAGGCGCCGGATCGGGTTGGACAGGCGTTCGGCGATGAAGATCGACACGATCACGGCGACGATCAGCGCGATGATCGCGGCCACGGCCATAACGCGGATGATCGATTCGATCGATTGGGCGCGGAAGGTGAATGGCTCTGACAGGGTGACCGTGACCAGCCGCTGTGGGGCGCCCGCGCCCTGGGTGTAGAAGCTGTCGGGAATCGGCGCGACGCTCAGCGGCTCGGTCGATATCGGTTCACGTTGTTGGCCGGGTTGGCCAACCTCGTCGCCAAGCGGGACGTACAGCTCGTAGGCTGTTTGGTCGGGATTCGCCGGATCGGCCGCGATCGTGACGGTCACGTTGGCCTGAGCCACAGCCTCCGCCAGCTCCCGGACGAGGCCCGATTCAGGCGTGCCGAGCGCCTCGCGCACTCCATCCGCAACGGTCACCGGGTCGGTTGGCTGCAGGATCGGCTGCGGCGCCCCTCCATCGCCCGACTGGTAGGCGAGCAGCTCGCGCGCGACGAACAGCCACACCGTGCCGGCCCGACGGTCGAGGTCGACGTTGGTCTGCTCCTCGAAGTAGCCGTTCAACAGTCCGGGCAGCGTGGCGAAGACGAGGATCAGGGCGATCGTCACCACGGCCAGGAAGCCAACGACAAGTCGTGCCCGGAGTCCGGTAAGGAAGCGCGGCATGAAGCGCGTCACTCAGAAAACCTCAGCGTTCGGCGAACGCGTAGCCAGCTCCACGGATGGTCAGGATGAACGCCGGATCGGAGGGATCGTCCTCCAGCTTCTCGCGCAGGTGGCTGACATGGACATTGATCGTCTTCTCGTCCTGGTCGAGCGCCTCGTAGTCGCGCACCAGCTCGAGCAGCTCGCGCCGGGTGAAGACGCGTCCCGGCTTTGATGCGAGGTGGCGCAGGATCTCGAACTCGGTCGCCGTCAGCGACAGGCGCCGGTCGCCGCGTTGAACGCGCCGCCGCTCCAGGTCGATCAACAGGTCGCGGTGTCGGATCACCCGCCCGCCGGCGGCATCGGCAAGATCGCCGTACGCGCGGCGCAGCAGCGACTTGATGCGGCTCATCAGCTCGCGCAGCCCGAACGGCTTGGTCAGGTAATCGTCGGCACCGAGCTCCAGGCCGATGACCTTGTCCATCTCCTCGTCGCGCGCGGTCAGAAACAGGACC
The DNA here is from genome assembly GCA_963776865.1 of uncultured Chloroflexia bacterium. Lineage (GTDB taxonomy): Bacteria > Chloroflexota > Limnocylindria > Limnocylindrales > CSP1-4 > JALYGJ01. The sequence goes on along the minus strand of CAVZOG010000008.1, from coordinate 45,663 downwards.
GGCGCCTTGTTGCCGGCGCCGCGCATCCGGCGCAGCATCTCGAATCCATCCATGCCCGGTAGACGCACATCAAGGATGACCAGATCCGGGGCATGCCTGGTCGCGAACTCGAGGCCCTCTTCGCCGTTGCGCGCGACGGTGACGTCATAGCCCTCTTGCTGGAGGGCATATTGGATGCCGCGCGCGACCGCGTACTCGTCCTCAACAATCAGAATCGAGGCAGTCACGCCGGAGATCGTACAATCACTCGCTCAATGAGCCGACCACAGCTATCCGCCCGACCGCGCGACGTTCGCGGCAAGAAAGTTTCCAACCTCCGCCGCGCAGGGGTTCTACCCGGCGTCGTGTACGGCGCCGGCCACGATTCGCAGGCCATCGAACTCGATGCGCGCGAATTCGAGGTGCTTCACCGGCACACCGGACGCAACGTCGTGCTCGACCTCGTCGTCGAAGGCGACGGCGCCGCACAGCCAGTCCTGCTGCAGGACATCCAGGTTCACCCCGTCACTCGCGTGCCGCTGCACATCGACCTGCTGGTGGTCAACCTGCAGGAAGAGCGAACCGCCGATGTCTCGATCGTCATCGTCGGCGAGTCCGAAGCAGTCGACAAGCAGGGTGGCGTGCTGCTCCACATGCGCGACTCGGTCAGTGTGCGTGCCAAGCCGGATGACCTTCCCTCGGGCATCGAGCTCGATATCACTTCGCTTGATTCGTTCGACGCGGTGCTCCACGTCTCCGACCTCAAGATTCCAGCCGGCGTGACGCTGCTGACGGATGAGACCGAGCCGGTCGCACGCGTCCAGCCGCCACGCGTCGAGGAAGAGCCGATTGCGGCCGAGGCGGTCGAGGGCGAGGAAGCCGCCGAGGGCGAGGCGCCAGCGGCAGAGGCCGAGGAATCGGCAGGCGACGAAAGCAGCTCGGGGGAGTCCGAGTCCTAGTCGCTCGCTGGAAAGTTGCCGTTCCGCTCCTGGCGCTCCTGATCAGCGCCTGTGGCGGCGGCGGACCATCGATAGCCCCGACCGACTCGATAGCTCCACCTTCGCCAACCGCGCCGGCCAACCCGACGGAGGGTCCGACCCCGACTTCGACGTTGCCGGCCAGTGAGCCGACACCGACTTCGACAGCTACCGCGGTCGAGCCTTCGCCGAGCGTTGTCGTACCGACGCCTGCGGACTCGCTCGATTGGAGCCCGCTCGAGGTCGGCGCGGGTCCGAGCGCACGCGAGGACCACACCTGGACCGTCGATGGCGACGGAACGAAGGCATACCTTTTCGGCGGCCGCGACGGCGGAGAGTATCTCGAACGAGCTGTGGAGTTTTCGATTTGCGCAGCGACGAGTGGACGATCGCTGCGCCGAACGGGCCTGATCCGGACGCGCGCTTCGGGCACACGGCAACGTGGGTGCCAGACGTGGGCCTCGTCATCTGGAGCGGCCAGGCCAACGGCAGCACCTTCTACGACGACATCTGGGCCTACGACCCGACGACCGGTGCTTGGCGCGAGCTGCCGTCGCTGGGTGACGTGCCGCCTGCCCGCTACGGCTCGTGCGCTTCGCTCGGGCCCGATGGCCGCCTGTGGATCAGCCATGGCTTCACCGACACGGGCCGCTTCGACGACACGCGCGCCTACGACTTCGCCACCGGCGAGTGGACCGATGAGACGCCGGAGGGCGATGCTGCCGATCCAGCGCTGCCTCCACGATTGCTATTGGTCGAGCGACGACACGCTGATCCTCTACGGCGGCCAGACGAATGGCGTACCTGCCCTCGGCGATCTGTGGACATACGACCCTGCAACGTCGGCCTGGCAGGAAGGCCCCCAACAGGCGGCGGCGCCGAGGCAGCTGTACTCCCTGGCGGCACCGGACGGCGTCGGGATCGTCTTTGGCGGCGGATCGGAGGACGGCGGATATCTCGACGACACGTGGCTGATCAACCACAGGATTCCGGAGCTGGCCGAGCAGCCAGTTCCAGACTCGACCGCCGGCGCGGTCGGGGGCAACCTTGATCCCGGCCGGAGGCGAACGGTACCTCCTCTTCGGCGGCCGCAACGACGATGGCGCGCTGGCGGACATGTGGGAGCTGAGCGGCTTCTTCAGCACTCGCCCGTAGGCGCGCTCGGTACGGGTACCGATCCCGTACCAAGTACCCAAATCAGTGAATCGGCGGATATCCAGCGGAACAAACGCGTTCTACCGTGCGTCAAGACGTTGCACGCAGAGATCCCTCTCCTCTGCGTAAACGGTCAGGAGAGACCCTCCTGCTGAGGCCGGGCCGCTGCGCTGGGGCGCGCGCCCGGCCTCTCGTTATCTCCTGGACCTTCAGCGCGCGCTCAGCCGCGGCCACGATCGCGTCCGCGAACCGCTCCTCCGAGCCCGGCGTCGTCTTCATGAACAGCGATGGCTCGGTCAGCTCGAGCTCCATGATCAGCGGGTTCCCGTCGGCATCAGGCACCAGGTCGATTCGGGCGTAGACCAGCCCGTCGGGGCCACCTGGAGCGGCTTCGATCGTGCGCTGGGCGAGGCTCAGCTCGTCGTCCGTCGGCTCGCGCGCCACGATCGATTCCTCGAGGTAGAGGCCGCCCGCCTCCGCGCGGCGGTCACCGCCGAGCATCGCTCCCTTGCCGATCGCATGGCTGAACTTCCCGCCGACGAAGATGACGCCGGTCTCGCCGCGTGTCTCGATTGCTTCGACGTACGGCTGGATCATCACGGTCTGGCCGGCGGCAAACAGCCGTTGAGCATGGCCGCGCGCAAGCTCGGCCTCGTGCTCGTCGCTCATCGAGAAGCGCGCGGCATCAACCGACCCGGCGCCCACCGCCGGCTTGAGGACGTGCGTCCCCGCTTCCGGCAGGGCCTCGGACGAGTCCTCCAGCCAGGACGTCGGCACGACCGGCAAGCCGGCCGCGGCCAGATCGGTGAGGTAGTGCTTATCCGTGTTCCATTCGATGACCGACGCCGGGTTGGCCAGCCGCGGCACCGACCTGGCCCAGGCCACGAACTCGTCGCGACGCGCGGGGTAGTCCCACGTGTTGCGAACTACCGCGAGATCGAATGCGCTCCAATCGACGGACGGGTCGTCCCAAACGGCTGGAACGGGGTTGGCCCCGCGAGCGCGGAGTGGCCCGATCAGCCGCTGATCATCGGGATCGAGATCAGGAAGCGTGGAACAGGTGACGAGCGCGATCCGCAGCGACATCGATCAGGCGGGAGCCGCCGCCTCTCGCTCCTCGCTGTGCTCCCAAACGGTCGTCAGCGGATCGCGGCGACCCAGCGCGAGCCACCCGATCAGGCCGCCGATCACGGCGGTCACCCCGCTCAGGGCAAGGGCGGCGCGGATGCCGGTGGAATAGGCGTCGACGTATGGCGCGATGTTCTGTGGATCGATGGCCGCCGCGACCTCGTTGAACGATGGCAACCCAATCGCAGACAGGACGCCCTGGAAGGCCGTGACCGCCTGCTGCGCCTCCGCAACCGGCAGGCCGGAGACGGTGGCGGTGTACGTGGCGATGGCAACCTGGCCAACAGTCGCTGTGACGATCACGACCCCGATTCTCGCGCCGACCGCGGCAGACGCTTCGTTCAGCGCCGCGGCCGTCGCCGGCAACCCGCGGGACACGCTGGCAAAGATGATCGCGGTCCGGACGGTGGTGGCGAGCACGAATCCGGCACCGATCGCGAAGCACGGAATGATGAACAGCAGATATCCGGCGGATGGCGTGGCAATCAGAGCCAGCAACAGGTCGCCCGCTCCGACCGCGATCGTGCCGACGCCGATGAGCCGGCGCGGCGACCAGCGCGAGAGCAGGAAGCCTGCCGCGGGGCCGGCCAGGATCAGGGCCGCAAACAGCGGCGCGAGTGCAGCGGTCGCGAGCAGTGGTCCATAGCTCAGGATCAGCTGGAAGTAGCGCGGCAGCAGCATCATCGGCGCCGTATTGGCGATGCCGAGGATCACGCCGACGATCACCGCGATGGCGACCGGCCGCTGGTCGATGTGAACCTCGGCGGCGCCTGTCTTCCGCGTTCGCCGGTCGTGCAGGATGGCCAATCCGAGGATGGCCAAACCAGCGATGACAATTCCCCAGCGCAGCGGGTTGCCAAATGGCGTGCCGATCCATGTCACGCCGACGGTCACGGTGATGATGCCGAACGCCCAGACCGCGGTCCGTACGACATACACGCGCTCGGGGAGTGAAGGCCGTTTCAGTTCCGGGATCCGGCCTCTGACGATCAGCAGCGCAATCGCGCAGGCGACGATCGCGCCCAGGAAGGCTGGCGTCCAGCCGGTCAGATCGATTTTCAGCAGCACTGGCGCCAACGCTCCGGCCGCTCCGAACGCGGCGTAAGCAAGGCCAATGGCGGTCGCCCGGGTGATGCCGTTGTAGCTGGTCGCGACGAGCGCCAGAGAGGCCGGAATGATGAACGCGGCCGCGGCATGGCCGATGAAGCGGCTGGCGATCAACACGCCGCCGGACGGCACCAGCATGCTGACCAGGGCCGCGATCAGCTCGACCGCGAGGCCGCCGGCAATGATCGGCTTGGCCCTGGCCGAGTCGCCGAGCGCTCCGCCAACGAGCACGAGGGCCGTGCCGCCAACGTGGCCAGCAGCGACAGCGCCTCGAGCTGCGGGCTCTCCGCGATCGCGGCCTGAACGCTCGGCAGCGACGGTCCCCAGACCTTCGGATCGAGGCCCGAGGCGAACAGCGCAATTGACCCGGCGATAAGTCCATTGAGCGCCGTGCGGTCGGCATACAGGTCGGAGATGAACGGAGGGATCGCCGGACGTTTCAGCTCAGCCTCCGAGCGCCACGGACTCGAGGTCGGCCGATGGCTCGACATCGGGTTGCTTGAGCATCCGGAACGAGAGCAGGAAGCCGATGAGCCCAGCGAGCAGCGGCACGAGAAGGGCGGCCTGCAGGGCGATCGGCCGTGCCTCGGTGTTGATGCGGATGATCTCGGCTTCGACCTCGGGCGGCTGCTGGGTGATCATCTCGTCGAGCGTGGTGTTGCTCAGAAGCTGGGCATTCTCCTCGAGGCCGGCGGCGATCTGGGTCTTCTGGTCGGGCGACAGGACGACGCTCTGGTCGGCCAACGTCGTAAACGTGAGCGCCAGTACGGCGAGCATCACTCCGCCGCCGAAGGCCAGGCCAAACGACAGGCCAAACGAGCCTGCCGCCGAGTTGACGCCCGCGGCTTCACTGATGCGCTCGCCCGAAATCGGCGCCAGGTGTAGTTGTTGAGCTGCGACACGAGCACGCCCAGGCCGGCGCCGGCGATCACCAGTGCGGGCGCGAGCCACAGGCCCGAGTCGGCGCGGGGAACGATCGGCAGCAGCAGGGCCATGCCGATCACGAGCAGGCCGAAACCGATGCGGATGATGGCAGCCGGCCGACGACGGCCGACTCGGCGCCCGGCGAGGATGGCGACGAAGAACATCGTCAGCGATAGCGGCGCGAGCGACAGGCCGGCCTGCAGGGCGTTGTACTCGAGGACCATCTGCAGGAACAGCGGCAGGGCGATCATCGCGCCGCCAAGGGCAATCTGTTGGAGCATCTGGCTGCTGATGCCCAATCGAAAGATGGCCGAGCGCAGCAGGTCGGGATCGAGCAACGTCACGTTGCCGGCCTTCTTGCGGCGGACCAGCCAGAACCACAGCGATGCGCAGCGAGACGGCGCCGACGACGAGAAGTGCCAGTACCGCCTCGCCACCTTCCTGCCAGACCAGGATGCTGAGCACGATGCCGCCCATGCCGAGCACGGATAGCACGGCTCCGACGAAGTCGACTCGGCGATCGCCGGTGAAGGGCACGTCGCGGACCAAGCCGATGCCGGCCAGAACGACGCCGATGACGACGAGCTCGAGCAGGAAGCCCACGCGCCACGACAGGAAGGTGGTCACGAAGCCGCCGATGAGCGGTCCGACCGCCGCGGCGATTGCGGCCGATGCGCCGACCAGCGCGTACACGCGCTTCTGGGCGGCGCCCTCGAAGTTGCCGTGGATCAGAGACTGCATGGCCGGCAGGAGCAGCGAAGCGCCGAGGCCGCCGAAGATCGCCCAGAAGACGATCATCGGCAGCAGGCTCTGGGTGAGGACCATCGCGAGCGCGCCGATGGCGTAGCCGAGCAACCCCAGCACGTACGCCTTCTTGCGCCCGATCAGGTCGCCAACCTTGCTGCTGATCAGGATGAACGCGGCCGAGACGAGTGCCTCGAGCGCAATCGCAGCCTGAACGCCACTGGCCGTCGCACCGATGTCGGTGACGACGGCCGAGATCGACACGTTCATCAGCGACGTGTCGACGACGAGCACGAACATGGCGGCCGCCAGCAACACGCCAAGGCGCATGTTGAACGCGGCAGCACCCAATTCGGCGGTGATCGCCTGGTTTGACACGGACCCTCCAGCCCCTCTGGCCGTTCAGGACGGCCGGAGGCCGGAGGCTAGCACGGTCGGAATCAGCTCACGGAGATCCGGGCACGGTGTCCCGGCGCGAGCATCGCGGATTGCCCGGACGGGGCCAACGCTGCCAGTTGCTGCCAGGCGCTGCCCGAGTCGAGGTGGGTCCGGCTGACACGTTGCTCGGTTTCGGCAGTCGCGTTCCCGCGGTCCTTCTCGGAAAGGGCGATGCGTCGGATCTGATCGCGCGTCAGCATGAGGCTGCGCCCTCGGACTGACGCGGACTGATTTGGGCGGCCGTTACTCCGACGGCTGCCCGCCATTTCGGCTGTCGCCGGGACGGACGGATTTCCCCCCAACCGTCCGTCCCGCCGACGATCGAAATTCGACTTGCGTCCATAGGAGATGGCCCGATGCGGTTCGCATTCCGGATCGAGGTCGAAGCGGGCGGCTAGCCCGTCGTCGACGGCCGTCCCTGTCGCCCGAGCGCTGGGCGTCGCGGAACGATTCGGCGGCCGCGTCCTGCAGTTCGACAGTCGGCAACCACGGCTCGGCGGCCAACGTGGCGAGGAACGACAGCAGTCGACCGGCGTCGCCTTCAACGGGACGCGGGCCGCACGTTCGGGAAGTGGAGCCGACACTCGGATTTGAACCGAGGACCTGCTGTTTACGAAACAGCTGCTCTACCGCTGAGCTATGTCGGCCCGGTCGTTCAAGTCTAGCAAGCGGCTCTGCCGGGCTCGCGAATGCGCGTTTCTCCTCCCTGGCCGTCACTACCATCGACGCCACGTTGATGCAGAAGCGCATAGGCATGCAACTCGCGCTGAAACCGATCGCGGTAGTCGTGGCGGCGATGTTGGGCGCGCTCGCCGTGATCGTGGTCTACCAGCCCGGAGCCATGTCGCCGGACTCACTCTCCCAGTTCGTTCAGGCCTCCACTGGCGAGCTCTCCGACTGGCACCCACCGCTGATGGCCTTCGTCTGGTCTGTGTTGCTGAACATTGCCCCGGGACCTTTCGGCATGCTCGTATGGCATCAGCTGCTGTTCTGGAGTGGCGTCGCCGTGGTCGTGCTCGCGCTGCGTTTCGGCCCACTCGCGAGCGCCCTGCTCGTCCTGGCGATCGGCCTGTTTCCGCCAGTGTTCGGCCTCCTCGGCGTGGTTTGGAAGGACGTCGGCATGGGAGCGGCACTGACGTTGGCAGTCGGCTTCATCCTGCTCGGCAAACGGGTTGGATCACCCGTTCTTCTGGGCGCGGCCTTCGTTCCGCTTCTTTACGCGGTCGCGATGAGATACAACGCCTTGCCGGCCGTCATTCCCCTCGTCGTGTGGGCGGTCTACGAGATCCTCCGGCTTCGCCAGGCCCTCTCAAAGACTGTTCTGGGCCTCGCTTCTGCCGGCCTCGTGCTGGCGATGCTGTTCATCTCGCTGGGTCTGACGAGGGTGCTGGTCGAAGGTGCTCCGACTTGGCGCGGGACGGCAACGCTCCAGGCGTCATTGATTCACGATCTGGCAGGCGTAGCTGTCCAAACCGATCAGGTGCGATTCCCGGCGTATGCCTTCGCGGGAGACCTGCCCCTCACAGTTGAGCTGCTACGTGACCTTTACCGGCCCGACACGCTCGATCTGATCGTGTTCCATCCGGAGCTCAGGGAACAGATGATCAGCCCTGGCACCCAGAGCCAACTGCCGGAGCTTGTTCGAACCTGGTGGGCGGTGATCAGGGCGAGCCCGACTGAGTACGTCAATCACCGGCTGGCCGCGCTGGGCACGATATTCGACATCAATAAGTCCTATTACGCGTTCCACGAGGGCATCGCGCCAAACAGCATTGGTTTGACGTTTAACAGGTCAGCCATTTACGAGGCTGTGATCGACGCCCTCCGCGCAACCCAGTGGCTGTTCTTCCGGGGTTGGATCTATCTGCTCGGCGCGGTCGCCATCCTGATCGCCGGAATCGTCAAGCGCAGGCCGCGATCGGCCTGGATCGCCGCGAGCGGCATCGCCTATGTCGTGCCTTACGCCTTCATCAGCACCGGCGCAGGCTTCCGCTACATCTGGTGGATGGTTGTCGCGACCATCCTTGGGGCTGTGGTTCTGCTCGATGAGATCAGGCACTCCGACGCCGAAGGCGCAAGCGGCAGTCAGCCCAGGATCGGGTGATTGGCCGCGAACAGGTTCGTTGGGTCGTAGGCTGCCTTGGCGCGCCTGAGTCGGTCGAAGGTTTGGGCCGGGAAGATCGATCGCGGATCGACTCGCGACTCGGTGAAGTTCAGATACCTGCGACCGCTGTCCCACGGCGACAGCGCCCCAAGAATGAGCCCGACGTGGCGCTCGACGGACGCGAAGGCCTCAGCGTCCGGAGCCAGCCCGAAGGTGAAGGCGACGAATGGCTGGTCGATCGCATCGAGCACGCCGTGATCCTCCGATTTGATCGCGGCCGCGCCGCCCAGGTGGCGCACCTCGACGTGTAGCACGGGTGACCCGACGAAAGTAGCTACGAGTGAGTCGATCGCCTCGGGCGGCAAGTCGGTGAGCAGCATTCCGTCGCCGGTGTAGGGCAGCGGAAAGTCGGGATCCATGTTCACGGTGCTCAGCTCGCTGGGCGGCATCATTGCCATCGTGTCGATCTCTGGCCCAAGGTCGCGCATCGGCTGAACGAGCGCGGCCGCGTCATCAAGTGTTCCGATGAACGCGGCCTCGACCAGGACGAAGGCACGGCCGCGCAGGTGCTCGGGCAGGAACGGGGCATCGGGCAGCTGGAGCATGCGGCCGATCGACGCGCACTCGTCCGGCACGGTCGTGATCCAGCGACGCCACGCCTTGAGGATCTCGGCCGCGCGCTCGATCGGCCAGAACAGCGCGCCGGCGAAGATCTGGGCGATCGGGAAGAGCTGAAGCTCGATGGCTGTGACAGCGCCCAGGTTGCCGCTGCCCCCACGGATGCCCCAGAAAAGCTCCGGCTCGCTGTCGTGGTCCGCACGGACGAGCCGCCCATCGGCGGTGACCACCTCAGCGGCGACGATGCTGTTGCAGGCAAGTCCGTGCTTGCGAACCATCCAGCTCAGGCCACCACCGAGCGCATAGCCGAGGACGCCCACGTCGGGCGACGTGCCTGCGAGATAGGCAAGGCCGTGCTCACCTGCCTTGTCTGCCAGCGCCTTCGAGAGGACACCTGCCTCGACGCGTGCGCGCTGCGCGGCAGCATCGATCTCGATGCCGCGCATCCGCTCCCACTTGACGAGCAGCGTGTCGCGCTGCCAGTCGATGGTGCCGGCGTTGTGGCCGCCGGCGTTGAACGCGATACGAATGCCGTTGACGGCGGCGTACTCGACCGCTGCCACTACGTCGTCGGCGGACTCTGGGTAGACGACAGCGATCGGCCGCTGATCAACGGCGAGGTTCCACGCCTGGCGGGCGGCATCCCACGTTTCGTCGTCCCGGCGGACGACACTGCCCTCGAGGCGACGGCCGAGACTACCCAGGTCCACCTGGCCGAATGGTTAGAAGCGACGACGCCCCGGAGTCACGACCGCGCCGACGACGGCAGCCTTGGCTACCGGCGACCGGCCGGGGCTGACCGCAGCGCCGACTACCGCGGCCTTTGCGACGGGTGAACGACCGGGCGAAACGGCTGCACCGACAACGGCTGCCTTGGCGACGGGTGCGCCGACTACGCCGGCACGTCCTACGCGAGATGGTCGGAGTGGCATTTCAGGCTCCTTCTTCGACGAGGGCCTCGTCCGCCTGGACGGCGGCGATGATGGCCTGCACTGGGATGCGTCCGTTGGCGATCAGCTGACCGCCGGCCCGACGAATGGCCGATGCGAATGGCGCGGCCCACAGGTTCTCGTAGACGAGCACCGCCGCAATGTCACCCGGCTCGAGGGCGGCACCGAAGTTCTCGATGTCGCTCTCGGCCAGCGTCTCGGCGAGCTCGACCTCGAGCTGCGCCAGCGGGCCAAGCGCGCTCTGATCGGCGAGCTCCTGGGCCATGATCGACCCGTCCTCGCCCTTGCCGATGATCACCAGGTCCATGACGCGGATGATGCCCGCCTCGTGCAGCCGCGCGAGCTCGAGTGCGCCCTCGCCGGTCAGCTCCGACGTTCCAACTGGAAACTCGACGACGAGATAGTCCACCGGCCCCAGCTCGTCGAGTGATCTCTCAGTCATGTGCTCTCCATCTGCTTGCGTATCACGGCGTTGTAGGCCGGCGATTCCATCACCGACCTGGACTATTTGGCATCCCCCACGACGGATGAAGGCGGGCGACGCTTCCCCTGGATGACGCCCCTAGATGACGCCCTTGTCGTGCAAGTCGGCGACGGTAGGCTCGTCGTAGCCGAGCTCGGCCAGGATCTCGGCGGAGTGCTCGCCGAGCAGCGGCGGGGCCGTTCGGATCGAGGCGGGCGTCGCCGAGAGCTTGATCGGAATGCCGATCTGCGCGACGGGGCCGAGCGTCGGATGATCGACCGAGACGCGCATCTCGCGCGCCTGGGCCTGCGGCTGCTCGAACGCGGCCAGCACGTCATTGACCGGCCCGCACGGCACGCCTGCCTCACGTAGCCGTACCAACCAGTGCTCCGAATCGGCCGTCGAGAACAGCTCGGCGATGATCGGCCGCAGGTCGGCGCGGTTGCGGACCCGTGCGTCGTTGGTGGCGAAGCGCGGATCGTTGGCCAGCTCGTCGATCTCGAGCACGGCACACAGGCGCGGCCACTGGCGCTCGCTGCCGACGGCGACGGCGATCTCGCCATCGCTCGTGGCGAACGTCTCGTACGGGACGATATTCGGATGCGCATTGCCCATCCGCGCGGGCTGCTGCCCGCCGACGAATGCGTTCTGCGCCTGATTGATGAGCATCGCCAGGGTCGACTCGAGCAGTGAAGCGTCAATTCGCTGGCCAACTCCTGATCGGATCGCGGCGAGCACACCGATCGTGCCGAGCAGGCCCGTGACCACGTCGGTGATGGCCACGCCCAGCTTCGTCGGGCGGCCGCTCTCGTCGTCGGCGAAGCCGGTGACCGACATCAGGCCGCCGACCGCCTGAGCGACGAAGTCGTAGCCGGGCTTGTCGGCGTCGGGTCCGTCGGGCCCATAGCCGGTGATCGACAGATGGACGAGGCGCGGGTTGAGCTCGTGCAGGACCGTCTCATCCAGTCCGAGCTTGGCCATTCCACCCGGGCGGAAGTTCTCGACCAGCACGTCCGACCGACCGATCAGCCGGCGCACGACCTCGCGCGCTTCTTCCCGGCGCAGGTCCAGCCGCAGGCTGCGCTTGTTGCGGTTGACCGACATGAAGTACGCCGCGACCCGTTCGCCACCTTCCGCTGCTGGGCCGACCCACGGCGGGCCGTAGCCACGCGTCGCGTCGCCCTCGGGCGGCTCGACCTTGATCACGTCGGCGCCCAGGTCGGCCAGCACCATCGCGCAGTACGGGCCGGCCAGCACGGTCGACAGCTCGAGGACGCGCAACCCCGCGAGCGGACCGTTTCGCTGGCTCTCGGACATGTTCCCGATCGTAGCGGCGGCCGACCGTGCGCACGCCGATAATCGGCGCGCGTGATCACTCTCGAGCTGCTCGCCTTCCTCGTCGCGATCGCGGCGGGCGGATTCGGTGCCCTGCTCGGGGTTGGCGGCGGGCTGATGATCGTGCCGCTGCTGACGATTGTGCTCGGGATCGACGTGCATATCGCCATCGCCGTCAGCCTGCTCGGCGTCATCGCCGTGTCGACGACCGCGTCCGCCTCGTATCTGACCAGCGGCTTCGCCGACCGGCGGCTCGGGTTGAGCCTGCTCGTGGCGACCGTGATCGGAGGCATCTTCGGCGGGTTCGTGGCCGGCTTCGTCGACGCGCGAGTGCTGAGCGCCCTGTTTGCGATCGTGCTCGTCGCGGTGGCGATCCAGATGCTGCGCAGCCGCAGCGCACAGGTGGCCGAGCTGATCGATGAACCCGGTCGACTCGAGTACGACTGGAGCTACGTCGAGCCGACGACCGGAGAGAACGTCGCGTACCGGGCGCGCAATCTTGGTCCGGCCGCGATCGTGTCAATCGTCGCTGGAGCACTCTCCGGGCTGCTCGGGATCGGCGGCGGCGTGGTCAACGTGCCGACGATGAACGTCTTGATGGGCGTTCCGATCCGTGTGGCGACCACGACGAGCACCTACATGCTCGGCGCCACCGCGGCCGCCAGCGCGGTGCTGTACTTCAGCCGCGGCCAGATCGACCCGCTGCTCGCCGGTCCGGTGGTGGTCGGCGTGTTCATCGGCGCCCGCGTTGGCGCGCGGCTGTCACATCGGCTGCCGCACCAGGCGCTGTCGGTGATGTTCGTTGTCGTGGCACTTGTCTTCGCGGTGGGCATGTTTCTGCGCGCGGTGTCGCCATGATCGACCGGCCGCCGGTTGCCTGGACGGCGCGGGTCCTGACCATCGGCACCGCGCTTTCGGCGGCGTTGCTCGGCGCCGCCTTCGTGCTTTCGGTGCTCGAACTTGATAGCCAGGCAACTCTGCTGGCGACCATCGCGGTGACCGTCCTGCTGGCCACTCCGGCGGCCGGTCTCTTGAGCACCTTCGTCGAGGTACGCCGCGTCCAACCGTCCGCCGCCGCGCTCGCGCTGGCCGTCCTGACGCTGCTTCTCGTCGCCACGGTCGTGGCGCTTCTCACGCGCAACTAGAACGCGGCACACAAAAAAGCACGACCCGGGGAGGGGGCCCGGGTCGTGCAATATCGTTGCGGCAGCGCCCCGTCACCAGACGCTTCGCACGAGATTGTTTCGTGTGTCGGCTGCAACCTTATGGGCGGGGCGGGGTTTGGCTCCATTGCGCAGACCGCCCTGAGGTTGCATCTACATAACGGCCGGTGTCTTCCGCGTCAGGATTACGTGGCGTCCATCAGCGCGCGCTCGGCGAGACCAACCGGCAGTCTGCCGCTGCCGGCCAGCTTGTCGTGGAAGTCGCGCAGCACCTCGACCGGCGCGTCGACGGGCTCAACTCCGAGCTGGTCGTTGGCATCGAGGTAGCGCCGCCGGATGCGCAGGATCTCGAGGCAGCCGGTCAGGTAGCTCGAAGCCTGGGTCGGCCATGAGCAGTAGCGCCCGACCTCGGCTCGCGCAGTCGGCTCGGTCAGGGCGGTAGCGCCGACCATGAAGCTGACGGCATCCTCGTAGTCCATGTCGCCGATGTGGAGGCTCGTGTCGACCACGATGCGCGCCGCGCGGAAGATCGTCGCTTCGAGGTGGTAGAGCTCCTGGACCGGGTCGGTGAAGAAGCCGCGTTCGCGCATGACCCGCTCGGTGTACAGCGCCCAGCCCTCGCTGAAGAACGACGTGCCCAGCACGAGGCGCAGCTTCGGCGCGTGGATCTTGCTCCAGGTGATGTGCCAGTGATGGCCGGGGTATGCCTCGTGAACCGCAGTCGTCGGGATTGACGCGTGGCTGTTCGACCCGAGCCGCTTCTGGATCTCCTCCTCGGACGTGCCGTCGGGTGCGATGGGGACGAAGAAGTGGCCGGCCAGCTTGTCCGAGAACGCCGGCGGACCGCTGTACGAGGCGACCGCGAATAGAGGCCGGGTGAAGACGGGCGACGGCTCGACCGTGCACGTCTCGCCCTCGGGCAGCGTTACCAGGCCGGTCTCGGCGAGGAATTTCCGCGACCTTTGTGTCCAGTCGTCATACGCCTGACGCATGGCCTCCTCGGTCGGCGGATGATCCTCGTTAGCCTCGTGCAGAACGGCCTTCCAGTCCTCCGTGCCGCGTGCCTTCAAAGCGAGCGCGCGCATCTCGGCGTCGAGCCGGTCGTACTCGGCCTGGCCCATGTCGCGCAGCGACCGAGCGTCGTGGTCGATGACCTCGCGCTCGCGCAGCTGACGGCTGTAGCGCTCCTCGCCGTAGCGCCACTCCCCGCTGGCCTGTTGCGCGAGGTGCTCAAGGTGGGTGACGTACTCGTCGAACGCCTCGCCCGCGACCGCACCGGCGGCCCTCAGTCGCTGCTCCTGCTCGTCCGTCTCGGCCTCGCCGGCGAGCATCTCGCGCACGTAGCCCGCTCCGGCGCGTGCCGAGGCCGCGCCGCGCTCGACGATCAGCTTGTGGGCAAGGGTCGGATCGAGGTTCGCACGGCCTTGCGCCAAGGCGGCCGGCACCTGCTCGAGCCGCGCCACGGCCGCGTCGACGAGCTCGGCCGTCGGCCGCAGGCGATTGAGGAAGAGATAGAAGAGACCGTTCAGGACCGGGCCCGAGTAGGTGACCGGGTCGCGCTTCCAGGCCTGCCAGTCGGCGTGGATCAGCCGTCCTCGGAGTGCCGACATGGCCAGGTCGCGGTCGATCCCGTCGTCGAGATCAAGGCTCGACTCGTCCACCCCCTCGAATTGGGCGAGCCATTGCGCTGCCTCAGCGTCGCGGCGCAGGAAGGCCTCGGCAGACAGGTCGTCAAGCCGTTCGTCGTAGTCCGTCAGACCGAGGTAGCTGGCCGTCACCGGTGAGTTCGAGAACTCATTGGCCATGAAATCGTCGACGAGCTGCTTGAAATCGGTCACCTGGTGTCCTCCGTCAGAGTGCTTTGGCGTCGATGAATCGGCAGCGCGGCGCGATCACGCAGCGCAGGCATTCCGGCCGCAGGGCATGGCACGTCTGGCGGCCGTGGGTGATCAGGTTGACGTGCGCCTCGTGGACCTCTTCGGGCGCGAGCTGCGCCTGCAGGTAGTCATGCGCCTGCTCAGCAGTCGCCTTGGGCGGGATCAGCCCGATTCGCTTGCTGACTCGCTCGACATGGCGATCGACGGGCATCAACGGCATGCCGAAGGCGAAGAGCAGGACGACCGACGCGGTCTTGCGCCCGATCCCGGGCACTGCGGTCAGCCACGCCAGTGCATCGTGGGCCTCCATCCTGCCCAGGAACTCGAGCGAGAAGTCGCCGCGCTCCTCGAAGATCTGGCGCAGGACGGCCTGGATGCGCGGGGCCTTCGTTGGCGCGAGGCCGCCCGGTCGGATGACGTCGATCAGCTCGTCGAGCGGCGCATCAGCGATTGCCGCCCAGTCGGCGACGCTCTCCTCGATCCCGACGCCGCCCCATCCCGCGCGAAAGCCCGACCCCGCGCCCGGATGCGGCTCGTCCGCGGCCGGCCAGTGCCGGCACAGCGCGTCGAACGCCTTCTCCGCGTTGATGTCGGCGCTGTTGGCCGAGAGCATGGTCAGGATCAGCTCGCTCGTCGGGTCGTAGACGCGCTGCCATTCCGGTCGGCCGTACATCGTCCGCAGCGCGGCGAGCGTGTCGGGCATCAGGTTCGGCCGGTAGCGGTCCAGCCGCCCGACCCAGGCCTTGACCGGATCCGGCTTCGCGCGCTTCCGTTTCGCCGGTTTCTTGGCCGCCGGTTTCCTGGTCGCCGGTTTCCTGGTGCTGATCACGGGCGTGTCTCGGCGACCGACACGAGGCGGGCGGCGCGCTCGGCGGCGCGGACAAGCGGCGCGGCGCCGGCGGCCATTGCGGCCTTCACCGTCTGCGGCTGCTCGGTCGTGGGCACGACGATCGCGCCCAGCTCGGCGAGCGCGGCGATTCCCTCTGCAGTGGCGCCACCGCCGAAGCAGATGCAGCGTACGTCCGCGACGCGGGCGCGACGCGCAACACCGAAGGCGGTCTTGCCGAAGGGAGTCTGTTCGTCAATACGCCCCTCGCCGGTCAGGACGATGTCCGTCTCCGCGAGCGCCGCGTCGAAGCCGGCGAGTGCCATCACGACCTCGACGCCCGGCCGAACCTCGAACGATGCGAAGCGGTCGGCGATCGCAAGCAACGCGAAACCGGAGCCTCCGGCCGCGCCCGCGCCGGGCTCGTTGCGTACCTCGCGACCGGCCGCCTCTTCAACCAGGCCGGCGTAGCGGGCGAGGTTGGCCTCGAGCTGAGTGACCTGCTTGGCGTCGGCGCCCTTCTGCGGGCCGTACGTTGCGGCCGCTCCCTGGGGTCCGAGCAGCGGGTTGGTGACGTCCGAGGCGATGGTGAGATGCACTTCGCCCAGTATCGGCGCGATGCCGTCGAGATCGACACGCGCCAGATCGGCAAGCGCGCCGCCGCCCTCGGCCAGATCAACCCCGGCCGCGTCGACGAATCGGGCGCCCAGAGCGACGAGCAGTCCCGCACCGCCGTCGGTCGTCGCGCTGCCACCCAGCCCCACGGTCAAGCGGCGCACTCCGAGGCCGATCGCCGCGGCGATGACCTGACCCGTGCCGAGCGTTGAGGCGGCCAGAGCGTCGCGTTCCTCGACTGTCAGCCGCGACAATCCGGACGCGACCGCCATCTCGACGACGCCCTCGTCGCCGCGGCGCAGAAAAGTCGCGCGCAACGTGCGCCCAAGCGGATCGCGTGCGTGGACGGGCAGCTCGAGCCAATCGGATCCTGACGCCTTGATCGCCTCGAGCGTGCCCTCGCCGCCGTCGGCGAGCGGGATGAGTCGCAGCTCGTCGGTCGGTCGGCCGCGCCGCCAGCCGTCGGCGAGCGCCGCGGCCACTTCGTTCGGGTTGAGCGATCCCTTGAACGAATCCGGGGCGATGAGGACGCGCAACCCGCGGGCCTAGGCGGGCGTGGCGACCGCCGTCTTGCGGTCGAGGTACTCGGGGATGCGAATCATCGGCGGTCGCTCCTGGTCGGCCAGCTCGATGACCTCGATCGACAGCTTGTTTGGCCCAGAGCGGGGCAGCTTGATGGTCGATCCGAGCTCGGCAAACAGGCGCGCCCTGCGCCGTTCCTCGAGCCGCTTCATGACCGCCTGGAGAATGACGAAGCTCATCTTCGAGAGCCCTTCGATGTCCTGGTTGCGGTGGAAGCGGATGTCGAGGTCAACCTGGCCCAGGCCGTTCAGATCGAGTCGCTCGGCGAGATCGATGAGATGGCCGATCTCGACCGCATAACCGGTGAAGAACGGGATCTGCTCGAGGTGCGATCGCCTGCCGGCATATTCGCCGGACAGCGGCTGGATGTAGCCCGAAAGCTCCGGGAAGAACATGTTGATCAGCGGTCGTGCAACGAGCTCGGTCACACGGCCGCCGCCGCCCTCCTTGAGCTGACCGTCCTCGACGATCGGGCGTTGGTAGTAGGCCTTGACGTAGCCGATCCGCGGCTCGACCAGCAACGGACCAAGCGTGCCGTAGATGAAGCGTGGGTGCCAATCGGTGATGTCCGTGTCCGACCACGCGACCAGGTCGCCGGTGGTGGCATACAGGCTCTTCCAGAGCGCCTCGCCCTTGCCGCGGAACGAGCCGTAGCGTGGCAGGACGTCGGAGTGGACGAGCACTCGGGCGCCCTCGGCCTCGGCGATCGAGCGAGTGTCGTCGTCCGACTCGGAGTCGATCACCAGCAGCTCGTCGACGAGCGGAAACTTCTCCATCAGCTCACGTCGGGCGCGATGGACGATCGGCCCGATCGTCGCCGCCTCGTTGAGCGTCGGCAGCACGGCACTGATCGTCAGGCCCTGCTTCTGCTTCAGCTCCAGCAGCCGGCCGAGGTCGCTGAACTCGGAGTGGTGGAAGTTCGACTCGGCGAACCAGCGATCGACCCGCGCCGCGACGCTGCGCCCAAGGTTGGCGGCGCGATCGGCTGCCTCGAGCGTCTCGGCCTGCTCGGCCCGGCGCTCAAATGTCTGGCGATTGATCTGCTCGCGCGTCTTGACCACGATGACCGACGGTCGGGCGTGCTGGGCGACGGTCTCGGGCAGCACGCCGAACAGCGCACCCTCGTCATTGGCCACGTCGGTGGCCGACATCGCGGCCGCGCCCATGACGACGAGCTGTGCCTCTTCGGCTTCGCGGATGATGGCCGAGCCGACGTTCAAACCCTCGACAATGAGCGGCCGTGCCGGTTCGCCGGCGTGGTGCGCGACGAAGGTGGCCAGGGCGCGCTCGGCCTGGCTGCGCACCAGCGGCGAGATGTCCGGCGGCACGACGTGCATCACGTCGACCGACGCCTCGAAGTAGCGGCCGAGTGCCGACGCGTAGGCCAGCGCCAGCTCGGCGTGGGGTCCGCCGCGAACGGGAGTCAGGATGCGCTTGATGTCCTTGACGCCGCGCTGCTTGACCACCGCGATGTTGCATGGCGCGTCGCGCACCACCTCGTCGATCGTCGGCGAGAAGACCGACTCGGCTCCCTTCTTGCCGCCGGGCCGCCCCGCCCAGCCAAAGATGATCAGGTCGGCTTCCTCTTCCGCGGCGAGCTCGACGATTCCCTCGGCGGCCCGGCGGCCGATGCGCACGACGGTGCGCAGCTCAATCCCGGGCGGCGCGAACTCGAGCACGCGCTGCAGCAATCTGCGCGCCTGGCGCGCTCGAGTGGCACCCTCCGACAGGGCCATGCCCTCGGGCACCTCGACGATGCCGAGCGCGGTTAGCGTGCCGCCTTGCTTGATCAGCGCCGCGCCGATGCGCACCAGATCCGCCGCTGTCCGTGGATTGGCCAGCGGCAACAGGATGTGCTGCGGCAGCTCGGCGCGTGCCGACGCCTGGCGCGCGCTCAACGGGCGACCATCTCGGGCGCCACGGAGCCTTCGGCAGCGACCGCATTCCAGCGCTCGACGAAATACGGCTTGAGCAGCTCGAACGCGCGCGCCTGACGCTCGATGAACACCTCGGCCTGATCTGTCGTCAGCGTGCGCGTCTCGAAGATGAGCGAGGCGACGCGGCCGAAGTAGAGCGGGATGAGCGCCGCAACCAGCTTGTCGATCGGCACGGCGCGCGCGTGATGCGCGACGAGCACGTCGTACACGACGCGCGCCCACGTCTCGTCGGGCATGTTGAAGACGCCATCGTCGACCGAGCCGGGCGTGTCGGCGCGGATTGCCTCGGTCGACGAGCGTGCCCGCCTCCTGCGACAGCTGATCGATGACCTGGAAGTTGGCGTCCGTCAGAGCCGTCTTCCATTGGTCGCCGACCGTGATGCGGCCCTTGGCGAACTCTTCGAGCAGGCGCGCGACGTTCACGTCGAGCGGTGGTGGCTCGACGATGCGCTCGAAGCCGTAGACCGGCACGTCGTGCGATCGGGTCACGTCCAGCCAGCGGGCGGCGTGCGCCTCTGTCAGCCGGAGAAGGGTGGTCACCACCTGGCTGAACATCGGGCCCAGGTCGGCCCCGGGATCCTTGGGGTCGTGGACCTTGGCTCCGAGTCGGGTCTGGCAGACCGCGAAGCCACCGGTGATCGCCTTCGTCGTCATCCAGATGTCGATGCCGAACTTGCTGACGTCGGCATCCCAGTCGTCCTGCTCGAGATAGTGCCGGACGAGGTCGCCCGAGACACCGAAGTCGCCGCCGATGGGCTGGCGGATGCGCAGGCCGTACAGCGCTCTCGTCACTGGATAGGTGACGTTGTTGGTGATCGTGCCGTCGTACTTGTAGCGCGAGTAGAGCGGCGCGACGTAGTCGAAGCCGCCCTTCTGGATAGGCCCGGCGAGGAGCTCGATCCACTCGGGCACGATCGAGCGCAGGTCCGAGTCGACCACGACCAGCGCCTGGACCTTGAGCGCGTCGGCAATCTGGAAGATCGTGCGCAGCGCGGCGCCCTTGCCGCCGACGCCGTCGATCTCCGGGTAGGTCAGGCTGATGCGCTGCAGCCGGTTTCGTGGCCGGACGAGGAGGATGCGCTCGATGTAGTCGGGCGGCTCGGTCTCGACCACGACGCGTTGCGTTCCGTCGGGCGAGCCGGCGTCGGCGTTGACCAGCACTGGGCGCAGATCGGCGAAGTACTGGACCAGACCGGCCTGCGCGGCGCGCGCCACGTAGCCGATCGTTGCCGCGTTCTTGAACGAGGGGATGCCGACCATGATGTCGGCGCTGCCCAGCCGCGCTACTTCTTCGCGGATCTGCTTGGGCAACGCAGGCGCAGGCATGTCCTGACCTTATCCGATCAGTTCGGCTATGGGCGAGCCACCGCCAGTGGTGCCGGCGCATCTTCGAGAAGGAGTCGTGCTGGATCGACTTCGGGTGCCGGATGGTCGGCATCGAGGGGCCGTCCGAGCAGATGGAGCATCCAGTTCGGCGATCGATAGCCGGCCGCGGCGAAGACCTCGGGCGCGTCGTCGAGGAGCGGCGAAGGATTTCGGAACACGGACCACGAGTGACTCGCCGGCCAGCGAGCGGCCACGTTCGAGCAGCTCGACGGCGCGCTGCGGGTCGCCGATCAGCATCGACAGTCGAAGCGCCGAATCCTCGGCCGGCGGCTGCTCGCCGGGGAGTATCCCCAGCGCCCAATCGGACGTCTCCTCCGCGGGCGATCCGCTGACGACCACCTCGCCACGCGCGAGATGGCCGGCGAATGCCTCCTCGGTCAGCTCCTGGATTGCCCACGGACGCGCCTCGTGCTGGCGCGCGGCGGCATTGAAGGTCGGGTCACGCGACACGAGCGGCCAGAGCGCCTCGGCGTCGTCAGCGTGGGCGATCACGCCTTGGGCCGAGAGTCCGGCGAGAAGCGCCCGGCGCTTGCGCGTCGTCTCTGCGCGCACTTCGGCGTCGTAGGCGCTCGGTCCCTCCGGCCCTGTGTCTGGGTCGGGGCTGTGCAACAGAGCCTTGAACTCGGCGATCAGCTCGAATCCATCCCGCGCCCCGAGTCGATGCGAGGCCTCGTTGTCCGATCCGGTCGCGTAGCGCACCACGTCGACGCCCTGCGCCGCGGCCCAAACCAGCTCGGCGGTCTGCAGGTCGGACGCGATGTCGAGCCCGCGCACTTCGGGATCGACGCGGATGCCCTCCACCCACCCTTCGGTGGGCGACAGCAGGGCGACGCGTGACACCGCGATCGGCCGGCCATCAGGACGGCAGCCGACGAGCATCACGCCGTCATCCGCCTCCAGCCACACCGGCCAGGCACGCGGGATGTAGTCCCAGCCGTGCCACGTCTGGGTGGCGAATGTCATCACCGCCGCCTCGTCGTCCGGCCGCGCGCGCCGGACCACGAGCGGCCACTCGCGGCGCGTGGTCAGCCGCGTGGCATTCGTTCGACCTTTGCCCATTCGGTCGTTTCGCCCCCGGGGGTGTAGCGGCTGTTGGTGCTCTTGAGCATCAGGCCGCGCAGGCCGGCCGCGCGCCATGAGCTGAACCACTGGCGGACCGGCGGCCGGACGACGGGCGAGACACGCACCAGCTCGCTCTGTTCGATGATCGCCTCGAGAACGCGCTTGCGTTCCAGCAGCGGCACGTCGAAGAGCGTCTGGCCATCGATGCTGAGCAGGTCGACGGCGACGAAAGCGGACTCGCCGCGGCGCGGTGGGCCCTTTGGCGGATCGAACTTGATCTCCGATTCGGGGCCGCCGATGATCAGCCGCTTGACCGGCGACGACTGAGCGAAGACGACGACCGACGTCCCCTCGCCGCCGATCGTTGCCTGTTCGGTCAGCACGCCGTCGATGACCGCCTCGCTGGCCAGGATCGAGCGGCGCAGATGCTCGACCGCGAGCGGCGCCTCGCCCGAAGCGTCATCACCGAACTCGTCGACGACCTCGACCGTGCCCCACTCGTCGCTGCCCGAGTCACGGAAATGGGCGAGGACCCTCACGCCCGACCAGAGTGGCTCGACGATCGGATTGATGACCTCCGGCTGATAGCGACCGCGGGGCATCCTCTGCGGCCGCCAGTCGCGCGGATTGGCCGAGATGCGCTCGCTCGAGTGATCGGTCATGCCGTTTCGTAGCCGTTGGGGTTGCGCTCGCGCCAGCGCCACGCGGAGCCGATCATCTCGCTCAACGAGCCGCGCCGCGGAGTCCAGCCGAGCAGCTCGCGGGCCCGGTCATTGGACGCGACGAGGACCGGCGGATCGCCCTCTCGGCGCTCGGACAGCACCCGGGGCACCGATTCGCCGACGACCGATTTGGCGGCGGAAATGACTTCCAGCACGCTGAACCCCGAGCCGGACCCGAGGTTGCACGCCAGGTGTCTGGCGCGAACGTCTGCGGTCAGCGCCAGCGCGGCCGCATGTGCGTCGGCCAGGTCGTCAACGTGGATGTAGTCGCGGATGCACGTGCCGTCCGGCGTCGGATAGTCGGTGCCGAAGACCTTGAGCGGCGGACCGCCACGCACGCTGGCGAGCATGTTCGGGATGAGATGCGTCTCCGGCTTGTGGTCCTCGCCACGTTCGTCGGTCGCGCCGCAGACGTTGAAGTAGCGCAGCGAGAAGGCGGCGATGTCGTGCGCTCGGGCGTACCAGTCGAGCATCCCTTCGAAGGCGCGCTTCGTCTCGCCGTACGGATTGACCGGCCGCATTGCGTGGCCTTCCTCGATCGGCGAGGTTTCGGGCGCGCCGTAGACCGCGGCACTCGACGAAAAGACGATGCGCCCCACGCCGGCGGCGCGCATCGCGTCGAGCATCACCTGGCTGGCGACGACGTTGTCGCGGTAGTAGAGCTCGGGTTGAGCGACCGATTCGCCGACCAGCGCGCGGCCGGCGCAATGCAGGACGGCCTCGATTCCGTGCTCGCGCAAAGTGCGCTCCACGGTCGCCGCGTCACCGATATCGCCGACGACCAGCGTGGCCTTGGTTGGGACCGCGGCGCGGTAGCCGCGAAACAGCGAATCGAGCACGACGACCTCGTGGCCGGACTCGACCAGCCGCTGTGCGGTCGTGCTGCCGACGTAGCCCGCGCCGCCGGTCACCAGGATCCTCACTGCTTGGCTTCGTCCGACGAGTCGCCGAGCAGCCGCCGCCACAGCCCCGGACGGCGCTGGGGCTCCTGCGGCCGGCGGCGCATCGGCCTTGCCACCGGTGGCTTCGCTCGCCCGCTGGCGATCCTCCTCCATGAGCTGATGTTCGGCCATCGACGGATTTCGCGTGAAGACGAACCGCTCTGACGGACGAGCATCCGGAGCGGCATCAGGAGCGTCCGGCGCGCTCGGCAGCTGGCTGTTTGACGGCCCTGTCTGCGTCGCCGGGCGTGGCGGCTGTTCGGGCGTGGCCACGAAATCCGGCCTTTGAACGGGCTCGCCACGCGCCGCGAACACTTCTGACAGGCGCGCCTCGAGTCGGAGCGCGGCAGCGTTCTCGGGGTCGATTGCGAGCGCAGCGCAGGCACGCTCGTAGGCAAGCCGTTCGTCGCCGCGCTCGAGTGCCACGCGAGCAAGGCCGACCACCGCGATCGAGTTGCGCGGATCGCGTTCAGAGGCCGTGGTGTAGATCTGCTCGGCCTGGTCGACCATGCCGTGGATCAGCAGCCGTTCGGCCTGCAGCAGCGCCTCGATCATGACTGCCGGCCTTCCTTCGTCAGCCACTCCCGAGCACGATCGAGCAGCTCGGTCCGAGTGTTGGCGCCCGGATCGGAGATCACGTCGCCGAGGAGCTGCTCGAGCACATCCCCGATCAGCGGACCCTGCTCAAGGCCCAGCTCAGCGACCAGGTCACGACCGTTGACCGCGAGGTCGGCCAGCGTCAGCGGCGCGCCGGACTCGAGCTCGGCATGGACGCGCTTGCGCAGCTCGTCGAGGTGGCCGGCGTTGGCCGGCAGGCCACTGCCGAGGTTGTCCGCGGCGCGCAGGTCGATCAGATCGTCGACCAGGTCGCGGCCGACGCGGCGGATGAAGCGGCGGACGGCCGCGCCGCTCCAGCGTGGCTCGTAGCTGAACATGTGGTTGCGCACCAGCTCGACGACGCGTGCCGTCTCGCGACGCGGAAATACGAGGCGGCCCAGGAACGCCTCGGCCTGCTCTGCGCCGACCGTGTCGTGGCCGATGAAGTGTCCGTCGGCGAACGTTGAAGGCTTGCCGATGTCGTGCACCAGTGCTGCGAGTCGAAGCGTGTCGCCGGCCGGCCGCATCTGCGCGGCGGCATCGAGAGTGGCCATCGAGTGAGCCCACAGGTCCATGCCCGGTGCCTTGTCCTGTGGGACACCGCGCTGCTCGGCGAGCTCGGGCAGGGCGTGCTCGAGCACACCCGTCGTGGCGAGCAGCTCGAACGCGCGCGACGGCTGGTCGGCGTCGAGCATTCGGCGCAGCTCCTCGCCGACCCGCTCCTTGGATACAAACTTGATCGTCTCGGCCGCGGCGGCCATTCCCGACAGCGTCGCCGGCTCGATCTCGAAGTCGAGTTGCGCCGCGAGCCGCGCGCCGCGCAAGCAGGCGCAGCGCATCTTCCTCGAAGCGCTCGGCCGGTTCGCCGACCGCGCGCAGAGTCCGCGCACCGAGGTCGGCCAGGCCGTCGGTCGGATCCGCCCAGGTCGGATCGGTCACCTGCTCCTCGTTCGGGCGCCAGGGCGGGCTTGCCCCATGCGATCGCGTTGACGGTGAAGTCGCGCCGCAGCAGATCCTCGCCGAGGTCGTTGGTGAAGGTCACCGAGTGCGGTCGCCGGTGATCGGTGTAGACGTGATCGCGCCGGAACGTGGTCACCTCCACGTGATCCATGTCGCCACGCTCGTCGGTGTCGAGCGGGACGGTGACCGTTCCGAAGACGTTGTCGATCCGGCCGCTGGGAAACAGCGCCACGAGCCGCTCAGGCTGCGCATCGGTGGTCACATCCCAGTCCTTGGCCGTTCGGCCGAGCAGCTCGTCGCGCACGCCACCGCCGACGACGTACGCGGCGTGACCGTTGCGCCACAGCGTGGCAAGGACGTCGCGCACAGCGTCAGGCGGGCGGAGGGGATCGGGAGTCGCCATCGAGCCTGGGCTCGGGCGCTCAGTTCGACCCGAGGAAGAGATAGTCGCGCCAGGCCTCGTTGCGTGGATCGGCGAGGTATGGGGTGAAGAGCGTGTAGACGTCGCAGCGCGGCTCGAACGGCGCGCGCATCAGGCGCATGCGCGCCTCGTCGACCAGCCGACCGCCCTTGCGGTGATTGCAGTGCTTGCACGCGGCGACGAGGTTGTCCCACGTGTGCGCCCCGCCGCGGTGGCGTGGGATGACATGGTCGAGCGTCAGGTCGTGCGTCTGCGAGCCGCAGTACTGGCAGGTGTGCTTGTCACGGACGAAGACCTCGCGTCGCGACAGGCGCACCCGCGGCCGCGGTCGCTTGATGCGGTGTTGGAGCCGAATCACGCTCGGAGCCCGGAAAATCTCAGTGGGCGTCCGGATCTCGGTGTGGTCGTACTGGATGACTTCGGCCTTCTCCCCGAAGACGAGGCGAAACGCGCGCCTGATGTTGCAGACGTTGAGCGGTTCGTAATCGGCGTTCAGCAGCAGTACGACGCTGTCCATTGCTCCCTGAAGCCGGCCGGGACTCGACCGGGCGACGCTGGCATCGTAGCAAAATCGAGCGTGAAACCGTGCCACGGCGGGTGGGGCGACAATGGGCGACCGATGAGCGACGCGCCCAGCCCAACTGAGCTGACGGCCACCCACTCGAGCCGCGGCTGGCGGCTGGCGGCGGTTCTCGTCGCTGTGTCGATCGTCGGCCTCGTCGTTGCCACGCGCGTTGGAGCGCCGACCTCTGAGCCTCAGCGCAGCCCGGCAGCCACTGTCCTTGCCGCTGCCCCGTCCGTGCTCTCGACGTCGAGCCCGGCTCCAGCTCGGCCGTCAGACCCAACCCCGATCCCCTCCCTACCGATCGAAGGCGACCGGGACAACGTGGTGACCTTGCCAGCCGGGACGCGCTACGTCGACGGCATCCCGGCCGTGATCGAAGGTTCCCGCGTATATCGGGTGCACGAGGCGCTGGCCGTTCCCGTGGGCAGGACGCTGATGATCGGCGGCTGGCATGCTCGGAGGAACTGCGGGGAGACGCGACGGCGCCGCTGCGCGCTGCCGACCATCGCCGACACTCGCCTCGATGCGCCGCGCACGGTCGGGCTCTCGACAGACTGGCTGGCGATGGATCTGGGACTGGGCCGAAGCGGCGCATACGTCGTCTGGGGTCGGCTCGAGGAGGATCCGCGTTGTTCGATCAGGCGTGCCGGCAGCTGCCAGCCGCGCCTCCACGTTGGGGACCTCGTCTGGCCGATCTAGGCGTAGATCCGCGCGCCGGTCTCGCTGTCCCAGCCGCCGGCCTGGCCGACTTTGCTCGCCAGCGGCCGACCCAGCACTCTGGCGATGAAGCGTGCCGCATCGAGCACGCCCTCGAGCAGCACGCCGTGGTCGATACCCAGTCCGTCGAGCATGTAGACGAGATCCTCGGTCGCGAGATTGCCCGCCGCCCCTGGCGCGTACGGGCAACCGCCCGTGCCGCCGGCCGACGAATCGAAGCAGGTCACACCGTCCTCCAGTCCGGCAAGTACGTTGGCCAGCGCCGTGCCGCGCGTGTCGTGGAAGTGGTAGGCGAGGCGCTGGATCGGAATTCCTGCCTCGGTCAGCGCGCCGGTGATCGCATGGACCTGGCCGGGCACGCCGACGCCGATCGTGTCTCCGACGCAGATCTCGTCGGCGCCCAGTTCGAGCAGCCGCAGGCTGACATCCACCACTCTTGAGACGTCCACGCGGCCGGTGAAGGGACACCCGAACG
This sequence comes from uncultured Chloroflexia bacterium, assembly GCA_963776865.1. Classification (GTDB taxonomy): domain Bacteria; phylum Chloroflexota; class Limnocylindria; order Limnocylindrales; family CSP1-4; genus JALYGJ01. The sequence continues at coordinate 18,895 of CAVZOG010000008.1, read as the reverse complement.
CGGTTGAGACGTACGCCCGCTTCCACCAGCCGAGCTCGGTCGCTCGGGCCAGCACCGGTTCGAACGCGGCCAGCGATTCGTCGATCGTCATGCCGATGTTGCGCTGCGTGAAAGCGTCGCTCGCGGCGGTGAAGACGGCCAGGGCGTCGGCGCCGGCGGCCTCGGCGCGAGCCATGCCGCGCATGTTCGGGACGAGGACCGGGTAGCGCGGCCCGTCGAGCTCGGCGCCGCGCAGAGCCGGCAGCAGGTCGTCCGCGTCGGTCAGCTGGGGGATCGCCCGCGGCGAGACGAAGCTCGTCGCCTCGATCTCGCGCATGCCGGCGTCACGCAGCAGCCTGATGTACTCGAGCTTCGCATCGAGCGCGACGATCGTCGATTCGTTCTGCAGGCCGTCGCGCGGCCCGACCTCGTAGATGCGGACGCTCGTGGGCAGGGCCATGGCTGCCGAGTCTAGGCCAGCACGACGAGCGTCTCGCCGCGCCGTACCTGGCCACCCGGCACGACCTCGACGCTCTCCACACGACCGGCCGCCGGGGCCGTGACGTTGTTCTCCATCTTCATCGCCTCGAGCACCATCAGCACCTGGCCGGCCTCGACGATGTCGCCCACAGCCACGCGAACGCTCAGCACGGTGCCCGGCATGGGCGCCTCGACGCCGGCCGCCACCGCGCCAGAATGCGTCGCCGTTCGAACGGCCGATTCGACCGTCGGCGCGGGTGCGAGCTGCGCGACGAGCGCCTGGCCGTCGAAATCGATGACGATCGAATCGTCCGAAACGGCCGTCCAGCCGGCGCTCGGCTCGCTCCGCGCCAGGGCGACCGTCCGAGTCTGGCCGTCGAGCGAGATTGCCGCTCGCGGCGCCGCGTTGAGCCGAAATCCGAGCCTCGGGAAGTGTCGCTCGACGTGCTCGGTCAGTGCCGACGCCGCGGCCGCCCAAGCCTCGTCCGGCAGGTCGGAAGGGGCCTGCCAGGCCTCGTCGATGAAGTCTGTCGATAGGTCGCCTCGGACGACCGTGGGCTGGGCCAGCAGCCAGCGCAGGAAGCCGCGGTTGGTCGTCACGCCCAGCACGCTCGTTGCGGCCAGTGCGTCGTCGAGCCGCCGGATCGCTTCGGCGCGCGATTCGGCGTGGACGATGACCTTCGCCAGCAGTGGGTCGTAGCGCGTTCCGATCACGTCGCCCCAGCCGACGCCGGCGTCAACGCGCACTCCTTCGGTCGGCGGCCAATTGGTCTCGATGATCTCGCCCGTGGCCGGCAAGAAGTCATGCCACGGGTCCTCGGCATACAGGCGCGCCTCGATAGCGTGGCCGGAGAGGCTGACGTCCGCCTGGGCAAAACCGAGCGGCTCGCCGGCCGCGATTGCGAGCTGGTCGGCAACCAGGTCGCGGCCGGTCAGCAGCTCGGTCACCGGATGCTCGACCTGCAGGCGCGCGTTCACTTCGAGGAAGTAGAAGTCGCCATCGGACGTCAGCAGGAACTCGGCCGTGCCGGCGCCGACGTAGCCGGCAGCCTCGGCGAGCCTGAGCGCGGCATCGCCCAGCTTTGCCCTCAGCCGCTTGCCGACGGCCGGTGACGGACCTTCCTCGATCACCTTCTGGTGGCGCCGCTGTAGCGAGCATTCACGTTCGCCGAGGTGGACCGCATTGCCCGCCGCGTCGCGCAGGAACTGGATCTCGACGTGACGCGGACGCGCGAGGTAGCGCTCGAGGATGAGCCGCTCGTCGCCGAACGCGGCTGCGGCTTCGCGCCGCGCGCGGGCGAGGGATTCGCCCAGATCTCGCTCTGTGACGACGACATGCATGCCCTTGCCGCCGCCGCCCGCGCTCGGCTTGATCAGAACCGGAAAACCGATCTCCTCGCGCCTCTCGAGCCAGGCGTCGATCGGATTGCTCAACGCCGTCGTAGCCGGGCAGGATCGGTACTCCGATGCGCGCCGCTATCGCTCGTGCCGCGGCCTTGTCGCCGAGCGCGCGCATCGCGTTCGGTGGCGGCCCCACCCAGCGCAGTCCAGCGTCGAGCACGGCCTCGGCGAATGTTGCGTTCTCGGCCAGGAAGCCGTAGCCCGGATGGATCGCGTCCGCGCCCGCCGCAATCGCCGCTGCCAGGACAGCGTCCGCGTCGAGGTACGTGCTGCGCAGCGGAACGATCTCGTCCGCGGCGCCGATCCACCACGCCCGTGACTGGTCCTCTGTCACCAGGGCCAGCGAACGGACTCCCAGCTGACGGCAGGTCCGGGCGATGCGCACCACGAGCTCGCCGCGATTGGCAACGAGCAGCCGTTCGATCGGTCGGCGAGTGGCGGCGACGCCGGTTACATCCGTCGGGAGCGCGCTCGCATCGACCTTGACGTGAGAACCGACCTGAACCGACGGCAGCCGGCCCTCGCGCAGCCAGCGCTGGACGGTTCGAGTGCTGACGCCCAGTCGGCGTGCCGCCTCACCCGGCCCGACGGCGTCCTTCACCACGCGAATGTCGCGTTTGTCGTGTTAAGTGTCAACCCGCCACGCCGGCTCGCGCTTCTCGAGGAAAGCGCGCAGGCCTTCCTGGCCCTCGGCGCTCGTTCGCTGGGTGGCAATCCGACGCGCAGTGTGCCAGCGCGTCGACTCGTGCGGCAAGCCGCGCACCTCGCGGACGATCGCCTTTGCCGCGCGCGCGGCCGTCGGGCCGGCAGCCATGAGGTCCGAAACAGCCAGATCGACGGCCTGGTCGAGAGCCCCTTCGCCTTCGACAACCTCGTGCACCAGGCCAATGCGCAGCGCTCGCGTGGCGTCGAAGCGGCGGCCGCCCGGGAACAACGCTCGAGCGTTCGTTTCGCCGATCTTGGTGATCACGAACGGGCTGATAACCGAGGGCAGTATCCCCAGCCGCGTCTCGGTGAAGCCGAAGCGCGCGCCGGCCTCGGCGATGACCAGGTCGCTCACCGCGCACAAACCCATGCCGCCGCCCAGCGAAGCGCCCTGCACGCGGGCGATCACCGGCACCGGGCAGCGGTCGATCGCGTCGAACATCTCGGCCATGACCATCGCGTCCTGCTCGTTCTGCTCGCGCGTCAGACCGAGGCTGGCGCGCATCCAGGTCACGTCCGCGCCGGCGCAGAACGAAGGCCCGGCGCCGGCAAGGACGACGGCGCGGAGCTGGTCGGGCGGCTCGTCGGACAGCCGCCGGAACTCGCGGCGCAGATCGCCGATCAGCTCGGCGTTGAACGCGTTGTGCACCTCGGGCCGGTTTAGGGTGATGCGCGCGACCACTCCGTTCGGGCCGGCCCGTTCGATGCGCAACAAATCCGTCACATCGCGCAGTATGACCTGCCCCCTGAGGCTGACCGCGGACGTCAGGGTGGACTGCGACTGCCTCAGTAGTCGAGGATTGGTACATGAGCGCCGTCGTGAGCGATATGGATGGCACGCTGTCGACCGCCGAAACGTGGCGCGGCGTTCAGGCATGGATCATGGCCAATCATCCGTCGCCTTCTGCTCGAAGGTTCGTGCTGACCCAGATGCCCTTCGTGGTTCTCGCGCGAACCGGCATCTATGACAAGGAGGCATTCCGAGCGCGATGGTTGCGCAACCACGCCCGACTTCTGCGCGGCGTCGCCGAGGCTGACCTGATTGTGATGGGCGAATGGGTCGTGGAGCATCATCTGTGGCCCGCGCGACGGACGATAGCTATCGACGCGTTGCAGGCGGCAATCAAGAACGCGCGTGCACAGGATCCGTCGACGCGCCTGGTGCTCGCCAGCGGCGGATACAAGCAGGTCTCCGATGCCTTCGCGGATCGACTGGGCGCCGACATTGCGGTGGGTACACCGCTCGATATCCAGGGCGGACTCGCGACCGGGCGGCTTGCGGGACCAGTTCAGACCGGCCCACTCAAGGCGCGCGCCGTGCTCGATCTCATTGATGACGGGCACGTGCGTGTCGCATTTGGGGACACCGAGGCGGACATTCCGCTGCTCGAGCTTGCCGAGCGTCCGGTTGCCGTAGCGCCCGATGGCCGTCTGCGCCGTGCCGCCGTGGCGCGCGGCTGGGAGCTGCTCGACGCCGAATGATCAGGTCTCGACGGAGCTCGCGGCCGGCTTGTACTTGTAGTGGTCGCGCGTGCCAATCTCGCGCAGGCCCATCTGCTCGAGATTGGCCGACGAGAACTTGTCCGGCTCAGCCCACGCGCCGACCAGATTGCATCCGTGCTCAATTGCCAGCGCCACGCGGGCCGAGATCATCGCTCTCTGAATGCCGCGGCCGCGCGCGTCGGGCACGACGGCCGCGCCGCGCAGCCAACCCGTCTTCGAGTGAGTATGGAGCGACGAAACGCCGACCGGCCGGCCGTCGATCTCGGCCAGGACGATGAAGCGGTGGGGATGCTCGGCAAGCCGGGTGTAGACCGCCGGCCACGGGTTGGCCGTGGCGTCGGAAGCTACGCCGGTTGCTTCGGCTGCGTCGTAGATCTCCTCGACGGCTGGTCCGTCGACAGCACCGGCAAGGCGGAAGGTGACTCCCCTTGGCGGCGTCACGATCGGCACGTCGTTCGCGGCAGCGGCAAAGACGGCGATGACCAGTTCGCGCTCGGCGTCCGGCCAGGGCGGTGTGTCGGTGATCAGCCAGCCCTCGGTGCCGTGCCGGTCGTAGAAGTCGGTCGCCATCGAGATCAGGTGGGGGACCTGGGCGAAGCCGACGGCGTGGTTGAAGCCCGGTCCGGTGATCCGCGGCGCGGCGGCCATCGCGATGTCGCCGTCCTCGAAGATGTGGATCTCGTAGCCCGCCTCGGCGGCTGCCTGCCATGCGGCGACGGCCGACTTCGCCTCGGCTCGATCGAGTCGGTAGAGCGTGCTCAGGTCCTGCGCGATCGAATCCGGCTCGGGCGGCGAGATGGTGATCGGGTCGCCCGGCCGGACCTCGCCTTCGTGCACCACGCGCGCGTACATCCGGCTGTCGGATGGGTGGTTGTCGATCAGGATCCGGCTGAATCTGCCGTCGCTGAAATTGTGCTTCTGGGTGGCACACGGGCGTGGTCGAGCTGCGACAGCTCGAGCACGAGCTCGCCGCCGATGCGCGCCGTGGTGCCGACGGGAAGCAACGACCACTCGATACCGGTCGTGGTCAGGTTCTCGCCGACGCTGCCGGGCTCGACCGGGTGGCCCTCGGCCTGAAGCCGCTCGATTGCCTCGATCGAGTAGAGGCAGACGGCGCGGTGAGGCCCGCCGTGTGAGGTGAAGTCATGGTGGCTCGTCGCCTTCGAGGCCGAGCTCTCCTACCCACGCCCGGTCGACCGGCAGCTTGGGCACGCCTCCGGGCGAAACGCTGACCTGGATCACGCGGCCATCAGCCGCGCCCTGCTCGATGCTGCTCACGATCCGATGCTAAGCGTGTTCCGACAGATCCATGACGTACAGCCCGCTTCCTTCATCGAGGACGCGATGGACGGCGACCTCCTCCGGCTGGACGGTGATCTCGAGATTCGGGTTGACGACCAGATCGTTCAGGTGCCCGCCGACTGATCGACAGGTCCTGACGGCCGAGCGTGACATGGATGTGGAGGAACGGCCGGCCGTCCTTGATCGTGGCATTGCCGATGAGCGAGACGATCTCGAGCTGCTCGTCGAGAACATGTGGCTCGTACTCGCGCGACGCGGCATTCCAGTACGAGACGCGCGCCTGGCTCACGGCGCCGATGCCGGTCAACGTGGCGAAGCCGATTCCCTGGGCCTCGAGCCAGCCGAGCAGCGGATCGAAGACCGACTCGCCGGTGGCGAAACGAACCTGGTACCTGGTGTCGAAGCGCTTGGAACTGCATTCGCCAAGTCTCGCGGCTAGCATCGGTCGTCGTGAAGCCCCTGATCGCGCTCTTGGCCCTGGCCGCCTTCAGCCGGATGTGCGGCGCCGGCGTCCTCCCCGACACTCGCCGCGTCGTCAGCGGCGAGCGCGCGCCCGCTTGCAACTCCGACTCTCCCTCCGACTTCTTCTCCCAGCCCTACTACCAGCACCGGCCCGAGCAATGCGACGCCGAAACCCACGCCGTCGCCGGCGACCAATCCACCCGCATCGGAGACACCAGCCATGCCCTTCGTGCTGACCAGCCCGGCCTTCGCCGACGGCGAGGCCATCCCATCCGAGTTCACCTGCGATGGCCCGGACAATCAGCTGCTGCTGTCGTGGACGGGCACTCCCGAGGGCACGGCCGAGCTGGCATTGGTGATGCATGACCCGGACGCGGGTGGCTTCGTCCACTGGGTCGTGGCGGCGATCCCGGCCGATGCGACCGAGCTCGGCGGCGAGCTGCCTGAGGGCGCCGTCGCGGGTCGCAACGACGTCGGTCAAGCGGGTTACCTCGGACCCTGCCCGCCGTCCGGGAATCACGGGTACGTCTTCACTCTCTATGCGCTGTCGGCGCCACTTGCGCTGGAGGGCGTGCCCACGGCCCGGGCCATTCGCCAGGCGGCGGCCGACAAGACGATCGCCACGGCCGTGCTCAACGGAACGTATCGCCGCAACCGCTAGCCGCGGCTCGTCTTGAGCAGCTCCTCGCCTTCCTCGAACGTGCCATCGGCGGCGTTGTCGCCGGCCATCACCAGCCAACCGCCGATCGCAACGACGAGCGACAACGCTGAGAGCGTTCCGATGGCTGCCGGCAGGCCGACGAACTGGGCAACAATTCCGACGAGCGCCGGACCGATGATGAAGCCGGTGTAGCCGAGCGCGGTCACGCGCGCGATCGCGGCGCCTCGGCCGGCAGGGTTGGCCAGTCGACCGGCGCGCGCGAACAGGGCGGGCGCGACCATGCTGATCCCGGCGCCGGCGATCGCCAGTCCGACCAGCGCGATGATCGGGCTTGGCGCGATGGCCAGGATCGCCGTGCCGATCGCCGCGCCGAGCGCGCCGCCCGACAGCAGCAGCCGCTCACCGAAGCGATCTCCAAGCCGCTGACCGAGCACCCGGCCCACGAACATCGCCCCGGCGAAGATGCCCGGCGCTGCGCCGCCGAGCGCCGGTCCGGCGCCGAGGTTGCCCTCGATGTGCAGGGCGCTCCAGTTCTGGACGGCGTCCTCGACCAGGAAGGCGGCGGCGCACAGAGCGGCGAGGAAGGCGAGAGCGCCGGTTCCGGCCACCACTGCCGGACCGGCGTCGGGCGCCGCGGCCGCCGCCCTGCGTGCGACGCGCGCCGCTCCGATCGTGCCCACCGCCACGGCGGCGGTGAACAGGGAAACGGCACCGAGCACGTGACCGGGCTGCGCACCGAACTCGCGCGCGAAGCCAGTCGCGACCGCGGCAACGAGCACGGCCAGCGAGAACATCGCGTGCGCTCCGAACATCAGCCGCGAGCCGCGCTCGGCCTCGACGTCGCTGATCGCGGCGTTCATGGCCACGTCGAGTGTTCCCGAGCCCGCGCCCACGAAGAGCAGGGTCGCCGCCAGAACGAGGGGAGTGCCGGCGAAGATCGGCCCGAGCATCGCGACGGCGAAGAAGACGCCGCCGATCGGCAGCATCCACCAGCCGAAGCGGCGCCACAGTCGGCCGGTCAGCAGCATTGCCGGGATCGCGCCGACGCCGGCGAACAGCAGGGCAACGCCGAGCTCGCCGTCCGAGGCGCCGACCTGCGCCTTCATGTCCGGGACGAGCGCCGCCCACGCGCCCCAGAAGGCGCCGAGCGCCGCAAAGCAGGCAAACGGCCACCTCGCGGCGCCGCTCATCATGGCCGGCCCAGTCACATCCGGAAGACGCCGAACTTCGTCTCCGGAATCGGCGCGTTCAGCGCCGCAGAAATCGCCAGAGCGAGGACGTCGCGCGTCTGCGCCGGGTCGATCACGCCGTCGTCCCACAGTCGGGCGGTGGAGTGGTAGGGATTGCCCTCGCGCTCGTACTTGGCACGGATCTCGCCGCGGTACGCCTCGCGCTCCTTCTCGTTCTTGAACGTGCCGACCATCGACAGCACCATCGCTGCCTGCTCGCCGCCCATCACGCTGATGCGCGCGTTGGGCCACATCCACAGGCCTCGCGCGCCGTACGCGCGACCGGCCATGCCGTAGTTCCCGGCGCCGAACGAGCCGCCGATGATGACCGTGAACTTGGGCACCTCGGTCGTCGCCACGGCCGTGACCAGCTTGGCGCCGTCCTTGGCGATGCCGCCGGCCTCGTACTCGCGGCCGACCATGAAGCCGGTGATGTTCTGCAGGAAGACGAGCGGCACGCGGCGCTGCGAGGCGAGCTCGATGAAGTGCGCGCCCTTGAGCGCCGATTCGCTGAACAGCACGCCGTTGTTGGCCAGGATGCCGACTGGATAGCCGTCGATGTGCGCGAAGCCGGTCACGAGCGTCTCGCCGTAGCCCGCCTTGAACTCGTGGAACTCGGAGCCGTCGACCAGTCGGGCGATGACCTCGTGGACGTCGTAGCCCTTGCGCAGGTCGGCCGGGATGACGGAGTAGAGGTCGGATGGGGTCGACTGCGGGTGGTCGGGCGGGTAGTCGGTCCCACGGTGGATCGGGCTTCTTCCACGACAGGCTGGCCACGATCTCACGCCCGATCGCCAGCGCGTGCTCGTCGTCCAGCGCCTCGTGGTCGGCGACGCCGCTGATGCGCGCGTGGACGCTCGCGCCGCCCAGATCCTCCGCGCTCACCTCCTCGCCGGTTGCCGCCTTCACCAGTGGCGGACCGCCGAGAAAGATCGTGCCCGTGCCGCGGACGATGACCGTCTCGTCGCTCATCGCCGGCACGTACGCGCCGCCGGCGGTGCTGCTGCCCATCACCAGCGCGACCTGGGTGATGCCCGCGGCCGACATGCGCGCCTGGTTGTAGAAGATGCGGCCGAAGTGCTCGCGGTCGGGGAAGACCTCGTCCTGGAGCGGCAGGAACGCGCCGCCGCTGTCGACGAGGTAGATGCACGGCAGTCGGTTCTGGAGCGCGATCTCCTGGGCGCGGAGATGCTTTTTGACGGTCATCGGGTAGTACGTGCCACCCTTCACCGTCGCGTCGTTGGCGACGATCACCACGTCCGTGCCGCTCACCCGGCCGATGCCGGTGACCATGCCCGCGCCGGGCGCCTCGTCGTCGTACATGCCGTTGGCCGCGAGTGCGGATCAGCTCGAGGAAGGCCGATCCCGGGTCGATCAGGCGGTCGATGCGCTCGCGAACAGGAAGCTTGCCGCGCTCCCTGTGCCGGGCAATTGATCGGTCGTCGCCAGCCGCGCCCCGCTCGCTGACCGCGGCCGTCTTGGCGCGCAACTCCTCGACGAGCGCCTGCATGGCCGCGCTGTTCGCACGCGCCTCATCGCTGTTCGGATCAACGCGTGTCGTCAGTACCGCCATCCGCGCGATCATATTCGGCAATGTCTGCGTCGACGGCAGAGGGCTCTGCGGCGCTAACGGATCAGGACGCTACGGCTCCAGCAGGAAAACCTCGATCGGCTGCTCCAAACCCTTGAGCATGTGACGGCCGTGTTCCTCGAATCGGAGGCCGCTTCCTTCCGCAAGACCGCGCGTAACCGACGACACGATGATCTCGGATGCCTGTCCGAGGGCCATGATCCGCGAGGTTGCATGAACGGCGAGGCCCCCGATGTCGTTCGGGAGCACCTCAACCTCGCCGGTGTGAATCCCAATGCGGATCTCGACACCGAGACCGCTCATCCCGTCACGCATCGCCGCGGCGGAACGTAGTGCGCCGGCCGCGCTTCCGAACATCGCGAGAAAACCATCTCCCGTGGTGTTCACTTCTCGTCCGCGAAACCGTTCGAGCTGCGCGCGGACGATGCGGTTGTGATTTGCAAGCAGCTGCTTCCAGACAGCGTCCCCGAGCCGGGCGGCAGTAGCAGTGGAATCCACGATGTCGGACATGAGGAGTGTGGTAACGACGCGTTCGTTCCCGCCAGGCACGCCGATCGCCCCCACATTGCCGAAGACGTCCAGGATGACGACCGGGTCATCCCCGACGACCCAGGCATCGTGTCCGGGCGGGACGTCGAAGACATCGCCTGGCCCGAACTCGGCGATCTCGCCGTCGTCCATCTGTACTTGAAAGCGACCGGCCAGCAGGACCTCGAGATGGTGGACCTGGCATGAGTCGGTGCCCTGGATCGGCTTCAGCGATGTCGACCAGCGCCACCCGGGCTCAAGTATGCCGCGACCGATGGTCAATGAGCCGATCTGCAGGAGCTGGCCTGTCCCCTTCGGAAAGCGGCGGACTTCATCCGGAGCGTCAAGGCTCTTCCGCCGAATGGCGACCGACGCTCGCGGTTCGGTGCTCAACCCGCTCGATGCCTCTCGGGTTGGATGCCGAGCCGGGCCCAGCCGCTGCGACGGTTCCAGGTGTGCAGCGCACGCGCCAAGCGGGGCGGTCCCGCGACCTGAATCCGTCCGGCTCGCACCGCGTCGATCCATTCGATTCTGCCGAGATGCCACTCGGACAGGGCCAAGGACTCCGAGGTCACAACGACGTCCTCCTCGTAGCCCGGGTTGGTGCGGCATATCTCTGACTGTTCGCCATCGAAGATGATCCACAACTGGTTGGCCTTCAGTGGTCGATCAGGGAAGTCGAACCGCACGACGACGCGCCCATCTGGCAGCAGGTCGCGCGCGAGATACCAACTGATCCAGGAGTTGAGCACCACGCCCGGATCGAGGTGTTCGGGGGCAAGCTCCAGCCACCGCTCGCCCCATGTGCCCATTGCCAGCATGACGCCGCCAAGGTCGTTGCCGGCCGTCGTAAGGCCGTACTGCGAACCACGACCCCGCTCGTTTGGTCGCGCCTCTATGACACCGGCACGTTCGAGCTCGCGAAGCCGAGAGACAAGGAGCGACCGAGGGATGCCTGGTGCGCCATCGGCGATCTGGCTGAAGGTGGTAGCGCCGAGCAACAGGTTGCGCAGGATGAGTGGAGTCCAGCGCTGGGCCAGGATCTCGGCGGCCCGGGCGATCGGGCAGTATTGGCCGTAGGTCCGCATCCGATGAGTGTTGCCCAGGTGCCTCGGGTTCGCTAGTCCAATTTTTGGTCTGGACCGAAGGTCGACGCGAGGGGCACCATGCACGACATGAACAACGTCGAGCACTACCAAGACGCGGAACGCACCCTCTGGAGGCGCTATGGGTTGGAACCCAGCGAGCGATACCTGGAGCTGGCAGATCCGACCGTCCGGCTGCGAGTCGTCGAGGTGGGATCCGGCCGACCGGTGCTCTTCATCCCGGGCACTGGCGGCACCGGCCCTTATTGGGCCCCGCTCATCCGAGAGCTGTCGGGCGTCCATTGCCTGGTGATGGACCGACCCGGGTGGGGGTTGAGCTCGCCCATCGACTACACGAAGGACGAGTTCGGCTCGCTCGTCGCGAAGATGCTGGTGAGGGTTCTGGACGAGTTGGACCTGGATAGGGTGGACATTGTCGGCGCCTCCATAGGTGGCCTTTGGGCGCTCCACCTGGCGCAAAGACACCCGACCCGTGTCAACCGCGTGGTTGTGCTTGGTGGCATGCCCAACACAGAGCTCGGGGTGCCGCGGTTTATCAAGCTGCTGTCGTCACCGATCGGGGCGATCATGGTGCGCGCCCCGATGTCGCCGAAGATGCTGCGCTCGCAGTTGGAAGCGATAGGTCATGGTCCCAGCGTGGCTGCGGGACGGATGGACGACTTCATGGCCTGGCGCCTGGCGTTCAGCAAATACACGCCCTCCATGCGCCACGAGCGGTCCATGGTCCGCGCCGTTCGGGCAGGGTCGGGATGGCGACGTGGGTTCATTCCGGAGGATCGGGATCTCGCGGAAGTAGCGCAGCCTGTGCGCATGATCTTCGGGTCGGCCGACCCGACAGGTACGCCAGAGATGTGGCGACGCTTCATCGCTCAGCTGCCGAACGGTGAACTGGTGCTGGTGCCCGATGCCGCCCACCAACCCTGGTGGGACGCACCCACCGAGGTGGGATCGGAGGTCGCGAGCTTCCTGAACCATTGAGAAGAGGAGCGGCGGCCGTTCGATTACGCCGTCATCCGGAACGAGCAGGCTCCTCCACGCGGCTCCAGACGAGTCCGAGCGACTCATCCAGCTCGTCACTGCCTGGGACGTATGTGAAGCTCAGGTTTCGCAGCTGCTCCAAGAGCGGAGGACCGCTCATCGCCTCAGGTTCGCTGCCGTCGTCGCATTGGTAGTCGGGCTGTGCGATGACGATGATGCCGGGCTCGCTCGCCACTGCGACGCCTGTCATCGTTGACGGTGTTCCGTCGCACACGGACGCCACGTCATCGAGAACGGTGATGTCGTAGGTGCCGCTCGGGAGGGCGACCACCTCCATGTTCAGATGGCTGCTGTCCGGTGGGCCGTCGGTCGCTTCCCAGTTGCCGGCGAAAGGGATGGGCTGGCCTTCAGGAGATTCAGTTGGGCTGAGCCCTTCCTGCACACGGGTGAAGACCAGTCCGCCCGAGTCCCTCAATGTGTCGTTGCCTGGGTCGTAGGTGAAGCCCAGGTTTCGCAGCTGCTCGAGGAGTGGTGGACCGCTGAGCGCCTGTGGTTCGCTGCCATCGTCGCATTGGTAGTCGGGCTGAGCGATGACGATCGTGCGTGGCTCCGCGACCTCGGCGATTCCTGTCAACGTTGACGGAGTTCCGGAGCAGACAGACGCGATGTCGTCGCGAATGGTCACCTCGTAGGTGCCGTCCGGCAGGTTGGTGACCGTCATCGTCTGGTGGCCACCATCCGACTCCTCGTCGTTTTCCCAGTTGCCGGCAATCGCGGCAAGGGGGTCAGCTGAGGGTTCCGGCGTTCCGGACTCCGTCGGGGCTGGTGTCGGTGCAGCTCCCGCGCGGCTCCACAAGAGTCCGCCCGAGTCACGCAACCCTTCGCTGTCAGGGTCGTAGGTGAAGGCCGTGTTTCGCAGCTGCTCGAGTAGTTGCGGACCGCTCAGCCCCTGAGCCTCGCTGCCGTCGTCGCATGCGAAGCCGGGCTCCGCGATGACGATCGTGCCCGGCTCACTCGCCACGGCGACGCCTGTCATCGTTGATGACGCTCCACCGCAAACCGACGCGCCATCATCGCGAATTGTCACGTCGTAGGTGCCGTTCGGCAGCGCGACGACCTCCATCGTCAAGTTGCTGCTCTCCGGGGGAGGGTCGGTCGCTTCCCAGTTGCCGACGAATGCAGCCTCTGGCGTCGGCGAAGCCGTTGGCGACGGTGGAGCGCCGACGCCTGGCCGGTTGGCATACAAGCCAAGCGCCAGGAAGGCAGCCAGCACGAGGACGGCCGCACCGCCGAGCGCGGGCATGAATTGGGGTATCTGAAGCCGTCCAATCAGGGCACGCCAGCCGACCTGCTGCCTGCTCTTCCGCGTCCGCGCGAAGGTTGCTTCGAGCACGCGCTCGGGCAGCCGCGGTTGAGCAGTCTCCTCCAGCCAGCTGCTGATCGATTCGTCAATCCGTTCGTTCTTGGCCATCACGCAATCCTGTTCTCGGCGACCACGGGCTGCCGTGCGTCAGCTTGAAGAGCCGCACGCATGGCCTCGGTCGCGTAGTGAAGTCGGGATCTCGCGGTGCCCTCAGGTATGCCGAGCATTTGTGCAATTTCGGCTGTCGAGAACCCGCTGTAGTGGTGCAGGACGATTACTGCCCGCTGTTCGGGCTTGAGTCGACCGAATCCCCGCTCGAGCTGCTCTCGATCGGCGACCGCACCGGTGTCGTCGCTGATCGAGGTTGCGAGCGGGAACGGTCGCAGTTGTTGCGACCAGCGCCTCAGTTGGCGGCCCTGGTCAGCACATGCATTGACCACCAGGCGATAAAGCCAGGCATCGAACCTGTCCGGATCGCGCAGTGAGGGAAGCTGCTGCCACGCTCGAACGAGGGCTTCTTGCACAGCGTCCTCTGCCAGGTCCGTCGATCGAAGGATCAGGCGAGCGACCGCGTACAGGCGATCGCCAGCGGATGTAGCGAGGACTTCGAATGCCTCGTGGTCACCGCGGGCTGCCGCCTCGACGAGATCTCGCCTCATGCCCTCTCCATCACCAGCACGGCCTTTGTGACTCGCGCTATTGGTTATGACGGGCGTGGCAGGCCGATCTACTCAAAAACAGATTGCGCGACGGCAGGGCGGTCATCGCGACCGAGCATAAGAGGCGTTGCTGTGAAAGCAGGTCAGCAAAAGGCGCCGGGCCGCTTTCGCGACCCGGCGCTCCCGGCGTTGATGAGGTGCGGATCAGAAGGGGCAGTTGCCGGGGTCGGGCTGATCGACCCGAGACGGTTCTCCCAGCGGCAGGAAACGGGTGACGATCACGACCGCCTCCTGGGTCGCGCTCTCGTTCCGCGCGACGTGCACGTCGGTCCCCTCATCGATGTACGCGTCACCGGCGACATGGACCTCCGGCGTGCAGGTCGGATCGTCGGCCTCGTAGAAGGTCAACGTGCCCGTCTTGAGAATGATCAGGCTGGGACCGGGATGGCTGTGCCAGCCGAACGTGCCGCCCGGCGCAACACGGTTCTCGACGACCGTCAGGCTTGACTCGCCCTTCGTCCGAATCTGGGCCAGCCAGTCGCCGTTCTTGACGACAAAGTTGATGGGCTGAAGCGTGCCCGTGGCGATGGTTGTGCTGGTCAAGCCCTGAGGCTGTGTCGCCAGCGCCGCACCAGCTACCGCACCTGTCGCGAGGACAGCCGCGGCCACGATCAGAAGTATTCGAGTGCGCAATTCAGGATCTCCTTCGTTGGCTCTCCGCAATCGAGTCGGCCGAACCGATTGCTCTGTTCGAACGGGCGCGCCCTCACTGGTAACGGCGCAAAAGCTGCGCTTTTCGTTCAATCCCTGGTCGCGAGCATGAAAAGGCGCCGGGCCGCTTTCGCGACCCGGCGCCTGCCGTGTTTCTGACGCTTGTCGGCCTTAAGGGCCGGACATCTACTCGCGAGTGCTGATGTAGATGTCGCTCATGCCCTCGCCGCCAGGCTTGCCTGAGCCGAATAGCAGCGTGGTGCCGTCCCAGGACAGTGACGCCCGACTCTCACCGGCCGCGGTGTTGATCGCCGAGCCGAGGTTGGCCGGCGCCGAGAATGACTCGTCGACCGACGACCTGCTTGAGGAATAGATATCGGTCGCACCCAAACCGCCCGCGCGGTTCGAGTCGAAGACGATCTCGCGCCCGTTCCGGCCGATATTCGGTCGGAACTCATCGGACGCTGTGTTGAGTGCTGCGACCGCCGTCGGAGCGGCAAAGCTGCCGTCGGCCTGCTCCTGGCTGCGGTAGATGTCGTGGTTGCCGCCGACGTTGCTCGAGAAGTAGAGCGCGCCGTTGCCGTTCTCTTCGACATATGACGGGCTGAACTCGTCAGCGGCGCTGTTGACCGTGCAGCCGAGGTGGCTGGGTGTCGTCCAGCCATTGGCCGGATTCAGTCGGGCGAAGTAGATGTCGGCGCTGTTGACAGCACAACCACCGGCCCGCCGACTCACGAAGAACAGTCCCTTGCCGCGCACCGGCGTTGGGCAGAAATCGTCGAGGCCGCTATTGACCGGCTCGCCCAGGTTTTCCGGAGCGCCGAAGCCAACATCAGTGGAGGATCGGTGGGCGACCCAGATGTCGATCCCGCCCAGTCCGCCCGGACGTGTAGTCGCCATGTACAGGCTCAGGCCGTCGGGCGCCTGGATGGGGCAGCCGTCAAGTGACGCGGTGTTGACCTCGCTGTTCGAGCCCGCCAGCGACTCGAGCGATTGGGCTGCTGACCAGGGTCCGAAGCTCTTCGCCAGCACGGGGCTTGCGGCCACTGCCAGCACCATCATTGCCGCGACCACGAGCAGCGGAAAGTGGTTGGAACGCATCTCTCGTCTCCCTTGATTCGCCGTGAGTTATGGCCCCCTCGTCGCAACAGCGAGAGCTGTCGACTAGATAGACGATTCCCGAACGCACAACGTTCAAACAACGGCCACGGCTCATGCGAGAAGAGGCGGCACCTGGTAGGTGCCGCCTCTGCTGTGAGCGCCCAAACGGGACGAGCTACGGGGTTATCTGACAGTCCGCAGGGGCCGTGATCCCCTCGGTGATCGTCAGCGGTCCGCTGGCTGGAACCTGGAGGAACGTCGCATACAGCACGGTTGGCGCGGTCTGGCGATTGAACGCGGTGTGGACGTGACCGTGGCCGGTGTCGAGGAATGCCTCACCGGCCGCGTAGCTGGCCTCAGTGCAATCCTCGGCGCCGACGTAGACAAGCTCGCCTTCGGCAACGTTGACGATGACCGGGCCGGAATGGGTGTGCCATGGGAACTGCGCCCCGGGCTGAACAGTGATCCTCGCTACGACGGTTCGCGACAGGTCATCCATGTTGATGACCGTCTGTCCCGCTCTCGTGATGCTTGATCCTGAGCTGACCGCTGACGTCGTCGGTGACCACACTCCTGGGCGTCAGCAGCTCGACAGCGATCGGTGGTGCCTGGGCCAGCGACGGCACGGCCGAGGCAATTCCCAGGATGCTGAGGGCGATGACAAGGCTCGTGCCGAACAGGGTTCGCTTACTAAACATGATTGGTCGTACGCATCTCTGTCTCCCTTAATACGCAGTGAGTTATGGCCCCCTCATCGCAACAGCGAGAGCTGTCGACTAGATAGGCGATTCCCGAGCGCCCAACGTTGGAAACAAACCCGCTGGACCGGATTTGCCGCGAGGCCGAGCGCGCGAATAAGGCGGCGAGCCGGGAAAGGCGCCCGAAGGACATGGCAGCCCGAAGACTGCCCGCTGGATAGTCCTTCGCCGCCCGCCTTCGCAGATCCGAAGTGGAGAGCCGATCCGTCCCAGGACGGCGTCGCCACTCCGGACTCGGTGTGTCCAACAAAACGCGGGACATGAACGGGCGCCGGACCGTAACGGTCCGGCGCCCGAGTGCTGTTGGCAGAAGTCGGCTATCGCGGGTCGCCGCCGACCTACCTCTGTCGCTCAGAAGGCGATCAAAACGTGCAGTTGCCGGGGCTTGGCTCGTCAATGCGCCGTGCGGCGCCTGCTGGCACCAGCGACACAACGTAAACCACCGTCTCGACGGTGCCTTCGTTGCGCACGACATGGATATGGCCGCCATCATCGACGAAACCCGACCCTGCCTCAAAGACTGCGGGCGTGCATTCGGGATCGTGCCCGTCATACAGGTCAAAGCACCCGACTTTATGGTCACGAGGCTTGGTCCGGGATGCGAATGCCAGCCGAACGTCCCGCCCGGCGCGATCCTGTTCTCCAGCATGTACACGTCGGTGACGCCCTTGGTGTCGATCCTGGCCTGCCAACTGCTTGACAAGGTCTGTGCGTCGATTTCATTGAACCGACCGACGGCAAATTGCGTGCTTATGACTCCCGATCCCGGCGTTGCCATCACGGCTCCGCCGATCGTCGCCACACCGAGCACAGCGCCGGAAACCGCGAGCACTAGTCGATTGCGCATATCAGATTTCTCCTTGGCTTGATTGCGAGGTTTGAGATGCCACGGCGGCACGAAGTGATCAAAAAGCATAGGGCTCCCTCTCGTTGGGCAGTGCGGTAGCTGAGCGATTGGCCAAAACCTGAATTGGAGATGGGCAGCGCGACGGGCCGCGAGCGGCCCGGCGCCCGGTCTAGATCGGTTCGATGAGCATGCTCTCGAGCATCGCGTTCAGGGCCGCCACCGCTTCCTCCGGCGTCCCAACCTGATAGTGGGTCACCAAGAGGTGGCGCACTCCGTCGATATTCAGAACGCGGATGTCATCGGTCTGCCCACTGCTCCCGTATAAATCGGCCTTGCCTGCGAAACTCTGGTAGAGGGCTTCTGGGCAGTTCTCGACGTTTATTCCGAAGGGCATGCTTACCTTTAGGCGCTTGCCCTGATAGCCAGCGAGGCTCACATCAGTCGGGTCAGAGGTTGTGAAGTCCTCCAGTCCCGCGAGAGCTGTCGCCAGGTCGTCGACGGTCGGTCCGGGCGTGAATTCCGAGCCCTCCCAGTCACAGGCGGTCTCGTACAAGGTGGATATGTCGCTGTAGATCCATATGCTGGAGAAGTTCGATACTGTGCCCTCGCCGTCCAGGTGACGCCCCAGGAGTTGGGCTCCAGGCGTGATCCCCAACCCACGAATATGTCTCCAAAGTTAGTGTCGGGCACGGTCACCGTGTATCGGTGGCCGTTCAATTCGGCCGTGTAGGTCCCGGCCTCGACCACGTTCTCGCCGAGCCGCAAAGCTACAGGGGTAGCGGTGGGCAACGGCGTGGCCGTGGGCGCGGGATCCCCGCCGATGCCCAAGCCTGAACCGAAGTAGTAGGTGATTCCGACGGCAGCGAGGACTATCGCGGCGGCGACGCCTCCCAACCCGATAATCATGCGGTTCATTCGTATCCCTCCCGGGAGCCGTATCAGCCCCCGTTGATTGGTCTCATCGACTTGCGTCAGGATGTTCTTGATCGCGTGGCCGGACAGCTCGGTTGGCCCATCGGCCAGCCAGGTCTCAAGAATTCGGTCGACTTCGCGCTGCCCGCTCATGCCGTTCCTTCCACTGCGATTGATCGCGCGTCGGCCTCGATGGCCGCGCGCATCTGTTGACGTGCGTAATGGAGCCGCGACCGAACGGTTCCTGGTGAAAGACCCAGGGCCAGTCCGATCTCTTCGCCGGACATGCCTTGGTAGTGATGCATCACGAGTACCGCGCGCTGGTCCCCCGACAGCCGCCGGAAGGCGCGCTGAGTTCGTCACTATTGGCGACGCTCAGCTGTGCGTCGTCCGTTCTCGGATCCTTGTCAACGTCGGCCACGAGCTGAAGGCCGGGCTGCCACCGCCGCGTGTGCAGAATTCGGCATAGCACGGTTGACTAGCAGTCGGTAGAGCCACGCCTCGAGACGATCGTCATCGCGCAGGTGGCGGAGCTGTTGCCATGCCGTGAGGAATGCCTGTTGGACCGCATCCTCAGCTCTGCTGGTGTCGCGCAGGATCCGATACGCGATCGAGTAGA
>CAVZOG010000007.1:0-390998 GCA_963776865.1 uncultured Chloroflexia bacterium | reverse complement strand
GCTGGATGCGCCGCCCGTCCAGACCCGGACGGTCCTCAGCTTGTCCTCGTAGAAAAGGTCGGACGTGTACGCCGTGATTGTCGGATGCATCCGCCACGTCGTTCTCCAGGAAGACGCCGCGGTCGTCGGCACCGTCTCGTCGTCGCCGAGAAAGTGGCCGAGCGCGGACTTGCCGGCGCCATCCGGGTGCACTCCCTGGGTCGGCTGGTCGAGCTGCTGCGGGTCGCCGAGCAGGACGACGTTGCGAGCGGACCGCTCATCGCGACGACGTTGGCCAGCGACACCTGGCCGGCCTCATCGACGAACAGCGTGTCGACGCTGTTCGCAAGATCCGTCATCCGCCCATACCCAGGGCGTGCCGGCCGCAATGTCGAACAGTTCGCCGCGAGGCCGTCGGCAACCTCACTCGTTCTTGTCGGCTCGCTTCGACGAGAGGATGGTCGTAGACCTCGTCCTCCTTGCCCTTTTGGAGGATGCGGACGGTTTCTCCTTCGGGAAGCGCCTTGATGACGGCCTTCGAGCACGTTGCCGATCACCTTGTGGCTGTTCGAGGTGACGCCCACCTTCTTTCCGGCACGAACGAGGTCGAGGATCATCCGCGCGCCGGTGTACGTCTTGCCCGAGCCGGGCGGCCCCTGGATGGCGAGCGTCGTTCCGTCGAGCAGCGGCGCCAGTGTCCGTGCCTTGCCTCGAGCCCGATCCCTTCGTGCTCCGCCACGCTCGCCGCCTGGTCAAGCGCGGCGGCGCGGCGAAGCAGCAGCTCCCGGGCGGCCTGCCACTCCGGCTCACTCGAGTCGATGCCGTGCTCCGCGACCCACTCGCCCAGGCGCATCAAGGGACTCCTGCTGCGCCTTGGCGTCGAACACGTCGAGGGCCACGACCGACTTCGGGTGCGGCCCGGCCCATTCTTCGCCCGCGCTTGATGTCGATCGTCAGCTTGTCGTCGTCGATCGCCTCGACCGAGCCGGTCGCCGTCTTCTTCTCCTCGGCCGCAAACAGCTGCGGATCGTTGAGGCTGTCTCCACGTCGATCTTGTAGTTCCTGTGGCGGGAAGCGGTATCGATAGATCGTCGGATCGAGCCGGTCGTCCATCGCCCACGTCTCTCGAACTCCAGCCCGCCGATCGGCTCGGCCTCCTCGATCAGTTCGTCGTCCGACTTGGACATCAGGTCGAGTAGCGCCACCAGGTCGACTTGTCCTCGCGCCGGTGCCATTCGAGCAGGTGGGCGACGAGCCATGTGGCTTTGTCGAGTTCGGTTTGATCGGCCACGACCTTGGTGATCCGAGCCAGTCAGCCGCGCTTCGAGCTCGCGGACGGCGCGAACCTGGTCGGACACCTTCTCCGTGGGCACAGCTACGCCCTTCGGCGGACGCGGCAGCTCCTCGCCCGGCTTGAGCTCGACTTCGAGCCGTCGCTCCTCGAGCCAATCGCGCAGCTTCTCGGTCGAGACCGTGTCGTCCTTGTTGTAGCCCTCGATCAGCTCCTTGAGCTCGCCGTTGGGATCGCCCGAACTCCAGCAGCTTCTCGAACTCGACGATGCTCGACCCCGCGTCGCGCAGGTTGATCTCGCGCGTGAACCCGTAGATCGGCTCGAGATTCTTGATCGAGTAACGCTCTGCCCCGACCAGGACGCCCTGCCGGACGACGCGATACAGGTCGACGAACACGCGGCCGCGCAGCAGGTCGTCGAGCTCGTCCTGCTCCGTCGCGTGCCGGCCGGCGAGCTGCTTCAGGCGGCTCGGCTCGTACGACCCGTAGTGGTAGATGTGCATGTCCGGGTGCCGCTGCCCAGTGATCGTGGAACAGGTCGATCACGTGCTCGAACTGGCTCTTCTCCTGCCGCCCGATCGAGCGCCCAGATAGCGGCCCGATACTCCGCGCCGTCCCAGATGCCGAACAGGTACTCGAGCCCCTCCCAGAAGGCGAACGGGTCGCCCTCGAAGTCGAAGAACAGGTCGTGTTCCGACGGAGGAGGGAGAGCCGCCAGGCCGCGGTCGGCCGACCAATGATCTGATTGGCGTCGCGCTCGGGCTGGAGGAGCTCGAATTCGGGCACGTCCTCGTGCCGGTCCTTGCACCTGGAGCCGCGCCTGTTCGCGGACCCGCCCGAACGACTCGGACTGGCTCTCTCATGCCTTCCAGCGACGACGGGTGTTGAGGCCGGACAGCGCCCGCATCGTCGTGACGTCGTTGCCTTCAGCAGCTGCGCTGCGACGGCTGATGCCGGCGACGAGGGGGAGGGCGTCGTCCGTCTCGCCACTCTGACGCGGCAGTTGAACGGGAACCAGCGGCAAACCGCGCAGTGCTCGACCGGGTCGGGATAGCTCGCTCGCGGGGATCGGGTCCAGGCTCGCGCCGACCACCGCGTCGTCGAGGGCCGCCTCGAACTGCGCCTTGGCGTGGCGGTAGTAGGCCATCATCTCGGCCGTTCGGAACGGGTGCTCCTCGATGCTCGCGCCCGCCCGTTACGACGTAGACCTCTTCCGGGCGGACGCCCTGGATGCGCTCGATCTGCTCGACGTAGGAGCACATCTGGATCAGCGCGCTCGCCTTGGCGCTGTGGCGAGCTTGGTATCGGCGACCTCGTAGTGCCAGTCGCCAAGGTCGCTCGCGCCGCTCGACGCGCAGAAGGAAGTCCGGATAGCCGAGCCACCGGCCGTCGAACACCTCGCCCTGGTAGATCACGTCGTCGCCACGGCGCATGGCCTCTTCGGTCGCGGCGGCCTGCTCGGCGTAGGTCATCGCCTTGTTCGGCGTCAGGTCCGTGATCTGCCGGCCGTCCGCCTCGAGCTGGTCGATGTAGCGCTGCTCGTGCTCTCCGCCGCGCCGGCGCAGCAGCTCGACCTCGGGATCGTCGCCGCGTCGGCTTGGTCAGTTGCCCGCGGCGAGCGCCCGGTCCAGCTGCGTCAGGTGGCCGCATTCGAGGAACCCGACCAGGTCCGTGGCTGAGACGATCAGCTTCCCATCGCGTCGATGCATGACTCGACTCTATTCGTCGGCTACTGCCGCGCTGGTAGCGTTTCGGGATGGCGGTAGAAGGTCGTGCTGCGCGAGGTCCAGGAGTCGGATATCGGCGCTTTCTACGAACACCAGCTCGATCCGCAGGCCGCTGCGATGGGTGTCTACGAGCCGCGCGGCCTCGACGAGCTTACCGCCCGATGGCATCGGATGATGGTCAACCCGACGATCACGGCGCGGGCGATCACTGTCGACGATCGGACCGTCGGCCACGTGGTGAGCTGGATCGAGGACGACGGCCACCGCGAGCTGGGCTACCTGGTCGCTTCGGAGTTCTGGGGGAGGGGCGTCGCTTCGGCCGCCGTCCGCGACATGCTCGAGATCTTGACCGACCGTCCGGTCGAGGCGTGGATCGCGCCGACGAACGTCGCGTCGCGGCGTGTTGCCGAGAAGAACGGCTTCAAGTTCGTGCGAGAAGACGGCGAGTACCAGGTCTTCCGCCTGGAATAGCGCCTCAGGGCGCCGGCAATCCCCAGATGCCTGAGGGTGGCGCGAATGGATGGTCAGCGCCGCCAGCAGAGCCGAGCGAACAAAGGAGCACCTCATGCCGGGCGTGTCTAGCCTCAAGTGGTGACCCTTGTCCATTCGCGTAGGCCAAAAGTACGGGTGATGGGGGGTCTGGTGCGAATTAGGATGGATAGTTCATCACTCGCACGGGGAGTGCCCCAATGCCCCAGCGTTGGGTTGGAAAGTTCGCGGCAGTGTTCGCCGCGATCGTGGTCGCATTCGCGACCGTCCAGCCGGCCGCCGCCGAACCGAGCAATACACAGCCCATAGCAGTCCCATTTGCGGCTGCCCACGGCTGGGAGATCGGCACGTTGGCGTACCCGGGTGACGAGCCGACCGTCCTTCTCTACCTGACCCGACGAACCGCGGACGGCGTCACGCTGGCGACCGAAGGCACGGCCGAATTTGGGGCAATGGCGATCGAGGCCGGCTTTGCGTTTGCAGGCACCAGCGCGGGCGAACTTGCTGGCCACGACCAATTCTCTCGGCGCCGGCGCGAGCGCCTCCGCGTCGCTCGGCCTGCCATGGACCGATGGATGGGCCTGGCGGCTCACCGGAGGGCCGCACAACAACTACGGCAACCGCAAGCATCCGTGGAGCTCGCTCGATTTCAACGGCCCAGACAGTGCGCTCGTACATGGTCCGCTCCGCTCGTGGCGGAATCGTCACACGACCCTGCGCGAATCTCGTGCAGATCCGCCACGGCGACGGCTGGACTACTTCGTACTACCACCTCAAGAGCGTCCAGGTTCGCTCCGGGCAGTCGATCGGCCGCGGCGCGCTGATTGGCTACACGTCAACCAAGGCCGGCTGCGGTGGCTACGCAATTGGTCCGCATGTCCACTTCTCCGTGCTCAGGCACGGCTCGCACGTCAACCTCGACGGTTTGTCCATTGGTGGCTGGCAGATCAGGGAAGGCCAGCGCCAGTATTACGGCTGCCTGGTCAGGAACGGGAAGAAGAAGTGCGCCCCGGGCGGGTCGGTCTACAACAGCGGAGCAATCGGCTCAGGCTGACCGGCTCCACCTGGCCCGGGTTGCCACCTGTCGCGCCACTTGGCACGGGGTTGTCCACCCTTCCTGTGAGTCACTAATGGGACTCATCGCCGCGCTCCCGGGTCGATCCTCCGGCCAGTCCGATGCTGGATATTCCCCTAACTGACTCAGGGAACAGAGGCAGGGCTCCGCTGGCGAGGGCGCACGCCATCGGCGCGGAGTGGACGAGTGGGTTTATCCTGAGTTCGCGCTACCGGTGCCCTGGCGGCGTTGTTGAGCTCGTTGTCGTGTGCGAGCTCGGCAGTTGGAACGCACCAGGGAGACTGCCGATGAAGCCGCCTCGCCCTCACCGTCTACGTCAAATCGTGCTGGCCGCCGGCCTTGTTGCCGCGTTGGTCGTGATGCCCGCGTCGCCGGTCGGCGCGCGAGGTGAATCAAGGGTCGACATCGACTCGTTCATGACCGGTCTCGCGTGCACCGAGTCGACCGGCAGATACTTTGCCGAGAACGATCGCTCTGGTGCGTACGGCAAATACCAGATCATGCCGCGCAATTGGCGCGCCTGGGCCGGCCGCTACATGAACAACCGCTGGGCACAGCCCACGCCGCGCAACCAGGAATACATCGCGCAACGCCGGATCGAGGATCTGTACGAGCTGCGCGGGGAGTGGCGTCGCGTCGCGTACTGGTGGCTGACCGGTGACGGCGAAGGTGACGAGAGCAAATGGACGAGGCACGCGTCGGGCTATGTCCGGCGGGTGATGGGCGCGGTGATGGCCGCGGCCGCTCCCGGCGCGCGCGGCGAGGGAGTGCTTCCCGACCAGTGCTTCCCGGGCGACTTTGCCGACCCGCGGGTGAGGGACGAGCCTCTGCCGCGCGTCAGGGTGACCGGCGGTCGCGTTTACATTCGCCGCGAGGCAGGCGGTGAGTTCCGCGCGATGGACACTGTCCGTCGTGATCAGAAGCTGGCCGTGCTCGGCCGTGGCCTTGATGCGCGTGGCAAGCCGTGGCTGAAAGTCGGCCTGCCAAAGGGTGAGATCGGCTGGATCGCCAAATGGTTCACCGAGCGCATTGAGCGCTGAGCTCTAGCGGCTGACCGACCTAGCGACTGACGGAGCGGTACTTCCGCACGCCGAGCGGGATGAACACGATCAGGATGATCGCCACCCACATCAGCGTGACCAGGATCGGCTGCTCTGCCGGCAGGCCTGTGCCGACATAGGGATTGGGGTTGCCCCACAGCTCGCGCAACGATGCGGTGACGGTGCTGACTGGGTTCCACTCGGCGATCGGCTGCAGGAAATCGGGCAGAGTGGCCGGCGGAACGAACACATTCGATATGAAGGTCAGCGGGAAGATCACCGTGAAGATGACCTGCTGGCCGACCTCGACGTTTGGCACGGACAGCCCGAGCCACACGCCGACCCACGCCATCGCGAACGTGTACAGCATCAGCAGCAGGAAGCCGGCGACCAGACCGGAGATGCCGGTATTGACGCTCCAGCCGACGGCCAGTCCGGCGAGCATCAGCACGACGAGGATGCCCGAGTTGTAGATGACGTCCGAGAAGGTGCGGCCGCTGAGAACTGCTGAACGAGCCATCGGTAGCGAGCGGAAGCGGTCGATGATGCCCTTGCTCATGTCGTCGGCCATGCCGATCGCGGTCGTGGCCAAGGCGAAGGTGATCGTCTGGGCGTAGATGCCCGGCATCAGGAACTCGCGATAGGCGGTCGGGTCATTCGGGTATCCCGGCAGCGGGATCGCGCCGCCGAACACGAAGGCGAAGAGCAGCACGAACATGATCGACTGCAGAACGGCGAAGATCGCCAGCTCGGGGATGCGCGGGATGCGCTTGAGATATCGCCAGGCGAGGATCAGCCCGTCGTTGACGTCCTGCTGTAGCGCGATCACGCGGCCTTCTCCTGGGCCTTCTCAGCGTCCGCCTCGGCCTCCTCCTCGGCCGTCTCGCCGGTGAGTGCCAGGAACACGTCGTCGAGCGTTGGCCGGTGCAGGGCTATGTCGTCGATCGCGATGTGATCCGCGGCCAGCTCGCGAACGAGCGTCAGCAGGCAATCCGGGCCAAGGTTGGTCGACATCGACAGGCGACGTGTGTGCTCGTCAACGGTGACGCGTGGGTCGGTGGTGTCGAGCTTCTTCATCATCTCGGTCACGCGCGGGATGTCGGTCGCCTGGCGCACGACGACCTCGATGCGCTCGCCGCCGATCTCGCTCTTGAGCTCGTCGGACGTGCCGCGGGCGATGACCTTGCCGTGGTCGATTACCGCGATCTTGTCGGCCAGCTCATCTGCTTCCTCGAGGTATTGCGTGGTGAGCAGGAGCGTGGCACCCTCTTTGACCAGGTCGCGAATGACGTCCCACATGCCCAACCGGGAACGCGGATCGAGGCCCGTGGTCGGCTCGTCGAGGAACAGGATCCGCGGACGACCGATCAGCGCGGAGGCCAGGTCGAGGCGCCTGCGCATGCCGCCCGAATATGTCTTGACCACCCGATCCGCGGCATCGTCGAGGTCGAAATCGATCAGCAGCTGGTTCGATCGCGATCGTGCCTCGGGCGACTTGAGCTGGTACAGACGGCCGAACATCCATAGGTTCTCGCGACCGGTCAGGTTCTCGTCGACTGCCGCGTACTGGCCGGACAGGCCGATCACCTTGCGCAGCTTCTGCGAGTCGCGCACGACGTCGAAACCGGCGACCGTGGCCTTGCCCGCATCGGGGCGGAGCAGCGTGGTCAGAATTCGGACTGCGGTCGTCTTGCCGGCGCCATTGGGCCCGAGCAAGCCCAGGACGGTGCCCTCTTCAACGTTCAGGTCAATTCCGTCCAGGGCTCGCACGACGCTCTTGCCACGGCGCGTCGAATAGACCTTTACCAGCCCTTCGGCTGTTATCGCATCCATCTCTTTCTTTACCTTAACGGACGCTGAGAAATCGGATTCTCCGTGCTACCTTCGGCCGATGCGGACGCTCGTCGTGGTCGCCGCCGCGCTGCTTCTGGTCTCCTGTTCCGGGCCGTCGCAGCCGACACAGACGCCTGTTTCGAGCTCATCCACCCCGACCCCACCGCCGACTACTACGCCGACTCTTGCGCCCAGCACGAGTGATTCCGCGACACCGACATCTGCTCCGAGCCCGTCGGCAACGGCAACCGCCGAGCCAACGTCTAGCCCCGTCGAAACGCCAGCGGAGACAGCCTCAGGGTCCCCCGTGACTGCCCCCCCGGCGGCCGCGTACACGTACGAGGAGTTCGATGTTCCGCCTGGCACGCACCCGCATGACGTTGCGCCGGCCCCGGATGGCACGATCTGGTACACGGCGCAGAACACCGGCCGGCTCGGCATCCTCGATCCGGAAACCGGCGAGACGACGGAGATCCCGCTCGGCGAGGGATCGGCGCCACACGGCGTGATCGTCGGGCCGGATGGAGCGGCCTGGATCACGGACGGCGGCCTGAACGCCATCGTCCGCGTGCTCGACGGCGAAGTCACTACGTACCCGTTGCCGCGGCCGCCCGACTCGAACCTAAACACTGCCGCGTTCGACGCCAACGGCATCCTCTGGTTCACCGCTCAGTCGGGCGGCGTCTACGGCCGCGTCGACCCGGCGACGGGCGAGGTCGAAGTCTTTGACGCGCCCGAAGGGCCCGGCCCGTACGGCATCGATGCGACACCGGTTGGTGACATCTGGTTCGTATCATTGGCGGGCAGCTACCTCGCCCAGATCGACACCGACACCGGTGCCGCGACTGTGTACGAGCCGCCGACTCCGGATCAAGGGTCGCGTCGGGTGTGGTCCAATTCGGTCGGTCGGCTGTGGGTCAGCGAATGGGATGCCGGCCAGCTCGGGATGTACGACCCGGCCAGCGGGGAGTGGCGCGAATGGCCGCTGCCCGGCCCGAATCCGCAGGCGTACGCGGTCTACGTCGACGAGCTTGACCTGGTCTGGGTGACCGACTTCGGCTCCAACTCGATCGTCCGCTTCGATCCCGCTCACCGAGACATTCGATTCGTTCCCCCTTCCGACCGCCGACGCAGCGGTCCGCCAGCTGCTCGGCCGCGAAGGCGAGCTGTGGGGCGCCGAGTCGGCCACCGACAAGCTGGTCGTGCTGCGCCGCAACTGATTCGATGAGTTCCGGCCGGTTGGTCGGTCTACACACCATCAGATGAAAGGAAGATTCGCCATGCTCAACGCCAAACACGGGTTTGCGAGCTTCTCGGTTGATGATGTCGATGCGGCAAAGGACTTCTACGACGTGGTGCTCGGCATCGAGGCATCGCCGAGCGAGATGGGAACGCTTGACCTGAAGCTCCCCGGCGGCACAGAAGTATTGTTATACCCCAAGCCGAACCACGAGCCGGCTACGTTCACGGTGCTCAACTTCACGGTCTCGGACATCGAGTCCGCCGTGGACGATCTGACCGCAAAGGGGGTCAAGTTCGAGCATTACGACATGCCCGAGATCAAGACCGACGCCAAGGGCATTGCCCGCGACGGCAATCAGCAGGGACCCTCGGCCATCGCCTGGTTCCGGGATCCGGCGGGCAACATCATCAGCCTGATCCAGGAGTAATCGTGGGCGCCGACCCTTACCGGTCGGCGCTCGGCGAGCGCCGCTTCTAGCGGGCGTCAGCTTGGGGCCGCGCATGGCCTTGCCGTCGACCATGCGGGTCTTGGCCGACGAATAGCCGCGGAAGTGCATCTCCTTGAGCGATCGCGGCCGGCATTGGTGCTGCGGCCTCCGTGGCGTCGCGCTCCAGCTCGGCCACGACCGACTGCATCTCGGGGTCGTGGCCGGCGTAGGTGCGGATCCGCTTCGCGACCGACAGCAGCGTCGCCTGCGCGGCTCCGAAGTTGCCGGCCCGGTTGAGCCCGGTCGCTTCCTGCCGAGCTCGAGCGGCGAAGATGCGCGCCACCGCACGATCGACTTCGACGTCGCGTGGCTGAAGATCGTTCGTCTTGGGGTCGGCGTAGGCCCACGAGAGCGACACGTTCGCGCCCGCCACCACCTCTCTGTCGCCACCGGCCGAGAGCGACAGCACTGCGCCCGTTTCACGGCCGATCTCACCGAACGGGAAGTTCAGGCGCAACACGACCTGGACGACCTGCTCCGCGACAAGCGCGCCGAGCGACACGACCGTCCGGCCGCCGCGCGTTTCGAACGGGAACGGCGACAGTGACTCGACGCTAACGCCGTCGGGCGAGTCGATCTCGAGCGTCACGTCGCGGGCGACGACGTCGAGCGCCTCGCCCACCTCGGAAGTGATGAGATCGGCGATCTGCGCCGTCTCGGCGATGTAGTAGAAGTTGCCGCCGCCGGCCGTGGCCATCGCCTGGAGGAGCACCTCGTCGAAGTCGGTGCCGACGCCGAAGGTCGACGTCCAAACGCCGCGTGAACGCAGTGCGGCTGCGTGTCCGGCGAGCTCGTCCCGGTCGGTCATGCCCTTGTTGGCCAACCCGTCGGTCAGCAACAGGCATCGATTGATGCCGTCGGCGGACAGGTACTCGGCCACCTGTGCGCAGCCGCGCAGCCAGCCTTCGCCCAGGTTGGTCATGTTCCGCGCGGTGACTTCGTTAAGCCGCCGCAGCGCGGCACGCCGAGCGTCGGCAGTCGCGAGGCTGGACGGGAAGACGATGTCGATTGCATCGTCATAGACCACGACCGAGAAGCGGTCCTCCGACCCCAGGCGGGCGATCGACTGCTCCACCGCGAGCTTGGCCAGGCGCAGCTTCTCGCCGGCCATCGATCCCGACCGGTCGAGCACGAAGGCGAGGTTGACCGGCGGCCGTCGACGCTCGGAGCCCTCCGGTGCATGGGCGTGCGGAGCGGTCAGCTCGGCGAGCACGAAGCGGTTGCTCCGGTAGGTGGAACGGATGAACTCGCGGTCGGAGCGCGCCTTCATGTTGATGTTTCGGCAGGGCATTTCTATTCCTCCTCCAGGAGCTGGCGCGCGATGGCGATCAGACGATCAACGCGTTTGTTGAGTTGACGGGTGAGTGGACGGCGGACGTGCAGCTCGACGTCCGGGTCGAGCGAGATGCGCTCCCATTGGGCGCGATCCGGTTCGGGCCCGGGCGGTGGCTTTGCGGGCTTGCCGGGCGACGCCATCCTGGGCGACGCCACGTTCGGCATCGACGGTGGCTCGGGCGGCGCAACCGACGGCT
The DNA here is from genome assembly GCA_963776865.1 of uncultured Chloroflexia bacterium. Lineage (GTDB taxonomy): Bacteria > Chloroflexota > Limnocylindria > Limnocylindrales > CSP1-4 > JALYGJ01. The sequence continues at coordinate 380,302 of CAVZOG010000007.1, read as the reverse complement.
GCGTGCTCCTTCCGCCGAGGACGTCGCGGATGTAGTCGGCGGCGCTGTTCGTGGCCGGCGGAAAGGCCTCTTCCTCGGCGATCGTCGAGATCTCCGCGTCGGCCATGCCGCTCAGTCGCGACCGAATCTCGGCCAGCGGCAGGTGAGCCGACTGCAGCTTCTTGATCAGCCGCAGCCGGTCGAGATGCATCTCGGAGTAGCGTGAGAGGGGTCCCGACTGAGTCGGCGCGGGCAGCAGTCCACCGACGATGTAGTAGCGAATCGTGCGTGGCGTGACGTCGGCGAGGCGAGACAATTCCTGCAGCGAGTAATCGGTTGGCATGTCGGTATCGTGACAGTACAACGTCACACTGTCAAGTTCACCACCTTGGTACGCTGTCGCCCGTGAAGCGCATTCTGTTCGTCGCCCTCTTGCTCGCAGGCTGCGCTACCGGGCCGACTCCCACTCCCGACTGCCAGCCCCACCTCGACCTCCGACCGGCCTTCCCAATGCGACGCCCACGTCGCGGCCGACCAACGGCGGGCCGACCACGGTCCCCACCCAACCTGAGCCGTCGCCAGGCGTTTCCTTGAGCCCGTCGGCCGTGTTCATCGACGGCACATACCGAGTGCCGGACGACGTCCTGCCGGGCACGTATCGGACGATCGACTTCGCCACCGAGTGCTATTGGACGCGGCTTGGTGGCTTCGACAGCGGTCTGGCCGACATCATCGCCAGCCGGATCGGCGCCGGTTTCCAGGTCGTCACCATCGGCGAAAACGATGCCGGATTCGATTCGGTCGGCTGTGGCGCGTGGACCGATGAGCTGGTCCCGGTGCTCGAGTCGAGGACCGCATTCGACGAGGGGACATACATCGTGGGTGCCGACATCGACCCGGGCGTGTATGTGTCCGATGAAGGGCTGTCGTGCTCGTGGGAGCGGCTGGCTGGTTTCGGCGGAACGCGTCGCCAGCGGATCGAGCGGGTCTTCGTCAGCGACGGCGAGGCGGGCCGCGTCAGTATCGAAGAGACGGACGCCGGTTTCTCGTCGAGTGGCTGCGGGTCTTGGCGGCAGGTAGATGATTGACGCAGCCGCATTAGCGAGGAGATGGGAATGGCACACGATCTGACGGTCAACATCGCCAACGAGCCAGGCGCGCTGGCCCAGCTCGGGGAAGTGCTGGGCAACGCCGGAATCAACATCGAGGGCGTGGTCGGCAAGGCGGAGGGTGGCGAGGCGCACGTCCACGTCCTGGTCGCCGACGCGGGCATGGCGCGCGAGGCACTCAGCTCGGCCGGCGTGGAATGTGGCGAGGAGCGTGAAGTCGAGGTCGTCTCGGTTGTTGACCAGCCAGGCGAGATGGGCCGGCACATGCGCCGCGTTGCGGAAGCCGGCGTCAATGTCGACCTCGTCTACCTCGCCACGGGCACACGGCTGGTGCTCGGTGCGCAGGACGTAGAGGGTCTGCGCCGCGCGCTGCACGGCTGACCCCGTCACGGCACGTGACGCGAGCACGGATGCGCGACAGGGACTAGCCAAGAAGTACTAGTACTGGGCATACTGCACCGCACCTGACGGCACCGTCCCAGCGGCGTCGAACGGCTTGTCGCGTCGGAGGAATGCGGCAGGGTTCCCGCCCCAGCGGGAGTGACCGGGGAGGTCTATGCAGTCAAGGCCGTTCAGGGCCGCCCTTGTGGCGCTCGGTTTATCGCTGCTCATCGCGTCCACGCCGAGCCAGGTTGGCGCGGCAGTGATCGATGAGCCGGCGATGGTCGTCGCCGCGATCAACACCACGCTCGGGGCACCGTTCCGGTTGGGAGCGAACGGACCGACCAGGTTCGATTGCTCTGGTCTGGTCTGGTATGCCTACAACCGGGCCGGCTTGGCGCACAAGATCGGTGGCAAGCCTCTTCGCGCGCGCGAGTTCCAGAAGTGGTTCCGCGACCGCGGGCTACTCACCACGCGAGACCAGAGGATCGGCGACCTGGTCTTCTACGCCAACCCGGCCAAGCACGTCGGCATCGTCACGCGCTTCACCATCAAGGGCAGGACGCGCGTCACTTCTGCCCTGACGAGCGGCGTCCAGGAGCATGGTGTCGACAACCTCGACGTCCGCTTCCATTCGTTCGGCCACGTTGGGTTGACAGTCCGGCAGGTGCCAACGCCGACTCCCGATCCGACTCCGACTCCCACCCCGACGCCAACGCCCACCCCCACGCCGACAACGGCACCTAGTCCGGTTCCGACGCCGACTCTAGCTCCGACACCGCCGCCGGCTCCGTCGCCAACGCCCACGCCGTCGCCAGGCTCCTGAGTCAGTTAGGGGACTAATTCCCGGATAGTCGCCAAGCCGACTCGCGGGATATTCACCAAACCGACTCACGGGCCGCTAGGGCGGCCAGCGCCGGCGCTATTCGAGCAGGCGGTCGGCAGCGAGAGCGAGGCGAACGATCGTCTCGGGTCCCAGGATCGGCTCGGACGTGCCGCGGATCTGCTTGGGCAGCCCGCGTGTGCCGCCGATTAGGACCTTGCCCACCGTGCCCTCGAACGTCTTATTCGATGCGTTCTCGAGCATCATTGCCGCGCGCACCGTCGCGCCGAGCGGCTTGAGCTCATGGGCGAGCGTCTGTTCGAGGGCGACCGCGGCGTGAGCGATGCCGTCCGTTGCGCTCGGGCGTTGCCGTCCGTCGACGTAGATCGAATCGGTCGTCGTGCTCATCTGGCCCGGCCACGACTTGCGCTCGACGACGAAGACACCCGGCGGGCCGATGAGCACGTTGTCCATCGTCGCGCGCGCGGCGGGAAGGCTGCGCCGGTCGAGCGCCACGAAGCCACTCTCGATCAGGCCGTTGAACGGATCCGCCTGCCAGTCGGCCTGCGCCTCGTAGGTGGCCGGCGCCGGGGCTGGTGTGCTGCGTCCGAACATGCCGCGCAGGCCGCCGAGCGCCTGCGGGTGCGCCTCGCCTCGATCGCGAGCGCGCAGCCACTCGAAGATCGACTGCGCACTGCCGTCATTGACGATCGGCCGGATTGTGTCGGGCGACTTGATTCGCCGCGTTCCTTCACATCCCGGAGCGCGCTTACATGCCCAGAAGAGACCCTGGATGATGTCGCCGTGCCACTGCGCCCGGACGACCATCGGCGCGCCGCACTGAGGGCAGCCCGGCAGGACGTCCTGCGCTGCGGCAGACGTCGCGTGACGAGTCGACGTTGCTTCCATTGGACAGTGAAGCGTAGTACTGAGCGGCTGAACCGTCCATATGCCAGCCTCTAGCCCGATCTGACTACGCCACCTCGACGGTCAGCGGTACTTCCCGGCGTAGCGCGTCGGTCACGGGACAGTGATCGACCGCCCAGCGACAAACATCTTCGACCGTTGCGCGGTCGGCCGAAGCGGAAGCCACGCGGATCGCGACGCGCGTGCTGATCGGCCCGGCGGGAACGGTGTCGTCAATGCCCAGGATGCCTCGATCGTCCGACTCGGAGTCGACAGTGACCTCGACGCTGTCCAGCTCGATCCCGACATGCGCGGCACGCATACCGATCAGCGTCGCGACGCATGCCGCGGCCGATGCGCGCAGGAACCAGCCAGGCGATGCCGCGCTGTTTGCGCCGCCAACCGAGGCAGGCATGTCCGTGGCCAGCTTGGCGCCGTCGGGTCCTTCGACTGTCACCTGCAGCCGCGCCGGGTCGGTCAGCCTGGCCGTGGCGGGCGAGTCGGTGTATCTCGCCTCAGCCGGGTTGGCGGTCAGGTAATCGACCGCGCCCTGGACCTTGGCGCGAATCTCGTCGCGGCTCATCGGTCTTCAAGGCAGGGAGCGGATCATCCCGCCGTCCACGCCGACGATGACGCCGGTCACGTATGAGGCGGCAGGGGAGAGCAGGAAGGCGGCAACGCGGCCGACCTCGGCCGGGTCGCCATAACGACCGAGCGGGATGCGCGCGATCGTCTGCTGCTGAACCTCTTCGACGCTGATGCCGGCCGACTTGGCGCGGCCCTCGTCGAGCGTCGCGATCCGGCCCGTGGCGACGCGCCCGGGCGCGATGCCGTTGATGCGCACGGGCGCGATCTCAGGGACGAGTGACTTGATCAGTCCGGCGAGACCCGGGCGCAGCAGGTTCGAAGTGGTCAGTGCCGGGATCGGCTCGCGCACCGACGAGGAAAGGATCACGCAGACCGCCGCGCGGTCGCTCTGTGACAGCGCCGGCAGTGCCGCGCGGAGCAGCCGCAACGTCGACCAGAGCGTCATGTCGATCGCCTTCTGCCACTGCTCGTCGGTGAGGTCGAGGAACTTCCCCGGCGGCGGGCCGCCCATGTTGACGAGCAGCACGTCCAGTCCGCCGAGTGCCGCCACGGCCGAGTCGACCGCCGTTTGAGGGCCGTCATGTTCGGCAAGGTCGACCGGGACGGCAACGCCGGCGATCTGGCTGACCGTCTCGTCGAGCCGCTCCCCGGCGCGGGCGGCAACGGCGACGCGCGCGCCTTCATCCGCCAGCGCGCGCGCGACCGCGGCACCCAATCCGGCTGATCCGCCGGTAACCAGCGCGCGGGCTCCACCAAGGCCGAGGTCCATGCCGCTAACGTTAGCGCCGCGAATGAGACGACTGTTGCTGTGGATGGCGAGCAATGGCTGGATGCGCCGCCACGTGCCTCGGCTGTGGTTCACCAGGCGCGCGGTGCGCAAGTTCATGCCCGGTGAGACGCCGGCCGAGGCGATCACGGCCGCAAGCACCTTCAAGGGCCAGGGCATGGCGGTCATCTTCACCCGCCTCGGCGAGAACCTGACCGATCTCAAGGATGCCGACGAGAACGCCGAGGCCTACCTCGAGCTGATGGACATGGCCGACAAGGAAGGTCTGTCGGCCGAGGAATCGGTCAAGCTGACTCAGCTGGGGCTCGACATCGACGAGGAACGAACCTACGCCCACATGGCCAGCCTGCTCGACAAGGCAGCCGCGACCGACCAGCAGACAGTCTGGATCGACATGGAGGGCTCGCCTTACACCGAGTCAACCATCGCCCTTTACGAGCGGCTCAAGCAGACATATCCGAACGTCGGCATCTGCCTGCAGGCATACCTCAAGCGGACTTACAGCGATGTCGAGCGCCTGTTGCCGCTCAACCCTCGCATCCGCCTGGTCAAGGGCGCGTACGCCGAGCCGGCGCAGATCGCCTACCAGTCGCGCAAAGAAGTCGACGCCAACTACCTCGCGCTGTGCGTGTCGATGCTGGCCGCGGTCAAATCGGGCCACGACCTCTTCCTGGGCCTGGGCACGCATGACGTCCGACTGATCCAGCAGGTGGCCGATCACGCGAAGTCGATCGGCCTGCCGCGCGACAGCTTCGACGTGGAGATGCTGTACGGCATTCGCGTCGACCAGCAGCGGAAGCTGAAGAAGGATGGCTTCGCGGTGCGCGTGCTGATCGCCTACGGCGATTACTGGTACCCGTGGTACATGCGCCGGCTCGCCGAGCGCCCGGCGAACGTGGTCTTCGCGATGCGCCAGCTGCTGCCCTTCTAGGGACGGTGAGCTTGGACCTCGACAGCTCGGACCGACATGCTCAAGGGCGTATGGAACATCGTCCCGACGCCCTTCCACCCTGACGAGGAGCTCGATCTCCCGAGCCTGCGCACGCTGACCGATTTCGTGGTTGGCTCCGGCGTCGACGGCATGACCATCCTCGGCGTCCTCGGCGAGGGCGCGAAGGTCTCCGACCTGGAGCGCTCGACGATCATCGACGTGACGCTCGAGCAGGCTGCCGGACGAGTGCCCGTGTGCGTGACGGTCAGCGCCGCGTCCGGGTATCGCGCCGCCGAGTTCGCGCGCGAGGCACAGGCCAAGGGTGGCCATTCGGTGATGCTCTCGGCGCCGCCGCTGGCGCGGCCGAACGACGACGCCGTGCGCCGCCACTACCTGCGCGTCGCGGAGGCGGTGCCCGACCTGCCGGTCGTCATCCAGGACCTGCCCACGCTCGGGGTGTGGATGACTGCCGAGCTCATCGGGCGCATGGCCGAAGAGGCGCCCAACCTGCGCGTCGTCAAGCTCGAGGAGGAGCCGACCGCGCCCAAGGTCGGCCGTCTGGTGGCCGCCAATCCGCAGCTGCGCGTCCTGGGCGGGCTCGGCGGGGAGATGCTGCTCGAGGAGCTGCGCCGCGGCGCGGTCGGAACGATGACCGGCTTCGGCTACCCGGAGATCCTCGTCCAGATCGTGCGCGACTTCCAGGCGGGCAACGAGGAAGCAGCGGTGGAGCGGTTCTATCGCTACATGCCGCTGATCCGGTTCGAGAACCAGCAGCTGCTCAACCTGCCGATCCGGAAGCGGATCTACATGCGGCGCGGCGCGATCGCGTCTGACAAGGTGCGCGCGCCGGGGCCTGTTCTCGACGCCCAGACCGTGGCCGATCTCGAGGACATGCTGCGCCGCCTGGAACTGGCCTAGGAACCAGCCTCGTCGCCGCCTAGCGGATTGGCGGCGGGATCTCGATCGACGGGCTGGGCGTGCCGCCCGCAAACGTGGGCGTCGGCGATGTGCCGCTCGGGCGGGGCGGAGGTGCTGTGTGGCACGTCCGGCGGACGTGGCGTGGGCGCCACCGTGGAGCAGCGGAGCCTCGGTGGCGAGCGGCGGTGGGCTGCATGCGCCGGTAGCGAGCGCGGTCGGCGAGGGCGAGCGTGGCCAGCGCGAGGGCTCTTCATCGGCTCGGATCGTAGTCGGAGCGGCGGGCAAAGAGAAAGGGCCGGCGTTGCCGCCGGCCCTTCTCCACTGGGTTCAGCTATGGCGGAGCCAGTCCGCCGAGGCTTCTTCCGTTATCGGTTGTCGACCTCGATGAGCGTTCGACCCATGTTGGTCGCGCCGTTCAAGTGCTGGATGGCGCCGAAGTGCCACTGGCCGGCGGTCGCGCCGGACCAGCTGTATTCGATCGTTCCTACTGTGCCGAGCGTCGCGTCGGCAGGCTCGTCTGTGAGTACGAGTGAGCCTGCGTCGGGCGGCGAGGCCGGAATTTGCCAGGTGTACAACCGGTACGGCTCGTCCACCTGAGTCACTGCCCAGCCCTGGACGTAGAGCGTCCAGTTGCCATCGATCGGACTGTTGATGACGATCGACTCGTCCGTCCCGCCGGCACCGCTGGTCGCGGCCAGGGTATTGCCGGGGTTGTACAGGAAGATGTCAAGGTCAATAACGTCGCCATCACTGACCGCATCCGGTGGGATCCGGATCCGCAGCTGCTGGGCGTTGCTGACGGCGATCGTGTGGGCCGTTACTCCGTTGCCCACCTCGCTCGGCGAGAACGTGCCGTTCGTCGGGTCCTGATCGACTGTTGCGTCTGTGACTGCCGCCGCTACCAGGCCGAAAGCCTTCGCGTCGTAGTCACCGCTGTAGCCGAAGAACACGTCGAGCTCGCCGGTCCCGCTTTCGCCGGTCTCGTTCACCTGCGCCACAGTGCTGAACTGTGATCCGCGGACCGCGATGGGGCTGCGGGCGGAGTAGCTGCCATCGGTCTCGTTCCAGGTGAGCGAACCGAACCGCCAGGCGCCGATTGGCGCCGAGTTGTTCACGATGTGCACCTGGAACGTCGCCGACTCGCCCTTCCTGAGGCTGAGCGTCGACGGAGTGACCGTGACGCTGTAGCCGTACGGCGCCTCGACGCTGACGTTGTACGTTCGTCGATTGCTCACTTGGCAACGCTGGTCACGGTTCGCGTAACCGTCTGGCTGCCTGCCAGCTCGGCGACGGCGATCGAAGCCAGGTTGAGATCACTCGGATCCAGCGAGTAGCCCGCGCCGGCAAGAGTCGGCGCAGGCTGACGCCTGGATGTTCTGCGGGCGCGCGCCGCAGATCCAGGCGAGGTAGTCGTTGACGTCTGCGTCATAGACGAGGCCGGGCTGGAAGGCCGAGCTCTTCTGGTTCGGTGCGCCCATGTCCACGTGGCCTGCGCCCATGTCGAACGGATCTGCAGGGCTGGTCCGGTCGTTGTCCAGCACGTTCTGGTAGCGCCGTGGTCATCAGCGCCGACTTGGCGGCAGATGGACTCCAGCCTGGGTTCGCCTCCTTGAGAAGGGCGAGCAGTCCGGCTACGTGAGGGCTCGACATGGAGGTTCCGGCGATGGCCTGGAACAGCTGGCCGGTGCACCGAGCCGGCATCCGGGTACGGCGAGGCCGCCGCCAGGATCTGCAGACCGGGTGCCGTTATGTCGGGCTTGATGATGTCGGCCCACGTCCGCCGGTCCCGCGACGAGAACTCGGTCGATCGACGGTGCGATCGGCCACGTGCTGATGGCGCGTGTGTCGCGGATCTGAGCCGTTGCCGTGCCCGGATTGGCGGCGATGTATGCCTTGATTGCGAGACCCGGGGTGTTGTCGATGTGGACGGTGGGCAGCCAGTGCGTGTCGGTGAAGAGGTTTCCCTAGTCGACTCTGCTCGTACATGATCATGCCCACGCCGCCGGCGTTGAGGACGGCGAGACTCTTGTCCACGCGGGCGTTGATACCACGCTTGCAGAGCACGATCTTGCCGGTCACCGACCGTCGGGATCCGCTGGCTGGCTCTGGTCGCAGTCGAGATCACACGAGCGTCTGCCGTCGTTCCGCCAGCGGGAACAGTCGCGGCGTCCACGAGGCCGACCATCGCGGTGCCGTCGGTTATGGATGCGCCTTCGTAGGTCGCGCCGTTACCGAGCTCGATGGTTCCTGCCAGGAAGCGCTCCTGTGTGCTCGCAGCAACGCCGATGAGCCACGGGTTGTCGCCCGGGCTGCCGATCGTCTGTTGCTCCCGGACCGGAGTTGCCGACAGATGCGGCGACGAACACGCCGGCGGCGTTGGCGCCGAGGAAGGCGATGTCGTCGGCGCCCAGCGTGCCGCCACCACCACCAATCGAGTAGTTGATGACGTCGACGCCGTCCATCGACGGCCTGTATTGATCGCGGCCGCCAGGTCGGAGGTGAAGCCGCCCTGGTTGCCGAGGCCCTTGTAGGCGATGATCGAGAGCCTGGGCGCGATGCCCGAGATCGTGCCGTCGCCGACCGGCGACCATGTAATGGTCGCCTGCACGCCGGAGTTGCCGGCGGCTGTCGAAGCCGTATGCGCGCCGTGGCCGCTGTCGTCGCGGGCCGAGTCGAACTCGTCGGCCGCTGCGCCGATCACTGGCCGATAGCTCGCAAGCATCTGGCGCGCACCAACCAGCTTGTCCTGGCAGGTGAAGGCGACATCGTTCGGATTGTGGTGCGGCACGGGCGGGCTTGATCCAGCCAGGTTGGCTGTTCCCGTATTGCCGAACTCGCACGGGATCGGGCCACTCGATACCTGACGGCTTCGGGCAGGCCGTTGTCGGCGAAGCTGGGGTGTTCGGGCCAGATCCCGGTGTCGATGATGCCGACGACGATCCCTTGCCGGTAATGCCCTGTCGAGTACGCGCCCGCATCGGCCCGGTCAGTCCCAGGAAGTCGCCGCTCTCATCGGTCTGCGGCTGGTGCAGCTCATCAGGGAGCACCATCGCAACGTTCTTGTCCGCCGCGAGCTCAACCGCCTGCTGGTAGTTGATGAGCGCCGAAAAGCCGTTCAAGGCGGTGGTGTAGCTGTTGACGATCCGCGCCGGAGCAACGCCCGCGTCGCGCATCGCCTGTGTGTGGCTTGCCTTCAGCTGCTGGCCACGGTTCTTGGCCTGCGGGGTATTGAGTCCATCTCGTCCCTCGGTTATGACGAGGGGATCTGCCTCCATGAGCACGATGTAGCTGTTGTACTCACCCCGCTGCACAGCGGACGCATCCGCTGCCGGTTCCGCGCTGGCGGTCGGCCCAAGCGTCAGGGCCATCGCCAACGTGGCAAGAATCACGATCGATCTACGCCTCAACTCACTCTCCTCGGAAGTCAATGCAATACACGACTGGATCGAAGACGCCGACCAACGGCCGATAGGCTCCTCCTCCAATGACCCGTCCGAACCAGGACGGGTCCCTGATCCCATGGGCTGGGACCATGGGCGGACCAGCGCCGTTCACGGGCGGCGCCAGTTCGGAGCGAAAATAGGTGCGCGACGCGCCTCAGTCAATTGCCCTTATTGCTTACAACTGCCTAGAAGTTCAGCCGCTCACGAGAGACCTAGGACTCAACGACTTCACAAAGTAGTTACAGAGTCGTAACAAGCGTTTCCGGCCAAAATCATCTGCATTTATTACTTATCGTCGGTCTGCAATTTGGCGCGTACTGGCACTACGCCGGCGACAAGGAGCGAGGCCCGCCGGTCAAGCCGGACGGGCCTCGCGATTTAAGTACGCGGGTGGGCGGATGGCCGCCCGAAAGCTACTTGTTCAGGTCGACGACCAACAGCCCCGGTGCTGCTGATGCTCTTGACTCGCACGACCGTGCCCGTGTCGGGCACGTCGACGCTGTTCCAGGCGGCCTCGTAATTCGTAGTTCCGTCGGAGACGTGAGTCGGGGTCCAGTAGATCGAGGTGCCGTCACCATCGCGAAGGGAGTCGTTGAACACGCTCACGCCCGGCTTGGACGAGATCGTCTTGGCAACTCCGTTGACCGGATGGTGAAGCGTGATCGACTCGGTCGCGGCCTTCGTGAACGTGGCGTCGTAGCTCTGGATGCGCGGCCGCATCTGATCGCCATTGGTCCATGTCTCGATCGCCGTGTGAGAGTCAACCGGCAGGATCAGGCCCTCGCCGGGGTGGCTGCTGACGTTGTTGTCGGTCCACTCGTCGTTCCAGTACGAGATCAACAGACCGTCCTGGAGAGGGAAGTGCTCCAACAGGTTGGGCTGCGCCGGGAATCCGAAGTTGTACGGACCCAGGTCGAGCGCCTGGTCATAGCCGATGTACTGGCGGTTCTCGAGCACGTAGGCGTTGAAGAACGAGTCGGTGATCGCCTGGGTGCGTGAGAAGCCGTCGTACACCCAGCCGGGATCCGTCTCCGCGCCATCGGTCGGCTGACCGGTGATCGCGATCTCGTCCGCGGCAAATCCGGCGCCATCGACGAACCCATCGGTCCAGTAACGGAACCGAAGCTGGATCGTGGAGTTGGCATATGTGCTCAGGTCGGCGGTCACGTTGACCCACGCCGGTGTCCCGGTGAGGCTGTCACATTCGTGCGCCTGGCCGGAGACTCCGGTTATGCCGTTGCCGAAGTTCTGATCGTTTTCATCGAGATCGGTCGACGCGGAGGTGTCAACGCTGTTGAACGTTGCGCCGCCGTCGGTCGATACCTCGACATAGGCGTAGTCCCAGCAGGTCTCGATGTGCCAGCGGCCCTGGAACGACAGGCTGATCGGGCCAGCACCAAGGGTGATCGGCCGAGTCATGTTGTTGTCCAGGCTGGCGCCGGAGCCGGAGTAGTAGACCCAATCTCCGGCAAACGGGGCGGCAACCGGGTGCACCACCACGTTGTCGGGAAGCTCGATCACCATTGCTTGCGGCTTCTTCGAGTTGAACTCGGCCGGGCCGAGGTTGTACGTGCCGCTCTGTCCCGCCTGGACAGTCGTGTAGTTGTCGAGGAAACCGAGCTGGAGCTTCTCCCATGCACCGAAGTGCGTCGGGAGCTGAGCCGATGTCCTCGCCGTTGACGCTGCCGTAGGAGCCCTGCGACATGACCGTCCACCAGCCGGTGCTGTTCTCGCCACCACCGTCGTACAGGTCGGGGATGTCGAGGTCGTGTGCGTACTCGTGAGCGAAGACGCCAACGCCACCGTTCTCCGGCTCGACGGTGTAGTCGCCGATCCAGTAATTGCTGGTGCCGATGCGGGCGCCGCCGAAGGGAGCGAAGCCAGCCGGGCCCATCGGCGCCTATCGGTACGCTGTTGACATACGAGCGATGGCTCCAGATGGCATTGGTGCCCTGGGCGCCGCCGCCGGTCTCTTCGCCTTCGCCGGCGTGAACCGACTGGAAGTGGTCGATGTAGCCGTCGGGCTCGTCGAACTCGCCGTTGCCGTTCCAGTCGTAGCGATCCCATTCGTCGAACGTCGCCAGGAATGCTTCGGCCGCGGCTACGCTGCCCTGCTGGGCGACGAGCACGTTCCACCACGTATCGGCCTGGTCCTCGATGAACCGACCAACGTCGCGCGTGCAGACGTTGCTGTTGCAGTAGTTGCTGCCGTATGCATTGGCGTTGTACGGCACCTGGACCCAATCGCTGACGTAGCCGTCGACGCTGTACGTGCCGGACGACTGCTCGAGGTACCAGTTGGCCATCGAGGGATTGAGGTTCTTGTCGTACAGCAGGCTGTCGTAGTGAGCCTGGTTGAAGTCGTCGACCCAGATGGTCGAGTTGTCCTCATCACGATCTGGCTCGGGAATCTCGTTGTGCAGCGGGCCTGGGGGGCCGCCGTGTGCCGGGTGGCCCGGATGGGTGTTGTTAGGCAGGGGTCCGAACTCGCCGAGCAGCGTCAGGATCTGATCCTCGCCCTCGAACGCCAGCTCGACGAACTGGCCCGGGGCGACCTTGACGACCTGGTTCTTGCCTTTCGCGGTGGCCTGCCCACTCAACACGTCGCCGAGTGCGTCGGCCTTGCGCGCGGCCCGGTCCTGGGCCAGTCGGCCTGGCAGGTAGTCCGAGCCCGCGGCGTCCCTTGACGGCTCCCGTGCCGCCGTTGTACCCACAGCACTGGCCGCCAGAGCAGCCACGCTGATCGCAATGATTAGCCTCTTCAAGGCATTCCTCTCCTTTTGAAGAGCACGTCAAATTGAATGCGCGCACGCGCAGAAACCGTGATTGGCGCTCAGCACCTCCTACAGCCACCGACACGACTCAGTGGCACGGCTGGGGCCTTTAGGTCCGTCATCCAACAGGGCATGGAAGGCGGTCCAGGCACTACCGGCTAGGCGGTCTTTGCCTGCCGGCGCGGGTGGAACATATGCCCGCATCAACTAATAGTCAACTGCGCGAAATGGTTACAGATTTATCGCGCTGCGCGCCGCTTCAATTGTTCGTGAATCGTCCAATCGACAGGAAGTCGATGGCAAACTCAGTGCCGCCCGTCGAGCACCATGTCGGCGGCGATGCTGGCCGATGATGTTCGAGAACTTGAAGCCATGGCCGCTGCACGGCGAGGCGATCACGACGCGGTTGTCGGCGGGATGGAAATCGAGCACGAAGTTGAAGTCGGGCGTGTTCGTGTACATGCACACGCGCGAGTCGAGCCGCTCCCCGTCGGCGAGCGGCATGTGGCGGCGCATGAAGTCACGCACCGCGGCCTCGTCGGCGTCAGTCGCCTCGCGGTCGATGGATTCGGGGTCGGACGGGCCGGCCGCCATGGTGCCGCGCGACCTTGGCACCCTGCGCCGGCAAGTCGTCGGTCACGGGCACCGTCGGGAAGCCATAGAAGGCGTGATCGTCGTCGAGCTCCATGATCCAGACCGGCAGCCGGTCGGCGGCGAAGAGCTCGGGCTGCGCTACCGGCTCGGTACCAGAACAGGGCGTTGCGCTCGACGGTCAGCGGCAATTCGAGCTCCGGCGCGACCCTGGGCAGCCACGCGCCGGCAGCGACGACCAGCTTGGCAGTCGAGTAGCTGCCCTTGTCGGTCGTCACCGTCAGGCCGTCGCCGTCCGAGGTCCAGCCGGTCATCCGCTCGCCGAAACGCAGGTCGGCGCCGTTGCGCTCGGCCAGCCGGAGATGGCCGGAGATGCAGCGCGGCGCGAAGAGGATGCCCGCGAGCGGCTCGTGCAGCGTCTGCATGTCGTCGTCGAGCTGCAGCGCCGGAAATCGATGGCGTGACTCGTCCGCGTCGAGCAGCTCGTGCGCCAGCCCGTGCTCCTGCGCGCTGCGCAGCGATCCGTCGAGAACGGCACTTCCCCGGCGGCCGGAGTACAGGCCACCGGTCACCTGCATCATCTGGCCGGCCGCCACGCCTGCCTCGAGCTCGATCTGCGGCCACAGCTCCCACGCCGCGCGCAACAGGGGCACGTAGTCGGGGTGCTCGAAGTAGGCGAGCCGGATGATGCGCGTCAGGCCGCCCGACGAGCCGAGCTCGTGAGCCGGCGTGAACTGCTCGAGACCAAGCACGCGCGCGCCGCGGCTGGCCAGCTGATAGGCGGCTGAGCTGCCCATAGCGCCGAGGCCAATCACGATCGCGTCATACGACTCGCGCTGCACTCAGACGCCCTCGGTCTCGGAGTCGGACTCCTCCGACCACCACAGCTCGTTGTCCATCTCGCGCGCCTGGTAGCAGTTGCCGCACATCGGACCGGTCGGCCAGTCGGGCTGGTCGTCGGGCTCGCCGACGAGCTGCGCGCCGCAGATAACGCACAGGATGGCTGGGTCTCCAAATAGCAGATCCACGGCCAAAGTATGCGGATTCTTTCGAGCCGCCCCTCCCAGCGGCCCGGCCATGGTGCCAGGGAGTTGCCGAAGGCGAAGCCTCCGCGGAAGCCGATGGCGAGGCGTCAGGTTGTCGCGTGCCGAGCAATTCGCGGAAAGAAGCACGCCGTGACGTAACAGGGGCATGGCGATCCGCGACAATCGGCAGATGCCGCAGCGCGAGATTGGGCTGATCCTGATCCGACAACTGGCGTCGGGCATGGCGGTGCCGATGCTCATCGCTGACGAGACGGGCGATCTGCTGTTCTTCAATGAGCCGGCCGAGATGCTCCTCGGCCAGCGCTTCGACGAGATGGGTGAGATGCCGCTCGACCAGCGGCGGCGGATCTTTTCCTTCCGCGACGAAAAGGGCGATCCGCTGAACGACGACCAGCCGCCGCTCGTGGTCGCGCTGCGCGAACGACGCCCGGTTCATCGACGCGTCTGGGCGCGTGGCTTCGACGGCCTCGATCGCGAGCTCGAGGTAACCGCGTTCCCGTTGCTCGGCGGTGGCGGCCACCTGATCGGCGGCGTGGCCATGTTCTGGGCGCGCAAGCAGGCGTGACCGACGCGAAGCCCGATGGCGGGATCTCAGCTGATGGGAGCATGCGTGTCCGCCTGTGGGGCACGCGCGGGTCGATTGCCAGCGCCGGCCCGGATACGGTCGCCTATGGCGGCAACACTTCGTGCGTCGAGGTGGAGGGCCGCGACGGCACGATCGTGGTCCTCGACGCAGGCACCGGCGTGCGCCGAGTCGGCGACACCTACCGCGAGCCGCGTCGGCTGGACATCCTGCTGACCCACCTGCATATGGACCACATCCAGGGGCTCGGCTTCTTTGCGCCGCTCTTCCAGAAGGACTTCGAGGTCCACGTGTGGGGCCCGCCATCGACGACGCAGGACCTGCGCACGCGGCTGACGCGCTACCTGTCGCCGCCGCTTTTCCCGGTCCGGTTGCGCGACGTCGCCGCGCGCGTGGAGCTGCATGACGTGCCGACCGGCGATTTCACCATCGGCGGGTTAGAGGTCAGCGCTCAGACCGTGATCCACCCCGGCCAAACGGTCGGCTACAAAATCTGCGACAGGACCTCGACCATGACCTACCTGCCCGACCACGAACCGGCACTCGGCTCGCTGTCCGCCAATGGCAACGGCAGCTCGCCGGCCGGAGAGTGGACCTCCGGCCACGACCTTTCCAAGGACACCGATCTGCTGCTTCACGACGCCCAATACACGGCCGACGAATACGAGCAGCGCGTGGGCTGGGGACACAGCCAGATCGGCGACGCGGTCGCGCTGGCGGCGCTCGCGGGCGCCGCCAGACTGGTCACCTTCCATCACGATCCGGCGCACGACGACGCCGAGCTCGACAAGATGCTGGCCGAGGCACAGGCGGCGGCGCCGGATGGGCTCGAGGTGCTTCCCGGCCGCGAGGGGATGACGTTCAACATCTGAGTCCGTGCCACATTTGATAGGCGCGCAGTGCGCCGCGATCTTGGCAGAGCGTCTCCGAAGCGAGTTCAATCGGTCTTCGTGACTCGGATCGCCGACAAGGCACGCGTCGCCGCGGCGCGCAACACAGTTCCGCGCGGCCTGGCGCTGCTGCGAGGCCGCAACGGCATGCTCGTCGCGGGCGCCGGCCTGGGCGCGTTCGCGATGCTGTTCGGCGCGGTCAAGGCGCGCCGCTCGGATGCGCTCGACGTCGCCATCACGATCCGCTGGCAGGCCCGCCAGCACCGCTCGCTCGCGACGCTGATGGAAGTCGGGTCGTGGCCCGGCTTTCCGCCGCAGAGTCGCGTCATCCCGCCGCTGATCATCGCCGCGTTGTTCGTGTCGCGGATGCGCACCGAGGCCACGTTCCAGACGCTGGCGTGGGGAACGGCGCTGATGTCGACGGTCGTCAAGGGTTTCGTCCATCGACCGCGGCCGCTACCCGAGCAGGTGCGCGTCGTGCTCGCTCCGCTGGGCGGCTCGAGCTTTCCGAGCGGCCACGTCCTGACCTACGTCGGCACGTACGGCTTCCTCGCGTTCCTTGTCTACAGCCTGGTCAAGCCGCCGCAAGTCCGCTGGCCGCTGTCTCTCGGGCTGGTCGGCATGATCGGGCTGGTCGGACCGAGTCGGATCTATCAGGGCCACCACTGGCCGACCGACGTCGCCGCGTCGTACATGCTCGGCCTGTCGTATTTGATCGCCTTGATGGCTCTCTACCGTCGAGTCAAGGCTCGCGGGTGACGCGCGACCCGATACGCGTCATCTGGAACGCGAACGCCGGCCAGAAGGTCCGAGGCCCGCTCGGTGGCGCGGACGACGAGGCT
The DNA here is from genome assembly GCA_963776865.1 of uncultured Chloroflexia bacterium. Lineage (GTDB taxonomy): Bacteria > Chloroflexota > Limnocylindria > Limnocylindrales > CSP1-4 > JALYGJ01. The sequence continues at coordinate 363,711 of CAVZOG010000007.1, read as the reverse complement.
CTCCGCCAGGCGATGGCCGACGCCGGCCTGGATGCAGAAATCGTCCCGACCCAATCCGAGGAAGAGGCACGAGAGGCCGTGGCCGAGGCGATCGCGCAGGATGCCGATCTGATCGTGGCCGCCGGCGGCGACGGGACGATCGGCCGCATCGCCGAGCAGCTGCTCGGAACGGACGTGACGCTGGCCATCCTGCCGCTCGGCAGCGTCATGAACATCCCGCGCATGCTCGGCCTGCCACGCGACATCGGTCCGGCCGCAAAGGAGATTGCCGCCGGTCGCCGGGCGGCGATCGACGTCGGCGTGGCCAATGGAGTGGTGTTCTTCGAGACCGCCTCGGTTGGGATGAACGCGGCCATCTTCGCCGCCGCGCAGCACTTCGAGGACGGTGACTGGGGCTCACCGTTCAAGGCGGTCGCGGCGGCGTTCCGCTATCGGCCGGCGCGGATGGAGATCCTCCTCGACGACGAGAAGCGGCTGACGACCAGGGCCTTGATGGTCACTGTGTCGAACGGCGCGTATACCGGCGTCGGCATGACCGTGGCGCCTGAGGCGCGACTCAACGACGGCCGGCTCGACGTCCGGGTCTTCCGCCACTTCTCGAAGATCGAGCTGCTGCGCCACCTGACGTCGATCATGTTCGGCCGGCGACGTTACTCGCCGCACGTCCGCACTTATCGCTCGGCAACGGTGCGCATCGACGGTCGCCGGCAGCTTCCGTGCCGCGCCAATTCACATGATCTGGGCACGACCCCACTCGAATGCCGCGTTTGGCCGGCCAGCCTGAATGTGATCGTCGGACCGAGCTACGCCGACGGCCGGACCGTCGAAGGAGAGACTGCCGGCTAGAGGGTGTGGGGCTAGAGCTCCTGGACCCAGCGCGAGTACAGCCAGCCTTCCTTGCCGCTGTTGGTCTCGATCCTGTACCACAGGTAGCCGGCCGGGCTATTGCCGCGGTCGATGATCCGGAAGCGGCCGCCGCGGCCGACCCAGCCGATGATCCGCGAGTCCGGATCGGCAACCTGGCGCAGGTTCATGGTCCCGGTCGCCATAGCGTTGTTGTCCGGTCGAGTGCCCGGATTCTCGTTGTCGTTGCCGGCCGATGGGCCGTTCCCGTCCGGGTTTTCGTTGCCGTTCGTGCCGTTGCCGTTCCCGTCGGGATCGCCGTTGCCATTGCCGTTGCCATCCGGATTCGCCGTTGCCATTGCCGTTCCCGTCGGGATTGCCCGAGTTCGTCTGGTCGCCGTTGTTGTCGCCCGGCCGGCCGTCGCCGAAGCCCGGCTGCGGATTGTCGGATTCGGCTCAGGGCCGGGGCCGGGATCGTCAGGCCCGTTGTTGCCGCCGTCGCCGCCACCCCAGTTGACGAGCAGGAACTGGGTGACGCGCATGTTGATGGAGTGGAGTCCGTGGATGGTCACGCCCCACGGCTGGACGAGCGCGCTCAGCGCCTCGCCGTCGCCGAGATAGAAACCGATGTGTTCGCCGTTGTTCCAGACGACCAGGTCGCCACGTTTCGCATCCGATGCGTTGCGCGAATACAGCCCGCGCGACATGAACCAGCGCATGTAGCCGGCTGCGCGGAGGCGCATCCCACCGACGCGCGGCAGATCGCCGGTGTCGGAGAAGACGCGGAAGACCAGGCCCGAGCAGTCGAACACGCGCGGACCCTCGGCGCCGAGCACATAGTTGGCTCCCAGGTACTCGCGCGCGGCTGCGATGACCGCCTCTGCCGGCTCACCGGCGTAGGTCGGGCTCGGCGCAGCCACGCCCGGACCAACCAGGGCGACCGCCAGCGCGAGCACGGCAGCTGCGCGCATCGGGGTCGCGGGGGCGCGTCGATAAGCCTCCTCGGCATAGACGGATCCGATGACGGTCGCGCCAAGGAACGTCGCGGCCGCCGGCCGCAGGGCAGCCCAAAGCCGGCCACCAAAAGTGCTGACGTACACGAGCACGATGACGGGCAGGGCTAGTGTGAGAACCAACAGCCTGGGCGCGCGACGGAAGTCCGGCATCCCGAGGTTACTCCTCCATAACTCGAGACCGACGGGGCACGTCGACGGCCGTTTAGCGGTTGTCCCCGGACGGCGAGGGCACGTCATCCGCTGGGGCGAATTGACTGATTCCGCTGCTCTTCAGTTGTCAGGCTGGCGGCCCGCAATGAGCCGTTCAGGGGAGTATGGCTCGCCGAAATCGGCTCTGCAAGACGATTTCGCAACTTTCGGCATGCTTGGGATGGCCACGAAAGTGCTCGGATAGACTCGGCGGCGAAGAGGAGGCGCAGTCGCAAATGGGTATTTCAACCGCACCGGGCACGATGTCAGCCGCCGAGATCGTGGCTCTCTCGCGCAAGTACACGCTCTACGAATGGTCGGCCCAGTCGGCCGTCGACCCGATCCCGGTCGAGCGCGCCGAGGGCGTCTATTTCTACTCGCCCGACGGCACGCGCTACCTCGACTTCAACTCGCAGCTGATGAGCGTCAACATCGGCCATGGCGACCGGCGCGTGATCGACGCGATCAAGGCCCAGGCCGAGAAGCTCGCCTACGCCAACCCATTCATGGCCACCGAGCCTCGCGCGCGACTGGGCGAGAAGCTGGCCGAGCTTGCGCCCGGCGACATCGACGTCTTCTTCTTCACCAATGGCGGCGCGGAGGCGAACGAGAACGCGATCAAGCTCGCTCGCCAGGCAACCGGCCGGCAGAAGATCCTGGCCCGTTACCGCTCGTATCACGGCGCAACCGGTGGAGTCATCGCGGCGACCGGCGACCCACGTCGCTGGGCGGCGGAGAACGGCGTGTGGGGCGTCGTCCGGGCACCCGACTTCCACCGCTGGGCGCAGCCCGAGCCCGAGCCGGTCGCGGACTCGCTCCGCGCGACTCGAGGAAGTGATCATGTACGAGGGTCCGCAGACGATCGCGGCGTTCATGATCGAGCCTGTCGTCGGGACCAACGGCATCCTCATCCCGCCCGACGGCTACATGCAGGGCGTGCGCGAGATCTGCGATCGGCACGGCATCCTGCTCATCGCCGACGAGGTGATGAGCGCCTTCGGCCGAACCGGCGCCTGGTGGGCAGTCGACCACTGGGGCGTCGTGCCCGACCTGATCACGATGGCCAAGGGCCTCACTTCGTCGTACCTGCCGCTCGGCGCGGTGGGCATGCGACGCAAGATCGCCGACGAGTTCCGCGACAAGGTGTTCTTCGGCGGCCTGACCTACAACTCGCATCCGATGGGCTGCGCCGCGGCGCTGGCCACGATCGCGGTGTACGAGGAGGATGGGCTGATCGACCGCGCGCGCCGGATGGGCGACGCGATGGCGCGCCACCATCGGGCGTTGTACGACGCGCATCCGTCGGTCGGAGCGACGCGCAATATCGGCCTGTTCGGCATGGTCGAGCTGGTCAAGACGCGTTCGCCGTACGAGCCGCTGGCGCCGTACAACGGCACGTCCGACGAGATGAAGTCGGTCGGCAAGCACCTGCGCGAGAACGGCCTGTACACGTTCGTGCGCTGGAACGGCATCATGACCAACCCGCCGCTGATCATCACCGACGAGCAGCTCGCCGACGGCTTCGAGATCATCGACACGGCGCTGAACGCCGCCGACAAGGCGGTTGGCTAGACCAGATCACCGTCCCCGGCTAGCGCGTCCTGGCGGCCTGCTCCGCCCATAGCCACTCGCGTGGGCTGAGCCCGGACTCGGCGATTGCCAGCGCTCGATCGCGGCCGAAGTAGCGGTAGTGCCATGGCTCGGGGCTGTAGCACGTCAGCTCGGGGCTGCGCGAGGCCGGAAAGCTGAGCGCGAAACCGAATTCCGGTGCGTGCTGCGCCAGCCACTCGGCGCCGTCTCCGAGGTCCACGGTCGTGCCCAGCTGGTGCTCGGAGTGACCGGCCCGGGCGACCAGGTCGTCCATGCCCGGACTGGCGTTCACGAGCTGCTGCTGCTCCTCGTACGAGCGGAACGAGCTGGTCACCCTCAGGGTCACTCCGTCGCGCGCCGCGGCATCGAGCATCTCCGTCAGTGGCTCGAGGACGAACGGCCGGAGCTCCACGACCTGCCCATGAACCATGGCCACGCGCAGGTCGGGCGGCCGGTATGAGGGCCGCAGCGCATGTGCCGGGTCGAGCAACGTGGCTGCCCAGTCGTCGTAATCGGTGTGCCTTGCCGGACGCTCGGCGATGCGGCAATCGGGCAGTCCGGCGGGCGAGGCAGGCCCGACCTGTACGACCTTGAAGGCGGTGATCAGCCCGACCGACGCAACGACGGCGGTCGCGACAACCAGCCCATAGAGCACCAGTGACCGAAGGCGGACCGGCTCGATCCGAGACGGGGCGAGTGAGTCATGGCTGAGCATGGACTGACGCTAGGTCGACGCGCGCTCGATCTAAATCGACTGCTCCATCGCGCCGCGTTAAGGGACTTCCCTGATGGCGCCCGTCAGATCCCGATGTGAGAATCGGGTCATGTTCGACCGACCAGCCAATGGCATCGCCGCGCTCATCGCCGTGGCCGCCGTCGTGCTGTCCGTCGCGCGAGCTCTCCGAATTCGGTTTCGCTCCTACCTCCCTTGCGAACACCGTCCTTGGCGTGGCGATGCTCGCTGTGGGGGCCTGGTGGCTGTGGCGCCAGGCGCCCTGGACGCCTTTTCACGAGATGGCAATCCCGGCTGCCGTGGCCACGGTGGTGCCGGTGCTGGTCGGCTCCGGGCTCGATCTGTTCGGCGGCTCGCCCGATTTCGCGCCGTGGGGGCTCACTGCGGCCGCAGCGGCGACGCTGGGCTTGACCATTGCCGATTCGCTGCCCCATCCGTATCGGCTGCGGGTCGCCTTGCTGGCGTCGGTGCTTGCCCTGACCGGCGCGGCCGTCGGCATCCTGGCGCCCGACCTGTCCTTCGAAGCGCGCGACTGCACTACGCCTGGCGGCCATGCTCCTGATCGCCGCATCGACGGCGCTCCCGGGCCTCATCGCCGGTGTGCTGCGCCATACGCTGCCGTCCATCGACCGGGGCCGGGAGTCGGTCGTCCAGGCCCTCGAGCTCGCGGTGCTGGGCATCACGCCGGCAATCGCGGTGATCACCACCTGGGGGTCGAGTGACCCGCGGGCGGCGATCCCGCTCATCGTCTGGATCATCGGCGTCCTCGCCGTCCAGTATTTCGCCGTTCGTCCGCTGGCTCGCACGGCGAGCGTGGCAACTACGCAGCGCGACCAGGTCGTCGCCGCCATGGAAGCCGAGCGCTCGCGCATCGCCGCCGACATCCACGACGACGCTCTCCAGGAGCTGACGATGCTCGGCTGGCGGCTGGATGCGTCCGGTGACAAGCAGGCCGCGGCGTCGGCGCGCGAGGTGGCCGACCGGCTGCGCGCGATCCTCGGCGACCTGCGCCTGCCGATCCTCGATGACCTCGGCACCGGCCCGGCGCTGGAGTGGCTCGTCGAGCGCGTCGGCCGCCTGGCCGGCGGCGAGGTTCGACTCGAGCGGTCGGACCAGGTCAGGCCGCCGCCGGCGGTCGAGCTCGCGTTCTTTCGCGTCGCCCAGGAAGCGCTCTCGAACGCCGTGCGCCACGGGCAACCGCCCATCGTCGTGCGCTACTGGACCAGCCCATCGGGCGCGTCACTGTCGATCGATGACGCCGGGCCGGGCATCAACGCCACCGAAGCGGCCAGCGCCGGATCCGGTCATTTCGGCTTGCTCAACATGCGCCAGCGGGCGGAGCAGATCGGCGCGTTGCTCGACATTCGGCGCTGGCCGACGGGTGGCACTCGGGTGACCATGGAGTGGCGCGCATGACCGATCGACCTGACCAGCCCACAGCACAGCCCGCGCGGCCGATCACCGTGGCGATCGTCGATGACCATCCCGTCCTGCGCGACGGGATCGCCTCACTGCTGGCCAAGGAGAACGACATGGAGGTCGTGGCGCTCGGCGCAAGCGTGGCCGACGCCGACTCGATCCTCGCGACCGACGTCGACGTGGTCCTCCTCGACGTGCGACTCGGCACCCAGAGCGGCCTGTCGGCGCTCCAGCGAAACACCGAACGACGACCGGCTGTCGTCGTCCTGACCGCCTACGGCTATCCGCAATACGCCGAAGCCGCGCTGCGCCTCGGAGCGTCGGGTTTCGTGCTCAAGAACGGGCCGATCGACGACCTCCTCGCGGCGATTCGCGCCGCGGCCAGCGGAGGGCTCCATTTCGGCGTTCGCCCGGCGCAACGCCTGGCACTCAGCGAGCGCGAGCTCGACGTGGTGAAGAAGGTCGTCGAAGGGCTGTCGAATGACGAGATCGCCGTCGATCTCGGCATCTCGCCCAAGACCGTCGAGTCGCACATGCGCCGCATCTTCGAGCGGGTCGGCGTCGTGTCGCGGACCGAGCTCGCCACTCGAGCGTTGCGCGAAGGCTGGCTTGACCTGCCCCTGCAGGAGCAGCCGCCCGCGGGCTAGAGTTCGGCTCGATGGAGGAGCGCAACCACCGCAGCCGGCGGCGTCGTGTCGTTGCCCTCGTCCTCTTTGTCGTCGGCTTCGTGTTCATCTGGGAGGGCGCGAAGTGGATCGCCGGCGACCCGTGGCGGCTCCAGGCAATCGGCTACTTCCACCAACCGCCGTTCCGTGTCCTTCAGTTGACCGACCTCAACTGCCCCACCTGTGGGACATCGCGGCCGCGTTTGGCGAGCCATTCCAGCGCAACGCCAACTACAGCCTGGCCAACTATCTCGTCGAGCAGGCGGCCTATACGTGGGCCGAGGCGCTGCTCGGTTTCGGGCTTGGCGCCCTGATCGGCATAGTCCTGGCATCGATCTTCGTTCACTTCGGGCTGTTCGAGCGCGCGTTCGTGCCCTACGTCGTCGCCAGCCAGACGATCCCGATCGTCGCCCTCGCGCCGGTGATCGTGGTCAGCTTCGGACGCGGACTGACGAGCGTCGTGATCATCGCCACGTACCTGACCTTCTTCCCGGTGACCATCGCCGTGGTGCGCGGCCTGAGATCGCCAGACCCACGGGCGATAGAGCTGATGCGCTCATACGCCGCGTCCAAGTGGGACGTGTATCGCAAGGTCCGCCTGCCGGCGAGCGTGCCGTACCTGTTCACCGGGCTCAAGATCGCCGCGGCGGCGAGCATCGTCGGCACGATCATCGGGGAGGGGCCCGGGGGAGTGCCGCAGGGTCTCGGCCGCGCGATCCTCAACTTCAACCAGCAATACATCACCGGACCCGAGAAGCTCTGGGCGACGATCCTGATCGCCGCTGCCGTCGGGATCCTGTTCTTCCTGATCGTCCGCGTCGCGGAGGCCGTCTATCTGCGCGCCACGGTGCTCAAACGGTGATCAGTTGACGACTGAGCAGCTCCGACCGACACCAATCCGGCGGTCCGACTCGACGGCATCCAGATGGTCTTCACGACCGACGAGGGCGGCATGACCGCGCTCGACGACATCAACCTGACGATCACGCCGGGCGAGTTCGTGTCGCTCATCGGTCCGTCCGGCTGCGGCAAATCGACCCTGTTGCGCATCGTCGGCGACCTGATCCGGCCGACGGCCGGCGCGGTCGCAGGTCAACGGCCGATCCGCCCACCAGGCCCGCCTCGGGCGCGAGTACGGCATGGTCTTCCAGGCGCCGGTGCTGTTCGACTGGCGCACCGTCGAGGCGAACGTCCGACTGCCGCTCGAGCTGAACGGCACGCCCAGGGACCAGCGCGCAGTCGCGTGCCCGCGAGATGCTCGAGCTGGTCGAGCTGGGCGGCTTCCTCCGCCACTACCCACACCAGCTGTCGGGCGGCATGCAGCAACGCGTGGCGATCGCGCGGGCGCTCGCGCTCGAGCCGACCCTGCTGCTGATGGACGAGCCGTTCGGCGCGCTCGACGAGATGACGCGCGAACGCCTCAATGCCGAGGTGCTGCGCATCTGGCAGCAGACCGGCACGACCGTGATCTTCGTCACGCACTCGATCCCGGAGGCCGTGTTCCTCTCGACGCGGGTCGTTGTGATGAGCCCGCGCCCGGGCCGCATCACCAATGTCGTCGAGATCGACCTGCCCCAGCCGCGCAACGACCAGACGCGCGAGACCGAGCGACTACTACGAGCTGGTCACCGAGGTACGCGAGAGCCTGCGCGGCAGGCGTGGCGACTGGCGGCCGCTGTGGAAGGCGCAGTCGAAGCGTCGACTGTATCGGAGGATCAGGCCTCGCGCCGAGGGATCGGTCGGTTGAAGCGGAACGAGCGTTCGGAGCGGCGCTGGTGCCGTTACCTGCCGCCGCTGCTCGTGTTCGTGGCCGTGATCGTCATCTGGGAGGTGGCCACGCAGCGGCGGCGGCCGGCGCGTCATCCCGCCGCCGAGCTCGATCGTCAGCGCCGGCCTCGAAGACTTCGACACCTCTGCGCCGCTCGGCGCATGGCGACGACGTGCGAGGCCATCGGCGGCCTCGTCATCGGGACCGTCGCGGGCGTCGCTCGTGGCTTTCGCCTCGGCGCGCTGGATCGACCGCGCGCGACGTGCTGGTGCCGGTAGCGATCGCCACCAGCGCGATCCCGATCATCGCCATGGCGCCGATCCTCAACAACTGGTTCGGGGTGCTCAACCCGCTCAGCAAGATGATGATGGCCGCGCTGCTCGTCTTCTTCCCGGTGATGATCAACGTCACCCGCGGCCTGGTCGAGGTCAAGCCGGCGTCGCTCGAGCTGATGCGCTCATACGCGGCCGGCGAGGGCGCGGTGCTGCGCAAGGTGCGCATCCCGAACATGCTGCCGTTCCTGTTCACGGCGCTGAAGGTCGGCGCCACGCTGGCGTTCATCGGCGCCCTCGTCGGCGAGTACTTCGGCGGCGCATCAGAGGTGCTCGGTCGGATCGTCCTGACGTCCATGAGCAGCTGGCCAGTTCAGCTCGCCTGGGCCGGCATCCTGATCGGCGCCTCGCCGCGATCGCTGCCTACGTGATCATTTCGTTGGTCGAGCGATGGCCATTCCGTGGCACGCCTCGCTGCGTGCCGAGTAGCGACTGATCGCGATGCCAACGGTTGCGCTATCGTGCCTCGGTCAGCGCTCGTCGCAGCACGGCCCAGAGCCGCCGGAGGCGCTGAGACGTGGAGGAGGCTGGCCGCGACTCAGAGTCGCGGCCGCGAGCGAGGTGTGATGATGCGCGACATGAAGAGGTCGCTTGGCCTGCTGGCCGCGGCCGCACTGCTGGTCGTTGCCTGTAGCGGTCCGGCGGCGAGTCCAAGCGGTGCGGCGCCAACGTCGGCGCCGTCATCGGCCCCGTCACCGGCGGCGAGCGACGCAGGCCGCATCGAGTGCGCCATCGGGCAGCCCGGGCGAGATGACCGCGGTTCGGCTCCAGCTCCAGTGGGAGCCGCAGGCCCAGTTCGCCGGCTACTTTGCCGCCGACCGCGAGGGCTACTACGAGGAAGAAGGACTTGAGGTCGAGTTCCTGCGCGGCGGCGCCGACATCATCCCGCAGGATCGTCGGCACCGACCCGAACGGTCCCGAGTTCACCATCTCGTGGGTGCCCAAGGTGCTCGCAGGTCCGGGCGAACGAGGCCCAGTCGGACCTGGTCAACATCGCCCAGATCTTCCAGCGTTCGGGCACCCGATCCGTGTCATGGGCGGCTGGCGCCGGGCCTGAGCCGACGAGCGACGAGGACATCACCTCGCCTGAGCAATTCGCCGGCAAGAACATCGGCGTGTGGGACTACGGCAACGAGTACGAAGTCACCGCCGGCCGCCCTGCTGTTTGACCTCGTTGCAGAACGAGGACTACACCAGGGTCATCCAGCCGTTCGACATGAGCCTGCTGCTCAATCGCGAAGTCGATGTCGCCGAGGCGATGATCTACAACGAGTACGCCCAGGTTCTCGAGGCCGACGAATCCGACGACCAACGAGCTGTACCAGCCCGAAGACCTCAACGTGATCGACTACAACGAGGTCGGCACGGCGATGCTCCAGGACGCGCTCTTCGCCCGCGCCGCGTGGCTCGCCGAGGAGGGCAACGAGGACATCGCCGAGCGCTTCCTGCGCGCATCGTTCCGCGGCTGGATCTTCTGCCGCGACAACCCCGACGACGTGCATCGACGTACACGGTCGACGCCGGCTCGACCCTCCGGCCGGCCACCAGGCGTGGATGATGAACGAGATCAACCCGCTGATCTGGCCGTCGCCCGACGGCATCGGCATCATGCCGACCGACGTCTGGGACCAGACAGTCGACATCTCGGTCGAGGCCGGGATCATCCCCGAGGCACCGAGCGAGGACGCCTATCGGACCGACCTCGCCGAGGCGGCGCTGGCGGGCATCGAGGACGATGCCACCGGAGCCGACTTCGAGAAGGGTGACGTCGAGGTCACGCCGGGCGGCGAGTAAACCGTCCGTCTCATTCGAGCTCACAGAGGCCGGCCCGCAAGGGCCGGCCTCTTTTCGTTCCGCCACTGCAACCGGACTGCAACTTGTCAGAACTACGGTTCGGCTGGCTAACGAACCAGCGAGCGGAGGACAAGTGAAAGACGCGCGAAGGGTCAATCGAAAACTCGGTGCCGGAATCGGCTTCGTGCTTGCCGCACTCATCAGCGCGGTCTTGGCTGCGCCGGTATTTGCGGCTGAAGTCCTCAGCGAAAGCGGGCAGCAGGGCGTCTACGTCCTGGCCGACCAGGTCGACGACCAGAACGACTACCAGGGCGCGAAATGCGGCTATGGCGCCGAAACCGCCTCCGGCGACGCCTTTTTCAAGTGGATGAAGTTCCACAAGCCCGACGTCTACGCGCGCGACACCGGCGCTGGGGCCCAAACGCAGAACGTGGCTCTCATCTACCGCCTGCAGCGCAGCACGCCGACCGGCTGGAAGACGATGGCGACCTCGACACAGACCAAGTCCGCCCACGAAACGGATCCGGCCGACTTTGTCGATCGCAAGCTCTACTACAACGCTCGGGCGAGCGACCTGTTGCGTGGCACGGTCGAGATCAGGTGGCTGCGTTCCGGCGCCGTCGAGGGCAAGGTCAAGCTGCGCATCGAGTTCTACTCAGTCAAATGGACCGTCGGCAGCCCCGACTACATCTTCGAAGACGCGTGCACCGGCGTGTCCGACTGAACGAGGAATCAGGCGCCGGCTCGGACCTCGAGCGCGCGGCTCCAGTGCAGGCCGCGCACCGCCAGCAGGGCGACGACCGCGGCGAGGATCAGAACGGCGGCCGCGGCGATGGACGCCTCGAGGTCGCCTGACTGGAACTCCCCGTAGACGAGCAACGGCAGCGTCTGGGTGATCGCGGCGATGCTGCCGGCGAACATGATCGTTGCGCCGAATTCGCCCAGCGCCCGCGCCCAGCTCATCACCAGTCCGGCCGCCAGCGCGGGCGCCGCCAGCGGCAACGACACCCAGCGCAGCACGCCGTTCTCTGACGCTCCATCGACGCGCGCGGCATCCTCGACCTCGCGGTCGATGCCGACGAGTCCGGCGCGGGCCGAGCGAACGAAGAAGGGCATCGCCACGAAGACCTGGGCGATGACCACGGCGAGTGTCGTGAACGGGATGTTCAGGCCCGCGTCGCTCAGCGTCTCACCGAAGACTCCGCGCCGACCAAGGAAGAGGAGCAGCGCGAGTCCGGCCACCGACGGGGGCAGCACGATGGGCAGGTCGACGATCGTCTCGACGAGCGACTGACCGCGGAACCTGGCACGGGCAAGCAGCAGGGCCAGCGGCAGTCCGAGTACGGCCACCACGACCAGGCTGATCCCGGTCGTGATCAGGCTGAGCACGAGCGCGTCGATCACGGCTTGCGAAGAGAGCGCCGTCAGCAGCGTCCCGCCGCCGACGGCGCGCGAGATGAGCACCAGGACGGGTAGGCCGAGGAAGGCGATGCCAACCGATGCGACGACCCACACCGCGGCGCCCGGCCGCTGCTTCATTGCGCTGGAGCGAACCCGAACTCGCCGAGGATGTCGGCGCCTGCCGTTCCGGCGAGCCATGTCAGAAACGCTTGGGCCTGTGCTTGATGGGTGCCTGACTTGATGGCCACCCCGGCATACTCGGCGACGATGTTTGCTTCGGCCGGAATGTCGACCGACTGAGCGTCGGAGCCGGTGGCATCGGTCACATAGACGATGGCTGCATCCCCCTCGCCGAGCTCAATCTTCGACATGACCGCAGCTACGTTCTCCTCGCGGCTCACGACGTTCGACTCGTAGGCAGCCGCGAAGTCGGCCGGATAGCCGTCGAGCCCCTCGAGGTTGCCCACGACTTCCTCGGCGTAGCGGGTGATCGGCACCTCCTCGCCGGCGGCGACGATCTGCACCCCTTCGTTGGCCAGATCCGCCGGCGATGTGATCCCTGCCGGGTTGTCGGACGGCACGACGACGACCAACGAATTGTTGGCGAACTCAACAGGCTCGCCCGCGGTCTGCTCGCCGTCGACAAGCGCCTGCGGATTGGTCGTGTCGGCCGAGAGGAAGACGTCGGCAGGGGCCCCCTGCTCGATCTGCGTCCGCAAGGCGGACGACGAGCCGGTCGAGATCGTCAGCGTGCTCAACGGGTTAGCCGCTTCCCAAGCCGGTTTGACTGCCGCGAGAGCGTCGCCAAGCGAGGCCGCACCGAAGACAGTCAGGTCATTCCGCGCCGCGGGCGAACACGCCGCGAACACGAAGACAAGGCCAAGAACGGCGGAAACGAGCTTCATTTACGGCCTTCACGCCGCTGCGGAATCTCCACGATTACGTTGGTCGCCTTGACCACGCACACGGCCTCGTCGCCGACCTTGAGGTCGAGGTCGTCGACTGCTTCGGCGGTCATCAGGCTGACCAGTCGGTGTGGCCCGGCATGCACCTCGACGACTGCGGCGACGCGATCCTTCTCGATACGAGTGACGACGCCGGCGAATCGATTTCGCGCCGACTGGGCAACGATCGGCCGATCGACAGCAGCATTTCGACGCTCGTCGAGCAGCCGTCGGACCTCGGACATCTGGACCACGCGCTGCCCGCCGGTCGTCCGAACGGTGGTCAGTCGGCCGTCGCGCTCCCAGCGGCGCACCGTCTCGACCGAAACGCCGAGCATCTCTGCCACGTCGCCGATGCGCAGACCGCGTTCGGAGCCACCATCAACTGACATATGAGCAATCTAGGCCAAGATTGGCCCAGATGTCTAGATACGGTCAGCGAACGTAGCGGCTTTCCGTGTAGCACCAGGCAAACCCGCCGCCGCTGCCGGTGACTTGTTCCATCACGGCGTGGTGCTCGCCGAGTGCGTGATCACGCGCGTGGCCGGCCTGCGACTCGCAGCAACCCACGTGCCCGCAGGTCAGGCACGAGCGCATGTTGAACGCGCTGCCGCACTCCTCGCACGCATTCGAACGCGGCGCAACCGGCGACGCCGGGGCGTGCTGGCAAAGCTCGCTGGTCGTCGGCGGATCGATGATTTCCATCGCGTCCACGATAAGCCCAGTCGGCGAATAGCATCGACATCCCCTGCAGATCGCGACGAGGAGGCTCCACCCAGATGTTCACCGCGACCAAGGATCTGATGCTCCCGGCGACCGTGACCGGTTCGTGGCCGCGACCACGGTGGTACGACCAGGGCCTGTGGGGCCGGCCACTCGACACGGCGTTGCTCGATGTGCGCTTCCGCGAGCAGTTCCTCGACGCTCACTCGACCGTGATCGCCGACCAGGAGCGGGCCGGGCTCGACATCCTGACCAACGGCGACTACCACCTCGACGAGGACTTCGCCGGCCGGTCGTGGCATCACTACCCGCTCCAGCGCTGGAAGGGCTTCGAGCACGAGGAGCTTCAGTACGAGGGCTCGCGCGACAGCCTGCTCGCATTTCCTGGCGGCACGCTGATGAACGAGATCGAGACGACCTGGCGCTGGCCGCGCGTTGTCGGCAAGGTCGAGCACAATCCCAGGAACCCACTCGAGTACGCCAAGCTGTGGCGCATTGCGCAGGCACGGGCCGCGTCGGGCAAACCCGTCAAGTACGGAACCTGCTCCGCCCAGGTGCTCGCGATCTTCCTCGACAGCCACACGTCGGAGTACGACCGGGACGACAAGAAGCAGCTCATCTGGGACATGGCGACGGCCATGAATCTCGAGCTGCGCCAGCTCGCCGCTGCCGGCGCGAAGGTGATCCAGATCGAGGAGCCGACGATCCACTTCACCGCCGCCTTCCACCCCGAGGAGAAGGAGCTGCTCGACTTCATGGTCGAGGCGTTCAATCATGAGGTGGAGGGCCTCGACGACGTCGAGCTCTGGATCCACACCTGCTGGGGCAATCCCAACATGCAGAAGGTCTATAGCGGCGAGTCGTACGCGAACTCGATCGACATCTACCTCAATCGGCTCAAGGGCGATGTCTGGACCGTCGAGGCAACCGAGAACGACCTGGCCGAGATCGACCTCTTCAAGCCATATGCCGCCAACCTCCAGAAGAAGGTCGCGGTCGGCATGGTCAGCCACCGCACTCTGCAGGCCGACATGGCGCCGGTCGTGGCGGGCAGGATCCGACACGCGCTCGAGGTAATCCCGGCGGACAAGCTGATCCTGTCATCGGACTGCGGGTTCGGCCGCCAGGGGTTCAACCGGACGGTCGCGTTCTACAAGGCGACCGGCATCGCCCAGGGCCGGAATATCGTTCTGAAGGAGCTAGGGCTCGAAGAGCGCTATGTGCCGGGCGCCGATCCAGCGCTGCAGACGGACGTACTCCCGGACAATGAGTCGCTGACGCACCTGCCGTCGCCCTGGAAGTAGTGCCGCGCCGACACGCCTTGGTCGAGCACGACTCCGCGGCGCAGGTAGCCGCCGGCCCCGCTCCGGTCCATCGAGCGTGACGGGCGGATCGTCGACCAGAGAGCTGGGCCGTCCGTCGGCCGTGCCCCTGGGGGCCGGACCGGGCGAACCTGCGGTGTATGGCGCGTCCGCGCACAGGGACAGTGGCCCATTCGTCTAGCACTGTCGGACCATTGCCAAATTCGGGGATCAGGCGCAACTTGGCACCAGCGAGAGGCGCAGGCAGCACCCCAGCAAGCCTGCGCCTCGACCGTTCTGGTGGAGGGACCTGAATGGCTACCGTTCGCACGCAACCGGCCCGACTTGGACTCATCGCTCTCGTCCTGATGGCGCTGGCGCAGATGACGGCGCCGATCGCCTCGGCGGCTGATGGGCCGACCGAATATGACCTCGTCTATCGGACCGCTCACGCCCAGCTCGGTGACCAGTGGAAGCACCGTGCTCGGGGACCGAACAAATTCGATTGCTCCGGGCTCGTCTGGTACGCATTTGCCGAGAATTCGCTCAAGGACCGCATCGGCGGATACCGCAGCGTCGCCGGCTACCTCAGGTGGTTCAAGGAGCGCGGCCTTGTCAGCAAAGAGGATCCGCGGCTCGGTGACCTCGTCGTCTGGGGCAGGAACCAGCACATCGGCATCTACATCGGCGATGGAATGGCGATCAGCACGCTGGTAACCAGGCGTGGCGTAGCCATCCACCCGGTGAAGGGCTATCTCAACATCCGCTTCAAGACGTACCTGCACACGACGCTGACTCGGCCCAAGACCTAGGGCGACGGCAGCCGGCCCGCGAAAACGGGCCGAATGGCACGGTGCGAATCCGGCCACAAACCATAAGTTCGACGCTGTGGGTTTACAGGAGATCTCCGGCGTCCCGATTGTCCTGACCTCGCGCACGGGCGCGTCCCGCCAGCGCGGCGGCCGAGACCGACAGATCACGCTGCTTTCGATGGCCCTCGCCGGCGTCTTCGTCGGTGCGACGATCGCATCGGTCGCTTTCGGCAGCCTTGAGCGTTTCGGTGCATGGCTACCGCTGCACCTGCTCCTGGCGGGTGCGGCATCGACGGCAATCGCGGGTGTCATGCCCTTCTTCAGCACGGCCGTCTCCAATGCGCCACCGGTCGCGCCGGCCGTGCGTCTGGCTGGTGTGCTCGGCGTCGCCGCGGGTGCGGCGCTGATCGTGCTCGGCCGCCTCGCGCCCACGGATCTCCAATGGCTGGCCGGCGCCGGCGGAGCGGTGTATCTCCTCGGCACGGGATTTGTTGCCGTGGCGACGCTCGTTCCGCTGCGTTCTGCGATCGGCGTCCGGCGCCTGTTCATGGGCGCGATTTACGGCCTTGCGCTGACCAACGTCGCCGTCGGCGCGACGCTGGGTACCGGCTTTCTCCTCGGCTGGCAGCCGATCATCGGCGCGTGGGCCACGCTCAAGCCGGCCCATGCCTGGTTGAACGTCTTCGGCTTCGTGTCGCTCGCGATCGCCGGCTCGCTGCTGCACCTGTTGCCGACAGTGGTCGGAGCGCGCATCACCCGGACCACCGCGTCGAGGCTGTGCTTCATCGGCTTTGCTGTCGGGCCGCCCGCGGCCGCGCTCGGTTTCGTGCTGCGCATCGACGCACTCGCGATCGCCGGTGCGGTGATCACGCTCTGCGGCGGATTGGCGCTGGCGTGGCATGCCGCGCTCGTGCTCCGAGCTCACGGTCATTGGAGAACGGACGCCGAGTGGCACGCGTTCACGAGCGGATCCTTGGTGGCCGGCATCGCGTGGTTTGTCATCGCCGGTGCGATCGCCGTGGGTCAGGTCCTGGCTGGCGGAGCCAGCGCCGGCGGCTGGTCGTTGGCACCCCTGGCATTGCCCCTCGGCCTCGGCTGGACGGCACAGATCCTGGTCGGCTCGTGGTCGCATCTGGTCCCGGCCATCGGCCCCGGCACGCCCGCGCAGCACGCTCGTCAACGTTCGATCCTGGGTTGGGCCGGCCGAATCCGGCTGGTGGCACTCAATGTCGGGTTGGCGATCGCTGTTGGCGGCCAGCTGGCCGGTCTGTCGGTGGCGCTCTACGTCGGCATGGGCGTCGTGCTTGCCGCCGGTCTCGCGGCGGTGATCCTGCTTGGTGCCGCGGTGCTCGTCCTCTTCGGGTCGCCCAACCGAGCCGCACGGTCTGTCGTCTAGCGGGCAATCTGCCGACAATAGGCCCGGTGATCCTCCCCAAGGTCCGAGACCCCAGGTTCATCACCGTGCGTCGCGGCGGCAGCCTCACGGATGACGATCATCGGCTGCTCGCGCTATGGGCGGCCGACTGCGCGGAGCACGTGCTGGGACACTTCGAGCGGGAGCGCCCAGACGATGATCGGCCCCGTCGCGCGATCGAGCTCGGGCGGGCCTGGGCGCGCGGTGAAGTCAAGATGATGGACGCTCGCGCGTCAGCCGGCCATGCCAACGCTGCGGCGAAAGATCTGAGTGGTGCCGCACGGCATGCCGCGTACGCTGCCGGTCAGGCCGCGGCCGTCGCACACGTTGCGGCGCACGAGCTCGGTGCGGCCGCCTATGCGATCAGGGCCGTCCGTGCCGCCGCGCCCGAGGAAGAGAGCGAGAGCGCAGGGCGGCTCGAATGCCGGTGGCAGCGCGCCCAGCTTCCGAGCGAAATCAGAGACCTCGTGCTCGACGACCAGCGGCTGCGCAACGAGCTGTGCTGGTTCGTCTTCGATTGCTGAGCGGCTCGCTCCGAAGTGATCAGAGCGCACACGCGCGGTGCTCAGCTGGCTGAGCCGCGGGGGCAGGTGTGATCTTGGTGCTGGATTGCTCCTCGAGCAAGCATCGATAGATGCGCTCGTAATCGTCGGCCATGCGCGGCACGCTGAAGCGTTCGAGGGCTAACCGCCGGATTTCCTTGCGATCGAGCCTGCCTACAAGCTCGACCGCGTGTACCGCCTCGTCCACGTCGTCAACGAGGAACCCGTTCACGCCGTGTTCGATGGTTTCCGTCAGAGCGCCGGCTCGTCGGGCAATTACCGGCGTGCCAGTGGCCATCGACTCGATGGCGACGAGCCCAAACGGCTCCGGCCAGGCACCCATCATCACCGTCGCCAGGGCGCCCGCAAACAATGGGTCTCGCTGGCTGGGTTCCAGCTCACCGAGGAAGTCCACCACTCCCTCGTCAATGGCGGGTTGAATTGACTTCCGGAAGTAGATCTTTTCGTGCGGATCGTGGACCTTGGCCGCCACACGCAGGGGCAGGCCTGCGTGCCGCGCCAGGTCGATTGCATCGCCGATGCCCTTCTCCGGGGTCGCCCGACCGACGAAGGCCAGGTACTCACCCGGCTCAGCCGAGAATGGCATGGAGCCCAGGTCGAGGCCGTGGTGAATCGTTGCCAACCAGCGCTGATCCGGATGCCAGCGGCCCTGGCTGTCGCTGATTGCAACCAAGGGAATGTCGCGGAACTCCGTCAGCAGCTCGGGCATACCGGCGGCGTCGAGCCGTCCCGTGGAGGGTGGTCACAACCGGGACCGGTGCGTGCCGCGCGAGGAGAAACCCATGATTTTCGAGGTGGGCGTGGACGATATCGAACCGACTGGCGGCGCGCCAGGTCACGGCGACGGTGTGCTGCATGTAACTCGAGACGTCGCCCGTGTAACCACTCCGCCACAGGCTGACGTCGACGGTCGGTATCAACTCGTAGGGAACCTTCGAGTCGCCGGCGGCGACGAGCGCAACCTCATGACCGCGCTGGTGCAGCTCCTCACCGAGCGCCGCAATCACTCGCTCCGTGCCCGCGTAGGACGGCGGTGGAACGGGTAGCATGGGCGGCGCGGCCAGCAGAATACGAAGTCGATCGGACCGGTTCGATGACAGCGTCGATTGAGGCATGGTGTCCATTCGAGTGATTGCTTTGACGCCGCGCGGCTGGCGTCGGGGTAGCTCATCCAGGCACTGAATAGGAGAAGGAGTCGGCCGAGGTTTGTTCCCCGGTCGACTCCATCTCCCTAAAACGGCACAGAGTTAGCGATCGCGAGTCTGAGTCGTCGATATCGAACTCCTCGCGCCGGACGGTGCCTTCCACCTGCTTGGTGTCAGACGTCTGGGTCTTGGTGATCTCGACCTCCTCGACCGGACGTGCGACCTTTCGGATCTCGACGTCCTCTTCCATCAGCGGCACGCTGATCGACTGCTCGGTGAAGGCATCGTCACCGACGGTGTCGGTCGTCGCCTCGCCGCTGACCGGCCGACGCTCGACGTGTATCTCTTCCTTGCGGACGGGTACTTCGAACGTCTTGGTCTCCTCGACGACCCGCTTCGAGACATTCACCTCGCCGGCCTGGCGCTGGACCGTTCCGGCCTGCAGTTCCTCCTCGTACCGACGGATTCGGGTTCGGCCTTCATGCGTCTCGAGCGTCGAGCTGCCGTCCCGCCAATCCGTGGCGAAGTTGGATTCAGTCGGCGCGTTGGTCCAGTTCATCGACTCGATCTGGTCCTTGTCGATTGACAGGTACCAGTCGTCCTCGTCCTCGCGCGCGATGTAGCTGCGCGGGATGAAGTAGTTGCGCGGCTCCCCGAGTCCCAGGAAGCCTGTCTCGGCTTGTGCCACGACAAAGTCGGGGTTGACCTCGACGACGTTGCCGATCTTGTCACCGTCAGTGTCGTGGAGCTCAATTTCGTAGTCGTACCACGCGGTGATGGGCTCACCGGTATATGGGCTCTTTGTCTGGGCTCATCGTTAACTCTCCTTTCATCGCAGGTCCACATAAACGTGGGCGACCGGCAAAGCAGATCGAAATTCGCGTGGAGAACTGGGTTTAGCTGATCTGACCGGGCCAAGCGTGGACCTTTGCGACTTGTTCGCCGCTAGCGTCGTCTCTGGGACGCCCCGGGTGTGTGAAGCGCGCCGACGCTGGCATGTCAAAGGCCTGACATCGACCGCTGCCGGGGCATTAGGCTTCGATCCGTGATCACTCCGTGACCGTCGTCAGCCGCCTGTTCGATGCAGATGGGACGGACGACGTCGTGGAACTCGACGACACGGTCGTCCCGCGCCTCACGGACCGGCAGCTCTTGTGGGTCGACATCCATGACCCCGACGTGGAGGAGCTCCGGACGGTTGCCCAGATCCTCGGCATTGAGCGCCAGTCCGTCCACAACCTGTTGAACCCGATCGGCCGACCGCGGCTCGACGTGCTCGGTGAGTATTTCGAGGTCAACGTGTTCGCCATCGACGAGAACGATCAGCCACTAGCACTGGACTTCTTCGCCGGCCCCAACTGGGTCGCTACGGTCCACCGCGAAACCGTTCCCTTCCTCGACGAGCTCCGGGATCGACTCGGTCCCGACACCGAAATCGGGCGGCTGACTGCACCGTCGTTCCTGGCGGCCATGCTCGACTGGCACGTTGGGACCTACTTCGGCGCTGTGGATGATCTGGAGCGAGGAGTCGACGTGCTCGACGAGCGCGCCCTGAAGCAATCGAGCGACGACGTCCTGCGCGACATGATGCTGATGCGGCGGCGGATCAGCGCCATTCGACGCATCCTTACCCCGCATCGTGAGGTGTACGCGGCGCTGGCACGGCCCGACTTTGCAGTTCTCGCAAGTTCGGAATCGGCCGCCTACTTCCGGGCGCTGGTCGACCGCATGGAACGAGCGATCGGAGCGGTCGAGAATGCTCGCGAGCTGCTCATCGGCTCGTTCGACATCTTCATGACCAGGACCGGCCAACGGACGAATGATGTGATGCGCATCCTCACGATCATCTCGGTCATCCTGCTGCCGGCC
The DNA here is from genome assembly GCA_963776865.1 of uncultured Chloroflexia bacterium. Classification (GTDB taxonomy): domain Bacteria; phylum Chloroflexota; class Limnocylindria; order Limnocylindrales; family CSP1-4; genus JALYGJ01. Next base: position 343,190 of record CAVZOG010000007.1, on the reverse strand, counting down.
GCTGTGATCGCGGGAGTGATGGGCATGAACTTCCAGGTCGGGCTCTTCGAAACTCCGGAGCTCTTCTGGGTCGTCATTGGGTCGATGGTGGTGATCGCGGCCGTCGTCCTCTTTGTGGCCCACCGGAAGCGCTGGTTCTAGGCCGACCGAATTCGGTGCCGGCGCTAACTGCGGTGCCGGTCTTCACGATCTGAGAGTCAAACCTCTGCGCTGTCCGGGTAGTGCTCCGCCATCAGGGACCTTCCCAGCTTGTCCAGCTTCTGGAATATCTCGTACTGGGAGCGCATGCGTTGATCCCCATCAGTCAACTCGCCCAGGCGTTCGGCCTCTTGGACAATCTTGGGGGTCGGCAGGCTAGATCGGTCGTTCCTCCCCAGCCACCCCATCAACTCCTTGGCCTCTTGGAGCGTCTGTTCGTCTGTCATCTGTCTGTACTCCGTAATCGGTACTCGAGCAAAAAGGAACCGGCCGCCAGCAACAGTGACTGGCGGCCGGTGCTTCGACTTGCGGGAGACTGATTACAACCTGAGCACGCCTAGCACGGCGTTCAACAGGTCGCGCAGGACTCCATTCAGGTTGAGCCCCTGATCGAGCAGCCCGGCAACTGCGCACAGCAGGTTGCCCAACAGGTTGCCCGGTCCTGGTGCAGCAGTGATGTCGAGCACGATCCGGTCCAGGTGAACCACCAGGCCGAGCAGATCGAGATCGACCGGTCCAAGTCGGAGCCGCAGGATGTCACAGCTCGTGATGTCGCCGAAGCTGACTGGCAGGCGAACCCGCTGATCGGTGACCGTGCCGAGCACGCCACCGCCGCCCGGGGCTCGGAGCGTGCCCGACAGGTCGCCGACCGCGATCAGCGAGCCATCGACTACGCGGAACTTGACGAGATCCAAGGTGCCGCGAAAGATCTGGCCGGCGGCCGTCTCGCCGCGGACCGGGATATCGGTGATGTCGTTCGTGGCCCGCGTCGTCGCCGCGACTCCTATCGGAGCCGCTACGAGAAACAGGGTCGCGAGCGCAAGCGCGACTAATTTGGGCAATTTCATAGATACCTCCAAAGAGTTTTGACCGGCAGCAGACCGGTGTGGAATCCGGGGTTCGGCGCGCGCCCGTCCCGGTGACCTAAAGCGTGCTGCGGCCGGGCAGGTGATCACCTGAACGTTTCCTCCCGCTCGACTTTCACGCGGGTATGCAACTGGCGGCAGCCGGGCCACCGGCAGAGGCATAGACTCGTCCCCTGGCTTGCGTCCCGCGTGGTGGTGGACGGCTTTCCCCCCAGTCGTCTATTTCTCACGCTGACGCAAGCCGCTGAACTGCCAGCTCATTTGGCCCGTCAAGTCAACCGCTTGTGTTCCTGACGACATGCGCGTACCGGCCGCCAGTCCGGCCACCCGCGCCTCCCGGGCCGGGAACCGGTCGAGACACGCGGGGCGTCCGGTCGCGCGTTCATCCGAATGTGGACGGCGTCTACGGTGTCAAGGTGGCCGCAACCTCTCGCCGGTGCTTGCTGGCGTGGCGGCGTTGTGCGTCCAGCGGATGGATCCGGTCATTCAGCTGGCTGGGCGCGGCAATCGTGCTGATCAGCATGTGGTATGTGAACCGTGCAACACGGCTCTACGTCCGCCAAGCCGAACGTGCTTCGAGCGGCCCCAGCCGCCACTGCCGCGCGACCCGACGGCACCGGCTGCGCTCCAAGCGGTAGCTCGCTGCTACAACGAACCGTCCTCGGTCGCAGAAGCGGTTGTCGGAGGCCGTATGATTTGGACCGTCGACCGGGGGCAAAGCGCCGATCTGTGAGGGTCGTGAGGCGTGACCAATGCGGTGCGGACAGGCAGCGACGACTTTTCCGTGCGCTGCTTTCCCGAGAGATGACAGGGTATTTTGCGAGCATGTCGACGAGTTACTCCGAGCCAGCCGGTCGACTGATCCGACGAAGGTCAGGGGCCTTCTGCTCGAGCGACTCCGCGTCGTGTATCCACTTTGCGAGGTCCGCATTCGGGACCCCCTGGCAGGCTTCGCGGACGCCGCGATCTACGTCTTCCGGGATGGCAAGGCGGTGTCCACGTTCGGCTCCGACGATTGGACCGCCGATCCTGGCACAGCTCGCCTGGTGACCAACGCGGCCGGTATCTACCTCGATGCGAACCAGACGGCAGCGGACTTGTTTGGCGTGAACCAACGGGACATCGTCGGCCAAATGGCGGGAGCGTTCACCCGTCCCGATGCGGCAGTGACGGACGCGGACCAGTTGTGGCGGTCGCTCGCTGAGACCGGCCGGCTCCACAGCTTGGCGGTCGTAAACCGAGCCGCGGGCGACGACGTTCGGGTGGAGTTCATCACGATCAAGGACGGCGACGGAGAAGGTCGCCACGTCACCTATATGAGAGCCCTCGGCAAGGCCTGACGAACAGAATACCAACGGTCAGAAGCGGCACTTCAGTCGGTTCGGCCGGTCCCGAATTGGCGGTCGCCGGCGTCGCCAAGCCCGGGCATGATGTAGCCCTTCTCGTTGAGCTGCCGATCGAGGGCCGCGGCGTGAATGGGCACGTCGGGATGGGCCTTCTGGACGGTGCGAATCCCTTCCGGCGCGGCGATCAGGTTGATCAGCTTGATGCGCGTCGCGCCCCAGTTCTTGAGCACCTCGATCGCGGCCGAGGCCGAACCTCCGGTGGCGAGCATCGGGTCGAGAATCAGGCACAGGTCGACCGTGGCCGAGTCGGGCAGCTTGTTGTAGTACTCGACCGGGCGCAGCGTCCGCTCGTCGCGGAACAGGCCCAGGTGCCAGACCTGCGCGGTGGGCATCAGCTCGAGCATGGCGTCGACCATGCCCAGGCCGGCGCGCAGGATCGGCACCAGTCCGATCCGGTCGGCCAGGCGCGCGCCCTCCATGTCCTCGAGTGGCGTCGTGACCGGCCGCGGCGCAATCCGAGCGTCGAGCAGCGCTTCGTAGCCGAGCAGCCATGAGATCTCGCGCACCAGGGCTCGAAATTGGGGCGGCTTGGTCGTCTCGTCGCGCAGCAGGGCGAGCTTGTGCAGCACGGCCGGATGCGACGAGACGTGCAGGCCCGGGAAGTCGTCCATCGGCCGGATTGTAGGGGTCGCTCGCGACCGGGTTTCGTGAAGGGAAGCGCTACCATCGCTGAGCATGGCGAGGACCCCGACGAGGGCGGCGATCGATGCGCCGGAGGGCGTTCGGCCGACCGTCAGGAGCAACACCCGGCCGGCGCTGCCGCGCGCCCGTTATCCGCGCGGCGCAGCCGCTCCGGTGCTGGTCGAGGTCAGGCGCGGTCCGTTCGCCGAGAGCCGCCACCGCGGGCACGTCGTGCAAGTCGGACTCGGGGGCCAGGTCGAGCAGGGCGTCGGCGATCCGGACGTCGTCACCTCGCTTCGCTCGGCGGTCAAGCCGTTCGCGCTGGCTGCGCTGGTCGAGGCGGGCGGTGTCGAGGCGTACCACCTGACCGATGCCGAGATCGCGGTCATGGCTGCCTCGCACACCGGCGAAGACGCCCACGTCCGAACAGTTCAGGCCGTGCTGCGCCGATCCGGTCTCAGCCAGGCGCTCCTGCAGTGCGGCATCGAGGGCGCGCCGGCCGACTCGCTGACCCGCGCCCGACTCGCACGCGAAGGCGAGGCGCCCGGCCCGATCCGCCACATGTGCTCGGGCTTTCACACCGCGAGCCTGTTGCTGGCCCGACTCAGCGGTTGGTCGCTGGCCGACTATTGGCGCCCAGAGCATCCTTCCCAGCTGGCGGCCGGCCAGATGGTCGCCCGGATATTCGGCGTCAAGCAGTCGGCGTTGATCATGGCGATCGACAACTGTGGCGTGCCGACCTACGCGTTCTCACTGACCGAGATTGCGCGCGCGTTCCAGCTCCTGGCCGACCCGGCCGGGACGGCGGATGTCGTGCGCGCGCCGCTCGTGCCGACCCTGACGCGCATCCGCGACGCGATGATGGCCGCGCCGGAGATGGTCGGCGGCACGCGCGAAGCGAGCGACACGCAGCTGATGCGCACCCGCTCGGGCGCACTCGTGTGCAAGGGTGGAGCTGAGGGACTGCGGGGCATTGGCCTGCTGCCCGGCGCCCGCGGCGCCGCGTCGCCGTCCGTAGGACTGGCGATCAAGATCGAGGACGGCGACGGCTTCGGACGCGCCAATCGGGCGGTCAGCGTCGAGTCGCTGGCCCAGCTTGGCGCGCTGGACAGCGACTCGCTGGAGCGGCTGACCGAGATGCACCGGCCACCGTCGCGTGACCCGCGCGGCATTGAGATCGCGGCGACCGTGCCCGTCTTCCGTCTCGCACCTCTCTCCGAGCTCGCCTGACTTGCCTGAGGCCAGCGAGTAACGGTGCAGCCAGTCCCCGATCCGTACCGCGCCCTGGGCGTGCCGCGCGGCGCTACCGATGCGGAGATCAAGGCCGCCCACCGGAAGCTCGCCAAGCGCTACCACCCCGACGGTACCGGCGGCGACACGAAGCGCTTCCTGTCGGTCCAGGAGGCGTACCGGGTGCTGTCGGATCCGCTCCTGCGGCGAGATTGGGACGCCAAGCACGCCGGGCCGATGCGCGCCAGCCAGCCGGCGCCGACCAAGCCGCGCACCGCACGGGCAACGCGACGTTCCACGGGCTCGACGCGCGCCAGGACCGCGCCACCGCCAGACGCGGAGGCCGGCCCGCCACGACCGGAGAGCGAGCCGGAACAACCGGCATCGGCTCGACCGCGCAGCTCGCGCGCCTACACATGGTCGGCAAGCGAGGTGCCGTGGTGGGAGGAGGGGACCGCCGCGCGCGAGAAAAAGCGCGCCCAGACTCGACGACGTCGATCGGCTGCGGCTTCCGGCGGCAGCGGCACAACAACCGGTGACAACCCCACGCCCGAGGCGGGTCACCCCGAAACGCCTCACGACTTCGATGTCTACAACCGCTCGAGCGGCGCCGCCTGGTCGATGGCGGCACGCGCCTACTTCCGGCGCGGCGATCAGGATCTGCCCAGCCGCGGCTCGTTCAAATACCAGGGCACCCAGATTTTGACTGCGGCTCGCGCGCGGGCAGCGGCCGAGGCCGAGGCACGCCAGCAGGCCGCGCGCGCAGCACGCCAACAGCAACCCGCGCCTCAGCGCCAGAGCGCCAATTCGCCGCCGCCGCAACCTGCATACGCGTACGCGAGTGCCGGCGTCGCGCGCGACCCGGTCAGCGTCGGCCGCGCGCGCGAACAGTTCCTGAAGCGTCTCCGGGCTCAGCATTGGCCGAACCTCAAGGAGCGTCTCCTGTATGCGCTCGTGGCCTGGCTGCCGATCGCCGTGTTGATCGCATATGGCGGGACTGTCGGCACCGGCTGTGACCGGGGCGCACTTGGCTGTCCGCCGCAGGTGGAGCTCGTTCAGGCCGGGTTGATCGGGTTGGCCCTGCTCGCCTTTGTGCTGTTGCCCAAGGTCGCCTACTTCGGCGCCCTCGGAACTCTGGGCATGCTCCTGTCCGCCGCAGCATCGGTCACCGTGATCGCCTTTCTGGAGGCGCCACTGCCGCTGTCGATCGAGCTGGTCGCGCTGGTTGGCGGCGTGATGCTCGTTGGCTACTTCGCCTCTGCCGGCATCGCCGCCGCGCGCGGCGGACCGTGGCGAGCGGGGCAGCGATGAGCGTCCGCGTCCGCATCGCGCCCAGCCCAACGGGGCCGTTGCATATCGGCACAGCCCGAACGGCGCTGTTCAACTACCTCTTTGCCAAGCGGATGGGCGGCACCTTCATCCTCCGCCTCGAGGACACCGATGTGGCGCGATCGACGCTCGCGTTCGAGAAGGACATCCTCGACGGTCTGCACTGGCTTGGCCTCGAATGGGACGAGGGTCCCGAGGTCGCCGGCCTGCCCGCGCGCGGGCCGTTCGGGCCGTATCGCCAGATGCAGCGCCTCGATCGGTACAGGGAGGCCGCCGAACGGCTGCTGGCCGAAGACAAGGCGTACCACTGCTACTGCTCGCAGGAGGAGCTGGCGGCCGACAAGGCCGCCCAGGAGGCCGCCCATCAGCCACCGCATTACGTCGGACGCTGCGCGCGGCTGACACCCGAGCAGCGTGCCGCGCGCGAGGCGGAGGGTCGCAAGCCGGTCGTTCGCTTCCGTGTCGGGGAGGGCGTCGTCGCCTTCGACGACATCGTCCGCGGCCACGTCGAGATCGACACAACGGCGTTGGGTGGCGACCTGATCATCGTCCGCTCTGACGGCACGCCGCTCTATCACTTCACGGTCTGCGTCGACGACACGGACATGGAGATCAGCCACGTCATCCGCGGCGAGGATCACCTGTCGAACACGCCCAAGCACATCCTGTTGTTCCAGGCAATGGGCGCCGATGTGCCGCAGTTCGCCCACCTGCCGCTCATCCTCAACCCCGACCGAACCAAGATGAGCAAGCGCAAGTCGCAGACCGCTGTCGCCGACTATCGCGCCCAGGGTTACATCCCCGAGGCGTTCGTCAACTTCCTTTCGCTGCTCGGCTGGTCGAGCGGCACGGAGGAGGAGATCTTCACCCTGGACGAGCTCGCCGAGCGCTTCTCGCTCGAGCGTGTCCAGTCGGGCGGCGCCGTTTTCGACCGCGAGCGGCTCGAGTGGCTCAACGGCCAGTGGATCCGCAAGCTGACTGACGACGAGCTTGTCGAACGCTGTCTGCCTTTCCTCGTGACCGCGGTCGAGGTCGCCGCCGGACCGACTGGCTCGGCGAGGACGCCAACTGCGGAGGATCTGCGTCCGCTGATGCCGATGGTCCGTGAGCGAATGTCGACCCTGTCCGGTGTCGGTCCCCTGCTCGATTTTCTGTTCGTCGACGAGCTGAGCGTCGAGCCGGACGTGTTGGTGCCAAAGCGCTGGGACGCTCCGACAACGGCCGAGGCACTGACGGCGGCGCGCGGGATCATTGCCGAGATCGGTCGGGTGAGCTTCGAGGCAGACGAGCTCGAGGCACCCCTCCGCGCGCTCGCCGAGGAGCGTGGCTGGAAGGCGGGCGACCTGTTCATGGCTATCCGCGTCGCGATCACCGGCAAGACCGCCACGCCGCCGCTCTTCGACACCATGGTCGCGCTCGGCTACGAGCGCACGCTCGAACGCATCGACGCCGCCCGCGAAGCGCTCACCGGACTCTGATGAGCAGGGGCGCGGCGTTCGCCCTCGTTGCAGTCCTGTGCAAGAATCCGTCGCCGGGTAGCGGCACATCGTAACTAGACAACCGCCGCCGACGGGTTACTATTCGCTGACCTAGCAATGCAGGCGTCCGAACAGGAGACTGACCGTGGAGCGACAGGCATTTCAAGACTGGCTAAACCGGTATGTCGAGGCTTGGAAGAGCTACGACCCGGATCAAATCGGCGCACTGTTCAGCGCGGATGCAACCTACGCATACCAACCCAATGACAAGGAAATTGCGCGTGGCCGTGACGCGATCGTCAAGGACTGGCTCGACGATCAGGATGTGAAAGGCACGTACGACGCGGAGTACAAGGTGCTCGCGATCGACGGTGACGTGCACGTGGCCGAAGGTTGGAGTCGCTACTTCAACCCCGACGGCAGCACGCGCGACGAATACAGCAACATCTACATCTGCCGCTTCAACGACGCCGGCGAGTGCACCGACTTCGTCGAGTATTGGATCCAGGGACGCGAGTTCCGAAAGGCCGCTGTCGAGGAGATCAAGCGCAAGGCCGCGGCCGGAGAGGAATGAGCCAGATGGCACGGGCCGTCCTCATCGTCGAGGACGAGCCCACCGTTCGCGAGACGCTTGGCCGAGTCTCTCGCCGAGGACGGCCTACGCGTAACGACGGCCGCGGACGGGCCACAGGCGCTGGAGCGATTCAGGGCCGACCGACCTGACCTGGTGCTGCTCGACCTGATGCTGCCCGGCATGTCGGGCATCGAGGTCTGCCGCATCCTGCGCGCCGAGTCGTCGGTGCCGATCCTGATGCTCACTGCTCGTGACAGCGAGCTCGACAAGGTGCTTGGCCTCGAGCTCGGCGCCGACGACTACGTCACCAAGCCGTTCAGCCTGCGCGAGCTCCAGGCGCGCATCCGGGCACTTCTGCGTCGGACCGAGATTCCGGCGAGCAACGAGGCCGTGGGACGCGGAGTCGATCTCGGTCCCGTCCACGTCGACCTGGCCGGCCACCAGATCCTGCGTGACGGCAAGCCGCTGGCGGTCAAACCGAAGGCGTTCGAGCTGCTGGCGTTCCTGATTCGCAACGCCGGCCAGGTCTTCAGCCGCGAGCAGCTGCTCGAACGTGTGTGGGGCTACGACTACGCGGGCGAGACGCGCACGGTCGACGTCCACGTGCATTGGCTGCGCAAGCGGATCGAAGAGGACATAGCCACTCCGCGCTACATCCAGACCGTGCGCGGCGTCGGTTACGTGTTCCGCTGGCCGGCCGAGTAGGGCGGCGCAACCCGGGCCCGAACTCGTCCAAGAAGTAACTCGCCGAAAACGTGGCGTTTACACGGCCCCAGCAGGCTGCGCAGCATGGGCGCGCAGACGGTCATCCCCGCCACGGGAGCTGAGGCATCAGCGGTGAGCCACGCCGATCGCCTCGCAATGCATGGGGCGTTGCTTGATGTATGGCTGAGCCGGCCGGGCGCGCTGCCCCCGCGCTGGCTGACGCCGTACTTCGCTCGCGTCGTCGACCTCGTGCGCGCCCACCTTCATCCGATCTGCACGCGCGAGCTGCTGGCCATGAGCTATTCGCGCGAGCAGTTCCACGTCGTCGCCATCGGACGGCCACTCGAGGCACCAAAGCTTCTGTCGCGTGACGCCACGGAAGTTGCCTACGCGCTGCGCTGGCTCGAACTGGGATCGAGCCAGACGCAGCGCGAGCTGGTCGTCGCTGATCGGCGAGCACTGACGAGGGTCCTCAACGGCCCTGCGCACTCCTAGACTGAGAATGTGCAGCCCGAGATCGTCACCATTCTCGCGTTGGTGGCGAGCGCAATTCTCGGCGCGATGCTCGTCGGTCTGTACCTCACGGCCCGGCGCGGCTCCTCTGTGACGAGCCACTCCGTCGGCGCCGCCACTCCGAACGATCTGGGCGCGTGGTCAGCCGATGCGGGCAAGCTGATCGACCTCCTTGAGTTCGGCATCGTGCGCCTCGACGCTCAGCTGAACGTGCTGCGCACCAATCGCGCGGCCGATCGCATGCTGCATCTCGACGAGCGCCCGACCGCGCGCAGGTCGCTGATGGAGATCGTGCTCGACCACCGCGTTGAGGACGCGGCTCGAGCGGCCCTGAAATCCGGCTCGTCGACGGTCGAGATGGTGATGGCCGGCGGCGAGGAGCGGCGACTTGTCGTCCGCATCCGCCGGGCCGATGAGGGCGGCCTGTGGCTGACGCTTGAAGACGTAACCGAGCTGCGCAGGCTGCAGCGGATCCGCTCCGAGTTCATCGACAACCTGTCGCACGAGCTGCGCACGCCGCTGACGACGATCAGGCTGCTCACTGAGACCCTCCTCCAGGATCTCGAACGGGCGGACGTGCCGCCGCGCATCCGCGAGCGGGTCAACAAGATCGACGTTGAAACGGGACATCTGGCCCAGATGGTCAACGAGCTGCTCGACCTGTCGCGCATCGAGGGCGGCGCGGCCGAGCTGCATTTCGACAATGTCGACATGCGCGCCGTCGTCCTGTCCGCGCTCGATCGGCTGCGAACCTTTGCCGAACGCCAGAGCATCACTCTGTCGGCGGATCTGCCCGACTCACCCGATCTGCCGTGGGTCAGGGGCGACGCCGAGCGGCTCGAGCAGGTGCTGGTAAACCTGCTGCACAACGCCGTCAAGTTCTCGCCAGTGGGTTCGACGGTTGAGGTCTCCGCCCGTCAGTCGGGCGACCATGTCGCCGTCGAAGTCCGCGATCAGGGTGTCGGTATCCCACGTTCCGACATCGCCCGCGTCTTCGAGCGGTTCTACAAGGTCGACAAGTCACGCACGCCGGGCCGCGGCGGAACCGGTCTCGGCCTGTCGATCGCGCGCCACATCGTCGAGGGCCACGGCGGGCGGATCTGGGTCGAAAGCGAGGAAGACCAGGGCTCGACCTTCACCTTCACGGTGCCGCTGGCCTGAGCCAGCGCGGCTAGGGGGCCACGACCACCTGGTCGGGGTGCTCCGGACAGTCTGGGCAGACGAGCTCTTCACGGAGCTGGAGCACGAACTCGGATTGCGGCAGCTCGGCCCGACTGACGGCCAGCATCACGCCCTGCGACTGGAGGTCGTCGGTGCACGGAACGTTGGGCGGCTGGCCCTGCCACTCCCCGAAGACGAGGGCTGCGTCGATATCGACGACCAGCCTGCCGAACTCCTCAGGGCAGCTCGAGCTGCCGGCCATGCCTAGGAAGATCACAATCTCGGTCGCGAGATCCACGTCCGGCGCGACAGGGCCGCGATCGACGCTTTGCCACAGGCGGGTGTACTCGGTCTCGTCGGTCGCAGCAGTGACGCTGAATGGCTCGGAGAAGGCGATCGAAAGGCCATCGGCGAGCACGCGCACCGGCTCGGCCGGTGGCGAAAGGGAAGGAGACGCGCCGGTGCAGGCGGCGAGGAGGAGGACCGCCAAGAGCGGGCCGGCGCGCATCGCACTTCTGACGGCACTCATACCGGCTGAGTTCCCGAAAGACCCTCGATCAAGATCAGGACGCCGAGGCCGACGATGACGACATTGCCGATGAGCATCGTCGGGCGATGCAGCCGGTGGCCGGCGCCGCGGCCGAGCGCCGAGCCGAACGCGGCCAGCAACGCCTGCCATGAGAAGGACGCCAGGAAGGCCGCCGCGGCGAACACGAACCGCTCTGCCGCGCTGCTGAGGAATGGCAGTCCGATGGTCAGCGCGCCGAAGTAGATGACCGTGGCCGGGTTGAGCAGCGTCAGTCCGAGCAGCTCGGCGTAGGTCCGATGGTGAGGCTGGTGCAGCCGCTCATGTCCCGAAGCCGCGATCGGGTCGTGTGCCGAGCGAAGCGACCACAGCCCGCGCACACCGATGGCGATCAGGACGCCGCCACCCACCAGCCGCAGCGGCCCGATCAACGGACCGATCACGGCCGTCAGGCCCAGCCCGGCGAGCACCGCGACGGTGGCGTAGATGCCGTCGGCCGTGGCGGCGCCGGCGGCGGCTGCGAGGCCGCTCCTGAAGCCACGAGTCAGGCCGATGTGAATGATCAGGACGGCGATCGCGCCTACAGGAACGGCGATGGCGTAGCCGGCAATGGCGCCGGCGAGGGCGGCCTCGAGCACGCGCCGAGGTTCAGGTCTGTTCGATCAGCAGGTCGGGCGCGAGCAGCCAGCGCAGGATGCCGCTGCCGTGCTGGATCGGCAGTGCCGCATCGATGCGCGCGATGCTGGCCTTCTTGAGTGGCAGATACGCGGCACCGATGAGCTCGGCGGCGATGTCGCTGAAGTCCGGGTCGTGGCCGACGAGAACGATCGACGTCCCACCGGCGGCCTCGACGATCGCATCCACCGTGTCGACATCGAACGAGCCCGCGAGCCGATCATCGACGGTGAAGGCCAGGCCCAGGGCGTCGGCAAAGATCTCCGACGTCTGGCGCGCGCGCAGCTTGGAGCTGGTGACGATCGAGTCGGGCGCGAAGCCGCGCTGGGCCATGAACTGCCCGAGCATCTCGGCCTGGCGGCGACCCTTCTTGCTGAGCGGCCGCTTGGCGTCGTCACCCGTCCACTCGGCGGGGTTGCCGGCATGAGCGTGGCGCAGCAGATAGAGCTCGATATCGGTCTGGGCTGAACCGTCTTCCATGAGGTCAGCTGATGGTAACCGGCGCCTCGCTCTCGACTCGTCGCGCTATGACCACGAACTCGTTGATGCGCAGGCCGAGCTGGGTGAACACAGATCGGAAGGCGGCCATGCGCTCCTCGTCCGAGCCGGTCGCCTCGGCCGGGTCGTCGTAGCCCCAGTGGAATCCCTGGTGACTGCCCGGGAAGACCGGGCACGACTGGCGCGCGTTGTCGCACACCGTGATCACGTAATCGAACTCCTGGCCAAGGAACTCCTTGACCGACTTCGAGCTCAGACCCCTGGTTGACAGGCCTGCCTCTTCGAGCGTCCTGACGGTCAGCGGGTTTATGCCGCGCGGCTCGGTGCCGGCGCTGAAGACCTCGAAGTCGCTGCCGCCGTGCTTGCGCAGCAGCGACTCGGCCATGATCGAGCGCGCCGAGTTGCCGGTGCACACGAACAGGACGCGGATCGGCCGGCCGGCTTTAGTCGCGCCGGTCACGGGTTGAGGTCCTCCACGTCCCCCGTGGCGAGGAAGACGACGTCCTCGGCGATGTTCGTGACCCGGTCGCCGATGCGCTCGAGGTAGTGCGCCGCAAAGATCACGCGCGTGCCGCGATCGACGTTGCTCGGATCGGCGCGCATCAGCTCAAGCGTCTCGTCGAAGATCGAGTGGTAGAGCGCGTCCATGTCGTCGTCGCGGCGCGGCGACTTCGCGCGCCTCGTCAACGTCGAGGTCGACCAGCGCGCGCAGCACTCCGCGCACCTGCTCGGCGGCCAGCGCGCCCATCGTCGGCAACTCCATGTAGCGCTTGAGCGGTGGCTCGGGCGCGAGCTTGCGCGCCTGCTTGGCCACCGATCGCCGCGTGATCGCCCATCCGCTCGAGCTCGTACGTCACGTGATCGAGCGCGAGCATGAAGCGCAGGTCGCGCGCGACCGGTTGCTGGGTGGCGATGGTCGTCGTGATCAGCGAGCTGATGTGCCGCTGCGCCTCGTTGATGCGCCCGTCACCGACGATCGCCTCGGTGGCCTTCTGCGCGTCGTGGTCGACCAGCGCCTCGATCGCCACGCCGATCTGGGACGCGACCATGCTGCCCATGCGCAGCACCTCGTCCTTGATGTCGCGCATCTCGCGATCGAGCATCTCGCGACTCGGGTAGTAGCCGGGCCGGTCGCTCGAGTCTGGGGCAGCGCCGCCCGTCGGCTGCTCACTGACCGCAGCTTCCGACCCATTGCTGGTGGTCAGCCGGTCTATCTCTTGATCGGTCATGTCGTGCTCCTAGCCGAACCGACCGGAGACGTAGTCCTCAGTCAGCTTGTTCAGCGGATTGGTGAATATCTGGGCGGTTGGCCCGCTCTCGACGAGGACGCCGGCGCGATCCTCGGACATGGTCATGAACACCGTCTGGTCGGACGCGCGCGCCGCCTGCTGCATGTTGTGGGTGACGATGACGATGGTGTAGTTCTGCTTCAGCTCCCACATCAACTCTTCGATGCGCAGAGTTGCAACTGGATCGAGGGCGGAGCACGGCTCGTCCATCAGGATCACGTCGGGCTGGACGGCGATCGCCCGGGCGATGCACAGCCGCTGCTGCTGTCCGCCGGAGAGCGCCGTTCCGGGCTGCTTGAGCTTGTCCTTGACCTCGTCCCAGATCGCCGCCCGACGAAGCGACTCTTCGACCAGGTCGTCCATCTTGCCCTTGAAGCCGGCAACTCGCGGTCCGAAGGCGACGTTCTCGTAGATCGACTTGGGGAAGGGGTTTGGCTTCTGGAAGACCATTCCGATGCGCCGCCTGACCTCGACCGGGTCGACTCGCTTATCGAACAGGTTGACGCCGTGGTAGAGGACTTCGCCGCCCATGCTCGCGCCCGGGATGAGGTCGTTCATCCGGTTCAGCCAGCGCAGAATCGTGCTCTTGCCGCTTCCCGATGGGCCGATGAGCGCCGTGATCTTGTTCGGCGCGACGTCCATGCTGATGCCGCGGATGGCCTGGAACGTGCCGTAGAACGCGTCGAAGTTGTGCAACTCGAAGACGGGCGGCGCATCCTCGTCCGGCGTGACGGCAGCTGCATCGGCGGCCCGGATGCTCAGCTGTGGTGGCGCGCTCGACTCAGGCCGCACAGGAGTGTTGACGCTCACCGAATCACCACCTTCGTTCATATCTGTTGCGCAGGATGATGGCTATTGCATTGATGATCAACACGACCGCGAGCAGGACGACGATCGCCGCCGCGGTGAGCGCCTTGAACTCAGCCTGCGGCAGGGTCGCCCACGCGTAGATTGTCGTCGGCAGCGCCGTATATGGGCCCGTCAGTCGATCGACCAGTGTTGCGCTCGCGGCCTGGCCAAAGCCGCCCGCCGCGGCACCGACGAGCAGCAGCGGTGCCGTCTCGCCGAACGCGCGGGCAATTGTGAGGATGATGCCGGTGAAGATTCCCGGCGCCGCGTAGGGCAGAACGTGGCTGCGTACCACCTCCCATTTCGTTGCGCCGACGCCGAAACCGGCCTCGCGAATGGTCGACGGCACGGCCCGCAGCGCCTCGGCCGCGGTGATGATCACGATCGGCAGCACCACGATCGCCAGCGTCAGTCCACCGGCGAGCATGTTGCGGCCGTCATTACCGACATCGCTCATGAGGGCCACGAAGACCGACAGTCCCAGCAATCCATACACCACGGCGGGCACGCCGGCGAGGTTCCGGACGGTCGTGTTGAGCAGCCGCGTGACTGTGTTGTCGGGCGCGTACTCCTCGAGATAGATCGCCGCTGCCGTGCCGATGGGAATCACGAGCACGGTGACGATCGTCATCAGCAGCACCGAGCCGAAGATCCCCTGGGCGATGCCCGCCTTCGCCGGATCGGACGAGAGCGGTGACGAGACGAAGCTCTGGACGCCGCGTTCCTGCCACACCGGCAGCGACCTGACGAAGACGTCGGTGAGCAGCCAGAGCAATACGCCCAGGGCGATGACCAGTGAGAGCAGCAGGAAGCCCTGGAAGACCCACTCGCCGACTGGGCGCTTGTGCCCGAGCAGCGCACGTTCGACGGCGGCCGATGTCGCCGGAGTGCTGATCCGACCCGCGTAGGCCATCAGTACGCGCTCCGGAGTCGGCGCACGAAGCGCTCGCTGATCAGGTTCAGGGTCAGGGTCATAACGAACAGGAGCAAGCCGACAAAGAAGAGGCTGCTGTAGGCGATCCCGCCGCCGGCCTGGTCTGAGCCGACGGCCAGGGCGGTCATTGCCGCGGTCATCGTCTGGCCCGGCATGCATGGGTTGAGGTTGAAGATCGCTCCGCCGACACCGCCCGCGGCGAGCGCGACGATCATCGTTTCGCCGACGGCGCGCGAGAAGCCGACGATCAGTGCGGCGGTGATGCCCGACACCGCCGACGGGACGACAACCTTCAGGCTCGTGACCCGGCGTCGCGCGCCGAGCCCGTACGAGGCCTCACGCAGCGAGTTAGGCACGGCGTACATCGAATCCTCGGCAATCGACGCGACGAGCGGCGTGATCAGGATGCCGACGGCGATGCCCGCGCCGGCCATGTTGAAGATCGGCGTTGTGCCCGGGCAGATGACGTCGACGACGCGCGGGGTCAACACGGTCAGGGTGAAGAAGCCGAGAACCACGCTTGGGATCGCCGCCAGTACCTCGAGGATCGGCTTCACCGTTCGCCTCACGCGGGGCCTGGCGTACTCAGCCAGGAAAATCGCTGCGCCAAGGCCGAGCGGCGCGGCGACGAGCATTGCGATCCCGGCGATCACGAATGTCCCGGCGATGATCGCCGCCAGGTCGAAGTTGCCGGCGCGTGGCTGCCACGAGCCGCTGACCAGGCTGCTCAGGTCGACGCGGGTGATGAACGCCACCGCCTGGCCGATCAGCGCCACGACGATCAGGATCGAGATCAACACCGCGGTCGCCGCGGCCATGAAGAAGAGCGACCTGATGATCAGCTCACGCCGGCGACGGCCGGTGCTGCCGCGCAGATCCCTGATGGTGAGTGGTCTTGCTTCGTTAGAGGAGGTCACGTATCCCCTGGAAAGTGCGTTCGGCGCTCACAACGCACGCAGGCCGGCGTGGCCGGCCTGCGTGTTGGGAGGAGGTGTATCGCTGGGCGTCCTAGGGCTTGGCCCCGTCCCACGCTGAGCGAGTAGCGTCCAGCTCCTCGGCCGGCAGATCAACGTAGCCCGTCTCGGCAACGTTGGCGATGCCCGCGTCGGACAGGTAGTAATCCACGTAGCTCACGATTGCCGGATTGCCAGCGGCTCGCGTGAGGCTGGGGTAGATGAACAGCGGTCGCGAGATGGGATAGGTGCCATCGGCGACGGTTTCGGGGCTCGCCGCGACGCAACCTTCGCCGCCATCGACGCCCAGGATCTTGACCTGGTCGGCGCTCTCCTCGGCGTAGGCCAGGCCCACGAAGCCGAGCGAGTTGGGCAGTCCCGCCGACGCCCTGGATGATCGCGTTGTCGTTGCTCGACGCGATGTATACGCCGCCCGGAGTGCGAAGACGCAGGTTCTCATCGATGGCCGCCTCGTCGGGCCCGAATTGCGCTTCCACGAGGTCACCGATGGCCAGCTCGACGAAGCTGTCATAAGTGCCCGATTCGTCTCCCGGGGCGGTGATCGACAGCGCAGCATCGGGCAGGTCGGTCGTCGAACCGAGCTGCTGGGCGAGCGCTTCGGCGTCGTTCCAGTTGGCCACCGCGTCCGATTCAGGGCCCATCAGGGCATACAGGTCGGCAAACGTGAGGCATTCGATCGGATTCGCGATGTCGGTGATGACGGCGATGCCGTCGTAGCCGACCTTGAGCTCGACGAACTCGACGCCGTTGTTGGCGCAGATGGTGGCCTCTTCGTCCTCGTCGTTGCTCGGATCGTCAGCACGGATGGGGCGGGACGCATCGGCAATGTCGCCGCTGTCCACGCAGAAGAAGTCCGAGAAACCTGCGCCCGTGCCCTCGAAGCCGACGAAGTAGCTGAACTCGGGGCTGACGGCGGCGATGTCCTCGGCGACGGCGTTGGAGATCGGGAAGACCGTCGACGAACCGTGAATGTCGACGTTGCCAACCACGACCGGCACCTCGCCACCGGCCGGTGACTCGCTCGGCGCATCGCTCGGCGCATCGCTAGGGTGCGTCGCTGGTGCGTCGCGTAGGTGCGTCGCTGGGCACGTCGGTCGGCGCGTCTGTTCCGGGCGCGTCGGTCGGTGCCGTGGACGCGGTGGCTGCGGTAGATGCTGTGGGTCCACCTGTTGGTGCTGTGGTCGCGCCACCGCCGCCGCAGGCGGCGACCAGGAGCGCGACGGCGATCGCAGCGACGGCGACCGTCTTGCTGATGCTCAACTGAGGTCTCCTCTCTGACGCCCACCACTTCCGATCGGCGGGCAAGCGTTTCCTGCTATTTCCCGCCTCAGTTTTCGCGTCGCCCGTCAACGTCTTGTTGGCGCTTCGTTAACGTCCTGTTAACGCTCACCCGCGCTCGGCGCTTCCCTCGAGAAGCGCCGGGGGTCAGATGGTGCCGACGGTGAGTGCCAGGCGGCGCCGGAAGGGCTGCCCGGAGACGCGCCGCCAAAGCGGCCGAAACGATCGCCGCAGCCGGGCGACGTCTGCCTCGCTCGCCTTCAGGTACGCGCCGGCCGCGGCACGCTGTGCGGGCGCGAGCGAGCCTGCCGACTCGAGCAGCCAGGCGCGCGTGATGTCGGCTGCGATCTGCGAGTCGTTGAGCGTGCCCAGGCTGTCCTGCAGTGCCGTCACGTCGGCGATCAGCGAGTCCGCCGACGGTGGCAGGATCTCGCGGAAGAACTCGAGCGCGTAGCGCAGGCGCTTGCCGTCGATGCGCACCGCGTGGAGTGCCGGCACGTCCGCGAAGGGCACGATCGTCTCGTGCGCGCGGAGCTGCTCGAAGGCGCGCCAGATGCGGCCGGCGGCGACGTCGCGCACGCGGGCGCCCGCATCGTCAGCCGCGCCGGCACCGGGCGTGTCGACGAAGGCGCGGTAGTCGGAGATGAAATCGTCGTAGTCGGACGACGAGAGCAGGTCAAGCAGGTCGGCGCGCGCCTCGTGACGGCCGCGGTTCAGCTCATCGCGGAGTGGCTGCAGCGACGCGCCCTGGTCGCCGGGGAGCTCCTTGACGTAGTCGTCGAGCCGCTCGAGCTGGACGTCGATGTCGCGCACCGCCCCGAGCGCGCCGGCGACGCCACGCAGCTCGGCCACGTAGCGCTTCTGGAACTTGGGTCGGTAAGCGCCGTCGAAGACACGCCACGCGGCGCGCATGCGGCGCGTTGCGACACGCATCTTGTGAACTGTCTCGATGTCTTCGCCGGCGCGCACCCCAGGCTCGGCGACGAGCATCCGCAACAGGTGCATGCGCAGCACCTTGCGGCCGGCCTCGGCGAGTGGCTCGTCCGCCTTGACTCCCGGCTGGCGTGGCGGCCGCACCGCGCGCGCGAGCTCGCTCGCCTGGTCGACCATCGCCTGGGCAAGCTGCTCCTTGGAGCGCTCCTCGGCGCGCAGCTCGGGCGACTCAGCGAGGAAGCGCGGCTATGGCCTCGAGGACGCGTCGCGTTTCGGCGGCGTCGGGCGCGCTCGCCTCGACCTCGAGGATGACGAAGCTGCCGAGGGTGCGGCCGAAGCGGCGCACGCTGGCCGTGTCGAGCGACAGCTTGGCAACGACCGCACCGTCCGCGACCAGCTCGCGCTCCTCGCGCCGCTGGTCGATGAAGAAGAGCGTGAACAGACGCTCGTCGCCGGCCGTTGCCTCGATCAGCGACCGTGCCGCGCTCGTCGGCCAGCGCTCCGGCAGCAGCCGTCGATTGGCGCGAGCCTCCAGCTCCAGTCGATCGTGCATCGCGCTCGGCCGGCTGCCGTTGCCCGTCGAGCGGTTGCTGCCCGGTCGAGCGGCGCGCGCCCTTGATCGTGACCAGCGTGCGGTGATCGACGTGGCGCAGTCGGGCGCCGTAGCCCGCCCGGGCGAGCGCGCCGCTGTGCGTGTCGAGGTACTGGTCGACGATGTCGAATGAGCGCCATGGCCCGGCCTCGAAGCCCGCGATCTCGGCGCTCGAGACAAGCTCGCGCACCGAATCGACATCGGCCACGGCGTACTTGAGCTCGAGCTCGCGTTCACCGGTTGATGGCCGAGCGGCCGCTCGGCGTCCCGACGTCATGAAGTTGCGGCGGCGGCAGCCTGCGCGGACATCATCATGATCTCGAAGGTATCAAGCCCGGACGGCTGGTCGACGATCTCCTCGACCCGGCGCCATCGATCCTCCGAGTCGAGCTTCCACGCGCGCCGGTCATCGGCGAGCATCGCATCGACGATCGCGCGCAGACGTGCCTGGCTTGCCGGATCGTTGACCGGCGCCAGAGCCTCTACCCGGCGATCGAGGTTGCGCTCCATGATGTCGGCTGAGCCGATGTAGAACTGCTCGCGCTCGCCGCTGCCGAAGATATAGATGCGCGAGTGCTCGAGATACCTGCCGACGACCGAGCGCACCCGGATCGACTCGCTGAAACCGTCGACACCCGGTCTGACCGAGCACATCCCACGGACGATGACGTCGATCTGCACTCCGCGCGCGCTGGCCCGATAGAGCGCGGCAATGATCGCCGGGTCGACGACCGAGTTGCACTTGATCACGATGCGCCCGTCGCCGTGCTCCGCATGGCGCTCCGCCTCGCCGTCGATCAACTCGACGATGCCCGGACGCAACGTCGTCGGCGCCACGAGCAGCTTCCGGTAGCGCGTCTGGCGAGAGTGCCCGGTGAGCAGGTTGAACAGCTCAGTCACGTCCGCGCCGAGGTCCGGGTCGGCAGTCAGCAGTCCCAGGTCGACATAGATGCGCGCGGTCTTGGGGTTGTAGTTGCCGGTGCCGATGTGGACGTACCGGCGCAGCCCCCGGCCCTCGCGGCGGACGACCAGGGCGAGCTTGGAGTGCGTCTTCAGGCCGACCAGGCCGTAGGCGACGTGAGCTCCGGCACGCTCCAGCGCGCGGGCCCAGACGATGTTCGCCTGCTCGTCGAAACGAGCCTTCAGCTCGACCAGCACGACCACCTGCTTGCCCAGCTCGGCGGCCTGGATGAGCGCCTTGACGATCGGCGAGTCACCGCTCGTGCGGTAGAGCGTCTGCTTGATGGTCAGGACATCGGGATCCTCGGCCGCCTGCTCGATGAAGTGCTGGACCGTGGCCGCGAAAGATTCGTAAGGGTGGTGAAGGAGGACGTCGCCCTGGCGGATGACCGCGAAGACATCGGGCTCCTCGTCGGGATCGGCCGTCTGGAATGGCGCCGGGATGACTGGCTGCCACGGTGGAACGTGAAGGCTGGGAATGTCGAGGTCGGCGATAGCGTTCAGCGCCGTCAGGTCGAGCACGCCCGAGATCTCGTACACGTCGGCCGGCTCGATGGCCAGTCCGCGCATCAGCAGCTGGCGCGTCAGATGGGGCATGGTCCGTTCGATCTCGAGCCGGACGACCTTGCCGAAACGGCGCTTGCGCAGCTCCTCCTCGATCGCCTCGAGCAGGTCGGGCGCCTCTTCCTCCTCGATCGACAGGTCCGCGTTGCGCGTCACTCGGAACAGGTGGTGCTCGAGGATCTCCATGCCCGGGAAGAGCGCATCGAGGTTGGCGGCAATGACCTGCTCGAGCAGGACATAGGTGTTGACGCCAACCTCCATCAGCCGCGGCAGGATCGGCGGCACCTTGATCCGCGCGAAGAGTCGCTCTCCGCTGTCCGGGTCGCGGACGGTCACCGCGAGCGATAGCGACAGGTCGCTGATGTATGGGAACGGGTGGCCGGGATCGACCGCGAGCGGCGTCAGCACGGGGAAGATCTCGTCGAAGAAGCGTTCCCGCAGCTCGAGGTGGCGCTCCGGCCGCTCGTCGTAGCCGACGATTCGAATCTCCTCCTCGGCCAGCTCGTTCCGGACCGCGGCAAAGGTCTCCGAATGTCGCGCGACCATCGGCAGCAGCCGCGTCCGGATCGCGTCGAGTGCCTGCGCGGCGCTCAATCCATCGGGCGTCGGGCTCGACCGGCCTGCCTCGACCTGTTGCTTCAGGCCGGCGACGCGAACCTGGAAGAACTCGTCGAGGTTGCTGGCGAAGATGGCCAGGAAACGGAGCGCGCTCGAGCAGCGGGTTGCGCTCGTCGACGGCCTCGAACATCACCCGGTCGTTGAACTCGAGCCACGACAGCTCGCGGTTGATGTACGGGATCTGCGCAGCGGCTGCCGCGCGGCGCGCTCGGGCGGCACCCGGTTGGCGCGGAGAGGTGGATCGCGGCGAGATCAGCTGATCACCCGGCGGACGGACGGCGGTCATGGGATCGCCCAGTCTACCAACGGGAGTACCGGGTCACGTTTACGCCGACCACGTCAGATCCACGCGCGCTGCTCAACTTCAATGTCGGCGCCAACACCGGCCGGGTGTGGCTCGATGGCGTCTCGCTGACGCGCTAGGCGAGCCGGTCCAAACGGCCTGCTAGCCCAGTCTCGTCGGTCCGCCGTGCTCGCCGTGCGCGGCGTGTTCCCTGGCCCGTTGCTCGGTGTCAGCAGGGCACGGGCATTCCTCGCGCAATCGTCGGAACGTGTAGAAGCCCGTGTGGTGGCCGTCGGCCCAGGTTGGCTGGATGGCGTAGTTGCCCACCAGCTGGAGATCGGTCAGCTGGGTCTGGGCTTCGGAGAGAGTGGGGTTCGAATCGAGCCAGCCTGGAATGCCCGCCTCGCCGCGGCAGAACGCGCACGGGCACAGCCAGCGCAGCGTCACGAAGTCGTAGCGGGTCAGGTGCCCGTCGGGCCACTCCAGCTCGAGCGTGGCATTCGGCCGGTCGGCGTGGACGCGGACGGGCGCGAGATATTCGGAGCCGGTGACGAAGGAGCTCATCGACAGGACCGAGCCGTCAGCGAAGCCAGATCAGGTCGCGCACTGCTCCCTGAGCGGCCAGGCTGCGGAAGACCCACGCCCAGCCGAAGGCCGAATTGAGATCGGGCGCATCGCCGGTTGCCGGGCCGCCCGGGCCGTTTGTGCCCTGGTTCGCCTCGCTCGCCTTGGGAATGATCGTCACGTAACGGCCCTGCCAGACCTCCTGGCCCGGCTCGGCGTACGTGTCGAACTTACGCGACAGGGTTCGAACGTCCATCCAGGTTCGCGGCGCAGGATCGAAACTCGCCCCGTTGAGCGTGCCGTTCGGCCAGAGTGGTCCAACCACCTCCGCTGCGGTGACCTCGAAATCGTCGGTCAGTGCCGGATCGGCGGTCGACTCGAAGCCGGTCATGACCCACGCATGGCGACCAAGGTGGACGAGCAGCCCGACCGGCTTTTCCGTCTCGCGCATCTGGCTCGCGGCGACCTTGAGCGCCTCCTGCGCGGTGGCTGCTGTCGCCCAACCGTAGTCATCGCCGCCGCCGTAGCGGACCATCGCCTGGGCCCAGCCCTCCGGATCGGCGCCCTGGTCGGTCACCTCGTAGCGACTCTCGGACTGCGCAAAGTCGAGATACTCGGACTGTCGATTGCGTGACTCATCCGAGCGGCCGTGGACCAGGTTGAGCATGATCTGGATCGTCGCGCCAACGCACGAGTAATCCCAGTACTGGGACGCAAAGGCGCTGTTGCGCCAGATGCTGAATCGGCCATTCCACTCGGCGGCGGACACGGGCGCAATGCTGCCGGCGAGCAGGGACGCGAGCACGAGAAGGGCAACCATCGGCCCTCGGCGCGCCCGCAAGAAGCGGATCACGTCGTGAACGTTACCGAATTTCGCTCCGGCACGGCAAACTGAACGGCAGTGCCCAGGACGCGAACCACCCGGATCGGCGCGGCGATCGATATCGGCAGCAACAGCATTCACCTGCTCGTGGCGCGCCTCGACCGATCACCGGCCGCCAGTCGCCACGGACTGAGCGTGCTGCTCGACCGAAGCGAGCTGCTCGGCCTGGGCGACGTGGTCGATGCCCATGGCGGCATCCCCAGGGACTCGCGCGATCTGATCATCGATGCGCTCACTGAGTACGGGGCGCTGTCCAATGAGGCCGGCGCCCAGCGTCTGGCGCTGATCGGCACTGAACCACTGCGTCGTGCGCAGAACGCAGACACGGTCGCGGCTGCCGTGCTCGACACGACCGGTCACGAGCTGCATGTCATCAGCGTCGACCAGGAGGCCGAGCTGACCGTGCTGGGCGTAACCGGCGGACGCGCTCCCGGCTTCCCGATGATCGTCGTCGACATCGGCGGCGGGTCGACTGAGGTTGGCATCTACCGGCCCGGCGCGCCGCTCGAGGTGGCGGCGCTACCGATCGGTTCGGCCCGCCTGACGAACTCCCTGGTCCACAACGACCCGCCCACCGAAGAGGAGCTCGACCAGCTTCACGACGCTGTGGCCGAGATCCGTGCCCTGCTGCCGGTTCTCCCCAGCAACGGAAGCAAGGGCAGGCTCCAGGCCGTGCTCGTCGGCGGAACGGCGACCAACCTGGCCCGGCTGGGCAGGTTGTCGCGCGCCGGCCTGGCCGACGATCGGCGTCTGTTGCACGAGCTCGACTCGACCGCCATCACCGAGCATTTCGGGGTCAAGCCGCGGCGCGCCCGCCAACTCGCTGCCGGTGCCGCGATCGTCGAAGTGTTGCTCGACCACTTCGGAATCGACGAGGCGCTTGTCTCGACTGCGAGTCTGCGCGACGGCGCGATCATTGCCGAGTGGCGCTTTGGCGACGAGTGGCCGGAGCGGCTGAGCGAGCACTTCGCTCAGCCCGCCAGCTGACGGTCGGCGAACGCGAGCCAGGCGCGGAGCGGGCCGAGCGCCCCGGTCTCGCTGTAGTGGCGGCGCCGACGGCCGGCGGGCAGCGTCTGGATCAGGCCGGCGTCGCGCAGCACGGACAGGTGCTTCATCACTCCCCAGCGCGTCATGCCCGGGGTCCGATCGGCCAGCTCGGTCGTGGTGAGGCCCGGTTGCGCGGCGATATCGACGTACAACCGGCGCCGCGTAGGGTCGGAGAGGGCGCGCAGGACCTCGTCCAGTCGCGGGTCGTCGTTGATCATGACGTGACCACAGGGTCACATATCACCTGAGTCGAAGTCAAGCCGGGGTTGCGCACCGCATCGCGGGTTGTAAGATCGATAGGTGAGCAAGGTCCTCGAAGCACCCGCCGACCGATCGGCCGAACGCCGCGCCAACGCCCTGGTGCGCTCATGGGCCGGCCGCGGCGACCTGATCGAGTCGCTCGTCGAGCGTGCCGGAGGTGTCGATCAGGTGGGCATCGAGGAGCGCGTCGAAAGCCTGCAAGCGCCGCTCGATCAAGCGCGAATCGAAGGTATGGGCGCTCGACCTGGCGATCCGGATGGTCGACCTGACGACGCTCGAGGGCAAGGACACCGAGGGCAAGGTTCGGGCGCTGTGCGCCAAGGGACTGCGACCCGACCCGAGCGACCCCACCGTCCCGAGCGTTGCCGCGATCTGCATCTATCCGGCGCTGATCCCGGTCGCCAAGCGCGCCCTCGCCGGATCCGGCGTCAAGGTCGCGAGCGTATCGACCGGTTTCCCATCGGGCCAGACGTATTCCGACGTCAAGCTGCTCGAGACGCGTCAGGCGGTCGCGGCCGGCGCCGACGAGATCGACATGGTCATCGACCGTGGCGCGTTCCTGCAGGGCGATTACCGCCAGGTGTTCGACGAGATCGTCGCCGTCAAGGAAGCGTGCGGACCAGCCCACCTCAAGGTCATCCTCGAGACGGGCGAGCTCGAGACGTACGACAACGTGCGCCGGGCGAGCATCCTCGCCATGGCCGCCGGCGCGGATTTCATCAAGACGTCGACGGGCAAGGTCCAGCCGGCGGCGACGCTGCCGGTGACCCTGGTGATGATGGAGGCCGTGCGCGACTTCCAGCGCCGAACCGGGCAGATCGTCGGCATCAAGCCTGCGGGCGGCATCAAGACGGCCAAGGAAGCGATCCAGTACCTGGTCGTTCTGTACGAGACGCTGGGCCCACGCTGGATGACGCCCGACCTCTTCCGGTTCGGCGCCAGCACGCTGCTCAACGACCTGCTGATGCAGGTCCGCAAGGAGCGCACCGGGCGCTACCAGGGGGCTGACTACTTCACGATCGACTGACCTGCCGCTAGGCTGCGCGGGGGAGGGGAGCAGAATTTTGAAGCGGCTTTCGATCACGCTCGGGTTGGTGTGGGTCGTCATGGTGGTCCGAGTTCCGGCGACGACTCATGGCGCCATCAGCACGCCCTATCAGCCCAACGCCAGCGCGAGCATCGCGCCGGGCGTCCGGCATGAGCACGGGACGCTGGTTGCACACGAGAACTCCCACTACATCAATGTCGTGTCGGTCGACATGGCACGCGCTGGGCTCAACGTGCGCCTCTCTCAGGCAAATGGAATTGCGACGAACGCCAAGGTGATCACCGAGCAGGCGGCCGACTTCGTTGCGGACGAGCGCCACGTCGTGGCGACGATCAACGGCAGCGCGTTCTCGTACCTGAAAGCACCCGACGGCACGCCGATCGGTGGCACCGGCCAGGGGCTCAACGTCAGCGATGGCGAGCTGATCAACAGCCGCGTGCCGGCCGCCGGGTCCAGCCTGCTGGCGTTCGGGGTCGATGCCAACGGTGTGCCGATCATCGGCAGCCCGACCCTCGACATGAGCCTGACGCTGCCCGGCGGCGCCGAGCAACCGCTGCATCGAGTGAACCAGCGCCGGAACGAGAACGACGTTGTCCTTTACACGCCACGCTACGACACACGGACATGGACAGACGCACTGGGCGTCGAGTACGTCATCGAGGGATTCAGCCTGCCGCTCACGACGTCGGGCTCGCACGGCGGCACGATCGTTGCTATCAACCCAGATAGCGGGGACACGCCTATCGGCCCAGGGCAGGTGGTCCTGTCCGTCGCCAGCGGCGCCGCTGCGCCGTTCGCGGCGCTGGCCATGGGCGATGAGATTTCGCTCGACCTGTCGATCGACCCGGCCTGGTCAAACATCGTCAACTCGGTCGGCGGTCGCGACCCGCTCGTGGCCGACGGCCAGGCCGCGACGACCAGCTGGGGTGGCTATAACGCGAGGTCGGCAGTCGGTATCCGCGCCGACGGCAGCGTCGTCCTGGTCGCCGCCGACGACGGCAGCGTGGATTTCGGCTGGCCTGACGTTGCCTGAGATGGCCTCGCTGATGCTGTCGCTGGGAGCCGTAGACGCACTCAACCTGGACGGCGGGAACTCGACCCAAATGGCTGTGCGTCATCCCGGACAGAGCGACGTCTCGCTCGTTACCGGACTCCAGACGCCGCCCGATCTCCTGCGCCCGGTCGTGAACGCGCTCCAGGTGATCAGCGACGGGCCGGCTGAGGTCGACGACGGCCAGCCACCCGAAGTCAGCACACCCGAGCTGTCGATTGCCGGGTCGGGGAAGGTCGGCAAGCAGGCGGCGGCCCTCGGAGTTGCGTGGACGGCCACGGATCAAGCGGAGGTGACCGACACGGACGTCGAGTTGCAGGTCGGTAACGGAGCCTGGGCCAGCGTGCCTCTCGGCTCGTCCTCGGCGTCCGCGGCGAGCATCGTCGTTCCGTACGGCAGTTCGTTCAACGTGCGCGTCCGCGCAACCGACGCATGGGGCAACGTCGGTCCGTGGGTGGTGAGTGACCGGCTGCGGCTGACGCTCTACGACGATGGCAACGCCGCGGTCGATCGTGGCGGCGGCTGGAAGCGGAAGGCATCGTCGAAGGCGATCGGAGGCGCAGTTCGGCGGAGCGTCGCGACGACTGCCTGGATGGAGCTTGCGTACCAGGGCGTGCAGGTCGCACTGATCGGCCAGGTGGGACCCGCCAAGGGGCCAGCCCACGTAAGCCTGGACGGCCAACCGCCGGTCACCATCTCAACGACCGCGTCAATTGCCGACGTGCGCCGAATCCTGTTCGTGTCGCCGCTGGCGGAAGCGTCCGGTCCGGGGACTATCAGGGTCGCGAACGCCGGGTCGCCGGAGACGCCCATGTTGAACGTCGACGCGTTCCTGGTGCTGCAGCCGGATTGACAGCCGGACGCTCGAGGGCCGTTCAGTCGGAGCGCAGGCGCGAGTAGTAGACGAGGTCGTGATAGGCGCCGCCGCGGAACTGGCTGCCGCGCACCACGCCCTCGCGCATGTAGCCCGCCTTCTCGAGTGAGCGCTGCTCGGCGACGTTGTCGATGTCGGTCGACGCCTCGACCCGATTGAGGTCGGTAGCCGCGAACAGGTAGTCGGCCAGAAGCCGCTGCGCCTCGGTGCCCAGGCCCCTGCCTCGAGCGTGGGCCAGCAGCTCGATACCGATCTGCCACGCGTCCGAGAACGGGCTCGGGCCGTAGACCAGCACGCGACGCCATCCGACTGTGCCGATCGGCTCGCCGCTCTCGAGCAGCGCGACGATCAGACTTCCGTTTCGATCGTTGCGCAGCGGTCCCTCGGCGAGCGGCTCTCGCGGGATCGGCTCACGCGGGCCAAAGTCGTTGAAGCCGCCGACCTCCATGTCCCGATTCCATTCATCGAGCAGGTCGGCGTCATCGAGCGTCACGTCGCGCAACAGGACGCGCTCGCCGAGAAAGGGGAGGCGGTCGTTCACCTGGGAGCGTGGAAGGCGAGCGCGGCGTTGAGGCCGCCGAAGCCGAACGAGGTCGATAGCACGCCGGATATTTTGCCCTCGAGCGGCTTGGCAAGCACGCCGGGCAGGTATTGGATTACCTCGGGATCTACGTCGGTCAGGTTGACGGTCCCGGGCGCCCAGCCGCGTGCGATCGCCAGCGCGCAGATGCTCGCCTCGATCGCACCCGATGCTCCGAGCGGGTGGCCGTAGTACGCCTTGGTGCCGCTCACCGGCACCTCCTTGGCACGCGCGCCGAGCGCCCGCGCGAGGGCGCGCGCCTCGACCGAGTCACCGAGCGGTGTGGACGAGGCATGAGCATTGACATAGTCGACATCGGCCGCCTTCATGCGGCCGTCGGCAAGCGCGAGACGCGCGGCGCGTGCCGCCTGGACGCCGTCTGGTCGCGGCTGGACCATGTGGAATGCATCGCTCGTGGCGGCGTAGCCACGCAGCTCGGCGTACGGGGTCGCGCCGCGCTTCTCGGCCACCTCGCGGGCCTCGAGCACGAGCAGCGCGGCGCCCTCGCCCAGAACGAAACCGTCCCGACCGGCATCGAAGGGTCGCGCGGCATCCTGCGGCTGGTCGTTGTGCCCGGCGCCGAGTGCCCGGATGATGTCGAATGCGCCGAACGCGAGCGGGCTGAGCGGCACTTCGACGCCACCGGCCAGCGCAGCGTCAGCGGCGCCGGAGCGAAGCAGGCGCAGCGCCTCGCCGATGGCCACCGCTCCGGCGGCGCACGAGTTGGCGGTCGAGAGGATCGGGCCGTGAAGGCCCAGGGCGATGCCTACGTTCGCCGGCGCTGCGCCGCCGAACACGGCCAGCGCCAGGTTGGGCGCGACCGTCCGGATGCCTCGCTCCATGTAGCGGACGTGCTGCTCCTCGGCGTAGGCGATGCCACCCAGCGCCGAACCGACGTAGACCGCGAACCGGTCGCCGCGCGGCGACTTGCGCGAGCCGATTTCCAGCTGCGCGTCGGCGAGAGCCAGCCGACCGGCGGCGAGCGCGAATTGGCTGAAGCGGTCGGTCTGGCGGGCCGCCTTGGGATCCATGTGGTCGGTCGGCTCGAAGTCGTCGATCTGGGCAGCGACCTGGGATCGAAAAGCGGACGGGTCGAACCGATCGATTCGCTTCACCGCCGACTTGCCGGCCTGGAGGCCGGCCCAGAACGCGTCGAGGCCGGTGCCGATCGGAGTGACCATGCCCAGGCCGGTCACCCACACCTCTCTGTCGCGCTCTCTCATTGACGTGCCTCGGCTAGCTGCTTGAACGTCGCCAGCGTCCGGCCGGCGATCGGGCGGACGAACAAGCGGTCGACGACCAGCGGCACGAAATCAGGTCCGAACAGTGGCACGTGGCGCTTGAAGTCGTGCTCGATCGTCACCCGACTTCCGCCACGCGCAGGACGGATGCGCCACGTGACGCGCATGCCGCGGGTAATTCCGGCACGGTGCAGAAAATGGAGGCGCAGCTCGCCGGGATCCGCATCGTCCGAGCGGTACTCGCTGCGCCACGCGACGGGAATGCCGACCGGTCCGACGGGCCTGCGCGCGGACATGCGCGCCAGCAGCCGGCCATCCGCCAGTGACCGAACGGTCACATAACGATAGTGGGGAAGTAACTCTGGCCAGCGCTCGATCTTGTGCGCCAGATCGAACACGGCACGGGGCGGTGCGGCGACCTCGATCGAGATCTCAGTCTTCACTTGGTCGTGTGCCGTGTTCGAGGGCCGCCTGCACCAGGTCGACCAGCTGCAGGCCACGCGCGTCGGCGAGCGTGAACCATGCCGCCTGGTCGGTCGATTCGTCGACCTCGTCGCGCAGCTCCCCGCCGATGATCGCGACGTCGTAGACGATCCTGATCGCGTGCCAGGCGCTTCCGTCATCGCGCGGGCCAGACCCCGAGTGCACGAATGCGAGGCCTTCGACCTTGCCCTCCAGGCCCGTCTCCTCGGCCAGCTCGCGAATGACCGTTGCCGCCGGATCCTCAGCGAAGTTCACGCCACCGCCGGGCAGCGTCCACTGGCCCTCGCCCGGATAGCCGGGCGCGATGCGCACGAGCAGGATGCGTCGCTCGAGGTCACGCACCAGCCCATACGCGGCCACGCGGGTGAGGTTCACGGTGCGAGAAGCTTGAGCAGAAACCGGGGGTCGAGCGCTCGCGATGCCCGCACCTGGTCGGTCAACACCAATGTCAGCGTCCTCCTCTCGCGCGCCCGGCGCGACAGCCGGCGCAGGGCGTAGTCGAGCAGGCTCGGCTGGGCGATGAACACCTGAAGCACCCAAGACACGACATCCTTGGTCAGGAATCTGGAACGCAGGTGGCGATCGTAGTCCTCCATCGCTCGTCGGTCGCCCGACAGCTCTCGACTGATCGCGTCCGCCGCCATTTCGCTCGAGACGAGCGCGCGATGGAGGCCCTCGCCGCTGAGTGGGTCGATGAAACCGGCCGCGTCGCCGACCAGCAGGAAGCCGTTGCCGGAAACTCGGTCGGGGCGATGCTCGAGCGTTCCCGCAGCACGGTAGTCGTCGGTGATCGAAGCGCTCATCCAAGGGTCGGGCGGCCCGGGAAATCGGCCTATCAGCCGTTCGGCGATGACGCTCGGCGCCGGCGATATCCAGCCCATGGGCAGCACGATGCCGACGTTGACGCGCGCGTCCGGCACGGGCGCGACGCCGGCGTACCAGCCGCGCCCGAACACGAATCGCCCTGCCATCGGCTTGGCCGGCAGGCGCGGCCGCCGGGTCCCCCTGTTGATACGTCAGGCCGATCTTCCGCAGGTGAGTTCGGCGGCCGAGTGCGCCCGCGCTGCCGGCCACGATCGAAGCGGAGCCATCGGCACCAACGACCACGCGCGCCTTGATGGTGCGCCGGTCGCCACGGTGGGCGACGACGGTCGGCGACACCTCGAGCCACGCGTAATCGCCAGGTTTTGCGGGCAGCTCGATCGAACGTACGACGGTCGCCGTGCGTACCTCTGCGCCTGCGGCGCGGGCAAGATCGAGCAGTGCGGCATCGAGCCGCACGCGGTCGAAGCCGTTTGCGTGTCCGTGCGCGTACTCGATGCGACATGTGGCGCCACCGATCGTCTGGAGGCTGAGGGCCGAGATTGGCCGAGCGAGCGCCGCCACATCATTCTGCGCGAGTCCCAGATCCATCAGTCGATCGCGCGTCAGTGGCGACGAGAAGACGCCACACGCCCGCCACTCAGGTTCCCGCTGGCGCTCGAACAGCAGCGTGCGAATACCCATCCGGGCCAGACGGATCGCGAGCGCCGAGCCAGCTGGGCCACCGCCGACGATGGCAACGTCGGCGGCGTCAGCCACCCGTCTGGCCCGGTTTGCCGAATACGAGCGCGTATCGGTAACCCGGAAAGGACTTGTGCTTTGCAGTCATGCGCAGGCCGGCTGCCTCGGCCATGGCACGCAGCTCGGTCACCCGGTAGGCGCGTTGGACTGAGAGCGGCGCGTCGTGCTTCGTGTAGCGATTTCGAGTGGCAACCCGCGTCAGCAGCCACGCTCCCAGCCACCACGTGCGACTGCGCTCGAGATCGTTGACGATGACCGCCGTGCGTGCCACGCGCGCCATCTCGGTGAGCATCCTGACAGCAGCCGCCTCGTCCAGGTGGTGCAGCACGAGCGAGGAGTGGACCACGTCCCACGATCGGTCCTCCTCGTCGATTCGGTCCGTGCTCGCAAGAGCTACTTCGAGGCCAGGCGTTTCTCCGCTTTGGGCCTCGGCGACGCGAACGATTTCGGGCCTGATATCGGTTGCCTTCACCGCGAGCCGGCGATGATTCGCGCGCGCCCAATCCAATAGGTAGCGCGGCACGTCGGCCGATCCCGTTCCCACGTCGAGCAGGGTTGTCTGTCGGTCGTGTTGGAGCAACGAGGAGAGCGCCGACCACGAGAGGGCACTCCCTCCCAACCAGCGGTTCACGCGCGCGAGATCGCGCAGGTTGCCCGCCAACAGGTCGGGCTCAAGCGGTCCATCGAGCATCTCTGGAGTCTCAGCCTGCCTTTTCACATGACGGAGCGTAGCGGCAATCGCACCGATCGCGATCTGATGGGACGTTAGGTGAGCAAGTAGTCACCTGATCTCGCTACCGGAACCGCGATGCGCGGTGTAAAGTCGGGCCGTGACAGATTCTCGACGTGGCTCTCGCGGAAAGACCGCAACGAGCCGGGCGCTTGTTACCCGTCGCCGCTCGGCAGACGTGGGTCGCGGCACGGACTCGCCGGCGACCTGGGGCATGGGCGACGGCCAGCCCGTTCCGTGGGAGTACGCGCCCGCGCCGGAAGCGCGCGACGTCGTCCAGCTCAAGTCGCGCTATGGCCTGTTCATCGGCGGCAAGGAGGTCGCGCCGCGCGGCGGCCAGTGGTTCACCACGACGGACCCGGCAACAGAGGAGCCGCTGGCGGAGATCGCCCGAGCGACGGTTGAGGACGTCAACCAGGCAGTCACCGTCGCGCGACGCGCTTACAAGCGTGAATGGGGCGAGCTGCCGGGGCGCGAGAGAGCGAAGTACCTGTTCCGCATCGCGCGCATCCTGCAGGAGCGAAGCCGCGAGTTCGCGGTGCTCGAGTCGCTCGATGGCGGCAAGCCGATCAAGGAGTCACGCGACGTCGACGTTCCGCTCGCCGCCTCGCACTTCTGGTACTACGCCGGCTGGGCGGACAAGCTCGAGTACGCCTTCCCCGGTCGCAGCCCGCGCCCGCTGGGCGTCGCAGCGCAGGTCATTCCATGGAACTTCCCGCTGCTGATGCTGGCCTGGAAGATCGCGCCGGCGCTCGCGGCGGGCAACACGGTCGTGCTCAAGCCGGCCAGCTCGACGCCGCTCAGCGCGCTCTTCTTCGCCGACGTGGTGCGCCAGGCCGAGCTGCCGCCGGGGGTGGTCAACATCATCACCGGCCCGGGCGAGATCGGCCTCGCGCTGGTCAGCCATCCCGACGTCGACAAGGTCGCCTTCACCGGCTCGACCGCTGTCGGCAAGCAGATCGGTCGCGCCATCGCCGGCACCGACAAGGCGATCACCCTTGAGCTCGGCGGCAAGGCGGCGAACATCATCCTCGACGACGCGCCGATCGACCAGGCCATCGAGGGCGTGATCAACGGCATCTACTTCAACCAGGGCGAGGTGTGCTGCGCCGGCAGTCGCCTGTTCGTCCAGGAGTCGATCGCCGAGCCGTTCATCGAGCGCCTCAAGGACCGACTCTCGACGCTGCGCGTGGGCGACCCACTCGACAAGAACACCGACGTCGGGGCGATCAACAACGCCGCCCAGCTGGC
This sequence comes from uncultured Chloroflexia bacterium, assembly GCA_963776865.1. GTDB lineage: Bacteria > Chloroflexota > Limnocylindria > Limnocylindrales > CSP1-4 > JALYGJ01. The sequence continues at coordinate 310,560 of CAVZOG010000007.1, read as the reverse complement.
CAAGATCGAGGAGCTGCTCGAGGTCGGTCAGTCCGAAGGAGCGGACATGTACCAGCCGGCGTGCGACCTGCCAGCGCGCGGCTACTTCGTGCGGCCCACGCTGTTCACCAACGTCAGCCAGTCGAGCCGCATCGCGCAGGAGGAGATCTTCGGCCCGGTGCTGTCGGTGCTCACCTTCCGCACGCCGGCCGAGGCGATCGAGAAGGCCAACAACACGCCTACGGCCTGTCGGCCGGAGTGTGGACGGAGAAGGGCAGCCGGATCCTGTCGATGGTCTCCAAGCTGCGCGCCGGCATCGTGTGGGCGAACACGTTCAACCGATTCGACCCGACCTCGCCCTTCGGCGGCTACAAGGAATCGGGCTTTGGTCGCGAGGGCGGCCTGCACGGCCTGCTGTCGTATCTCGATCTCGACGGGAGCCACTGATGGCGGCTGGCGAGGCGGTTTCAATTCCCGGGCGTGCCGCCGCGCTCGACGAGCCGTGGCAGCCGCAGGACCTGGTCGAGGTCAATGGCGCGGTCATCCGGCTGGCGCGGCTCGACGGCGAGTTTCCGTGGCATCACCACGACGAGGACGAGCTGTTCCTGTGCTGGAGTGGCACGTTCCGCGTCGAGATGGACGGCGCACAGGCGGTGACCCTGGAGCAGGGTGACCTGTTCGTCGTGCCGGCCGGCGTCGAGCACCGTCCTGCGGCCGACTCTGGCCCCGCGTACACACTGCTCTTCGAGCGACCGGAGACCCAGCAATATGGCAACTAGACGGGTCACCCGCGCCGTGGCGCCAAGCGCTGCGACCGAGGCGCCGCGCATCCCGGTCAGGAAGACGTACAAGCTCTACGTCGGCGGCCAGTTTCCGCGCTCGGAATCGGGTCGCATCTACGTCGTCCGCTCGCCCGACGGACAGCCGCTCGCCAATGCCGTGCGCTCGTCGAAGAAGGACCTGCGCGACGCCATCCGCACCGCGCGCGGAGCCGCCAACGGCTGGGCGGGCAAGACGGCGATGAATCGGGGCCAGGTCCTCTATCGCGTGGCGGAGCTGATGGAGGGACGCAGGGTCCAGTTCGTTGAGGAGGTGGCCGCCGCCGAGGGCCTGATCACCCGAGGATGCCGCCGCGCAGGTCGATCGGGCCATCGATCGCTGGGTCTGGTACGCCGGCTGGGCGGACAAGATCAGCCAGCTGTTCGGCACGGTCAACCCGGTTGGCGCCTCGTACTTCAACTTCACCTTCCCCGAGGCGACCGGCGTGGTCGGCGTCGTGGCGCCCGAACCGTCGTCGCTGCTCGGCCTCGTGTCGCGTGTCGCGCCGGCCGTTGTCGGCGGCAATGCCGTGGTCGCGCTCGCGTCCGAGTCCCGGCCGCTGCCGGCGGTGACGCTGGGCGAGGTGCTGGCCACGTCCGATGTCCCGCCGGGTGTGATCAACATCCTGACCGGCCTGCGCCGCGAGCTCGTGCCGATCCTTGCCGGGCACATGGAGGTCAACGCGCTCGACATCTGGGGCGTGCCGCGCGACATGCGCGCGGCGGTCGAGGACTCCGCGATGGAGAACGTCAAGCGCGTGGCTCGCCCGCCGCGTGACACGGATGATCGATTCGACTGGCTCGACGACCGCCGCGCGCAGCGACCGGAGTGGATCGCGGCCTACCTGGAGATGAAGACCGTCTGGCACCCGATCGGCGTCTGACCGCCGGGCAGGCTCGCGATCGCCGGCAGCTGGCGGTTTTGGCATTCCTGGCACTGACCGCCTTCGCGCTTCTCGCCGTCTGGGCGCGGTTCGCGTCGCCGGCGCCGTGGGAGCCCGCGTTCATGGATGCAGTCGCGCTCTCGGGCGGCCCGCTCGACCCGGTCGTGCTCGCCATAAACGCGCTCGGCAATCTGCTGATCTGGATACCACTCGTCGCCGTGGTCGCGATCTGGACCGGCTACGTGAGAGGCGCGCTTGTCGCCGTAGTGATTGCGCTCAGCCTTGCCTCGGACCTGGCCGCGTTCGGCGTCAAGCTGCTCGTCGAGCGAGAGCGACCCGAGACGGCCGCCGTCGAGCAGTTCCTTGGCCTCGACAGCTTCGCCTTCCCGAGCGGACATGTTGTCCGAGCCGTCGCCCTGGTCACGATTGTCGGCTTCGTGTTCGCGCCTCCGCGCTGGCGACTGCCGATCGCGATCGGTGCGTCCATCGCGACCGGCGTGGTCATGGGCTACGCCCGCGTCGCCCTCGGCGTGCACTGGCCGACGGACGCCCTCGGCGGCTTTCTGCTCGGCCTCGGCTGGTTCGCGCTGAGCGCGCTGCTGCTGCTGCACGTGCTGGGCTCGCGCCGCGAGACTCCTTCGGACGAAGTCACAGAGTCATCCAAACCGGCACGCACGCCGTAGAGTCATGAGATGGTGAGACGGTTCTCTGTCGCTGCCGTGGCGGCATTGCTCGTGACGACTTTGGTTTGCGCCGCTCTGCCGCAGTCCGCGGCAGCCGCGAGTGGTGCGGTGTTCACGATGTCCAATGCATCCGCGAAGAACAAGATCCTGGCGTGGTCGCGGGCCGCGAACGGCGGTCTGACGTTCGTCGGGTCGAAGGCGACCGGCGGGCGCGGCTGGGGCGGTCAGCTGAACAACCAGGGCGGCCTCGCCATCGGCGGCGACTGGCTGTATGCGGTAAACGCGGGCAGCAACACCGTCACCGTGTTCCGCCGCAATGGCACGTCGTTGACGCGCACGGACGTCGAGTCGTCGGGCGGCGCAAAGCCGATCAGCATCGCCGTCGACGGCACGCTCGTGTACGTCCTGAATGCCGGCGGCAATGGCGGTGTGCGCGGGTTTCGGCGCGATGCGAACGGGCGGCTGACTCCCATCGCAGGCGCGGCACGACCGTTGAGCGGCAACAACGTCAAGCCCGTCCAGATCGGTTTCACGCGCGATGGCGGACACGTCCTGGTCACCGAACGTGCCACCGACCGGATAACCCGCTACCGCGTCACGGCGACGGGCGCGATCGACGCGCCGCAGTCAACGGCGTCGCAAGGGCCGGAGCCATTCGGCTTCGACGTCGCGCCCGACGGCACGCTTGTCGTGTCGGAGGCCGGCAATCACGTCCAGGACGCCAGCTCGGTCTCGTCGTACCGCTTCAATGCGAGCGGCGCGCCGGTTGCCGTCAGCGGCGCCGTGCCGACGACCGAGACTGCCGCCTGCTGGGTGACGATCACACCGAACGGCGACTACGCCTACGAGACCAACACGCCCGACCACTCGATCAGCGGCTTTGCGCTCGGCGCCAATGGCTCGCTCTCCATCCTCAACGCGAACGGCGTCACCGCCGCCACCGGCGCCGGCTCGTTCCCGATTGACCTGGACACGTCGTCGGACAGCAACTACCTGTACGTGCTCACCGCGGGCACCGACCGCATCCTCGTCTACGCCATCGGCGCGAACGGATCGCTTACGCGCGCGGCCCGGCGTGGGCGGCCTGCCCAACAACGCCAACGGACTCGTCGCGCGCTGAACGACTAAACGAGTCGCAGCAGCTGTTCGGCTCGGATCGCGGAGAGTCCGTCGTCGTCGTGGCGAAAGAAGACGTAGCAGTCGGTGCCGGAGTCAACGAACGCCCTCAGTCGGTCGGCCCAGTCGGCCATGTCGGCTTCCGTGTAGGTCGTGCGTCGCAGGCGGAGATAGATGAATCGGCCGGTCAGACGCAGGTCGGGCGCATCCCCGTCATCGAGATCAGTGGCGCACAGGGCCGCACCGTTCGCGCGCAGCAGGTCGAAGATCGCGTCGTCCTGCCATGAAGGGTGCTGCGCCTCGAGCGTGATCGGCATGTCCGCCGGCCATGCGGCCAGCAACGAGGTCAGCTTCTCCTCGTCGCGATGGACGTTGGCCGGTACCCGGTAAAGGACCGAACCGAGCCGCTCCCCGAACAGCCGATACGGAGCCGTCAGCCACTCGACCGTCTGTGCCGCTGCCTCGCCGAAGGCGCGCATGCTGCCGCCCCGTTGGGCCTTGACCACGAAGCGGAAGTCGGGTGGCGTGGCCGCCAGCCAGGCTGCGATCTTGTCCGGCTTGGGCTGCTGGTAGAAGGTGTTGTTGAGCTCCACCGCCGGCAGTCGGTCGGCGTAGGCGCGCAGCAACCCGTCCGCCCTCGTGCCGGGGGCATAGAAGCGCGGCGACCAGGCCGGATAGGCAAATCCGCTCGTGCCGACCAGCAGCCGGCCCCTGGTCAAGCCTCCCTCCGCCGAGGGCCTTCGGCCCGGCTGAGCGCGACAGGGTCGGCGTTTCGCCGAAGCGATCCGCCAACCGTCGCTCGCTCATTGCCAGCGGAAGAAGCGCGCCGAGATCAGGAACGAGACGATCAGCCAGCCGGCGAGCACCAGGAAGTCGACCGGCAGCGGGACGTAGGCCGCGCCGCCGACCATCGTCTGGCGCAGCGCGTCGCCGAGGTAGGTGAGAGGCATCACCGCCGCGACCGGCTGGAGCCAGTCGGGCATGAACGCGATCGGGAAAAAGATGCCCGACAGGAACATCAGCGGGAACTGGACCACGCTGGCCAGCGCGTTGGCCGTGTCCTCGGTCCGCGCGTACGAGGCGATCACGTAGCCGATCGCCAGGAACGTCATCGAGCCGAGCACGACGAACGCGGCGACGACGAGCATCGGGCCGACGATGGTCACGTCGAAGGCGACGATGCCGATGCCGACGATGATCACCGTCTGGACGACGGCGATGAGCAGCCTCATCAACACGTTGCTGGCAACGAGCGTGGAGCGCGACAGGGGAGTGGCGCTGATCCGCTTCAGGATCTGCTTCTCGCGCTGAGCGGTGAGCGGGATTGAGGCGAAGATGCCGAGCTGCATCAGCGCCATGGCCAGGATGCTGGGCACGAAATAGGCCGCGGCGGAGATCTCGTTCGATTGGATCGGCCGCGGCTCCACCGCGAGCGCTGGCGGGGCGCCGCTCAACCCCTGGTTGATGCCGCCGACCACCTGGGCCACCACCTGCTGGACCGTGTCGCTCGAGGTCGATTGGCTTGGGTCGGTGTAGACGATCAACTGGAATGGCTGCGCCGGCGGCGCGCCCGGTTGGAGCGCCCCTCCCAGGCCATCGGGCACTACGACCACGGCATCGAGATCGCCCGCCCGCATCTGGGTGAGCGCCTCTTCCTCAGACGCGTCGGTCAGCTCCAGCAGCTCCACCTGGCTGAAGCTCTCGCGCAGCTGCGCCGATCCGGGTGAGCCATCCTGGTCGACCCAACCGACGTTGAACGTGGTTGGGCCGTTGCCCGAGAAGAGCGACCCGAACAGGAACACGAAGATGACCGGGAAGGCGAGCGTCCAGAAGAGCGACGCGCGGTCGCGATAGAAGCTCTTGATGTTGGCGACGGTGAGCGGCACGAGGCCGCGCGTGAAACGTCCCATCGATCAGTCGCGCAACGCGCGGCCGGTCAGCTCGAGGAAGACGTCCTCGAGCGTTGGTCGCCTGACGCTGATGTCCAGCCCTTCGATGCCGAGCCCATCCGACACGCGCAGCAGATCGCCGATCGTGGCCGGCACGTCCGCCGTGTAGAGCACGGTCTCGTCGACCTCGCGGGCGACCCGGCCGACTGCTGCGAGCGGCGTGAGGCGTTCGTCGGTCAGCTCGGGCCGCGATGCGAAACGGATCGTGCGCTCGCGGAAATGGCGGGTGACGAGCTCGTTGACCGTGCCGATCTCGAGGATCCGGCCGTGATCCATGACCGCGACGCGATCGCACAGCTGCTCGGCCTCTTCCATGTAGTGCGTCGTCAGCACCACCGTGCGGCCCTCGCCGCGCAGCTCGTCGATCTGCTCCCACAGCGCCCGTCGGGCCTGGGGATCGAGCCCGGTGGTCGGCTCGTCGAGGAACATCAGCTCGGGGTCGTTGACCATTGCCAGGGCGACCGACAGTCGTTGTCGCTGACCGCCCGAGAGCTCCTTGGTCAGCGCGATCTCGCGCTCCTCGAGGCCGAATCGCTTGATCAGCTCCGGTGTCGGCCGTGCCTTTGCGTAGAAGCTCCCGAACAGGTCGATCAGCTCGGCCACGGTCAGGTTGGGATAGAGCGCAGCGGTCTGGAGCTGGACGCCGATGCGTTCCTTCAGCTCGAACGCGTTGCGCTGCGGGTCGATGCCGAGCACGGCGATCTCGCCGCTGTCGGCCTTGTTGAGGCCCTCGAGGATCTCGATCGTGGTTGTCTTGCCGGCGCCGTTCGGCCCGAGCAGGCCGAACACCTCGCCGCGGCGCACCTCGAAGTCGATGCCGTTGACGGCCTGGACGTCGCCGTAGCTCTTGCGCAGACCGGCGACGCTGATGACGGGGGCCGCCTCGTTGACCTGTTGGGCTTCGCTCACCCGCCGATGATCATTCGCGTGGCGACAACGGTCAACGCGCCGATGACGGTGAACGCAACCAGCGGCGAGGCGCTGGCTCCCTTGCGATGCTCAGCCTCGGGCAACAGGTGGCCGGCGCCGATCGCGACGAACGCGCCGCCGAAGGCGGCGAGCAGGATGCCGAGCTGCTCCGGCGCGAGGACGATGACCTGGCTGATGCCGATGCCGACGATCGTTGCCGCGGCGTCGATCGCCAGCAGCGCGATGGCCGCGCCACGCCCGCGACCCACGGCGAGAGCGAGGGTGACGATGTTCAGGCCGTCGGCGAAGTCATGGACGAGGACGGCGATGGTGACGATCAGACCGACCTCCGGCCCGGCTTCGAAGCCAAGGCCGATGGCGACGCCGTCGAGCGTGCTGTGTGCGATCAGGCCGGCAGGGGCGAGCCAACCAAGCTTCGAAGGCGGCGCGACCACGGCGTGCTCGTGCGGCTCGTCGGGGTCGACGCCGGGCTCGTGGCTGTGCTCGTAGCTTCCACGATGAATGAACGTCTCCACGCCGGCGTAGATGAGGTAGCCGACGACCGCCGCCGCTCCGGCGAACAACGCGGCTCGCTCGCCGCCGATCAGCTCGATCGCTTCAGGCAACAGGTCGACCAGCGCGGTCGCGACAAGGATCCCGGCGGCGAATGCCATGACCACATGCAGGCGGTGCTGCAGCCGGAATGCGGCCCACCCGCCCAGTAGCGTCGAGATGAAGGGCAGCGCGCCGGCAAGCCAGATCACGCCACGCCCGCCTGGCACGCCGGGCACAACCCATACAGCTCGAGCCGGTGGCTGTCGATCTTGTAGCCGCTTCGACCGGCGATCTCGCGGACGACCGACTGCAGGCCGCTGTCATCGACGTCGACCGATTTGCCGCAGCTCCGGCAGATCACGTGATGGTGGTGCTGCTCGGGCTCGCACGCGACGTAGGCATGCTCGCCCGACGGCAGGTCCAGTCGCTCGAGTGCCTCGATCTCCGTCAGCAGGTCGAGCGTCCGAAAGACCGTCGCTCGACCTACTCTGATTTGCTCCCGGCGCGCCTCGGCCATCAGCCCCGCAGCCGTGAAATGGCCGCGCTGCTCAGCGATCAGCTCGACCAACGCCTGGCGCGGGCCGGTGACGCGGTGACCCGATTCGGACAGCGCCTCATTGATACTCGGTCTCATCATGGCAGATGATACTGAGTCTCGCTAAGGCGTCAACCGAGACAGTGGCGAACCCGCAGGCGGCTAGGCGACGACCCTGACGCCGTGACAGCCCTCGGGTCGAAGGTCGGTGAGGCTCGCTCCCTGTGCGTATCGGGTGGCGATCAGCTCGCCGCGGCCGGCGAGCTCGACATTGCGCGTGTACCACTCCACCACCACCAGCACGCGGAAGACCGCGCTCGGCTGTGCCTGCTGAGCGTTCAGCGCGAGGGTGAGCGGCTTGAAGTCGGCCGGTTGGTCGTTGATCGCCCGTGCGATCTGGCGGCGTGATCGGGCAACGGTCTCCCATTCGCTGTCGAACAGCGTGTCGAGCCGGTTCATCTGCAACTCGGCGCGCCAGCCCATCGACTCGAGATGGCTCACTTCGTCACGCGGGTTGGTGACGTAGGCCAGCGGCGGCAGGATCTCGAGGCTCTGGAGGAAGCGCCGCCCTTCTGATTTAGGCCCATACAGGCAGTGCACGTTCGCTTCGACGTCGCCCAAGCCGAACTCGCCGGCCGGCTCGAGTGGCGCCAGGTCAGGCGGGGGAAGGGCAGGCGGTCCGTTTGTCGGAAGCGGGCTCGCCGTTCCACCGGGTTGGATCGTCGCCGGAGTGCCTGGAGACGCGGGAAGCGGAACTTCGGACCCGTCGGTTGGCCGCGGCGTGCTGGACGGGGCAACAGCCAGCACACTCGGCTCGGGACCGGGGCTATCCCACGGCTTCCAGACGAGGAGACCAACGAACGCGAGCGCAAGAGCGCCGACCACGAACGTCGCATTTCGCCTCGCCGGCACGCGTTCGACGTCAGGTTTGGGTGGGCCGCTTGCGGTCGTAGCTGGTCCTCCGTCGTTGTCGAAGGTTCTTCGAGCTTGATCGTAAGACGGCCGACCAAGGACGGATAGAGCGCGCGATACATAGAATCACGGCGATGCCTATCTATGACCCGACCACGGCGCTGCTCGTCGTGGATGTTCAGAATGACTTCGCCGATCCTGGCGGCAGCCTCTATGTCCGCGGTGGCCATGAAATCGTGCCGTTGGTAAATGCCGAAATCGATCGCGCCCGGGCGGCCGGCGCGTCGGTTTTCTACACCCAGGACTGGCACCCAGAATCCACGCCCCACTTCAAAAAGGACGGAGGCATTTGGCCGGTGCACTGCGTGATGGACACGTGGGGCGCCAAGTTGCACCCTGCGCTGTCGGCCGTAGGTCCGGTGATCCGGAAGGGGAGCAACGGCGAGGACGGCTACTCCGCCTTCAGCATGCGCCACCCGTCGACTGGCGAGCTGATGGAGACGACCCTGGCCCAGATGCTGGCCGAAGCCGGCGTCACGCAACTCGTCATTTGTGGGCTGGCGACGGACTACTGCGTCAAGTCGACCGTCAAGGATGCGCGCGACAAGGGCTACCCGATCACCGTCCTCCAGAACGCCATCCGCGCGGTCGAGCTCAATCCGGGAGACGGCGACCGGGCCATCGAGGAGATGCTTGCCTGCGGCGGGCTGCTTGAGTCGCGCGCGACGGTCGGCCTGAGTGGCGGATAGACTCTCCACGATGGAGAAACCGGCCGACGATCGACCGTATTCGCCTGGGCTCGAGGGGGTCCTGGCCGGAGAGACGGCCCTCGCCAAGGTTGACGGCGCGAACGGTCGACTGATGTACCGCGGCTACCCGATCGCCGAGCTGGTGCGCGCCGGAACGTACGCCCAGGTAGCCGAGCTTCTGTGGACGGCCGAGTGGCCCGATGAGGCCCATCTGCCCACCGGGAAGCTGCCCGACGCGGTCCTCACCGCGCTCGCCGCATTGCCATCCAGCGCGGCGCCGATGGATGCGCTGCGCACGGCGACGTCCGTTTGGGGCGCGATCAATCGACCGAGCTGGCCGCCGACGGTCGAGCACGCCCGAGCGCTGACCGCACTCGCTCCCTCGGCCCTTGCCGCTTTCGCGCGGCTGCGTGAAGGGAAGCAGCCGATCGATCCCGATCCGAGCCTCGAGCTGGCAGCCGGCTTTCTCTACCAGCTGACCGGCGAGACGCCCGATCCCGCCTCTGCTCGCGCTCTCGACGCGTACTTCATCACCGGCGCCGAGCACGGCTTCAACGCTTCTACGTTTACGGCACGGGTGATCGCCTCGACGCGTTCTGACATTGCCTCGGCCGTCGCCGGCGCGATCGGCGCGCTGAAGGGGCCGCTTCACGGCGGTGCACCGGCTGAGGTCGTCAACCAGCTGCTCGAGATCGGCTCGCCCGAGCGTGCCGACGCGTGGGCGCGCGAGAGGATCAACCGTGGCGAGCTGATCATGGGCTTCGGCCATCGCGTCTACCGCGCCTACGACCCGCGTGCGGCCGCGCTGCGCGAGGTCGCGGAGGGAATGTCCGGCATGGCCGATTGGCTGAAGATGGCGGTGGCGGTCGAGGACACGGTGCTCCGCGTTTTCGAGGAGATGAAGCCAGGTCGCGTGATCAAGACCAACGTCGAGTACTACGCCGCGGCAGTGCTGCAGGGCGTCGGCCTGCAGCCCGATCTTTTCCCGGCCACTTTCGCGCTGGCGCGACATGCCGGCTGGACAGCGCACGTGCTCGAGCAGGCATCCGCAAACCGCCTCATCCGACCCGACGTCCGCTACATCGGCCCGGCCGAACGATCGCTGCCGGGTGTCGCGGCCGTCCATTGAGCCGTTGCGCTTGAGTTCGTCCTTCGGCGCGCGGCTGCGCCTGGTGTTGCTTTCCGTGCTCGCGTTGAGCGTGGCGCCACTCGCCGCCGCGCCGTCCGCAGCCGCGGCTGAAGATCTCTTGCCCGACCTGAAGATGTCCGAGATGTACAACCTGCAGATCCAGCGCGGCGGCGGGGGCGGCTACAAGCTGCGCTTCGGGACGATCGTCTGGAACGTCGGCGACGGGCCACTCGACGTGAAGGCGGGCAACCGCGTCGGCAGCGTGATGCATGATGTCGCCCAGGTCATCCACTCGCGCGGCGGCGCGCAGCGCGACTACGCGCCGCCCGGCGCGACGGCCTTCTACGCCGGTGACGGACACGACCACTGGCATATCAGCACGTTCATCACCATCGCCCTCTTCCCGACCGACGGCGCAGGCTCGACGGTCCAGGCAAGTCCGACCTACAACCAGCGCGGCCTGCGCAAGATCGGCTTCTGCCTGACCGACCTGGTCCGAGCGCCAGCCGCCCTGCGGCCGTCCAATTCGGCCCAGCGAATCGGCTTCCCCGTCAGCGGCTGTGGAGTCATCGCCAGCCAGCAGGTGCGGATGGGGATTTCAGTCGGCTTTGGCGACGACTACAAGCCGTTCTTCAATCACCAGACCGTCGACATCACCGGGCTGCCGTCGGGAACGTACCGCCTGTGCGCGACGGTCAACCCGAACGGTGTCTGGCAGGAGAAGGACGCAGATCGGATCAACAACAGCTCGTGGGTCGAGATCGACCTCGACAACGACGCGCATCGCTTCCGCGTCGTCGGCACCGGCGACAACGAGTGCGGCAAGCCCGCCCCGATGGTCTACGGAATCGGCGGCTGAGCCACGCCTGCGGGACGTCGTTTCGGCTGGTATTGCCCGACGTACTAGCCTTCCGATAGCGGCACCCAGAATGCCGCGCCAAGGAGAATGAGTTGGGCAGTTCGTCCTTCGCTTCGATCCGCCTCCGTCTGGCAATGGCGATTGCCCTCGCCGCCGCCGTCACGCCTCTGTTCGGGCAGCTCGCCGCCAACGCCGCCGTGACCGGGCTGCTGCCCGACCTGCGCATGGCCGAGCCGTACGACCTGCAGGTAACGCAGTCGGTGAGCGGCCTCTACAAGCTGCGCTTCGGGACGATCATCTGGAACGTCGGCGACGGACCGCTCGAGGTGCGCGCCAGCGTGCGCTCCGGGAAGGAGATGACAGAGGTCGCCCAGATCGTCCATCGGACCGATGGCACAACGCGCCGTCGAACGAGCACCGCGAGCGTCTTCTATTCGGGCGACGGCCACGATCATTGGCACATCCGGCAGTTCGTGGTCGTGAAGCTGGGTCCGATTCCCGGCGCGCCGCCCACCGATCCGCCGGTTGATCGGCTGATGCGCAAGATCGGCTTCTGCCTCATCGATTCGATGCGCGCGCCGGCCGGTGAGTTGCGGCCTCCGAACTCGCCGTCGAACTACCAGTACAGCTATCTCGGCTGTGGCAATCGCCAGAGCACCAAGACGAAGATGGGCATCTCGGTCGGGTACGGAGACGTCTACCCGCCGTACTTCGCTCACCAGGCGATTGACGTCACCAATGTGCCGACCGGCACCTACCGCCTTTGCGCGACAGTCAACCCGGCGATGATCTGGCGCGAGAAGCTCGCCAACGCGACCAACAACAGCTACTGGTTCGACATCGCCCTCAACCCGGTCGCGCGCACTGTCTCGGTGATCGCCGGCGGGCTGTCCGCGTGCGACACGCCACCGCCTCCACCGCCCATCTGATCGAGCGGGTTCGCGCCTTCTAGACCGGCGCGGGCGCTCCGGTCGCCGCCAGGAACTGCTCGCGGTACAACCGCGCGTACAACCCACCCTGCTCGATGAGCTCCTCGTGTCGGCCGCGCTCGATGATCCGCCCGTCCTCGAAGACGAGGATCAGATCTGCGCGCAGGATCGTCGACAGCCGGTGGGCGATGGCGATCGTGGTTCGGCCCTTCATCACCCGCTCGATGGCAAGCTGGATCAGTCGCTCCGAAACCGTGTCGAGCGCGGACGTGGCCTCGTCGAGCACCAGGATCTTGGGATCCTTGAGCAGCACCCGGGCGAGGGCGATGCGCTGCTTCTCGCCGCCCGACAGCTTGTAGCCGCGCTCGCCGACGATCGTGTCGTAGCCCTCCGGAAGCGCGTGAATTCGATCGTGAATCGCGGCCATCCGCGCCGCCACCTCGAGCTCGCGGTCGGTCGCGTCGGGCTTGGCGTAACGCAGGTTCTCGCGCACGCTGGCGTGGAAAAGGAAGGTCTCCTGGGTCACAAAGCCGATCACCTCGCCGAGCGAAGCGAGGCGGATGTCGCGCACGTCGAGGCCGTCGATCTGGACCGCGCCCTCGTCAACGTCGTACAGCCTCGGCAACAGGTAGGTCGTCGTCGTCTTGCCCGAGCCTGACGGCCCGACGAGCGCCACCAGCTGGCCGGGCTCGGCCTCGAAGCTGACGTCGGTCAAGCCGAACGGAATCCTTACTGGCTCGGGGATCGCAACCTCTGGCGGCAGATCCTGCGCAACCGCAGGCTCGCTCTCGGGCTCGGTCGACTCCAACGCGTCCGCGGGGCCCTTGCCGTTGCCGGAAGCGTTCGGGACGCCCGGCGGCCGCGCCGCCGATCGGTATCTGAACGAGACGTGTCGGAAGCGGATCTCGCCGCGGACACGGTCGGGCTCGAGTGCAGTCGCGTCGGGTTTGTCATCGATATCGACGGGCAGCTCGAGGTACTCGAAGATGCGATCGAAGAGCGCCAGCGCGCCCTGGACCTCGACCTGCACGTTGAGCAGCTGGCCAAGTGGGAAGAAGAGGCGCGACTGGAGAGTGGTGAAGGCGACGATGTCGCCGATCGTCGGCGCGGTCGGGTCGCCCTGGATGGCGAGCCAGCCGGCGAGGAAGTAGACGAAGGCCGGCGTGATCGAGAAGACCGTGCCGACGATCATGAAGAACCAGCGGCCGACCATGCTCTGCTGGATCTGGAGCTTTGCGAGCCTCGCGTTGGCATCGCTGAATCGGCCGACGGCCTGCTCCTGACGACCAAAGGTCTTGGTCAGCAGCATGCCGCTGACGCTGACGGTCTCCTCGGTGATCGCGCTGATGTCGGCCAGGCTCTCCTGCGTCTGGCTCGAGATCCTCCGGCGGACCTTGCCCACTCGGTAGGTGAGGTACATGAAGAACGGCAGCAGGCCCAGCGACAGCACGGTCAGGCGCCAATCGATGAACACCATCGCGATGACCGTGGTGATGACGATGACCAGGTTGGCGAAGACGCTGCTCGCCGTGTCGGTCACGACCGCCTGCACGCCACCCACGTCGTTCGACAGCCGGCTCTGGATCTCGCCCGTTCGGGTCTCGGTGAAAAAGCGCAGCGGCATGCGCTGAAGGTGGCCGTACAGGGCGTTGCGCAGGTCCTGCATAACGCGCTGGCCGATGACGTTGTTGAGGTACGACTGGCCGACGCCGATGAAACCGCTGACGAGAGGTACGACGATCATCAGCCCGACGTACAGAAGCAGCAGGTTGAAGTTCTTCTGCGGGATCGCCTCGTCGATGAGCCCCTTCAGCAGGAGCGGGTTGACGATTCCCAGCAGGCTGGTGATGACGATCGTGACCAGCACGACCACGACCTGCAGCCGATAGGGCCGGAAGAACTCGGCGATGCGGCGCAAGGTGTGCGCGCGACGCTGCCTCGTGAGGGGCTGGACCTCGGCATCGCCGAACTGGCCGCTCATGCTGTACCTGCCGCCACCCCCACGAAATCCCATGCCCTTCAAGCCTAGGGCCGAGTGCCGGGAAGGGCACAGCGCAGCTCTCGGGCAGCCCGGGTCCGCCCCCGGGCCAGGTCAGGCGGTGGCGGGAGGACTGACCGCTGTCGGGGCGGCGACCGGCTGGATCTCGTCCGGTCGGTCGGTCGCCAGCTCCTTGTCGGCGCCGAGGCGAAGCTTGGTGGCGAACAGCCAGGCGAGGCCGTAGAACATCGCCACGACCAGCAGCAGAGCCTGGTAGCCGGTGATCAGGGCGAGGTACTCGAGCGCGCCACCGACCATCGCCCCGAGCAGGTTGCTGGCAAAGCTCATGTCGGCCGTGGCCGTGTCTCGGAACGAATATGAGAAGACGAGATTGGCGAGGAATACGGGCGCGAAGGCAACGACAGCGGCGACGCCATAGCGCAGGATGGGCGGGTCGAGCAGGAGCGATTCGGGCGGCAGCAAATAGGCCACGCCGATGGCTATGAAGAGCGCTATGTAGAAGGGTGTCGGCCGCCTGATCGGCCAGCGTGAGTTGACGAAGATCGCCAGCATCACGCTGCACAGGATCCCGAAGAAGGCGAGGGAGTTGACCAACCAGGTCGTGCCAAAGAGCAGGCTGAAGCTGGTCAGGCTGCGCGTCGACAGCAGCAGGAACGCGACGCCGAGGACGAAGAAGTGCGGGCTGAACTTGCGGATGCTGGTGCCCGTCAGGCGCGCGGCCAGCGCGACGGCAATGAGCGCGCCAAAGAGCACGATCCCGAGCGCGGCCAGGTAGTGCTGGGCGACGAACGGGTTGCGCAGATATAGAAACGGCCAGTCGTCCGTGGCCGGCGTAGGCGCCGGCCCGCTGCTGAGCACCGGTGGCGGCCCGGTGACCGTGTCGCCGGGCGGGTCGTCGCCGTTGAGCGAGGCCACCAGCGGTCCCGCGGCGAGGGTCGCCATCGGCAGGCCGTAGGTGCTCACCAGCGGCTCGTGGCTGAACGTGTCGGCGAGCATCTCGGACAGCTTGGTGACCAGCCAGTCGTCGCGGTAGTAGTTGTACAGAACGAAGATGCCGTCCTCGGACAGGTGGTCGCGGACGCTGGCGAAGGCCTGCTCGGTAAACAGGAACGATTCGAGGCGGACCCCGCCCTGCTGGCTGACCAACGTCAGTGAGTCGGGCAGAGCGAAGATGACCAGGTCGTACTTCTTGTCGGTGGTGCGCAGAAACGCGCGGCCGTCGTTGACGATCGGCGTCACCCGCGGGTCGTCGTACGGCCGGTCGGGGTGCTCCTCGCGACCTATCTGCTGCAGTCGCGGGTCGATCTCGACTGCGTCGATGTGGCCGGCGCCCTTCGACAGCGCTATCGCGACGTCTGAGCCGCTGCCTGCGCCGACGATGAGCACGTCGTCGAACTGGCGCTCCGGGAACCAGCGGTAGACCTGGTCGTAGATCGGCTCGATGTTCTCCTGGCCGACCGGATGGATCGCCTGGTGCGGAATTCCGTCGACGGTGAGGTGCTTGAGGCCCGTCCGATCGACGAACGACCCGATGCGGTAGTAGGGCGACCAGATCTCGTTCGGGTTGGCCTGCGTGTGGCCGAGCACGAGCAGCACGACGACGGCGAGGGCCGCCGATGTTGACGAGCGTCCAGATCGAAAGACGACGGCCGACCTCGAGCGCGACAACCAACGCCACGGCGATCCCGAACCAAACCAGCGGGTTCGTGCCGAGCGCGGCAAGGACGGTGAACGCGGCGATGCCGGTCATCGAGCCGGCGATGTCGATCGCGTACGCCTTGAGCGGCCGCATGCTCTTGAGCAGCGGGCCGAGCGGCAGGGCGAGCGTCGCCAGCAGCGAGACGACGAGGAAGACGACGAGCGGCAGGATCAGGAAGTTCTGGTCGGCGGCGCTGCTCTCGGCGAGCCCGAAGAAGATCTCGTCGGGCGAGTCGACCTGGACGTTGAGCTGCTGGCGGTAGACGAGCGCCACGACGCCGGCGAGCAGGAACGCGAACGGCGAGAGGCGCGGATTGAAGCCGTTGCGGCCGAGAATGATGCCCAGGCCGATGCCGAGGAAGCTGGCGATCAGCAGGAAGTTGGAGAAGAAGCCGATGTACTTGACGTTGGCCGGGATCCAGCGGATGAGCATCAGCTCGACGAACAGGATCGCCAGGCTGGTCAGGAACAGGCGGACCTCGTTGCGCGCCAGCAGGTTCATCCTGGCTGGCCGCGGGGTCTCTTGTGCGTCAGCCGGCTGGCTCACTGCCGAAGTCAATAGAGTTGCTGCTCCTCTCGTTCCTGAAACACGCCCGGGAAATGCCCGACCGAATTCCCGGAGCTGACCCTTGCCAAGCGCGCCCTACGTGATCCGAACGTGACTCGGACGCGAACCGACGGCCATGGTAGCGACCACCGACCCAAAGGGTCCTATCGGCCCAGCTGGTGCCGCCGACGGAGCAGCTACCAGGCGGTGGCGGTCGCTGCCTCGGCGATGCCCTGTGACTCGAGCCAGCGCTCGGCATCGATGGCCGCCTTGCAGCCGTCGGCCGCGGCGGTGACGGCCTGACGGTAGCGGTGATCGTGGACGTCGCCGGCAACGAAAACGCCCTCGACCTTTGTCCGCGTCTCGTCGGTGATCATCAGGTAGCCCTTGTCGTCGACCTCGAGCCAGTCGCGGAAGGCGTCCGTGTTGGGCTTGTAGCCGATGGCGATGAACAGACCTTCCATGTCCTCGTCGAGCTCTTCGCCGGTGACCGTGTCGCGCAATCGGAGTGCCTCGACCTTCTCGCCGCCCAGGACGTCGGCCACCTCGGTGTTCCAGCGCACGTTGATCTTGGGATTGTCGATCGCGCGCTGCTGCATGATCTTGGAGCCGCGGAACCTGTCGCGCCGATGGAGCAACTGGACCTCGCTCGCAAAGCGGGTCAGGAAGGTGGCTTCCTCGAGTGCCGTGTCACCGCCGCCGACCACGGCCACCTTCTTGCCGCGGAAGAAGAAGCCGTCGCACGTCGCGCAGGCGGACACGCCGCGACCACGAAGGCGCGTCTCGTTGTCGAGGCCCAACCACAGCGCCGAGGCGCCGGTGGCGACGATGACCGAGTCGGCGGTGTATTCGATCCCGTCCGCCCACAGCCGAAATGGACGGACTGAGAAGTCCACTCGATCCAGGTCCACATCGACGATGCGCGTGCCGAAACGCTCGGCCTGCTCACGGAACTTCTGCATCAGCTCGGGTCCCTGGATGCCGTCCGGGAAGCCCGGGTAGTTCTCCACGTCGCTGGTGATCATCAGCTGGCCGCCCGGCGCGTAGCCGCCGATGACGATCGGCTCGAGGTTCGCGCGTGCCGCGTAGATCGCCGCCGTCAGACCGGCCGGGCCGGAGCCGACGATGACAATATGTGAGTGGTTGTTGGCGCCGTCGGGCTGCGTCCCGTTGCCGCCGGATTTCTGTGGAGTGAGTCGCTCCGATGCGGCTTCCGCCGGCGCGCCGTCATCGACGATCGAGATGCTCGGAAAGCCGAGCTTGGTGTTGTCCATCTAGCTCAACCTTAGCAGCACTGCATACTCCCCTGGGGTATCAGTCGAGTGGCGATGGGTCGCCCAGCGAGCGCACCTGGGGGATGACATCGCGGCCGATCAGCTCGAGCTTCGAGATGTCGGCCACGCCGCGCACCGAGAAGATCGTGTGGTGCGATCCCGCCTCGGCCCAGTTGCCCAGCCGGTCGACCAGTCGCGCCGGGGTGAGCGATCCCTTCGAGCCGTCCGGTGTGATCGAGATCGTCGACAGGTTGGTCTTCTCGATCGTGTTGTAGTCGCGGCCCACGTCTTCACAGTGCTCGTTCAGCACCTCGAACTTGTGGCGCAGCATGTCCGGCGCGCCGAACACGTTGCACGCGTCTGCATAGCGCGCAACCAGTCGAAGCGTCGTCCGCTCGCCGCCACCACCAACCATGATCGGCACGCGCGGCCGCGACAGGATCTGCGGCGAGTTGAGCAATCGCCCGGCCCGCACGACCTTGCCGCGGAAGGCCTCGCCGGCCTGGCCGTCGCCCTCCCATGCCTGGCGTGCCATGCGCAGGGTGTCCTCGAGAAGTCGGAATCGGTCGGGCAGCTCCGGAAAGGGGAGCCCCAGCGAGCGCGCCTCCTCGACATTCCACGCCGCCCCGATGCCGAACCAGGCTCGGCCGCCGGACAGCACATCGAGCGTCGTCGTCGCCTTCAGCCACAGGCCGGGCTGGCGGTACGGCACGGCACCGACCATCAGCCCCAGCCGAGCACGCTGAGTGTGGGCGGCCATGTAGCCCAGCGCGGTCATCCCCTCGAGCATCGGCTCCTCGATCTCACCCACGCTCCGGATCTGGAACAGGTGGTCCATGACCCAGATCGAGTCGAACCCCGCTTCGTCGGCAGTGCGACAGATGCGCGCCAGTGTCGCGCCGATCTCGGCGTCGCCGCCGGGCCACGTGAACGAGCTGATCTGGAGACCGATCTTCACGTGGGTGATACGTCGCGGATCACCAAGAAGACGTCGACTGCAGCGGCTCGGCCCGTTTCATTGCATCTGGATGATGACGCCACCGGGCGATACGGGTGCAAACTATCGGCAATCGAACACTCACCGAGATGAAGGAGGCTCTGGAAATGAGCATCGCCCGTGGGATTTCCAAAACGGCCTATCGCGCCAGCGCGACTGTCCTCGTGCTCCTCTTCGCCGTGGCTTTGAGCGCGTGTAACACGACGAGCCCTTCTGCCACCGGTGCCCCGACCGGCAGCGCTCCCCCTACGGCGAGCGCGGCCGCCTCACCGAGTGGATCCGCAGCAGCGGGGGACCCGTGTGAAGATCTCGCCGCTGTTCAGACCGCTGTCGACGAGCTGCAGGGGATCGAGCTCACATCTGTCGGGACGGACGGCCTTCAGGCTGCCGTCGATGACATTCGAGCGGCAACGCAAACGTTGAAATCCTCCGTCAGTACCGAGCTCAGGTCTGCCGTCGAAGGCATCGAGTCTTCACTGACCTCGCTCTCGACCGCCATCGATTCCATCGGCGAAGGCTCGCTCGGCGCTGCCGCTGGTGACATTCGAAACGCGATCACCCAGGTCGGGACGTCCGTTACCGCCGTGGGAACTCAGCTGCAGTCAGCGGGTTGCACGACCTGAGCGGCTCGTCACGCTGCTAGCGAAAGAGGTCCATCTCGGTCGGCATGACGACGTCCGTCCGGACTGAGCCCTCGCGCGCAAAACCGGACAGGCCGCGTACGAGCACGACCGGCTGACGGCTGGTCTTGCCCGCGGCGAGCTCAGCTGCCGAGCAGATCTCGTCGGCCAGCGCCACGACGGTTGAGCGCATCGTCCGGCCGTCCGCATCCGGCGCGCCGCGCATGTCGACGAGCGGCGCGATACCGGCCACGCCGAGCGCGACGTCGACGATGCCGAAGCGCCACGGCCGGCCGAATGAGTCGCTGACGATCACCGCCGGCGCGTCGGCTGTGCTGATGCCGAGCAGGGCCGGAAGTCGCGCCCGGATCTCGCCGGCGGACGCGTCGGGATCCTCGGGAAGCAGCGTGACGGTGTCCGGCGTTCCCGTGTTCGACGCGTCAATGCCGGCATTGGCACACACAAAGCCGTGCCTTGTGCGGCTGATGACGATGCCGCGCTCCATGCGCAGAACCTGCGCCGACTCGCGCAGCACGACCTCGACCTGGCGCGCGTCGCGATCCCAGCGCTGGGCGAACTCGATTGCCTCCTGGCGTGGCGTGATCGTCGTCAGGTCGACCACGCAGCCCTCTGCCTTGGAGACGACCTTCTGGGTCACCACCAGCACGTCCTCCGGTCGCGGCGCGAGCTCGGGTTGCTCGCTGGCCAGCGCTTGCCAGGCGTCGGCGATCAGCTGCGCCAGGTCATCGCCCTGATGCACCTCGGGCAGAGCCGGCAGGGGCACGACCAGCAGCTGAGGCAAGTCAGACGGCCTCCGCTGCGGGCTCGGTCTCAGCGTCGGGATCCAGCTGGAGCATCAGCTGGCCGAGCCGCTCGAGCTCGAGCATACGGACCAGGTCGAGCCGCTCGAGGTCGTCGGGCGTGTCGAGGTCGAAGCCGAGGGCGGGATCGATGACGAGTTGCACGCTTGCCTCGGCCTCGGCCGCGGCGCGCAGGTGTGCCTCCAGGCTCGCGTCACCGAACTGCGGCTCGATCACTTCAGGCGGCGACAGCAGCAGCGCGTTCGTGCCGCGCCGCGCGTCCGCCGCGGCGATTGCCACGACCGGCCGGCCGCCGCCGGCGGCGACTGCGGCATCGGCCGAGTCGAGCATCGCTTCGAGGGCGGCGGCGGTGATCAGCGGCAGGTCGGCGGGCAGGATCAGTATCGCCGTCGCGCCACGTTCGACGGCCGCGTCGCGCGCCGCGCGCAGGGCAGTGTTCAACCCGCCATCGGGAGGCTCGACAACCAGGTTGACCCTCGGCCGCGCGCGGCGCACCAGGTTCATCGTCTGGGGCTCGTCGGTAACCAGGTGCACGCCGACCGCCGGCGGCCAGGAAGCGAGTGCATCCAGGGTCGAAGCGAGCATGCCCAGGATCAGGACCTGGCGCTCCTCGGCGTCGAGCGCCAGCCCAAGGCGGCTCTTGCCGGATGCGGCTCCGCGGAGCGGCACGATCACGTGCAGGACGGACAGGTCGGCTGTGTCGGACCGGGTCACGCCGGGATGGTACGCGGGAGTATGGAGTTGGCTGTGACCGGACGAGGCGAGCGCTACCCTGTGCTACAGACCACGCCGATCCATCCAGACCTGCATGCCCGTGAGGTTCCAACTCCTGATGCGAATCGCTCGCCTGTTCCTGATTTCGGCCGCGGTGCTCGTCGCCGCAGCCTGTACGTCGATCACCATCCCCGGCCAGAGCCCGGGCGCGACGATCCCACCGATCAACCTCCCGAGCTTCCAGATCCCCAGCTTCCAGCTGCCCAGCAATCTCCCGAGCCTCCCGCCAATCGGCATCCCGACCGTCGCGCCGGGCGGCGACACGACCGGCATGTGTGCGCTCGTCACCGAGGCAGAGATGAGCTCGATCATGGGCGCGCAGATGAGTGTGTCGGAGAGCTCGACGAGTCAATGCACCTGGACGTCGCCGTCGTTTTTGCCCACGGTCATTCTGCGGACGGGCGATAACGAGACGATCGCCATAGGCAAGATGATCGCGACGACCAACGGCCAGGACCTGACCATCGGCGGCTTCCCGGCCTACTACGGCGAGCTCATGGGCTCGCTGATGTGGATCGACAAGAGCGGCCGAACGCTCGCGATCCAGGTGCCGGTCTGGTCTGAATCAGGTGATGCCGCGGTCCAGAAGCTGAGCCAGATCGGCACGCTCGCGATCGGTCGCTTCTAGCCCGCGACTCTTTCGGCTCGACCCACCTCGAGCAGCTCCCCGGCCAGCCGGCGGCGTTCATCCGGCTGGCCGATCACCGTTTCCGTGACGAGCGGCCGGATGCCGGTCGCTTCGATCGCGGCAGCGTCCGCCTGGTCGGCGGTGTCGATGGCGAGCACGTCGATCAGGCCCGGATAATGCCGCGCGTAGTGCCGCGCTATCCCTGCTGAAGTCGGGGTATCGCCACCGATCGAGCGCATCATGTCGGCCGCCGGGCCGCGCAGGGCGGCGCCGGCCACGATCGGACTGACGGCCACAATCGGCACAGCCGCGCTCGCCATCGCTTCGGCCACTTGTGGCAGGGCCAGGATCGGCGCCACGCTGACGAACGGATTTGACGGCGCGATCACGATCAGGTCGGCCGAATTGATCGCCGCCAGCACCTCACCGGTCGGTCGAGCCGTCGACACGCCGTCGAATTCGGAGCTCGAGCACCAGGTCGGCGTGATGACGGCGGACGAAGTAATCCTGGAAGTCCAGCCAGCCCGCTTCGGTGCGGACCTTGGTTCGAACTGGCTGATCGGTCATCGGCAGCAACGCCGCGTGGATGCCGAGTGCGTGCTTGAGCTGGCCCGTGACCTGGGTCAGCGTTTGACCGGCGCCGAGTCGAGCGCTGCGGGTGATGTGAGTGGCCAGGTCGCGGTCGCCCAGACCGAACCATGTCGGCTGGCCGTAGCGCTCGAGCATCGCCGATGCCGACCACGTTTCATCGGCTACGCCCCAGCCGGTGGTCGCGTTGGCGAGGCCGGCGAGCGTGTACATGACCGTGTCCAGGTCGGGTGAGACGTGAAGCCCGTGGAGCTCGAGGTCGTCGCCGGTATTGATCACGACCGACAAGTCGACCACGTCGCCGAGCAGCTCGAAGCCGTGTGACATGCGCGCGCCGCCATAGCCACCGGCCAGGACCACGATTCGGGTGGCGTCCTTCACGAGCAGAGTGTGTGCCACATGCATCAGGCCGATGACTCAGCCGGTGATGCCGGGTAGAACCTCGCGGCTGAAGGCGTCGATCCATTCCTTCTGATTGCGACCGACGTTGTGCAGGTAGATCCGATCGAAACCGAGATTGGCGAACTTCTGGATTTCGCGTCGATGTGCCTCGAGATCGGACGAGATGAGCATTCGGCCCTCGAAGTCCTCTGGCCGCACCAACTTGGCCATCTGCTCGAATTCGAACGGTGAGCGGATGTCCTGCTTGGGAAACTTCATGCCGCCTGTGGGCCATTCGGTCATCGCGTTGGCGAGCGCCTCTTCGTCGGTCTCCGCCCACGACAGGTGGAGCTGGAGGATGAAGACGAAGTTGTCAGGGTCGTTGCCGGCCTCATGGCAGCCGAGGCGAGCGCGCTCCTTGATCATCTCCACCTTGCCCTCGGGCGCGCCGACGGTGATGATCCCGCGCGCGGCGTGACCGGTGCGCTTGGCCGTGATCGGCCCAGAAGTGGCGACAAAGATCGGCGGTGGCTCATCGGGAACCGTCCACAGTCGGACGGTCTCCATCTTGAAGTAGCGTCCGTCGTGCTTGACGTCTTTTCCGGTGAAGAGGCGGTTGAATAGCTCGATCGCCTCGAACATGCGGTTGATCCGCTCGGGCGCCTCGGGCCAGTACTCGGCAACGACGTGCTCGTTCAACGCCTCGCCGCTGCCCAGACCGAGCCAGAAGCGGCCGGGATACATCGCCGCCAGCGTTGCCGCGGCCTGGGCAATGACCACCGGATGGGTGCGAAAGCTAGGGCACGTAACGCCTGGCCCGACATCGCCCTTGGTGCGTTCCGCGACGGCGGCCATGAATGCCCACACGAATGCGGCCTGGCCCTGCTGTGGCACCCATGGCTGGAGGTGGTCGGCGGCCATCACTCCACTGAAGCCCGCGTTCTCGGCCGCCACGCAATAGTCGAGCAGCTCGGTCGGGTGGAACTGTTCGAGCATCGCCGCGTAGCCGATCTGTGGCTTGGCCACTATTGAGGATCCCCATGGATGTGGACGCGCCGCGGCCGGAGAACGAACGAGACGCGCTCCTGGGTCTGGAACTTGGCGATGTCTATCGCGGCCGCCTCGGGCGAGTAGTAGCGGTGGGCCATCTCGGCGATGTCCGCCTGCGCCCGGTCGCCCTCGTATGAGTCGACCACATCGACGTCCAGCGTCACCGCGTCGTCACCGTCGAAGACGGCCAGATTGGCGCGCTTCTCGCGGCGCAGATTCGACGGCCAGCGCCGGCCTTGACGCGAGTTGATGACCACCTCGTCGCCGCGAAGCAGGTACCAGATCACGATCTGATGGGGCGTCCCGTCCGGGTTGACGGTCGCAATCGTCGTGTGTCGAACCTGCGTGGACAGGAACGATCGGATGTTCGGAGTGAGGGTCTGCCCCTCGGTTTCAAGGGTCATCCGACGATGTTAGACGCTCGCATCAGCGGAGCCGCTCGCCGACCGGGACGGCGACAGTCAAGGCGGCTCTCAGGTGGTGCAAGCGGGCAGCTCCAGATCGGGTCGTAGGCGCACGACGGGTGAAAGGCGAGGTTGAAGTCGAGCACCAGCTCGCCGGACTCATACGAGCCACCCAGGTCGGCGCCCTTGACCGTGTCGAGCAGATAGCGCCCGGCGGCGTACGTCTCGCTGCCCGAGGTTGCGTCGCGAAAGGGCAGGAAGAGGCCGCCCGCGTAGCCCTCCATCCAGAACACCGGCAACGACGAGCCTGCGAGTGGTCCCGATAGACGGACCAGCCCGATCTTGCGGAAGGTGAAGATCTCCGCACCCGACGAGGGCAGGGCGATGCCGGTCAGCGGTGAGGGTGGCAAATCGGGCGCCGTCGGTTCGGGCTGATCCTCGATCGTCGCCGTCATTCGGTAGCCAGGGTCGTACGCCCAATAGGAGAGCCCGCCGAAGCGGGCTCTCTCGGTGGCGGGTATTGGTGACTGCGGGTGCTCGCGGAACATTGCGTCGCGCGCCACCCGCAGCGCATCGGTGGCAGCGCCTGGATCATCGATCGAGGCGCTGCGCCAGCTCGCGTACATCTCGGCGACTCGTCGTCGCCAGTCCGCCAGCTGGAGTGCCCGCTCGACAGCGTCCACCGCGCTTGGATCGGCTACGTGGCCGATGGCGCCTCGACGAAGCCGTTCGCCTGCAGCCAGGCCCGGGCGACATCCGCCGGGTCCATCTGGTCGACGGCCACCTGCTTGTACAGGTTGGCCAGCGTGGGCGTGTCGATCTTGGCCGACACGTCATTGAGGATCTTGTCGAACGTGGCGCGATCCGACCTTGGCCAGCAGGTCGTTGCGGATCAAGCGGGCCATGTTGTCGGCCGGCTGGGTGCTCTTGTCATCCTCGAGGATGACCCAGCCGTTGACGATGATGTCGGGCTGCGTCGAGCACAGCTCGGCAACGTCGATCGTGCCCAGGCGGAGTGCCTCGGCCATCGGCGTATCGCATGCCGGAAGCAGCGTCGACCCGGCGACCGTGTCGGCGGTGATGCCGTACTGCTCGAGCGCGCCGCCCGGCGCACCGCACAGCGCGTTGGTCGGGCAGTCCTCGGCCAGGCCCCAGTTGAGCTGGTCCTGGACCGCCGCGGTGTCGCTCATCGTCGTCAGGCTCGAACTCATCGGCCGTCTCCTGGCGCACGACAAACGCGTTCGTGTCGATGGCCGGTGTGTAGTTGAGCGCTGTCAGGCCCTTCTGGCCGG
Source organism: uncultured Chloroflexia bacterium (assembly GCA_963776865.1). Classification (GTDB taxonomy): domain Bacteria; phylum Chloroflexota; class Limnocylindria; order Limnocylindrales; family CSP1-4; genus JALYGJ01. The sequence goes on along the minus strand of CAVZOG010000007.1, from coordinate 285,481 downwards.
CCAGCGTCTGGAGTGCAGTGTGGTTGGCGGCTGAGTCACCCGTCGCCTGACCGCCCCAATAGACGACACGGCTGCCGATGTACTCGGGCTGCAGCTCGATCTGGCCGCTCTCGAGTGCCGGTGCCACGACCGGCCGCGCGCCGAGCCCGATGCCCGCCCGATCGATCGTGTAGCCGTTCGCTTCGAGCGCCTGGGCGTAGACCTCGGCCATGACCCGCGCTTCGTCGAACCCGACCGATCCGATCTTGATGGTTGGCTTGCTGCTCCCACCCGAGCTGCATGCGGCGATGACCGCCAGCAGCGTCGCCCCGAGAGCAAGCATGCGGTATCTCCGCATGGGTCCTCCTTTTCTTGTGCTGACCCGTGGTTAGGCCCGCCGTTTCCGACTATATGCCGGATACGCCCGGAGCCTGTGAAACGGATGAGTGGTCGCTCGGGCTTGCTGCGTTGCGAACGGGGAGTGACCAGCCGCTGGCCGACGGCGAAGATGATGTCGGTGACGATGACCAGCGTTGCCACGAGCACCGCACCGCCGATGACCTGGCCGATGTCGCGCTGGGCAAAGCCGTTGACGAGGTAACGCCCCAGGCCGCCGAAGCCGAAGATCGCGGCCAATGTCGCGGTGGCCAGGATCTGGACCGTTCCTGAGCGGATGCCGGTCAGGATCACGGCAACGGACAGCGGCAGCTCTACGCGAGTCAGTAGCTGGCGTTCAGTCAGGCCGAGGCCGCGCCCTGCCTCGATCACATCGCGATCGACACCGCTGATGCCCGAGTAGGCGTTGACCAGGATTGGTGGCACGGCCAGCACGACCATCGCGATCACCGCGGGGTAGATCTTGAACCCGGCCTGCGGATCGATCGCGGCCGTGATCGGCAGCACGATCGCGATGACCGCGATCGATGGCAATGCGCGCCAGATGATCGACGAGTTGATGGCCAGCGCGACGCCGCGCCCGGTGTGTCCGATCCACAGCCCGATGGGCAGGGCGATGGCGATTGCGATCAGCAATGCCACGAGCGAGATGCCGACATGCTCGGCGAGGCGGACCGGGATGCCGTTCGGGCCGCTCCAATTGACCGGGTCGGTCAGCCACGCGACGGTTTCGCTGACGATGTTCATGCCGTCGTCCGCGAGTCGCGCGGGCCAGCCGCAACGACCGCCGCCGTCGACCACGGCGTGAGCCGTCGCTGAAGTCGCGCGAGGCTGTAGTCGGCGAGCAGGGCAAGGCCGATCGAGAGTGTGGCGCCGATGTACAGCTCGACCGGGAAGCTGCGCCGGTAGCCCTCGAGGATGAAGAAGCCGAGCCCGCCGAAGCTGTCACCAAGCACGGCCGTCACGGTGACCAGACCAATGGTCGAGACGGTGGCCAGGCGCACGCCGGCGATGATCAGCGGCAGTGCGAGCGGAACCTCGACTCGCCACAGCCGGGTCCGACCGGAGTAGCCCAGGCCATCGGCCGCCTCGATCACGTCGGGCGAAATCGAGTCGAAGCCGGCGGCGATGTTGCGCACGAAGATGACCAGCGTGTAGATCACGAGCGGTATCAGCACGGTCACCAGCGAGATCCCGGTCACCGAGATGAGCGCGGCGAAGATGGCCAGGCTGGGGATCGTGTAGAGCAGGTCCGAGACGGCGAGGATCGGCCCGTACGAGCGCCGCCGGCGGACCGCCAGAACGGCCAGCGCGAACGAGATGAGAAAGCCGATGAAGACGGCGAGGATCGTCAACCAGAGGTGCTGAAAAGTTCGATAGGCCAGGTCATCGAGATGGGTCAGCACCCATTCGACGTCGCGCGACAGGTCCATCAGGCCGCGCTGGCGCGGGTCTCACGAAGCGCGGCCGCGATCTGCTCGACGGTCACCAGCCCCAGGACGCGCTCGTTTCGGTCGACGACGATGCCGATCATCACGTCCGCGTCGAGCATCTGGGAAAGAGCGTCCTTCAGCGTCGACAGCGTGCTGAAGATGGGCGACATCGGCTCGGCCATCTCCTCGGTCAGCGCGCCCGTGTCGGGGATCGAATTCGGCGTCCAGCCAGCCGATCGGGCGGCCACGATCGTCGACCAGGAGCACGTAGCCGACGTCACTCTCGTCGAGCTTGCCCCGGGCCGTTTGAGCCGGCTCGCCGACGACCACCGTTACCGGCGGCTGGAGCTCCAGCTCGGCCACGCGGCGGAGCGACAGCCGCTTCAGGCCGCGGTCGGCGCCCACGAAGCGCGCCACGAAATCGGACGCGGGGCTCGACAGGATCTCGGCCGGCGGCCCGAACTGGGCGAGGATTCCGCCGAGCTGCATCACGGCGATCAGGTCGCCCATCTTGATCGCCTCATCGATGTCGTGAGTCACGAACAGGATGGTCTTGGCGAGATCCTCCTGGAGCCGCAGCAGCTCGTTCTGCAGCCGGTCGCGGACGATCGGGTCGACCGCTCCGAACGGCTCGTCCATGAGCATCACCGGTGGGTCGGCGGCGAGCGCGCGAGCAACGCCGACGCGTTGGCGCTCGCCGCCCGACAGCTGAGCCGGATAGCGGTCGCGGTAGGCGCCGGGATCGAGCCCGACCAGCTGCAGCAGCTCGTCGCTGCGCTCGGCAATGCGCTTTGCTTCCCAGCCGAGCAGCCGCGGCACGACGGCGACGTTGTCGGCGACGTTCATGTGCGGCATCAGACCGACCTGCTGGATGACGTAGCCGATGCTGCGCCGCAGCGCGATCGGGTCCTGGCCGGTGACGTCCTGCCCGCCGATCAGGATCTGGCCGCTGGTCGGCTCGATCAGCCGATTGACCATCTTGAGCGTCGTCGTCTTGCCGCAGCCGGATGGTCCGACGAGCACGCAGATCTTGCCCGCCGGCACGGAAAGGCTCAGGTCGTGGACCGCCTCAACGTTGCCGTAACGGCGCGAGACATGGCGAAACTCAACGTCGACTGCGTTGGCCATCGGCGCACCGTATACGCTTCGCCGGTGGAACCCAAGCCGCGGCCGGCGGGGGCGGGCGAGAGCGCGATCATCGTCCCGGTTCAGGTGCCGGTGGCGGTCGGCCGGCTGCGCGATCGGATGGATCCGTCCGCTGCCCAGGGAGTGCCCGCCCACGTAACGCTGCTCTATCCGTTCAAGCCGCCCGAGGCTCTGAAGGACGACGTGCGGCGCGCAGTCGAGCAGATCGTCGCGTCCGAGCCGGCGTTCCCTTTTCGACTCACGTCCGTCGGCCAATGGCCGAAAGTGGTCTACCTCGAGCCCGAGCCGGCCGAGCCGTTCCGACGTCTGACGCTCGCCCTGGCCGCGGCATTTCCCGACTTTCCGCCCTACGAGGGCGTCCACGCGAATGTCGTGCCGCACGTCACCATCGCCCAGGATGTGCCCGAGGACTATCTCGCCGCGGCCGCGCACGCGCTGCCCGGCATGCTCCCGATTCGCGACTTCGCGCGCGAGGCGTGGCTGATCGGGCACACGCCGGAACAGCCGTGGCACACCCTCTGGCGGCTGCCCTTCGGAGAGCCCGACCGAGCCGCCGACCGAGCCGACGGACCACCGCGGCTAGACTGGCTCCATGCCCCAAATTCATCTGCGCGCCGAGGAGGGTGACTACGCCCCGCTCGTGCTGCTCCCCGGCGATCCCAACCGCGCCCGCCTCGTCGCCGGCATGCTCGACGGCGGCCTCGACGGAGCCCGCCTGGTCAACGACCACCGCTTGATGCTCGGCTACACCGGCACCTACAAGGGAGTACCGGTCAGCGTCCAGACGAGCGGCATGGGCACGCCGTCAATCTCGATCGTCGTCGAGGAGCTGCTCCGCCTGGGTGCCAAGCGCCTGATCCGGATCGGCACGTGTGGCGGGATCGGCCGTGGCCTGCGAACGGGTTCCATCGTGGTGGCAACGGCGGCCGCACCGGTCGATGGCTCGACACGCACCTACCTGCACGGCGATCCGTATGCGCCGGCGGCGGACTTCGAGATCACCCGCGCGCTGGTCGACCACGCTCGGGCGCGCGGCGTCGAGCCCGGCATCGGCCAGGTCGCGTCGGTTGACGTCTTCTACAACCCCGACTCGGACTACGTCACCAAGTGGCGTTCGCGCGGAGTGCTGGCCTTCGAGATGGAGGCGGCGGCATTGTTCTATCTCGCATCGCGGGCGCAGGGCAGCGGCGAGGACGTGCGTGCCGGTTGCATCCTGACCGTCAGCGACACGCTCGCCGAGGACGAGACGTCCGAGGAGACGTACATGGAGCTGGCCGATCTCGAGGCCGCAACGGTCCAGATGATCGAGATCGCCCTCGAGGCAGGCACGGCGGAGGCGCGCTCGGGGTCATGATCCCGATCGGCCTCAACCTCACCTCGATCGGGGTCTCCTCGGCGTGGTGGAAGGAGTCCGCCGAGGAGGCCGAGGCGGCCGGCTTCTCGAGCGTGTGGTGCTGGGACCACTTCGTCTCGCGCGGCAAGAAATCGGATCCGGTGCTCGAGTGCTGGACGACGCTGACGGCCGCCGCCGCGCACACGTCACGAGTTCGAGTCGGCAGCTTCATCAACAACGTCATGAACCGTCAGCCGGCGGTCCTGGCGCGGATGCTGGCGACGATCTGGGACCAGAGCGGCGGGCGCGTCGACCTGGGCATCGGCGTCGGCGGATCGGGCCCCGAGCTGGGCATGTACGGCATCGACCTGCCCGAGCCGCCGGTTCGAGTGCGCATCCTCGAGGAAGCGGTCGCCGTGATCCGGTTGCTCTGGTCGGGTGGCCCGGTCGACTACTCGGGCGAGTTCTTCACCTTGAGCGAGGCGTGGGCGCATCCGGCGCCCGAGCCGCCGCCGCGCATCATCGTCGGCGGCGAGAAACCGGGTGGCGCGAAGCTCGCGGCACGCGTCGGCGATGGCTGGACGACGAACGCCGAGGACTACGAACGGCTGCTGCCGATCCACCTCCAGGAGCTCTCGGCACACGGCCGATCGCGCGCCGAGGTGAAGCATCTGTTGGCAGTCTCGATCGCGCGCGACGAGCCGCTCTCGTCGCAGCCGCTCATCGCCGACATGACCACCTTCCTCGGGGAGTGGCAGGAGCGTGGCGCGGACGAGATCGTCGTCTCGTGGGTCCGACCGGCGGAGCTGCCGGCGCTGCTCGAAGCAGCGGCCAAGGCGGGCATCGGGACTTAGCTTCGCGCTTGCGCACCGTCATCCGCTGGTTCTGGGCGAACTCTCGGCGCTGATCTCGGAGATCAAACGCTGGCGGGGACTTGAGTCGGTTCTTGAGTCAGTCCTGAGTCAGTCCTTGAGTCAGTTAAGAGCATGATCTCCCTAACTGACTCAAGCAGGAGGGGGCAGCCCGATTCGCAGGGAGGGGGCGGCCCGAATCGCAGGAGAGGGGCAGCCTGCAGCGGACACGCGCCTGGATTGCGGACACGCGCTCGAAATCGGACACGCGCTAGGCTAGGAAACCGATGTTCGGACGCTCTCAGAACACAACCTCAGGCGACGCGGCCGCTGCGGCATTGCTCGCCGGGCCCCACGACATCTGCGTCCGCTGCGGCCGGCCGACGCCACCCGGCGTCTCGATGTGTGATGTCGACAACCCGGGTGCGATCAAGTCGCCCAGCTCGACCCAGGTTCACGGCACGATCGTGATCGGCGTCCTGGTCGGCTTCCTGCTGCTGGCCGTGCTGTTGCGCGTCGCGACTTCGGGCGTCGGGCCGTTCCCGTCGTCGATCGCCGGCGCGGCGACGCGCGGCGACGGCAGCCTGGATGTAGTCGTAACGGTGGCCAACAACGGCGAGCGCCCGTCGGCCGCGAGCTGCCGCACGGCGTCGGGTGTCGCCATCGACGCACCGTCGTCTGTCTTCTTCACCGACCTGATCCCGCCGGGTGAGTCGATCTCGTTCACCCAGACGCTCAAGCCGCGCGTCGGCGGTCAGCCGCTCAGTCCCGGGCTCCGTCGTCGTCCGCTGTAACTGATCCGAGGGATCGTCCGCCGCTGACGCGCTCTCGATCGGCTCGAGCGCCTGGCGATTGTCGATACCGACCGCGTTGACCACGGCGCCAAGGGCAAGCAGGATCGCGGTCGTCAGCATCGCCAGGTGAAACGCTTCGGTCGACGCCTCGCGCGCGGCGTTGGCTGTCTCGGGCGACACCGACGGATCCGGCGCGTTGAGCGGCGGGAGCTGCGCGCGGACCTCCTCTGAGTTGACGTCCAGGCCGGGCACTCGATTGGCGAGGCCGGCGTAGAAGCTGGCCGTCACGATGACGAAGATCAACGCGCCGGCGAGCTGCGGCCCGACACGCGAGATCGCGTTGTTGATCGCCGAGGCCAGGCCGGCCTGGCGCCCGGGCACCGAGCGCATCAGCGCGGTCGTGAGTGGCGCAACGAGGATCGCGAGACCCAGGCCAAAGAGGATCTCGCCGGGCAGGATGTCGACCAGGTAGTCGGTCGGCGGCAGGTAGGTTGCCGGATCGCCGATGCTCAACAGCCAGGGCGCGCTGTCGGCCGGGATGCGCACCAGCCAGAGCATGCCGACGGACATCAGCGCCGGGCCGATCGTCATGAAGGTGCGCGGCCCGAACCGGCTGGCGAGTGCCCCGAAGCGGGTCGACAGGAAGACCAGGAAGAGCGGCCCGGGAATGAGCGCGAGCCCGACTGCGGCCGCGGTGTAACCGAGCGTGCCCTGCATGTAGACGACGACGAACAGCAGCTGCACGTAGAGCGCGCCGTAGATCAACAGGGTCGAGAGGTTGGTGACCGAGAAGTTGCGCGAGCGGAACATCGACAGCGGCACCAGGGGGTTGCGCGCCCGATGGAAGTAGAAGGGCAGGCTGACCAGCGACAGCGCCCCGACCGCGAGCGCAACGAACGCGATCGGGTCCTGCCACTGGCGCTGCTGGCCGTAGATCGCGCCGAATGACAGGCCGCCCACGGCCAGCCCGACGAGCAGCGCGCCGATCCAGTCGAAGTCGCCGCTGGCCGTCTCGTCGCGGCTCTCTTTGATGTGCCTCTGGGCGGCCCACAGCGCGACCAGGATGAGCGGCACATTGACGATGAAGATCCAGCGCCAGCTCAGCTCGTCGACCAGCAGGCCGCCGATGAACGGTCCGATGATCGGCGCGATGCCCGACGCCGCAGCCCAGACACCGAACGCGCGACCCTGCTCCTCGCCCTGGAAGTTAGTCGCCAGAATGGCCAGCGAGCCGGGCACCAGGATCGCCCCGGCGGCACCCTGGACGAGTCGGGCGAGGATCAGGAACTCGACGTTCGGGGCGATGGCGCACACGAAGGACGCGATGCCGAACAGCACGAGGCCGATGACGAAGATCTTCTTGCGGCCGTAGAAATCGGACAGCGCACCGGCAAGCACCAGCAGCGCGCTGAGCGTCAGCAGGTAGCCGTACTGGACGTAGTTCTGGCCCTCGAGGACGCTCACGAAGAGGCGTGGCTGAAGGCCGATCGCGGGCAGCGCCACGGTCAGCACGGCCGAGTCGAGGAAGACGATGCTCGACCCGAGCACCGCGGCGATGAGCGTCCAGCGCTTGTCGGCTGTCATGTACCGCCGCCGGCATACATCGGCGGCCATCCTACAATCGGCCGGTGGCATCCCCTGTGACTCTCCCTCGCGGCACATCGGCGCGCCACGATGACGAGCTGTCTATCGCGACCGAGGCGGCGCGCCGCGCCGGTCGGCTGCAGATGGAGCGCTACGAGCGGCTCGAGCGCATCGTCCACAAGTCCGCGCACGATGTCGTGACCGAAGTCGACACGATGTCCGAGCAGCTGATCGTGGGCATGCTGCGCGACGCGTTTCCGCACGACGGATTCCTGGCCGAGGAGGGCGGACGGACCGAAGCGATCGCCCCAAGCCCCGAATCGAGCCAGCCCGGACCATCGGACGAGGCGCCCGTGGGTGATCGAGTCTGGATCATCGACCCGCTCGACGGCACGGTGAACTACGCCAACGGCATCCCCGTCTTCTGCGTGTCGATCGGCCTTGCGATCGCCGGGCAGCCGGTCCTCGGCGTCGTCTACGACCCAGTGCGCGACGAGCTCTTCACCGCTCAGGCGGGCAGGGGAGCCCGACTCGATGGCGAGCCGATCCGCCACCCGGCCAAGGACAAGCTCCTGGATTGCGTCGTGTCGCTCTCGCTACCGCGGCGCGGCTGGGCGCAGCGAGAGCACAAGGTCCTGCGCAGCATCCGCGTGTCGCGCTCGATGGGCAGTGCCGCGCTGGCGCTCGCCTATGTCGGCAACGGCCGCTTCGATGCCTTCGTCCAGGCGGGCGGGATGTCGCTCTGGGACATCTGCGCGGCCGGGCTCATCGCCACCGAGGGCGGCGCACAATTGACGACATTCGACGGCGGGCCATGGTTCGACATCTCGTGGGCGAGCACGTCGATCGGCCTGCTCGGCGCCGCCCCGGCCCACCACAAGACTCTGCTGGAGTTGCTCAAATGACCGCCATCCCCGTCAGCCGTCTCAATCACGCGGTGCTCTACGTGCGCGACCTGGACCGCGCTGTCGAGTTCTACAAGAGGGTCTTCGGCTTCGAGGAGGTGTCGCGCATCCGCGGCTTCGCAGCGTTCCTGCGCGCGGCCGGCACGGACAACCACCACGACCTTGGCTTGTTCTCGGTCGGGCCCGACGCTCCGCGACCGCCACGCGGCTCGGTTGGTCTGTATCACCTCGCCTGGGAAGTGCCGACGATCGAGGACCTGGCCACGGCGGCCGAGGTGCTGCGCGACTCGGGTGCGCTCGGTGGTGCGAGCGACCACGGCGTGAGCAAGTCGCTCTACGGCGCCGATCCGGACGGCAACGAGTTCGAGATCATGTGGCGCGTACCGAGCGAGCAATGGGGCGACCTCGAGACCGAGGCCGTGATTGCACCGCTCGACATCGACGAAGAGGTGCGCCGGCACGGCACGCCCGTCGGCGGCGGGTGACAGCCTGGCCCACGGGCTGGCTGCCCTACGAGGACGTTCACGGCAAAGACCACACGGTCAGCGGCACGGTCCTCGTCTGGAAGAAGCTCGAGTCGAAGGAGCTCGACCGGGCGCGCGACATCAGCGTCTACCTGCCGCCTTCGCTCGCCAATGCCCTGTCAGGTGGGCGCGATCCCGACCGACGCTACCCGGTGCTCTACTTCATGGACGGCCAGAACGCCTTCGACGACCGAACCTCGTACGTCGGGGAGTGGCAGGCCGACGAGACGCTCGAGGACCTGGCTCGTGACGGGCTCGAGGCGATCGCCGTCGCCATTCCCAACGGCCACGAGGCGCGCATGGACGAGTACGACCCGTGGCGCGGCCGTAACGCGTTCACCAAGGGCCGCGTCTCGGGCGGCAAGGGCGACGCGTACCTCGAGTGGCTGGTCGGGTCGGTCAAGGACCTGGTCGACCGCTCCTTCCCGACGCGCACCGAGCGCGAGGCGACCGGGATCGTTGGCTCGTCGCTCGGCGGCCTGATCAGCCTCTATGCGCTGATCGGGCAGCCGAAGGTTTTCGGCATGGCCGTCTCGATGAGCCCGGCCGTGCGCTGGCACGACTTCACGCTGCTGCGGCTGATCGAGGAGGGCCGCATGCCGAAGAGCCGCATCCACATCGACATGGGCACGCACGAGTGGAGTGGCGCGGTCGAGGACCTGCGCCAGCTGCGCGACGTGCTGATCGGATGCGGCTGGCAGGAGGGCCGCGACCTGCAGTACGTCGAGGAGCGCAACGCGTGGCACCGCGAGAGCGCCTGGGCGCGGCGCCTGCCCGACGCGCTGCGTTTCGTGATGAGGGATCTGCGCGGCAGCTAGCTCGTCAAGTGCGCGGCGGCTGACGCCTTAGTCGGCCCACAGATGAACGCGGTCGACCAGTTGCGGAGAGGCGAGCCGCTCGGCCATCTCCTCGAAGGCGGCGCGATGGGCGCCCTTCCAGCGGATGTCATCCAGCGATTCGGTGATCACCGGGACGTCCTTCACCAGCGTCGCGAGCTCGCGGAACAGGTACGCGTCATCGCGGTGGTCGCGCAGCGCGGCCGCGAGCGTCGCGCCGCCACGGACGCTGACATCCCAGTGAGCGACTCGTTCGGGTATGTCCTCGAGGTGGCCGTAGCGCGTCAAGACCGCGCCGGCGGAGACCTTGCCCCAGCCCGGAATGCCCGGATAGCCGTCGGCAGAATTGCCGACCAGCGCAAGGAAGTCCGGGATCGACTCGGGCGAAACACCGAATCGGGCGCGCACCCCGTCGGCATCGACGAACGCGCGCTTGCGCCTGTCGTACATGACCACCCGCCCGTCCTCTCGGACGAGCTGGGCCATGTCCTTGTCGGGCGTCATGATCACCGTCTTTTCGACGCCCGGCGCGTCGGCCCAGCGGGCGACTCCGGTGCCCAGCCCGTCGTCGGCCTCCCACTCGACGAGCGGCCAGACGACCACGCCCATCGCTCGGAGGGCATCTTCGCCTTGCTGGAACTGGCGCTTCAGCGCCGGGTCAATGCCAAATCCCGTCTTGTAGCCCGGCATAGCGCTTGTTGCGCCACGACTCGATGACGTGGTCCGACGCGCACGCGAGATGCGTCACTCCCTCTTCGCGAAACAGGTAGAGGGTGCTCTCGATCAGCCCGACGGTTGCGTTGGCCGGATTGCCGTCGCGGTCGAGATGCTGCGGACGTGGCGCGAAATGGGAGCGGAACAGCTCGTACGTCGCGTCGAGCAGATGGACCTGCAACTCGTTAACGCTCCACGCTTGTCAGCCGTCGACCGACTCTGCGGCGTACATCGCCGCGCCGATGATGCCCGAGGTGTTGAGGTACTGCGCGGCGACGATCGGCGCGCGCGACTGGAGCGTGTCGCGGTACTTGTTCATCGACTTGCTGACGCCGCCGCCGAGGATGATCAGGTCGGGCCAGAAATAGGCCTCGATCCGTGCCAGGTACTCGTTGAACTCTGTTGCCCACACCTTCCAGCGCAGCCGGCGGCGCTCCCGGGACGCGCCCGATACGCGCGTCTCGGCGTCCTTGCCGGCCAGCTCGATGTGGCCCAGCTCGGTATTGGGCACCAGCCGATGGTTGACGAACAGCGCGCTGCCGATGCCGGTGCCGATGGTCAGCAGCAGGACCGTGCCCGCACAGTCGCGCCCGGCGCCGAGGCGCATCTCGGCCAGTCCGGCGGCGTCGGCGTCGTTAATCGCTCTGACCCTGCGCCCGAGCGCCGCGCCGATCAGCTCGTCGACCGACTGGCCGATCCAGGCCTTGTCGATGTTGGCCGCCGTCATGGCCCGGCCGTCCTTGATGACACTCGGCACCCCGCAGCCGAACGGGAGATCGTCGGCCAGCGGCTCGTCCGCCGCCACGCGATCGACGAGCTCGGTCACGGTCTTGGCGACAGCCTCGGGCGTGGCCGGCTTGGGCGTGTCGATTCGGACCCGGCGCGAGATGAGCTCGCCCGTGTCGAGGTTCACCAACGCGCCCTTGACGCCTGTTCCGCCGATGTCGATGCCGAAGGCCGGACGGCCGGTCGATGCCACGGCCGAAGGATACGACCGGGCCGATCACAGACATGTGCCGTTCCCGCCCGTAAGATGGGCCAGTCACATGTTTGATGATTTCGGCGATTTCAAGCGCCAGCTGCCCGACCGCGACTCGGACGAGACGTCCGACTGGATAACTTCGCTCGATTCGGTCGTCCAGGACGAGGGCCGCTCGCGCGCGCAATTCATCCTCTATCGACTTCTCAAGCGCGCGCGCCAGCACAACCTGGGTCTGCCGCCACTGACCTCGACGCGCTACATCAACACGATCTCGCCCGAGCAGGAGCCGGATTTCCCGGGCGACGAGGCGATCGAGCTGCGCATCCGACGCATGATCCGCTGGAACGCGGTGGCGATGGTCCTGCGCGCGAACGCTCGGGCGCCCGGAATTGGTGGCCACCTCGCCACCTACGCGTCGGCGGCGACGCTGTACGAGGTCGGCTTCAACCACTTCTTCAAGGGCAAGGATGCCGACGGCCGCGGCGACCACGTCTTCTTCCAGGGCCACGCGGCGCCGGGCATCTACGCCCGCGCCTTCCTCGAGGGCCGTCTGAGCGAGGACCAGCTCGACCACTTCCGCCAGGAGGTGCAGCCCGGTCGGGGCCTGTCGTCGTATCCCCACCCGCGGCTGATGCCCGACTTCTGGGAGTTTCCGACCGTCTCGATGGGCCTCGGGCCGCTGGCCGCCGTGTACCAGGCACGCTTCAACCGGTACCTCCAGGCACGCGGCATAAAGGACACCTCGAACAACCGGGTTTGGGCCTACCTGGGCGACGGCGAGACCGACGAGCCGGAGGCCATGGGTTCGCTCTCGATCGCGGCCCGTGAAGGGCTCGACAACCTGACCTTCGTCGTCAACTGCAACCTGCAGCGGCTCGACGGGCCGGTGCGCGGCAACGGCAAGATCATCCAGGAGCTCGAGTCCGTCTTCCGCGGCGCCGGCTGGAACGTGATCAAGGTCATCTGGGCGCGCGAGTTCGACGAGCTGCTGGCGCGCGACGTTGACGGCGCTCTGGTCGACAAGATGAACGAGACGCTCGACGGCGAGTTCCAGAAGTATTCGGTCGAGTCGGGCGCCTACATCCGCGAGCACTTCTTCGGTCCGGATCCGCGCCTCCAGGAGCTCGTCGCGCACCTCTCCGATGACGAGGTCGCCAAGCTGCGCCGCGGCGGCCACGACTACAACAAGGTCTACGCCGCCTACGACGCGGCGACCAAGACGCAGGGCCGGCCGACAGCGATCCTGGCCAAGACCGTCAAGGGCTGGACGCTGGGCACCGGCGTCGAGGGCCGCAACATCACCCACCAGGCCAAGAAGCTGACCGAGCAGGAGCTGAAGGTCTTCCGCGACCGACTTCAGCTCGACATCCCCGACGCCAAGCTCAAGGACGCGCCCTATTACCACCCGGGCGAGAACGCACCTGAGATCCAGTACCTCAACGAGCGTCGCGCCGCCCTGGGCGGGCCGATGCCACGCCGCGTGGTCGTCACCAAGACGCTCGAGCTGCCCGGCGATCCGGTCTACGGCGAGTTCATGGCCGGCTCAGGGACGCAGGAAGCGTCGACCACGATGGCTTTCGCCAAGCTGCTGCGCAACCTGCTGCGCGACAAGGTCGTCGGCGATCGGATCGTGCCGATCATCCCCGACGAGGCGCGCACCTTCGGCATGGATCCGCTGTTCAAGGAAGTGGGCATCTACTCGGCGCTCGGCCAGCTGTACGACCCGGTCGACTCGAACCTGGTGCTCTCGTATCGAGAGGCGCAGGACGGCCAGGTGCTCGAGGAGGGCATCACCGAGGCCGGCTCGTCGGCCTCGTTCCAGGCCGCCGGCACGTCATATGCGACGCACGGCGAGCCGATGATCCCGTTCTACATCTTCTATTCGATGTTCGGCTTCCAGCGCACCGGCGATGAGTTCTGGGCGTTTGCCGATGCGCGCGGGCGCGGCTTCCTGCTCGGCGCCACGGCCGGCCGCACGACGCTGAACGGGGAGGGGTTGCAGCACGAGGACGGCCACTCGTTGGTGCTCGCGTCGACCATCCCGACGATCCGCCTGTACGACCCGGCGTTCGCCTACGAGACGGCGGTCATCGTGCGCGACGGCATCGAGCGGATGTACGGCGCGAACCCCGAGGACGTCTTCTACTACCTGACGCTTTACAACGAGAACTACGTGATGCCGGAGCGCCCGGCGGACGTCAGCGACGAGGACATCGTTCGCGGCATGTATCGCTTCCGCGCCGCGCCCTCGGTGGGGGAGGAAGGTCGAGCGCCACTCCGTGCCACGCTGCTGGCCGGCGGCTCGATCATGCAGCAGGCACTCCGCGCGCAGCAGATGCTCGCCGAGCGCGGCATCGCGGCCGAGGTGTGGAGCGCGCTGTCGTATCAGCTGCTGCGCAACGAGGCGCTCGAGGTCGATCGCTGGAACAGGCTCCATCCGGCCGGGCCACCGCGCTCGCCGGTCGTCACCGAGCTGCTGCGCGAACCGGCCGAGCAGGGCCCGATCGTGGCCGTCAGCGACTTCATCACCGCCTGGCCGGACATGATCTCGCGCTGGGTGCCAGGCGGTTGGTGGCGCTCGCTGGGCACCGACGGTTTCGGCCGGAGCGACACGCGCGAAGCGCTGCGGCGCTTCTTCGAGATCGACGCGGAGCACATCACGGCAGCCACTCTGGCCGAGCTCGCCCGCTGCGGCCGCATCGACGCGCGCGACGCCGAGCGACAGATCAAGGAGCTGGGCATCGATCCGGAGGCGGCATTCGCGCTGCGCTCCTGATCGGGCTGGTACTCACTCTCGCGGCCTGTCAGACCTCAGCAACGCCAACGGCGACGCCCACCGGCTCCGCTGTCGGCATCGTCATCGCGGCCGACGGTCCCGATGCGGCGCAGGTCGAACGGTTCAGCCTGCGCACCAACGACGGTGACGTGCTGGCGTTCACCGTCGGCCGGCTTGACGTCGCGAATGGTGGGCTGCCGGCACCGCACCTGCGTGAGCATTTGGTCTCCGGCGACCCGATCGAGGTCCTCTATCGCGACGACGACGGCAGCCTGGTCGCGCTCCGCTACGTCGACGCTCCTTAGCTCCCGCGTCAGCGCCGATCGGTTGATTACGGCACCATGCCCCGAGTGAAGAGACTCGTTCTGCTTGCCGTTGTCCTCCTGACCGTTGCGTGCACCGCCGCCCAGACAGCGTCGCCGACGGGCGCCGGACCCACGTCCACATCGGGCCCCAGCGCAACAGGTACGACCGCGAGCCCGAGCGCAGCACCCACCGACGGCCCTGCCCAAACCAACAGCGCGCCACCCTCCGCGAGCGAAGTGCCGGGAAGCGAGAGCCCGAACACCTCTGCGAGCCCTTCATCGGAGCCCACGTCCAGCGCTGGCCCATCGTCCAGCGCGCCGCCCACTGGCAACTTAAATCCCGACGCCATCACCCTGGGGGTCGAGCAGATCGCTTCCGGCCTGCCGCCACTCACGTTGCTGACCAACGCCGGCGACGGATCGGGACGCATCTTCCTTGTCTATCAGCGCGGCTTGATCGTCGCATTCGACAGCTCGATGGTCGAGATCGGGACGTTCATGGACATCAGCGACCGGATTACGGCGGGCGGGGAGCAGGGCCTCCTCGGGCTCGCCTTCCATCCCGACTTCGAGTCGAACGGGCGGTTCTTCGTCAACTACACCAATCGGTCCGGTAACACGGTGGTGTCGGAGTTCGGTCTGGACGCGAACGGCAACGGAGATCCGGCATCCGAGCGTCGACTGCTGGGCATCGACCAGCCCTTCGCGAATCACAACGGTGGGATGATCGCTTTCGGACCTGACGGATACATGTACATCGGCATGGGCGACGGCGGCGATGGCGGTGACCCGCTCAACAACGGCCAACGAATGGACACTCTGCTCGGCAAGATGCTGCGCATCGACGTCAATTCGGGCGATCCGTACGCCATCCCGGCCGACAACCCGTACGCGGACGGCACCGGTGGGCTGCCCGAGATCTGGTCCTCAGGCCTGCGCAACCCGTGGCGCTTCACGTTCGACCGAGCCACGGGCGGCATGTTCATCGGCGACGTTGGCCAGAACGTCCGCGAAGAGATCGACGTCGAGCCGGCCGGCGAGGGCGGACGCAACTACGGCTGGAACATCATGGAAGCGGATGTGTGCTACCGCGACTCGTGCATTCGACGGGGTTTGACGCTGCCGGCTTTCGCGTACGGTCGCGATGACGGCTGCTCAGTGACTGGTGGCTACGTTTATCGAGGCTCGGCTTATCCCGAGCTGTACGGCGCGTACGTGTTCTCCGACTACTGCAGCGGCAAGCTGTGGGCCTTCGATGCGGAGGCCGCGCTCGCGAGTGGCCGCGGCGATGCCGTCGTTTTGGGCGCGTCGGGCATCTCGCCGTCGTCGTTCGGCGAGGACGAGGCTGGCGAGATCTATATCGTCGGCCACGGCGGCTCAGTTCACCGCCTGGTCGCCACTCCTCTCTGAGCTACTCGTCCGCGGGAGCGGCCGGCCAGCCCTCGAGGATCAGGTTCGCGACGAGCGCCGTCCAGCCGGCCTGCTCATCGGCGCCGAGGCCCTCGCCCGTGTCTCCGTCGAAGTACTCGTGCAGGCGAGAGGTTTCTTCCCAGTCGTTCTCCACGTTCTCCACGACACGCCGCCGGATCTCGGCCGCGAGGCTGGGATCGACATCCATCAGCGACTCGACGAGCAGGTAGTTGATCGGCACCCAGACGGGTCCGCGCCAATTCGAGTTGACGCCCGCACCGGCCAGGCCGGGTCGGTAGAAGGGGCTGTCGCTCGACAGGCTTCGTATCCCGCCCACCGACATCAGCTGCCGCTCGTCGCGCAACGCGGCAAGGATCGGTGGCATGCGCTCGGGCGGCACCACGCCGGCGATGAGCGGAATCAGGCCGCTGTACGACTTCTGGTCGATGAACTCGCCGGTCGGCGTCAGGTCGTAGTAGAAACCGCTCTGCTCGTCCCACAGGATGGCGTTGATCTGCTCCTGGATGTGGCCTCGATCGATCCAGTAGCGCTCCGAGGTCGGCTGGTCGCCGAGCTCACTGGCAATGCGTGCCATGTCGCGCGCAAAGAACGCCATCCACGCCGTCGCGTCTGCCTGTGGAGTCCCAAACCCGCTGCGGGGCAGGTTGTCCATGCCCAGGAAGCCGCCGGTGAACAGGGCGTCGCCGACCTGGTTGCGTGCCCACCAATAGTCGTAGTTGCGCTGCAGGCCGGGATAGACCTGCTGCAGGAACTCGGTGTCATTGCTTTGCTCGAAAACGCGCCACGCGGCCCAGGCGAAGATCGGCGGGCACTCGTTGTCCATGACCCACTCCGTGCACGGGATGTGGCCGTCGGGCTGCTGCCATCGATCGCTGAGCATGAAGCGCAACTGGTCCTGGGCAATGCCGTGATCGACGAGTGACGCGGTCACGGCGTGGAAGGCCGAGTCCCAGCTCGCCAGCCACGGAAACTCCCATTTGTCGGGCAGGATGAGCACGTCGCGCGCGTCGACCTTGCCGGCCCACGTCGGGTTGATGCCGGTGGCGCCGTCCCAGCGGTAGTACGTCTCGTTCCACAGCAGGCTCATCAGCGCCTGCCGGTAGAGCCGCTCGTGCTCGGTCACCTGGCCGTCAAAAAGAGTTCCCGTCTCGGTGCGTCGGGCGCCGATGACTCCATCGCTCAGGGCGAGCACGGACTGCGCAGCGTCGGTCGCCAGCGTCGGCGCGTTCGGATTGTCCGCCGTCGGCTGTTCGGAGACGCCGATCCTTATCACGCCCTCCGATCCGGCCGGGATCTCGAGCCGATAGGCCAGCGCCCCGTAGCCGCCACCCTGGTCGCCGACCAGGCCCTCGGCGCGCAGATTGGCATCGAGCGCGCCCTTTTCCGGGCTGATCTGCCACCCGCTCGGCGGCTGCCCGACGACTGCCACGACCGACGAGGCGCCGGGCAGCAGCAGGCCATCCTCGAGCGGCTCGACCTCTTGGCCGGGCGCAAGCGAGGCGCGGAAGACGACATCGAGCGACCTGGTCTGAGAGGTGACGTTGGTCACGGTCGCGACCATCGTCATGGCGGCAGAGTCGTAGCGAGCGGCCTCGAGGTCGATCGAGAACCACGGCATCTCGCGTGGGTAGCGGTACGTCAGGCGCTGGTAGGCGTGGGTCGGCCCGTTCTCCTGAAACACGCGGTCGTCGGTGATCTGCTCGCCCGCCGGGCCATGTGGATTGCCGAACCCATTGAAGCGCTCGGTGACGTGGCCCTCGGTCGCCGTCCAGAAGCCCCAGCCGAGGCGGAACTCGTTGTTCAGGTCGGTCATTCCGGCGATGCCATCGTCGCTGTAGCGATAGTCGGTCGAGATCGCCTCGGTCCAGTTCAGCCCCCAACCGCTCGTCTCGACCGCCTCACGGGGAGTGCCCCATTCGCGCTCGGACAGGTACGAGCCCCAGCGGCGGTCGAGCTCGGCGTAGGGCGTGAGATCGTCGAGGGCGGGTGTCGGACTTGGCGCGGCGAAGAGGGTGATGCCGGTGAACACCAGCGCGATGAGCGCGAGCAGGCTGGCGACGATGCCCAGCACCAACCACCATGGCTGATGTCGGGAACGCGAGGGCGTGACGGGCCACCGGCGCCGCCCGCCAGAGTCGGGCTGAGCAACTTCCGGCGGAGCGGAGTCGCTCACGGCGCGGAGGTTAGCAGCGCCGCCGAGGCTATGATCGGCGCCGATGGCCAAGCCGTGGCCACTCGTCACCACTTCGACGCCCCCGACTTTTGCGCAGAGGTTAGACGCGACCGTTGAACTCGATCGTCGAGCGCTACGACCAGGACGCGGCCGACTATTCCCGGTATTGGGGCCCCGTCCTCGAGCAGACGGCGGGTCAGCTGCTCGACGTGGTCGAGGCTGCCACGCCACAAGTCGCTCGCACCTCAACTTCCAGGCTGCGCGTGCTCGACGTCGGCGCGGGCACCGGCACGCTCGCCCTGCATGCCCTCGAGCGCTGGCCGACGGCGACGATCGTGCTGAGTGATGCGGCCGCGGGCATGCTCGAGTTCGCCCGGCGTCGAATCGCCGCCGCCGGTGGACCGGCCGTGGACGCAGCGGAGGACTCGCGCGTCGAGTTCGTGACCGGTGCGGCTGACGACCTGCCTCTGGCCGACGGTTCGATCGACGTCGCGATCTCGTCGTTCGTGCTCCAGCTGGTGCCCGATCGTCATCGCCGCTCTGCGCGAGATCCGGCGCGTGCTGCGTCCGGGCGGGTTGCTCGCCTACGTCACGTGGCTCGACCGGGACGCGAGCGAGCCGTTCCTCGCCGCGGAGGCGTTCGACGAGGCGGTCTACGACCTGGAGATCGACGAGCCCGACTATCCCGTCGAACCCTACGCGGGGGATGTCCGATCGGCACGCTCGGCGGCCGACGAGCTGCGCAGGGCGGGTTTCGTCAAGGCTTCAGGACGCGAGCAGACGCTCATCTACGACTGGACCTACGAGTCGTACCTCGACTACAAGCTCGCCTACGACGAGCGTGCGCTGCTCAGCTGGCTGAACGAGAACCAGCGCGCGGCGCTCGATCGAAACGCTCGCACTCGCCTGTCCGACCTGCCACCGGATGCATTCCGATGGCACGCGCCGGTGGTATTCGCGCGGGCCTACAAGCCCTAGTCGATCACCGCGAAGGCGCGCACCGGCCAGGTGCCGAAGTTCCACGCACCTTCGGCGGCACGGCGTTAACCGGAAGCCGTCGAGCGGCAGCTGATCGAGCCCGGTCAGGTGCTCGAGGATCGGAATGCCCGCCGACCAGCAGGCCGGTGTGCGCCGGCCGTGACAGGTCGGCCATGTCATCGATGTTGAGTGAGTCGATGCCGACCATGACGGCGCCCGCATCCACCAATCGTTGGGTCGTTTCGGCGGTCAGAAATGGATGCCCAGCTCCGTATGCAGGCGTCGCCCAATTTCGGTCCCACCCGGTGTGAAACAGGACGGCCTTGCCACCCAGGTCGAGTCCGTCGAGGCGCTCTGGACCGATGCTCCGGACGTCCGGATCGGCCACGCGTACGAGCACGCCATCGAGATCGACCAGCGTTCGAGCGACAGGTCGGCCGGGTCGCGCCATCGGCTAAGCGGTGGAATGGGCTGTCGAGTAAGTGCCCGTATTGCCGACCATCGTGATTCGGCCGATGCTGAACTCGGTCCCCGGCGCGTAATGCGCGCGTGATGCTTCGCGGGTGAGGTGCTCATCGATGACCGGCGCGGGCAGCCCCGGGTAGGTGATCAGGCCGTCCTCGATCACGTGACTCAGATCGATGTAGCGCGGCATCGCGCCGAGATTAGCGGCTGACCAGCGTCGCGGCCAGCAGGCAGTGGTCGCTGTTGGCGTGCCAGCAGGATCAGGACCGCGGCGACCCACGCGCCGCAGATGGCGGCCAGGCGGCCGCTCAAGCCGCGCGGAACGGTGCGTCTACAGGGCGACAGACCTTGCACGCGCGGTAGCCGGCCCGCTGTGCCTCATCGGCGGAGTGCCACCTCACCAGATGGCGGGACGTGGTCCGCCGCGCGTTGCGGCAGGACGGGTAGCAATAGATGTGCGTCGTGTCCGAGCCGGTGAAGCGAACGCCGGCCGACGGCAGCCGCTCGAGCTCGCTCGTGTCGAGGCCCTCCGATTCGAGGATCTCGCGCTTGGCCCTCGGGCCGCCGGCGCCGTAGTTGCCGATGCGCCCGTCACTGCGCACGACGCGGTGGCAAGGGATGACGAAAGGAATTGGGTTGCGCGCCAGGGCATTGCCCACCGCGCGGACGGCCAGCGGCCGACCGAGCTCCGCCGCCACCCAGGCATACGGGCGCACCTCTCCGCGCGGGATCTCGAGCGTCTTGAGCAGCACCTGGCGCTCGAAGTCGGGCAGCTGGTGAAGGTCGAGCGGCACTTTCACGGCACTGCCCCGACTGCGCCCCCAGACGCGGGCGTCGATGACGCGCTCGATCAGCTGCGGCGCGCGGTCGATACGGCGCACCGGCCGCCCGAATGTCGCGCGGAACGTCTCCTCGAAGTCGCCCGCGTCGTGTTCGTCGGCACGCTCGACGAGCGAGATACCGGCACGACCGAAGGCCACGAAGAGCGGCCCGATTGGGCCATCGACCTCGACGTACGCGTCACCCAGCCCGAGCTCATCGAGCACCGCGTCAGCCAGACCGGCAGGCGCCGGCTCGCGCAGCGTGGCCAGCCCACGCGCCACGACCTTGTCCTCGGCGCTGGCCGGATCGGTTTGCATGTTCATCAGACTGCCTCCTGGCGCGCCATGTTGCGTTGCTCAGCGTCATAAGCGGCTCGTAGCTGCTGGGTTCCGCGGTGCACGTCCGATTTGACGCTGCCGATCGGACGGCCCAGGGTCTCGGCGATCTCGGCATAGGACAGACCGTCGACGTGACGGAGTGCCACCGCGAGCCGGTAGCGATCGGGCAGCGCCGCGAGCAGCCGCTTCCACATTGCCCGCTCGTCATGCCGCTCGGCCATCCGTGGCGGATCGTCGGTGGATGCCGTGAGTCGGTCCTGGTGTTCGGTCACGTCTTCCGTTGGCCGGCGCGCTCGGACGTGGTTGCGCGCCGCATTAAGCGCGATGCGCGCCAGCCACGGCCGCGGACGCAGCTCGCGCACCCGATCGGCCGGGTAGCGCTGGAGCGCGCGGTAGGCGCGGATGAACGCGTCCTGGAACGCGTCCTGTGCCCCAGCGTGATCGCCGACGACGCGCAGCGCCACTCCGAACACCAGGTCCTGGTGGGCCGACATCAGCTCGGCGAACGTGCCATCGAGATCGATTGCCAGCCGGGCACAAAGGTCATCCGGCGCGGTCACTGTCATGTACACGTTGAGATAAACACAGCCGGCGCCCGAATGGTTGCGAACCGGATCTGGCCGATCCGTCGGTGCGCCGTATCAGCGCAGGAGGAAGCCCTCGCCGAGCGGGTCGCGGCTGTCGACGATCAACGTCGAATAGCCGATCACATAGGCGGTGCCGGCAACACTCGTGCTCACCGCGGGGTATGGCCCGAGCGCTGTCTCGGCCTCGATTCGGCCGAGGAAGTGCTCGCCGGTGATGCCGGCATTGACGATCTCCTGGCCTACCTTGACGCGGTTGCGGGCGTGGAGCATGGCCAGGATCGCGCTCGTGCCCGAGCCGCACGGAGATCGATCCAGCTCGGCGTCGGCGAACACGGTCGCGTTTCGGATGTGAGCGTCGCCGGCGCGACCGTCGGGCGACGTGTGCGGGTCGTAGTCGACGATGATCGTGCCGTAGACGAAGCCGAGATCCGGATCCGTTGGATGCGACGGCGAATGATCGCGCCGCAACACCTCGGTGATCGCGGCGCCGGCGCGACGCAGCGCCTCGGTCTGGTCGGGCACGACGCGCAGACCGAGCTCGGCCGCGTTGACGATGCCGTAGTAGGCGCCACCGAACGCGAGGTCGACGCTCAACGCTCCGAACTGGGCTGCCGCACCGTTCAGCTCGACGCCATCCGGACGGACGGCGAGTGACTGGGCTGCGACATACGCGGGGACGTTGGTGAAGCGGACGCCGTCGACCGCCCAGCTGCCGTCGTCGAGCTGCCGCGTGGCCGCGTTGGCGGCGACGATGCCCGCCGGCACCTCGTAGCGAATGGTCGTCACCGGCTCGGTCGCCGGGTAGAGGCCTTCTTCGATCAGGCCGGTCGTGATGGCGATGATGCCGTGGCCGCACATCGTGCTGTAGCCCTCGTTGTGCATGAACAGCACGCACATGTCGGCATAGTCGTTGTGCGGCGGCAGCAGAATTGCGCCGTACATGTCGCGATGACCGCGCGGCTCCTGGACGATTGCGCGACGGATGTGATCGGCGTTCTCCTCGACCCACCGGCGTCGCTCGAGGACGGGCAGGTTGGGCACCTCCGGGAATCCGCTGCGGATCAGGCGCAGCGGCTCGCCTGCGGCGTGGAGGTCCATCGTCTGGATCGTGAGCCGGTCCTCACGTTGGCGGTCACCCGTCACGTCTGGTTCGAGCCCCGCGTCGCTCTCTTCCTCGGCCGACTGCTGGAACACAGGCTCGAGCGCAGTCTCGTGTTCAAGGGTGATCTCGGAAGGAGGCGCGGGCTCGGGTTCGAGCTCAGGCTCGGGAGGTGCGAACTGCTCCGCACCGGGATCGGCCGTCGCCGACTCGAACTCGTCGACCGGCGCGACGGATTGAGCAATGGTGATCGTGCGTTCCTCGGCCGCATCGGTCATCTCGTCTCGACTGATGCCGTTCCGGGCGGCGGTGGCGTCGTCGCCAGCCGGCGTGCGATAGGTGACCGCGAGCAGGAAGCCCTGTGAGTTCTGAACCCAGTTGTGGCTGATCGGCGAGTAGCCGGCGGAGGCGGCGCGGCCTGCATCGGCCCGATAGGCCTGCTCAACCTCGGCCCTCGTGGCGGCGCGGTAGTGGCGCACGATGCTGCGCCCGATCAGCTTTGCTTCCACGTGTGCCTCGTCCTCACCTGCGAGCGAACCGTACCTCTCCTCGGCTAACCGACCAAGACCGCGCTAATCCTTACCTAACCGCACACGCAGCGTTGCGCATCCGAAGTACTAACGCGGCGAGCGTCATTGGTCCCATCCTCGAACCCAGCGTATATCTGGAAGCGGTATTCCGATCAAGCCACGCCAACGTGGAGGCGGGTTTCCGTTGCTCTTGGGCATCCCCTTCGGGCGCGCGCAGGGAAGTGGCTCAGCGTCGGCGCGGATGGGAGCCAATCAAACGCGCAACCGCTGGCTGGCCGGCCAGGCGCATGAGCCTGCGCACGCCGCCCGGAGGCATTCGAGAGAGCGTTCGGACGAGACCGTCCAGCTCGTCCTCAGGGATGTCCGACAGCGTCGCAAGCAGTCGATCGAGCGTTTCCTGATCCTGTCGCTCGAGGACTGTGAAGAGCTTTCGAAGTGAATCAGTGTCGGCTCTGATGACAGCCGAGAGAGCGTGATCGAACTGGCGCACGAAGCCGAGCAGCGACTGAAGGCGTGCCTCGAGCAGCTCGGCCTCATCTCGGTCAGCCGCTGAACGTGCCTCGACCAGGCACTGCTCGAGAATCGCGATCACCGGGTCGCCTTCTCGCTTCTTGCGCGACTCGATCACCCGGTGAAACCACTCCCAGTGATCGTCGAGCGCAACCCACGCCCGACCAGCCGGTCCGCGCCGTCCGCTCCTTCTCGGCTCCTCGGCGCGTCTGACGATGCCCCACTCCTCGCAGCTCGCCAGGGCAAGCCGGATGGCGCGATGGCTCAGACCGAGCGCCTCGCGCAGCTCGGCATCGGTGACCGGGCCGCCGTGCGCGAGCAGATAGCCCTGCACCGCGGCGGTCGATGGCGCCACTCCCCAGGCGGCACCCATCTCGCTCCAGGCCACTGCGAACCGCCGACGGATCCGCTCGGTCGGATGCAGGCTCGGATCGTCGATAAGTGGGTACTGGGCAGTATCTAGTGCCGCGTCCATATTCGTTAAGTGATGGTAACGAGTAACTCACCGGATGGGCACCGCTCGCCGCGGATGACCGACTGACGGCGACGGTGATGCGGACGTGGGTGCCAAGAGCTGCGACGTTCTCGCTCTCGCGGCGGTGCGCGACAGCAAATAGGCTTGCGGCGATGAAGCGCCGCCGACTTCCGCTCATAGCGCTCTTCGCCGCCGATGCGATCTCGGTCACCGGCAACGTGCTGGCGCTCGTCGCCGTGCCGTGGTTCGTCCTCGAGCTGACCGGCAGCGCCGCGCTGACCGGCATCACCGCCTTTTTCTCCGCGCTGGCGTCGCTGCTTGCCGCGTTCTTCGGCGGGGCACTCGTCGACCGGGTCGGGTTTCGACGGATGTCCGTCCTGGCCGACATCGCCAGCGCGGCGGCAATCGTCGCCATTCCGATCATCCAGCTGACCGTAGGCATCGAGCCGTGGCAGCTGATGATCCTCGTCTTCCTGGGCGCGCTGCTGGACGCCCCGGGCACCGCGGCGCGCAGCTCGATGCTGCCCGACCTGGCCGAGCTCGCACAAACGCCGCTCGAGCGCGCCGCTGGGCTTTCGCAGGCTGTTCGCCGCGGCGCGATCCTGGTCGGCGCGCCGATCGCCGGCGGGCTCATCGTGATCATCGGCACGCAGGGCGTGTTCCTGATCGACGCGGTCAGCTTCCTGGTCTCGGCCGTGCTGATCGGCGTGCTGACGCCGGCGATTGCCTACCACGAACCGAGCGCGGACGAGGACGCAGAAGCGGCCGCCGAAGCGGCCGCCGAGCTCGAATCTCCGCGTTCCGGACGGCGGCGTTACATGGACGACCTGCTGATCGGGCTCCGTTTTGTGTGGAAGGACCGGCTGGTGCGCGCCATCGTGCTGACGGTGATGGTCACCAACTTCCTTGACTCACCGCTGCTCGGGGTGGTGTTGCCGGTGTACGTCAAGGAGGTCTACGGCTCGTCGGTCGAGCTCGGCCTGCTGTTCGGGATCTTCGGCGGGGCGGCGCTGTTGGGTGCGATCGGCTACGGAATGATCGGTCCGCGCCTACCAAGGCGGCTGACCTTTGCCGTCGCCTTCGTCATCGTCGGGCTGCCGTTCTGGGTGCTCGCCCTCCAGCCGCCGTTCGGCATCGCGCTGGTCGCCTTCTTCATCGTCGGCCTGGCGGCCGGCCCGATCAACCCGATCATCAGCACGGTCATCTTCGAACGCGTTCCGCGCCACGTTCGCGGCCGGGTAATGAGCTCGATCACGGCTGCTGCCTTTGTCGCCATGCCGCTCGGCATGCTCGTATTCGGCTTCATCAGCCAGCAATTCGGGGTCATCACAGCGATCGTGATCATCGCCGCCAGCTACCTGGCCGTGACGCTGGCGACTTTCGTGAACCCGGCTTACCGCGAGATGGACCGACCACCACCCGACACGTCCCCGGCCACCGCCGAGGCCTGAGTTTTATGGCCAATCCCGCCCAGCGCGCCGAGCCACGAGGCATCGGCACGTCCGGCGCGCGCGATCCGCTGGCGCGTGAGGTCAAGCTGCTCGGCGCGCTGCTCGGCCAGGTGATCGTCGAGCAAGAGGGCGAGCGCGCTCTCGACCTGGTCGAAACGGTGCGGCGGGCAACGATCGCCGTCCGCCGCGAACAGGACGCCGAGCAGCAGCGCCAGCGGCTGGCGCGCACGGTCGAGGCGCTCGACCTGCGCGACGTGGAGACGCTCATCCGTGCGTTCAGCCTCTACTTCCAGCTGACCAACCTGGCCGAGGAGAAGCAGCGCATCCGACGGCTGCGTCAACGACAGCGCTCAGCGGGCACTTCCGGCGGCGCGGTGGTTGAGTCGGTCGCCGCGGCAGTCGCGGCGCTCGGGCAGCAGGCGCTTCAGCGCCGACGACCAGGCGGCACTCTTCGACCGGTTGTCGGTAGTGCCCGTGCTGACGGCGCACCCGACCGAGGCTCGCCGACGGACCCTGTTGGTCGGTCTGCGGCGCGTCTATCGGCTGCTCGATCAGCTCGACGACCCGCGACTGACACCCGCCGAGGATGCCGAGATCCGTCGCCGGCTGCGCGAGGAGATCTCGATCCTGTGGCACACGGCGCCGATCAGGTCGACTCCGCCAGGCCCGCTCGACGAGGTTCGCAGCGCACTGGCAGTCTTCGACGAATCGCTCTTCGTGGTCACGCCGCGCCTCTACCGGGCGGTGGACCGGGCGCGGGCAGCGGCGGCGCCGGCAGCGACGGCAGCGATGGACAGCCTCCGGTCAGGGCGTTCCTGCGCTGGGGATCGTGGATCGGCGGCGATCGCGACGGCAACCCGAACGTGACCGCGGCGACGACGCGCGACGCGATGGCCATCCAGGCCGATCACGTCCTGCGCGCCTACGAGCAGGTCTGTCGCCGCCTCGCACAGACGATCACCATTCGGCACTCGCCCGAGCGACGAGCTCGAAACGCGGCTCGCGGCCGACGATGCCGAGCTGCCCGAAGCCGCGCGCTACCTCGACAGCCGCTACCCGGACGAGCCATTCCGAAGGCGCTTCGGCAGCATCGCCGAGCGGCTGCGCCGAACTCGGGAGCGACAGCCGACCGGAACCTACGCGTCGCCGAGCGAGCTGGTGGAGGAGCTCGACGAGATAGCCGCCGAGCTGGCAGCGGCCGGTCTCGATCGCGTCATAGACGGCGAGCTGCTCGACCTGCGCCGGCAGCTGGACACGTTCGGCTTTCACGGGCTGTCGCTCGAGCTCCGGCAGCACAGCGACGTCCATGCCGCGGCGCTTCGGGGAGAGAAGGAGACGGCCGCCGAGGTCGCAGAAACGTTCAGGGCGATGGCCGACATCCAGGCGACGTACGGCTTGGAGGCGTGTCACCGCTACGTGATCAGCTTCACGCGCTCGGCCGCCGACGTGCTCGCAGTGCTCGACCTGCGCGGATAGGTCAGGAGGCGCCGCTGCAGGCGCTGGACGTTGTGCCACTCTTCGAATCTGCCGACGCGCTCGCCGAGTGCGGCGCGATCGTCGCCGAGCTGCTCGCCGACGGCCGTTACCGCGAACACCTGGAACGGCGCGGCCGCCGCCAGGAGGTGATGCTCGGCTACTCGGATTCGACCAAGGAGTCGGGCGCGCTGGCTGCCGCGTGGATGCTCTATCGGGCGCAGCAGGAGCTCGTCGAGGTCGCGCGGAGACACGATGTCGAGCTCGTTCTCTTCCATGGCCGCGGTGGCGCGATCGGCCGCGGTGGCGGACCGATGACGCGTGCCGTCCTCGCCCAGGCCGCGGGATCGGTCGACGGGCGGCTCAAGTTCACCGAGCAGGGCGAGGTGATCGCCGACCGCTACGTGAACCCGGGCATTGCCCTGCGCCACCTCGAGCAGCTGACCTACGCCACGCTCCTGGCATCGACTCCCGAACACGACCGACAGGCCACGCTCGCCCTCGGGGCGAACGCCGAGGTGGTCGATGAGCTCGCGGCGACGGCCAGTGCCGCGTACCGGGCGCTCGTCTGGGAGGACGACGAGTTCGAGGAGTATTTCCGCGCGGCGACTCCGATCGGCGAGCTGTCCGCGCTGACGATCGGCTCGAGACCGGCCGCGCGCGGACAGCGGCACGCGACAGCGCTGGCGGATCTGCGCGCGATTCCGTGGGTGTTCGCCTGGTCGCAATCGCGCGCGAACCTGCCCGGCTGGTACGGCACCGGGTCTGCCCTGGAGGCGTACCGGACAAGCCATGGCTCCGATGGTCTTGATCGGCTGAAGGCGCTCTATCGGTCGTGGCCGTTCTTCGCCAGCGTCCTCGACAACGCCGAGATGATCCTGGCCAAGGCCGACATGCCGGTTGCCGCGCGCTACGCGTCGCTGGCGGGCGCGACCGCCGATCGAGTCTGGCCGCGCATCCGCGCCGAGTACGAACTGTCCGTGGCGCAGATCCTCGAGATCACCGGCCGCACGACGCTGCTCGACAACATGCCCGTGTTGAAGCGCTCGATCGAGCTGCGCAACCCGTACGTCGATTCGTTGTCGGAGCTGCCAGGTCCTGCTGTTGGGCCGCCTGCGCGGGCTACCCGACGACGACCCGGGCCGGGCCGACCTGCTGCGCCTTGTTCACCTGACCGTCAGCGGCGTGGCCGCCGGACTCCAGAACACCGGCTGAGACGACTAGGTTCGGCTAAGTCCGAAGCCCGACCGGTAGGGCGGGCAGCTCGGTATGACGCCTCGCCGGAGGCATCGATCTGATCCCTGCGGGCCGGCGCCGATTGGGCCGGAATACGGCCAACACACGACCCTCGGCGTGGGCGGCGGACGGCGCGATGAGGCCAACACGCCCCTCGCGCCAGCACGCCTCGCCGATCGGCTGAGTCTGCGGCCACTGCCGGCGAGTTGGCGCGAGGCTGGTCAAGCCAAGACGGCTGAGAACCCCCTTCGCCGTCAGGTCGGCGACGTTGTCGAGCTCCACCGCGAAGCGGTACATGTCGCGGGGGAGTCGCTTCTGAGGCGGCACGCCAAGCTCGGACGTGTGGCGATACCACTCCGCCCATGCCGTCTGTTCGCTGTCGGCCAGGTATAGCGCTCGGATCACCTCGCCGCGCTGCCAGCGCCCATCGGCCGGCTCGGGGGTCAGGGCGAGGGGATCGGCACCCGGATGGCCGATGCGCCACCAGACGCCGGTGACACGAGTGCTGGGGATCGATCCCGTCTCGATCAAGAGAAGGAGTCGTTCTCCAGCTCGGCGACGACCCTGGAGACCGCGCGGTAACGGCCGCCCGCGATCGCGTCGAGCGGGCGCTCGTCGTCGAGCGCGACGGACGGCTTCTGGAGCCAGAGCCCGACCTGCTCGTCGTCCATGACGCTCGTCAATCGATCCGCGATCGCCACCAGCTCGAGCAGCCGATCGCGATGCTCGGCCCTTGGGCGACGGGTTGCGCGCAGCCAGGCGTTGACCGTCGCGCGCGCCGCTCCCGTCGCGCGCGCAATCGCGGCACTATCGATTCCCAGGTCGCGGACCCGCTTGATCTCGTCGCTGTAAACGGCCATGGCGCTCATATGTCACCGAATTGTAGCCGACATGTAGCGCCGCGGTCAGTGGACGGTGCGTACCTCTGAAAGACGGCGTTGCAGATATGAACGCTCGACTTCGTTGGTCGCCAGCTCGAGCGTCCGCTCGTACGCGGCCGCGGCCTCGTCGCGGCGAGCGAGACGGCGCAACAGGTCGGCGCGAGTGGCGTGGAAAAGGTAGTAGTCGTCGAGGTCTCCCTCGCGGCCGAGCTCGTCCACGAGCGGCAGTGCCGTTTCCGGTCCTTCCGCCATGGCGACCGCCGCGGCCCGGTTGAGGGCAATCACAGGCGACGGGTTGCTCGCGTAGAGCAGGTCGTACAAGCGCACGATGCGCGGCCAGTCGGTCTCCGTGGCCGCGGCCGCCCGGGCATGGACTGCCGCGATCGCAGCCTGGAGCTGATACGGCCCGGGCGGCCCGAGGAACGAGGCGCGGTCGAGCGATTCGAGACCGTCAGAGATTCGCTGCCCATCCCAACGCGATCGGTCCTGCTCGGACAGCAGCACGAGCTCGCCACTCGCCGACTGGCGCGCGTCCCGACGCGAGTCCTGGAGCAGGAGCAGGGCCAGCAGACCCTGTGCCTCGGGCTCGTTGGGCATCAGCTGAACGAGGACGCGCGCCAGCCGGATCGCCTCTGCCGTCAGCTCGCGCCGGACGAGCGTGGCGCCGGCCGTTGCCGAGTAACCCTCGTTGAAGATCAGGTACAGCACGTGCAGGACCGAGTCGAGACGGGAGGGGAGATCCTCGGCCGGCGGCACGCGGTAGGGGATGCCGGCGTCGCGGATCTTGCGCTTGGCACGCACCAGTCGCTGGGCGAGGGTCGGCTCGGGCAGCAGAAAGGCACGCGCGATTTCGGGCGTGCGCAGGCCGCCCAGGAGTCGGAGGGTCAGCGCCACCTGGGCGTCGGCCGCCAGGGCAGGGTGGCAGCAGGTGAAGATCAGTCGGAGTCGGTCATCCTCCACGGCGGGTCGGTCCATCGCCTGTTCCACCTCGGTCGCAACGTCGGGTGAATCAGCAGCAATCAGCTGGGCGAGCGCGTCGGTCTTCTGCGACAGCGTCTTCTGACGCCGGAGGCGGTCGATCGCCTTGCGCCGGGCGGTCGTGGCGATCCACGCGCCCGGATTTGGCGGCAGGCCTTCGCGCGGCCAATGCTCGAGCGCACTGACGAAGGCGTCCTGGACCGATTCCTCGGCCAGGTCGAAGTCACCGACTGCCCGGATCAGCCCCGCGACGACGCGGCCCGACTCCTCGCGGAAGATGCGATCGACGGCATCGAACGCCGGTGGCCCCGCGCGCCCGATGCCCGAGGCGCCGGCGTCAGCCAGCGGCCATGCCTGCCGGCGCCTGGTCGGCCGATGCGGCGTCAGGATCCGGGAACTCTACGATCGGGCGAACCTCGATCGTTCCGCGCGTCGCGCCCGGGATCTTGGCCGCCCACTTGATCGCCTCGTCGAGGTTTGCCGCCTCGACCATGTAGAAGCCGCCGAACTCTTCCTTCGTCTCCGCGAACGGACCGTCGGTCACGAGCGTCTGGCCGTTGCGCACGCGGACGCTGGTCGCGGTCTTGGCCTCGTGGAGCGCTTCACCGCCGCGCATCACGCCGGCCTCACCGACCTCGCGGCCGAAGGCGTTGTAGGCCTCCATGACCTCGTTGTCCTGCTCCGGCGTCGACTCCCATGGCTCGACGTAGATCAAAAGCGCGTATCGCATGTGTTGCCTCCTCGGCGTGATGGTCGGCTATGTGGTCGCCGTCATCAAGTCAACGAACGAACGTCGACGAAATCGACAGCCGCCTCAGCTTTCGCGGCGAACTTCCGCCAGGCGCACCTTGATGATGGTCTCGACCATCGCCTGCGTAAGCGGCTTGTCGTCGGTGAAGCTGATCGTGCCCTTGCCGGTCACGAAGGGCTCGATCTCCGTACCGAGCGCCTTCTCGACGCCATCGCTCGCCGGGAAGAGGCTGTAGTGGTTCTTGTACGCGTCGTACGAGACCAGGAACTTCCCGTTCAGCTTGAAGCCGGGCATCTTGTAGGTGATTACCTCCTCGGCCTCAGGTGCGGCGGCCTTGATCCAGGCGCGCAGCTCGCGCATGCGCGCCTGCTTCGCGTCCGGCAATCCGGCCATGTAGTCGTCTACTTCCTGTGAGCTCATCGACCTACCTCCCGAGTCATGTCCCGGCCAACCGCGCCACGACCGGCGCGAGCGCATCCATGTGTCGTGGTTTTATCGCCAGATAGTTGATGCCCCAGCGTTCGC
Source organism: uncultured Chloroflexia bacterium (assembly GCA_963776865.1). GTDB lineage: Bacteria > Chloroflexota > Limnocylindria > Limnocylindrales > CSP1-4 > JALYGJ01. The sequence continues at coordinate 254,220 of CAVZOG010000007.1, read as the reverse complement.
GTCGCTCGACAATCCGGCTCACCATCGCCTCGCTGTCGCCGAGCAGGTAGTGCGGGCTCCCGGCAACCTCTTCGATGGATCAGCTCGCCGGTATCGATGGACAGTGTCCTCTGACCCCGGCCGGTAGCCGGAGTCAACGTCGAAGATGATCACGTTGATTTCCAGCTCGGCGAACCGCTCGCCCGCCGCTTCCCGGATCCAGCCGACCTTCTCGTCGAAGAGCGCCTCGGTCACATCCGTGGCGACGTGGCCACCCTCGGGGTAGGCGCGTGGATCGAGGCCGATGATCTGCGCCTCGGTCGCCGCGTAGCTCAGCGTCTTCGGGCCGCCCCCTCCGACGAGCAGCGGCGGATGCGGCCGCTGGATGGAGAGCGGCATTCCGTCGAGCTGGATGGCGCCGTACGGGTCACCTTCGGGTCTCTCGATGCGGCCCTCGGACAGGGCCTGCCTGATGATCGCGACCGACGCCTTGAGGCGGGCCAGTCGCTGCCCCGGCCGCTCGAAGGCCATCCCCGCGCCGTCGTACTCGTCACGCGCCCAGCCAGCTCCGAGGCCGATCTCCAAGCGGCCGTCCGTCACGACGTCGAGGGCGGCCAGCTCCTGGGCGAGCAGGACGGGATGGCGGAAGTCGTTGTTGAGGACGAGTGTGCCAATTCGCAGCCGAGTCTCCGCAGCCGCGGCCTGCAGCAGCTGGAGGGGTGCAAGCCGGCCCAGGTGATCGGTGCCCAGAACGATGTCGTAACCCTCGCTCTCGGCTCTTCGCGCGAGGTCGACCGTTCCCGCGTGCGACTGCACGTCTGCCTCGATCAGGACACCAAATCGAAATGGCTTCATTCGCTCACCTTACGTCGTCGTCGCCCCGTCCTGGAATCGAACTCTTCGTCTGCGAACGCAGGGTGCGGGTTGCCACCCTAACAACCGTTAGTTAGACTACGCGAGATGACGACCGAGACTCCCCGCCGCCAGCAGATCGAGGACGCCGCCTCGACTCTCTTCCGTGAGCGTGGCTACGCGGCGACGAGCGTGCGCGACATCGCCCACGCACTCGACATGCAGGGTGGCAGCCTGTACGCGCACATGGCGTCGAAAGAGGACGTCCTGTGGTCGATCGTGATCCGCGCCGCGGATCGGTTCAACGCCGAAGTCGGCCCCATCGCAGCGAGCTCTGCTGCCGCGCCGGACAAGCTGCGGCGGATGATTCGCGCCCACGTCGCCGTCGTCACCGGCAGTCAGAAGGACGCGGCCGTGTTCCTCCACGAGTGGCGGTTTCTGAGCCAGGGCCGGCGCGAGCAGATTGCCGAGCGGCGCGACGGATACGAGGCGCTGTTCCGCGGCGTGATCGGGGAGGGCATCGCTTCCGGTGTCTTCAACCAGGTCGACCCACGCATTGCAGCAATGGCGGTCCTCTCCGCGCTCAACGGCATCGCAACCTGGTACTCGCCTGACGGCGCCCAGACCGCCGACGATGTTGCCGACCAATACGCCGATCTTTTCCTCAACGGCCTGGCCAATTCACAGCCCCACTTCATGATGAGGACGTTCTCATGACCGACCCGCTGTCCCTCGCGCCGATCCTGCCGCCCGACGAGCGACCCACGCCCGTCTTCTCCGACCCTGAGCTGTCGCACGAGGCAGCGCTACGACGCGTTCGTCGAGCACGTCCACGCCGGTCTCAAGGTCGAGGCGCGCGACTGGATGCCCGACGAGTACCGCACCAGCGTGCTGCGCTTCGTCGAGATGCACGCCAACAGTGAGCTGATGGGCGTGTTGCCCGAACGCGAATGGATCATGCGCGCGCCGACGCTCAAGCGGAAGCTGGCGCTGACCGCCAAGGTGCAGGACGAGTGCGGCCACGCCCAGCTGCTGTACCGCGTCGCCGAGGACCTGGGCAAGCCGCGCGAGCAGATGTACCAGGACCTGCTCGACGGCAAGACCAAGTACCACAACGTCTTCCACTACCCGACGAAGTCGTGGGGCGACGTGGGCATCATCGCGTGGCTCGTCGACGCCGCCGCGATCGTTGCCCAGCAGGCGCTGCGGGAGTCGAGCTACGGCCCGTACAGCCGGACGATGAAGAAGATCTGCTGGGAGGAGTCGGTCCACATCATGCACGGCCGCGACGTGGTCGTGACGATGATGAATGGCAGCAAGATGCAGCGCGACATGGTCCAGGAGGCGCTCGATCGCTGGTGGGGACCGCTGATGCAGATGCACGGCCCGCGCACCGACCCGGCCAAGGATCGCGACCTGTACTGGCGGATCAAGGAGAAGACCGGCGAGCAGCTGCGCCAGGAGTTCCTCTCGACGTATGTGCCCCGCCTGTGGGAGATCGGCCTCTTCCCGCCCGATCCGGAGCTGCGTCTCGACGAGGCGGCCGGGGAGTGGCGCTACACCGAGCCCGACTGGCAGGAGCTGCGCACGGTCGTCACCGGCCACGGGCCGATGTCGCAGGAGCGGCTCGATTTCCGACGCCTGAACCACGACCAGACGGCGTGGGTGCGCGACATGATCCTGACCGCTTCGGCGGCAGCCGCCTGAGTCGCTGACCGATGACCACCGAGCAGCCGCCGGCGGAGGGTCGGATCGCGGAGGCGGGCCGACTCGGCACCGGAGCCGATCCGGGCGTTTGGGAGGTCTTTCGCCAGGAGAAGGACGGCGACCCGATGCGCCACGCGGGCAACGTTCGCGCGCCCGACCGTGACCTGGCATTGAGCTACGCCCGCGAGCTGTACAGCCGCCGCCAGGAAAGCGTCCGCCTGTGGGTCGTGCCGCGGACGGAGATCAGCGACCTGTCCGATCCGGACCTGCTCCAGCCGCCGCTCGACCGCAGCTTCAAGAAGCCGGGCGGCTACGTGATGCGCGACAAGCTCGAGGTCGCCAAGGCAAAGGCGAAGGAGCGGGCCGCGGAGGCGACCGACAAATGACCACTGAAGCCCGACTACCGACGCGCCAGCTGATCCAGCCCGACGTCCCGCAGTTCGATCGGCGGACGCTCAAGCCAGAGGCGCGCGACGCATTGACCGGCCTGCTGCTGACGATGGCCGACGACGAGTTCGTGATCGGCTTCCGCGACTCCGAATGGACCGGCATAGCGCCGATGCTCGAGGAGGACGTCGCCTTCAGCTCGATCGCCCAGGACGAGATCGGCCATGCCCGTGTCTGGTACGAGATGCTCGCCCAGCTCACCGGTGACGGCGCCGACCGGCTGGCCTTTCATCGCCAGCCGAATGAATACCGCCACGCCAAGCTGATCGATCAGGAGCGCCACGGCTGGGGATACACAATCACGCGGCGCTGGCTGTACGACACGGCCGACTCGATTCGACTGGCCGCGCTTGCCGAATCGTCGTTCGAGCCACTGGCCGGGGTCGTGGCCAAGGTGCGGCGCGAGGAGCGCTACCACCTGATGCACCTCGACAAGTGGCTCGAGCGGTTGGCGACCCGGCCCGGCATGCCGCGCGGCAAGGTCCTTTCCGCGCTCAAGCAGCTCGCGCCCGTCGCGTTGTCAGTCTTCACGCCACTCCCCGGCGAGGAGCGCCTCGTCGACGCTGGCATCATCGCCGCGCCGATGTCGGAGCTTGCCGAGCGGTGGCTCGCGACCGTCAATCCGCGGCTGACCGAGCTTCGCCTGCGCTGTGTCGCCGAGGGCGAGCCGCCGGCCGATGGTCGGGACCATGCCGTCCCGTCGGAGGCGTTCACGTGCGCTGTGGACCGACTTCACGTCCGTCGCGCGGCTCGAGGAGGGCGTCGAGTGGTAGCGCCGTCGATGGCCGCGCCGACCGCTCGAGTCGGCCGTCTGGGCTGCGCTCCATGACGTGCACGATCCGGAGATCCCGACCATCTCGGTCGTCGACCTGGGCGTCGTGCGCTCGGTCGAGACGGATGCCGGAAGCGTGCGCGTCGAGCTGCTGCCGACGTTCGTCGGCTGTCCCGCGATCGAGGTCATGCGCGCGTCGGTCGCCGAGCGGCTGCGCGAGTTCGCCGACGAGGTGACGGTCGAGGTCACCTTCGCCGAGCCGTGGACCACTGAGCGCATCACCGAGGACGGCCGCATGGCGCTGCGAGCCGCCGGTTTCGCACCGCCGGTGCGGCGCCAGGACGGGGTCGCGCTCGAATTGTCGGTTCTGCCCAGCCTGCCGATCGCCGATTGCCCATACTGCGGATCGAGCAACACGTCGCTCGAGAATGCCTTCGGGCCGACTCAGTGCCGCGCGATCTATCACTGCGCCGACTGCCGGCAGCCATTCGAACAGTTCAAGGAGGTCTGATGGCGATCCGCCACCGGTTCGCACTGGGGCTGACCGGCCTGACCGTCACGGCCCTGACCACGTTCGCCGCGCTGGCGATGGTCGAGGCAGCGCCGCGCTACATCGACGTGACCGTGCTGTGGCTTGCCGGCGCTCTCCAGCTCGGCCTGCTGTTGACGTGGATCTTCATCCCGCGCCTGCCGCGCTGGATCGTCGCAGGATGGGGTCTGATCCTCATCGCAACGGGCATCGGCGTGATCATCACCGCGCCCGTGCCGGAGGGTGCCGGCGTGATGCCGTGGGCATTGCTCGGGCTGGTGCTGGTCGGGATCGCGACGGTCATCGCCTCGGTCGCGCACGGTGGACCGGAGTCGCCCGGCGCCTGATCGGTGAGGCTCGGCGTCGACACCCGCATAACGAGGTATCCACCGGGCGGTAGTTACTGGTACGTGACCGAGACGGTCAGGCGCATGACCCTGGGCGGGCCGCCCGGCTGGGAAGTGATGTCGCTCGATGGCTGGCCACGGGTCGCGCGCGGTGGCACGACGCCGGCTCCTCTGCGACGCGCGGCCAACCTAGCAATGGACGTCGGCTGGCTGGGACTGGGCGCGACGTTCGAGGCGGCCCGGCACCGACTTACGGCCTGGTTGACGACGGCCAACATGCTCCCGCCCACCCTGCCACGCCCGATGGTGACCGTCATCCACGACCTCAACTTCCTGCAGATGCCGGAGCTGTACGAGCGGTCGTATCGAACGTTCGCCGAAGGTGCGTACCGACTCACCGCGGCCCGGGCGAGCCGCGTGATCGTGCCGTCGGAGTACGTTCGTGGAGCGGTGATCGACCTGCTTGGCGTCGAGCCGAGCAGGGTGCGGGCAATCCCCTGGGGGCTGGAGCACGTAATGGCCGACGCGGAACCGGAAGCGGTCGCGGCTGACCTGCCGCGTCCGTATGCCCTGTTCGTCGGCCAGACGCAGCCACACTGGAACGTTGGCGCGCTTATCGAGGCGTGGCGTGCAGGCGCGGGCGCGAATCGAGGTCTACACCTCGTCATCTGCGGGCCGGCGGGTCGCGACGATGCATCTCTTCGCGAACTCGTCGGCCGCGCGCGCCTGGATGGGCGTGTTCATTTCACTGGCCGGCTGTCACCCGAACGGCTCGCGGCGGCCTATCGGGAGGCGGAGATGTTCCTCTACCCGCCGCTGATCGAGGGCTTTGGCTATCCCGCGCTGGTCGCGATGGCCCACGGAGTGCCGACGGCCGTGTCCAACAGAGGCGCCCTGCGCGAGACGACCAGTGGCGGGGCGCTCCTCTTCGATCCAGACGACACGACGGATTTGGTCGCGCTGGTCAACCAGCTGGCCGGCGACGAAGCGCTGTGCGATCGGTTACGTCACGCCGGTCCGCTTGTCGCGGCGAGGTATCGATGGGACGCCACGATCGATGGCTTCTGGGGCGAAGTGCTCGCTGCGAGCGAGTGATTGTTATCCTCTCGCGCACACGAGGATTACCGCCGTGAAGGTCGCCTGTACCTGACGGCAGCCGCGCCAATGGCCGCTGTTGGGGAAATCGGCCGGTCTAGAGGAGGAGCGACCGATGACGGACGAAACCATGTTTGAGCCCGTTCCGCCGAAGAACAACCGCACGCCGATATTGCTGATCGGTGCGGTCGTTGTCGTTGCGATTGCACTGTTGGCCGCCTGGGCGCTTGGCTGGGGCCCGTTTGCACCGGCCGCCTCGCCATCCGCAGCGCCGACCGCGACAGCCTCGGTCGCGCCATCAGCGTCACCGACGGCAAGCGCGGCAGCCACACCGACGGCAACCGCGGAGGCCACTCCGTCCGAGGCGCCCTCCGCTTCGCCGAGCACCGAGCCAAGCGCGGAGCCGACAGCGACTGCGACCACGGCCGCCTCAGCGTCGGCCAGCCCGACGGCGTCAGCCGTCGCCGACGTCTGCGCACGCGACACCCTGACACTCAAGAATGCAGATCGTCTGACACTGAGCACCGACCTTCCGGCCTTCGGGCCGTGGTGGGGTGGCGACGCTGCCGAGCAGTACCCGAACGAGCCCGCGGAAGGCTCCGCGTGGAGCGAGAGCGACTTCAGCGCCGAGCCCTACTCGCAGGAGGGCTTCGAGGGCGCCATCGCCTACGCGGTCGCCGCGGCGATGGGCTTCGCGCCAGAGGAGATCGACTGGGTCGCCAACGCGGTGTTCGAGCAGGCGTTCGCGCCGGGCGAGAAGCCGTTCGACTTCCACATGGCCCAGATCTCGATCACCCCTGAGCGGGCCGAGGCGGTGACCTTCAGCGAGCCGTACTTCGACTCGAACCAGGCGGTCCTTGCACTGACGCCGAACGCGATCACGTCGGCGGCGTCGATCGCCGACCTGCAGGGCTACCGACTTGGGCGCAGCGGCCAACACGACCAGCTTCGACTTCATCGAGGACACCATCCAGCCGACGGTCGAGCCGTCAGTGTTCCCCGACAACGCGGCCGCCCTGCGCGGCGCTTCAGGGCGACACGGTCGACGCCATCATCGTCGACCTCAGCACGGCGTTCTTCATGCGTGACGCGCAGCTCGAGGACTTCGAGACCGATGAGCCCGAGGGCACCATCGTCGGCCAGTTCGGCCCGCCGGCCGAGCCCGATCACGTCGGTGTTCGTGCTCGAGCTGGACAACCCGCTGGTCGACTGCGTCAACCAGGCGATCGCCGCGATCAAGGCCGACGGAACGCACCAGGAGATCCTCGACGAGTGGATCAACACCGGCCAGGACGTTCCGTTCCTCGAGTAGCCGCTGAGCCGCTCGGTAATCGCATGAGCGGGGTCGCGCCGACGACCCCGCCTGAGCTGCTGGGCAGCCGCCAGTCGCGGCTGCTCGGCCGGCTCCGGCCGGGAGGCGTCCTCGTCGCCGTCGTCAGCACCGTCGTCTTCTTCGGCGTGCTCGGCTACGTGATCGTCACGTCGCCCGGCTGGCCGCGCGTCCAGGAGTCCTTCTTCAACGCCGAGGTCTTCTGGGTCTTCGTTCCCGATCTCCTCCGCGCGCTCTGGAAGAACATCCAGCTGTTCGTCCTGGCCGAGATCCTGATCCTCGTCTTCGCGCTCGTGCTGGCCGTGATGCGCAGCCTGCCCGGGCCAGTCTTCTTCCCGTTGCGGCTGATGAGCGTCGTCTACATCGACCTCTTCCGGGCAATCCCGGGCGTGCTGGTGATCTACCTGCTCGGGCTTCGGCATCCCGGGGCTACGCCTGCCGGGCGTGACGACGGATCCGTTCGTCTGGGGCCTCGTGGCGCTGGTCATGGTCTGGTCGGCATACGTGGCCGAGGTTTATCGGGCCGGCATCGAGGCGATCCACCCGTCGCAGGAAGCGGCGGCGCGGTCGCTCGGGCTGTCGCGCGCCCAGGGGTTGCGCTATGTCGTCCTGCCGCAGGCCGTGCGGCGCGTCGTCCCGCCGCTGCTGAACGACTTCATCGGCCTTCAGAAGGACACCGCGCTGGTGTCGTTCATCGGTGTCATCGAGGTCTTCCGAAGGACGCAGATCGAGGCGGGCGGCTCGTTCAACTTCACGCCATACGTCATCTGCGCAATGCTCTTCCTGCTGCTGACGATCCCCATGGCACGCTTCGTTGATTGGCTGGCCGCTCGTGACCGGCGGCGGCAGATGGCGACGGTCGCCCGGTGACCGATGCGTCCGGTCCCGCCCTTCGCATCGAGGGGCTGCACAAGTCCTACGACCAACTGGAGGTCCTGCGCGGGATCGACCTGACCGTCGCCGAGCATGAGGTCGTGTGCCTCATCGGCGCCTCGGGATCCGGCAAGTCGACGCTGCTGCGCTGCATCAACCTGCTCGAGGACATCGACGCCGGCCGGATCTGGATCGAGGGCGTCGAGATCACCGGCAAGGGCGTGAACGTGGACCGCGTCCGGCGCCGGATCGGCATCGTGTTCCAGGCGTTCAACCTGTTCCCGCACATGACCGTGCTGCGCAACGTGACCCTTGCGCCGCGCAAGGTCCTGCGTCTTTCGGCGGCGGACGCTGAGGACCGCGCGATGGAGCTGCTCTCGCGCTTCGGCCTGGCCGACAAGCGCGACGAGTTCCCCGACCGGCTCTCCGGCGGCCAGCAGCAGCGGGCGGCGATCGTCCGGGCGATGGCGATGCGGCCCGACATCCTGCTGCTCGACGAGATCACCGCCGCGCTCGACCCGGAGCTGGTCGCCGAGGTGCTCGACGTGATCCGCGAGCTGGCGGCCGAGGGCATGACGCTCGTGATCGCCACCCACGAGATGGGCTTCGCGCGCGACGTCGCCGACCGCGTCTGCTTCCTCGATGACGGCGTGATCCTCGAGCAGGGTCCGCCGTCGGTGATGCTGTCGGCGCCGTCCGAGGAGCGCACCCAGCGCTTCCTGCAACGCGTCATCCGCGCCGGCCGTCTGTAGGAGGATCGATTCAGTGAGCTACTGCCTGATAGCCAAGCTGCGCGCGGCCGAGGGAAACGAGGACGCCGTCGCCGAGGGGCTCGCGGTCAACCAGGCCGCGTCCCGCCAGGAGCCGGCCGTGGTCGAATGGATCGCCTACCGCTCGAAGGACGATCCGCGCAACTTCCTGCTCTACGAGATCTACGTCGATGAGGCGGGGCTCGAGGCGCACCGCGCCTCTGCGCACTTCCAGCGTTACCTCGCCGAGGTCGTGCCGCTTCTCGAGAGCCGCGAGTTCGCCGCCTGGGAGCCGCTCAGCGGGAGCTAGGCAGCGCCGACGCGGACCTGGTGGTGGCCGCGCGCGCCGTCGGGCGCGGGTGCGGTCCGCTCGGCCGTCTGCGTCTCGCCGGTCCCATCGGTCGCTCGAACTCGCAGGGTGTGCTCGCCCACCGGCACGTCGACGATCGCCCGCCACTGGACCCACGTGTACTCGGAAAGCGGCATGACAGCTCGGCCTGGTGCCAGACGCCCTCGTCGAGCTGCGTCTCGACCCGGCTGATGCCCCTGCGTCGGCGCCCAGGCAACGCCGGCGACGGTGACCGGGCCGGCCGTGAGCGACGTTCCATGGCGCGGCACGTCGATGCGCGACTGGGTCAGGATCGGCGCCTCCTTGGCCCAGCCGAGCGGCACCCAGTACGCGTCGAAGGCATCGAGCGTCGTCAGCTCGATGTCGGTCAGCCACTTGGTCGCGGACACGTAGCCGTACAGGCCGGGCACGATCAACCGAGCGGGAAAGCCGTGGGCGGCGGGGAGTGGCTCGCCGTTCATCGATACCGCGATGAGTGCCTCGCGCCCCGCGCCGTGCAGATGGGCCGTCGGGAAGCCGCACGTCCACGAGAACGAGCGACCGACGATCTGTGAAGCGCCTGCCTGGACGCCGGCCATGTCGAGCACCGACATCAGCGACACGCCGCCCCACTTGGCGTTGCCGACCAGGTAGCCGCCGACCTCGTTCGAGACGCACGAGATGGTGATGTAGCGCTCGACCATCGGCATGGCCAGCAGGTCGGCATACGTCAGCTCGACCTCCTGATCGACCATCCCGTGGACGCGCAGGGTCCACGTCGCTGAGTCGATGCGCGGTACCGAGAGCGCCGTATCGATGCGGTAGAAGTCGTCGTTTGGCACGACGATCGGGCTCAACCCTTCGATCCCGAAGTCGGTCCCACTCGCGAGCGGCGGCAGGGTCTCGCTCGGCGGCGGAATCGAGGGTGCCGGACTGACGTCGGACGGCAGCTGGGTGCCCAGGTAGCGGCCAAAGAAAGCAAAGACGCCGCCGGCTGCGACGAGCATGCCGCCCAGGGCAAGGAAGCTGCGCCGGGCGAACGGCGGTCCGGTGGGAGTCGGCGATGCGTTGACCGTGAGCGGTTCCAGGGCCGTGTCGCTCGGACGCGCTCGGTACAGCCGGTCGATCATGCGGCCCAGCCAGGCCAGGGTCACGATGCCGGCGACGACCGCAATCACCGCGCTGGCCAGCGACGGCAGCAGATTGACCAGCGGATCCTGGAGCACGAGGAAGATGCCGACCACGCCGAAGACCGCGAAGCCCGCCATGGCCGAGCGCATGTCGGAGCGCGCCATCAGTCCGAGGAGGCCGCCCAACAGCAGGCCGCCGATGAGGACCATGATCTCCAGGGCGAGCTTGTCGTTGGTCCCGAACAGGGCGACCATCAAGTCCTTGGCGCCCGGCGGCTGGAGCGAGATGATCAGGTTGCCGACGGCGACGATGATCGAGTTGCCCCCGAGCAGCGCAGCGCTCAGCTCCGCGGCACCGATGGCAACAGCAGCGGCAGCCGCGCCCGCCAACCCCCACATCCAGCGCGGACCCAGCATCGTTCAAGGGTACGCGCAGACCCCGTCGATTGGATTAATCCGCCATTCCAAACCCGCTCGGCGTGGCACTTGACTTGACTCGGCCGCGCCTCTCGGTTGAGAGTGATCAGCGGACGACTGCTCGATGGGGGAGACTTTGCCGTGATGACTGCCGCCGCGGACGCCCGACGATTCCGACGCGCCACCGCGCTGCTCGCCGCGCTCAGCATGCTCGTGCTGGTGATTGGGGCGGCCGCTCATCCTGCGCCGGCGTTCGCCGCCGCTCTCCCTGAGTGCCGATTTGACGACGTGATGACCGAGCACACGGGCTACAAACAGTGGCGCATGACCCTGCTCGACACGATCTACATGCTGCCGAGCTCGTACAAGCCGGACAACCTGGTTTCGGTTGGCCAGGCGGACATCGCGCGGCAGCGGCAGCGTGCGGCGGATGATGGTCGATGAGCTGGCTGCGCTGGCAGACGCGGCTCGTGCGGCGGGCAACCCGTTGCGCGTCGTTTCGGCCTTTCGCAGCTACAGCCAGCAGGCGGCGCTGTACCAGCGCGAGGTCGACCGCTTCGGTGTCGATCGGGCCCGTTCGCAGGTCGCGCGTGCCGGGCACTCGGAGCACCAGCTCGGAACGACGATCGACTTCGGCAGCGCCGGCGGAGACAAGCCGTGGAGCGGCGGAGATTGGGGGGAGTCGCCGGCCGGCAAGTGGATGAAGCAGAACGGCTGGCGCTACGGCTTCGTGCTCAGCTACCCCAAGGGCAAGAAGTCGGTCACCTGCTATCGCTACGAGCCGTGGCACTGGCGCTTCGTCGGGCGCGAGATGGCGGCCGACATGCACGGCACCGGTCTGACGCTACGCGAGTACCTCTGGCGGAACTTCCACTAAGAGCTGCCGGCTCCGGCTGAGGATCTTGTCCGCAGCCGGCGGGTCGAAGCGGAGGACCTGCTAGCTGCCGGTCAGTCGGTAGACCGAACCGGCAATGTCGACCAGGTACAGCCTGCGATCGCTGCCCTGACCGAACGAGACGATCGAGTGGTCCGTGTTCTCATCCGGCGCGGGCAGTGAGCTGCCCATCTGGAAGGTGGCGGGAATAGCCCAGATTCGACCCGTACCGTATTCACCAAAGATGTACTTGCCATAGAGGGCGGCCCCTGAACGCCGAGAGACATAGCCGCCCGTGATTGCATCGGCGTTACCCGACTCGTGAGGAAGATCAAGGATCGGCAGCTGACGGCAATTGCTGGTGCAGACCGTGCCAGATGGATAGTTGAGCGTGCCTTCGAGCTTGGGCCAGCCGAAGTCCTTGCCCTTGCCGTTCTTGGTCCGGTTGATCTCCTCGCGCCGGCTCTGGCCGACGTCGCCACACCACAGCTTGCCCTCGATTGCGTCGTGCGAGCAGCGCCACGGATTGCGCAGGCCGTGTGACCAGACGAGATCGTTGCCGCTCCGCCCCACGTATGGATTGCTGGTTGGAATTGTGTACTCGCGCGGCCCCAGGCGGGTCGAGCGGATTCAGGCGCAGGATCTTGCCCTTCAGGCCGTTCAGATTCTGAGCCGCGTCAGGCGTGTTGCCGCCGTCGCCCGTGGCGATGTAGAGGTTGTCGCCCTTGAAGTCGATCCAGCCACCGTTGTGATTGGTGGCCGACGAGTGTTCGATAGTCAGCACGATGCGCTCGGAGTTGGGATCGGCCACGTCGGGGCTGCCGGACACCTCCCACTCCGAGATGACAATGTCGCCATCCGAGTTGCGCGTGTAGAAGACGTAGAACAGACCATTTGTCGCGTAGCTCGGGTGGAACGCAAGGCCGAGCAGGCCACGCTCACCTTCGTCGTCGACCTGGGCCGCAATATCAAGGAAGGTTCCGCCGCCGACGATCTTGATCCGGCCCGCCTTCTCGACCACGAACAGCCGCGCGTCGCCGGCGTGCGTCAGGTAGATCGGCGCCGAGAAGCCACCTTGGACGAGCTCCAGGTTGACCGCCGCGCGAGCGGATGATCCGCCGAGCGGCGCGAGCAGCGCCGCGAGGACGACAGCCAGCGTTGCCCGCCGCCACAGGCCCGCCACGCGTCCCGATCCACGTTCATTCTTGTTGCTTGAGAACACGTCCACTCCCCATTGATCAATCGCCAGTCCGGTGTGCAAACGGTAGCAAGGTCGCGCCATCTCCGACGCCGCCGCTCCGCACTAGCGACTTGCGGCAGAAGTACCCGGCAGTTTCGGGGTCCGAGCGGGGAACCCGAATGAAACGGACGCGTGACGGCACCGCCCGTTGGAGGGGTGGCGTGATCGGTCGGCGTCGGTCAGGATTGGCCGGCACATGACTGTCTCAGCCACATGACCTTCGAGTTCCATGTTTCGCGCGCGGCGCGCGACCGATACGAGTTCGAGGACGCGCTCTTCGCTCTGACCGGCAACGTCGTCTTCGCCGACTACGCCGCCGCGCGCCGCTTCGCGCAGCAGATGAATGCCCAGCGCGACCTTGCCGCCGATCCCGGCTCGGCCGTGCGCGCGGGCGACATCAACGCCATGGGCCTGGTCGACGAGATCCTCCACTTCGTCGTCGAGCTGTATCGCCGCGAACGCAACCCGGCCGCCATGTCGGGCGCGCTCGAACATCTCGACGAGCAGCTCGGCGACGGCCAGCTGGACGCCACGCTGGCCGCCTTTGCCGACCACTTCCCGGCACTCGCCGCGTACCGCGGCGACACGCCGCCACGCGACTATCTGGCCGGCGTGACCGGTGGCGTGCCGAACCGCGAGATCGCGCTCGAGGAGCTGCTGATGGTCTGGCTGGCCAACGGCAATGCCGCGTTCGCGCCTTACGGCGAGCTGTTCGACGACGATCCACTTTCGACAGGCAGCGACTACCCGGCCGCGATCGAAGGCCTGCAGGCGTGGTTCAGGACGCAGCCCGGATTCGGGCCGGACGACGAGGATCTCGTCACGCTCCTGCGCCGGCCGGCGCAGGAGGCGCCCGACTCGCTGTCCGACCAGCTGCGCTGGATGAGCGATCGCTGGGGCTTCGTGGCCGAGAAGTTCGGTGATCGGCTGGTCATCTCGCTCGACGTTCTGTCGGAGGAGGATCGTGCCGTCTGGATGCGCTTCAACGCCACCCAGGGCGGGGCGGAGGACGCGGAAGATGCCGGCGACACTGCCGCACTGCATGGCTTTGCCAGCGGCGCCGGCGCAGACGCAGAGGTCGAGCGCTTCAGCCAGGACCTCGACTGGATGCCGCGCGTTGTGCTGCTGGCCAAGAGCACCTACGTCTGGCTCGACCAGCTGTCGCGCGCCTATGGCCGTCCGATCTGGCGCCTCGACCAGATACCCGACGAGGAGCTCGACCGGCTCGCATCGAGCGGATTCACCGGCCTGTGGCTGATCGGGCTGTGGGAGCGAAGCCGGGCGTCGCAGCGCATCAAGCAGCTGCGCGGCAATCCGGAGGCGGTCGCGTCCGCCTACTCACTGATGGACTACCGCATCGCCGACGACCTCGGCGGCGACGAGGCATACGGCAACCTGCGCGACCGCGCCGCGGCACGTGGCATCCGCCTGGCGAGCGACATGGTGCCCAACCACATGGGCATCGACTCACGCTGGGTGGTCGAGCATCCCGACTGGTTCATGCAGCGCTCCGATCCGCCCTATCCGGTCTACTCGTACAACGGCCCGAACCTGTCATCCGACGAGCGCGTCGGGATCTACATCGAGGATCACTACTACGACAGCAGCGACGCTGCGGTGACATTCAGGCGCGCCGATCGCTGGAGCGGCCAGGAACGCAACATCTACCACGGCAACGACGGCACTTCGATGCCCTGGAACGACACCGCGCAGCTCGACTTCATCAAGCCGGAGGTGCGCGAGGCGGTCATCCAGACCATCCTCCACGTCGCCCGGCAGTTCCCGATCATCCGTTTCGACGCCGCGATGACGCTCGCCAAGCGCCACATCGCGCGGCTCTGGTATCCCGAGCCGGGGAGCGGCGGGGCGATCCCGTCGCGTGCCGAGTACGCGATGAGGAAGGAAGACTTCGAGGCGGCGATGCCGGTCGAGTTCTGGCGCGAGGTGGTCGATCGGGTGGCCGCGGAAGCGCCCGACACGCTGCTCCTCGCCGAGGCGTTCTGGCTGATGGAGGGCTACTTCGTCCGCACCCTCGGCATGCACCGCGTGTACAACAGCGCGTTCATGAACATGATGCGCGACGAGAAGAACGCCGAGTACCGGTTGGTCATCAAGAACACGCTCGAGTTCGACCCGCAGATCCTGAAGCGCTACGTCAACTTCATGAACAACCCCGACGAGCGCACCGCGATCGACCAGTTCGGCGCGAGCGACAAGTACTTCGGCGTGGCGACGGTGATGGCGACGATGCCCGGACTGCCGATGTTCGGCCACGGCCAGATCGAGGGCTTTGCCGAGCGCTACGGCATGGAGTACCGCCGCGCCTATGTCGACGAGACGCCCGACCAGGAGCTCATCGCCCGCCACGAACGGGAGATCTTCCCGCTCCTGCACCGACGCGCTCTGTTTGCCGAGGTCGACGATTTCGCGCTTGTACGACTTCGTCACCGCCGATGGCGCCGTGAACGAGGACGTCTTCGCCTATTCGAATCGGCGCGACGGCGAGCGGTCGCTGGTCGTCTACCACAATCGATTCGCAGAGACGAGCGGCTGGATAAGGAACGCCGCGGTGACCGGTCGCTCGCTCGCCGACGGGCTCGGACTGAGTGGTGGCGGAGATGATGACTTCGTCGTCCTGCGCGATGGTCGTGCCGGGCTCGACTACCTGCGCTCCCGGCGCGACCTGACCGAGCACGGCCTGTACCTCGAGCTGAAGGCGTACGAGACGCAGGCATACCTCGAGCTGCGCGACGTACGCGACACCGACGGACGCTGGCGGCGGCTGGCTGAGCAGATCGGTGGTCGGGGAGTGCCGTCGATGGACGAGGCGTTGCGCGACCTCGACCTCGCCCCGCTCCACGACGCACTGCGCCGCGACGATCGTGTCGCCGCCGTGCGCGAGACGGCGGTGCTGCTAGGGATTGCCGCGCCCGAACCCGCGGCCGATACGAAGAAGAAGCCTGTCGTGAGCGGCGTCGCCGATGTCGTGGAAGAGCTGGTCGCGGCCAATCGGCCCGAGCTGGCGAAGGGGGCCTGGATCGCCGAGTGGCGCGCCGAGCGCGCGCTGCCCGACGCGGATCTGACCCTGATCAGGCTCGCCTCGCCCAATCGAAAGCTGCCCGAGCTGCTCGCCGACGATCGCTTCCGGCGTGCGATCGGCGTCAACCAACACGACGGAGTGACGTGGTTCGGCCACGAGCGCTTCGAGCACGCGGTCAAATTCCTGGGGTTGCCGAACGCGGCCCAGCTGACCAAGGCCGCCGCCGCGTCCGGTTATCGCATTGACAACCTCGAGAAGGAGCTGGCCAAGCTGAGCGGCGATAAGCCCAAGTGGGCGTCGACGAGGGCGGCCCCGCCGGTGACCAGGCCGGCAGCCGGCACTGCCGGCAAGGCCAACTCGACTACCCCCGTGAAGCCCAACGCGCGGGCTGTCAAACGGACGTCAGCAGATCAGCTCGAAACGACGCCTCCGCCCGTGCCGGACACGCGACAATCTAAGACAAATGGAGGCTGACCCAGTTGCCTGGTCCGAGCTTGCCGCGGCGATTGTGGTGGCCTCGGTAGCGTTCGCGGGCTTTATCGTCGTCGCGCTATCGATCAACGTCGACGGCATCCTCGCCCTCGGTGGCGTGCCCCAAGTCGCCCTTCAGGGCTTGGTGATGCTGACGGCGTTATCTATCAGCGCGATCCTTCTGCTCGTACCCGGAACATCGACGAGCGTGCTTGGGGCCGAGCTACTCGTCTTGGGCCTCGTGCTCATGCTGACAATCGGCCTACTGGCCTTGCGCGCATACCGGCAATCTCCGCCTCACCTTCAGATCCATCGAATCAGCGGCGGCGTGCTGCTCGGGTTGCCCGGGCTGATGATGTGCTTGGCCGGAGTGAGCCTCCTGGCCGGCGGCGGCGGTGGGCTGTACTGGCTCGTGCCGGCGTGGGTCGTCGGCATCGTCGCCGGCGTCCTCAATGCGTGGGTGTTGCTGGTGGAGGTCAAGCGCTGACCGCCGACGAGCGGACCGACGAGCTCGGCCGCCGCCGCGCGGTCATCGAGAACGTCACGCCGCGCGTCGACGACGGTCGCTATCCGGTCAAGCGGATCGTCGGCGACCGGCTGGCGGTCGAGGCCGATGCGTTCGCCGATGGCCACGACGAGGTTCGCGCCGTGCTGCGCTGGTGCGGCCCCGGCCCGGACAACGGGGAGTGGCACGAGGTCGAGATGGAGCCGCTCGGCAACGATCGCTGGCGCGCGTCCTTTGCGCTCGAGCAGATCGGTCGCTACGAGTATTCGATCTCGGCCTGGGTCGACCAATTCCGGACCTGGCAACACGACCTTGCCAAACGAGTCGAGGCCGGCCAGGACGTGACGGTCGACCTGCAGATCGGCGCGACGATGATCGAGGAAGCGGCGTCACGGGCCGAAGGTGACGACGCCGAACACCTTCGGGCCGCAACTGAACACCTGACCGCGGCTCGGGGTCTGAATGCGCATCTGCTCGAGGTTGTCGAGCGACACCCGGACCGGTCGCACGAGACGACGCTCGACCGCCCGCTGACGGTTACTGTCGATCCGGTTCGTGCCGGCTTCTCGGCGTGGTACGAGCTCTTCCCCCGCTCGGCCTCGCCCGATCCCAAGCGCCATGGCACGTTCGACGACGTCATCGCCCGCCTGCCGTATGTCCAGGACATGGGCTTCGACGTCCTGTATCTGCCTCCGATTCACCCGATCGGCCGCCAGTTCAGGAAGGGCGCCAACAATCGCCCGTCCGAGACCGCGTACGACCCGGGTGTCCCGTGGGCGATCGGCGCGGCCGTCGGTGGCCACACCGCGGTACATCCGGAGCTCGGCGACCTCGCCGGGTTCGATCGCCTGGTCGCCGCCGCGCGCCAGCGCGGTATCCAGGTGGCACTCGACATCGCGTTCCAGGCCTCACCCGACCACCCGTGGGTCACCGAGCACCCCGAGTGGTTTCGGGCGCGTCCCGACGGCACCATCCAATACGCCGAAAACCCGCCCAAGAAATACCAGGACATCTACCCGTTCGATTTCGAGAGCCAGGACTGGCGCGGCCTGTGGGATGCGCTGGCCGACGTGTTCCGTTTCTGGATCGGGCGCGGCGTGACGATCTTCCGCGTCGACAACCCGCATACCAAGGCATTCGCGTTCTGGGAGTGGGCGATCAACGACATCAAGCGCGACCACCCCGAAACGATCTTCCTGGCCGAGGCTTTCACGCGGCCGAAACCGATGTACAGGCTGGCCAAGCTCGGCTTCAGCCAGAGCTACACGTACTTCACCTGGCGCAACACCGCGGCCGAGATGCGCGAGTACTTCGAGGAGCTGACGAAGGCGCCGATCAAGGACTTCTTTCGACCCAACGCCTGGCCGAACACGCCCGACATCCTCCACGCCGATCTGCAGCAGGGCGGCCGCGCGGCGTTCGAGGCGCGCTTCGTGCTCGCCGCCACGCTGTCGGCCAGCTACGGCATCTACGGTCCGGCCTTCGAGCTCGGCGAGAGCACACCGCGCGAGCCGGGCACGGAGGAATACCTCGACTCTGAGAAGTACCAGCAGCGAACGTGGGACCTCGAGCGGCCAGATTCCCTGCGCGAGCTCATCACTCGCGTCAACAGGGCGCGCAAGAGCCACCCGGCGCTGCAGACCAACGAACGGCTGTCGTTCCACCCCACCGGCAACGGAAACCTGCTCGCGTACACCAAGAACAGCGAAGATCGGGCCGACGTGATCCTGACGGTCGTCAACTTCGACTTCCGAGCCGGCCAGTCGGGCGTGCTGGAGCTGGACCTGGCCGGTCTGGGGCTGCCCGTTGATCGGCCGTTCCAGGTCGTCGACCTGCTCGACGACACGAAGATCAAATGGCAAGGCCCGCGCATTCCGGTCGAGCTCGATCCGCGTGCCCGCTCGGCGTACGTGCTGTGGCTGAAGCCGTGACCGCCACCACGCCGTCCGTGGCCGACTCGGTCAAGGCGGCCAGCGTGGTCATCGGCCCGGAGACCCGTTGGTACAAGGACGCGGTCATCTACGAGACGCACGTCCGCGCGTTCTTCGACAGCGACAGCGACGGCTCGGGCGACTTCAAGGGCCTCGCCCAGAAGCTCGACTACCTGGCCGACCTGGGCATCACCGCGCTCTGGCTGCTTCCGTTCTACCCGTCGCCGGGCAAGGACGACGGCTACGACATCGCCGACTACGTCAGCGTCAAGTCCGAGTACGGCACGATGCGCGACGTCAAGGCGCTCATCCGCGAGGCACACGCGCGCGGCCTGCGCGTGATCACCGAGCTCGTCTGCAACCACACCTCGGACCAGCACCCGTGGTTCCAGCGCGCGCGCAAGTCACCGCCGGGCAGCGTCTATCGCGACTACTACGTGTGGAGCGACACGCCCGACAAGTACAGCGAAGCACGCATCATCTTCAAGGACTTCGAGCGCTCGAACTGGACCTGGGATCCCGAGGCGAACGCCTACTACTGGCACCGCTTCTACTTCCACCAGCCCGACCTGAACTTCGACAACCCGCGCGTCCGCGATGCGATCAAGAAGGTGCTCGACTTCTGGCTCGAGATGGGCGTCGACGGGCTGCGCCTGGACGCCGTCCCGTACCTGTTCGAGCGCGAGGGCACCAATTGCGAGAACCTGCCTGAGACGCACGAATATCTGAAGGACCTGCGCGCACACATCGACCAGCACTACGGCGATCGGATGCTGCTGGCCGAGGCGAACCAGTGGCCCGAGGACTCGGCCGCCTACTTCGGCGACGGTGACGAGTGCCACATGTGCTTCCACTTCCCGCTCATGCCGCGCATGTTCATGGCCGTGCGCATGGAGGATCGCTTCCCGCTCTACGACATCCTCGAGCAGACGCCGGCGATCCCCGACTCGGCGCAATGGGCGCTGTTCCTGCGCAACCACGACGAGCTGACGCTCGAGATGGTCACCGACGAAGAGCGCGACTACATGTACCGGGTCTACGCGCACGACCCGCAGATGCGCATCAACCTCGGCATCCGCCGCCGCCTGGCGCCGCTGATGGGCAACAACCGGCGGCGGATCGAGCTGCTCAACGGCCTGCTGATGGCACTCCCCGGCACGCCGGTCATCTACTACGGCGACGAGATCGGCATGGGCGACAACGTGTGGCTCGGCGACCGGAACGGAGTCCGGACGCCGATGCAGTGGAGCGGCGACCGCAACTCCGGCTTCTCACAGGCCAATCGCCAGCGTCTGTTCCTGCCGGTGATCACCGATCCCGAGTACCACTACGAGGCGCTCAACGTCGAGACGCAGCAGAACAACCCGACCTCGCTGCTGTGGTGGATGAAGCGGCTCATCGCGTTGCGCAAGAGCTACCGCGCGTTCGGTCGCGGTTCGCTGACGTTCCTGCACCCGGAGAACCGGCGCATCGTCGCCTTCGTGCGCGAGTTCGAGGACGAGCGCATCCTGGTCGTGGCCAACATGTCGCGCTTCGTCCAGCATGCCGATCTGGACCTGGCCGCGTATCGCAACCTGGTGCCGGTCGAGATGTTCGGCCGCGTCGAGTTCCCGCGCGTCGGTGACCGTCCGATGTTCCTGACTCTCGGCCCGCACGCCTTCATCTGGTTCTCGCTCGAGGCCGACCCGACCGGCCGCGGCATCGAGGTCCGCGCCGCGGACGAGCGGGCTCCGACGATCTCCGCGCCGGCGGACATCGACATGTTGGTCGGCGGTCGTGCCACCGGCCAGCTGACCGAGATCCTGCCCGGCTACCTCCGCGCCCGGCGCTGGTTCCGCTCCAAGGCGCGGCGCATCAAGTCGGTCAGCGTGCGCGAGCGGATCAAGGTGCCCTTCGAGGGTGACGACGCGTGCCAGGCACGACTGGTGCTGTTCGACGTGGAGTACACCGAGGGCGAGCCCGAGATGTACCTGCTGCCGCTCGCGCTGGCGCGCGGTGAAGAGGCGGAGCGGATCGTGCAGCACACCCCGCAGTCGCTCATCGCGTATGTCGAGCCGGAAGGGGAGGAGGGGCCGCAGTGGCTGCTCTACGACGCGCTCTTCCACCCCACGTTCAGCGGTGCGCTGGTCGAGGCGATCGGCGCCCGGCGACGCTTCGCCGGGCGCCGTGGCGAGCTGACCGCGTCGCCGACCAAGGCGTTCCGCAAGTTGCGCGGCCAGCGCGGCAGCGAGCTCGCGGTCAGCGTCGGCCGCGCCGAGCAGAGCAACACCTCGGTCACCTTCGGCGATCGGCTCATTCTTAAGCTCTTCCGCCGCCTCGAGCCGGGTATCAACCCCGACCTCGAGATCGGCATGGAGCTGACCGACGGCGGCTTTGCGCACAGTCCGGCAGTCGGCGGCTGGCTCGCCTATCGCACCGCACGCAGCGAGCCGGCAGCGCTGGGCATCCTGCAGGCGTTCGTGCCCAACGAAGGCGATGTGTGGGAGCTGACGCTCGACGCCGTGGGCGCCTATTTCGAGCGCGCCGCGACACAGAGCACGCCGCCCGAGCCGACGCCCACCTCGATCGCCGACGTCATTGCCGCCTCCGAAACGGAGCTGCCCGATGAGGCCGCCGAGGCGATCGGGTCGTACCTCGACGTTGCTCGGCTGCTCGGCCTCCGAACTGCCGAGCTCCACCGCGCGCTCGCGGCAGGCTCGGATCAGCCCGCCTTCGCACCCGAGCCGTTTACGGCGCTGTACCAGCGCTCGGTCTTTCAGACGATGCGCAACCACGCGACGGCCACCTTCGCCACGCTGCGCAAGAGGCTCGATACGTTGCCAGAGCAAACGCAGCCGCAGGCCGAAGCGGCACTCGAGCTGTCCGACGACGTGCTCGCCCGCGTGCGCGACCTGACTGCGGCCCGACTCTCGGCGGTGCGAATTCGGACCCACGGCGACTTCCACGCCGGCCAGGTGCTGTGGACCGGCCGCGAGGTCGTGCTGATCGACTTCGAGGGCGAGCCGGGCCGACCGCTGTCCGAGCGACGCCACAAGCGCTCTGCCTTGAGCGACGTGGCCGGCATGCTCCGCTCCTTCCACTACGCCGCGTACGGGACGCTGCTCAATCCGCGCGTGGGTGGAACCGTGCGTGTCGAGGACGTTGAGCGTCTTGAGCCGTGGGCGGCCCTGTGGTATCGCTCGGTGGCGGCTACCTACCTGCGTTCGTACCTCGAGGCCTCGCAGGATGTGAGCTACGTGCCCACGGAGCCGGCGGAGGTGCGCAACCTGCTCGAGCTGTCGGCGTTGCAGAAGGTCCTGTACGAGCTGAGCTACGAGCTGAACAACCGGCCCGACTGGGTCTCGATCCCGTTGCGCGGTCTGCTCGAGCTGTTCCCGGTCAAGGACGAGGGTCAAACCCCATCAAGCTGATGCACGCGGCCGGATAGGCTTCCCCACGCATGGAAGAGGTCTCGACGCAGCCGCTCGAGCTCGACGCGTCGAGCGCCCGTGCTCGGCCCTCGTTTCGTGGCGGGTTGCCGCCGGCCCTGATCACCTTCGCCGCAGCCGTCGCCGTCGTGGCGATCATGATCGTGATCAAGTACTTCATATACATCTGGACCGGCGAGAGCGCCGGTTTCATCGTCTACGTGCCCGCGGTCGCACTCGTGGCCTGGAATCGAGGCTTCCTCGGCGGTGTCCTGGCGACGTCTTTCCTCGTTGTGCTCGACACCGTGATCTTCGTTCCACCAACCATGCTCATCGCTTTCAATCCGGACAGCTACCTGCTGCGCATGGTCGCGTTCCTGACTGCCGGGGTGGCCATCTCGTACATGTCCTACCGGCTGCGCCACGAACGCGACCGCGCCCGGAGCGAATCTGCCGAGCGACGACGGTTGCTGGAAGACTCGGCCCAGACCCGCGAAGAGCTGGCCCGCCTGGTCGCTGCCGAGCGACGCGCGGCGGAGCTGCGCGACGCGTTCAACAGCATCGTCTCGCACGAGCTGCGCACGCCGATCACCTCGATCTACGGCGGCGCGAAGCTGCTCGCGCGGCGCGATCGGGCGCTCGACGAGCAGACGCGCCAGGAGCTGCTCGACGACCTCGAGGAGGAGGCCGACCGGCTTTACCGGCTGGTCGAGGACCTGCTCGTCCTGTCGCGATCGGAGCGCGGCACGGTCGAGCGCGCCGAGGATCCGGTGCTGCTCCAGCGGGTGGTCGAGCGCGTCGTCAAGTCCGAGCAGTCGCGCTGGCCGGGCGTCACCTTCGAGGCGCACACGATGTCGGCGCCCACGGCACGCGGCGACGAGACCTACGTCGAACAGGTGCTGCGCAACCTGCTCAGCAACGCGGCCAAGTACAGCCCGGCGGGCTCGACCGTGACGGTCATCGTCGACGAGATGCCCGAGGGCGTCAGGGCCCGCGTCCTAGACCAGGGTGCGGGGATCGACCCGGGCGAATCGGCGCGGCTGTTCGAGCTCTACTACCGCTCACCACGCAACTCATCGTCCGTGTCGGGCGCCGGCATCGGCCTCTTCGTCTGCCGCGCGCTGATCGAGGCGATGGGCGGTCGGATCTGGGCGACGCGCCGGCCAGAGGGTGGCGCCGAGTTCGGATTCGTGCTCAGCCGTCACGATGAGGACGAACGCGCAGCCGGCGACGAGGACGATTTCGTCCCTGGCGGCCAGGACGAGCCCAATCGCCGAAGGATCGCCGCGATAGGCGACTAGCCGGCCGAGATCAGAAGGGCGGCCACGGGATCGCCGGCCGGAACGGATCGGGCTGGGGAAAGCGACCCTCGCTCAGCAGCTGCTCAGCCCGGCGCTGGGTGGCGCGTACCTCGCGCGCGCTGAGCAGCCCACGCAGAGCGACACCGAGCTGCCCGTCGAGGCCGTCACACACGCTCCGAATCACCTCCAGCTCCTCGTCGGCGATCGACTCGCCGCGCCATCCCCAGAGCACGGTGCGGAGCTTCGGATCGGCCGAGAAACAGATGCCGTGGTCGACGCCCAGGACGCGGCCGTCGGCGGTCGGCAGCAAGTGGCCGGCCTTGCGGTCGGCGTTGTTGACCAGTGCGTCGAATAGGCACATCGAGCGCAGCCGCTCATCGGGGCGCGTCACGAGCTCGACGATGTCGATCAGTGGATCGGTCTCGATCCACGCCTGGACCATCCCCTCGCCGAATGGCCCGTCACGTAGAACCGTCGGCGGCACGACCCGCCAGCCGCTCAGCTCGGAGACAAGGTAGGCCGCGACCTCGCGCCTGGCCAACGTCCCGTCCGGGAAGTCGTCGAGCGGCCGTTCCCCTCTGACCGGCTTGTAGACGCACAGCGTGCCGGCCTGTTCGGCGAGCACGTCACGATCAGCCGCGTCAAAGGCCAGCGCATCGGGATCCTCATCTGCCGCCGGTGCGATGCGGCACAGGAAAGTCGCGTTCGATGCGTCGGTCAGCCGGCCGACGATCTCGAGCTCGCCCTCGAGCAGCAGGTCGGTCGTGCTCAGTGGGTGTAGCCGTTGCGTCGCGGACAGAAGTGACCGGTCGGATCGAGCGGGGCTCCGCACTGCGGGCACGGCGGCCGGCCAGCCTGCACCACCGCGAGCGCGCCGCTGGCGAATTCGAGCGCCGCCGGCGGCTCGAGCTGGACGCGCACTACGTCGAGGTCCTCGTCCACCTCGGCGGCGACGAAGGCCACGACCGGCTCCTCTGCCTGCAGCTCCTGCTCGCCGGCGACTGTCGCGAGCGGCTCGTCCTCTGCCTCGGCGTCGTCGATCTCCACGTCTTCGTCGCCCAGCTCACGTGCCTCGATGACGATCTGCTCGCGGTCACCGTCCCAGCCGAGCGTCAGCAGGCCGACGCGAAACTGCTCGACAACCGGTTCGTCGAGGCTCGGAGGTTGTCCCGGCGGGTCCTCGCCGACTTCGACGCCGCCCTGGCGCAGGGTCAGCAGCAGGGTGGCGAGGCGCTCGGCAAGTACGGCTACCTGCGCTTTCTCGAGGGCGACCGATACGACCTGGCCGCCCTTCGTCGCCTGAAGGAAGAAAGTTCGTTGGCCCGGTTCGCCCACGGCACCGCAGATGAACCGATCCGGCCGGTCGAAGTTGTACACACGGCGCGGCATTTGATCTCCAATTAGCACGCGAAGGCGTTGACTCTAATACTCTTTCGATTCCCGCCCCGCCCCGCACCTGGAGGTTGTTCGGCTTGCAGTTCCGGACCGTTTCGACACTTGCCGGAGAGCAGCTCGACGCGCTGATCGTCCCGGTTTTCAAGGAGGGCAACGCAGCCAGCGCCGCGCCCGACGACGTTCGTCAACAGGCCGAATGGGTTGCCCGCGAGAGCGGTGCCCGGAAGCTGTTCGGCTCGACCACGCACCTGCAGGAAGGTTCGGACGGAGGCCCAACCCGACTCGTCGTCGTCGCTTCCGGCAAGCGCGACGAGTTCGACATTCAGCGCGCGTGGCAGGTCGTGAGCTCCGGTGTCCGATCGCTTTGGCAGTCGACTGCGCGACGAATCGCGGTCGTCGTCGAGACAGACGCGCTGGATCGCGCCGAGGCCGTCCAGAGCGCGGTCGAGGGCGTCATCTATTCGATGTGGCGGCCGGAGACCTACCGCACGGAAGAGGACGAGCGACAGCTGCCGCCGATCGAGGAAGTGCTCATCGTTGCCGGCGAAGCGGCTGACGAGGACGCGATCGCTCGCGGGACCTACGTCGGCGAAGCGGTCAACTGGGCGCGCAACCTGTCCAACGAACCGGCCAACCTGATGACGCCGACACGCGTCGCGGAGGAGGCGGTCGCGCTCGCGTCCGGCACCGGCCTCGACATCGAGGTGATCGACGAGGAAGCCGCGGCCGAGATGGGCATGGGCAGCTATCTGTCCGTCGCTCGCGGCAGTGACGAGCCGGCCAAGTTCATCGTGCTGCGCTACCACGGCCGTGGCGGCGACGGCTACGACCTGGGTATCGTCGGCAAGGGCATCACCTTCGACTCGGGCGGCATCTCGATCAAGCCGTCTGAGGACATGCACCTCATGAAGCACGACATGACCGGCGCCGCGGTTGTGCTCGCCAGCGCCGGCGTGATTGCCCAGATGAGCCTGCCGATCAACCTGATCTGCGTCGCGCCGTGCACTGAGAACCTGCCCGGCGGCCACGCCACCAAGCCGGGTGACGTGGTCACCAGCATGAGCGGCAAGACGGTCGAGGTGATCAACACCGACGCCGAGGGCCGCCTGGTGCTGATCGATGGCATCACCTTCGCCCAGCGCGAGGGAGCCAAGCGTGTTGTTGACGTGGCCACCCTGACGGGAGCCATCCGCATCGCGCTCGGTCGCTACTACACCGGCCTCTTCGGACGTCCCGACGCCTTCGTCGACGAGGTCCGGGCGGCAGGCGACGAGAGTGGCGAGCGCCTCTGGCCGATGCCGCTCGCCGATGAGCATCGTGACGAGGTCAAGAGCGACGTTGCCGACCTGCGCAACAGCGCCGGCCGCCTCGGTGGCGCCATCCTCGGCGCCGCCTTCATCGATGCCGTGATCGATCAGGACATCGATTGGGCACACCTCGATATCGCCGCCACGGCGTGGGCCGAGGAAGATCGGACGTACTCACCGAAGGGCCCCCAGGCGCCCACGATCAGGACGATTGTCGAACTAGCCGCTAAGATCGCCGCGCGCAACTAGCGCGCGCCTGAGGAGGACGCGCAGCAAGCTCTGCGCAAGTGAAGAAAATCCCACCAGCCGATTGCCCGATGGCAATCGCCGGTGAGCGACGATACGGCCGGCGCGCCGCCCGCTGCCCAGGGGGAGCAGCACACACACGGTGAGCCGCCCGCCGTTACACAGACAAGCTAATGGAGTCTGCTGAAGATGCGCGTTCTGCGTGCCGTACTTGCCGCCTCGTTGTTGATCGCCCTGGTTCCCTCGGTTGTGCTCGCACAGGGCCCGCTCGAGATCACCACTCCGTTTCCGGCCGTCGTGGCCGACCCGGGGGCGACCGCGACCTTCGACATCACCGTCACGACTGACACTCCGCAAAGGGTGAATCTGGCCGTGATCCAGCAGCCGGAGGGCTGGGACACCACGCTGCGCGGCGGTGGCTCGACGGTTTCGGCGGTATACACCGTGTCCAACCCGGAATCGCCGCTCCAGATCAACGCGGCGGTGACGGCCGAGGTGGTCATCCCTGAGGACGCAGCTCCCGGCTCCAACCAGGTCATCATCGAGGGCACCGGCGCCGCGGGCACCGGCGTGCAGCTGACGCTTGACATCACGATCGAGGCGCTCGAGGCGGGTTCGGTCACGATGACCTCCGACTTCCCGACCCAGAGCGGTCCGGCTGACGAGGTCTTCACCTTTGACCTCGAGGTCCGCAACGGCACCAACCAGCAGATCACGCTCTCGTTCGAGGGCGAGGGCCCGCCAGGCTGGCGTGTCGTTGCCCGACCGGGCGGCGACACCAGCGCCACAACCGCAGTCGTTGACGCAGGCGGCCTGTCTACGGCCAACGTGTCGATCACTCCGCCGGCCGACGTGGCCGCCGGCCAATACCTGATCGTCGCCCGCGCGCTGGGCGGCCCTGAGCCGGTCGAAACCGAGCTCGGCATCGAGATCACCGGCAGCTACGCGATGACCATGTCGACCGAGGACCAGCGCCTGAGCGCGAACGTCACGGTCGGCAGCACGACCACCGTCAACGTCGTTGTTGCCAACACCGGCAGCGCCCCGCTTGAGAACGTCGCGCTGGCTGGCACACCGCCGCGTGATTGGACGGTGACGTTCGAGACCGAGACGATCGCGTCGATCGCGCCGGGTGAGACGACCACCGTGCCGGCGACCATCCAGGCGGCCGGCAATGCGGTGGCCGGCGACTACGTGGTGACGATGCGCGCAAGCAATGACGAGGTCAACGACTCGATCGAGCTGCGCACGACGGTCGAGGGCTCGCCCATCGGCGGTCTGATCGGGATCGGCATCCTGGTCATCGTCGCCGTCGGCCTGTTCTTCGTCTTCCAGCGTTATGGCCGCCGCTGAGACGCCGGCCGAGCAGGCCGGCGATCAGGCCGGAGAGTCCGTCGCGCAACAGGCCGCCCAGTCGGGCGCGATCGCGATCCGGACCAAGGCACTGACCAAGAAATACGGTGATTTCACGGCGGTCGACAAGCTCGACCTGAGCGTCAAGCAGGGTGAGGTGTACGGCCTGCTCGGTCCCAACGGAGCGGGCAAGACGACGACCATCCTGATGCTCCTGGGCCTGACCGAGCCGACCTCCGGCACGGCGCGCGTGATTGACCTCGACCCGGCCCGAAACCCACTCGCCGTCAAACGCCACGTGGGCTACCTGCCCGACGCGGTCGGCTTCTATGGCGGCATGACCGGTCGTCAGAACCTGCGCTACACGGCGCGACTCAACAGCATCGAAAGCAAGGCCGCCGATGAGCGCATCGACGGGCTGCTCTCGCGCGTCGGGCTGGAAAAGGCCGGTGACAACAAGGTCGAGACCTATTCGCGCGGCATGCGCCAGCGCCTCGGCCTGGCCGACGTGCTGGTCAAGGAACCGTCGATCGTCATCCTCGACGAACCGACGACGGCCATCGACCCGGCCGGTGTGGTCGAGGTGCTCGAGCTCGTTCGTGAGCTCGCGCGCGATGGCGCGGCAGTGCTGCTCGCCAGCCACCTTCTCCACCAGGTACAGCAGGTCTGCGATCGGGTAGGCATCTTCGTCAGCGGCAAGCTCGTCGCTCACGGAACGATGGACAAGCTCGCCGGCGAGCTCGGAACGGGGCCGATCGAGATCGAGATCCAGGCCGGACCGCAGGTCGAGGAGATTCGCCGCATAGCCGCCGCGGTGAGTGGCGTGACGCGGGCCGAGCTCGACCCACGCGACGTCCGGACGGTCGTTGCCTTTGCCGGCAGTGACGTTCGCGCCGACCTTGCCCGCGCGCTGGTCGAGGCGGGTCATCCGCCGTCGCACCTGCGTCGGCGCGGCGACGAGCTCGACGAGGTCTACCGACGCTACTTCGCGGCAAGCGAGCCAGTGCCACCGACGGACGTCGCGGCATGACCGGATCAGACGCGGCCGCGCTCCAGGGCGACGCCACCACGCGCGGCCGGAAGCGCAAGAAGCTGCGCAATCAGCCGGGAACACCGGCACCCGTCGAGCGGCCGGTCGCGGCCACCGAGGAAGAGAAGGGCCTGCGCGCCGGCTGGCGCGTCATTGCGGCCAAGGAGTTCTCGGATCACATCCTGAGCGTCCGCTTCCTGGTGCTGACGGTCATTCTCGGCCTCGCCGCCGCAGCCGCCGTTTACGCCACTGCCGGCGCCATTCGCGACATCGCCACCGACGCGAGCGGCGCGCCGTCGCTGTTCCTGAAGCTGTTCACCGTGTCGCGCGGCGACATTCCCTCGTTCACGACCTTCATCGCATTCCTGGGGCCGCTGCTCGGCATTGCCTTCGGCTTCGACGCGATCAACGGCGAGCGCTCCGAGGGAACGCTGCCAAGGCTGCTGTCGCAGCCGATCCACCGCGATGACGTCGTCAACGGCAAGTTCGTTGCCGGCCTCTCGGCGATCGCGGTCATCTTCGTTGCGGTCACCCTGGTCGTTACGGCCGTCGGCATCTTCCAGCTGGGCATCCTGCCCGATCCGGAGGAGATCGCGCGGCTGGCCATCTGGGTCGGTCTCGCCGTTGCCTACGTCGGCCTGTGGCTGGCCATCGCCTTGCTCTGCTCGGTTCTGCTGCGTCGCGCTGCGACATCGGCGCTCGTGGCCATCGCCGTGTGGCTGCTGGTCACACTCTTCGCCACGCTCGTCGTCGGCTTGGTCGCGGGCTTCATCGCGCCCATCCCGGCCGACGCGGCTCAGGGCAGCGCCGCCGCCCTGCGCAACACGGCGGTGCAGCAGGAGCTGGCCCGACTGTCGCCCAGCCAGCTATTCGAGGAGGCCACCGCGGCCGTGCTCGACCCGAGCATCCGGACGCTCAGCCCGGGCCTCGTAACCGCCGCACAGGCGGATCGCGCCATTCCGTCGATCCTGTCGCTGCCTCAGAGCCTGCTCGTGATCTGGCCCCAATTCGTGGCTCTCATAGCCGCGACGGCGGTGATGTTCGCGCTCGCCTACGTGTCATTCATGCGCCAGGAAGTGCGCGCCTGACCAAGGCGCGCATAATCGCCGCCATGAAGGCGACAAAGGCAATAGCCGTGACCACGCGGTCATGAAGGGCGATCGAGTCGAGGCCGTGGTCGACACCGGCCAGGGCGTTCAGACTTTCGAGATCGTTGCCCGCCGCGCGGGTCGGCGGATCGAGATCACGACCGCTCGCGGCGTGGTCGAGGTGACCGAGGTGACGCGCTCCGGCAAGCCCGTGCGCACCGGTCGGTTCATGGCCACTCGGCTGGTCGCTCTGGTCGAGCATCCCGCCCTCGAAAGTGATGGCGGAGGGGGCGTCGACGTGGAGACGCGCCGTCGGATGGGCGCGGACACTGCCCGCAGCCGTGGTCGGCGCAGCGAGCCTGCCGCGGACGCGCCGCGTCAGTTGACCGTGCTGGGCGAGGACTCGGAGGACGGTCCAACCGACGACGGCGCCTGACTCTCAAGGGCGACGATCAGACCCTCGTCGGACTGCTCACGGACCCGCTGACAGATTCCTCGGCGCCCCGGTTGCCGATCGTGAGCTCGGCGATGCTCAGCGGACCTCGAGAACGCGGTAGGTGACCGACCGCGCCGGTAGCTGCACGGTGACCTCGTCTCCGACGCGTGATCCGATCAGCGCCCGGCCCACCGGCGACAGGTTGGAAATCCGGCCGGCAACCGGATCCGCCTCGGCGGGCCCGACCAGCAGGTACGTCTCCTTGTCGCCGTCGATGTCGACGACCACTGTCGAACCGAGACGCGCGCTTCCGCCGCCGCCCGACTCATCGATGATCACGCTCGTCTTGATCATCGCCTCGAGCGACAGGATGCGTCCCTCAACGAAGGATTGCTCCTTGCGCGCGTACTCGTAGTCGGCGTTCTCCTTCAGGTCGCCCAGCTCGCGCGCGGCCTTGACGCGGGCGATCACCTGCGGGCGGACGTTGACGCGCAGCTCCTCGAGCTCGGCATTGAGCTTGGCCAAGCCGTCGGCCGATACGTACGTTGGCTCGGCCGCGGGCCGCGCGGCGGCGCCTTTGAGCGTTTTCGGCCGCGGCGTGCGCGCAGCAGCGGGCCGTCCGGCAGTCGGCCTGGCCGCCTTGGAGACAGTGGCTTTCTGATTCGGATCGGCAGCGCGAAGACTCCCCGCCAGCCCCTGTGTCTTGGGATCCGCGCCCGGGCGCGCCAGGTTCGCGAACGGCAGACCCCCCGAGCGACTCGCGACGGCGTCGAGCAACGCGTCCTCGTATTCCTCGTGAGCATCGGTCTCCGTCCACCAGACGCGCAGGTCACTCGCCACCGAGAGCGCCTTGAGCCAGTGGCCGGCGCTGTATGGCTGGGAGTCGCCGAGCGAGGTGGCCTGCATCGCCGCGACGCGGGCGCCGATGCCCTTGGCGGAGCGGCCGACGTACAGGATCGGCTCGTCGGGCTGCCAGAAATTGGCCAGCCAGCGCCCGAGCTCCTGCGGAGATGGCCGCTCACCATCGAGCAGCAGCTCTGGTACGCGCTCGATCCAGCGTCTGACCGCGGTCCCGTCGATCGGCGCGGAAGGGGCGCCGCCCGGCAGCTCGACGATGAACACGCCCGCCCGCCGGCTGTTGACGGGGCTGCCCCATCGCGCCGGCCCGTCAACGAGAAGGTCAAGCGATCGCAGCAGCTCGCTCGCGCCCGCGCGGGTCCCGGTGCTCTGGTCTGTCACATGCCGATGCTAACCGTCGTGGTCACCGGTGGTCAGTGTGATCGTGATGCTCCATCACCTTCGCATGGCCGAGGCCTCGCCCGATCAGCCAGCGGTTAACCGGAAACGCCGCAACCCAGGCAATGGCCAGCGCAATGGCGAGGCTGCCCCAGAACAGGAGGCTGGTGAGGCCAGCATCCATCGCGCCGGGAATCAGCAGGATCACCGCGTTGTCGACGATCTCCATGACCGTGATCGACAGGGTGTCGGCGGCAAACGCAATGCCAAGCGCGCTGCCGAGCGCCATGCCGCTGCTCAGCAGCGGCCGGAGCGTGAGGGCGTAGCCAAAGATGTAGGCAAGCACGACTGCGAGCACGACCGAGGCGGCAGTCGACCAGCCGAGCTGGATGGCGATGGCCAGCCCGAGCACCTCGCCGATGGCACAACCGGTAAGGCAATGGTTCGTCGCGGCCACCGCAAGGTGATTGAGTGAGGGCTTGACCTTTGGCGGCCTGCATCCACGAGATCGTATTCGGGATGCCGCGTCCACTAGCATCGCCACATGGCGGACGAAGATCGCAAGGAGCGTGTGGATCGTGAGCTGATCGAGCTGCTCAACGAGCTGCGCGTGGCACTGCCGGGCGTCCAGGTGTTGTTCGCCTTTCTGCTCGTCGTCCCCTTCCAGCAGGGATTTCAGAACGTCAGTGACCTGGCCCGGCAGGTCTACTTCGCCGGTCTGGCCTCGGCCGCGATCGCCATCGCATTCCTGATCGCCCCGGCTTCGTACCACCGCCTCAATCTGCGGCGCGGCGTCGCGGAGAAGGAACGCATGCTGATCATCAACAACAGGCTGACGCTAATCGGCACGGTGTTCCTGGCCGTCGGCATGTCGTGCTCGGTGTTCCTCGTCGCCGATGTGCTGTTCGGTGAGCTGTTCGCCGCCGTCGCGGCAGCCGCTACGGCGCTCCTGATCGGCTCGCTCTGGTACGCCCTGCCTTTGCTGGCGCGGGACCGGGCAGGCGACAGCGAGCAGAGTGGCGAGACCTAGCCGAGCCCGCTCGCTTCGCTAGCGTCGCTCTTCGGCGTTCTGTGGCTTGGCATCAGCCGGCGGCCGTTTCTCGTTTGCTGGTTCAGTCGACCGTTGGTCAGCACGGCTGACTTTGTCCAATCGGGTCGCGCTGACCCGACGTATCGTCACCATTTCCCCCACCTCTTCAGACGTCCCGAAGCACCTAGATGGTACCGGCGAAACGCCTGTTGAGGGTCACGTTTCGGCCGGTGGTGGGCTCTCGGCGCGCCTCCCGACGAACAGCAGCCCGAGGATCGCCCCCAGCACGGCCACGACACCGACGGCGATCGCCGTCCACGACAGCCACAGGATGAGCGAGCCGGCCAGCTCGTCAACGAAGGCGCTCACCACGGGCCGACCATCCGGGCTGGCCAGCGAATCCGCTGCCCAGCTTCGGGCACCGATCATGCCCAGTGCCACCAGCAGCAGCAGCAACTCGATGCCGAGCCCGACAAAGAACAGGGCGCGTGCCTTGCGGTGAGCGAACAAGACCGCCAGCAGGATGAGCAGCAGAGCGGCGACGACCAGCCCCACGACCGCAACGTCGGCCTGCTGCACAAACGTTGAGAGCTGCTGCAGGCGCGTCGCGTCAGCGATCTGAACCTGGCCGAAGTCCGGCGGCAGCTCGGCATCCAGGGCGGTGTTGAGCCGGGCAATGAACGCCTCGCGGTCGTCGATCAGCCCGAAATCAGGTAGTGCCACGTCTGACGGGAGGACGCCGTCGGCCTGCAGCTGGACGATGAGGCCCTGGACGATCGTGAGCAGGTCGATCGTCAACGTGCCGTTCACGATCTGCGCGTTCTCGGCGTCGCCGCGCAGGAGTGCAACGAGACGGGTGTGGAGCAGGGTCAAGGTCGAAATCGAGGCCGCCCTGGACCTGCTCGTTGGTCAGCAGGTTGTCGGCGGCTTCTGCGATTCGCTCCTGGATCGCCTCAGTGAGCGGCACGGCCAGCCGGTCGAGTCTGTCGGGCAGCAGGTTCTCGAGGCGCTGTTGGATCGTCAGCCGCACGACTACCTGGTCGGCAAGCTGGGTGCTGATCCGGTCGATGACCACCGGGTCGGCCGTCACGTTGGTGACCACGCCGACAAATCGATCGGTCGACAGGACCGTCTGGTGGAACCACGCGGTCATGGTCGCCACCACGAAGACGAGACTGGCGAGCACGCCGAAGAGGATCGCGAAGGTGTTGTGGATGCGGTGATGCTGTTTCATGCGAGCACCTCATCGACCCGGGCGATCGATCCCCTCGTCCCGCCCGACTGCGCTTGACCTGGAGTTGTGACGAGCATTCCGGTCTCCCATGCACTTGCCATTGCGCTGACCCCGAGTGTCATATCGCGTCGCCCCCAGGTCCCTGTGCCGACGGATTCGCCGTCGCCACGAGTCCTGCACCGGCCATTGCCGCGGTGTCCCAGCGGGCAATCTCGATGCCCTCAGCTGCAAGCGCAGTCGCCAGGCGACGACGAAGATCGCTCGCAGCCAGCCACTGCTGGCCCGGCTTGACCTTACCGCGCAGCCGGAGCACTGCCCCATCGAGGCCGAGCTCGACGACGTACAGGAACTGTGGTGCCTCGAGCAGCTGGTCCTTCCAGGCCGCGTCAGAAGCCATTTCGGTGCCGACGGAGTTGACGATCTTGATCGCCTGGTCGATCTGCCCGCCGCGCAGGATTCGGAGGTCGACGGTCAGATGTGAGAAGACGCGAGTCCAATTGGACGACGCCCGGATGAGGCCGTTCGAGATCGAGTGCACTCCGCGCGCATCGCGCAGCACGGTCCGCCGCAGGCCGACCTCCTCCACCTCGCCCTCGATAATGCCGCTGGGCATATCGACCGAAAGCCAGTCGCCTTTGAAGTACTGGCCCTCGGCCAGGATCAGGATGCCCATCAGGTAGTCGAGGATGATCGCCTGGCCGGCGATCGTCAGCGCCGCCGCGATCAGGCCAAGGCCGGCGAGCATCGGCCACAGGTCGAAGACCGACAGGACGAGCATGATCAGCAGCGCGAAGACGGTGAACTTGATGATCCGCGCGAGCACGTCCTCGAGGGTTGCCGCCCGCTTGCGCACCTCGTCGGCCGGTGCGCCGCCCTGCTCGAGGGTCGCGTGCTGCGCTCGCAGAACGGCCAGCACAAATCGGTGCATCAACGGCAGCGCGAAGCGATAGATGACGACGAGCACGACCAGGCCAACGACCAAAGTGATTGCGTTGGCGCTGACCCAGGTGACGAGGGTGTCGGGTGTCATTGGCTCAGGTGAGGATGCTCATACGGCGAATCGGTTGGCAATAGGGCGCACCGGTGGGTCGTCCAGGTGAGGTCGATGTTCAGGCCTTGTGTGCCGCCACGTGCAGGATTTCGGGTGCCTGCACCGTGGCCGGGTATTGACACGTGAAAGCACTATCAAGAGCACACGCTTGGCCATTGTGCATGGTCGGGCATGCGCGGCCGCACCGGCGGCGTCAACGTCGGGCGGCGAGAGGGTAGCCAGGAGGCATTGTGGGCTGTCTGCTCGTCCTGTTTGGTTCGTTGTTCCCGCGACTCGCGGTGTTTTTCATCTGGCTGGCCCGTCCGGCCATATTCGAAGCGGCCATCCCGTCCGCGTTCGTGGCCATCCTGGGCATCTTCTTCCTGCCCTTCACGACGCTGATGTATGTGCTGCTCTGGAGCCCGAACGGGTTCGCCGGCCTCGATCTGCTGTGGATCGCGCTGGCTTTCGGAATCGATATCATCAGCGCCGGCGGCTCGGCATACAGCAACCGCGACCGCGTTCCCGGCTACGGCGGCGGCGACCCCGCGCCATAGAGTGTTTGTAACCCATACTGGGTGATGCCTCGTTAATACGGGGTTAATACCGTGGCCCGATAACTGGCCAGGGGCTGAGTTAGGGCGAACCGGAAGGGGAATAGCCGTTTTGCGCGCCGCGGATGCCGTTGATCGGGACCGACTCCTGCAGACGATGTTCGACCTGATCGCGATTGATAGCCCTACCGGTCACGAGGAGCAGATCGGGGCCGAGCTCGAGCGACGGCTGTCGGGATTAGGCTGCGAAGTACGACGCGACGAGCACGGCAACCTGATCGCCCGCTATCCGGGTCGGCGCGCCGGCGCGGACACGATCCTGCTCTCGTTTCACATGGACACTGCCGGAACCGACACGGGCATCAAGCCGGTCATTCGCGACGGTGTCGTCTACAGCGAGGGCGAGACGATCCTCGGCGCGGACAACAAGAGCGGACTGGCCGGCCTGATCGAGCTGCTGACGCTGCTCGAGGCAAACCCGGACTGGCAGAACCCGCCGCTCGAGATCGTCGTATCGGTCGGCGAGGAGTCCGGTTTGCTCGGCAGCCGGGCGATGGACAAGAGCCAGCTCACGGCGGCATATGGGTTCGTGTTCGACACCGGCGATCCGATCGGCTCGATCACCTACAACGCGCCGTCGACCACCTATCTCGCGGTGGATATCAAGGGCCGGCGCGCACACGCCGGTGTCGAGCCGGAGAAGGGCATCAGCTCGATCCAGGTCGCCGCTGACGCGATATCGAAGATGCAGCTCGGTCGGATCGACGAAGAAACAGTCGCCAATGTGGGTACGATCAGCGGCGGTCAGGCACGCAACGTGGTGCCCGACGATGTCCACCTGGAGGCGATGGTGCGCAGCCGCTCGAACGAGAAGCTCGACCGCCCAGGTCGACAAGATGATGGCCGGCTTCGAGAGCGCCGCCGCGGCGCGCGGAGCAACGGTCACGATCGAGCGCGACGACATCTACCGCGCGTATCTGATCCCGTTCGACAGCAGGCCCTTCGCCGAGGCTGCGCGCGCCGCCGAGTCGCTCGGCATCGAAGCGCGTAAGCGTCAGAGCGGCGGCGGAACAGACGGCAACGTTTACAACGCGGCCGGGATTCCGTGCGTCGCGCTTTCGACAGGCATGGCCGACGAGCATGGCCCGAACGAGCACATCACGATCGACGACCTGTACAACGGCTGCCGCCACCTGGTCGAGATCGCCACCCAAAGTCCCGCGTAGGAGGAGCGACGTGTTCGATCGTGCGCGCTACCTGATTGTCCTCGCCGGTCTGTTCCTGGTCACCGCCTGTGGCGGCCTCGCGCCCGGCCAGACACTTTCTCCATCAGTGCCCCCGGTGTGTGTCTCGTTCGCAGCCGTCCAGGCGCGCATCGCCGACCTTCAGGCGTTGGACCGCCAGACGGCGACCGTCGACGAGGTCCGGCCTTGCTGATCGAGCTGCAGGCGGCCTGGCGGACGATGTACTCCGAGGCACGTGAGCCTCTCCGAGTACGGCGTGACAGAGCTGAACGACGCCATGAACGAGCTGAACCGCGCCCTCGCAGGTGCTGCCGGAGACGGTCAGCGCCCGTGACGCCATCGACCTGGTCAGAGAAGAGTTGGACGCCGTCGTGGCGGCGGCACATCAGCACCAGCGACGAGCTCGGCTGTCCGGACCAGTTAGCTCGCGCCGCCGGGCTGAGGGACACAAAGGACTTAAGGGACGTAGGGACGAAGTAGAGGAGTAGTTGATGGACCTCTCGTTCTGGGTGCAAGCGATCGTCATGATCGCCTTCATCTTCCTCGGCGTTCGCGCCGGTGGGGTAGGGCTCGGCGCCTGGGGCGCGGCTGGCACGCTCGTGCTCGTCTTCGTGTTCGGGCTGCCGCCTGGCGCTCCGCCGACCTCGGCGATCCTGGTCATCATCTCGGTCATCACCGCTGCATCGGTGATGCAGGCCGCCGGCGGCATCGAGTACCTCGTCAAGATCGCCAAGGGCATTCTTGAGTCGAGGCCATCGGCGATCGTGTACGTGGCGCCGCCGGTGTCGTTCATCTTCACCGTGCTGGCCGGCACGAGCAACATCTTCTACCCGCTCATCCCGGTCATCTACAAGCTCTGCTATCAGAACGGCATCCGGCCCGAGAAGGCGCTCGGCCCGTCAACGGTTGCGTCCGCCTTCGGCATCACCGCGTCGCC
The DNA here is from genome assembly GCA_963776865.1 of uncultured Chloroflexia bacterium. Lineage (GTDB taxonomy): Bacteria > Chloroflexota > Limnocylindria > Limnocylindrales > CSP1-4 > JALYGJ01. Next base: position 216,776 of record CAVZOG010000007.1, on the reverse strand, counting down.
GGTCTCGGCGGCGATGGCGGCGATGATCACGCTGACCGCCGTCGGTGGCTACGAGCTGTCGCAGGTCCTGCTGATCACGCTGCCGGCATCGCTGATCGCGATCGTCGTCTTCTCGTTCGTATCGTCCAAGCTGGGCAAGGACCTGAAGGACGACCCCGAGTACATTCGGCGCCTGGCCGCCGGCGAGGTCCAGCCGCCCGAGACCGAAGAGGAAGAGGAGGCTCCGCTGCCTGCTTCCGCCCAGATCTCGGCGCTGTTGTTCCTGACCGGCGTCCTGTTCATCGTCGCCTACGGGCTGTTCAAGGAGCCGATTCTGGCTTTCTATGCCGGTTTCGGCTACACCTTCGGCGACGCGCCACCCGACTCGACGACGATGATTCAGATGGTCATGCTCACCGTCGCGGCAATCATGTTGGTGGTGACAAAGGTCAGCGTGGCCGATGTCCCCAAGCAACAGATGTTCGGCGCCGGCATGGTCGCCATGATTGCCCTGTTCGGCCTCGCCTGGCTGGCCGACACCTTCATCGCCGCCAACGAAGCCATCATCGTCGACACGATGCAGGGCATCATCGAAATCGTCACCGCTCGTTATCGCCCTGATTGCGCTCGTCGGCGCGATCTTCATCGTCGCCGCGTTAACAACCAGCCAGTCGGGCACAACGCGAACGATCATTCCGATCGGTATCGCGCTCGGAGTCCCGATGCAGTTCCTGATCGCGATGTGGCAGGCCGTCGCTGCGGTCCTGTTCCTGCCCGCCAACGGCACTCAGCTGGCGGCAATCAGCATCGACGAGACGGGCAGCACCAAGATCGGCAAGTTCGTCATCAACCACTCATTCCAGCCATCGCTGCTGGTTGGCGTCGCCGTCTCGGTCATCGTCGGCATCGTCATCGCAGCGCTGCTGTTCGGTACCACAACGGCACCGCCGGCCTAACCGTCCAGGATGTCCGCTGAACCAACCATCGCCCAGGCGCCTTCCGGAGAGCGCACGCTGACGGTTTCCAGGGCAACTTTCCTGGGGGTCGGGGCGATGGTCGGAGCGGGCATCTTCGCCCTGCTCGGCGACGGCAGGCGAGGTTGCCGGATCAGCCGTCTGGCTGTCGTTCCTGATCGGCGGCCTGATCTGTCTGCTGCAGGGCTATTCGTTCGCCAAGCTCGGGACGAAGTTCCCGAGCCGGGGCGGAACGATCGAATACATCGTCCAGGGCTTCGGCCCGGGGCACGTCACCGGCGCGACGGCCTGGTTGCTGATGATCACCCTGGTGATCGTGGCGGCGATGGTCGCTGTTTCATTCGGCGCATACGGCGCATCGTTGCTGTTCGGCGAAGATGCCGCCCCGTGGATCGCCCAGGCGCTGTCAGTACTGGTCGTCGTCGCGATCACGATGGTCAACCTCCTTGGGTCGACTGCGGTCGCGAAGCTTTCAGGCCTTGTTGTCGTGACCCTGGTCGTGCTGGCGATCTTCAGCGTGGGCACGCTCACGCAGGTCGATTCCACGCTCCTCGCGCCCTCGACCTACCCACCGCTTCGCCAGATACTGGCCAGTGTCGCGCTGACGTTCTTCGCCTTCCTGGGCTTCGGCGTCATTGCCTTCAGCTCAGAGGACATCCGCGACCCGGCCAAGAACCTGCCCCGGGCGATGTTCGCGGCGATCATCATCGCCACGGTCATCTACGTTCTCATTGCGGTGGCCGTGTTCGGAACGCTGACTCCGCAGGAGGTGCTCGACGCCGGCGACAACGCACTGGCAGTCGCTGCCCAGCCCGTCTTCGGTCAGCTTGGTTTCGTCGGAGTGTCGCTGGTTGCTCTGCTGGCAACATCGTCGGCCCTCAACTCCAACCTGTACGCGGCAACGGGTGCGACCAAGGAGCTGGGTGAGAACGGCGTTTTGGCGCCGATTCTGGCTCGGCCGGTCGGCCCGGGCGGGACCATGGGACTGGTGATCGCCGGAGTGTTGACGGCGATCATTGCCGTTACGCTCGACCTGTCGGCCATCGCTGCGCTCGGAAGCGCGGTGTCGCTGGCTGTCTTCATCATGGCCGGCCTCGCGCACCTCAGGGTCATCGACCAGACCGGAGCCAACCGACTGGTCATCTGGGCTGCGATCCTGACCGCGGTGCTGACCTTCGCGGCATTTCTGATCTCGACGTGGGTCGATGACCCACGCACGGTTCTGCTCCTCGTCGGCGTCGTCATCGGCGCCATCGCTCTCGATTTCCTATGGACGGGTATTCGGACAAGACGTGCCACGACCAGAAACGGTCCGGCTCCGCCGATCTGACGCACCCAGCAGCTAATCAGTCACGGTCAAGGAGGAAATGATGTCTACCACTGTCAGCCAGATGAGCGCCGACGAGGTGAAGGCCAAGGCCAAGTCGCTCATGCCCGAGGCAATCGAGGACCTGCGCAAGCTGGTCGCCAACGCGTCCGTCGCGTTCCCGGGCTTCCCGTCCGAACCGGTTCACGCGATGGCTGAGTCGGTTCGGGACATGTTCACTCGGGCAGGCGTTCCGAACGTCCAGCTCATGGACCTCGGCGCCGGATACCCGACTGTCTACGCCGATGTGCCCGGCCCCGCCGGGACCCCAACGGTCATGCTCTATGGCCACTATGACGTCCAGCCGGCGCCGATGGAGCAGGGCTGGGAGAGCGACCCCTGGACACTGACCGAGAAGGACGGCCGCCTCTACGGGCGCGGTGCGTCAGACGACAAGAGCGGTGTCCTGATCCATGCCCTCACGATGCGCCTCTTCGACGGCCAGCTGCCGGTCGGACTGAGGCTCGTGATCGAAGGCGAGGAGGAAACGCTCAGCCATCTCGAGGCGTTCGTCGAGAAGCGTCCCGAGCTGTTCCAGGCGGACGTGATGATCATCGCCGACATGGGCAACATTCAGGCCGGCGAGCCGGCCGTGACGAGCACACTCCGCGGCCACGTCCAGTGCCTGGTGGAGACGCGGACGGTCGATCATCCGATTCACTCGGGAGTCTTCGGTGGCGCCGCGCCGGACGCCCTGGTGGCGCTGATCCGGATCCTCGACGGCCTGTGGGACGAGCGCGGCAACACCATCGTCCCCGGGCTCCACTCGTTCGAATGGGAGGGGGTCGAGTACCCCGAAGAGACTTTCCGCAAGCTGGCCGGGATGCCGCACGGAGTGGAGATCATCGGCGATGGCTCGATCGCGACCAAGCTGTGGAGCAAGCCCAACGTCACGATCATCGGCCTCGATGCGCCGAAGGTCGACGAGGCCGGCAACGTGCTGCTTCCCTCGGCGCGGGCCAAGGTTGCTCTCCGCGTCGCGCCAGGAGCAGATCCAGAGGCCGAGCTGGCCACGCTGATGGACTTCCTGCGCGCGCAGGGCGCCGTGGGGCGTCCAGGTGGAAGTCACTCGCGTCAAGGCGTCCGACCCGTTCATCGTCGATCTCAATAAGCCGGCCGTGTCGAAGGCGCGTGAGGCCCTCCAGGCTGCATACGGCCGCGACGTCGCGACGATCGGCAGCGGCGGCTCCATTCCGCTGCTCGAGACCCTCGCCAAGGTGTCGCCGGACGCCGAGTTCATCCTGTGGGGCGCCGAGGACGCGATCGCCAATATCCACGGTGCCAACGAGAGCGTCGATCCGAGCGAGATCGAGCTGATGGCAGTCGCCCAGGCGCTGCTCATCTCGAGCCTCGCCCGCTAGCCGGGGCCCTCGCTCACTTCGTTCACGTCGTCCAGCTCCGCGGGGAGGGCGGCCGAAGGCGGCCGCCGTCCCTGTAGCCGCCCGACCGCGCGCTCGACGGGCGTAACGACAAGCACATCGACTCCGCCGGCGACGGCGTCGACGGCAGGGTCGACAACTCGATCCCGGACCCTGCGCGCGGTCGAAACGATGATGTCGCCCGATGCGACTCCTGTGCCGAGCAGGAAGGCGGTGCCCACCGCCGCGAGCATGCCGTTGATACGCAGCTCGTTGGTCGGCGCCAGCATTGCGCTCACGATCTGCAGGCCGGGCAGGAGCAGCAGGACGGCAGGCACTACCCACAGCGCAGCCGGCCCATGGGCGCGCCGCGCCAACAGCCGTCCGACGATGCCGATGACGGTGGCCGCGGCGAGGGTGGCGAGTGTCGGGTCGAGGATGTTCGCGCCCGGTCCGGCGAGCACTCGGAAGAGCCACCACGCAAGCGCGCCCAGCAGAGCCGCGCCCAGGATCGCGGCGATAGGCACGCCGAGGCGGACGGCGAACGCGGCCACGGCCACGAAGGCGGCCGGGAGAGCGACCAGCATTCCCCAGTCGGCGCTTCCCGACGTGAGCAGCGAGAGCTCGATGTCGAACACGCCGGCCAAGCCGAGACCAACCGCCGTACCGCCGGCCACGCCAGCACCCAGCAGGAGCGCTTCGGCCAGCCGGCCGGTTCCGGAGACCATCGACTGGCCGATGAGATCGCGGAAGCCGGACACGAGCGCGTAGCCGGGCAGGAATCGCAGCAGGCTGCCGGTCAGCACCAGACCGCCGACGATCGGAACGCCGAGCCCGACCAGCAGGGCGACCAGCACGGTTGTTGCGAAGGCGCCGAAGACGAGCCTGAAGAAGGGCGGGAAGGTGGACCGATCGAGTGCTGCCAGGGCCGGCTGAAGAAGCAGCGCGATGCCGAACGTGGCTCCCGCGTCGAAGATGCCGCCGGCGAAGACGAGGGTTGACGCAGCGGCCGAGACACCCGGTGCGACGAACGACACGACGCGGCTGTAGGGCGGGCGAATCCGGTCGAGATCGTCCAGCTCTCGCTCGGCGGCCTCGAGCGGCAGTTGCTCCTCCTGGATCCTGCGCACCAGCGTCGAGGCACCTGCCAGCCGCGCAAAGTCGGTCGTGCGATCCCTGACGATGTGCAGCAGGGTCGTCGGGTGCCGGCTGCCGGGCACGTCGTGCGAGATGGTGATCGTGGAGAACGTCACCGCGGCCTGGACGGGTTCGAGTCCGTAGCCGCCGGCAACGCTGACGATCGCGGCCTCCACGTCGTCGGTTTGGGCGCCCGACATCAGCAGGGCGACGGCGATGCGCATGGCAACACGCAACACGCGCGCCGGGTCTTGCGGTTCCGGCGTGGGCGCGGCGAGGATGGGTGACGGTGTGACTGAGGACACCGTCCTCAGTCTGGCACGCCCACGGTGTCGACGAGCATCCGAGCGAGCGGTCGGGAATCGGAGAATGCGTCGGCGATCGCGACCGCGCAGATGGTCAGCGGGATCGCCAGCAGGGCGCCGGCGGCGCCGAGCACGATCGTCCAGAACACGAACGACAGCGTCACGACGAGTGGCGACAGGTTGACTGACGTGCCCATGTAGCGCGGCTGGATCAGGTAGTCGATCGCCACGTTGATGATCGAGAAGGAGACGACGACGATCAGCGCTGTCACCGGGCCGCTGACCGCCCACGCCAGGATGGTCGGCGGTATCAGGGCGAGCATGAAGCCGATCGTCGGCACGAAGCTGAACAGGAACGCCAGCACTCCCCAGAGGAGTGCCGACGGCACGCCGAGGACCAGCAGGATGATCGTATCGAGCACGGCCGCGGCAAGACCGAGAACCGTCCGAGCGACGATGAAGTCGCGCAGGTTCTCGCCCGCGTCGCGTGCCCGAGCGAGGATGTCGGCACGCCCACCGGACGCCCACAGGACACGTTTGTCGGCACGCGGCGCCTCGAGCAGCATGTAGGCAACGACGATGACGCTGTAGGCGATCACGGTCAGCCCCGAACCGACGGCGCTGATCAGATGATTCAGCAACACCGGCCACGGCTTGAAGGAGCGCTGTCACAAGGTCCGGAGACAGCGAAGTGCCGCGCAGGCTGTTCTCCAGCGCCGTGGTGTACGTGTCGAGGTTCTCGACGAAGCCGGACAGTCCGACGACGATCAGCAGGCCGGTCGCCGCCAGGACGCCGACGTACGCGGCCAGACAAATGAGCAGCGCGACTCCGGCACCAAGGCCTCTGGCTATCAGCCGCGACCTCAGCGGCGCGAGCAGCAGGGCGACGAGGAGGGAAAGCAGCAGGACGGCGACGAGGAAAGAGGCGAGGCTCATCGCCGCCAACACGATGACGGCTGCCCCGGCCATCAGCAGCCGTGGGCCCAGCCTGTGTTCGACGGGGGCCGGCGCCGGGGACGGCACGGGCGCCGCCGCCGGAGGCGACACGGGCGCCGCCGTCACGCGAGGTCGCCGCGCGGCTGGAAGTCGGCGAGATACATCAGCACGGCCGCCACGCGTCGGCTGACGACGCTCTCGTCCTCGAGCATGAGCTTCATGAAGATCGAGCCGACGTGCTTCTCGACGGCTCGCTTGGTGAGCGTCAGATCGTTGGCGATCGCCGCGTTGCTCTTGCCGCGCGCCATCAGCGCCAACACTTCCTGCTCGCGCGGCGTGAGCTCGTCGATCGGCGAGCGCGACGGTCGGCGCGCACCCTGGATGAGGTGCTCGACGACGACCGGGTCGATGACCGACCCGCCATGGGCGATCACCTCGATTGCCTGGAGCAACTCGCTCCGGTCGAACAGCCTGTCCTTGAGCAGATAGCCGCGACCCTGCGCGCTCGGCCGCAGCAGTGACACCGCGAGGCTCGGCTCGGCCCACTGGCTGAGCGCGATGAGGCCGATGTCGGGAAACTCGTCGCGCATCCGGCGCGCGATGTTGATGCCCTCGAAATCGCCCGATGGCGGCATGCGGATGTCGACGATGACCACGTCGGGCGCCTCGTCAACGACGGCCTGCCAGAGCTGGTCGCCGTCCTCGCTCAGGGCGACGAGCTCGATCCGATCGCTGCTCGCCAGTACGGCCTGGATCGCCTCACGTATGAGATACGAGTCATCGGCCGCGACGACGCGAAGCGGCGGAGCCACAGGGCGCGAATCGGTGACCGGATCTTGCTTCACGGGCGGCTCGGGCAGCGTCATTGGGCGCGTGGAGCGGGTGAGCCGCTCGCACGGACGACCGATGTTAGTCGACAGCCGCCGCCGCTGATGCGGCGAGCGCTTCCTCCTCTTCATCCAGGCTGTTGCGCTCTGCCTGACGGAAGACGTAGCTGAACAGGTCGCGCACGATGGCCGACACCGGCAGCGCCAGGATGCCGCCGACGATGCCGCCGATGCCGATGCCGACTGCGACGAGGAAGAGCACCACGGCCGGACGGAACGAGATCACCTCGCCCTCGATCTTGGGCACCAGCACGTTGGCCTCGATGATGAAGACGACCATGTAGAAGCCGCCCACCAGCACGACAGCCAGGGGCGACGTGGCGAGAGCGAGGATCAGCGCTGGGATCAGCGCGATGATCGGCCCGATCTGCGGCAGCAGCTCCATCACTCCGGCAATGACGCCGAGCAGGATCACGTAGTCGCTCAGCGGGGCACCGACGACGAGGCCGATGAGGAAGACACCGATCGTGACGGCCGTGCCCTGAATGAGTCCGACGACTACCTCGGCCTTGAAGTAGCGCACGAAATCGTCGATGAAGATCCGGACCGACGTCTGGACGTACGGCTTCCACGGTGCGGGAAGGCCGTCCTGGAAGCCTTTGGCCATGCGTGGCTCGTCGACCAGCATGTAGAAGACGAAGAACGGCACCAGCGTCCAGCTCAGCAAGGAGCCCACCAGACCGAGGGCGCCGGTGAGGAAACCGAGCACGACGGTGGCGGGTTCGATATTGGCCACGGCGCCGTGGATGGCGTTGAGCACATCGGTGATCGCGCCGGCCAGCCAGGGCGGAGCCGTCTGCTGGATCGCCTCGAGATGCGTAGGGATTTCGGCAAAGAAGGGCAGCAGCTGGTCGAAGAAGATCCGAAAAGCCACGACACCGATGGCGATGGTCACCAGGACGCTCAGGCCGACCATCAACAGCGCACCGATGCCTCGGCGAATGCCTTTCCGCTCGAGCCAGTTGACGACGGGCAGCAGGACGGCGAACAGGACCAAGTCCGACGGCGAACATGAAAACGACCGACCAGGCGGAGATGACGATCACCACAAAGGTGATCGCGGCGATCAGGATCAGCCAGAACGGAGCGCTCGGCATCGGCATCGGCCGGTAGCGCACGTACTTCGCCGTTGCCGGCGCAACCTCCGCCGGTTCAGCCCGGTGACGGCGTCGCCGAAACGGGCCCCTCAGAATCGACTGGTTCGCTCATCTTCCCCAACGGTCGAAGGGTAGTGCAACGTCGGGCAAGGGCGTGCGCCGGTCTGACAACCAACGTGCAAACACCGCTATCGGCGCGCTCTAGGATGGGGCAAGATCATCTGGGGTATTGCGCGTGGCGTTGCGAATGCAAAGAGGTGAGGGCGATGGCTGACTCCAGGCTCATGGAGGGCGAAGAGATCGTCTTCCAAACCAACAAACACTGGATGGCTCCAGTGGCCGACTCGTGGAAGGCGGTGCTGCTCATCCTCGGAGCGGTCGTGCTCGCCTGGCTTGAGCCGGAGCAGACCGACGGCATCATCGGCTTCGTGGGCCGTTTGATCGAGCTGTTCAAGCTCGGCCTGCTGTTCTTCGGCGTCGGCTGGATCATCTACAACGTAATCGCCTGGCGTTCGGCCGAGTACGCAGTCACCAATCTGCGCATCCTGGGCTCAGACGGACTCGCCCGGAAGCGAACCACGGACACGCTGCTGTCGTCCGTCGCGGACGTGCGTTCGCGGGTCACAGCGATTGGCAAAGCCCTTGGCGGTTACGGCAACATCCAGATCTTCACCTCGTCCGGCGAAGCGGGCTCGGACTCGTTCACGACCGTTCGCGAGGTCGAGACCTTCAAGAAGCGGATCCTCGAGCAGAAGACGAAGGCGCCCGTGGCTGCCGCGCCCGCAGCAGCACCGGCCGCGGCGGCTGCTGCCGCTCCGCCCCCACCGGACGCCATGGCGACGCTCAACAACCTCGCCCAGATGCGCGACAACGGCGTCATCACGCCCGAGGAGTTCGAGACCAAGAAGCAGGAGCTCCTGAGCCGCATCTAGGAACAATCTCGGCCTCCGTGCCGACGGCTGCTTCAGACCAAAGTCCGTATCAGTTGGCAGACCAGCGCCCGTAGCGCGGTTGCTCCCGTCCGCCCGAGCATGGACAACTGCCGATTACTGATTCGGTGTGTTCCGCAGCCGTGAGGTACACAGATGAGATCGAGATTTCTTGGTTTGAGCGTGCTCGCAATCGCGCTGGTCGCATGCTCGGGCGGCGCGGCAACCCAGGCGCCGACGGTCGCTCCCACCTCAGCCCCGACTACAGAGGTGACCGATGCTCCCGCGTCGCCGGCGACCGGCTCGGGCGACGTTCAGCTTGCCGACAGCGACCTGGGCCAGATCGTCGTCGACGCCGACGGCCTGACGCTGTACGGATTTGTGCCGGACGAGTCGACCGGTGAGCCGACCTGCTACGACGACTGCGCAACGGCTTGGCCGCCGTTCCTCGGGGGAGAGGACATCGTCGTCGGCGAGGGCCTCGACGAGACCGAGTTCACCACTGCTGCGCGCACCGACGACGCGGGCGATCAGGTCGTGTTCGGCATCTATCCGCTCTACTACTTCGCCGACGATTCCGCTCCAGGCGATGTCAACGGGCAGGGCCTGGGCGACAACTGGTTCGTGATCGGCGCGGACGGAGAGCTGATCCGCGAGTAGCCGGTTCCCGACGCTCCTCACAGGCCCTCGGTCACCGACCGGGGGCCTCTTCTCGTTGAGCCAGGAGAGACAGCGCGCCCTTCAAGAGTGGTGCACGCCCCGACTTCAACTCCCTGGAGCATCAGATGTAGCCGCAGCGTTACAAGGCGTCCGATACGAGAGAAGCGCAAGCACGGACGCAGGCCCTGAAACGCCGATGTCGTCATCGGCGGGTTGAAATCGCTCGGCGTGTCCCGGTCGCCCGTCCCGCGCGCAGGGCCCCGCCCAAACGCGGAAGCCGTGCGGCGGCTGGGCGCGCACTAACTCTCCGACGCTAGCCTCCGTCCGTGGCTGTGCCGTCATCCGCGAGTATCCGCGCCTTCGTCCAGCGCGAGACGCGGCTCAGTCCTGTCGCTGATGTGCCCGGTCTCCGACTTCACCTTGCCGATGACGTGACCTTGCTCTGGCACCGAGTTGGAGCGTTTCTAGGCGAGTCGGATCCCACCCTCCCGTATTGGGCATTCACGTGGAGTGGCGGTCTCGCTCTAGCCAGCCATTTGCTGGCACGACCGGACGAAGTGGCCGGCAAGACCGTGCTCGACGTCGGTTCCGGCTCAGGGTTGTGCGCCCTGGTCGCGGCGCGAGCTGGCGCGGCCTTCGTCCACGCGGTGGACGTAGACCCGATGTCCGAGGCAGCCGTGGCCCTCAACGCCCACGCGTCCGATGTCCGGATCAAGTTCAGCCGCGCCGACATCCTCGATGAGCCACCGCCAGCCGTCGACGTCATCCTCGCCGGGGACGTGTCGTACGAGGAGGCCATGGCCGGTCGAATGATCTCGTGGCTTCGATCGGCGGCGTTCGCCGGGACCCGGGTTCTGATCGGCGATCCGGGCCGTCGCTACCTACCCTCGGAGCTCGAACCCGTCGCGACGTACCAGGTCCACACCAGCCGCGAGATCGAGAGCCTCGACGAGACAGCGTCTACGGTTTTTACGATTCGCAACCGTCTGGTGGCACCGGGCTGAATCGGGGCCGCGAGCTACTTCGAGTCGGCCTCCTCGACGGTGGGCAACCCCGGCTCACCTGCGACGTCGATGGCCAGTCCGGTTTCGGCGTGGCTGACCTTCCGAATCTCTTCCGCCAGAACCTCGATCTGGTCCGAAAGCTCACGAAAGCGTTCGCTCGCCGGGTCGATCGTTCGCTTCTCTTCTTCGAGGGTGGCGATTTGCTCGGCAGTGGATAGAACATGCTGCGATACAGCCTGAAGGTCTTCGATACGCGAGTCAGCCGCCACGATGATGACTCAGTCGTTGGAGATCCATCGACCCTCACGATATACGTACCAGGTAGTCCCGGTCTCGCCTGCCAGCGCACGCGGCCGAACCACTACCCGTGGAAACTGTCGCCGCAACCATTTCTCCGCGGACTCCGGATCGCTGACGCCCCCAGCGAGCATCTCGTCGATCGCCCTCTTGAAGGCGCGGTCATTCGGCGGATTGCGAATGATCGTCGGTCCCCCAGCCACATGGCGACGTTAGAAGCGTGATGGCACAGGAAGGGCGGCGTTTGGCGGCCCAGCATCTCAGTCGGGTTTCAGCGGACATGGTCAGCGCCATCCATTCCGCCAGTCGCGTTGGATTTGTGATGCGAGCGCCGCCAAACGAAGGCCTTGATTGCCTGGTCAGCACACACAATCAGGTTTCTCGAGGCAATGGAGTAGAGATTTGGCTGTTCTGGTCGGTTATCGAGGTGCTCGGGCCATGATTCTGCGGCGCGTGTTGATCCGCATCCAATCGGGTGTCTGGTTTGTGCCAACGCTCTGCGTCATCGTCGGCGTCGCGCTCTCATTCGGGATGATCTCCCTCGATCGCGTCTTCGACTATGAAGCGCTCCCGGCCAGCCTGGTGGGCGGGCCGGACGCGGCGACCGCCATCCTCTCAACCATCGCGGTGTCGATGGTCAGTCTGACCGCCCTCGTCCTGACGATCACCATGGTTGTCGTCCAACTGGCGATGGGCCAGTTTTCGCCGCGCATCGTGCAACGCATCCTGCAGGACAAACCGAGCCAGCTGGCGATCGGGCTCTTTGTCGCCACATTCGTCCACGCCATCCTGACGCTCCGCGAGGTCACCAATAATGGAGACGGCACCGGCCAGGTGCCGGGGCTCGCCGTAGTCACGTCCTTCGTCCTGGTGGTCGCCAGCATCGCGGTGCTGGTCTTCTACGTTCAACACCTGAGCCAGGCACTCCGCGTATCGGCGTTGATCGAGCTGGTGGGCAAGGACACGCGAACGCTGATCGATCGGCTCTACCCGGACAGCGAGGGCGAGGACAGATCAGCAGCCGGGTCCGGCACTGTTGTGCCCGCTGAGCGATCAGGCGTCATCACGGTTATCGACCACGAAGCCCTTGTTCAGGAAGCTCAACGCAATGGCGTCGTGCTGGAGCTCCTTCCGGCATTGGGGGAGTTCATTCCCAGTGGAGCACCACTGTTTCAGGTACACGGTGGCGCGGCTATCGACCAACGTCGGCTGCACGACTCGATCATCCTCAGACAGGAGAGGACGCTCGACGAGGACGTCGCGTATGGGCTGCGACTGTTGGTCGACATTGCCGAGCGGTCCCTCGCCGAGTCGCCCTTACAGGATCCGACGACGGCGGTGCAGGCAGTCGACAGGATTCATGACGTCCTGCGCCAGCTCGCCCGGCGTCCGTTTGGTGACGGGCGATATCGCGACGCTTCCGGAGATGTCCGACTCATCGTGCCCGCCATGACCTGGGATGCGTATGTGAACCTCGCCTTTGACGAGATTCGCCTCGCCGGTGCTGGATCGCCGCAAGTGTCACGTCGTCTCAGAGCCGCGCTCATGGATCTGATGACCGTCGCACCCGCAGAGCGCTTGGACAGCATCCGTGAGCAGTTGCGCCTTCTCGATGCGGCCACTCGAGCAAAGGTCTCTGATCGTGAGCTCGATCTGATTTCGGGCGCGGATGGCAGTGGAATGGGCTTGAGCAGCGACGGCGCTGGAACCAACGGTCGTGTGTCTACGGCCTGACGGGCGCGTAGGCAGGTGGTTGGCTGGCGCGAGGGGTCTACCTTCGACTCACTCCGGAGCGCGCACCACCGCGATGCGCTCGAGCGAGATGCGGTCGCCCTTGGCGGCGTAAGCCTCTCGGGCTTCGAGCAGGGCGGCAGTGGCCTCTTGTTCGCGGCCCATAGCGAGCCTGGCTACCGACAGGGCGACCAGCGCCTGGCCGAGCATTCGCGGATCATCCGCGCCACGCGCCAGGGCGACTGCCTCGTCGGCAAGTGTCTCAACTTCCTCCAGATTGCCTGTGGCTGCGAGACCGCGCACGCATGCGCCACGCCAGACCACCTGGCTGACGATGTCGTCCGGGGCAGCCAATGCCTGGCTGTTTCGAGCCATGTCGATCGTCTCATCCCAGCGCTGCTGGTCGGCCAGCGCATGGGCCAGCCAGGCGGCGACGGTCGACGCTGCGGCGGGGGCACCCATTGCCTCCAGGTCCGTGAATCCCTCGCGCAGGACCTGCTCGGCCGCTACCGGGTCGCCCGCGAGCAGCTCGACACCGGCAGCGATCACGCTTCCGTGGGCGAGGGCAAAGCGCATGCCGAGCTCTTCGAGCGTGTGTCTCGATCGATGGTATCGGCGGCGACCCTCCTCGATCTCTCCGCGCATGGCGCGTAGGTAGCCGCCCCACGCCCAAAGCGAGGCCTCGAGCCGCAGTGCGCCCGCCGCCTGGGTCTGCATGTCATCGATGCGGGCGATCGCATCGTCGACCGTGGTCGGACCGAATACCAGGCAGCTGGCCAGAAAGGCCATGTTCTCGTAGACCTCGCGGTGCTCACCGGCATGTCGGGCGTGGTCGAGTGCGCGTTCCAGCTGCAGCGCGTTCTCGCCGAACTGACAGTTGATCCACGAAATCTCGGCCCGAAGGCGCCATGCTCGCGCCTGCCCGAGCTCGTCGCCGGTTTCCTCGAACACCGCTAGAGCTGCGTCGGCGACCAGGGCGGCGTTCTCGGTCCAGCCTCCGGGTTGGGTCTGGGCCTTGAGGAACTCGCGCTCAATGCGCGCCTCTTCGACAAGATCGCGTGACCCCGCCGCCGCGGCGACGTCGATGGCAGTCACCAGCGTCTCATCCGCAGTCGTCAGCTGGCCGCTCTGCAAAAGTGCATATCCCAGGTCGATCAACAAACGGGCCTTCTGCACGCCGGGCGGCGCGATGTTGGCCGCCCTTCCCAACAGCGACGACGCGGCAGGCATGTCGGCACGAGCGAGCGCCCGATGGCCTACCACGGCCAACTGCTCCACTGCTCGATCCCTGACGGCTTTGGCGTTGTCGTCAAGAAACCCGAGGTCGAGCACGGCTCGCGCCGCCTGCTCCAGGTGGTAGCCGATGATCTCGTCGAATTCCGGTAGCCGTGCGCCAGCGCGCACTTCCAGCCAGTCCGCCACACGCCGATGAAGATCCGCCCGGGCTTCCTTGCTGATTGCCCTGTATGCGGCGTCGTGCACGAGTACGTGCAGGAAGCGGTACGCGTCCTCGCCCGGCAGGTCGGAGGCGTCGGGACGGATCATGTCGCGGCCCACAAGCGCCTCGAGGTGAGTGCCGACTGTCGGGCGCTCCGTATCCGGCGACAGCTCCCCCACAGCGCCCCAATAGAAGATTTTCCCGATCACTGCCCCGCGCTCCAGGATCGGACGCTCGGGAGCAGGCAATCGGTCAATGCGTGCGCTGATCAAGGCCTCGACCGTGGGGGGCATTTCAGTCTCAGCCAGTTCTCGCACGGCCACACATCGTCCGTCCACGACGCGCAGCGACCCGTCGTCGACCAGCATGCGCACCAACTCCTCGACGAAGAGCGGATTTCCATCAGCTGCGCTGATGACCCTCTCCCGCCATGGCTCGTCCACTCCGCTGCGTTCGATCCCGAGCAGGTTGTCGATCAGGGCCGCTGCCTGTTGGTCGCCCAGCGGTCTGAGCCGGATCGTCGTAGCGTTCGGCGTCCCGGTTCCCCATCCGGGACGCATCTCGCCGATATCGGGACGGGCGAGACAGAGGAGCAGGAGCGGTGCGTCGCGCGTCGAGCCTTCGAGGTATTCGATCATGTCGAGCAGCGTTTCCTCGGCCCAGTGGATGTCCTCGATGACCACCACCTGCGGCTGGTGGGCGTGGCGTTCGATGAGGCGTCGGACCGCCCAGAACGTCTCCACCGGCTGCGAAGGGGCATCGGTCAAACCGAGCAGGCCGACGATGCGGTCGCGAACCAGCTCCGCCTCTCCGTCGCGGCCGACGCCGACGCCCGCCAGCCGACCGACTCGTTCGATGATCATCTGTGGATCGTCCGTGTCGGTGACTCCGGCAAGGGTCTTGATCACCTGCACTACCGGCCAATACGTGATCCCCTCGCCATACGACAGGCAGATGCCGGCAGCGACCCGGGCACGACCTTCTACCCGCTGCAGGAACTCCCGTGTTATGCGCGACTTTCCGGTGCCGGCGGGCGCGATGACCGTCACCAGCTGGCAATTCCTCTCTTCGATTGCCCGTTGCAGTGCCGCCTCGAGCTCGGCGATCTCTTCATCGCGGCCAACGAGTGGCGAGTCAAGGTGACGCGCAACCGCCTCCGTGTGTTCGGCAAGGTCAAGCAGCCGCCATGCTTCCACAGGCTTGCTTTTGCCTTTGAGCTCCAGAGCTCCAAGTGACTCGACCGTGGCTGCATGGCGCACCAGCCGCTCCGTGGCAGGACCGATCACGATCGAGCCTATCTCGGCGGTCTGCTCGAGCCTCGCCGCCACGTTCACCGCGTCGCCGAGGGCTGACGTCTCTGCATCGTTGCTCGACACGAATATCTCGCCGGTGTTGACACCGATGCGGATCGCGAGGCTGACGCCGCCCTCCTCGAGCTGCGCATTCAAGCGTCCAAGGCTTCGTCGAATATCCAGCGCAGCGCGCACGGCGCGGAGCGCATCGTCCTCTCGACGAAGCGGGATGCCGAATACGCCCATCACCGCGTCGCCGATGAAACGATCGACCTTGCCCCCATGGCGCTCGATGGACTCCCGCGCGGCGGCGTGGTATTTGTTCATGATCCTGCGAAGCGTCTCTGGGTCGAGCTCTTCGCCGAGCGCCGTCGATCCGACCATGTCGCAGAACAGCACGGTCACGGTCTTTCGCTGCTCCACCTTGCGACGGTAAGGAAGGATCGTGATGCTGGCAAGCGCTTATCCAAAGCTGCTATCGCGCACATCGCGACAGGTCGGCTATGCTTTGGACACTTGGCATCTTCCTGAGTGAGGGGTTCCGTCATGCGTCATCGCAGGTTGTTGTTTTCGACCGTTCTCGCCGTCAGTCTCATGGTGCTCGGGTCATCGTTGGTATACGGGGCCAATCCGCACTACAAGATTCTGCGTGCTGAGCTCGGCAGTCCGAAGCTGATCGTGAGCGGCACGGAGGTCGGACTGGGTTCGGGCGCCACAGTGGTCTACGTGGCGGCCGCAGACGTCACCCTCAGCGCCAAGTGCATCAACGGGGGTGGCAGCAATCCATCAGCTACGAACAAGAACTTCAGCGGTGAGGTCGAGTCGACAGCGACGGTTCAAGCTGATGCCAGCGGGAAGATAAGTACCGAGTTGGTCCTGTTTGCCCTGGCCGCCAGCCAGTGCCCGCCAGGTCAGACCACTGTCGTGGCGTCCGCTACGTTCAGCAACGTCACGTTGACCGACACCACGAACGGCGTTGTTGGCAGTATCCCGGGAACGTTCACCTACGTCGCTCCGTAGCGACCTGCGCGCAGAGCGCCTCAGCAGGGCTAGACACCCCCAGACATCCGATCTAGCCCTGCATGGCGGCCCTGTCCGCTGCTGTGGTGTTCTCCGCTGCGAGCACGAATAGGCGAAGTCGACCGGAAATCTCGTTCCTTACCAGGCGGAAAGCGGCCAGGCGCTCATCCTCTGTTCCGGTCGCCTCGGCGGGATCAGCAAAGCCCCAATGGTTGGTGTTGCGGACGTCAGGGAAGACCGGACAGGCCAGGCGCGCTTGATCGCACATGGTGATGATCCAATCCCAGCTCGACGATACGTAGCGGTCCAGCGTCTTGCTCTCGTGTCCCGAGATGTCGATGCCAATCTCCGCCATCGCCTTTAAGGAGAGCGCGGGAATCTCGCCCGCCGTCGTGCCAGCGCTGTAGACCTCGAACCTGTCGCTGGCCCAGTGACGCAGCATGCCCTCGGCCATCTGGGATCGCGTCCTGTTCTGGGTGCCAATGAACAGCACCCGTTGCTTCTCAGTTGCATCCATCGGTCACCTCCGGCCGGGACGTTACGGCGGGACGGTTAACGGAGAGTTAACGCAGCGCTCCAGAAAAAGGCGAGGTCGTATCGGGCGGGCGTTGCTTATGCTCGACAAGTGACGTCTCTCCGAAGCCTGCTGGACTCGGTCCTCGCGCGGCTCGCCGACATCGGTGCCGAACCTGGCGACGACGAGGAGACCCGCCTCCAGAAAGGCCTCCTCGTCCTGATCGCGATCCTGATCTTGCCGATCGCCGGGATCTGGGCCGTCCTGTACCTCGCGTTCGGGGCATGGACGGGCTACCTCGCCCTTGTGTACGCCGCTGTGTCGTTGACGTCGATCGTCATCTACACCCGAAACCACGACTTCGATCTCCTGCTCAACATCCAGCTCTTTGCCATCGCAGTGACACCGACGCTGTCGATGATCCCGATCGGCGGCCTCCTTCCGACTGGTGGCGTCGGTCTGTGGGGCATCATGGCGCCGCTCGGGGCCCTGGTCTTCCGCGGCGTCGGCTCCGGGATCCGATGGTTCGTCTTCTGGCTCGCCTTCTTCCTCGGGTCGGGGCTGGCGGCCGTGCTCCTGGGAAGCCAGTCGCCGATGCCCGAATGGTTCTCGAGCCTGATGCTGGCGCTCAACGTCGCCGTTGGTGGAACGATCGTTTTCACGCTTCTGGCCCTGTTTGCCCAGCAGCGCCAGGACGCTGTGATCGCGCTGCGGGAAGCACAGGAGCGAGCCGAGAATCTGCTCCTGAGCATCCTTCCGGCCTCGATCGCCGAGCGGCTGAAGTCCTCGCCGCAGACGATTGCAGACCAGTTCACCGATACGTCCGTGCTGTTTGCCGACGTCGTCGATTTCACGCCGCGATCGAACGGCCTGACCGCTGCCGATGTCGTCGGGCTGCTCGACCGCCTGTTCGGCGAGTTCGACGAGCTTTCCGAGCGCTACGGACTGGAGAAGATCAAGACGATCGGCGATTCATACATGGTCGCGTCGGGCGTGCCCGAGCCGCGGCCGGATCACGCCCGCGTTCTCGCCCTGCTCGCACTCGACATGGTCGCCGCGACGCGCCCCGACGGAGCCGTCGGCGACCTTGATCTGACGCTCCGGATCGGCATCAACTCCGGTCCGGTGGTTGCCGGGGTGATCGGTCGGAAGCGGTTCCTTTACGACCTCTGGGGCGACACCGTGAACACGGCCAGCCGAATGGAGTCACAGGGCACGGCCGACCGAATCCAGATCACCCGCGCCACATACGAGCTGCTCAAGGACGAGTTCGTCTGCGAGTTCCAGGGCGCCATCCCTGTCAAAGGCAAGGGCGACATGGAGACCTGGTTTCTGGTGGCGAGGCTGGCTGGCGAGGAGGCATCCGAACCTTCAAGCCCCTGACCCAAAACAGCAGACCGGAATGGTGGCTTGCTCATCCGCTGAAAGGGCCCTGCAACTTTTCAGACGGCGCGCGTTGCCTCTGCAAATGCACCGGACAAGCGAGGCTGGCATGGAAAAGCGGCGCGACCGGTCCACATCGTCGCGCGCATGTCAGCACCTCAAGGGGGAGACACCATTGGCCAGATCTATTCATACGCGCGCGTGGCTTTCGCTATTGCTGGCGCTCATGCTGGTGGCCGCGATGGCTCCGGCGACCGTGTCGGCTGCGGAGCCGTCGCCAGGCGACGAGCTGATCACGTTGGACGTCGGCGACAGCTACGCCGGTGGCGAGGTATTGATCCAGTTTCAGAAGGTCTACGCCGGCACGACGGATGACGGGACGGACATCTACATCTACGTACCGGTCGGCGCGCTTGGCGCCGAGACCGCAGAGGGCGTCGATCCGAACTGGGATCCGAACCCCGATGACGAATTTGAGCCCTGCGGGAGCCAGTTCGAGGCGGGCGACTATGTGATGACGCAGGAGCAGATAAATCTGCTGGGCGATCAGCTCAAGAACCAGATCGTCGCCACCAACGTCGACCACTTTGGCCCGATCGGCCTTGCCGATCCGGAGGATCCCGAGAGCGACGCGCTCGTGGTCCTGGCCTACAACATCCTGGACGACTTCTACTACGAGTGCGGCCTCGACTCGTTCACGGCGGGCTTCTTCGCCCCCGGGTTCATCGAGGACTACGGGATGAACGTCATCGTCATTGATGCGTTCGATTGGGCCAACCGCGTCGGCCCGGACCTGAACGACTACGCAGGCGTGATTGGGCATGAGCTCGAGCACCTGCAGATGAACTACTCCGACTCGGGCGAGCTGTCGTGGGTCGACGAAGGCCTCGCCGACATGGCGATCTTCCTCAACGGTTGGGGTGATACGAACGACAGCCATCTTCTTTACCACCAGGTATTCCATCGCGAGACCAGCCTGACCCGATGGGGCGGCGGACTCGAGAACTACGGCGCCGCTTACAGCTACTTCCTGTACCTGTGGGAACAGGCTGGCGGCAACGGCGACGGAACGTTTGATGCCGATGGTGAGAACGACCTTGCAGGCGGCGACCTGCTGATCCAGTACATCTTCCAAGAGGACGCGGACGGCATGGAGGGCGTTCAGCTCGCCATCGACCGCTTCAACGCCGAAACGGGCGGCGATCTTCGCTCGGCCGAAGACCTGTTCAAGGACTGGGCGGTCGCGATCTTCCTTGACTACGAGGGATCCGAACCGTTCGATTTCCAGAACATCAACTTCGGCGACGAGATCACCAGCGGCTGGACGATCGAGCTTGCGAACGACCTCTTCTTCGGTGGGCGCGGCGTCTACAACGGGAACATGCCTCCGGCGCGCTGGGAGCACAACAAGAACGTCCCGACACAGACGGCGCTGCCATTCGGCGTCAGCTACGAGACGTTCCGCAACCCTGGTCCCAAATTCGGCTTCACGTTCGATGGCGAGGACACCACCGTCATCGCCCCGCACACCGGCGATCTGCACTGGTACGCCGGGTACGAGAGCATGAGCGACAACTACCTCAATGTGGACGGCCCTGTTATCGAGGGTGGCGAGACAGTTGACTTCTGGACCTGGTACCTCATCGAGGACGGCTGGGACTTCGGCTACGTCGAAGAGCTGGTCGACGGCGAGTGGGTACCGGTTGAGGTCTTCGACGTCGCGACCGGAGATGAGGTCACGACCGATGAGGACGACTTCGGCAACAACACCGAAGGGAACGGGATCACCGGAGCCTCGGGAGGCACGTACTTCGTCGACGAGCCGGTGTACGTCAACCTGGAGGCAACGCTGTCCGCCGATGCTACGGACGTGCGGTTCCGCTACTCCACCGATGCCGCATACCTCGACACCGGCTGGTTCATCGACGACGTCACCGTGGACGGCACTGCCGCCACGCTGACATCAGAACCGGGCCACTGGGTCGAGACCACGGGCGAGCAGGACAACAACTGGGTCATTCAGATCGTCGCACCGTGCGACCTGACACCTGGTGTGCTCTCCCCAGGTGAGATCGAGGACGTTGCTGGCCACATCTACCGCTTCGAGGGCGGAGATGACTACGCGGCCAGTGGCTTCAACACCAGTTGCATGCGCGGGACGCAGGACCGCCTGATCCTCGTGATCTCGAACCTGCCGACTGGTGACCTGACATACCTCGACGCCGACTACACGTTCCGGCTTGACGAACACGGGCGGCGGCAACAGCAAGGGGAACCGCAACTAGCCTTTCCCCATCCCCACCGAGAAACACGAGGCCCGGGTCGCGCGACCCGGGCCTCGCTTTAGCTTCGGCTACCGAGGACATACCCACCGGTTAATCCGTGGGCCGCTCGGTGTCAGCACGGTTTCCAGTGTGTTGGCCGTCGGTGTTCACTCTCGAGACTCGTAGTGGGGGCATGGGGGGTGCACGCCGTAGGCGGAGGCACACGATGTTCGGACGATTGACCCTCGGATCGGTGGCGCTGGCCATTGCAGTTGCGATGCTGCTGCCCGCTACGACCATCGCCGCGGTTACTCCACATCGCGTCGTAGTGCTTCAGGCGGCGTGCACAAGTGGGCAGGGTCTCTACGGCTACGGAAAGGTTGTTCTGAAGCTCCAAGCAATCGCACAGAACATTCACGACGACGTACCCGACACTAACTACTTCATCTTCAACTCCCGTCGACAGGAAAAGATCGCCGGTGTCTGGGTGACCGTGGAGCAGTCGGTGGTGCAGAGCACGTTCTCCCCCGACTCGCCTTCGGGCGCCCTCTACTTCGACGCGGTCAACAAGATGAAGCACGACTTTACGGCGGCCGAACATCCCCGTACGCGCATCCTCATGCGCGTCGAGTTCTGGGACGAGCGACCGGGCGCGGACATCAAGCTCAACGCCATTGGCCAGCGGACCTCCGCCTGTTGAAAGTCTGATCGCCGACTCATGAATTGGCGGCAAGATCGGCTACACAGAAGCCCCTCCGAACTTCGGAGGGGCTTCTCACTCTCAGGAAGAAAGCATTAGGGGTTCGGGTAGTCGAATCCGCCGCTCGCTCCACGTCCCAGCCCGCCACCAGCCGCTGAGGCGCCGCCGGCGCACAAACGGCTGCAACCAGATTGCAACCGGAACGAGAGAACCTGTCCGCCTACGACGCGCGTGGATGGCACCGCGTCGTCCGGGATAGCACGACTGGAGATTGACGATGGGCCGGGCTGGAATCCTGGTTGCGATCTGCCTCCTGGTAGGAATGGTCGGCCCTTCTCCTGTCGTCGCAATCCAGGCTGCACCGGTCCTTCCGTCCCGCGGCGGCCACGAGTCGCGCGCGTTCGAAGACAAGTCGAGTACGTTCGATCCAGCCCAGGTCGTGGCCGCCGACGGCAGATTCGTCGGTGCAACCGGGCTCGTCGGAACAATCGATACCGGTGGGTTGACGCTCGTCAGCGACCTTGCCAGCGGCGAGCCGCCCGTCCTCGGATCGAGTGCACAAACCGTCAATCCTCTGCGATCGACCCCCGATTCGCTCACAGCCGCAGCGCTGGGCGCAACCGTCTATGCGCTCGCGGTAAGTGGAAACAATCTCTACGTTGGCGGCGAGTTCCGGAACGTGGCCGGCATCCCCGAGGCCGACTACGTCGCGCGCTGGGACGGCACGACGTGGTCGGCGCTGGGCTCGAACGGCGCCGGCAACGGGGCTCTCGACGCTGGCGTCCGTGCCATTGCCATCCATGGGTCGAACGTCGTTGTCGGCGGCTTCTTCACCGATGTCGCAGGCATCGCGGGCGCCGACTTCGTTGCGCGATGGACAGGGAGCAGCTGGGCGCCGTTGCAGAACATGTGCTGTGGGGCTGCGGCCATCAACAACTCGGTTCACGCACTGGTCGCACATGGCGACTTCGTGTACGCCGGTGGCTACTTCACCGACGCTGGCGGATACACAGGCGTGAGTTACCTCGCTCGCTATTCCGTGCCGTGCGATTGCTGGTCTTCGGTTGGCCCTGTCGGGTCAATGACCGGCCCGGTCTTCGCTATCGCGATTGGCCGCACTCGTATCTATGTAGGCGGTTTCTTCAACGACGCGGGCGGCAAGCAGTACGCCGACAACGTCGCGTTCTTCAGTACCAGCGAGTGGTGGAGCTTGGGCAGCGGGGTCAACTGGCCTGTCTTCTGCATGGTTCTGTTTGAGCCGGACGAGTACTCGGAGCACGTCTACGTCGGCGGAGCCTTTACCAACGTCGGAGGTGCGGCCGGCGATTACCTGGCTCGGTTCGATAGCATCGACTGGTACTCCCGTCGGATCGAACGGCGCCGGCGACGGAGCGCTGAACAACTCGGTCTATGCCCTGAGCCTGGTCAACGGCACGCTGTTCGTCGGCGGCACCTTCCAGGACGCGGGCGCAAATCTGAACGCCGACTCCGGCGCGCGCTGGAATGGAAGCGATTGGTCTCCCCTCGCCGCGACCTCATCAGCGCTCAACTCGCACGTGTTTGCGTTTGCGCCGGGTAGCAACGGCATGTATATCGGCGGGCATTTCACGGACGCGGCGGGCCATCCCGACGCTGACCGCATCGTCCTTCGAAATGGCGCGGAATGGATCCCATTGTCTCCGCGCAGACCAGACGGGCGAATCCGGAAAGGCAGCGGCACGCTGGTGGGCAACAACATCTACAACAGCACCGGCGTCAATCAGACGCGGACTGGCTCAACGACGCCGGGAAACGTGATCAGCTTCGACATATCGACGCAGAATGACAGCGCCGTCTCCGATCAAATGCAACTTGCTGCTACCGGAAGCGTCGTCAACGGCTACAGGATCAGGTACTTCAACGGCGCCACCGAGATAACTTCGGCGGTGAATGCCGGCACGTACCAGACGCCTGTGTTGGCCGCGGGCGGGACCTTCTTGATCACAGCCAAGGTCACCGTCAAGTCGACGGCTGCGACGGGCTCGAGCGTCACCCGGCTCTTGACCGTCCGATCCGTCGCGGATCCGGTCCAGGCTCGACGCCGTCAAGTTCGTAGGCAAGCGCAGTTGAGGTAGCTCGGGCCGACGCACGTCGCGTGCGTCAGTCCGCCACGGCATAGCGGAGCAGCACGATCCCGGTGTCGAAAGTCGCCGTGCCGACCAGTCGGAGCTCGATCGGCTCGCCGTCGAGGAATGGCCGGCCCCCTTCTCAGGGAGATCGGGTTGATCCAGAACCGCAGCTCCTCGACCAGCCCGGTCGCCACCAGCTGTCGCGCGAACGAACCGCAGCCGAACGACACCAGGTCGCCCATGGTGCGCTCCTTCAGGGCTCGCAGCGCAGGCGTGAGATCCCCATCGAGCTGCTGCGCGTTCCAAGTCAGGTTCTCGATCGGCGATCGGGAGGCCACGAACTTGGGCATCGAGTTGACTCGTCGGCGAAGCCGATGTCGTCGGTCAGAGTCGGCCAAGCCGCTGCGAACCCTTCGTAGTTCTTGCGTCCAAGGAGGAGCGCGTCAGCCGCCAGAAGCTGCTCGTGCGAAGCCTTGCCGGCAGGGGAGTGCCAGTCGTGCTCACCGTGTTGGTTGAACCACTGTTCCTGCCGGTCCTGCACGCCATCGACCGTCAGCTGTGTCGAAATGATCACCCTGCCCATCGAGCACCACCTTTCAATGGAACTGGCTCCGCTCGGAGGTCAAACTTCGTGCACAAAAGGATGAGGGCGCACCGGCACGTTGTCGATCAACGGCCGCAAGGTTGGATAGGGACGGGATGGTTGTTCCGCGGCTCGATACTTGCGCCCAATACTCAATAGCCTGGTGCTAGCCTCGCGGCTTGCGACCGTCCATTCACGAACCGGCCGTCGTGCTCACCGACCTCCTCGTCGGCATCGAGGCCATCGCATTCGCGATCGTACTTGCGCGGCGCCACCCCCATGGCCCTGCCCTGGGTGCGCGGGCCTTGGAGCGTCACCGCTGGCTCGTGGCTTCGTTTGCCGCCAGTGGTTCAGCCGCCCTGCTCGGGGCGGCCATCCACGCTCGAGTGCCCGTGGAGGACGATCCGACTCGGCGTCGGATGTGGCGTTTGTCGCTGGGGCTCATTGGCGTCGGCGGCCTCTCGGCGTGGCGGATCGGAGCGGCAATCGCTCTCGCCGGTCGGCGGCGACGCCGCGTGAGCCGTGCCACGACCGCAGCGTGCGTGGCTTACCTGGTGACCCTGACCAGGACGAACCCTCCGTTCGCCGTTGCGATCGCCGCGTACGTGCCCGGGGCGATGTTCCTTTCGGCAGCGCTCGCTACCCGCCTGAGGCAGCCCGCAGAACGCCCTTCGACGGCCATCGCCCTGGTCGGGATGGGCCTGACATTCACCGGAGCGCTGGCCCAGGTAGGGCGGATCGGCATTCACCCGCGTCTCTTCGACCACAATGCCACCTACCACGCGATCCAGGCGGTTGCCCTGGCATGCTTCTTCGTTGCCGCGGACGGGATCGTGAATCACAGAACCGGGCACGCCCCACCTGGCGCGCACGAAACGCCTCAGGCCGTCCGGAGATAGCTCCCGAGCACGAATAGCCATGTCGCGAGGACGACGTGGAAGACGATGGGAATCGTCTGGCCTGTCCAGCGGGCTTCAGGATGGCGCAACATGCGGAGCACATAGCGAACGACCATCGCAATTGCATAGATCCAGGCGATCGCGAGCAGGATGGTCCCGATCGAGTCTCGTTCTTCGACAAGCGCGAGGCGCCCTCCGGCGACGCTCGCCGCGACGACGGTCATCCCAACGAGGATCACGAGCTGGAATACAAGCAGGAGCGGGTAGGGGACAAGCCCTGAATACCATTCGGACATCGGTGGCAGGCGGGCCGGCGCCCACCGCGCCACGATGGCTTGGCCGACGACACGCAGGGCAAAGAGCCCTTCGAGGGACAAGAGGATCAAGGCCGCCAGGATCGGGTCGGCAAGCTCGAGACCAGGCGGGGAGCCGGTCATTAAGCCCTGGCTGTCATCCCGCGATCGTTCGCGCAGCTCACGGAGATGAGAGCGACTTCAGCCCGAACAGCTCCCGGTAGTGCCGGTACCACTCGCTCTGAAACCGCTCGGAGGGATCCAGCCGCCGCTTGGATTCAAGGAATTCTCGAAATCGCGGATGACAGGTCTCGAGCTGCTCGCGGGTCGCGAATCGATGGTAGGTGAGGTAGTAGCTCCCGCCGTGGTCGATGGCCAGATCGATGAGTCTGCGGAAGGTGTGGGCGACGTTCATCAGCCCAGCTGGGTCAGTGTTGGTGTGAAGGTTGAAGATGATGCAGGCCCACGGTTCTCGTGCCCATGCCAGGACTGCCTCGTCGTCGCGTTCCACGAGGCGGATCGTTCCATAGACCACCGGTGGATCGCCGTCGCGTAGCACTTCCGAGGCCCGGACCATGAAGGCCGCGAGTGCAGGTCGAGGAACGTAGATCTCAGTGATGATCTCCGTCCCGGGAACCGCGGCCCCGATGGCCACATCGAGAAAGCCGTGGTAGGCACCTACGTACTCACTCCGCTGGTGGAGATCGGACCAGTACAGCTGGCCTGACGTCGCGCTGTAATGAGCGATGTACGCCTGGCCGGCAGCCGCCCGATCGACATGGGTCAGGTACAGCAGCTTCTTCCAGTCGTCGGTAGACAGAGCGCGCTGGCCGTCCGGAATCGAAGTCGCCGCAGGTTCCGGGGTGTAGCACGACAAGATGCCCTGCCGCAGGAAGTCGGGCGAGCGCTCGTCGATCGAGAACTGGAAGTCACCGAACACGGACCCCTCTTTGATTCGCGCCTCGAACGCCGGCATCAGCTCGTCCACCGCGACTATCGTCACCTCGCGCCGAAGGATGCGGCGCGGGGCGAGTCGGAGTCGAACCGAGGTGATGACACCGAGTAGCCCGTAGCCACCGATCACCAGCCCAAATCGCTCCGGGTCAGACGCGCGGTCGACGATCCGGACCTGGCCCTCGGCATCAACCAACGTGAACCCATCGACGTCCTCGACGATCGGACGCTGGACCAGTCCGCGGCCGTGGACGTCGGAGGAGAGCGCCCCACCCAGGCTCAAGCCATCTGAGCCGGTCTGCTTCTGGCGAATGCCCCACGCTTCTCGCCGCCCGGCCTGCAGCGCTTGCAGCCCGTCGATCAGCTCGTGCCATTCGATCCCGGCCTCGACATCCACGATCCCGTGATCTGCGTCGAGTGAAACAATCCGTGTCATCCCGCGCATGTCCAGGTGCACGCCATCGGCCGCGAACTGCTGGCCACCCATCGAATGCCGCGATCCGGCGATGCTGACTGCTCGTCCCTCTGTCGCCGCCAGTCGGACCGCGGCGATCACGTCCTCAGTCGAGGCCGGACGGACGACCCTGGCAACTCGAGTCGGATTGAGTGCCGAATGGACGTCGTTCAGGATGGGGCCGATCGCGGTGTCAGCCATCGACGAACCTCACGCTTGACGGTCGCCTAGGTTGAACACGTAGGCGATCGAACCTTACGCGACAGGACAGAGGGCCAAGCGGAGATTGGCTGGCGAGGAAGGATTCGAACCTTCAATCCCCTGATCCAGAGTCAGCGCAGCATGTGCGCTGTGGCTCCGCGTCTGGCAATGCGAGCGACAGGCGTCCAATTGGGGATGCAAACCACCTGAGCACGCAGAATCTGATCGTCAAGGGCGCGGTTGGCCCCACCCGAGGTTCTCTGCGCAGACCGAGGCGCATCCGTCCTGGAATGTCATCAGCGTTTGCTTGTCCGTGCCGTCGGGGCGCAGGACGATCAGTTCATATGGGGCACCGACATGGACGCCACTCCACCAGCAGGAACTGCCCGTCGTTCGACCAACCGTTGTTGAGTGCAGACGTGAGTAGGACGCGCTGGTTGGCGCCGTCTGCGTCCATGAGCATCAGATTTTGTGTGCCTCGCCCACCCGGCCAATCGGAGTAGGCAACTGTCGAGCCGTCGGGTGATAGGGCGGGCGCGGCGGAGAGCATGTCGAACGTCAACTGTTCGGAGTAGGCGTCGTCAACATGAGCTCGATAAATGTGGGCCTCGCTGTAGTTGTTGCGCTGCGCGTCGAAGTACACCCAGGCGCCATCGGGCGACCAGTTATTGGCGCCCGATACGTCGAAGACGCCGAGGTCACCGCTGACCTTGCGCACTCCCGACCCATCCGCGTACATCACGGCCAACACCGAACGACCCTCGCGCGGATAGCAGAAAGCGAGCAGCTGCCCGTCAGGCGACCACAATGGGTTGGCAGCCCCGATCGGTCCGATGATCTCGCCACTGCCCGACGCGACATCCACGAGCAGGATTCCTCTGCTCTCCAGCGACGGACACCCCAGCAGCCAACCATCGGCGGTCAGGCGACCAAACATCGATCTGACCCAGGCCGACGGGACTCGGAATCACATTCTCCGCAACGCGTCGCCGGTCGCCGCCGCAGCGTTGACAACCTCGAGCGTGGTTCCCTCGCCGGTTTCGGTCCAGAAGGAGACCAGGCTTCCGTCAACCGATCGCGTGACGCCGAAGATCCTGCCCTCGCCCGACAGAAGGCTGCGCGAGATGCTCGTCGCGGGATCGACAGCTAGCAAATCGACGCCGCTGGCATAGATGACGTCGCCGTTGGCTAGCGGCCTGCGCAAGAGAGATGCAACCGCGATGGAACCGACGAGAAGAAGAAGCAGCATGAGCAGCAGGAGGATCAGCTGAGTCATGGCCGGGGCCTGTCGCGACCACGTCGTTGGATTGAGCAGCCACAAACCCGATCGGCGTTCCCGCGGCTTAATCGCTTCCGCAACTTGCTCCATGAAGTCAGCCGGCGCGGCAACATCGAGGTCGGGCTTCAGCGCTCGTTCGATTGCAGCGTCGGTCAACGTGAACGAGCTCACCTGTTCTCCCTCTCCAGTCGCTTCTCGAGTGCGCCCCGAGCCTCCGACAGGCGCCATTTGACAGTTCCCTCGGGCGATTGGACGATCGCCGCGATCTCAGCGACCGATCGGTGCTCGACGTAATGCAGTACCAGGTAAGTCCGATGCTGAGCGCTGATGTGGGCGAATGCGCTCCGGATCGCGTCGTTCGCGGCCAAGGACTCATCAACGCCTCTGTCGCTCGATGGAATCTCGAGCCCGCCTGACGGGTCGAGCCGGACCTCGCGCACGGAAACGCGCTTGCGCGAACGAAGCGCTGTCCGACACCGGTTCACGAGGCTGCGCGTCAGCCAGGCATCGAAGCGCGCGGGATCGCGAAGCCGAGTGATCTCCCGCCAGGCGCTGATGCACGTCTCCTGCGTGGCGTCGCGAGCGTCTTCGTCATTGCGCAGGATCGCCCACGCTGTCCGGTACAGCTGTTGATGGCGCTCGTCGATAAGTCGGGTGAAGGCGACCTGGTCACCGGCCTGTGCGCGCGTGACGAGCGATGCGCTGTGCAGCGGCTCGGCCAAGGCACCTGCATCGATCGTCACCGGGAGCCGCCGCGAACAGCCATCACCTAACCGACGATCCGGACAGGTCCTGCGTTGGCGCGAACTTCACCCCAACCCGTCGGCCCTCCTGATCGTCGGATGAGTATGCGCCCAAGTCACGGGCGCTCCTCAACGGGTGACAAGGATGCGTCCACTAGGAGCAACCACATTGATCGCGGCGTTTGCGCTTGCCGCCTGCTCGGGCGCGGCGGTGCCAACGTCCAGCGCGCCGCCGCCGCCGACTTTCTCCGCCGCGCCGACGCCTGGTTCGCCGGCGACGGCAATGCCGTCGGCCTCCCACCGGCCACCGTTCGGCCCACCTTGGAGGGTCCGATCGTGTACGAGCAGGGCAGCAGGCTCGGAATTGTCGACTCCGACGCGACGCGCTGGTCGCGCGCTCCTGCCCACCAGCTTTCCGGGCGAGCTGTTGGCCGTTGATTGGTCGACGGACGGCCGCAAGCTCGTCTTCTACCAACTCGTTCCCGCCGTCGAGTCGCGGCGTCTACGAGACCGATGCGAGTGGGTCCACGCCACAGCGACTCGAACTCGGCTGCGAACATCGCGAAGGCCAAGCCGGCTGTCTCGAGGACGACTGGCCCGCCTATTCACCGGACGGACGTCGTCTCGCGGTGGTCCGGTGGAAAGGCATCTGGGATCCGCTACCGAACCGCCGCCGACCTCGACGGTCGTGGTCGTCGTCGACCTTGCGACCGGCCAGGCGACCGAGCTCACCTCGACCGAACTGCCCTTTGGATCGGGCGCAGCCGCTGGCGAGAACGTCAAGCCTCGATGGTCGCCGGACGGGACTCGCCTCGTCTTTCATCGGGTGCATTTCGACGACGACTTCATGCCCATCGACAGCGAGCTGTTGGTCGTTGGCACGGACGACTCGGACCTCCAGCGGATCACATCAACAGACATGACTGCCGGTGATGCCGACTGGTCGCCAGACGGCTCGCTGATCGTCTTCAGCACGCTCCCCCTGTTGACCTGGATGGAGTCGCTGGACGCCGTCGGCCTGTTCCAGGGCCAGGACATCTACACCATCCGCCCGGACGGGACTGGACTGTCACGACTCACCAATGACCTGCACTCGGCGACACCACGCTGGACGCCGGACGGTTCCGGGATCCTGTTCACCCGCTTGGGCGCAAACGCGGCCGGTACCGAGAACCGCACCGAATTCTGGCTGATGGGGCCCGATGGCTCAGATCCGCATGCCGTCACGAACTTCAATGGCTGCTGCCCCTACTACGGCGACATGCAGCCGATGCCCTCGCCCCGATAGCAGGAGAACAGAATGTCCCGCACACGACCAGGAACATCGATCGCGACTCTGATAGCACTGTTGTCGACATCGGCTTGCTCGGGTGCGCTGCCGCCAACCTCAAGCCTGCCTTCCGCGACGCCCGCGGCAACGTCCACGCCCGCGGCAACGTCCACGCCCGCGGCAACGTCCACGCCCGCGGCAACGTCCACGCCCGCGGCGGCTACCGTCCCTCCGGCCACGCCTACCACGCCTCCAGCGAGCGCTCCTGTGGCACCTTGGCCGGCTGGGCGGCTCGCGTACGGGCGCTTCGATTCGAGCGGCGTGACGCCCTTCACCTCGAACACCGATGGCGCGGATGAGCGGCAGCTGTTGCCGCCACACGCGGAGGGGCCACGGTGGTCGCCCGACGGCACGAAGCTGTCTGTCGTGGCGAGCAACTCGCAGGGATTGATTTTTGCCGGAACGGTTAACCCGGACGGGTCGGATTATGTGCAGTTCGAGAGTCCTGACCCAACCCTGAATCTGGGGTGCTTCGCGTGGTCACCCGACGGCGAGAGACTTGCGTGCGAAGGATGGGACGAAACGGACCCCACGCGCAATGGCATCTATACCGTCAGGTCAGCGGATGGCGGGGACATCACCCGAATAACGCAGGCTCCCGAGGATCGCCATGACATCCCCGGTGACTACACCCTTGATGGCAGCCAGATCATCTTTTGGCGAGCAAATCCCGAGCCGGACGAAACTGGGGACGACAGCCACCTGATGGTGGTGGAGCTCGACGGGAGCGATGAACGCCAGTTGAGCGATCAGCTAATGGGTGGAGCAAGGCTGTCACCCGACGGAACGACAATCCTGACCGAATTGGGCAGTCCGCTGACGCTCCTACCCGTGGGTGGCGGCCAGGCCACTCCCATACGCATCGACGGCGCGCCGAACGGCATCGCCTTTGGGGGGGCTTGGTCGCCGAACGGCCAATGGATCGTATTCAGCTTCCTCCCGAGCAACGCAGCGCACGCGGACCTCTACATCATGCGCAGGGATGGCACAGATCTGCGGCAGGTCACCCACACACCCAACCAGGACGAAGAATTCGCCGACTGGACAGCATCTGAGTAGTTCGGGCGCGGCCGGCAGGAGGCGCCTTTCCCACCGCAACCCGTTTGGACGTGGATTCCAGCACAAAAATTGGCTGGCGAGGAAGGATTCGAACCTTCAATCCCCTGATCCAGAGTCAGGTGCCTTACCGTTTGGCCACTCGCCAGCGAGGCGCTGAGTCTACCAAAGGGGGCCCCTGATCCCGCCGCTGCTCCATCGAGCGCCGTTCCGCAACTTCTGGGTTGGCCAGACGATCTCGGTCGTCGGCGACCAGGTAACGCTGCTCGCAATCCCGATCATCGCCGCGCTCGTGCTGGGCGCCTCGCCCGCCGAAATGGGCCTGTTGACCGCGGTCGGGCTGCTGCCGCATCTGCTCTTCTCGCTGCCCGCCGGCGTGTGGCTGGACCGCGTTCACCGACGACGCCGGCTGATGATCGTCGTCGATCTCGCTCGAGCCGCACTGATCGCGACGATCCCCATCGCATTCGTGTTCAACGCGCTGAGCCTGCCGCAGCTGTACGTGATCACCTTCGCCGTCGGGGCGCTGTCGGTTGCGTTCGACATCTCGTGGCAGACGGTCTTCGTCGCGGTCACGCCGCGCCAGGACTTCGTGCAGGCCAACTCGCTGCTCAACGGCAGCCGATCACTGGCCTACGTCCTGGGTCCGAGCATCGGCGGAATCTTGATCCAGGTCCTTGGCGCGGCCGCGGCCATGGCCACCGACGCTCTCTCCTACGTCGCGTCGGCGCTCTTCCTGACCCGAGTCAAGGCCGACGAGCCGACGCCCGAGCCGGCCGGCCAGAGCATCCGCGCCCAGCTGGCCACCGGCATGCGATTCATCGTTCGCGATCCGATCATGCGCCCGTCGCTGCTGTCGGTCGCCACCTGCAACCTGTTCAACTTCGCCTTCCACGCGCTGTTCATCCTGTACGTCACGACGTACCTCGACGTCGAGCCCGGGCTGCTCGGGCTGGCGCTTGGTGCGGGTGCCGTCGGCGGCGTTGTCGGTGCCATCTTCGCCGGCCGGATCGGCCGACGAATTGGACTTGGGCCCTGCCTACGCGCTCGGCCTGTTCATCTTCCCGGCGTCACTGATCGCCATCCCACTCGTGACCGGATCGCTGCCGGTCCTGCTGGCGATGCTGGCGATCACCGAGTTTGGCGCTGGGTTCGGGGTGATGATCCTCGACATCAACGCGGGCACGATCATCCAGGCCCGTACCCCCGACTCGATCCGCGGCCGCGCGACGGGGGCGTGGCGCTTCATCAACTACGGCGTGCGGCCGGTCGGCGCGCTGCTCGGCGGCATCATGGGCACCGCGATCGGTGTGCGTGAGACGCTGATTGCAACAACGCTCCTGTCTCTGACCGGGTTGCTGTGGCTGATCGGCTCGCCGCTGCTCAAGCTGCGCGACATTCCCGAGCCGGCCGAGGGATACGGCCAGCAGACCGAGGATCTGGAGGTCGCCGTTCTTCCCGACGATCCGACTGTCGCCGGGACCTGACCTCGGCGGCTCGCGGGCGTTGCAACAACGCCGTAACGAGTGGTCGAATCGCTCGCGCTTGATCGCGCGCGTCAGCGCCCATACCGTCACGCTGACAACCAATGCATCGCGTGACCATGGAGGCCTATCCGTTGGACGTGCTGACGCTGCTCAAAGAAGACCACGCTCGGATCAAGAAGATTCTCGAGGAAGGTGAATCGACCACCGAGCGCGGCGAGAAGACGCGGACCGAGCTCTTCGACCGCCTCAAGACAATCCTCACCGCCCACGAGGCGATGGAAGAGGAGGTCCTCTATCCGGCACTCAAGGCACATCCCAAGGCCAAGGAGCTGACCCTCGAGGCGTACGAGGAGCACCACGTCGTCGACCTGGTCATGGAGGAGCTCGAAGCGACGCCCGTCTCCGACGAGCAGTGGGGCGCCAAGTTCACCGTCGCCAAGGAGAACATCGAGCACCACATCGAGGAAGAAGAGGGCGAGATGTTCCGCGACATCCGCGAGGCTTTTTCGGCCGAGGAGCGCGAGGCAATGGGCGCCAAGATGGCCGAGATCCAGTCACTCGGCAAGCAGGTCCTCAGCTCGGAGGCGTAGAGCCGGCAGTCGCGTCAGGCGATGAGGTCGGACTCCATGACCGGCAGCGAGAAGCCGAACTCGGCCCCGCCCTCCGGCCTCGGCCGTGCCCAGATCTCGCCACCCATCGCCTCGATCAGGTGGCGGCAGACGAACAGGCCGATGCCCGCGCCACCCGGCACGGAGCGGGCCGCGTCGGCACGGTAGAAGAGCTCGAACAGTCGCTCGGCGTCGCCATCGCCGAAGCCGGATCCGTTGTCGAGCACGCGGATGGATACCTGTCCGCCCTCGTCCGAGGCCTGGACCTCGATGCCTTTCTCGAGGCCCGATCCGTAGCGAATCGCGTTGGTCAGCAGGTTGCGCACGACCTGTTCGACGTACGTGGCGTCGCCGCGCACGGCCGGCAGCCGCTCGCCGATCTTGAGCGCGACGCTGACACCGGGAACGCGTGCCTCGAATGCCTGGACCACGGCCGCGAGCAGGTGCTGGAGGAGGATCGGCTCGTCCGCGATGTCGACCATGCCCCGCTCGACGCGGGTCATGACCAGCAGGTCCTCGACCAGTCGCACCAGGCGCTCGGCCTCGCCGCGGATGTCGGCGATGACCTCGTTGCGATGCTCAGGGTCGAGGTCGCGCTCGAGCAGCTCGCTGCCGCCGTAGATCGTCGTGATCGGCGTGCGCAGCTCGTGCGACAGGACGCCCATGAACGCGTCGCGCGCCGCGCGCGCCGCACGTGCCCCGCTGATGTCGCGCAGCACGACCACGGTCGGTGCCAGCCGTCGCCGACCGCGACCGGCCACGGACGGCGCGCCGTAGCGGCGCAGCTCGAGCCAGCGGCCGTGGCCGTCGACCTGGACCTCTTCCGCGGTGCCGTCGTCGGGCAGCTCGTCGCCATCGACGTGCTCCAGGCCCAGCCTGCGATGGAGCAGCTCCCTGAGCGTTCGCGGCACAGCCGTCCCGAACATCTCCTCGGCAGCGCTGTTGTTCAGTCGCAGCCGACCGCCGGTGTCGTACACCAGGACCGCCTCGGCGAGCGCGCCGAGCACCGCGTCCAGCTCCGCGCGCCGGTCATCGGCTGCCTGGAACAGTCCGGCGTTCTCGAGCGCGATGCCCGCCCGCTGCCCGAGCTCCTCGGCCAGCGCCAGATCGCGCTCGCCAAGCGTCCGGCCCGACTCGGCCATGACCAGCGAGAGCGCTCCGATGGGCCCCTCGCGACCGAACAGCGGAACGCAGATGTATGAACGCAATCCGAGCTCACCGATCACCTCGAGCTCCTCGCCCTCGAGTCGCTGCTTGGATCAGCTCGGGCGGGATATAGGGCATGTACTCGGACGTGCCCTCGCGGATCACCCGAGCAGGACCTGTTGCCGCGTCGGGCAGCACCGGCCGCAGCTCGCGACCGCGGAGTGCGAGGCGCAGGCGGGCCGGATCGGCGTGTGCCAGGGCGACATGCTGGATGCTGCCGTCGGGCTCGAGCATGTCCACCGTGCAGTAGTCGGCCAGCCGGGGAACGGCGAGCTCCGCCAGCCGTCGCGCTGCTTCGACGGCGTCGAGCGTGCTCGACATGATCGTCGCGGCCTCGGCGATGAACGATCGGCTCTCGCGCGTCCAGCGCTCGTCGGTCACGTCGCGGAACGTGTTGACGACGCGATACAGACTGCCGTCGGCGGCGTGCACCGGCGTTGCCGTGATCATCGACCAGCGCACCTCGCCGGTGGCGATCACGCGGAAGCCGATCACCTGTCGGCGGCGGCAGCTCACCGCCGAGTGCGCGGCGGCCGGGCAGGTCGGCAAACGTGATCGGCGCGCCGTTGTCATCGAACAGCTCGAAGCGCGCCAGGATCTCGGCGATCGGCGCGGCCAGGAAGTCCTCGCCGTTCTCGAAGCCGCTCAGCTTGGCGGCCGCGTCATTGGCGTAGATCAGCCGTCCGTCGGGGGCCTGGACGGTGATGCCCTCGTTGATGCTGGTCAGGATTGCCGACAGGTGGTCGCGTGACGAACGAAGCTCGTTGTCGAGGCGCAGGCGGTCGACGGCGGCGGCGAGCACGTTCGCCACCGCCTGCAGGAAGTTGGCGTCGCCCGAGGCGAAGCCGGCCGGCCGGGTGGCGAACGTGGCCAGCACGCCGTACGGTCGGTCCATCTCGCCGATGCGAACGCCGAGCGCGGACACGGCGCCGTGCTCGGCCAAGGTCGGTGGCGCACGGAACCTGTCCTCAGCTGGCCAGATCGTCGACGATGACCGTCCCGCGGGTGGCGAGCGTGTAGCCCGACAGCGAGCTCTCGCGGTCCGCAGGGACGCGGGTGCCGACGACTCCCTTCGTCCAGCCAACGCCGGCCTCGACGCGCAGCTGTTTGCCGTCCTCCTCGAGCTCGAGGACGCTCACGAACTCGGCGCCGAGGGCAGTCCGCACCAGCTCGCACGCCTCGGCCATCAGCACGCTGAGCGACTCGCCCTCGAGCGCTCGCTGGCCGATTTGCGCAATCGCCTCCTGCTGTGCGAGCAGGCGTTCGACGGACTCGCGACCGAGCTCGGCGGCAACGTCCGATACGAGGCGGCTCAGATCGGTCTCCTCGACCTCTTGCAAGTGCTGCGGCCCTCCGGTGGGCGCCGAGCATAACCGTCACGCAAGCGGCGGCAGCTCCTGCTCCACCTCGAGCGCCGGCGCGAACAGGTCGCCGCGCTCCGCGATACGCGTCGAGGACAGTGCGGATGTCCCAGCGGTCCGGCCTGAGCTCCGGATCGTCGAGCTCATCCCACTCGAGCGGCGTCGACACCGCCGCGTTGCCCACCGGCCGGACCGCGTACGGCGCGACGAGTGTCTTGTTGACCGCGTTCTGAGTGAAGTCGAGCCGCGCCAGCCCTTTGCGTGACGACTTCGCCCACTCCCAGCTGATCAGATCAGGCACGGTCGCGCCGACCACCCTGGACAGCGCCTCTACCCACTGGCTCGTCTCGGGATACGAGTAGATCGGCTTGATCGGCACCCACACCTGGATGCCGCGCTTGCCGGTCACCTTGGGCAACCCCACGACGCCGAGATGATCGAGCGCCGTGCGATAGATGCGGGCGAGCGTCACGACCTCGTCGAAGGTCGTCTTCGTGCCCGGATCGATGTCGATCAGCGCGTAAGTCGGCTTGCGGTACGTCTCGAACTTCGAGGTCCACGGGTGAAGGTCGATCGTTGCGTGATTGGCAAGCCAGGCCATCGTCGCCACGCGGTCGGCAACGAGGTACGTGTGCGACTCGCTCGATCCTGCCTCGGGATAGTCCCAGCGCGCGATCCAATCCGGCGCCCAATGCGGGATCTGCTTCTGCCAGAAGGTCTTGCCGTTGACGCCGTCGGGCCAGCGCGACAGGTTGAGCGGCTCGGTCTCGCAGGTGGGGCAGGATCACCGGCGAGACCGTGACGTAATAGCGGATCAGGTCGCGCTTGGTGAAGCCGGAGTTCGGGGAAGAGCACCTTGTCGAGGTTGGTCAGGTTGACCGTGTGGCCGCCGATCTCCCAGTTGCCCTCCTTGGACATTCCCTCGAGGGCGGCCATCTCCTCATCGGTGGCCGCCTGCGGTGGGTCGGACCGTTGGTCGGAGTCTTCGAAGAACTGGACGACCGACTTCGAGCTGGCACCAGACTTCGACTTCTTCGCAGAGGGCTTCGCACCGGAGCCGACTTCGCGCCGGATGCCGACTTCGCGCTTCCCGCCGTCTTCGGAGGCTTGGGCGCCGCTGCCGCCGCTTCCTTCTCGGCGGCGTCGGCCGCCTTCCGTGCCGAGATCGCTCGCTCGCGGACCACCTTCTGCGGGTTCTTGCCGATCTCGAGCCCCTTGTACGCGGCCTGGCGCAACAGCCCGTCGTCGGTCCATTCGCTGAACTCGACACGCACGACGAGACGCGGCTCGGACCACACCGCGCCCTTGATGCGCGGCGCGTCGACCACCGGTGGCGCGTCGACCCTGTGGGCGTCCAGCTCGGTCTTGAGCTGCTTGATCGTCCGGTTGTCGAGCCCGCTGCCGACCTCGCCGGCGTAGTGCAGCTCCTTTCCCTCGTTGACGGCGAGGATGAGTGAGCCGAGAGCTGCGCGCGCGCCCTTGCCCGGCTCGTAGCCCACGACCACGACCTCCTGTTCGCGCCGGATCTTGATCTTGAGCCACGACCGCGCGCGGCGGCCCGGCTCGTAGCGGCTGGTGCGCAGCTTGGCGATCAGCCCCTCGAGGCCCTTGTCGGCCGACGATCTCGTAGAACTGCTTGCCGTCCGCTTCGATGTGGGTGGCGTAGCGCACCTGGGCGTGGTCGCGCAGCACGCTGCGCAGCAGGCGCTTGCGCTGCTCGAGCGGCACGTCGGTCAGCATCCGCCCGTCGAGGTAGATCAGGTCGAAGACGTAGTAGACGACCGGCGCGACGAAGTCGTCGTCGCGCTTCCTTGACTTGTTCGCGTCCGACGGCCGCGGCCCGAAACGCCCCATGCCGGCGCGGTCCTGGAGCAGGCTGAACGTCGGCCGGCCCTCCCTGTCGAGGGCGACAACCTCGCCGTCGAGGATCGCCGTCTCGGCCTTGATCCAGGTCGGTTTCGCGGCCGCCAGATCGGGGAAGTAGCGCGCGGCGTCCTGCTTGTTGCGCGTCCAGAGGCGGACCTTGCCGTTGTCGACGATCGCCTCGACGCGGTAGCCGTCGAGCTTCAGCTCGAAGAGCCAGTCGGGATCGTCGAACGGCGCGTCGCCCATGGTCGCCTTCATCGGCTCGATGAAATCGGGCAGGGGAGCCTCTTGCGCGCCGGCCAGGTCGATGTTGGCCTCCTCTGCCGGCGCGCTCGGAATCCCACACCGCGTCCTTGCCGGCGAGGACCTCGTCGTTGGTGCGGCCGGTCTTGACCGAATGTGGCAGCTTGTCGACGTCCCAGTCGCCGTCTGCATCCTCGTCGCGCTTGTGGATCAACAGCCAGTCGTCCGGTCCGGACTTGGAGCCGCGCGTCTTGACGATCGTGAAGCGGCCGCGCAGCTTCTGGCCGTCGAGCCGGAAC
Organism: uncultured Chloroflexia bacterium; assembly: GCA_963776865.1. Lineage (GTDB taxonomy): Bacteria > Chloroflexota > Limnocylindria > Limnocylindrales > CSP1-4 > JALYGJ01. Next base: position 178,535 of record CAVZOG010000007.1, on the reverse strand, counting down.
TTGAGCTCGCCCTTGCCGACGGACTTGCCCGGATCGTCGGTTTCCTCGGGCTCGAAAGTGCCCCAGTCCCACACGATCACGTCGCCGCCGCCGTACTCGCCCTTGGGGATCACGCCCTCGAAGTCGTAGTACGAGATCGGGTGGTCCTCGACGTGGACGGCCATCCGTCGCTCGTCGGGGTTGAGCGACGGCCCGCGCGGAACGGCCCAGCTCATCAGGACGCCATCGATCTCGAGCCGGAAGTCGTAATGCAACCGACTTGCGCGATGGCGCTGGACGACGAATCGTCGGCCCTCGGGCGGCGGCGCGCTCGGCCCGACATCGCCGGCCGGCTCAGGGGTTTTCTTGAAGTCGCGCTTGCGGCGATACGTCTCGAGGGACATGCCCGCTCAGGTTACGGCCCGTTGGCCAGCCGACCAATCGCTCGGCGCCGGAGAAGCGAGACAGGGCTAGACGCCCGCCTTCTCGCGTGGCCAGGCGAGCGTGAGGAGCACCGCGCTTTCGGTCGCGGCGGTCAGCGCCCACGGCCGGCCGGCGTCGATCACGGCCAGCTGCCCTTCACCGAGCTCGGTTGTCTCGTCGCCGGCTGTCAGCGTGACGCCGCCTTCTATGACATGGATGCTCGCCCGAGCGTCGCCGTCCTGCTCATCGAGCGTCGCACCCGGCCGCAGCACGGATAGCAGGGCGCGGAAGTCGACCTCCTTGGCCAGCGTGAGTGAGCTCCGGTCTCCGTTCGCGTACTGGTCCTCGTTGCGGAGCATGTCGATCTCGAGCCGCAGCGAGAAGACCATCAGGCCTTCCATCAACTGGCGCGAATCGCGCTGCTCGGTGCCCGAAGTCGCGCCGTAGGCACCGTTCGTCAGTCGGTCGTCCATCACATCTGGGGCGTTTCGCCGACCGGATCCGGGTGGGTCACGTCGCCCGCGCTGGGAACGTCATCGCCCAGGTTGGAGGGGTCTCGCCCAACGCGCAGCCCGATCGGGCCGCCTTCCTCACCCAGCCGGCCAAGATCCTTGCCCGACACGTCCTCGGGCGACTCGCCTACGTCGGGGCCCACATCGGCGGGCGTGTCGGTTCGCGGGAAATCGTTTGAATCGGTCATGGCGGTAGCATCAGCGGCCATCGATTGCGCATGCTGCAGCCGCGCATCGGGGCGAGTATCAGTCTTGTTTCAGCCATGAAGGAGAACCGGCTCTGGCGTTAGAGAGTGTCTCGCGACCGTCACCCCACACCGCACAAGCTGCGCCACTTGGCACCGACGATCTGGCCCGGCCAGCCTTACCCGCTCGGCGCGACGTTCGACGGCACCGGCGTCAACTTCGCGCTGTTCTCGGAAGTGGCGCACCGCGTCGAGCTGTGCCTGTTCGATGACGCCGGCGCCGAGCATTGCCTCGAGCTGCCCGAGTCGACCGGCTTCGTGTGGCACGGCTACGTCCCCGGGTTGACGGCCGGGCAGCGCTACGGCTTCCGCGTCCACGGCCGATTCGAACCGAAGTCGGGCCAGCGCAACCTCCCGTCCAAGCTCGTGCTCGATCCCTACGCGCGCGCCATCGAGGGCGATGTCAGGTGGAACGAGGCGCTCTTCAGCTACCACTTCGACAAGCCGGACGGCAAGGTCAACGACTGCCGACAGCGCGCCGTATGCGCAACGCTCGGTGGTGGTCAATCCATTCTTCGACTGGGGGACGGATCGCCTGCTGCGCCGGCCGCTCCATGAGACGGTCATCTACGAGACCCACGTCAAGGGCTTCACGATGCGCCACCCGGACATTCCCGACGAGCTGCGTGGCACCTACGCAGGGCTCGCCCACCCGGCTGCGACGCGCTACCTGACCGGACTCGGCGTGACCGCGATCGAGCTCTTGCCCGTCCACCAGTTCGTCAACGACTCGTCGCTCACCGAGAAGGGCCTGTCCAACTACTGGGGCTACAACTCGATCGGCTTCTTCGCGCCGCACAACGGCTACAGCCGAGGCGACAGCCGCGGCGAGCAGGTGACCGAGTTCAAGCAGATGGTTGCCGCGCTCCACGAGGCGGGACTCGAGGTGATCCTCGATGTCGTCTACAACCACACCGCCGAGGGCAACCATCTCGGTCCGACGCTGTCGTTCCGCGGCATCGACAACGCTGCCTACTACCGGCTCATGGATGACGATCCGCGTTACTACATGGACTACACCGGCACGGGCAACACGTTCAACGTCGGCCACTCGTACTCACTGCAGCTCATCCTCGACAGCCTGCGCTACTGGGTCCAGGAGATGCATGTCGACGGCTTTCGCTTCGACCTCGCGTCGACGCTCGGGCGCGAGATGCACGACGTCGAGCGAACGGCGACCTTCTTCGACCTGATCCAGCAGGATCCAACTGTCAGCCAGGTCAAGCTGATTGCCGAGCCGTGGGACGTCGGCGAAGGTGGCTACCAGGTCGGCAACTTCCCGCCGCTCTGGTCGGAGTGGAACGGCAAGTACCGCGACTCGGTGCGCGATTACTGGCGCGGCGAGCCGGCGAACCTGACCGAGATCGCGTATCGGCTGACCGGCAGCCCCGACCTGTACGAAGGCACTGCCCGGCGACCGCACGCGAGCATCAACTTCATCACCGCGCATGACGGGTTCACCCTGGCCGACCTCGTCTCGTACAACGAGAAGCACAACGAGGCGAATGGCGAAGGGCCGATTCCGGGCGAGGCGCACAACCGCTCGTGGAACCACGGCTTCGAAGGCCCGACCGACGATCCCGAGATCAATGCCCTGCGCGCCCGCCAGCGGCGCAACTACCTGGCCACGCTGCTGCTCAGCCAGGGAGTGCCGATGCTCCTCGGCGGCGACGAGATCGGCCGCACTCAACGCGGCAACAACAACGCCTACGCCCAGGACAACGAGATCAGCTGGTTCGACTGGGAGCACGCCGATGCCGACCTGCTCGCCTTCACCCAGGGTCTCATCGCCCTCCGTCACGCTCATCCGGCGTTCCGTCGACGACGCTGGTTCCAGGGTCGACAGATCCGCGGTGAGTCGGTCACCGACATCGCCTGGCTGGCGCCGGACGGATCACCGATGTCGGACAGGCAGTGGACGGAGGGCTGGAGCCAGGCGATCGGATTGCTGCTCGTCGGCGACGACCTCGGCTCCGACCAGCGCGGCGAGCAGATCACCGATTCGACCTTCTACCTGATGCTCAATGCGTCGGCCGATCCCGTCGCGTTCACCATTCCCGATGGCCAGCACGGCTCTTCCTGGAAGCTCGTGCTCGACACAGCCGACGGTCAGCCGCCGCGCCAGGACCCACTACCGCCGGTGGTCACCGGTCTGCCCGATACGGCGTCGGTTCCCGATAAGGACAAGCGCCGGCCCGGCTCACAGGTGGTCCTCGTCGGTCGCTCGCTCGTATTGATCGAGCGCACCGTCTGAGTCCTGTAAGGGCGTCGACGACCTGACGCTCAGGCGCTGTCCTCGACCAATTCGACCACTTCGGATTGCGGCTGCGGACTGATCGGCACCGGTGAGTCACGTGCCTGGAGGCGTTCGGCGACGACGATGATCGATGCCGCGATGGGAACTGCCAGCAGCGCACCCGGGATGCCCGCGACGGCGGCGCCGGCGAGGATGCTCACGAACACGATGAAAGGCGGAATCCCGATCGTGTTGTGCATCACCAGCGGCACCAGCACATTGCCCTCGACCAGCTGGATCACGAAGTAGACGACAGCCACCAGGATGACGATCTCGATGCGGCCGGTCGCCGCCGCCACCACGAGCGCCGGGACAGCACCAAGCGCCGGCCCGATGAGCGGGATAGCCTCGAACAACGCCGCCAACAGGCCGAGCAGCAAGGCGCCCTCGAGGCCGATCAGAAAGTAGGCGATGGTCGTTGCCGCCCCGACCGAGCCCATCAGGATCAGCTGGCCACGCACCCAGCCGCCCAAGCGCAGCTCGATCTGGTTCCAGGCCTCCCGGGTGCCGGATCGCCGATCGGCGGGCACCATCGCCAGCGCAAAGCGTTGCAGTCGGGCCCGCTCGGTTAGCCAGAAGTAGATCAGTGCCAGCAGGCTGACCAGGCTGATCGCCACCTCGGCGAAGGTGAGGCCGACGGCGATGATCTGATCCGGCTCGGGCGGCGCCGCCGGGGCGGATGGCGACAGGGTGCTCTGGGCAGCCTCGATCAGGCCGATCAGCGCCGCCGACAAGGCGTCGGGCTCGATCGTCTCGGCCCATGTCTGCGCGTTCTCCAGCAGCGGGGTGAGCTTCGTGCCGAGCGTGCTGAGCTGGTTGATCGCTGCGGGAACGATGAGCAGCGCCAGCACTGCGATCGCGCCAAAGATGAAGAAGTAGACGAGCAAGAGCGTCGCGCCACGACCGAGCCGGCTGCGGGAACGTACCTGGTCGATGAGTGGCTCGGCTCCGGACGCCAGGAGCACTGCCAGGAACACGAGCACGAGCACCTCGACTCCCTGAAGCAGGGCGTAGAGGATCGCGATCGCGAGAGCGGCGCCGAACGCCAGACCGGCGCCGCGCACGAACCAGGTGTATGCCTCAGAGCGCATTGGTCGCCACGATCACGTTGTAGCGCCCAGTCGCCGATCCAGGAATTGCAATATCCATTTCAATTTGCAACGTGTTCGATAGGTTCCGACTGGGCAAGAGCCTAGAACGCTCCCTGTACGGTGGATGCACAACAGGAGGGCTCTTTTGAACAGTCAACCATTGGTTCTCGTCGCCGATGACGAGCCACGCATCACCAAGCTCGTAGCGCTCACTCTGCACGACGAGGGTTTCCGCGTCGTAACAGCCAGCGGCGGCGAGGAGGCGCTCAAGAAGGCCGAGGAAGTTCGGCCCGACATCGTCCTGCTCGACATCGTCATGCCTGATCTCGACGGCATCGAGGTCATGCGCCAGCTGCGCGAGTGGCGTCCGGTCCCGGTCATCCTGCTCACGGCCAAGGGGTCGACGAGCGACAAGGCCAAGGGCCTCGACCTTGGTGCCGACGACTACATCGCCAAGCCGTTCCATCCCGACGAGCTGGCCGCCCGGGTGCGCGCCGTGCTTCGTCGCGCGAGCGGAGTGTCGCCGGGCGCAGGCATCGTCGCCTTCGGCGACATCGAGATCGATCTCGAGCGGCGTCTGCTGACCAAGGGCGGCGATCTCGTCTCGCTCAGCCGCACCGAGTGGCTGCTGCTCCAGCACCTCGCCGCACATGCCGGCAAGGTCGTGCTCCACACCGAGCTGCTGACCAAGGTCTGGGGCCCGGAGTACCGCGACGACCTGCAGTACCTGCGCGTCTGGATCAGCCGCGTCCGACGCAAGCTCGGCGCCGCGCCGGGTGAGGCGGGTCCGATCAAGACCTTCCAGGGCATTGGCTACGTGCTCGACGTCGAGGGCAACCTGGGCGACTCGAGCACCGGCCACGGGTCGACCACGACGACGTCCGCCAGCACCGACTCGGCCAAGGATGCCGAGCCCGTTGCGGAGGAGGCCACGGCCTGACCTTTCTACGCCAGACATAGCGACAGCCGCGCCCTCGTTGGGCGCGGCTGTTTCTTTGTTGCTCAGTCGCCCGCGTGTGGCGGGCGACTCTTCAGGCGCCGTCTCAGCTGCGGCTGGTGCGGCTCGAACGTGACTCGGTGGCTTCCGTGTCGCCGCGATTCATCATCGTCATGGCCATCGCAGCAGCGGGTGCCAGCGCGAGAACCACGAGCAACCGGTTCGAGCCGCCGATGAACAACCCGGCGGCAGCGCCGATCGAGAAGCTCGTCCCGATCAACAGAGCCTGGTTGGGCATCGCGTCGAGCCGGCGCTGAGTGTCGCGCGCCGCATCCTGGGCCGTCGATGCGACCTCCGGCAGCTTGGCAGCAGCCTTCTCGGCCGTGGCGCGGACGAGCTCCGCCGCCTCCTGAGCGCCCTCGGTCACGGTCGAGCCGTTGGCCGAGTCAGTCGTTCTGCTTGTTGCAGTCATGGTTTCCTCCGTCAATTCGCGTGCTTAATGCAGGTGACGAAGTGAATCGTGTCGGATTGCGCGGTTAGCCCGCTACGGTGCAGACCGGTTGCGCTGTATCAGCCTGCTTACAGGCGGTGGCTGCGCTTGGCGCGCGTAGTGCGCGCCGCGGGCACGGTCAGCGCCGCAGGCGGAACGGTGGGACCGGGTGTTGGCTCCGGCAGTGGCGGTGCCGTTGGTCCCGGCGTGGCAGGCGGCAGCGGCGCGGGGGTGGGTGCCAGCGAGCAGTCGATCGGGGCGATGAAGCCACCCCAGTCCTGGCGGCCGAAGAGGCGCGCAGTCGAGCTGTTGTGCTCCCCGCGCCGACCTGCGCCACGTCGGGCGCGGTCCATCCAGTCAAGGTCGGCCAGCAACCAGCGCTCGGGCGCGTCCTGCTCGACCTTGGTCACGTCGACGAACCAGCGACCGCACATCTGGCGATAGAGCAGCCCATTTGGATCGACCTGGCGATCGCCGCCCGGCTGGGTTCCTTCGATGAAGTACTCGACGCGCGTTTCGCGCGTCCATGCGCCCGGTGCGCCACCCGACCACAGGTCGATCGTGGCCGCGGCGATGCCCTGCGGCGGCGACGGGAACGGCGCGTTCGGCCAGTCCTTGCTCAGCTCGCGCAGGTAGGCCGACCAGATCCGACCTGGACCATCGGCGGCGAGGATCGGCACGCGCTCACCGCCCGCGAGCGGCGGGCTGTGGTCGCTGTTGCCGATCCAGACCGAGGCGACGACGTGCGGCGCGTTCGGATCGGCGGGCGGCGCGAGGTAGCCGTACGCGGAAAGGTCGCGCAGGTCGTTGGTCGTGCCCGTCTTTGCCGCCGCGTAGCGCCGCACGCCGTCGGGCAGCAGTGGGTCCGTGGACTCGTTCACGATCTGCAGCCGCTGGCCGAAGATGCTGTTGACGACCGGGTCGGTGCTGTCCTTGAGGATGTCCGTGGTCAGCCAGGCGGCCTGCTCGCTCACCACCTGGCGCGGAGCGCTGGCCGGCAGGGGGATGATGTTTTCGTCGCGGTCGCGGATCTCGAGGATTGACTGCGGCTCGTGCTGCAGGCCCCGGTTGGCCAGCGCGCCGTACGCCGAGGTCAGCTCGACCATGTTCGTCTCGGCAGTGCCGATCGCTCCGGCCAGGCCGGCCTGGGCCAGGTGCCGGTCGCCGCGGGCGAAGGTGAGACCCATCTGGCTGGCCAGGGCGGCGACGGTATCGACGCCTACCCGGTCGAGCGCCCGGATGACCGGGATGTTGAGCGAGTAGGTCAGCGCGTCGCGGACCAGCACCGGGCCGCGTTCCCTCAGGTCTGCGTCGCGTGGCACCCAGCCGCGCGAGAACTCGGTCGTGACATCAAGCAGGAGTGTGCCGGGCGTGATCTCACCGGTGTCGAAGCCGGCCGCATAGACGAGCGGCTTCCATGCCGAACCAGGCTGGCGGTAGCCGCGCCCGGCGACGTCGAACTTGGGATCGAGCGTGCCAGAGGCGAGGTCGTCTCGGTAATAGCCGGCACTCCCGACGTGGGCCAGGATCTGGCCGGTTCGGGCATCCATGGCGACCAGGGCGCCGTTGTGGATGTCCATGCCGTGCAGGTTCGATATCCATTCGCCGGTCCGCCTCGAGGCCTTCCGCCTCGATCGCCGCGTTCATCTGTCCGGGCGGCATGTTCGTCAGGATCGTGCCCGCGCTGACGTACTTCTCGGCCAGCTCCTGGGCGTGCATGTCGATCGACGTGATGACCTTGTACCCGCCGCGCTCGGCCGGCGCCCGGTCGGCCAGGATCTGGTCGAGCTGCGACTTCATGTACCAGACGAAGTGGGGCGCCTTGAACACCACCGGCTCGGGCTCATTCAGTACGACCGGCTCGCGCAGCGACTGGTCGAGCTGGGCCTTGGTCAGCCGAATGAAGTTGCCGTTGCCCTCCTCGAGTGCGCCGAGGATGAAGTTGCGTCGCTCGATCGGCGGCGGCAGCTGCTCGCCGGCGATCGAGATGGTCGGCACGTAAAGCCGGCCCAGGCTGTCGCGCTTGGCCCACTTGTAAAGGTCGTACGTGTCGGGCGCCTGGGGCAGGCCGGCGAGCACTGCCGCCTGCGATGGCGTCAACAGCTTCAGGTCGGTGATGCCGAAATAGACCTCGGCAGCGGCGGCGACTCCGTACGCCTGGTGGCCGTAATAGATCTGATTGAGGTACGCGGTCAGGATGCGCTGCTTGCCGTCTTCGCCGGGGTAGGCGCGGGTCAGGTTGCGGGCCTGGAGGATCTCCTTGATCTTGCGCGTCCAGAGATCGCCCTCGAGCACGTCCTGCGGCAGCAACCGGGCACGCACGAACTGCTGGGTGATGGTCGACGCGCCGCGGTCGCGGACGCCGGTAACGCTCTCGACAGCGGCGGCGGCGATGCCGTTCGGGTCGTAGCCCTCGTTGCTCCAGAAGGAGCGGTCCTCGACGGCGATCGTTGCGTCGAGCAGCACCTTGGGAATGTCGTCGTACTCGACGACCCGTCGCCTTTCGACCTGGAAGCGGGCCAGCTCGATCGTGCCGGTTCGGTCGTAGATGACCGACGGCTCGGCAAAGTCGAGCTGCTCGAAGCCGGAGACAGCCGGCAGCTCGGTTTCCATCTTCTCGACGAAGGTCAGGCCGGTCGCGACCGCAAGCACGGCACTCAGTGAGCTGAGTGCGATGAGGCCGACGAAGGCAAATACGAAGGCCACCGGCCAGGCGTAGCGCGCGCCCTTCGGCTTCGGCCGCGCGCGGACACGCGCCAACGCCACACGGCGAGCCTTTCTGTTGCGATGGCCATTGCGCGGCACGTTGCGCGCGGCCTGTCCTCGGTACACGGGAGTTGCAATTGTCCTTTAGTCGGCCGATCGGTGCTTGGCGCGCTCGATCAGCGCCGGATGTGGCGCCTCCATAGAGACGTACGAGCCACGCATTTGGTCACGCGGGGTGATCGAGCGCCCGCGACGCGATGTGGTTTACGCGGCCGTTGCGGCGGTCCGACGAGCCGCCCCAGACCGGCTCTCGCGCGCCAGGCGGCGCTCGAGAAGCTGCAGAACTCGCCGTTCATCAGCCCGGAGAGATGAGACGCGCGGGCGCAGCTGTCCGGCCCGCTGCGACGGCTCGCCAGCCAGGCTTCCGTCGAGGTACGCGTCGACGATCTGCGGGTGGATGTAGCAGCGCCGGCAGACCGCGGGCGTGTTGCCGAGCTGGGCTGCGACCTTCGCAACTGCCCGGCCAAGGGCCGCGTTCGTGGGCTTGGCCGGATCGCCGATCTCGACTTCCTGCAGCGCACTGGCGGCGAGCACGGTTCCCGCCCAGGTCCGGAAATCCTTGGCCGAGAAGTCGTCGCCCATCGCCGCACGCAGGTAGTCGTTGACATCATCCGAGTCGACAGCTTGCGGCTTGCCGTCGTCGTCCTCGTACTGGAACAGCTTCTGGCCGGGCAGCTCCTGGATCGATTTCATCACTCGGGCGAGACGCCTGTCCTGGAGTCCGACGACGTGTTCCTTGCCGCCCTTGCCGCGAAAGCTGAGCTTCAGCCCGCTGCTGGTGACTCGGGCGTGGCGATTGCGCAGGGTGGTCAGGCCGAACGATCGGTTGTCGCGCGCATATTCCTCGTTTCCCACCCGGACCAGAGTCATCTCCAAAAGCCGGACGATGGCGGCAATCACCTTCTCGCGCGGCACTCCCCGGCGTCGCAGGTCGCGATCCACCTGACGGCGCAGGCGTGGAAGCGCCTTGGCGAAGGCGATCGTGCGCTCGTACTTCGTCGCGTCACGCGTCTGCTGCCACAGCGCGTGATATCGATACTGCCGACGACCGCGCGCGTCACGGCCCATGGCCTGGATGTGGCCGCGCGGTGAGCGGCAGATCCAGACATCGGTCCATGCCGGCGGGATCGCCACTGCCCGGATACGCGCCAGCACCTCCTCGTCGGCGACGCGCCTGCCGTCCTCGTCGACATAGGTGAAGCCGGATCCGGCGCGTCGACGACCGATGCCGGGCTCGCTCGGATCGACGTAGCGCAACCCGACGGCGCGGGCGGCGAGGAGCATCTCGTTCGGACTGCTGGTAACGCCGCTCATGTGTGTGTTCCACGCTAGCGGCCCGCGCCGCCGCGAGTCGATGCCCGTCGGAGTCGTTCTTCGTTGCACGCTGCTATCAGCACGACCGTCGCGGTCGGAGTCGCCCAAAGCGCCAATGCAAGCTGGGATGGATTTGCATCTGTCCGGTCGTGCGCGCCGGTCGAGATGCAACCGGCTGACGTTCATCGTTGACCTGCCGGTCACCGCCATGGTGGCCTCCGTGCCTTGGCCCACAACTGACCACTGGAGACCAGCGTGGCGAACCCTTCCGACAACGCGTGGCCGGAGCAATCCGGCCAGGTACCGATACCGCCGCCCGGCCAAATGCCGCCTCCCGGCCAGGTCCCGCCGCCCGGCCAGGTTCCGCCACCAGGCGAGCCAGCGCCCGGCCAGGTTCCGCCCGTTCAGGTGCCGCCACCCGGCCCCGTGCCGCCGCCCGGCCAGGTCCCGCCACCCGTATCTCAACCTCAGCCCTCGACCCCTCCCGATCAGCCGCCGCCGGGCTGGTCGCCCGGAGTGAGCGCGTATGTCGAGACCGATATGCCCGTAGTCCTCGATCACGTCAGCCGCAGCTTCGGCGACGTGGTCGCAGTCGACGACATCTCTCTCCAGGTCGCCAAGGGCTCCGTGCTCGGCGTGATCGGGCCGAGTGGCGCCGGCAAGACGACCACCATCCGCATCATCACCGGTGGTCTGGCGCCCGAGTCGGGCGTCGTTCGCGTGCTGGGCGAAGATCCGCGGGTCTTCCGCCGCCGGACTCGCGAGCGCATCGGCTACATGCCTCAGCTGTTCGTGCTCTATCCCGACCTGACCGCGCGCGAGAACGTCGATTTCATGGCCGCGCTGTTCGGCATCCCGCCGTGGCGCCGAGGTCGAAAGGTCGACCAGGTGCTCGAGCTGGTCGACTTGACCGACGCAAGATCGCGTCGTGCGTCGCAGATGTCGGGCGGAATGCAGCGCCGCCTCGAACTCGCCTGTGCGCTGGTGCACGAGCCGGCGCTGCTCGTGCTGGACGAGCCCACCGCGGGCATCGATCCGATCCTCCGGACGCGCATCTGGGAGGAGATCGAACGTCTGCGCAGCACGGGCGTCACGGTCCTCGTCACCACCCAGTACGTCAGCGAGGCGGAGTACTGCGACGCGGTCGCCTTGATCTCGGAGGGCCGGCTTGTCGCCTACGGCACTCCCCAGGATCTGCGTCGCCAGGCGCTGGGCGGCGAGGTCATCGAAATCGGCACTCACGCCCCATTCGACGTTCGATCGATGGCGCCGGTCGAAGGGGTGGTCGCCGTCCGTCAGACCGGCCCGAGCCAACTGCTGGTTATCGCCGAGAACGCGGGTTTGGCCAGTCCGCTGGTCAACGATGCGGTCGAGAACGCCGGCGGTGCGGTCGAATTCAGCCGCGAGTACCGACCAACGTTTGACGAGGTCTTCACCGCCCTGGTCACGGCCGATCTCGAGCGCCGCAAGCCCGATACCGGTGAGCCGGCGAGCACTGTGGCTCCCGGCCCGGCGACCATGCTCCGACCGCGATGAGAGAGCTCGTCGTCGGCCCGTTCAAGTCGCTCGTCCGCGTCTTCGCCCAGGTGCGCAAGGAGCTGATCCAGGTGCGCCGCCGGCCCGGTGCCTTCTTCAGCCTGGTGCTCGGGCCTTTCCTCATCATGGCCATCTTCGGCCTCGGCTTCACCGGTGTACGACGGCCGCTCGATGCGGTCATCGTGATCCCACCCGACCTGTCCCTCCCGCGCGATGCTGCGTACTACCAGGAGCTGGCCGGACCGGCCTTAACAATCGTCGGCGTGACAGAGGACGCCGCTGCTGCTGAGGCTCAGCTCGTGGCTCAGGAGCTGGACCTCGTCGTCGTCGCACCCGCCGATGCCGAGCAGAGCTTTCGGGCCGGTCAGCATGCCGAGATTCAAGTCCAGATCAACAACATCGACCCGGTCGGGGCCGCATATGGGACGTTCATCGCCCAGGTGCTCAACCAGCAGATCAACGAGGAGATCATCAAGGAGGCCGTCACCGAGGGGCAGTCCTATGTGCTGGAGCAGGGTGGTCAGGTGTCGCAGATACCGCCCGATGTGATCGCCCAGCCGACAACCGTCACGGTGACCAACGTCGCGCCGAGCGAGCCCTCCGTAGTCGGCTTCGCGGCGCCCGCTGCGCTGGCGCTGATGCTCCAGCACATGGCCGTGACCCTGACCGCGTTGTCATTCGTACGGGAGCGGCTCTCCGGCGCGATGGAGCTATTCAGGATCTCGCCGGTCAACTCGTTCGAGCTGGCGCTCGGCAAATACGTCGGGCTGGGCATCGTTTCGGTCGTCATCGCTGCGATCTCGACGGCTCTGCTTGTTGGCGTGCTGGGCGTGCCCATGCTCGGCAGCGCCGTGCTGGTCGCCGCCGTTATCGGCTTGATCATCTTTGCAAGCCTGGGCATAGGACTGATCATCTCGGTCGTGTCCGACTCAGAACGACAGGCTGTTCAGCTTGCACTTCTGCTGCTGCTCGCGTCAGTCTTCTTCAGTGGCTTCGTGCTGCCCGTGTCGGAATTCCGTGAAGGAGTTCAGATCGCCGCATACGCTTTGCCGGTGACACACGGCATCCAGCTGCTCCAGGAGATCATGCTCCGTGGCGAGATCACGTCGTGGTGGTCGCTAGCCGTGCTTGGTGGCCTCAGCATCGTCTTCCTGCTCCTGACCGTACTGCTGGTGCGCCGCGCGATGCGCAATGCCTGACGACACGACGGTCGTAGACGGCCGAGCGCCGCGCGGCCGGAGACGAAGGCTCGGCATGCAGCTTTCCGGCGTGGCGCTGATCGTCTATGGCGTGATCGGCATCGTCCTCTTCGTGGGCGTGGCAGTTTCCGTCGGTCGGCCGCTCGATCGACTCCTGCGACTGTCCGAATCGGCCGAGGAAGTTCGCGCCGCCGCGGTTGAGTCGCTCGATCAGGCCGAGGCGACGATCGACGGCATGGCCGATGGGGTCGGACGGATGGACGACAGCCTGGGAGAGGCAAATGCGGCGATCGGTCGAGCATCGACGATCGCCAACGGCGTCGCCGCGAGCATGTTCCAGCTGCGCGACTCTTCGAACATCACGATCTTCGGTCAGGCGCCGTTTGCCGGGCTGTCGACCAGCTTCGACGTTGCAGGCACGCAGCTCGGTCTGCTCGCCCAGGACCTGACGTCGATCGGCGTGGCACTCGAGACGAACCGAACTGACGTTGGCGCGACCTCCGAAAACATGGAGGATCTGGCGACGACGATCGGCGATCTGTCGGACGCCGTAAACGACGCCCCGAGCGTCGAGGTCGCGCCGTCCACGATCAACACTCTCCGCCTCGGGATCTACGCGATCTGTGGCTGGCTGGTGGTGCTGGGCATTGCCTGCGTGCTGGGCGGCCTGTACCTGGTCAGGCACGGCCGGAGGCGCCGGCCGGCGCCCTAGGCCGCTTTCTCTCGGGTCCGCGCGCGGGTTGCCGTTGACGACATACGCCTCGCGGCGTTCTAGGTCGCGGCTGCTATGCACGGCGCCGTGCCTGCTCCGGCCCACAACGTGAAAGAATCGTCACGCCGATGGCCGTCATGCACGAAACCCTCCCGCTCACCGACCCGGTCCTGCGCGCGCCTGACCTCGATCTGGCTGCGCTCGTTGCCCACTGGGCGCCGTACGGCGCGCGGTGGCCGATGACCGCCGAGCAGATGCGCGGCGCCGATCGCCGCGCGCAGCGCCTCGGCGTACCCAGCCGCGAGCTGATGGAACAGGCCGGTTATGCGGTCGCGGTGACGGCGCGCGCCCTGCTCAACTCGATCGACCGGCCTTCGTCCGGACTCGTGCTCGTGTTGGGTGGCCCGGGCAACAACGGCGGCGACGCGTTCGTGGCTGCCCGACACCTGGCCGAGGCCGGGGTCCGTTGCCACGTGGTGCTGGTCACCAGCGCGGAGCGGCCGGGGACCGCGAATGCCGCTGCCAACTGGGACCGACTCGACGGCCTGGCTGATGTCGAGCTCGTCCACGCTCCAGCGGGACACGATGTGTCGCTGTTCCTGAACGGGTTGGAGCGCGCGGCGCTGGTGATCGACGGTCTGCTCGGCACGGGTGTTCGCGGCCGGTTGCGCGAGCCGATCGATCAGGCGGTCGAGCTGGCCATCGCCGCGCGCCGCCACGGCGTGCCGCTGCTCGCCATCGACACGCCGACCGCCCTGGACCTGACGTCGGGCACCCCGTCCGATCCCAACGTCCGAGCCGATGTCACGGTGACATTCCACCGGCCCAAGGAGGGCCTGCGGACGCGCATGGGCAAGGCGCTCGCCGGCCGCGTCCTGGTCGCGCCGATCGGCATCCCGCCCGAGGCAGACCATGACTGATGCCCCGCTCGATGGCTGAGCCTCGCCCGCGCGTGCGCGATCGAGATGTCGTCCTGGTGGCGGCGCTCGTCATCGCCGGCGTCGTCATCTTCGCCTGGCTGACCGGCTTCGTTCCGATGCTGGACAACGCGGTCGGTCTCGCTCCGGTGATCATCGTCGGCCTGATCGCCGTGACCGTGGTCGTACTTTTCAGAACCGCCCGCCCGCGCTGACCGCCGCCGGTTAGCGGTGGCCGCGCGAGAAGAGGTCGAACTTCCGTTCTTCGCCGCGCATCAGGCGGCCGATGTTGTCGTGATGCGCGATCCAGACCACCGCCGCGCCGAGCACGCCGAATAGGAAATCGGCCGGCTGGTTCCAGCCGAGCAGAACGAACATGCCGATGAACGCGGCGCCGGCGGCCGTGCCGATCAGCGAGCCGAGCGACACGTACTTGGTGAGCACGATCGTGCCGAAGAAGAACGGCGCCGCGAGCAGCACGGCCAACGGCTGAATGAACAGAGCGGCGCCGATGCCGGTGGCCACCCCGCGTCCGCCGTGGAAGCGCAGGAACACCGACGCCCACGCGCCGACGACAGCGGCGACGCCGGTCAGTGCAACGGCGAGCGGCGAGGCGCCGAGGAGCGAAGCCACGGCCACGGGCACGAAGCCCTTCAACACGTCCAGTGTCGCGACTGCAACCGCGCGCCGCGCGCCCATTGCCCGAAGTGCGTTCGTGCCGCCGGTCCGGCCGCTGCCCACCGTTCGTGGATCGACCGCGCCGGTGACTCGGGCGATCAGGACGCCCATCGGCAGCGACCCGGAGAGGTAGCCGATGGCGATGAACGCGGCGTCGAACAGCGGCCCGCTTATCTCAACTCCTCAACGATGTGGAGACCCGCGATATGGATCCCGCCTCGTTCACTCCGGGTCAGGACGCGGCCATCTCCGGTTCTGGTTCTTGAACTCCCCGAGCGAGCAGGACGGCCCAAATCGGCACGAGCACGCCCAGGGTGATCGCCGCGATGAGGTCCGAGATCTGGAAGGGATCGAACAAGTCGATGAAGACAAACGCAGCGAGCACCTGCAGCAATACTGCGACCACGAGCGCGACGGCGATCACGCCCGACAGCGTTCGCCACGCCGCGCTCACCTCGATCACCCGCCCGGTGACCGCAGCGCCGACACCGACCAGCGTTACGGCACCGAGGCCGAGCCACGTCACCATCGTCCATCCGACTTGGAGCGCCTTGTCGAGTGCGACGACCTCCTCGGTCCGGTAACCGCAATCGCAGTAGAACGGGTTGGCCGCCTGGCCGACGCCGATGTTCATCAGCTCTCCAACGACGCCGACGATACCGGCGACGACCAACAAGAGCGTCATGGCGTCACGCAGAGATGAAGGTCGCGCCCAGGCGCGCAGGAGCAGTCCGAGCATGGCGACGATCAGGTAAACGCCTATCGTCGCAAGCGACCCGAGCAGCACGAAGGGGAACGCCTGCTCGTCACTCGTGCGATTGGCTACCAATCGGTCGACATAGTCTGCGTCGTCGTGTGGTGGCAGCAGATTCCCAAAGGCGAAGAGCAAGCCAACCACGGCCGCCACGATCGCCAAAACCACTAATGCCCAGCTGAGCCGACTTAGCGTCCGCCTATTCGCGACCATCGGACCCACCTCCATCCCAATCGCCGCCCCATCGGCATGCTGAGTGTAGCCACGCCATGGCCGCGCAGACGCCGGTTTCTTGCGCCCTTGTGGGGGCCCGCGTACCATCGGCCGCGATGACCCCCGCCTTCCAATCGGCCGTCTGAGCGTGGCAGTCGGCTCCTCCAACAGCTTCGACCTGATCGTCCTCGGCGGCGGCACCGGCGGCTATTCGGCAGCATTCCGCGCCGGGCAGCTGGGGCTCAAGACGGCGCTCATCGACGACCAGCCCAAGCTCGGCGGAACGTGTCTTCACTGGGGCTGCATTCCGACCAAGGCGATGCTCGAATCGGCCGAGACCTTTGAGCGCATCCAGCACGCATCCGACTACGGCATCGTGGTCGAGGGTGCACGGCTCGACTACGCCACTGTCGCCAAGCGCCGCCAGAGCGTGGTCGATCGACTGGCCAAGGGGCTCGACAGCCTGGTCAAGAAGAACAAGGTCGAGCACATCCGCGGTCGGGGCACGCTGCAGGGCGGCAAGAAGGTGCGCGTCGAGACGCTCAATGAAGAGGGCAAGCCCGACGGCGAGCGCGTTCTCGATGCGAACGACGTGATCCTCGCCACCGGCTCGCGAGTCAAGTCACTCCCCGGGCTCGAGCCGGACGGCCAGCGGATCATCACCAGCGACGAGGCGACGACCAACGACAAGCTGCCGGCGAGCATCATCGTCGTAGGTGGTGGCGCGGTCGGCGTCGAGTTCGCCAGCTTCTACCACGACGCGGGCGTCGAGGTGACCCTGCTCGAATACCTCGACCGGCTGACTCCGCTCGAGGACGGGGACGTCTCCAAGGAATTGGAGCGCTCGTTCCGGCGCCGTGGGCTGAAGGTCATCACCAGCGCGCGCTTCGACGCGGCGAGCGTGACCGCCGACGAGAGTGGCGTGTGCGTGATGGTCGGCAAGGAAGGGGAGGAGCCCAAGGAGCTGCGTGCTGAGCAGATGCTCGTCGCGACAGGCCGCGCCCCCAACTCGGACAACGTCGGTCTCGAATCGACGCGCGCCAAGGTCGAGAAGGGGTTCGTGCTGGTCAACTCGCAGATGCAGCACCGCCGAGCCGCACCTGTACGCGATCGGCGACCTGATCGGCGGGCTGCTGCTGGCCCATGTCGCCGCGCACGAGGGCATTGCCGCGGTACATGCGATCGCGGGGGCGGAGGCTGAGCACGTCGACTATCTCAAGATGCCGCGCGCGACCTACTCGCGGCCGCAGATCGCGTCGATCGGCCGGACGCAGGAGGAATGCGAGCGCGACGGCCTCCAGGTGAAGATCGGCAAGATGCCATTCCAGGCCGTGGGCAAGGCGCTCATCCGCGGCGAGCACGAGGGCTTCGTCAAGGTCATCGCGGATGCCAAGACGGACGAGCTGCTGGGCGTCCACATGGTCGGCGGCAACGTGACCGACCTGATCAGCGAGGCGAGCGCGGCGATGGTGCTCGAGGCAACCGCGTGGGAGATCGGCTCGACGGTGCATCCGCATCCGACGCTCTCCGAGGCCCTCGGCGAGGCAGCCCTGGCCGTCGACGGGAAGTCGATCAACTTCTGATGGGTGACCCTCTGATGGCAGCCACCAAGGCGCCCGAGTCCAAGGCGGAGGCGCAGCCAGCTCGGCGCCGACCTTGGGCCTGTCGCGCGACGACCTCATCGAGATGTACCGGCTGATGGCCATCACGCGCGCCGTCGACGAGCGGATGTGGATCCTCAACCGCGCCGGCAAGATCCCGTTCGTGATCAGGGGCCAGGGCCATGAGGGCGCGCAGGTTGGCATCGCCTTCGCGCTGCGCAAGGGCCACGACTGGATGGTGCCCTACTACCGGTCAGCGTCGCGTCACTGATCACCTTCGGCATGAGCCCGCGCGAGATCATGCTCGCCCAGTTCGCGCGCGGCGTGGACCCGTCTTCGGGCGGTCGCCAGATGCCCGGCCACTACGGAATCGCCGATCGCAACATCCTGTCCGTCTCGTCACCGGTAGCGACGCAGATCCTGCACGCGACGGGCATCGCCTGGGCGGCCAAGCTGAAGAAGACCGAGCAGGTCACGATCACCTACCTCGGCGAAGGCTCGTCCAACCAGGGCGACTTCCACGAGGCGCTCAACTTCGCCGGCATCCACAAGCTGCCGGTCATCTACGTCGTCGAGAACAACGGCTACGCGATCTCGGTCCCGACCTCGCTCCAGTCGGCCGTCGCAGGACATCGCCATCCGGGCGCCGGCTACAACATGCCCGGCGTGATCGTCGATGGCGCCGATGTGCTCGCCTGCTACGCGCGCCGGCCGCGAGGCAATCGACCGCGCGCGAAGCGGCGACGGGCCGACGCTGATCGAGGCCAAGGTCACCCGACTGACCGCCCACTCGTCGGACGACCAGCACACCAAGTACCGCAGCCAGGACGAGCTCGACGAACGAGAAGGGCCGCGACCCGCTGCCGCTCTTCCGCGACCAGCTACGCGCCGCGGGCATGCTCGACGACGCGGCCAGAGGAGCAGATGCTGGCCGAGTCGCGCAAGGTCGTCGAGGACGCCACCGACTGGGCCGAGGCGCAGGCCGATCCCGGATCCGGCCACTGCCCAGCGCCACGTCTACGCCGCATGAGCCGCCGGCGCGGATGGACGATCCGCTGTGGCAGGGCGAGCGCTTCATCGGCGACGGCGGGCCGTGCGGCGCTGCTGAAGGGCGACGACTGATGGCCGTCATGACCTACATCGAGTCGGTCCGCGACACGCTCGCCCAGGAGATGCGCCGCGACGAGTCGATCGTCGTCCTCGGCGAGGACGTCGGCAAGAAGGGCGGCGTGTTCCTCGCCACAGACGGCCTGTACGACGAGTTCGGCGGCGACCGCGTGCTGGACACGCCGCTTTAGTGAATCGATGATCGTCGGCGTCTCGATCGGCGCGGCGGTCGCCGGCCTGCGACCGGTGCCCGAGATCCAGTTCGCCGACTTCATCTTCCCGGCGTTCAACCAGATCCTGTCCGAGGCGGCGCGGATGCGCTTCCGCTCCAACGGCGCCTTCGCCTGCCCGATGACCCTGCGCGCCCCGTATGGCGGCGGAGTGCACGGCGCGCTGTACCACTCGCAGTCGGTCGAGGCGTTCTTCGCCCACATCCCGGGGCTGAAGGTGGTCATCCCGTCGACGCCGTACGACGCGCGCGGGATGCTGCGCTCGGCCATCCGCGACGACGACCCGGTGCTGTTCTTCGAGCACAAGAAGATGTATCGCTCGGTCCGTGGCGAGGTCCCGGACGACGACTACACCGTGCCGCTCGGCTCGGCCAAGGTGACCCGCGAAGGGTCCGATGTGACCGTCATCGGCTACGGGCTGATGGCGCACTACGCGCTCGAGGCAGCCGACCTGCTCGAGGGCGAGGGAGTCAGCGTCGAGGTCGTCGACCTGCGCACGCTGCGGCCGCTCGATGGCGAGACCGTGCTCGCGTGCGTGCGCAAGACGGGCAAGGCCGTGATCGTCTACGAGGACAACCGTTTCGGCGGCTACGGCGCGGAAGATCGCCGCGATCATCGCCGAGGAGGCGTTCGAGTCACCTCGACGGCCCGATCGTTCGCGTCACCGGGCCCGACGTGCCGGGCGTGCCCTACAACCACGTCCTCGAGGACTGGTTCATGCCCAACCCAGACCGCATCGCCGACGCAGTGCGGAGACTCGCCGCCTACTGACGTCACCGGCGAAATCGACGAAGGAGGCATCGTGGCCAAGCAGCTGGTACTCGGGATCTTCGCAACCAGGAGGCGGCCGAAGCCGCCGTCGGGAGCTTCAGGGCGGGATCGCGGCCTACTCAGACATCGAGCTCGGCCCGATCGGCATCCTCATCGTCGACGAGAACGGTCAGCTCAAGGAGCACAAGATGGGCAAGCGCAGCGGCGGCAAGGGCGCGACGATCGGACTCGCCCTGGCGGCGGTCACCCCGATCGGGCTTGCTTGCCGGTGTCATCGGCGGCGCCGCGCTCGGCCACTTTCGCCAGGCGGGACCCGCCCTTTCCGCTGAGGACCGTGACCGGCTGACCGCCGAGCTGAGCGGCGGCAAGGCCGCGCTCGGCGCCATCGTGCCCCAGAGAAGGCAGCCCTGCTTGACGCAGATCCTTGCCGATCTGGGCGGCGCCCCGGAGGCCCACGAGGTCACCGACGAGGCGCTCGATGCCGCCACTGCCGCCGCGGCCGCCGCTCCGGACTCGCCCGAGTCCTGACTGCCTCGCGCCCTACTTCACCGGATCGGGAATCTCGATTACGACGAAGCCACCATCCCCGGTCGGGATCGGATCGTCGTGCCGAGCATGGGCCACGACCTCCTCGATCGGAGGCGAGGATCTGAACACGGCCTGCTCCAGGCCAGCAATCGCGGCCCCTATCGAGACTCCCGTCTCGAACTTCTTCTTGGGCTTGGTCGGCTTCTCGCCCGGCTCTCGCTCATCAGTCACCGATAAAGGTTAGCCCGACGTCGAGTCAAGGCCGCCCGCACCGGGGTCGGCCGAGTCCTATGCGGACTTCAGGACGTTGTCACCGAGAAAATTCGCCATTCGTCGGGAATGCCCTTCAGTTGGTGCATCCCGCGGTCCTCGAATGAGATGCCCGATCCGGCGACCAGGTCCTTGACTGTGCTTGAGACAAGGATCTCGCCCGTACCCGCGAGTGACGCGACGCGCGAGGCGATGTGCACGCCCACGCCACGGATGTCGTTGGACACGAATTCAACCTCACCCGTGTGCAGCCCGGCACGCACATCGATACCCGCCGCGGCGAGTCCGTCGCGGATGGCGCGAGCCGTCCTGATCGCCCGCGCAGGCCCGTCGAACGTGGCCAGAAAGCCGTCTCCGGTGGTCTTGATCTCGCGTCCGCGCGCCGCTTGCGAGCTCGCTCCGAACGATCTGGTCATGCTGAGCGAGCAACTGCTTCCATCTCATGTCGCCGAGCTCGACCGCACGAACGGTCGAGTCGACGATGTCGGTGAACATCACCGTCGCCAGCACCCGGTTCGCCTCGGGCTCGGACCGCGCTCCAGTCACGAACTCCTGGATCTCGCCGACCATCGCGTCCTGGTCGCCGGCCCAGATCAGGTTGTCGGTGCCCGGCAGCTCGACGTACCTGGCGCCCGGCATGTGGTCGGCGAGGTAGCGCCCGTACGGACTGCGCAGGTATTGGACGTCGGCGTGGTGGATCACCAGCGTCGGCACCCGGATGCGTGGGCAGGATGTCGCGAACGTCGGTTTCGTAGATCAGCTTGACCATCGCGCGAGCGCTGCCCGGGCTGGCCGACTGCGCGTTCGTAGCGCGCCCAGGCTTCGTGCAGGCGCGGGTCCCCGGCCATGCTCGGCGCGAACATGTCGATCATCAGGCCGCGGCCGAAGCCGGCCGAGATCGCGTCCAACTGCCCATCGACGACCTCCGGCGGTGCGCCGATCGGGTAATCCGGCGCCTCAAGGAAGCGGGCAAAGCCATCGACGATCACGAGCGACGTGATCCGCTCCGGAAAAGCCGCGGCGCAGACGATCGCCGACAGCGCGCCACCGATATTGGTGATCAACGCGGCACGCGCTGAACGCGACCGCGTCCATCACTGCGCGCAGATCGTCGATCCAGACCTCAAGCGTCGGCAGGTCGTTGATCGGCGACCGGGTCGGACAGGCCGATGCCACGCTTGTCGAACATGATCAGCCGGCCGAACGACGCGAGGCGATGGCGAAACTCCGCAAGTGGGGGAACGTCCCACTGCGCGTCCATGTGGCTGAACCACTGGTCGGCAAGGACGATGTCGATCGGTCCGTCGCCCATCACCTGATAGGCGATGTGGACATCGTCGGCGCGCGCGTAAAGCGTCTCTGGCGGCACGTCCGCAAGCATAGGTTGCCCTCTCGGTCCAAATTGCTCCCAATTCCGTGCCTGTCTGTCTTGCCAACTCTGTTCTCGGCAACCGATTGGACGCCGCTTCGCTCAATCGGCGAGACTACGTGCGATGCAGTTGACTCCGGAGGCGCGCTAGATGCCCAAGGTCCAGATGCCGCAACTCGGCGAGAGCGTTGCCGAGGGCACGATCGGCAAGTGGCTGAAGAAGCCCGGCGACCACGTCGACAAGTACGAGCCGATCGTCGAGGTCATCACCGACAAGGTCAACGCCGAGGTGCCGTCGCCGTATGAGGGCACGCTGACCGAGATCCTGGTCCAGGAAGGCGAGACGGTCCCCAACAACACCGAGATCGCGGTCATCGAGGCGGCCGGCGAAGCAGCCGAGGCGACCGAGCACGCCGCGCCGCCGCCGCCGAGGACGAGCGCTGCCGCTCCAGCGGCACCGGTCGCCGCCGCAGAGGCATCCGTCGACGAGACGGCGTCGCAGGCCGGCGGACAACGGCCCGGCAGGCTCGGACGAACGACCAGAGCGCAGCATCGAGCAGCCCACCGCGCAGCCGGTCGCAGCCGCAGGCCGCCACCGCCGTCGCGGCACCGCCGACGATTTCGGGCAGCAACGGCGCGTCCGGTCCGAACGGCTACAAGGGCCCGACCACGCCTGCCGTGCGCCGGCTGGCGCGCGAGCACGGAGTCGACCTGGCGATGGTCGCCGGCATCGGCCATGGCGGCCGGGTAACCCGTGACGACGTGCTCAAGTTCGTCGAGTCGGGTGGCGCCAACGCGGCCAGCCCCGGCCGCAGGCTCCGGCCCAGGCTGCAGCGGCACCTGCGCAGACCTCGGCACCGGCCCAACCGTCGGCCCCCTCGCCGGTCGCCCAGGGCGACTCGCTCAAGCAGGCCTCGCCGATGCGCAAGGCGATCGCGGCCCAGATGACCAAGGCACTCCAGGTGCCTGTTGCCTACACCGTGATCGAGGTCGACATGTCTGGCGTCGTGGCGCTGCGCAACGCCAACAAGGGCGGCTACCAGGCGCAGGAAGGCATCAGCCTGACCTTCGACGCGTTCGTCGCCAAGGCGACGGTCGAGGCGCTCAAGCGCCACGCCGACTTCAACGCCCACTACACCGATGAGGGCCACTGGCGCCGCCAGGCCATCAACCTCGGCGTCGCCGTCGCCGTCGAGGATGGTCTCGTCGTGCCGGTCATCAAGGACGCCGATCGGCTCAGCATCCACGGCCTGAACAGGGCGCTGCGCGACCTGGCCGACCGCTCGCGCGGCGGCAAGCTCAAGCTGGACGACATCCAGGGCGGCACGTTCACGCTCGACAACACGGGCTGGACGGGCTCGATGATCACCCAGCCGATCATCAACGCGCCCGAGGTCGGCATCCTGACGATGGAATCGATCGTCAAGCGCCCGGTCGTGGTCGAGACGGCGACAGGTGATGCGATCGGCATCAAGCCGATGATGTACATGTGCCTTGGCTTCGACCACCGCGCCACCGATGGCGCCCAGGCCGGCCGCTTCGTGGCTGACGTCAAGAAGTGGCTCGAGGCAGTCGACTCCAACACCGCGATCTGGTAGCTCGACCCGATGAGCGTCGTCAGTCACCGGCGGCGCCGGCTTCATCGGCCGCGCCGTTGTCCGACAGCTCGCGGCGCGCGGCGACCAGGTCGTGGCTCTCGTCCGCGACCCTGACCGAGCACAGTTCCTGAAGCACGATCGAGTCACTCTCCAGGCGAGCGACCTCTCCAGCGTGGCCCAGCTGGCGGCCCAGATGCGCGGCGCCGACGCTGTGCTCCACGGCGCCGGCTCGTACCGCGTCGGCATCAAGAAGAGCGAGCGCGAGCGCATGTGGGACGCCAACGTCGGCGCGACCGAGCGGGTGCTCGACGCGGCCATCAGCGCCGGCATTCCGCGCATCGTCTACATCTCGACCGTCGGCGTATTCGGCGACACAGGCGGCAAGCTGGTCGACGAGACATATCGGCGCGACGTGGCCGACGGCTTCCTGTCGTGGTACGACGAAACCAAGTTCCGCGCTCACGAGCTGGCCGAGGGGTTGATCAAGAAGGGTGCCCCGATCGTCATCGTTCAGCCGTCCCAGGTGTACGGCCCCGACGATCACTCGCTGCCGAGCGAGCAGCTGCAACAGGCGCACGCCGGCAGCCTGCGCTACCTGGCCCTTCCGAACGCCGGCCTCGGCTGGGTGCACATCGACGACCTTGCCGCGGGCATCGTCGCCGCGCTCGATGAGGGCCGCCTGGGTGAGGCGTACGTGCTCGCGGGTGAATGCCTGCGTTTTCGTGAAGCGGTGTCCGTGGCGGCAAAGGTCGGTGGCCGCAAGCCGCCTCGAGTGACGATCCCCACCGGGCTGCTCAAGCTGATGGCGCCGCTCAACGATCGGCTCGGCGGCCTGCCTGGCCTGCCCGACAATCTTGCTGAGACGATCAGCTCAGGCGATGACGTCACCTACTGGGCGAAGCACGACAAGGCGTCACGCGAGCTCGGATTTCAGCCCCGCTCACTCGCACGGGGCGTCGCCGACACGTGGCATCCGAAGGGGTCGTTGCGCCGCTCGTAACCCAATTGTGACTAACCTGCCGCACACCGAGGGGCGGTTAGGCCGTAAACTTGGCGCCAGATGCAGCGCGAGCTCCCGATGTTCCAGGCACCGGCCCAGTCCGGTCATGCCCCTCACCAGCCGCAGACGATCGCGATGGGTGGGGGCAGTTTCGGTGAGCCTGCAGCCGACGGCAGCACCGCCATGCGCCGCCATCCGGAGTGGATCAAGGCGCGCCTGCCAAGTGGCGAGAACTACCAGGATCTGAAGCGCATCATGCGCGGCCTGACGCTCAACACGGTGTGCGAGGAAGCCCACTGCCCCAACATCGGGGAGTGCTGGGACCAGCGCACGGCGACGATCATGATCCTCGGCGACGTGTGCACTCGGGCATGTGGCTTCTGCGCCGTCAAGACCGGTCGTCCGACTTGGAACGACGAGGACGAGCCACGGCGCGTCGCAGAGGCGATCGCGCAGATGAACCTCGAGCACGTCGTGGTGACCAGCGTCGCCCGCGACGACCTGCCAGATGGTGGGGCGCATATCTTTGCTGAGACCATTCGTGCGCTGCACCGCGAATCACCGAGCATGGGCGTCGAGGTGCTGATCCCCGACTTCAACGGCGGCGACGAACCGCTGCGCACGGTCATGGAGGCCGGGCCGGACATCCTCAACCACAACCTCGAGACGGTCGAGCGGCTGCAGAAGCCGGTCCGCAAGCGGGCCCGTTACGGGCGCTCGCTCGAGGTGCTCGCGAGGGCCAAGGAACTCGCGCGCGACATCACCGGCCGCGACGGAACGGTCCATACCAAGTCGAGCCTGATGGTCGGCCTGGGCGAGACGCGCGAGGAACTCAGCACGGCGTTTGTCGATCTAAGGAAGGTGGACTGCGACGTGCTCACGATCGGTCAATACCTGCGGCCGTCAGAGCAGCATCTGCCCATCGAGCGTTACTATCATCCCAGCGAGTTCACAGAGATGAAGGCCGAGGCCGTGGCCCTTGGCTTTAAGCACGTCGAATCAGGCCCCCTCGTCAGATCGAGCTATCACGCCCGAGACCAGGTACCGGAGGAAGCGCGCCTCCGCCGTAGCGGCCGCCAGAGGGCGCTCGCCGCAAACGGCCTGAGCTGATCGTCACAGGGGACAGATGACTACCGAGACCAACACCTTCGAAGCTCGACAGCCGCTGCGCGGCCTGAATTGGCGGCGTCTTCTTGCCGTCGGCGCGGTCAGCGTCGTGTCAATCTTCGTGCTCGCCGCGGTGATTGCATTCGCCTACGCGAGCATGAACTCGGGGCGCGTCCTGCCCGGCGTGACCATCGGCGAAGTCGCAGTCTCGGGTCTCGAGCCGGCTGAGGTCGAGCAGCTCCTGCGAACCGAGCTTCCCGAGGTCGGCGCGGGCAGTCTCCAGCTACATATCGGCGGCATCGATCACGAGGTTCCGTACTCCGAGATCGGTCGCGACTACGACATGGACACGATGCTCAACCAGGCGATGGGCGTCGGCCGCGCCGGCAATCCGCTCGATCAGCTCGCCAACCAGCTGCGCGGCATGTTCGGCACCGTCGAGCTCGCGCCGATCGTCGTCTACAACACCGAGCTGCTCACCTCGCGCGTCGCGTCCATCGCTCATGCCGCGCAGGTCACGCCGTCGAACGCATCGATCACCTACGAGAACGGCGAGTACGTCGTGACACCGGGCATGGATGGCCGCTCGGTCAACGTCGACGAAGTAGTCGCCCAGGCTCGTCGCGGCTGTCAGCGCCGCAACGGTCGGCGATACCAGCGTCGTGGTTGAACCGATCATCATTCCGGCCGACATCGACACGCCCGCGGCGCAGGCTGCGGTCGACAGGGCCCGACTCGTCTCGGCCAGCCCACTCCTGCTGTCGAGCGGCCTGCAGAGCTCAACCGTCCCCGTCGAGACGCTGCGCGAATGGGTCCGCCTTGAAGAGACATCGCCGGGCACGTGGGAGCTGATGATCGACCGCGCCGCGGTCGATCAGTACGTCGCCGGCCTCAAGGCGCAGACGGACCGGCCCGCGGTCGAAGCCACGCTCGCCTTCGAAGGCGTCCAGCCGGTGGTGTCGCCCAGCCAGGTCGGCGCTGAGCTTGATGCGACGGCGGCCGGTGACGGCATCGTGGCCGCGCTCATCAGCCGTGGCGGCGGGAGCGATGCGCCAGAGGTCACGCTCGCCGTCGCGCCGCTCGAGCCGGCTTTCACGACCGAGGAGGCCCAGGCCCTTGTCGGCAAGGTCGAGCTGCTCGGGTCTTGGACGACCAACTACGTCCCCAGCAATCACAACTTCCAGGGCATCAACATTCGCCGCCCGACCGAGCTGATCGACGGCACCGTCGTCCAGCCCGGGGAGGAGTTCGACTTCGTCGAGGTGGCCGGCCCGATCAATCGCGCCAACGGCTACGGCGACGGCGCCGCGATCATCGGCGGCAACACGCGCGACGAGGGCGTCCTGGGCGGCGGGCTCTGCTCGGCGTCGACGACGCTGTACAACGCGGCGCTGCGCGCAGGCTTCGAGCTCGGCGCTCGGCGCAACCACGCCTACTACATCAGCCGCTACCCGGTCGGCCTCGACGCCACGATCTGGATCAGCGGCTCGTACGTCCAGACGATGGAGTTCATCAACGACTCCGAGTACCCGATCGTCATCCGCGGCATCAACGGGCGAAAGAAGGTCACCTACGAGATCTGGGGAGTGTCAGACGGCCGCACGGTCAACCTTTCCCAGGCCGACGTCCAGAACGAGCGCGACGCCAGTAACTACTACGAGTTCACTGACGAGCTGGCGCCGCGTCAGACCGAGCGCGACGAGTACGCCGCCGACGGCTTCACGTCATCGGTCACGCGCACGGTGCGCGACGCGAACGGCAACATCATGCACGAGAACACGATCCGCTCGAACTACCGCCGCGTGGACGGCGTCGTCAAGGTTGGCCGCATGCCTGGTGACCCGGCGGCCGGCACACGCATTCCGTACAGCCAGGGCCTGCCGCCGGCGCCGAACCCGAACCCGACCGACAACCCGAACCCGGATCCCACGCGCACACCGCGACCCGACCCGTCGCGCACGCCGCGGCCGACCGACGATCCAGGCCCGGATCCGACCAGAACGCCTAAGCCGACGAAGGAGCCGACGGCGGAACCGACCGCGGCTCCGACGCAGCCCTCGCAGGCGCCGGCCTCGCCCGGTGTCGGTGGCTGATAGAACGTCCGTTCTATAATCGGTGGATGCTGAGGACCGAGTACCGCGAGGAGCCGTGCAAGTCGGCTCTCAATCGGGTCAAGGGAATGGGTTTCAGCTGGTCGCTCAACCCATACATGGGCTGTGCCCACCAGTGCACCTTCTGCTACGTCCGCGCCTTCGAGCGGCGCGCCGAACGGCCGTCTGACGATCGCTACGGCTCGTCGATCCGGGTCAAGATCAACGTCGCCGACGTCCTGCGTAGCGAGCTCGCGCGCAAGTCGTGGAAGGGCGACCTCGTGGCAGTCGGGGCCGCGACGGATCCGTACCAGCCGGCCGAGGGTCGCTACAAGCTGACTCGCGCATGCCTGGAGGTGATGGCCGAGGCAGCCAACCCGTTCAGCATCATCACCCGCGGGCCGATGATCGTCCGCGACGTTGATGTCCTGACTGCGGCCGCCACCCGGTCGGACGTCTCTGTCACGTTCTCCGTGCCGACGCTCGACGATCGGATCTGGCGCTACACCGAGCCGCACACGTCGCCGCCCATTCAACGGCTGCGCGCGATGCGCAAGCTGATCGACGCCGGGATCAACGCCGGCGTCGGCATTGCACCGATCCTGCCCGGGCTGTCGGACGATCCCGATCTCCTCGCCGACGTGGTCAAGGCAGCCCGCGACCATGGCGCCACGCGCGTCTGGGCCAACGTCCTCTATCTGCGACCCGGTACGCGCGAGCACTTCCTGGACAAGCTGACGGATGTGTGGCCCGAGCTGATCCCTTTCTACGAGCAGCTGTACGGCAGCCGCTCGTACCTCCCCGATGCGGAAACGAAGCCGCGCCGCGCCCGTGTGCAGCAGCTCGCGCGCGAGCTCGAGGTCGCCGACCGACGAAGGATCCGCCTCGTGCCACAACCGACCGCGGAAGAACAGTTGACGCTGATGCTGTCAGATGACGCCCGCGCCCGGGCTGCTTGATTCAGGGAAGTTAACCGGCGCCGCTATGCCACTGCGGCGAATCGATGACACAATTGGCAGTCCAATGACGACAAAGGCCGAGGTCGCCGATCAACCGCGCCTCGAGCTGGGTACTTTCAACTGGCGCCGTGCGGCTGTCTGGTTCACCGTCACCCTGCTCGCGATCGTGTTCTTTGCCGTTGCCTTCGCCGCAGGCTACGGCCGCTTCCACGAGGGCCGCATGCTGCCCGGCGTGGACGTTGCCGGAGTCGACGTAGCCGGGCTCAACCGAGCCGCGGCTGAGGCCAAGCTACGCCGCGCGTTGCCAGATCTGGGTGCCGGCGCACTGTCCGTCAGCGTCGACGGCTCCGAGTCGGAAGTCGCCTACTCGGACATCGATCGTGGCTACGACATGGAGCTGATGCTCGACGAGGCGTTCGGCGTCGGGAGGACGGGCGTCACCTCTGAGCAGCTCCAGGAGCAGATGCGCACGCTCCTGAATGGCCTTTCAATCGGGCCGGTGGTCAGCTGGGATGCCGAGGAGCTCGCACAGCGGGTCGCGGCAATCGCCACCGCTGCCGAATCTGATCCGGTCGACGCGACCATCGCGCGCGACGGCAGCGAGTACGTAGTCAGTCCGTCACAGGACGGCGCCGAAGTCGACGAGCACGCGGCGGTTGCCGCGGCGATGGCCGCCCTGCACAACGTGTCCGCGGCTGACACCGAGATCGAAGTCGAGACGACCGCCATCGCGCCTCAGATCTCGACCGAGGTGGCGCGGGCCGCGGCAGATCGCGCCAACCAGGTCATGGCCGAGTCGCTGACCCTTTCGGCGCTCGGCGGCACGGCGCGGATCGAGGCCGACACGATCGCCGGCTGGACGCGGCTCGAGGAGACGGCACCCGGCGAATGGGAAGTGGTCATCGAGCAGGCCCCGATCGAGCAGATCGTGGACAGCTTCAAGTTCGCCGTGGACGTTCCGGCGACGAACGCCACCTACAACTTCGAAGAGAGCCAGCCGGTGGTCATTCCTGACGCAGGCGGCCAGGAGATCGACCGTGAGGCAGCAATCAGCGCGGCCATGGCTTCGCTGCACGGCCGAGCCAACGGCACTCCAACCTCGTCGCTCAACCTGGCCATCACCCCGCTTTCGCCCGAGTTCACCGCGGCCCAGGCGCAGGCACTCGTCTCACGCATCGAGCGACTGTCGCGCTGGACGACGAAGTACGACCCGAGCTCGCGCAACGGCTTCGGCAAGAACATCCGCCGGCCCACGAACCTGATCGACGGCTATGTCGTCGAGCCGGGCGCGACATTCGACTTCGTCGAGGTTGCCGGCCCGATCACGACTGCCAACGGATACACCAGTGGTGCCGCGATCATCCACGGCAACACGCAGCTCGATGGCGTGCTCGGGGGCGGACTGTGCACGTGCTCGACGACCCTGTTCAACGCCGCCCTGCGGGCTGGCTTCGAGATGGGCGCGCGGCGCAATCACGCCTACTACATCGACCGCTACCCGGTCGGACTCGACGCAACGATCTGGATCAACGGCCGCTACGTCCAGACGATGAGCTTCACCAACGACACGGAGTACCCAATCCTGATCCGCGGTATCAACCGGACGGACAGCGTCACTTTCACGATCTACGGCGTGCCCGACGGGCGCCAGGTGGAACTGTCGAAGGCTCGCGTGTGGGCGCCGAAGAAGGCGTGGACGCGGGTCGAGTACACCACAGAGCTGGCGCCCGGTGGCAGCAAGCGCCTCGAGTATCCCGTTGATGGCTTCCAATCATCGGTTACCCGGATCGTTCGCTCGGCTTCCGGGGCAATCCTTCACGAGGACACGTATCAGTCCAACTACCGGCGCGTGATCGGTCACATCCGCGTCGGCTGGCAGCCGGGCGACCCGCCGCCGGGCACGATCGTGGAGAACCCGCCCCCGCAGGATTAACGACGCTCCAAAACCACCGACTACGTACCGAACTCGGGTGCTGGCGTAGGTAGTGTCTCGGTTGTGCAGAAGTGCGGCGAGGCGTCCAATGGATCGGAGCCCAGCCAATCTGAACTCGAGGTCGACTTAATGCGCTTTCTGCCGATCAGCTCCAGTACCCCGTCTCGCATCAGGCTGTTGGTCCTGTCACTCGCGTCTCTTGCCTTCATCGCGTCGGCGCTGCCCACAGCTGCCGCCAGCGGACCCAATCTGGTCAAGGACATCAACACTTCCGGCTCTTCCACGCCTGCGGAGCTGACGGCGCTCGGCGACACGCTCTACTTCACGGCTCAGGGCGGCGGCAAGGGCCGGGAGCTCTGGCGGAGCGACGGCACATCCGGCGGGACCACACGGGTCAAGGACATCAAGCCCGGACCAGGTGGTTCCAACCCGATCTGGCTGACCGCGATCGGTGCGCTGCTCTACTTCGCCGCCGACGATGGCGTCCACGGTAGCGAGCTTTGGGTCAGCGATGGCACAGGGGCGGGGACGCGGATGATCAAGGACATCCGCCCGGGCGGCGTTGGCTCGGAGCCGAGCTGGTTCGCGGAGTTCAACGGCCGCGTCTACTTCGCGGCCGAAGACGGAACGACGGGCTCAGAGCTGTGGCGGACAGACGGCTCGGCTGCGGGCACGGTGCGCGTCAAGGACATCAACCCCGGCGCGAGTAGCTCACGTCCGGCGCAACTCGTCGCGTTCGCCGGCAAGCTGTTCTTCGTACGCAGCAACGACGTCCCGGTCAACGGCACCGACACCTTGTACAGGACGGACGGGACAGCCAAGGGCACGAAACCTTTCCGCGACGAAAACGGCGCGATCGTTCAGGGATCGTGCATCTGCGGGATGATCGTGATCGGATCGCGGCTGCTGTTCAACTACAACGAAACGGCTCTGTGGCGAACCAATGGCACGGCTGCCACGACCAAGAAGCTCGCCGACGTCGAGATTTATGCGGGTTTCACGGCAGTCGGTCCAATCGCCTACTTCCACTCGTACCCGGGCCAGCTTTGGAAGAGTGATGGAACGATCGGGGGCACAGTTCTGGTCAAGGAAATCGCTAATGAATCTCAGCCAAGCGGCCTAACAAGCGCAGCAGGCCAGCTGCTCTTCTTCACGCATTCCGACGGCTTGTGGCGGAGCAACGGGATTAACGCGGGCACGCAGCTCTTTGCACAGGTCCTGACCCAGGATCCGCCGACGGCGATTGGCTCGGTCATGTACTTCGCCGGCTACACGGTCGCCGAGTGGGAGGAATGGCCATATCCCTCCGAGCCGCCGCAAACCATTTGGCGGAGCGATGGAACGGTCGACGGGACGTTCAGCGTCGGAGACCCTGCGGCCGACATGAGTGACCTCGTGACCGTGGGTTCTGCGCTCTTCTTTGTCTCCAATGCCGACGGGCACGGCCGCGAGCTGTGGCGCTACGTGCCTTGAGACACGACCACGGCACGAACCTGATCGACGGCTCGTCGAGCCGGGTTACCACATTTCGGGGTTGCGGCTGACGATGGCGGTCTCAGCTACGTACGGGACTCGGGTATCAGGCTGGGTGGCATCCCGGGTTGCGTCCCGCTGGCTGAGAGCATCTACTGGTCGGACCCACCGTCACCGAGGTTTGACTATGCCCGCTCTCTCGACGCCCATGTCCAGAGCCAGCACCTGGCGCCGCTCGCTTGCGGCCGCCGTGCCAATCGCGCTCATTGCGGCGACGCTCGCCATTGGACCCGTGGCAGCCGACACCGGGCCGTATCTCGTAAAGGACATCAACACGAGCGGCTCGTCATCGCCGCGTGAGCTGACGGAGCTGAACGGCAAGGTGTATTTCAGCGCCGCCGGTGGCGGGAAGGGCCGCGAGCTGTGGGTGAGCGACGGAACCGCGAGTGGCACGCGCCGAGTCAAGGACATTCGGCCCGGCGGGCAGGGCTCGCACCCGTTTGGATTCACCGCACTCAACGGTCTTCTCTACTTCAACGCCAACGACGGGACAACGGGTAACGAACTGTGGGTCACCGATGGAACGTCCGCCGGTACGCGCCGGGTGAAAGACATTCAGACGGGGATGGCAGGCGGCAACCCGGTCTTCCTGACGCCCGTCAACGGCGTTCTCTACTTTTCGGCCGACGACGGCATATTGGGCCAGGAGCTGTGGCGAACGGATGGCAGCGATCTGGGTACCTGGCTCGTGAAGGACATCGCGCCGGGACCACAGGCCTCACGTCTTACCGAAATGACCGACTTCGCGGGCAAGCTCGTGTTCAAGATTGACTGCCCGACCTCTGCCTGCCTGCACGCGCTCTACAAGTCCAACGGCACCGCCTCCGGCACCAAGCCGTTCAAGGATCGAGACGGACAAAACGTCACCGGCGACATCAACTACCTCACGGTCGTCGGTTCACAGCTGTTCTTCTATCGGAACGATGGTGAGATCTGGCGCAGCAAGGGGGGATCGTCCACCTTGCGCAGCATCGGCGACTTCGATCCATGGACCGGCATCGTGGGCTCCGGAGGTTGGGCTTTCTTCACGGTCGGATCAGAGCTCTGGAAGACTGATGGCACCCCTGGTGGCACCGTTGCAGTGACAACGATCGACTCACATCGGCCGCACAGTCTCTTTGACGTAGACGGCACGTTGTTCTTCCTTGCTGGCACGCCCTACGTGAGCGACGGGACCGCCGCAGGAACCTTTCAGGTCGGTCCAGAGAACCACGTGAGCTATCTTGATGACGTTCAAATGGCGGCGCTCGACGGCCACTTCTACTACGCCGGACTGGCGGCGGACTCAGGGATCTGCAAGGAAGGGGCTCGAACGTTGTGGCGCAGTGATGGCTCGCCCGAAGGGACGCTCGAGGTCAGCCCAACTCCACGCAGCTGTCCATTCCGCGAACTGACGCCAGTGGCCGGGGCACTCTTCTTTGCCGCTGGCGACGGCCTCTCCAATATCGAACTCTGGCGGTACGTCCCGTAGTTAAGCCTGGCGTTCGATCCAGCCTCGCCCGTTGACACCGCCCTTGCAAGGAGCCACATGAAGCTCGGTCACTTCAGCGGCCAGCGGCGGTCACTTATCTTCGCGGTTCCGGTCGCGCTGCTGGGCGTCATGCTTGCCATTGGGCCGGTGGCGGCTGATACCGAACTGGGTCACAAAGGGGATGTCGGCGTCCACTGGCTGAAGGACTCCTACGCAAACGGGGGCGCCAAATGCAGCTATCTGACGACGTTCCAGGGGCCGATCTCCCATAAATGGGGACTCAACCGGATCGACGTGCGCCCGCCCAGGATGCGTGCCATCAGCGGCGTGCAAACGGTCGGCTGGCGCTTCATCGTCCAGCGTACGGAAGGCCATGAGGGAGCCTGGGCTGTGACCTATCGCAGCCCGATCCAGAAACGGACGGCATCGGCGAGCACGAACGCCGCGTTCTCTGCGATGGGCGTCAAGGTGGTCGTGCCCGAGTTCGCCGACGACCTGTCTTACCGCGTGATCGTGAAGATGGTCTGGTTTGGCCCGAATGGCAGCCAGCAGGGCAGCGCAAAGCACGAGGTCGACTTCTTTCGCATGCAGCAGGACGACGGCGAGGTATACGCGGATGCGGACGGCGACTGCCCGAGTGAGAAAGCGGATGTCGTTTAGCGTGGCTGCGCTCCGATAGCATCGGGGCGTGCCCACTGTCCTGCCGCGCAGCCAGCCGCTGACGGAGCTTCATACCCACCTCGGCGGCGCGGTCGCGCCGGCGATCATGTGGGGCATCGCCCACTCCCAGGGCATTCGGCTGCCGACCAAGGACTACTGGGAGTTCCGCCAGCTGATCACGGTCTCGGCGCGGCGCGGACGGAGCTTCGACGGCT
Organism: uncultured Chloroflexia bacterium; assembly: GCA_963776865.1. Lineage (GTDB taxonomy): Bacteria > Chloroflexota > Limnocylindria > Limnocylindrales > CSP1-4 > JALYGJ01. Next base: position 144,031 of record CAVZOG010000007.1, on the reverse strand, counting down.
ACCTGCAGCTCTTCCACTGGACTGAGCTGATCCAGTCGTCGCCGCTGGCCGTCGAGCGCTCGGTGTACGAGGTCATCGGCGGCGCCTACCGCAAGAACAACATCACCACGATTGAGCTGCGCTTCAACCCGATGAAGCGCAACCGCGGCGGCGAGCAGGACCTCGACCACATCATCCACGCCGCCATTCGCGGCATGGATCGGGCGATGCTCGAGTACCCGGTCACGCCGGGCCTGATCTTCTGCCTCGACCGCGCCTTTCCCTTCAACCTCAACGAGATCATTGCCGAGAAGGCGATCGCCTACCGCACCCGTGGTGTCGTGGGCATCGACATCGCCGGTCCTGAGTCGCCCGACTTCAAGCCATCCGACTACAAGCGCCTGTTCGACCGCTGTCGCCGGCGGGGGCTGGGAATCACCGTCCACACCGGTGAATCGGGTCCGGTCGAGGAGATCGCCGACGTGATCGAGCAGCTCGAGCCGTCGCGCATCGGCCACGGCGTCAAGTCGGCCTTCGATCCGCGCACGATGGCCATGATCCGCGAGCGCGACATCACCCTCGAGGTCTGCCCGACGAGCAACCTCAACACTCGGGTGGTCTCCAGCTGGGACGAGTTCCGCTGGATCTTCGACACGTTCCGACGCAACAAGGTCAAGTTCACGATCAACACCGATGGACCGGAGATGCTGCGCACCTACATCCGCGACGAGCTATCGACCCTCGGGCGGCTGGGCATCCTGGGCGTGGAGGAGCAGCAGCAGGTCGCCGAGTGGGCGCGCCAGGCGTCCTTCGTCGAGTCAGTCAGCCCGATCCCGTTGCCTCACAGGCGGCCCGCCAGCCGACGCAAGCTCGAGCGCGAAGAGGCCTGACGCGGGACATCAGCGGCAGACATCCGGCCCGTGCATCGTTACTCCGCCAGCTCACTCCAACTCACCTCCACTGGCATCGCGGGCATGCCGTAGATGATCACGTTGTCCCGTGTCTTCGGATGCATCAGCGGCGGCTCGAACGGCGGCTTCTCGCCCAGCCCCAGCCGGACCGCGAGATCCGCGGCGTTCAGCTTTTCATCCGGCCAGTGAATGAGGCCATCGTTGTTGTAGCGGCCGATGTTGATCTCGGTGACATGCGGCGTCCCATCGGCGTCGCACACCATGTCCACGCCGTAGTTGCCGTGCGGGGATGGGGAGATCGCCCGCACCGCGGCCGATCCAATCTCGTCGGCCTCCGGCGGTGTCCCCCACTGGTTCACGCCCGGCACCCCGGTTATTCGTGCCGCCGTCAGGTACTCGAAACCCTGCACCAGCTGCCTGCGGCCCTGCACCGCGATCAGCTCGCCGTGCGCCCACACCGACTCCCAGCTCAGCCGGTGGCCGCCTTTGATGCGCCGCGCCGCGGTGAACCAGCCCCAGCCGTCGTGGACCTCCAGCCACGCCTCAGCCTTGCGCAGGCTGTCAGTACCCAGGGCACCCCGGCCGCCCGCCCCGGTAACGGCCCTCAGCCACACCTCGCCCCCGAACTGGTCGAACGCTCTGGTCAGCTCCTCCCGGTTATTGACCATCACAGATTCGGGCACGCGAACGCCACACTCTCTCCAGCGCAGATACGAGAGCATCTTGTTGCGACACGTTTCGATGTCCTCAAGTGGAGGAAGGAACGTGGCGGCGCCCAGCGTGTCACGGGCTCGCGCGAACGCCAAGATGTCGGCGTCGTGGCCGGGCCAGACAAAGTCTGCGCGGGTCGACCGTACGAGCTCGGCTATGACCGGCAGAAAGCTTTCGTCTCGCGCGCGAGGGACCCTGTGCCGCTCGTCGCCTTCAACTCGCTGGAACGAGAAGCGGTCCGCGTCAGTGGCGATGATGCGGTATGGGTTGCGCGCGGCCTTGAGCGACCGTGTGACGCCAAGGCCGTAGATGCCGCCTGCGTAGGTGAGAAGCACGCGGGTCATGCTGGTTCTATGTCGGGCTCACGCTGCAGTCGTTGGCAACTGGCAAGGCGCACAGTATGGGCCGTCCGGAGGCCCCTCTGATAGCCTGACTCCTCGTGGATTTCGACCTCAGTCCAGAGCACGAGCTCCTGCGCCGAACTATCCGCGATTTCCTATCTCGCGAAGTCGAGAGCCAGGTCGACGAGTTCGAAACAGACCGCCGATTTCCCGAGTGACATCGTCGCCGAGCTCGGCCAGATGGGCCTCCTGGGCATCCCATTTCCCGAGGAGGAGGGCGGCGCCGGGCTCGACACGCTGGCCTACGCCATCGCGATCGAGGAGCTGGCACGGGTGTGGGGCAGCCTGGCGATCATCGTCGCTGCGCACACCAGCCTGGGCTGCAATCCGCTCCATCTCGCCGGCACCGAACAGCAGAAGCAGCGTTTCCTGGTGCCGATGGCCCAGGGCAATGTGCTTGGCGCCTACGGTCTGACCGAGCCCGAGGCCGGTTCCGACTCCGGCGGCACGCGGACCACGGCCCGCTTCGAGGAGGCCAAGCGCAACGGCGGCAGCTGGGTGATCAACGGCGCCAAGCGCTTCATCACCAATGCCGGCCAGGCGGGCACGTACATCGTTACCGCGCGGACCGGCGAGCGCGACGACGGCTCGCCCGAGATCAGCGCGTTCATTCTCGAGCAGGGCACGCCCGGCTTCACCATCGGCCGCCTCGAAGAGAAGCTCGGCCTGCACGCCAGCGCCACCGGCGAGCTGCTGTTCGAGGATTGCCGCGTGCCGGCGGATCAGATGCTCGGCGAGCGCGGTGAGGGCTGGAAGATCTTCCTCAAGACGCTCGACGGCGGACGCATCAGCATCGGCGCGATGGCCGTCGGCCTGAGCCAGGCCGCGCTCGACGCGTCGGTCGGCTACGCACGCGAGCGCAAGCAGTTCGGCAAGCCGATCGGCTCGTTCCAGGGAGTCGCGTTCATGATCGCCGACATGTCGACCGAGATCGAGGCCGCGCGGCAGATGGTTTGGCGGGCTGCGTGGCTCAAGGACAACGACCGTGACTACACACTGGCCTCGGCGCAGGCGAAGCTATTTGCATCGGAAGTGTCACAACGTGCGACGAACATGGGCATCCAGGTACATGGTGGCTACGGCTACGTTGAGGAATACAAGGTCGAGCGCTTCATGCGCGACGCCAAGCTGACCGAGCTGGGCGAAGGCACCAGCCAGATTCAACGGCTGGTCATCGGACGAAAGGTGCTCGGACTCCGGGTCGAGTAACCATCCGGCGACCGGCACCAAGGAGGCATCAAAATGTCGGTTGCACGCGTGACGGAGATCAGCTCCACCTCGGACGTGAGCTTCGAGGACGCCATCAAGCAGGGCATTGCCCGGGCAGCGACGACCCTGCGCAACGTCAAGGGCGCCTGGATCAAGGAGCAGCAGATCGATATCGAGGGCGAGAAGATCACGCGCTACCGCGTGAACATGCTGATCACCTTCGTGCTCGACGAGAACTCGCCGGCCGACTGACGCTCAGCGCCCGGGGCGGCCGTGTTCAGGACACGTGACCGCGCCGTCCCCGCTGGCGAAGTGCCTCGTAGAACAGCACCGCCGCGGTGACGGACACGTTGAGCGAGTCGGCCACGCCGAGCATCGGCACGTGGACTGAGGCGAGCGCCAGCTCGCCCCACGCATCGGATAGCCCGCGTGCCTCGCTGCCCAACGCGATGGCCCGCGCGCCTCGGTAGTCGGCGTCCGTGTAGTCGATCGACCCATCGACACGGGCGGCGATGATGCCGATGCCGCGCTGCTTGAGCCACTCCAGGACTTCGCCGCTCGAGGCGACGGTCACCGGCACGGCAAAGACGGCGCCCAGGCTGGCGCGGATGATGTTCGGATTGAAGAGGTCGGTGGCCGACTCGGCGACGATCACCGCATCGATTCCGGCTCCATCGGCCGTGCGCAGGATCGCGCCCAGGTTGCCCGGCTTCTCGACGCCCTCGATGATCGCGATCAGCGGCTCTTGCGGCAGGACGAGATCGGCCAGCGTGCGCAGTGGCGTCTCCGCAACGGCAACCACGCCGTCGAGTCGGTCGCCGTAGGCCAGCTTCTCGAAGGCCTCGCGCCCGACTTCAAGAGTTGGAACGGAGTCCTCGCGCAGGCGCTCAAGGAGCACCTTGGCCTCTGGCTCGACCAGCAGCTCGGGCAACACGAATGCTTCGCGCAGCGTGGCTCCGGCGGACATTGCGCGCAGCGTCTCGCGCACGCCGTCGATCAGGGTCAAGCCCTGTTGGTCGCGTTCGCGGCGGCCGCGCAGACGCGCGGCCGCCTTGATCCGCGGATTGGAGGTACTGGTTAGCCGGCCCTGGCCATATCGGTCACTCACCGGGACCGGAGTCTAGGCTCGTCGCGCGTTACGCCCCCGCGTTCCTCTTGTTCCACCAACCGCCTAGCGCGCCGAGAGCGCCGGCGCCGACAATCGCGGCCAAGATCGACGGGATGTCAATGCCGGTGAGCATGGCATTGAAATCAAACGTGCGTGTCTGCAGGTATGACCAGGCGGCGCCGCCGACGATTGCGCCGACGATCCCGAAGCCTACGGTCATGATCAGGCCGTTGCGCGTCCCAAGGAAATAGTTGGCCACGTAGCCGGCGACTGCGCCGACGACCAACCAGGCAATGATGCTCAACTCTTTACCTCCCTCTGACCAACCCCCGCGCTGATCATGCACCGATCACAAGCACCGTGGGCGGCGATTCCGACACGCACTTGGTCAATCGAATGGCAGCACGAGCTGCGAGATGTCCGTGGCGCCGGGCAAGCGGTACGTAAAGAGGATCAAGCGATCACCTTCTGCGACCGTTATCGGGGCGCCGGGTCCGAGCGCCTTGTCGGCACAAGTCGGGAGCTCGCCCACAGCGCCGGCCGCGTGAACGGTCAGCGTGTGCTGTCCGACAGGCAAGGCGAGGTCGTTGGCGATGGGCTGCGTATTGGGAATGTCCGGATACGTTCGCTCGATCGGGCTTTCGAGGCAGCCGTCTCCAACGCTTGCGTACAGGAACGGCGATTCTTCCTCTGCGAGTAGTCCGTGGAGGCGAGTGACGAGCAGGCCCTTGCCTTCAGGTGCGGCGGGAACTTGATAGTCGGGGTGCTCGGCATAGATCGCCTGGACCCACGCGCCGAACTCGTCCCCGAATGTCTCCTCAGTCCAGACGGAGATCGTGGTCACGGTGCCAGGGCCGAGGAACTCGGTGACTCCCGCGAAAGGGGTGAATGGATCGCGTGGTCCGCCGCTGCGCTCGATGGTCACCTTGGTGTACGGCTCTTCGCTGAACGGCGCTTGTGCCAGGCCAGGGTTGAACCACTCGCTGGCTTGCCCGTAGGGCACGGTCGCGACCAGCGCCGGGACCTCTCTCATCTCCGTGTCCGAGTAGGTCCACGCGTACACGTCGAGATCGACTGGCTGGTCGTTCTCCGTGTACAGATTGACCAGACGAGCGCGCGCGCCGGTCGAGGGCAGGGATCCCGGGTCAACGGTGACCTGTGTGGGTGCCACCGTCGGCGGCCCGACAGTCGGCGCCGGTGGGGCGGCCATTGGAGGACAACCAGTGGCGATGCAGGGAAGCTTGGCGAGGATGCGCTCGGCCAGATAGGTGACAGCGGGTAGCTTGTCCGGACGCGCTCCGATGAAGTGGATATCGAATAGCACGTCGCCGGCAAGGACCATGATCTCGCTATCGCCTGACCGTGCTGCCTTGTCGCCGAGTCCTGTCACTGCCTCGTCCAGAACTTCCCCGACGCCGATCAACGGCTCGAAGGACGTCTCGTACATGCTTCGGCCGCCCGGGGAACGGACACCGACGGTGAGTGATCCGCCGCCGTCCAGCACGATGTCGCAGACCGAAGGAAAGACCTGGGTCAGTGTGCTGACGCGCCGCTCACTCACGCCTTCATCCGTTGCCGCCTGGATCTCCTCGTCGCTGAGCAGCGCGCATGAGTCGATCGCCGAGGCCACCTGCCCGGGCTGAGTTGGCAGGCCGGCAACGGGACCGCCTTCACCCTCGCCGTTACCCGAGGTTGCGGCTGGTTGCGGAGCTCCGCCACCGCAGGCGGTGAGGATCAGCGTTAACACCACGACCGAGGCAAGCTTGTTGATCTTCGTAATCACTGGGTTCTCCTTTTTCGGTCTGAGGGCAATCAACACGGTCCTGCTCATCGAGTCGTCACCGGGTCCGGGATGTCGGGGCTGAGCATCTCGACGGCGTAGAGCCACGATCCGTCCGCCTGCCGCTCGTGCACGATCAGGTAATGGCCTCGATCGACGACCACGCCCGAGCCCGGTGCTTCAATTCGCATCGAGTAGGTCCCGACCTCGAACGCCACGTCATCGTTCAGCCTCTCGCTCGATGGCGAGAACTCGACCTCGCGCACTCCGGCGTCCACCCCGGCTTGCCAGAAGGCCGCGATCTGCTCACGTCCCTCGACGGCCTCTGCGTTCGGCGGTTGCAGGAGCGCGTTGGTGGCATAGGCATTGGAGGCGGCGATGACGTCGCCGCTCTTGATCGCCATGGCGAAGACGCGGTTGTTCGCAGCAAGATCGGTCATTGGAGGTGATGCTCACGGACTCCGGTTGCAATCCGGTTGCAGCCGACCACGCCTCAGCTGATCGCCGCCAGCTCCAGCGCCTCGTCGAGACCCATCGCTGCGCCGCGCGCCCGCGCCGCGTCGTACCCATCCGGGCCGATAAGCGCTCGCGCTCGCTCCTGCGTCTCGTCATGGAGGGTCCGCTCGAACGGCTTGAAAGCGGCTCCCATCTGATCTAGCAAGGTTCGGACGGCGCCGAGTAGCTCCGCTGCCCGCTCGCCATCGTCCCGTCTGGCGGCGAGCGCTGCGAAACCGAGCAGGCACCAGCAGATGTCCTCCTTGTCGCCCGCCGCCCGAGCCGCCTCGAGGCCATCCCCGAATCGGCTGCCTGCCTCGTCGAGTCGGTTCCTTCGGAGCGCCACGGCGCCGAGGTTGAACAGTGATCGGGCGACGTTTGTCGTGTCGCCGAGCTCGCGCAGCAGGTTGAGGCTCTCCGCGAAGAGCGGCTCGGCGAGCTCGTAGTCGGATGTCGTGAGCGAGTGGTCGGCCAGGTTGTTCAGCGCCATCGCCAGGATCCGGCGATCACCCACTTCGCGTGCCAGATTGACCGCCTCACGGAGCAGCGCGCCGGCCCGTTTGCTGTCTCCCGCGGCCAGCACGATCGCACCAAGGTTACTCAGGCCGTTGGCCACCAATCGGTCCTCACCCGTCTGGCGGGCAGCGACAAGGCTGGTCTCGGCCAGCCGCGTGGCGGCCGCGTAGTCACCCTGCAACAGGGCGATCGATGCCGCCGCCGTCAGGCCCCGTCGCCGCAGCGTCGCTGGAGCGTCGCCGGCGACCTCGAGTGCACGTTCAAGCTGTTCGCGAGCTTCCCCGAGATACCCGCGCACGTACCAGAAGCGCGTCAGGGCGACCGCGAACGTCAGCAGCGACTCACCGTCGCCGGCCTTCTCCGAAACGCGCGTAAGGGCGGCCAGCAGGTTGTCGTGTTCGGCATCGAGTCGAGCAAACCAGTCCGCCTGCTCGCCGGTCGACAGCTTCGGTTCGGCGCGCTCGGCGAGGGCACGGAAATAGGCCGCATGAATGTCGCGCGCCTCACCCGAGGCGCCGCGCTCATCCAGCCGGGCCATCGCGTACTGACGCACGGTCTCGAGCATCCGGTAGCGGGTTTCCGAGCCTGCTGACTGAACGACGACAAGTGACGCGTCGACCAGCCGATCGATCGAGTCGAGCGCCTTCCCGTCGTCGCCGCCGAGAAAGATCGTGGCGGCTTCGAGGCTGAAGCCGCCGGCAAACGCGGAGAGTCGGGTGAACAGATCCTGGTCCGGCTCGGACAGCAGCTCGAAGCTCCAGTCGATCGCCTGTTTGAGCGTCTGGTGGCGGGCGGATGCGACGCGACGCCACGAGACGAGAAAGCGGAACCGGTCGTCGAGCCGGGTGGCAATCTCGGTCGCCGACAGCACCTTCGCGCGAGCCGCGGCAAGCTCGAGGGCGAGTGGCAGTCCGTCGAGGTCACGGCAGATGCGCATGGCGGCATCGCGCTCGGAGTCGAAGTTGCCGTTCGGTCGTGCGGCGCGCATCCGATCCAGCAGCAGACTGATCGAGTCGTCCTCCTCCAGCGGGGAGACGGGATAGTCGATCTCGCCGACGATCCCGAGTGGCGACCGGCTGGTGGCCAGCACGCGAGCCTCCGGGCTGCCCTGCAGGAGCGGCTCGACCACGTCGACTACGGCCGTCGACGAGGTGCTCGCAGTTGTCGAGGATCAGGAGCGTCCGCGTATGGCGGAGGTGGGCCACGACCCGGTCGAGCTCTCGCCCGCCGGCCTGCTCGCGCGTGTCGAGCGCCCGGGCGATCGCACGTACGACGCCCGACGGCTCCGCAACGGGCGCGAGGTCAACGAAGATCGCGCCATCCTCGGAGATCGCCGAGCCTGCGCGTGCCGCCTCGATGGCCAGGCGAGTCTTGCCGACGCCTCCGACACCGGTCAGCGTCACCATGCGAGCGGCGCCAAGCAGGCGCAGGATGTCGGCAATCTCCGCAGCGCGGCCGACGAACGTGGTCAGCGCAAGGGGCAGATTGTCATGTCGGCCCGATCGGGCGATCGGCGTGACCTCGCCGCGCAACATTGCGCCCTCCAGGGCGCGCAGGTCGTCACCGGGCTCCAAGCCGAGCTGCTCGTCGAGCATCTGGCGCGCTCGGTGGTACGTCCCCAGGGCATCCGCCTGGCGCCCGGAGTGGTAGAGCGCCAGCATCAGCGAGCGCCACAACCGCTCTCGGTAGGGGTGTCGTCTGACGAGCGCCTCGAGCTCGTCGGTCAGCTCGGGCGATTTGCCCAGCTCGATGTCGGCCGAAATGCGCTCCTCCAGCGCGTGCAGACGCAGCTCCTCGAGGCGGTCCGCCTCGACCGCCAGTCCTCCATCGTCGGCCAGGTCGGCAAATGGACGACCGCGCCACAGCGTGAGCGCCTCGGCGAATCCGTCCCGCGCTGCACGCAGGCGTCCGACGGCGAGCTCCTCATCGGCGCCTCGGATCAGGCGTTCGAATTCCGCCGCATCCATCCGATGCCCATCGACGTCGAGCCGATAGCCGGTGGACGTGCCGAGAATCGGCGCACTCTCACCCAGCGCCTGGCGAAGGCGCGATACGTAGCTGCGCAGCGTGGTCGTCGCACCATCGGGCGGCTCTCCCGCCCAGAGCTCGTCGATGAGCCTGTCACTGCCAACGCTGCGACCGGCCTCAATCAGCAATAGCGCAAGCAGCGCCTTTTGGCGCGGCCCGCCGAGCGGCACGTCCGAACCATCGCGGACGAGCTCGACTGGGCCGAGCACACGGAACTCGGTCCCCCTCGCGTCCATGGGCGCGAAGCCTACCTGCCGTCTAGCCGTCTAACTATCGCGTGAGCGACACATTGCGTATCGATTCCACGGCCAACGGGTTCTCCAACGCCGACAGGTCGCCCGGGTCGGTGCCGAGGTAGGCGGCACGCGCGACGCGGCGCATCACCTTGCCGGAACGGGTGCGGGGCAGGTCCGTAACCACGTAAACAGCTTCCGGCCGGAGCGCCTTGCCCATCTGTTCGACCACCTTGTCCGAGATCGAGCGGCGCAGGTCTGGATCGTCCGTCTCACCCGGCCGGAGGCGCACGAAGACCACGATCGTCTCGCCCTTGACGTCGTGCGGCACACCCACGGCCGCGGCTTCGAGCACGGCTTTGTGGGCCACTGCCGCGCTCTCGACCTCGGCCGGCCCGACGCGCTTGCCGGCAACCTTGAGCGTGTCGTCGGATCGGCCCTGGATGAACCAGTAGCCGTCTTCGTCGACCATCGCCCAGTCGCCGTGGACCCACGTTCCCGGCACGCGCGACCAGTACGTCTCGATGTAGCGCTCCTGGTCCTGCCAGAAGCCGCGCGTCATGCCCGGCAGCGGCTGCCGAAGAGCCAGCTCGCCCACCTCGCCGCGGACGGAGCGGCCTGCCGCGTCGATCACATCGGCGGCGGCACCCACAGATGGGCCACCGAACGAGCACGGTTTGATGGGCGTCAAAGGGTTGCAGCAAACGATGCCGCCGCTAACCTCGGTGCCGCCGCTGTAGTTGATGAGCGGCAGCCGGCCGCCGCCGACGTGATTGAAGAACCACCACCATGACTCCGGGTTCCATGGCTCGCCGGTCGATCCGAGCACGCGCAGCGCGCTCATGTCGTGACCGCGCACCGGCTCCGTGCCATGAGCCATCAAGGCGCGGATGACCGTCGGTGAGAGGCCGAGATGGGTCACCGCGTGGCGGGCCACCAGCGCCCAGAGTCGGTCGGGGGAGGGGTAGTCGGGCGCACCTTCGTAGAGAACCAGCTCGGCGCCGAGGAGCAGTGCACCGCTGATCGCCCAGGGACCCATCATCCAGCCCAGGTCGGTGAACCAGAAGAGACGATCTGCCGGGTCCGAGATCGAAGCAGTGCGCCAGGTCCTGCGCGCCCTTGATCGGGAAGCCGCCGTGGACGTGGACGGCCCCCTTCGGCCGGCCGGTCGTGCCCGACGTGTAGATGATCATGTACGGCGTCTCGGGATCCGTTTCCGGCGTCTCGAACAGCCTATTGGCCGGCACGGCATCCATCTCGTCCGACCACCAGCGGTCGCGCGATTCGTCCCAGCCCTCTGCCGGTCGACTGTCCGCCAAGCCGCCCGACAACGAGCACGGTGCTGACCGTCGGCGCCTGTGCGACGGCGGCTTCGGCGGTTTCCTTCATCGGCACTCGCGTGCCGCGCCGGAGCGTCCCGTCGGCGGTGACAAGCAAGATGGCACCGGCGTCGTTGAGCCTGCTCGCAACCGCCGGTGCCGCGTATCCGGAGAAGATCGGGATGTAGATCGCCTTTAACTTGCCCAGCGCCAAAACGGATATGACCGTCTCAGGCAGCAGCGGCATGAAGATGCCGACGCGGTCGCCCTCGTTAACGCCAAGACCGGCCAGCATGTGCGCCGCGCGATCGACCTGTTCGCGGAGCTCGGCGTTGGTCAGCCGCCGAACCGCGCCGTCCTCTCCCTCCCAGCTGAGGGCCGGGCCGTCCGGGTTCGTGGCCGCTCGAGGATCGATCGCGGCCGATGCGTAGTTGAATGCGCCGCCGGTCCACCAGCGTGACCACTCGACGCCCCTGGTGAGGTCCAGCACCTGGCTCGGCGGTCGCTGCCAGGCAAGGCCGAGGTCGTCGGCAGCCGCACCCCAGAACCAGGCCGGCTCACGCTCCGCGTGGCGCTGGAGTGATTCGAGGCTCTGCTCGCCCGAGGCCCGGATGAAGCGGCCAAGACGAGTCTCCGTCGCCGCTCCTGCACCTGGCCGCCAGGCGGCGTCGCTTACGTCGCGGCCGAAGATGGGCCACCGGTCGAGTTCCATCGGCCGCATCGTAGCCGCGCCGCCAGCCGATCGGACTCACGGCCGCCGGAGTGCCTGATCCGACTCTTGACCTGTGCTCGAATTGTCCAATAGGGTGGAATCGTGTCCAGCAATACGGAACAGCAGCCGCAAGATCCACGAGGCCCGCTGTCCGGGCTGCGAGTGCTGGAGCTCGCGACATTGATCGCCGGACCCTTTGCCGGGCGCTACCTCGCCGACTTCGGGGCAGAGGTCATCAAGATCGAGCAGCCGGGCACGGGCGACCCGCTCCGCAAATGGGGCAAGCGAGGCGACAGCGGGGAATCGCTCTGGCACCTCGTCCAGTCGCGCGGCAAGCTGTCGGTAAGTGCCGACCTCCACGACTCCCGCGATCAGGACTTCGTCCGCAGGCTTGCGATGCAGAGCGACGTGTTGCTCGAGAACTTTCGGCCCGGTCGGCTGGAGGAATGGAATCTCGACCCGGCGGACCTCATCGCAGCCAACCCGCGGCTGATCGTCGTTCGCATTTCCGGTTACGGACAGGACGGACCGCTGCGCGACCAGCCGGGATTTGGAACGATCGCCGAAGCAGCCGGAGGCATGCGCTACGTGACCGGCGATCCGGATCGGCCACCGGCCAGGACGGGTCTCAGCCTGGGCGACTCGATCCCATCGCTGCATGCCCTCGTCGGCCTGCTCATCGCTCTGCACGAGCGAAGCTCATCCGGCCGCGGCCAGATCGTTGACGTATCCCTCGCCGATTCGATTTTCGCGATGCTGGAAGGGATTCTTCCCGAGTACGCGCTACCTCGGGCTGGTGCGCGAGCGGAGCGGCGGCATCGCCCACAACTCCGGGCCGACCAACACGTATCCCTGTGCGGACGGCACCGTCGTGTGCATCGCGGCCAATACCACCGGCCTCTTCAAGCGACTGTTCGAGGCAATCGGTCGACCCGAGTATGCGAACGACGAATCCCTCTACGCCAACGAGGAAAGAGTCAGGCGCACGGACGAGCTCGACCGCGCAATCGAGTCGTGGACCAGCCATCGATCGGCCGATGAAGTGGTAGCCACGCTGCGCCTTCATCGCGTGCCGGTCAGTCGGATCAGCAGCATCGCCGAGATTTGCGACGACCCTCAGTTCGTCGCGCGCGAGATGATCGTGGAGGTTCGCGACGAGCGGCTGGAGCGTCCGCTGCTCGTGCCCGGCGTCACTCCCAAGCTGTCGCGAACGCCGGGCAGCGTGCCCGGGCTGGCGCGGGCTCTCGGTGCGGACACGGATTCAGTGCGGCGGCGCCTGGGAGAAGCGTGACCGACGACGGCACCGTCGAGACGTACCTGGGTCCACGCCCAATAGCCGAGACTCGGCGTCACGTTGATGCACGAGCACATCTTCGTCCGCAATCCGGAGCTCGAGCTGAGCATCGAGTTCGAGGAGTGGGACCGCGCGGCCATGATCGACCGCGCCGTCGAAGGCCTCACTGAGCTCCATCGCCTCGGCATCGACACGGTCGTTGACCTGACCGTGCCCGGACTGGGCCGCGACCCCGCTCTGGTCGGCGAAGTTGCCCGCCGCGCTCCGGTGACGATCATCGCTTCAACCGGTTGGTACGGCGCTGCGGTCTTGCCGCCGTTCCTCCAGCTTCATGGGCCGGACCGGCTCGTGTCCGAGCCGATCCGCTGATCGACCTGTTCATCCGCGACATCGAGGACGGGATAGGCACCAGCGGCGTCAAGGCGGGCATGCTGAAGGTGACGTCCAGCGACGACGGCATCACGCCCGACGAGTCGCGAGTCATGATCGCCGCGGCGATCGCCGCCCGGCAGACGGGCGTGCGCGTTACGACGCACTCGCACCCTGCCTCGCGCAACGGGCTCGAGCAGCAGCAGTTCTTTCGCGCACACGGCGTCGCCACTCGATCGGCTGGTGATCGGTCACTCGGGTGACACCGACGACATCGACTACCTGCGCGAGCTCATGGACGCGGGCTCGACGATTGGTCTCGACCGCTTTGGCATGGAGTTCGTGCTCGACGACGAGCGTCGCATCGATACGCTGCTGTCGCTGATCCATCTCGGATACGCGGATCGAATCGTGATCTCGCACGACGCTGCTTTCTACAGTCACGTAACGCCGCCTTCGTGGCGGACTCGCGCCGCTCCGAAGTGGCGCATGGACAACATCGCGACCAACGTGCTGCCGAGGCTTCGGTCGGCCGGCGTACGGCAGGAGGAGATCGACCAGATGATGGTGGCCAACCCGAGGCGGCTCCTTCGACAGGAGCGTGTTCCCAATGAGGGCCGCGTTGCTCGTCGGGCCGGGGAGAGTCATCGTCGACGAGGTTCCCGACGAGCCGATCGGCCCAGATGACGTGCAGATCCTGGTCGGCGGAGTGGGTCTGTGCGGGTCGGACGCGAGCGTCTTCAGTGGCAAGTGGCCGACGCCGTCGACGCCGTGGATCATGGGCCACGAGGCGTTCGGGAAGGTGGTCGCCGTGGGCGAGCGGGTCCCTGCTGAGCGCATCGGTGAGACAGTCGTCGTCGAGCCCAACCTCGCCTGCTTCCGCTGCGGCCCGTGTCAGCGGGGCCTCACGTCGGCATGCGAGAACCGGCTGTCGGTGGGCATGAACCGTCCCGGAGCGCTGGCCGAGCGACTGGTCGTTCCGAGCCGCTTCGCATGGCGCGTGGACGGTCTCGAGCCCGCGGCCCTCGTGTGCGTTGAGCCACTCACCGTCGTCGAGGCCGCGTTGCGCCGGCATGTCGCGTGAGTTGCCGAGTGCCGCTCTGGTCGTCGGCGCGGGCCCGCAGGGGCTGCTCATGTGCCTCGCGCTGATGATGCGCGGCGATCGAGGTTCATGTGCTGGACGTGAACGAAGAGCGGCTCGCCTTCGCCGGCCGGCTTGGGCGCGACTGATCCGAACCCGATCGACCGGCAGTTCGATCTCGTGGTCGACAGCGTCGGCTCACCGGCGGCCAACGAGTCTGCGGTGGCGCCGAGCGCTCCGGGCGCGACGATCCTGGTGCTGGGCCTCGATGACCGGCCGCTCGGCCTGGCGGCACGCACGCTGGTGCGCCGCCAGCTCGAGCTGCGCGGATCGCTGACGTACGACCACCCGACAGACTTCCAACACACGATCGAGCTGGTGAGCAGCGCGAAGCTCGATCCCGGCCGGATCGTCGCGCACGAATTTGCGCTCGACGATGTGCAGCAGCGCGTTCGAAGCGGCACCTCAACTGCCCGGCAAGACGTGGGTCAGGGTCGCTGCCGCTGACCTTGAACATGCGGCGATGTCGAGGGCGCGAAAAGGACGCTCCCAACGCTTGACGTGTCCCGTACACTTGCCGCGATGCTGTCCAACTATTTGGGACACAGTCTCATGAGTCCGAACGACGGGTGTCAGACTCGGACCGTCGGCAGGTTCGGAAGGAGGGCTTAGGGCACAACATCGCGCGTCTGGATGACGCCTCAGGCCGGTGCCTCAACCGGCACGGGCGAGCGAGTTTGTTGGCTGACCCAAGCCATGGGAGCGCCGCGACCAGCGGCGTGGGTTTGAGCGAGGAGAAACCATGAACCAACGACCACGGGCAGTGATCCTGACTATCGTCGCGCTGATCCTGGCCGCCTGTTCCAGCGGGCCGGCGGCAACGACCAGCGCACCGTCACCGAGCGCGGCAACGACTGCGGCGCCGTCGGCGACTGGCGGCGAGCCCACAGCTTCTGCCGCCGAGCCGACCGCGACCCCCGGCCCGACGATTCCTCCCCGCCAGGAAGGCGTGCTCACGCTGGCGCACAGCTACGTGGATGAGCACCCGGCGGTTCGGTGCGGAGCCCAGATCATCGCCGACGAGGTGGCTGCGGCCGACGTCGGCCTGACCATCGAGCTCTACGGCGGTAGTCAGCTCGGCCCCGACGCAGACCGGATCCTTTCCGTGCAGGCAGGCGACATCGACATCGACATCCAGGGCGCATCAGCGCTCGCTGCGATCTACGAGCCGATCAGCGCGGTCGACGGCGCCTTCGTCTTCGACGACAGCCAGCACATGTACGACTACCTGTCGGGCGAAGCCTCAGATGCGCTCAAGCAAGGGTTCTACGACGCAACTGGCGTGACCATCCTCGGTGGCTGGAACACCGGCGCCCGGCAGTTCACGGCCAACGTGCCGATCCGTACCCCCGAGGACCTCGAGGGTCTCAGGATGCGCTTCCCGGGGTCGCCGACCTTCCTGCTCAACGCCGAGGCGATGGGCGCCGAAGCTGTCGCGGTCCCGTTCGAGGAGCTCTTCCTCGCCCTGCAGCAGGGGACCGTTGACGGTCAGGAAAACCCGCTCGTCAACATCCAGACCAACAACCTGACCGAAGTGCAGGACGTCGTGAGCATGTCGAGTCACCAGCTCAGCTCCAACCTGGTGGTCGTCGGACCATTCTGGGACGAGCTGGACGAGGCGCAGCAGACAGCGCTCAGCGACGCCGTCGCGACGGCGATGGTCGACGGAGCCCGAGTGCGTGACCGAGATCGAAACCGAGATTCTCGACGAATGGCGTGCAAACGACACCATCGAGATCGTCGAGGACGTCGATCGGGAAGCCTTCCGCGCCAAGGCGGAGCCTTTCCTGCGCGGCGAGTTCACCCCCGAGCAGATCGAGGTGCTGGACGGCATCCGATCCTTGGTCGAGTAGCAGCTCCTCCTCCTTCAGAGTGCCGGCCCCGGTGGGCCGGCACTCTGCGCCAACCCCACGGTTACGCTGCGTGGTGATGCACATGGTTCACGGTGCCTGACGACAAGGTCCAGACACCCAGTCCGCTGCCGTACGACGCCGGCGCCGAGGTAGCCGATCTACCCGAACAGGCCGCCGACCTCGCGGAGCAGGAACCGCCCGAGATCCTGCCGGCTCGCGGTCCGCTGCGGACCGCGCTTCACGGACTGAGCCTGCTCGAGCAGACGATCGGAGCGCTGCTACTGCTGGCCATCCTGGTCATGGTGCTGATCCAGGTCGGGCAGCGCTACGTTCCGAACGCGGGCATCCCGCCAACGGGTGAGCTCGCCCGGCTGTCGATGGTTTGGCTGACCTTCGTGCTGGCCGGCTACCTGATGGCCCACGACCGCCACATCGCCATCCACGTCGTGGACTACTTCCTGCCGGTCCGTGTGCTTGGGGTAGTGCAGCTGCTGGCCAGCGTCGTCGTACTGCTTACCTGTCTCGGGATGGCTTACGCGACCTGGGACCTGATTGCGACCGACCGCGGCCAGGTGACGGCAGAAGCTGAGGTTCCGCTGATCGTCGTATACGCCGTCGTGCTCTTTGGCTTCTTATCGACGGCGATCCGTGCCGTGGTCACGATCGCGGTCAGGGACGTTCCCGAAATAGTGGCTGGGCGCAAGCCGGTATGAGCCTCGAGCTCCTTCTCATCGCCATCCTGCTTCTGTTCCTGCTGCGTGTCCCGATGGCGTTCGCGATCATCGGGCCGAGCATCCTCTACCTGGTCACCCATGACTACTCGCTCGGCTTGGCCGTTCGCCTGGTCATCGGTGGTATCAACAGCTGGCCACTGCTGGCAGTGCCGTTGTTCATCCTCGTCGGCATCGTTGCCACTCGAACCGAGATGGCCGACCGGCTGTATGACTTTGCAGTCCTCCTGCTCGGCGGGCTTCGTGCCGGACTGGCCTACGTGAACATCGGCGTCAGCCTCGGCTTTTCGTGGATGAGTGGCGCCGCGCTGGCCGACGCGGCCGGCATCGGTGCGATCGAAGTCGGTCACATGCGCAAGAAGGGCTACCCGGCGGAGTTCTCGGTCGGGCTCAGCGCGAGCTCTGCGCTCATCAGCCCGATCATGCCGCCGAGCATCCCGGCGGTCGTCTTTGCGTCGGTCGCGCTTGTATCCACCGGAGCTCTATTTGCGGCGGCCGTAATCCCGGCGATTCTGATGACCGTCGCGTTGACGCTCACGGTCTGGTTCTGGGCCCGCAAGCGGACCGGCCTCGTCGGCGAGCCGCGCGACTGGGCCGCCGTTCGGCGTGCTTTTGTCAGGGCATTGCCTCCGATGGGCGCTCCGGTGCTCATCCTTGGCGGCATCCTCGGGGGTTGGTTCACACCGACCGAAGCCGCGGCCATCGGCGCGCTGTACATGCTCCTGCTCGCCCTCGCCTACAGGACCGTTCGGATGCGTCAGATGGTCCTGATATTTCGCGACACGGCCTCGATCACGGCACAGATCATGCTCATCATCGGTGCCTCGGCGCTGCTCAGCTGGATCCTGGCGCGCGAGCAGGTTCCCCAGAACGTGGCCGAGGCGCTTCTCGGGTTCACCGACAACCCGCTCGTATTCCTGCTGTTGATCAACGTCCTGCTGCTGGTCCTGGGAATGATTCTCGAGCCGACTTCCGCCCTGCTCATCATCACCCCGATCCTGCTGCCGGTGGCCGTCGAGTTCGGGATCGACCCGCTGCAGTTCGGGTCGATCGTTATCTTCAACCTGATGATCGGCCTGCTGACGCCACCGATGGGCGGAGTGGCATTCGTGCTCAGCTCGGTGACCGGAATTCCCGTCGAACGGGTCTTCAAGGGAGTGGCCTATTTCCTCCCGGCGCTCCTGGTGGCGCTGGCGCTGATCACCTATGTGCCGGCCCTGACACTCTGGCTCCCGGAGTTCCTCGGCCTATGACTCGTCGCAGGCACAGTCGCTAGCGCCGCATGTCCGTTCTCGAGAAAGCCAGCGACCTCATCGATGCTCTCGGGCGCGCCGGAGAGCCGGTGACGCT
Organism: uncultured Chloroflexia bacterium; assembly: GCA_963776865.1. Taxonomy (GTDB): domain Bacteria; phylum Chloroflexota; class Limnocylindria; order Limnocylindrales; family CSP1-4; genus JALYGJ01. Next base: position 125,891 of record CAVZOG010000007.1, on the reverse strand, counting down.
TGCCTACGTGCGCTCGGTGTTGGGCACGCCCAAGTCATCGACTCATCACCTGTTGGCGGAGCTGGCCTCGCTGGGCATCGTCAGACGGACAGAGGACGGGCGCTACTCGCTCGGTCCGCGGCTGCTGTACTGGGGCGAAGCGGCGGCCGACACGTTCGACATGCGCGCGATCGCCGACCAGCCCATGCGCCGCCTGCGCGACGAGCTCGGCGAGAGCATTCACCTCTACGTCCGCGAGCACGACAAGCGGATCTGCATCGCCGCCGTCGAGGGCCGTCACGAGCTGCGGCCATTCATCCAGCTCGGCCATCCGCTGCCGCTGCGGGTCGGCGCGGCGGGCAAGCTTCTGCTGGCGTTTGCTGATGACCAGATTCAGAGTGAGGAGCTTGCGCGCGCCGCGACTGATCGCGATCGGCTGCCCAACGCGCCGGGCCAGGAGCTGGGCGAACAGCTCGAGGCGATCCGGAAGGATCGCTGGGCCACCTCTGTTGGCGAGCGCGAGGAGGGGGTGTCCGCCGCGGCAACTGCCATCGTCGACTCGCGTGACCGAGTGGTGGCGGCGGTGTCCGTCTCGGCGCCTACGACACGCCTGCCTCAATCCCGGTTCGCCGAGATGCGCGCGCCGCTCGAGGCCGCCGCCGCGGAGATCAGCAGGTTGCTGAGGCGCGGCTGAGCGGCGTCAGGTAGCTGGCGCCCAGCCGAGCGTCCTGCTGATCTGGGCGCCGGCTTCCTTGAGTTGCGGAGCGATGGCGTCGAACTGATCGACCGTCAGGCGCGCAGTTGGGCCGGAGACGGACAGGGCGGCCACGACCTCGGCAGAATGGTTGCGGACCGGAACTGCCGCCGCGGCGAGGCCCTCTTCGCGCTCACCGAATGAGGTGCTCCAATCGGACGCGGCGATTTCCTCGAGCTGAGCCTGCAGGTCCTCGAGGCCGAGCGCGCGAGGCGTCAGCGGCTTGGCGGCGATCCTGCGCAGCTCCTGGCGCTGGATGGCCGAGCCGGCGAAGGCAAGGAGCAGCTTCCCTGACGCGCCAACCGAAAGCGGCATGGGCTTGCCGACCTCAGTGAAGTGGCGCAGCTCGTAGGTGCCGTCAACGGCGGCGACGCAGACACGGGCGTCCCGCTGGCGTACGTACAGGTGAACGCTCTCGCCGATCGCGTCGCGCAGCCGGATCATCGTCGGCTCGGAGATCCTGATGATCTGGTCGACTCCTTCCGCTGCCTGTCCCCAGCGGGCCAGGCGCGGTCCGGGCGCGTACGCGTTGGCGCCGACGCGGAGCAGCAACCCCAGCTCTACCAGCTCCGACAGCAGCCGGTGGATCGACGACCGTGGCTGACCGAGCGCGCTGGCGATCGAAGTCAGCGTCCGGTCACCTTCCGAATCGGCGACAAGGTCCAGGATTCGGGCGGATTTCGCGAGTACCGACATCAGTCGTTGGCCTCCGCGGCCTAATCGGTCGGCGTGCCGTAGAACGTGCCGAAGAGCTCCTGCTCGGTGGGACGGTCTTCGGCTATCGGTCGGCTGACCCAGGTGACGTTCATGTAGTGCTTCAAGTGGATGTTCTCGGACGTGATGTTGCCGCCCCACGTCCCGCAGCCGAGGCTCGAGGTCATCGGCATGCCGTTGTTGAACGCTCCCGCGTTCGCCTTCGATTGCGGCTGGCGGACCATGATCCGGCTCACCGGCGCCACTCGGGCGAGCGCGTCAACGTGATCGTCGTCGAACGAATAGATGCCGCACGAATGGCCCTTGCCGCCGACCTCGAAGATCGCGCGGACCATGCCCAGGGCGTCCTCGAAACCCGAGTAGCGGAACATCGACAGGACGACCGACAGCTTCTCGGAGCTGAAGACGTTGTGTTTGCCGATCTCGGTCTCTTCCGCGATCAGGAAGCGACGATCGTCTGGAATCGTGAAGCCCGCTCGGGCGGCAAGACCCTGGGCCGAAATGGCGATCGTGTCCGGAGTGCGGTGACCCTCGTCGTCCCACATGGTCGATCTGAGCCGCTCGTGTTCTTCGCCGGCGACGACATAGCCACCTTCCTCGATCAGACAGTCGCGCAACGCGTCGTAGATGGTGGTTTCGACAATGAGGTTGCCGTCGGCTGAGCAGCCGGATCCGAAGTCCGATGTCTTGCTCAGCCGCGTGTTGCGTGCCGCCTCGGCCACGTCCGCGGTCTCATCGATGACCATCGTCGAGTTACCGGCTCCAACGCCGTAGGCCGGCACGCCCGAGCTGTAAGCCGCTCGGACCATGTCGCGACCGCCGGTTGCCTGGACCAGGTCGGCCCGCGTCATCAGGTATTGGGCGGCCGGGATGCTCGGTCGGTCGAGGCACTGCAGCAGGTCCTCGGGCGCGCCCTCGCGGGCGAGTGCGCGGCGCATGATCTCGACGGTTTCCCTTGTCGTGCGCTTGCTCCGCGGATGGGGCGAGAAGATGACCGCGTCGCGGCACTTGATCACGAAAAGTCCCACGCCCGGTGGAGTCAGCTCCGGATTCGTGGTCGGCACGAGCGACGCAACCAGACCGACCGGCTTGGCGTACTTCACGATCCCCCGGTCGGGCAGCTCTTCGATCACGCCGACGCTCTTCTGGCGCAGGACGTCACGCAGGATGCCCATCACCTTGAACCGCTTCCCAACCCGGCTCACGGGATCGCCGATGCCACTCTCCTCGACTCCCAGCTGGGCGAGTCGCTCGAAGGTCTTCTCGTTGGCGACCGACCAGGCCACGGCCTGACACAGTCGGTCGACATCCTGCTGTGTCGCGCCCTCGAAGGCTGCCAGCGCGGAACGCCCACGCGCGACCAGCTCGTCGACGTGTGCTGTCTCCTCGGGTGTGATCGGCCGCGTAGCCATTCGTGTCTCCGGTTGCTCGACGTTTCCACTATTCCGAACCGGACAACCCGGATTACGGAAACGAACTGGGAGCGTAGGATGCATCCGGCAACGGTGTCAAGGCTTCAGTCCGCGCCCTTGACATGGTGGATCGTGGCGGATTACGTTCCTGACCTACGGACTCCGGTAGTCCGATATGTGGAAACGGTGTTCGTCGAGATGCAAGCGCTGGGAGGTATACGAGCGGTGCTGAGGGCCACGCTGTGACGGACCGATCGACAGTTGCCGACCACATCGCGCACTTCCTCGTCGATCGCGGCGTCGAGCAGCTCTTCGGCATCTGTGGTCACACCAACATCTCGCTCCTTGCCGCTTTCGAGCGAAACGGAGCGCCGCGCTTCACCACGACCCGTCACGAGCAGGTTGCCGCGCATGCCGCTGATGGGTTCGCTCGCGCAACGGGGAAGCCGGGCGTTGTGCTGCTTCACGTTGGACCGGGCGTCACGAACGCAACGACTGGTATCGCGACGGCGGCATTCGACTCGATGCCGCTGCTGGTGATCGCCGGCGACGTGCCCTCCTACTACGAGGGCCGAGGGCCGCACCAGGAGTTCAATCAGCGCACTGACGCGGACCAGATCTCGGTCTACGAACCGTTCGTCAAGCGTGCCTGGCGCGTGCGCCGCGCGGACCAGATGCCGCGCATCCTGGCTCGTGCCTGGGATCTCGCTCAGGCCGGTCGACCGGGCCCGGTGCTGGTGTCGGTGCCCATGGACATCCTCGCCGAGCCACTCGAGGCGAAAGTGGTTCCGCCGTCACCGGTTGAGCGTCCAACGCTCAGCGCCGCGACCGCCGACGCCATCGCGGAACAGCTCCGCTCGGCCAGCCAGCCCGTGCTCCTGGCCGGGGGCGGGACGCGCAGGGCGGCGGCTGAGGTCCGCCGACTCGCGGAGTGCGCCGGGCTGCCCGTGCTGCACACCCTGATGGGGACCGGCATCCTGCCGCCCGATCATCCGCAGCTGCTGGGCATGATCGGCTTCTGGGGGTCACCGGCCGCCAACCGCCTGGCTTCTACCGCTGACGTGATCCTCGCCGTCGGGACGCGTTTCCCCGAGACCGATAGCAGCAGCTGGGAGCCGGGCGTCACCTTCTCGATCCCACCGACGCGCCTCATCCACGTCGATATCGATCCGCACGAGCCGGGCCGCAACTATCCAACGCACATCGCCGCGACTGCGGACGCGGCACTCGCCCTCGATGCCATCACCGCGGCCTACGGCCAGGCGACTACCGAGCGCGGCTACGACTGGCAAGCGCTGAAGGCCGAGCGCGATCGCTTCCTCGCTCCCAGCAGCGCGAACGCAGTGTCCGACGAGTTCCCGCTGTTGCCCGAGCGGATCCTGGCCGATCTGCGACGCGCGGCTCCGGACGCGATTCTCGTCACCGATGTCGGCTGGAACAAGAATGGCGTCGGCCAGCAGTACCCGGTCGATACCTGCGACTCGTTCCTGACGCCGGGCGGCTTCTCGACGATGGGCTTCGGGCCGGCCGCCGCTCTCGGCGTGGCCGCGACGGGCACCGATCGACCGGTCGTCGCATTGGTCGGCGATGGCGCGTTCAGCTCGAACCTGAGTGTCGTGGCGACGGCCGTCGAGATGGGCGCGCCGGTCGTTTGGGTGGTGATGAACAACCGCGCCTTCGGCACCATCGCCGGCCTCGAACGCAAACACTACGGAACCGGCTATGGATGTGAGTTCGAGGCCGATGGCGAGTCCTATTCGCCGGACTACGCCGCCCTGGCCCGAGCCTGCGGAGCCGAGGGCGTGACGGTCACTGATGCGGCCGAATTGGAAACCCAGATTCGCGATGCCTGCGCCTCGCGTCGCCCTACCGTCCTTGACGTGCCGATGCGCAACACCCCCGTGGCGACTCCCGGGGAGTGGGACATCGAGCGCATCTATCAAGCGGCACGATGAGCGGGGACCAGCCGGATAACCGAACGAGGGCGCATCAGGGTGCCAGTGCCGGCCTGGCGGCCGACGCGGCCTCGTGGTCGACGGCGATAACCGCGACAACTTCCCGGCGAGTGTTCGTACGGGGCGTCGCGCTGGACGAGGCAATCGGCCGCGAATCGTTTCCGGCGATGGTGCTGCGCCTGTGGAGAGGGGATACCCCAACGCCGGCCGAGGCCGATCTTCTGGGCGCCTGCATGGTCGCTGCCATCGACCACGGTCCACTTTCACCGTCAGCCCTGGTAACGCGAACGATCGCGTCCACTCGAGCGATGCCGATGAGCGCCCTGGCCGGCGGAATACTCGCATTTGGTGAGCTGCATGGAGCTGTCGTGACGCGTGCCATGCGGCTGATCGTCGACGCCCCGGCGCCGGCTGACGTGCAGCTCTGGGCCGACGAGACGTTCGCGTCCGAACGCGGGGCCGGGCGGAGGCTACCCGGCGTAGGGCATCGCTGGCACGAGCAGGACCTCCGCGCCGAGCGGCTGCTGAAGCTTGCAGAGGACCAATCCGACGGCCGCCATGCCGCGGCCGTGCGCGCCCTGGCTGCAAGCGTCGCCACTCACGTGGGTCGCCCGGTGGCGGTCAACATCGACGGCGCCCTGGCCGTGGCACTGACCGTGCTGCGACTCGACCCCGAGTACGGCGACTTCCTGTTCGCGATCTCGAGAAGCTTCGGCCTCGCCGCGCACGCGGTGGAGGAGCGAACGCGTGAACGACCGATGCGCATGATCGATCCGACCGCTGCGTTGTACGACGGCGCACCGGTGCCCGAAGACGCATAACCGACGACGAGTGAATGGAGCTTTCGAATGCAAGGTCGGCTGATCAAGTGAAGGTGCGGCTGATCAAGCCCTTCCGCGACGGGGAGCAGATCTGGATCGGGCTCGACGATCCGGGCTTCCGTCGGAAGGTCTTTCGTTTCGTGTCGCCTCAGGTCGGCTCGGAGGAATTCATGGCCGGAATCACGGTCTTCGAGCCGGGCGAGTCGAGCTCCTACCACGTGCACACCGAATCCGAGGAGATCAACCTGGTCCTGGCTGGCTCCGGGACGCTCGTGTCCGAGGACGAGGAGGCCGAGTTCGAGACCGGCGACGCGATGTGGGTGCCGAAAGGTGTCCACCACCAGCATCGGAACACGGGAGCCGAGCCACTCAAGCTTTTCTGGGTATACACGCCGCAGGCTGAGCTCCCGACCTCGTAGGCCGCTGTCCGCGGCGATAGGTCAGCCGCCGCCAGTGGCGCGCAGGGCAGCTTCGAGGATCGAGCGGAGCATCTCGTTCCAGCCCGGGCCGTAGGCTCGCCACGGCGCGGCCTCGAGCGTGCTCACCTCGACGCCGGGGTTGCGTGCCCGGTACTCCTCCACGCACTGGTCGAAGGCGGCCTTGCCGGCTTCGAAATCGGCCGGCCGGCGCCAGCGCAGCAGGTGGATGCGGTGCAGCGCGCTCTGGCTGCCGATCGCGACCTCGAGATAGACAGCGTTGTCGTGCACGCTGCCGCCGGCGGTCGTAGGACAGCCCGCGTCGCCACTCGTCAGCCGGTGCACCGTCACGCCCTGCAAGACCAGGTTGGCGATGACATCGTCCATGTTGCCCGGCGATGGCGTCGGCGTGGTGCCACCACAAGCGGCAAACAGGAAGCTCGCAACGAGCAGCATCACGGCGCGCTTGGTTCTCAAGTCAACTCCAGCTCGAGTGGTGTTCGGAAGCGAGGGATTACACGTGAGTCAGCGAGCCACTCCCTGAGTCGTGATGCCTCCGCGCCGATCGCGTGCTCGGCCTCACGACCCACGTCCTCGAGCAGCCGATACGCGATCTCGCCGTTCTTGCGCACTGCCCAACCGCCGACGACGTGCCCGTCGACCCAGATTGTCGGACCGGCGTTGCCGATGGTGTCGAACAGCCGACCGACATGAGCGCCGAGGTACCAGTCGCGCTCCTTCCAGGCCATCGTCGTCGTGTCGAGCGAAGGCACCAGCGCGATCCACGGTCCCACGTCGGGTGTTGAAGCCACGTCCGATGGAAGCGCGAAGCCGGTGCCTTCGTCGAGATCGACCTCTACGGCGCCGACATCGGCGAGGGCGCGCCGGGTGATCGCCACGGTCCACCCTGTCCACCACTGGACGTCGCGTTGCGTGCCCGGGCCGAAGGCGCGCAGCCATCTCCGGGCAAGCTCCGCCTGTGCGTCCTGAGTAGGCGGCTCGACCAATCCGCCGGGCACCCAACGATCCATCGGCGCCCACTCGTACATGCTGCTCACCCACGTCCCGCGCGGGCGGCCGCGGATGATGCGCGCCTCGCCCGCGAGCAGGAAGAGCATGCGCGTCGAGACGCCCACCTTGCCGGCCCACTTCTTGCCAGCGCCGAACGCGATCTGGACGCGCAAGCCGGGCACGCGCTTGGTCAGCTCGGTCGCCGTAGCCGAGCCGAGCTCGTCGAGTGCCGCGACCGTCTGCGCCTCGACCTCGTCGAGCCACGCCTGGACGTCGGGCGCGACGTCTGCATCGGCCAGCCATTGGAGCAGCCGCTTTCGTTCACCGGCGACGATCGTGCGCGTCACTGCCGAGGTGATGATCCCGGCGATCTCGACGGTCGTCGCGAACATCGTTCGGCGCATGCCCAGGACCTTGAGCAGCGTTCGCTCGTCGTACAGCACGCGCGCAAGATCAGCCGACTGGACTCCCTTCACTCGAGCGAAGGCACCGATGTAGACCGACGTTGGATCGCTCGCGTGCAGGCCGACCAGCTCGCCGGCGACTGCTGCAACGTCCGATCCCCGGCATGCCGGCGCCAGGTGATGACGGACCGCGATCCGGCGACGTCTTTCGGCGGTATCGATCCTGGGTCTGGCGGTCATCCCGGAACGGCGCTGGGGTCCTCGCGGCGCAGCAGGATGCCGAGGTAGGCCTTCCACGGCCCGACCTCCGCGTCGTATGCGGCGCTCATGCCGGCAAAGACCTGCGAGGTGTGGTCGAGGTCATGCACGGCCCACGTGGCCAGGTGCTGACGGAGCGTTACCTCACCCAGGCTCGGATGGCGCCCCAGACGGTCGAGGTCGTCGTCCGTGAACTCCGCGTCGAACGCCTCGAGGCTCGCCGCGCGCAGCTGCTCGAAGCGGTCGAGCAGCTCATCGAGCGGCACGTCGACGTCGCGTTCGAGCATCGAGAAGCGGTCGAAGGAGTCGAACGGCAGGTCGGTCCCATGCTCCAGGATCCGCCTTGCCCGGGGCATCCAGTCGTCGATCTCGGCCGAGATCAGGTGGCCGACCACGTCGCGCGGCTGCCATCCCTCCGGCGTGTCGCGGCCCGCCAGCCAGGTGGCGGGCATTCCCTCGAGCAGGTCACTCAACACTCTTCGGAGTGCGCGCGAGAAGTGCTCTCGTGTCGGTCAGGAACGTATCGGCCACGACTGAATGGTAGCCACGGGACAGCTTTTGGCCGCGCTCGCCTTCGGCCCGATTGACGTCTCAGCGCCCGTCCCGAGCGCGTCGCTTGGCCTCGCGCAGGCGAGCCAGCGTGTCGGTGCTCGCTGGAGGGGCCTCCGGCGCCTCCGAGGTCGTGGCCGGGGAGGGCTCTACAAGCGGAGCCTGAGCCGCCGGCGCTTCCTGCTTGGCCGACGCGACCGTCGACGCGGACTTGGCCGGCTGGCGACTGCGGACGCTTCTGTGGTCGTTGCCGGTCGTGTGAGTGCAGCGCGCGCGGTCGCGCCTCCGGCGCGGCTCTTCGCGGCGAGCATCTCGCCGACCTGCTCCGGCCGTCGCGCAGGACCGCGCCACGTTCGCCATCGCGCGCCGCTCCACGAACGCGCCAGGGCAAGGTCGCCGCGCGACACCGACACGCGTCGAATTGCCACGTCGAGCGGCCAGAGCAGCAGCGCGAGCAGCAGCAGCCAGGGCAGCATCTCGGTCGATGCGGTCGTCGTGCCGAGGTCGTGGCGCCACGCGTCGGCGCCTTCCGTGATCTCGCGGCCGCCTGTCGCGCCGCGCAACGAAGCGAGCAGCCGCTCGTTGGTGCCCAGGAGCCTGTATTCGGCCGGTGTCGGGGCGACGAGCATCACGGTTCGGGCCAGTGGCGTCTCACCGGGCTTGGTCTGCACGAAGCGAAGCGCGTAGGCGCCCGGCGTCAGCGTCCCCAGATCGGTCTCATAGACGCCGGGCGCCACCTGGTTCAGGCCGAGACCCTCAAGCAGGTCGAGCGACGGGTCGGTGATATTGACCTGCGTGTCGTAGAAGTTGCGCGGCGTGCCGTCCGACTCGGCCGAGCGCAGTCGCAGCCGGGTCTGGTCGCCGTCGGTGACGAACTCCGCCTCCATGCCGCCCGACTCCTCGCCCGGGAACGTCCACGAAACGAGCTGCGAGAAGAACTGGTTGAAGCCGGTCCAGCCGACCCACGGGGCCGCCCAGCGTCCCTGCGCGTCGCTCGTCCAGGCGACGGACCGGCCGAGGCCGTACTGCCACTGGGCAAGGACCGGATCGTCGCGCGACGAGACGAGCACGGTCTGCGCGGCGGCCTTGGCTGTCGTCCCGTTGTAGCCGCGCAGCTGGGGCAGACCTTCCTCGAGCCCGCGCAGGATGGGTGACGACGAGGTCAGGATCGGGAAGAAGTCCTCCTCGACGATCTGCTGGCCGGAGACCTGCTGCGTCTCCTTCAGGAAGATGTCGGGGATCGATGCCGGATTGGTCGCCGCGTAGTAGCGGCCGCCGCCCTGGCGGGCGAGCTCGGACAGGAAGTCGTTCGCGCCGCCACCGCCGGCGCCGACGGTGGAGAGCGTGATGCCGGCGGCGCCCATGCGCCGGATCAGGTCGTCGTACTCGCCGCTGCTCGACCAGCCGTCGGTGAAGAGCACGATGTGGCGGCGCGTGGCGCGACACGCCCTCGAGCGACGCGACCGCCTCGGACAGCCCGGCGAAGATGTTGGTCTGGCCCTCGGCGTGGATGCCGGCGATCTGCGATTCAACGTCACCGACGTTCGCCAGCGGCGCGGTGCGGATGACCCAGTTGGCGTTCTCGTTGAAGGAGACGACGCCGAACTCGTCGCGCTCGGTCAGCGCCGAAACGGCGCGCAGGATCGCCTCCTTGCCGATGTCGACCTTGGGCACGCCGCTGATCGCGACGCCGTTGTCGCGGTTGGCGGTGTTGCAGTGACAGGCGTCCATCGAGCCCGACTGGTCGATCACGACCACCAGCGCGATGTCCGGCTGGCGCTCTCGATCGCGCACGTCCATGTCGACCGGCAGCGCTTCCTCGAGTGGCGTGCGCTTGTAGCCGCCGGCGCCGTACGAGCTCGGGCCGCCGATCATCACCAGCCCACGGCCCAGGTCGCGAGCGAAAACCTGCAGCGCGATCATCCGCTCAGTGCCCAGCCGCGGGGCGGCGACGTCGGCCAGCACGACCGAGTCGAATGAGGCCAGGCCGGTCAGGTCGGTCGGCGACTGCTCCGGCGTGACGACGGTCACGTCCTGGTTCTCGGCCTCGAGCGCGGCGCTCAGGTTCGCTCCGGCCTCCGGTGTGCCGGCAATGATCAGCGTCCGTGGGTCGCCCTTGACGATCGTGTGCGAGTCGCCCCGGTTGTTGGCGGCGAACGTGTCGTTCGGCGCCTCGACCACGGCGCGGAAGGTGTGGAAGCCGGCTTCGGTGGCACGCGTCGAGAACACGACGCGGTTCATGCCCGGCGTCAGGTTGACGGTCTGGACGCCGATCTGCGTCCCGTCGCCGAAGAGTCGCACCGTCGCCGTCTGGGCGACGGTCGAGCTGACCGTGACCTCGATCTCGATGTCCTCGCCGACGCGCGCGGTGGCCGGTGAGTGGACGCGCTGGACGATCACCTCGTCGGCGGCGCCGAGGCCAACCACGAAGGTCTCGATCTGGACGCCGCGCGCGCTGGCCAGCGATGCCTCCGATTGGCCGCGGCCGGTGGTGTCGTTGCCGTCGCTGACGAGCACGATCCGCTTCTGGGTCTCGTCCGGGAAGAGCGCGGCGGCGAGGCGCAGCGCGCCGCCGACGTCCGTCGCGGACGTGGCCGGCACGGACGCGAATCGGTCGAGCTCCTCGAGCTCGGCCGGCAGGCGCTCGACGAGTGCCTCGCCGCCGAAGGCGACGACGGCCGCCTTGTCGCCGTCGGGCCGCTCCTCGAGCGACTCGCGCACGAACGCGAGCGCCGATTCGCGGCCGGCAGTGCCGACGCTGTCGGACAGGTCGACGACGAAGACCGTTGTCAGCCGGTCGACTGCCCAGTTGATCTGGAAGCCGGCGAGCGCCAGCACGAGCGACGAGAGGATGACGGCGCGCAGCACGAGCGAGACGCGCCGCCGGCCCTTGCCCAGATGATGCCGCGCGGCGAGGCTGAGGCCGATGCGTGACGACGAGCAGCAGCAGACCGACGATCAGCAGCTCCGGCCGGCTGACGCTGAACGGCAGGTTCACGCGGGTCTCCCGGGCCGGCCGGCGCGGCGCGCGGCAAACGGGTTGGCGCGCTTGATGCTGTTGGCGATGCGCCGCGCGCCGTCACGCTCGTAGACGAGCCACTCGACGACCAGGAAGAGCAGCGTCAGCGCGACCAGCAGCGGCCAGAACTCGTCGCGTGCCGTTCCGGCAGCGGCCGGATCGGTCGGCGTATTTGTGCCCAGCGATCCGATCCGCGCCCCGTCGCCGGGCCGGATGTTCGACTCGTCGGGGCTGAACAGGTCGACCGCGAAGAGCAGCGGCTCGTCGGTCGTGGCGACACCCGGCGAGGCGCTCGGGTCGGGCGTGGGCGAAACAGTCGGGGATGGGGTGGGCGAGGCGCCGGGCGACGCGCTCGGGGTCGGTGGCGAGATCACCTCGGCCCGGTAGACGCCCAGCTGTCGGGTCGAGACGAAGGTCACCGACGATGCGCCGGTAGCCGCCGGCGGGATGATCTCGACCGATCCGTCGGGCAGCGTCACGCGCACGCCCTGCGAGTCGGGCGCGATCGGGATGTCGACCGGCGATGAGGGCGGCAACGGATCGAGCGTCTGCGCCGACAGGCCGAGCAGCTCGCCGGCGAGGTTGGAGACCATGATCGGCCAGGCCACCTGGAGCGGCAGGTCGCTCTGGCGCAGGTCGAAGGCGAAGACCGCGGTCGGCACGCCCTCGCGCAGCCCGGCGTAGAGCAGCGGACCGTCCGAGCCGGGGATGACCGGCCGTGCCCAGTCGGGCAGGTCGATCGCCTGTGTCCGGGCGATGTGCAGCCGGGTCAGGTCGACGCCGCGCAGGATCGGATCATCGGTCGGCAGCTGGCCCATCCCGAACTCGTCGAGCGTGCCGTTGACCACGCCGAGCGCGCTCGTCTGCGGTGGCGCGAAGGCAAGGATCGGCTTGCGCGGCAGCTCAGCGGGCAGATAGCCGTCGAAGACGACGAGATCGAAGAGCTCCTTGCCGGTCGTCGTCGGGTATTCCTCGGGCGTTGCGCCGTACAGCTCCACGTTGGGCAGCAGCGAGAACGCGTTCTGGAGGTAGACGTTGCCCGGCCCGACGAGCAACACGCGTCGCAATCGATCGGGCGGCACGATCGCCCACGCCGCGTCATCGAGCGCCAGGTAGTCGGTTGGGCCGGATTCGATCGACTCGGCCGGCGCTGAAAGGCGCGCCTCGACGACCTGCGCGCCGGCCGGCAACTCGTCGATGACCACGTCGGCCCGCGTCAGCGGATCGAGAACCAGGTCGCGTGCCGTGACCGGGATGCCGTCGGCGAGGATCTGGAGGCGGCGCATGACGATCGACGACGAGTAGTTGGCGACGCTCGTGAACAGCGTTCGCTTGAGGCCGGACGGGTCGGCGCGCACGGCCAGTGCCGCGATCGCCTGGTTATCGCGCTCGCGGCCGACGGTCAGCACGCGCACCGGAACTTCGAGCGCGAGCTCAGGCACGGTCGAGCCGGCGTCGTCGGTGACCACGAGCACCTCCGCGCCGCGCGCGCGTTCGGCGAGCTCGCCGGCGAGCTTGAGGGCGTCGGTCAGGTCGGACGCTGATGTCGAAGCGGTGATCGACTCGATCGCGCGCGCGATCCGGCCGCGGTCGGTTGCTTCGTTGGCGATGACGCGTGCCGTCTCACCGGCTGCGACGACGCTCACCCGGCCGTCGGAGGGAACGTTGGCCATCTGCTCGATCGCGGCGCGCTTGGCGGCGGTCAGTCGGTCGGGAAAAACGTCGGTCGACGACATGCTGGCCGAGGCGTCGACGACGAGCACCAGGTCGCGCGCCAAACCGGCGGTGTGCTCGGAGAACGGCCGCGCCACGACAAACGCGAGCAGCACGGCCAGCAGCAGCTGCAGCAGGAGGAGCAGCGAACGCTTCAGCTTCTGCCACGGCGCGTTGGCCTCGACGTCGCGCACCAGCTGCTGCCACAGGTACGTGCTGCTCACCGACCGCACCGGCCGGCGCAGGCGCAGCATGTAGAAGGCGATGATCAGCGGAACGGCGAGCAGGCCGATCAGCGCCAGCGGGGCGAGAAAGCCCATCTAGCCGGCCGCCTTCGAGCGCGTCACGCCGCGACCACGTGGCGGCGGCGCAGCTCGGCGAAGACGAGGTCGCTCAACGGCAGGCTGGTCGGGGTCGGAACGTAGGCCACGCGGCGCTTGGCGCTTGCCTCGTCCAGACGTGCCTGCCACTCGGCGAGACGTGCCTTGTAGGCGTCGAGCGTGTACAGGTCGGCAGTGACGTTGACCGCGTCACCGGTCTCGCGATCGACGAGGCGCAGGTCGCCCTCGATCGGCGGGTCGAGCTCGTCCGGCGACAGGGTGTGCAGCACGGCGACTTCGCAGCGCGTGCTGGCCAGCTCGCTGATCGCGCGCTCGGCGTTCGGATCGAACAGGTCGCTGATCAGGATGAGCGGCCCGCGCTGGGTCAGCTGTGCCGCGTAGTGGCGTGCCGCCGCGGCAAGATCGGTTGGTCCCGGCGAAGGCTTGACCGCCGACAGGTCGGCAAGCACCTGGAAGATGCTGCCGGTGCCGCGAACGGACGGGAAGCGTCGCGCGACCCGACCCTGCAGCACCGCCATGCTGACCCGGTCGTACGAGGCGAGGCCGACGTAGGCGAGCGCCGCCGCGGCGCGCTTGCCGAACAGCATCTTGTCCGGCGCGCCGCCATCCATCGACGCCGAAGCATCGAGCAGGATGTGGACGTTGACGTCCTCCTCCTCGATGAACAGCTTGATGAACAGCTGCTCCAGCCGGGCATACAGGTTCCAGTCCAGCGCGCGCAGGTCGTCGCCGAGCGAGTAGTCGCGATAGTCGGTGAACTCGACCGACTGGCCGCGCTTGACACTGCGCCGGACGCCCTTCATGCCACCGTGAACCGCCGTCCGGGTGACCAGCATCAGCCGCTCGAGCTGGCGCAGGAAGGCCTCGTCGAAGACGGTCGGATCGACTGCTGAAGGCAGCAGCTCTCTGTTCATGGTCACGGTCCGATATCCGGAGATGCGCCCGATTGAATCAGTCGACCGACGGCGCAGGCACGGCGTCGAGCACCGCACGCACGACCGCGTCGCTGGTGATGCCCTCTGCCTCTCCCTCGAAGTTGCGGATCACGCGGTGGCGCAGCGCCGGCAGGGCCACCGCGCGGACGTCGTCGACCGAGACGTTGTATCGGCCGTCGAGCAGGGCGTGGATCTTGCCCGCCAGGACAAGCGCCTGTGCGCCGCGTGGCGAGCCGCCATAGCGGACGTACTGCTTGACGAGCTCCGGCGCGCGTGGCGCATCGGGATGCGTGGCGGTCAGCACCGAGACCGCGTACGCCGTGACGTGCGGAGCAATCGGCACGCTGCGCGCGAGGCGCTGCATCTGGACGACCTCTGCGGCATTGGCCGCGGCACGGGCCCGGGGCACCTTGGCACCGGTGGTCCGCTCCATGATCTCGGCCAGGTCCTCTTCCGAGGGGAATGGCACCCAGAGCTTGAACAGGAAGCGGTCGAGCTGTGCCTCGGGCAGCGGATACGTGCCCTCCATCTCGAGCGGGTTCTGCGTGGCGAGCACGAAGAACGGCGGCTCGAGCTGGTGTCGCTCGCGCGCGACGGAGACTTGCTGCTCCTGCATCGCCTCGAGCAACGCCGACTGCGTCTTCGGCGTGGCACGGTTGATCTCGTCGGCGAGCAAGAGGTTGGCAAACACCGGCCCCTGCTGGAAGCGGAACTCGCGATGGCCGTCCTGCTCGATCAGCACGTTGGTGCCGATGATGTCGGCCGGCATCAGGTCGGGCGTGAACTGGATGCGGTTGAAGGTGCAGTCGATCACGTCGGCGACGGTTCGGACGAGCATCGTCTTGCCCAGTCCTGGCACTCCCTCCAGAAGGGCGTGGCCGTTGGCGACGAGGCAGATCAGCGTCTGCCGGACGAGAGCGTCCTGGCCGACGATGACCGACTTGACCTCCGTTTCGATTGCTCGGGCGCGGTCGGCAAACTCCTCGACTGACAGATCAGCCGGCGGCCGCTCAAGTGTTGGCTGGGCCATCTGGCTCTCCTATTCCTGGACCGGGTTGAGCGAGCTGAAGTAGTCGCGCACGTAGTCCTTGACGTCGAGCGGGACATAGCTCCGATCGAGGCTGGTGATCGCGAAGTCGAAGAAGTCCTGGTAGACGTTGGTGTACGGCACGATCGCCGGGTTGTCGGTGCCCTGGCCCTGGCCCTGACCCTGCTGGGTCTGGCCGTCGCCGCCCTGACCCGGAATGTACGACGGATCATTCGGGTTGCCGAGTCGATCGAAGTCGGCGTAGACGGGGTCCAGGTCGCCGGTTCCGAACTGGCGGTTGCCCTGAGTCGGTCCACCGAAGCCGCTGTTGCCACCGTTTCCACTGCCGAGATATCGGGCACTCGATCCACCGCCACCGAGCGAGCCCTGACCCTGGCCCTGGCCCTGACCCTGCCCTGGCCCTGACCCTGGCCCTGCCCCTGGCCCTGACCCTGACCCTGACCCTGACCCTGACCTTGGCCCTGGCCCTGACCCTGACCCTGACCCTGACCCTGACCCTGGCCCTGACCCTGGCCCTGACCCTGCCCCTGGCCCTGACCCTGGCCTTGGCCGGGGCTCTGTCCGGGCTGCTGGCCCTGCCCCTGGCCCTGACCCTGCTGACCCTGCTGACCCTGCTGGCCTTGTTGGCCCTGCCCGGCAGCATTGGCCAGGTCGCGTCGGGCCGCCTGCAGGTCGGACGCGGCGCGGGCCAGGTCGCGATTGAGATCAACCTGCTCCTGCCCGCGCTCGAGTGCCTCACCGAGTCGGTCCAGCGCCTCACCGGCCGCCTCTGCGTCGCCGGATTGGATTGCTCGAACGGCATCGCTCAGCGCGGTCTGTGCATTGGCGCCCGCCTGTCGGGCAGTGCTGTCCATCTCCGCCAGCTGGCGGGCAAGCGCGTCACGCTCCTCGTCCGACATCTCGGGCAGGCGGTCCTTGAGGTCGTCGAGATCCTCGTTTGTCTTCTGTGGGTCGCCCTGCGGATTGCTGTCGCTGCCGGTCGCGGCGCGACTCAACGAACGTGACAGGGAGGTGATCGCGGCCGCGCGCTGCTCATTTGCCGGGTCGATCTGGCTGCGCAGCGCGTCCTCGAGCGAGCCGAGGCGAGCGAGCTGCTGATCGAGGTCCTCGGGTCGGTCGCGAAGCTCGCGCGCCAGGCGGCGGAGCTCCTCGGCCAGCTCGGCGCGCGGATCGGGCGACGTGCGGCCGGTTGCAAGGCGACTTGCTGTTTCCTCGATGCGCTCGGCCTGCTGCTGGGCCGCATCGCGCATGCGCTCGCGCTGGGCGAGCACATCGTTCTGGATGTTGGGCAGCAGGAGTGCCGGCACGAGCAGCAGGCCGGCGAGAGCCGCCACCGCGCCCTGACGGCGCGGGAAAGGGATGCGCAGACCGCGTGGATCGGCGGACTCGAGCGAGCTCAGTGCGTCGTGGCGCTGAAGGCTGACGAGGTGCTCGTACAAGTCGGAGTCATCGCGCTCAGCGGTCGGTGTCGAGGCGAGCGCGAGAGCGGTCGAGACGCGGTCGCTCAGGCCGTCCTCGGAGTCGGCGGCGAGGGCCGCTTCGGCGAGGGTGGGGCGCACGCGGACGGCGTCGACGAGCAGCGCGACCAGACCGCCGAGCACGACGAGCGCGGCCGTGACCGCGTGCCACTCGAACGGCATCACTCGAGCGACGATCGCAAGGCCGAGCTGAGCGACCAGCACCGCGGCGAGGATGAGGCTGCCGTCGCGGACGACGCGGCGCAGCCACACGCGACGCCGGAAGCGCCCGAGGGAGCGACGCAGCTCGGTCAGTTGCGGGTCGAGAGTCATCACACGGCCTCCGGTGAGGGCTGGTCGGTTGTGTCGTTTTCGACAGGTGGCGGGGTCGAATCCGAGCCGCTGCGGCGCGGCCTCGACGGTCGCGGAATGCGTAGACGGCGGGAAGGCGCTACGAGTTGCGCGGACAGGAGCGTGAGCAGAACGCCGAGGCCAACGAAGGCGGCCGCGCTCTTGGGCCAGAAGGTGTCACGCGGGAAGCCGAACGAGACCTGCTGGCTGACACCTTCACCGTTTGCCTCAGGCGGCACACCGGCCGCGCCGGGCGCGACGTTGAGGTTCGGGAAATCGGGGCCGTCGCCCTCGACGCAAGCCGGGGACATCCGGGTCGACTACAGGTTCGGGCACTCCCGGCAGGTCGTCTGCGCCACCGGGGAACCTGAAGATAGGCGGTTCGGTGACGCCGGGTGGCGTGTTGGTCGTGGTCGGCGAGCCGAAGTACGGCCGTCCGGTGACGCTGCTGATGTAGTCGCACGAGTCGTGGTACGTGTCGGGCGCGGTCGCGCAGATCATGTCCAGATTGGCCACGAACGGGTTGAGCCAGAGCACGGCCTCCGGTGCTCGATTGGCGCGCTGGGATAGCAGCAGGCCCGTTCCGCTGGAGCTCTGGCGACCGGCGACCTGCCAAAACTGGTGGCCGGCTGCGGTGCCAATCGAAATGACCAGCACGATCACGAAGGTCACTACGGTCGCCGTCTGGGTGCGCTTGACGACGGCCGAGATGAACAGGCCTATAGCACCCATGCCGAAGGCGAGCGCGAACAAGAAGGCATACGCGCGCACCAGATCCTCGGGCCCGACGCCGCCGAAAACGAACACCAGGCTGGCGAACGGGATCGAGGCGAGGATCAGCAGGAAAACGTAGCTAAGCGCCGAGAAGAGCTTGCCGATGACCATGCCCACCGTGCTCAACGGAGTGGTGATGAGCATGTCGAGCGTCTGCTTCTCGCGCTCGAGCGAGATGGCTCCGGTAGTGAACGCCGGCGCAAGCACCAGGACGAGCAGCGTCTCGATGAACAGGAGTCCACCGAAGATTGCATGGCCGATACCCGCCGATAGTGCCGTGCCGTTGCCCAGCGTCTGTGTCGTCGGGAAGGGAACGCCGATGAGGTCGCTCGAGAAGCCGGTCACCTGGCTCGCCTGCGACTTGAGATAGACGTATACGCCGAACGAGAAGAGACCGAGCAACAGCAGGTAGATGGTCAGCACCGCGAACGCGCGCTGGCCGCGCATTCGGCCGCGCAGCTCCTTGATCGAAACGGCGCTGATACCTGACCAGAAGTTGGACACGCCGCGGCGGAGCCGTCCTCCACGCACGCGGTTCCCGCTCGGGCTGGCCCCCGTCGCGATGGCGGTCATGCCTGCGCCTCCTGGACAGGCGCGGCGAGGACGTCCGGATTGAGATCGGTGATCTGCAGGAAGAGCTCCTCGAGATCGCTCGCCGCCGGGGCGAAGCTGGCCAGTCGGATGCCACCCTTTACGGCAGAGGCGAGAACGACGGCTGCCGCCTCCTCGTCACCGCGCAGCGCGATCTCGAGCACGCCATTCGGGCGACGAACGACAGATGCGACGTCGGGCAGGGTGTTGAAGTGCTGTTCCGCGCTGCTGACGCGCTCGTCGTCGCCGAGCACCGTGGCGCGGTAGACAGCGCCGATGCGGAAGCGCTCGGCAATGTCCTCGACCCGGCCGCTGGCGAGCACCCGGCCATGGTCGACGATGGCGACCGAGGTGCACAGCTCCTCGAGCTCGGGCAGGATGTGGCTGCTGATGACGATCGTCTTGCCCAGCGAGCGCAGCTCGCGCAGGAGCTCGCGCAGCTCCACCCGGGCGCGCGGATCGAGCCCGGACGCCGGCTCGTCGAGCAGCAGCACCTGCGGATCGTGGACCAACGCGTGGGCGAGGCACAACCGTTGCTGCATGCCTCGGCTGAGATCCTGAACGTAGGCGCTGCGCTTGTCGGCGAGATCGACCAACTCGAGCAGGTCGCCGATCATCTGCCGTCGCCGAGACGCATTCAGGCCATAGCAGCGACCGAAGAAGTCGAGGTATTCCCAGACTCGCATGTCGTCGTAGACGCCGAACGTGTCGGGCATGTAGCCGATGACGCCGCGTACCGCGTCGGGTTCCCGGCGCACTGAGTGGCCACTGATCTCGGCATCACCGGACGACGGCGGCAGGAGCGTGGCGAGCATCTTGAGCGTGGTCGTCTTGCCCGCCCCGTTGGGACCGACGAGGCCGAAGATCTCGCCCGATTCGATCTCCAGCTCTACGCCGGCGACGGCCAGGTTGCGGCCGTAGCGCTTGGTCAGCCGATCGGTGCGCACCGCGATCGTCATAGATCTCCCTCCGCAGTCGGCCTTTGGCCGCTGCTGCGCGCTATCGCTTGCGTCATTCGATCGATCCCTCGACTCGGACGAGGAGCTGGAAGTAGGTCTGCTGCATGCCGAACTCGTCAGTGGGGTTGCGATTGACGAAGCGGAACAGGACGCCGCCGCTCGAATTCACGTAGCGCTCCGGGCTGGCGATGAGATAGCTGCTGGTCATCAACGGCTGTTCGAACTCGACCCAGCGCTGAGTGGTGTAGTCATACAGCTGCACGGCAGGAAGTGTCTGGGCGTCGCGGCCGATCGGGTCGGGTAGAGGTTCGGCGGGCTTGGGGTCGTCGCCGCCGTCGCTTCCGCCGCCTCCCACGTCGGGACCGACCACGTCCTCGCACGGCGGTGCCGCGCAATCGGCGGGGTTCGGGCTGGCCGTCGGATCGGTCGACTCTGTGCCCACCGGGTCGTCCTGGTCGGGCTGCTCGGTCTCCGGCAGAGGAGCCAACGGCTCACCGGTGCCGCGCAGCGGCCGTACCTCGCCCTGTGTGAGTCCGATCTCGAGCGCCGTCGCGCGGAAGCTGCCATCGAAGCGCGCCGGGGCTGCTTCGATCGACATGGTGCCTCGGCTGAGGTAGTAGCCGGTCTGGTCGCCCCAGCCCTGGGCGGCCGTGCTCTCGACGATCGAACGGCGCATGACACTGTCGGAGAAGATCTGCTGGGCGTCGAGGCGCACCGCCAGCGGGATCATGAAGAGCCCTTCGCCGACTCGGTTGGGAGCGCCGTCGCCGGCGAGCTCGACATCCATCACCGGGCCGTTGCTCCACGCCAGCAACAGCGGCGTGTCGGCGCCCGGCGTCGAGCCGTAGGGGAACAGCTGATCGATCACCGTGCGCCTCGTGTAGACGGCCCTGGCAGCTGCCGCGTCGCGCGGAAACGTCGTGCCGAAGATGCGCTCGGAAAGTCCGTAGCCGAACGCGTTCGAGCCGGTCGTGTCGAGATCGATGTCGCGCGTTTCTCCGGGTTGAAGGCCCGGCGCGGGGAGCACGGCCACGCCGCCTCCGAACAGGACGGCGACGTTCTCGAGCACCCGATCCGACCGGTTGGTGATTGAACCCTGGAGCTTGCCGCTGACGAAGCGCAGGTCGCTCTCCATCTCGGGCGCGTCGGCGGGCGCCTCGGCTCTGAAGCCGCGCAGCACTCCGAAGCCAACCTCGAAGTTGCGCAGTCGTGAGGTGCTCTCACCAAAAAGAACGTCGAGCGGCGTCTCGCTCTGTCCGTTTTGGGCGAGGCTGGTCGGGTTGGAGATGAGCGCGCCGCCTGGGATGCGCACGTCGAAGGTGCGCCGGCTGGGTGAATAGATCCCGACATAGACCTGTCCGATGCCGCGCCCGGAGCCCTGGGCGGCGCGCACTACGGCTATCTCGTTGACGATCACGTCGGAGCCCTTGAGGGTGGCGCCGAGGCCATACGAGCCGAGTGCGAAGACGGTCACGAGCGCCGGGATGGTCACCCACGCCCATTCGCGCTTGTCCAGCTTGCGCAGGATCAGGTAGTTGATCGGGCCGATGAGCACGATGTAGGCGATCAGCAGGATGAACAGCTGCTCGATCGGCGGCAGGTCGATCGAGGGCAGGTTCTGCAGCGCGGACACGATCTGCGTGTCATCGGTCAGCGTCATCGGGTTGAGTGCCGGGCCGCTCGTCTGGGGCAGGAGGCGTCGCCACAGGGCGTCGCCGGCGCTGCTGTCGGTGATCCAGGTCGTGGCCGGATTGAAGCCGATGAGAGTGATCACGCCGCGGCCGTAGCCGGCCTCTGCGGCAATCACTGCTTCGCCGCTGCGGGCGAGCACGGAGCCGCGGCTCAGAGGGCCGGAGAGCGCCGGAACCGCCAGCGCATCGCTGGGCAGTGAGCCAAGCAGCGCGGCCACGTCGGCAGGCGCGGCTTCGACCGTAGTCTGAGGGTCGAATGGCAGCAGGTCCGCGCCAAAGCCACGCAGCGTGCCGGCACCGGTCGTGCCGCCGAGAATGGTCAGTCGCCCGCCGGCGCCGATCCACAGCTTGAGTGCCTCGAGCTGCGCCGGGCTCAGCTGGGCCGCGTCGACGTCCTGCCAGACGAGTCGATCGATGGCCGCCCAGGCCTCGACGCGCGGCGGGAGGTCGGCCGGTGCGAGCTGGATGACGGTCGTCGTGGGGCCGTTCGGATTGACCATCGCATCGGTGACCTGCGGCAGGACGTTCTCGGGCCGCTCGGCCACGACAGCGACGATCGGGCTGTAGGCGTCGTGCGATCGGATGTCGACCTGCTGCGTGGCGACGATCTGCTCGCCGTTGGCCAGGTCAACGAATATGCGACTGCCGAACAGCGCGGTTTGGGCGTAAAGCGTGAAACGCTGGACGGCACCGGGCGGCAGCTGCACCTCGACGCCGTATTGAGAGCGGCCTTCCTCCTGGCCACGAATGCGCAGCTCGCCGTTGACCGCCGGGCCGTCGTTCTCGACCTGGACGTCGACCGCGGTCCAGGCTCCGGGTCGGACGTTGCCGCCCAGAAGTGGGCGTGCCTCGATGCGCAGGTCGGACGCCGGGAGAGTGGAAGGGGAGGGCGAGGGATCCTGAGCGAGCGCGGCCGGCGCCAGCGCGGCGATCAAGATCAGCGCTGACTGGAGGGCGACGAGCGAGCGGGGCAGCCACCCGGCGGTGATGCGTGATGGGAGCGGCGACCGGTTCATCGAACCTCAAGAGTAGGTGGCTGACGTGACCTTCCGGGCTGCCCGGCCAACGCTAGACGTGCTGGCGCTACCATCGGTTCCCGTGCCCGACCTGCGCCCGTTCAGCGGGCTGCGCTATGCCCCGGCCGACCCTGACCGGCTCGCGGCGCTGCTGTGCCCTCCGTACGACGTCATCTCGACCGCCGAACGAGCGCGACTCGCGGCGGCCGATCCGCACAACGCAGTCCACCTGGAGCTGCCGCAGGCGCCGAATGCCGATCCAGCCAAGGATGCCTATGCGCATGCCGCACGGCTACTGGACGAGTGGGTCGCGTCGGGTGCGCTGGTGCGTGACCAAAGTCCGGCCATCTACGTGTACGAGCAGCGTTTCACGCTCAGCGATGGCTCGGATCACGTTGCGCGCTCATTCTTCGCTCGACTGAGGTTGGAGCCGTACGCGCCGGGGAGTGGCGTCAGGCCACACGAGCTGACCATGAGCGGGCCGAAGGAGGATCGTTTCCGGCTGCTCAGCGCGACCAGGACCAACCTATCGCCGGTGATGCTGCAGTACGACGACCGCGCCGGTGGCGTTGCAACAGCCGCGCTGTTGGACGAGCTAACCCGAAAGCCCCCGGTAGCCGATACGCAGGGGCCGGGCGAGGTCGGCCAGCGCCTATGGGTAGCGAAGCCGGACGATGATCAGGCTGCGGCCGAGCTGCTCCGCCTGGCAGCGGTTGGGCCGCTCGATATCGCCGACGGGCACCACCGCTACGAGACGGCCCTCCGATACCAGGCCTTTCCGGGCGCGCCGGCGGGTGCCGACTTTGTCCTGGCGCTGCTCTACGACGCGCACTCGGGCGGCCTCCAGCTTCTGCCGTGGCACAGGCTGATCAGCGGGGTGGAGAGCGGAAGCGCGGTCATCGACGCGGCCCGCGGTTTGTACGCGGTCGACCCGGTCTCGAGCTCTGACGAGCTCCGCAACCGGCTGGACGAATTGAGCGAGGCTGGCGTGATCGGAATCTGGACGCGCGACGGCGGAGCGCTGCTTGGCGTTGAGCGAGGGCGCATGGACTCACGGCCCACCGGCGCGTCGGACGAGCTGCGTTGGCTGGACGTCAACGTGCTCTCCGCTACCCTCCGCGAGATGATTGGCAACACGACCGAGGAGCTTCTGGCAGCCGAGCGGCTGGCGTACGTCAGCGATGCGGCACAGGCCGTTGCCGCGGTCGACGCCGGCGAAGCCGATGTCAGCTTCATATTGCGGCCGACCCCGATCGATTCGGTGCTTGCGGTTGCCGCCAACGGCGAGCACATGCCGGCCAAGTCGACGTTCTTTCACCCCAAGGCCGCCACCGGCCTGGTCTTCAACCGCCTCGACTGATGACCGACGAGCGTTCCGGCCCCAGCAACGGCCATCGCGACAACACGCAGGCCGCCGAGGGCACCGTCGAGCTGGTCGAGCGGCCGGGCCGGCCGATTCGCAAGGACGAGCGCATCGTCAGCTCGCGCGGCCTGTACATCGAGTCGTGGCTGCCCGAGCGGAGGTCGCGTCGCAAGCCGCTGTACATGCTCCACGGCGAGCTCGCCGGTTCGTGGCTGTGGCAGCGCTACCTGGGCTACTTCGCGCCGCGCGGCTGGGAAGGTCACGCCCTCAACCTGCGTGGCCACTACTGGTCCGAGACGGCCGACTTTGCCGAGCTCGACTTCGATACGTACACCGAGGACGCGGTCGCCGGCGCAGATCTGATGCCGCGACCACCGATCGTGCTCGGGCACGGCCTCGGCGGGCTGCTCGCGCTCCGTGTCGCCACCGAGCGGCCGATATCAGCGCTCATCCTGCTCAGCCCGGCACTGCCCGCCGAGCTGCTTGAGCCACCGCCGGCGCACATGGTCCGCCTGCTGCCGCGTGAGTACCGACGCGGCCTGCTCGGCTGGGACCTGCCGCCCGACCAGCTCATGCGCCAATACCCGGATCTGACGCTGTCGGACGTGATGCGCGTCCAGCACATGATGGGTGCCGAATCTGGCGCCGCGCGGCGCCAGATGCTCGAGGGCGTCTCGATCGATATCGAGCAGCTACCCGACGTTCCGAAGCTGGTCATTGGCGCCGGGCTCGACCGCTGGTTCCCGGCCGACGACAGCGAGCGGCTGGCGGAGTGGCTGGGCGCCGACTACCAATCGTTCGGCGCGCACAGTCACTACGGGCTGGTCGTCGGCGAGGAAAGCTACGGCCAGATCGCCGACGCGGTGCGCCAGTTCATCGAGTCGCACCGCCTCTAGCCCGCGGCGCGCCTATCGCAAGGAGCGCGCAGCACCGATCGGATCGTGAGCGCTGCTGGCTAACGCTCGTCGCCCAATCGGAGGGCTTTGCTAAAATGCCGGTCGCGAGCTCGCTTTGCGCGAGTCGCACTGTGCCGCATTCGTCTAGAGGCCCAGGACACCGCCCTCTCAAGGCGGAGATCATCGGTTCGAATCCGATATGCGGTACCAAACCTCCCTAGCATTCCTCGCGCGGCGTTTCGCCGTGCGCCGCGACCAGTCAGGAGGCCAGTGACGCCATGGATTACAGGCTCGAGGTCATCGTCCTGCCGGTATCGGACGTCGATCGGGCAAAGGACTTCTACGAGCACAGGATGGGCTTTCGGCTCGACGTGGACCACAAGGCCAGCGAGACGTTTCGGGTCGTCCAGCTGACGCCGCCCGGCTCCGATTGCTCGATCACCTTCGGCATTGGCGTGTCCCAAAAGCCACCCGGTTCTTACGAGGGTCTGCACCTCGTGGTGAACGACATCGAGGCGGCCCATGCCGAGCTCTCCGGCCGCGGCGTGGAGATCAGCGAGCCGTTCCATTTCGGCGCCGGAGGACGGACGCCAGGACTCGATCCCGAGCGGCGCGACTACGGCACCTACCTGTCATTGAGTGATCCGGACGGCAACGGCTGGCTGGTCCAGGAGGTCCACCACCACGTCAGGTAGCGGCCCGCTCAGGCGCGGCTGGATCGCCAAGGATCGGGTCCGACGGTGAGTGCTCGCGCCGAGCCAGGTAGACGAACGGCAGGGCCATTGCTCGAATAACCCCAGCGACCATGTACGAGGCGGGGTAACCGTAGATATCCGCCGTCCGACCGAGGATCGGCTGGAAGACGACGCCGCCGGCGGACGACATCAGGCTGTCGAACGACAGCACCGTGGCGCGCTGCTCGGAGCGAATCGCGCCGTTGATGAACGCCTGTCGGATCGGCAGCTGGATGGCGAAGATCAGCGCCCAGAGCGCCAATATCACGATGGCCAGTATGAAGTTCGGGATGAAGCCGACGAGCAAAAGCAGCGCCACGTTGAGCACGCCGCCGATCAGCAGCGCGTCCGTCCGGCGACTGAACAGCCGCCGGATGCGGTGCACGAAGAGCCCGCCGAGGATCTGCGCGCCGGCCAGGATGGCCGCTGCGAGGCCGGCGATGCTGTAGGCGTTCGGATCGCCGTAGAGCTCGAGCAGATAAGGCTGGAAGGCATAGAACGCATAGATCCCGACGCCGCCCACGAACGGTGCGGAGATCATCAGCCAGCGCACGGGCGGATTGCGCAGCCCGCCGTCAACGGCACCGTTGACGACGTTGCGCACGGCCTTCAGCGGCGTCACGTCGCGCTGCGGGGTGAAGCCCATGTCGTGCATCGCCCACCAGGCCACGACCAGCGTGACGCCGAGCAACGCGGCGCGCAGGATGTACGGCACGCCAAGGTCGGTCAGCTGGGCAACGATGCCGCCGGCGACCGAGCCGGTCAGCATCGCCACTCCGCCGACGACCTGCGCGCGGCCAAACACTCCCTCGAGGTCGCCCTCGAAATCGGTCGACTTGAGCGCGTCCACCAGCCACGCCTCCGTCGCTCCGGAGAAGAATGTGAATCCAAGACCAAGCAGCAGCGAGGCGATGGCCCAGCCGAGGAAGGGCGCGCTGATCTGCCACATGTACAGGTAGAGCAACGTCGACAAGAGCAGCGTGGCCGCGCCGAGCAGGAATGAGAAGCGGCGACCGCGAGTGTCGGCGACGACTCCCGTCGGCACCTCGAACAGCACCTGGCCGAGGCTGAAAACGGCGTTGGCCGCGAACGCCTCTTCGTTGGTCAGCCCGGCGTCGAGCAGGAAGAGCGTGTTTACGCCCCAGATGAACGACGCGGCGAGAGTGGTCAGCAGGGTCAGCCACAGGTAGGTGCGCTGAACCCGTCGGGCGGCATCGTTCAAGGTGGGACCCTACCCGATCCTCGATCCTGACCGTCCGCACGGTTGCGAGGGCCGATTGAAGCGGGTTGGTAGACTGCGAGGAACACGGATCGGGTCGCCCCAGCAGCCTCGTCCGCCATGACACCGAACTCTCCTGACGCCCCCGGAACCGCGCCCCGGGGGCGTCGATTCTTGCCTCGTTGCATGGATCCAGAGCCAATCTCGGCGGTGTGGAAAAGAAGGTGGACAGAATGGTGGACACAACGCCTTCCGCTGGCCGGCCGCGGCTCCTAGAATGCGCCGATCACCTGCCGCCCGCCGCGAGACAGCGAGTGGTGGATGGGGAGGAAAGGGCGCACGGCACGGAGCGAACTCCAGCCGCGCCCGGGGTTACTGGGCAAGTAGCAGCGCCCCGCCCAATCGGCACTGCGGCGGAGCGCCGGGAGAGGTTCAACGTGGTTATTCAGGCTGCCGGCCGGACGGTCGAACACGTCCCCGGACACGTTTCCGCGGACTCCATGGATAGCGCGACGGATGGTGCGGCCACCGGCGTTGAGTCGCCGGCCGGATCGGACGTTGCGCTCGAATTCGTCCGCTTCTGCCATCGCCGTCGGCGTGTCGCCTGGCCCGCGCTGTACGACGAGATGTGCGCCGTCGCCGCGCGGGGCACGTTCAAGGGAATGGGCTATGCCGAGCTGGCCGAACACGGCGTGTCGTTCTGCCTGAGCGAGATGCCGCGTCTCGTGACCCTCACCGAGCGGGTTGTAGCGGAAGAGCGAAACCTGCACGAGCCGCCGGCCGGTCCTGCTCCGATATCGATCAACCCGGTTCCTGCCCGGGCCTGACGCGCCAACGCGCAGCGTCCGGCGCGCAGCGCCCGGTGAGTGGCTCTAGGCGCGAAGCCCTCGGCGAGCCATCTCCCATTCGATCTGGCGTTCCGCCTCGACGTACTCGTCGATCTCAGAGCGCAGCTTGTTCGCCTCGGGCGTGTACAGGTGGACCTGCTGCTGAAGGATGTAGCTCAGCCGGCGGCTGGTCATGCGCACGTGGTCGAGGTTGCGCATCAGGACGAGCGGATCCATCGCGGCGAGATCATCCGGGTGGTACATCTGCTTCATCGCGGCCGAGTATATGAGCCTTGGTGGGGCGGCTCCAACTTCCGCGCCACGTGCGCTCCCTGTTCGGCGCGCCACGTGCGCCACGCGCACGAAGGTTGGCCAAAGTGGCACTGGAAAGCGTCAGGACTGTCGAAACGTCTCGCCTCTTTGCGCCACGGGCATGAAGCTTGCCCAAATCGGTTCCGGCGAGCCTCAATTCACGCCGAACGTCGCGCGTTCGTGCGCCCGGCGCAAGAACAGGGCACGTCCAGGTCCCTCGGTCAACGAGCCAACCCAAACCACGCGCGTTCGTGCGCCCGGCGCAAGCTCCCGGCAAAGAAGGAGCGGGCGAGCAACTCACGTCGCTCGCCCGCCTCTCGGACTCGGGAATAGGAAAGGAGCTAGCCGCCGACTGGCGCTGCCTCCGCGTCCGGCACGACCGGTTTTGGCTCGCGCCGCATTCGGCGCGAGAGGCCGCTCTTGCCGCCCTCCACGAGGGAGTAGACGACCGGCACCACGAGCAGCGTCAGGAAGGTCGAGCTCAGCAGACCGCCGATGACGACCGTGCCCAGTTCGGCCGCGATGATCGAGCCCTCGTTGAACCCCGCGGCGAGCGGGATGAGCGCCAGGATCGTGGCGAATGCGGTCATCAGGATCGGCCTGACCCTGGTTCGGCCGCCCTCGATCAGGGCGTCCCGCACGGAGTGGCCGTCCGCACGCAATCGCTCGACCAGGTCGAGTAACACGATCGCATTGGTGACCACGATGCCGATCAGCATCAGGAAGCCGATCAGGGCACTGACGCCGATCGGCCGGCCGGTCAGGAACAGCGCCGGGAAGGCGCCGATCGTCGCCAGCGGCAGGCTGAACATGATGATGAAGGGAGTGATGAGCGAGTTGAAGGTGAGCACGAGCATCACGTAGACGAGCAGGATGGCCACGCCCATCGACGTGAACAGGCCACCGAACGCCTCGTTCTGCTGCTCGGTCACGCCCGCCAGGCGGACATCGACACCGGTCGGGATCGAACCGCTGGCCACCAGGCCGTCGATCGTCTCCTTGACGTCGGCCGAGACCGCGCCCGTGTCGGCGCTGGTGATCTCGGCGGTGATCTGCGCGGCAGGCGCCCCGTCGATGCGGGTGATGCTGCCCTGGACGTCGACCTGCTCGACCTCGGCGACCTGGCTGAGTGGCACGCGTCGGACGGTGCCGACCATGACCTGGCTCAGCTCGTCGACGGAGGTGACGACCTCGGGATCGCTGCGGACGATGAGCTCGGCCGCGCCGACCTCGTCAAGGGTCAGCGTCGTGACGGTAGTCGAAGTCAGCAGGGCCCGGATCTCGCCGGCGATCTGAGCCGCCGTCGAGCCGGTGGTTGCGGCCAGGTTGGGATCGACGCGCACCTGGATCTCGGGCGTTGCCGCGGCCAGGTCGCTCGACAGGTTGGCCAGGTCGGGGCGATCGTCGATTGCGCCGATGACGGCCTCGGTGGCAACTTCGACATCCTCGGTGTTGCTGCCGCTGACGATCACGTTCAGGTTGTTGGAGGTGAAGCCGGCGGCCTCCGAGACGTTGATCTCGTAGCCGTCGGTCTTGACCGGGTCGAGCGCGGACGACAGAGATGTCGTGGCCTCGGCGAGATCGACTGTCGGGTCGAGTCGGACGGTGATGGTGGCCGAGTTGGCCGGCTGGCCCTGGAGCGCAGCAATGACGGTATTGAAGCCGGCGTCGCCTTCGCCCGGAACGCTGGTCTGGACGGTTTCAACGTCGGGCTGAGCGATAAGGATCGTCTCGGCCTCGATCGCCTGATCGAGCACAGCCTCCGAGTTGACACCGGCCGGCGGCACGAGGGTCACCTGCAGGATCTTCTCCGAGCCGGTGTTGATGAACTGCGTCGGCAGCTGGCCGACCAACGTGAGCGACGCGACGAACAGCAGGGCAGACACTCCGAGCACCGCGAGCTTCGTTACGCGGTTGCGCAGCGCGCCGGTGATGAGCGGCGTGTAGACGCGGATCCAGAACGAGTTCTTGGGCTCGCCGTCGGCGTCGACGTTGGACGGGACCTTGTTGATGAACAGGTAGGCGAGCACCGGCACGACCGTCAGCGCCACGATGAGCGACGCGAGCAGGGCGAAGGTGACGGTGAGTGCGAAGGGCAGGAAGAGCTGGCTGACGAGGCCGCCGACGAAGCCGATCGGCAGGAACACCAGGATCGTGGTCAGAGTGCTCGAGGTGATCGCGCGGGCGACTTCCTTGGGGCCCTCGATGGACGCGGTCAGCCGATCCTGACCCATGGCTCTGTGGCGATAGATGTTCTCTAAGACCACGATCGCGTCATCGACAACGCGGCCGATCGCGACTGCGAGGCCGCCCAGCGTCATGACGTTGAGCGAGATGTCGGCAACCTGCATCAGCACCAGCGCACTGAGCACGGACAGCGGGATCGAGATCGCCGCGACCAGCGTTGAGCGCAGGCTGAACAGGAACAGGAAGATGGTGATGATCGCGAAGATCGCCCCGAGGCCGCCCTCGCGGACGAGGCCTTCCTGCGACTCGACGATGAAGTTGGAAAGGTCCGAAACGGTCGCGACGGTGATCTCGTCGGGATGCTCGGCCGCAATCTCTGCGAGCACCTCCTCGACCTCGTTGGCAACGAGGACAGTGTTGGCGTCGGAGGTCTTGGTGACGGTGAGCGTCAGCGACGGCTGACCGTCGGTGCGCGCGTAACCGGTCGTCGCCACCTCGGCGATCTCGACCGTGGCGATCTCGCCGATCGTGACCGGAACCGGAATTGCGTTGGGATCGGGCGTCGCGCCCGGAATGGCGGGTGTCTGGCGGACGCCGACGATGAGCTGGCTGATCTGGTCGGTCGAGGTCAGCTCGCCGATGGTTGAAACGGGGATTCGCTGGCCGTCGGAATTCAGCTGGCCCGACGGAACGGTCAGCTCGTTGGCCTGCAGCACGCCGAGCAGCTGCTGCTGGCTGATGCCGGCCTCGGCCATCGCGGTCGGATCAACGGTGATGAAGACCTGTGACTCGAGGCCACCGGTCAGGTCGACCGTGGCGACTCCACTGACGGACTGCAGCCTTGGAACGATCTCTTCGGTGGCGAGTCGCGCGGCCTCGTCGAGGCCCTCCTCGCTGGTCGCCGAAACAGACGCGATGATTACCGGCGAGGCATTGATATTGAGCGCCTGCACGGTGGGGTTGACCGCATCGGGCAGACCGATGGCGTCGATGTTCTCTTCGATCTCGGCCCGCGCGGCATCGACGTCCGTGCCGAACTCGAACTGGGCGACGACCAGCGCGATCGAGTTGGCCGACGTCGATTGCATCTGGGCCAGGTTGGCCGAGCCCTGCACGGCCTGCTCGATCGGCTCGGCGACCTGCGCCGCGACGTCGGTCGCGCCCGCGCCGGGGTACGGCGCGACGATGGTGATGACCGGGAAGTCGACGTCCGGCAGCAGCTCCTGCTTGAGCGATCCCCAGGCCGACAATCCGGCCACGAAGAGGGCCAATGACAGCAGGATGACGACACTGCGATGGTGGACGGCGAAATTAGAGAGCCGACTCACGGTTGAACCTCCGCGCTGATTCGTCGCGCGGCGGCGACGAGATGATCGATTGCTTTGTTGACGGTGAAGAGAGACTCCTCGTCGAGCTGAGTGAGCAGCTCGCGAAGGTGGCGAATGCCGAGCTCCTGGAAGGTGTCGAGCAGTTCCACGCCACCCGGGGTCAGCGATACGAGAACGTTGCGCCGATCGCGCACGTCGTCGCGGCGTTGAGCGAAGTCGGCGTCGACGAGCCGATCGACAAGTGACGAGACGGTTGAAGGCGATACTCCGAGCTGGTGGGAGAGGTCTGACATGCGCGCCTCACCCACGCTGAGTAGCATCAGCACCTTCATCTGAGCCATCGTCAGGTGCGACTCTGGAAACTCAGGTCCGCGCGACACCGAAAGTGTCTCGACCAGAGTCCGATAGCCCGCTAATGCGCGCTCGACCCCCACGGGTTGGTGTGACGCCGACTGATCATTCGACGATCTCAAATAGTTTGACACGACCGAACTATATCAGGCCCGCTCAGACCTTGCCCCGCTGCCTGTGGCTAGGAGCGACAAGAATGACTCGCACCCGTGTGACGCTCCTGACGGTCGGCGACCCGCGCCGGGTCACGGGCGGTTACCTGTTTCACTGGCGCCTCGCGGCGCGCGCGCCGGACCACGACGCCGAGCTACGGTTCGTCTCGATCCCCGACCTTCCGCTGCCCTGGGCGACGGCGGCCCCCACCTGGTTGCTCGCGGGAGCGACGAGGCGCGCCGACGTGCTCGTGCTCGACAGCATCGCGGCCACCGCTGCCGCGCCGTGGCTCGGCCTTGTCAGGCCGCCCGTTGTTGGCATGTTGCATCAGCCGCCCGGCGGGATCGATGCGCCTCCAATCCAGCGTCGGTTCCGGACCCCCTTTGACCAGCACGCGTACCGCGCCTGCAAGGTCCTCATGGTCGCCAGCGACTGGCTCGCGGCCGAGCTCGTGGCCGCGGGACTGCCGGGCAATCGACTTCGGGTCGTCCCGCCTGGGAAGGATTTGGACGTCGCGGGCGGCGATCCGACCGGAGAGGACCGCATTGGTTACAACGATCGAGCCAGCCTCCGACAAGGTCGGCTCATTGCCGCCGTCTGCGTGGCGAACTGGCTGCCACGGAAAGGGATAGTCGAACTCCTCGAGGCCGTCGCGGCCCTGCCCGACGAGGTCGTAACCCTCCACCTGGTGGGCGACACGGCCACGCCCGGCGGGTACGCACGTGGCGTGCACGAGCGCATCGAGCACGCGGACCTGCGTGACCGAGTCGTGGTGCACGGCCTCATACATCCTGCGGCGGTGCACCAGATGTATCAGGCCGTCGACGCCTTTGTGTTGCCGAGCTTCGTGGAGCCGTACGGAACCGTTTGGGGAGAGGCGATGGCGGCGGGGTTGCCGGTGGTCGGCTGGCGGGCAGGGAACCTTCCATTCCTGGCCGATCATGGGCTTGACGGCATGCTCGTCCCCGTGGGGGATGTTCAGGCGCTCGGCGATGCGATCGAGTCGCTGGCCCGCGACCGTGCCCTTCGGGAGCGGATCGGACGCGCCGCCCGCGTCCGCGCAGCGGCACGTCCGACGTGGGACGAGACGGCGGAACGCTTCTTCGCGATCATCCGCGAGGTGGTGTCAGAGCGCGATCGGCCGGTCGACAGACGCCCAGGCATCGGCTGATTCATAGACGGTGACGCGCAGACCGGCGAGCGCCGCAGCGCGAGCCAGACGCTCATGGACATGGGTCCAGATGTGCTCGGCGACCGTCTCGACCGTCGTGTTCCGGCCCTCGAACGCGGCCAGACTTCCGAGATCGACGGAGTCGAGCTCCGCGAGGCAATCCGACAGTGCCGCCCCGAGGAGGTCCAGGTCGACCAGCATGGCGTCCTCGTCAAGCCGTTCGCCCCGGGCGACGACCTCGGCGCGGTAGTCGTGACTGTGCTCATGGCTCGCGGCAGGATCCTCGGCCTCGAGCTGATGGAGCGCATGGAACGTCCGCGCGACACCGACCTCAAACATAGTCCAGCACCACCTGCAGGCAATCTCCGGCGCGGTGGTCGAGCAACTCGTACGCGGCGGCCGCCTCGGCCAACGGGAATCGGTGTGTGATCAGCTCGTTCAGCGGCAGCTCCTTGAGAAGCGCCGACACGAGCGCCGCGCGACGAGCGCGATCCCAGCGTGGCGACAGGGCTGGATCGAGTGTCGATACCTGCGAGCTGACCACCCGCAGGCGCCGGCGATGGAAGCGATCACCGAGACTCAGCGTGACGTCGCGAGTGCCATACCAGGACCCGACGACGACGGTCCCGCCATACGCCGCAGAGTCGAGACAGGCCTGGAGAGCGGCCGGGTTCCCGCTGATCTCGACCGCGACATCCACTCCGCGCTGGTCGGTCAGTTCGAGAACGGCATCAACGAGGTCGGCGTCAGCGTCAAGTGCGTGGTCGGCGCCCGCGGCGACGGACGCCGCCCGGCGGCGTTGGTGCAGATCCGCGGTCACGATCAGCGTCGCACCGGCCTTTCGAAGGAGCATCGTGATCAGCAGGCCAACAACGCCCTGGCCCGTCACGAGTGCCGCTTCGCCCAGCCGTGGGTGCGCGTCGAGCGCCACCGTGACCGCCGTCTCGAGGTTGGCGGCGAAGACCCCGACGTCGGGTGGGAGGTCCTCGGGCAGCCGGATCGGAGCGTCGGCTGGGACGACGTACTCGGTCTGATGCGGGTGGTGCACAAAGACGAGGTCGTCCACGGCCAGCTGGGCGACGTGCGAGCCGACCTCGATCACGTTGCCGACGCTCGCGTAGGCGAACTTGATCGGGAACCCGAAGTCGCCGTGGATAGTGGGAAGATCGGGCTGGATCTCGCGCGGGGCGTTGCCGCGATAAACGAGGAGCTCGCTCCCGGCACTGATCCCGGAGACCAGAGAGCGGACACGGACGTCGTCGGGTCCGACGGACTCGGATGGCTCCTGCCGGATCTCCACTCGCTTCGGCCCGCCGAACCAGACGGCATCAGGCATCACCGTCACTCCGCGGCTCCAGCTCGCCGTCGAATATGACATCCGGGCCAAGCTGCGAGAACGACGCGCGGCGAAATGACAGCGCGTCGCGTAGCCGCAGGATATCGAGGTCACCGACGGCTTCGATCCCCGCGCCGATGACAAGCGGGGCAATCGACACGACCAGGCGACTCACCCGGCGCTCACGGATCATCGCCGTGATCACTCTGGCTCCTCCTTCCACGAGCAGGGTGGCCATGCCCCTCGCTCCCAGCTCGTCAAGGAGCGAGCCGAGGTCGACCCGACCGTCCAGGGTGGAGGGTAGAACCAGGACCTCGACACCGCGTCGCGCGAACTCGCGCCGCCGATCAACGGAGGCCATGTCCGTCGTCGCCAGGATCGTCGGCGCGACGCCGTCAGCGATGATGCTGGCCCTTGGCGACACGCGCAGCCTGCTGTCGAGAACGACGCGGACTGGCGACGGACCACTGATGAGCCGGGTGGTAAGTCGTGGATCGTCAGCAGCCACCGTGCCCACGCCGACGAGCACCGCCGCGTGAGACGCGCGCAGCGAGTGCGCCAGCAGCAGCGATTCCTGTCCGCTGATCCACTGCGAATCGCCGGTCCGTGTAGCAAGACGCCCGTCAATCGTTTGGGCGTAATGCACGGTGACCATTGGTCGCGCGTCGTTGCGCGGCATATCGTGGCCGAGTCGGGCGGCTTTCGTCTCGAGATACGGCCGGTTCACCGGGTTCGGGAGCGCTGGGAGCAAAACGCGCTCGCAGACGCGAATCCCATGTGCTTCCAGCGCCGCGGCCTTGGCGGGGTTGTTGGTCATCAGCCTCACCTGGTCCAGCCCCAGGTCAGCGAGGATGGCGGCGGCGGCACCGTACTCGCGGGCGTCGACCGGGAGACCGAGCGCGACGTTCGCGGCGACAGTGTCGAGCCCGTCGTCCTGGAGTGCGTACGCCCGCAGTTTGTTCGCCAGCCCGATACCGCGACCCTCCTGCCGGAGATAGAGGAGCACGCCGGCGCCCTCGGCGACGATGGCTGTTAACGCGCGACCGAGTTGCTCGCCGCAGTCGCATCGAAGGGAGCCAAGCACGTCGCCCGTCCAACACTCAGAGTGGAGCCTGACCAGCGGTGCGTCGCGCCCTGCGATGTCGCCGTAGAGGAGGGCAATCGGCTCGGTTCCGCTGTGCGTATCCGCGAACGCGACCGCCTCAAATGTCGCGATGCGGGTTGGAAGACGCGCGCTGCTGACACGGCGAACGCGACCGCTGGTGTTGAGCTTGCTCTCGGTGGGCATGCGGACGCGACCATACCTTCGTGTCGCGGGCCCTGCCTGCTTGCAGCATGTCGAGCGGGGACGACGGCGCGAAATGCCCTTCATCCGCGGGCTCGGAAGGCCGCCCCAACCCAGGTAGGAGGCCGACTCGGCTTCGCTTCACAAGTCGGCGGCAGCGGCCCCGAACGCATCGATCCACCGTGACGACGACACCCCGTACTCGACGCCGGTTCGGATCATCACGACCCCGTGCTCCGGAGACACGTAGATGTACTGGCCGTGATCTCCCGCGGCATAGAAGTCAGGCTGCCCACCAGACTGCTCGACGCCCCACCACATCAGGCCGTAGTACCGGCCGCCGGGCGTGCCGAATGTGCGGTTGTCTGGATCGACGCCGGTCGCGCTGGCAACGAAGCAGCGAGCTTGATCCTGGGCGAGATCGCAGGAGCGCTCGAGGTTTCGAGCACCGCGTAGGGTGACTGCAGGAGGACAACGGATGAGCCGGTCGGTCGCCACGAAAATGGGGATCCGGGAAGGTTCCCGGGCATTCTTCGACAATGCTCCAATCTCGGTTCTGGAATCAATTGACCTGCCGGACCTTGAGGTAAGCGATGACCTTCGTGGCGAGTTCGATTATGTTCACTCCTTCTGCGTGACGCAGGCTGAGATGGCCGAGCGCTTCCCGAAGCTCAAGCGCCATCTCAAGTCGACCGGAGCACTCTGGCTGTCGTGGCCCAAGGGCAGGAAGCTGGACTCCGACCTATCACTCCCGAAGGTCATCGAAATCGGCTACGCGTACGGGCTTGTGGAGAGCACCGCCTTGCGGGTCGATGACACGTGGTCAGGCATCAAGTTCACGCATCCCAAGAAGGGCAAGGTCTACAAGAACAAGTACGGGAAGTTGCCCGATACGTCATGAGCGGTGTGATGGCCACCCCACAGCGGCTTAGAGAAGAGCCGCTACTCGAGCGGGAAGGGTGCTGTTCGCGAACTGTCGCGTAGGTCGTCGATCTGGAGCGTACGTGACCGCGCGGGCGCCGGTTCCAGTAGATGTCGGAGCGTCATCCGTCGAGGTCAACAACAGTGCTCCTTAGCGGCGACGAGGGGTGCTCAATGTCGTCATCAGCAGGTCGCGGACGAGCGGGTCAATGCCGGCAACGTCTTTCGCAGAGAGCCGTCCGGTCAGTCGTACCACCGTCTGGAACTGGTCGATCGCGGCCCGGCAGCCCATGCAACCCTGCAGGTGAGCATCCATCCGGCCCCGAAGGTTCTCGTCAACATCGCCGTCGAGATAGGCGCTGATGGCGTCAACGAACTCGATGCAGCGCATATCGTCCGTGGCGCGCTGGTTATCCGTCACTTCTGGCCTGCATCCACGAACCGCTCCAGGCGCGTCCGAACCAAGTTGCGACCTTGGTCCAGCATTGTTCGCAGCTCCTTCGTGCCGATGTTCAGAGCCTCGCTGATCTCAGCGGTCGACTGTCCTTCAACATCATGAAGGACGATTACCTTACGCAGCGGTTCGGGCATCTCCTCGATCGCTGATCGCGCCTGCTCCAGCGCGTCAGGCCCGTCGATCGACACATCGAGCGAGCCCCAGCCCGTGGGAGGGTTGGCCCAGTGTCCTGGCCAGTCGGGATCGTCCGCGGGTAGGAATCGGTCAGCAGGGAAAGGTGCCTGTTGCACGACGGCCTCCGGTTGGTCGGCCGCGGCTTCCGCCGTTCCAGTCGGCCGCGCCTTCGGCAGAACGACGAGCATCATCACACCGGCCACCAGGCCCACGGCGACGAACAGCCAGCCCGCGACGTTGATCCCGTCGCTCTCGCTGACAGCGCCGACCAGCAGGGCAAACGGCACAAACGTGAGCCACGTCAGCGTTCCGACGCCGGAAGCAACGCCGGCCCGGATGCTGGAGGGCACTGCGTCGTGCAGGCTCCTGGTCACCGGGATGCTGACTGCGACGACAACAAGGGTCAGGAGAACCTGGACGCCGATCACTATCAATGGATCATTGCTCAGGGCAAGAACGACACCACAGGCAACGACGGTTACTGCCAGAAGTCGCACGGCCCAGTCGCGCGTGAGCCACGACTGCGATCCGATCACTCCACCCACCCCGAGTGCCGCGGTTAGGCCCGCCCAGTGTGGTCCGTAGAGGAAGGGCGGGACCAGAAAGGCGACGAGCCAGAGCGGGCCGAATTCCAGCATTCCCTGCATCAGGAGAGATCCCGCGATCGTCAGCAATACGACGAGACGGAGGTGTCCGCCCGACAGGATCGTCCCGTAGGTCTGCGCGATCTGCTGGCGGAGTGACTCCGGCTCTTCAGACTTGTGTAGTAGCGGTTCCCGGAACAGTAAGAGCATCCCCGCCGAGACGATGAGCAACGGAACCGTGAGGAAGTACGTGGCCTGCAGCGGGGCGATCTGGGCAATCAAGCCTCCTGCGAGTGCGCTTCCGACCAGTGCGACGCTCTCCATCACCCTGACCCGTCCGATGGTCCGCTCAAAGAGATCGCTTTCCCCGGTCTCTTCAAGCACGGTGTCGTACACGACCGATTCGAGCGTGCCAGATTGGAGAGCGAAAAACACGCCGAGGAACACCGCCGAGAGGAGATACGCGGGAACGCTGTCGCTGAGGCCGCCGACGACGACCGCGACGATGGCAGCGGCGGACGCCAGCAGTAGAACGCCGCGTCGGCTCCAACGATCGGCCAACAACCCCGACGGAACCTCGAGCACGGGGACGACGACCGCGTAGGTGGCAGCCATGAAGCCGACAGACGCGGGACTGAATCCGATCGTCGTCATGAACAGCTTCTCGATCGGGACCCACAGGGCCAGGGCGCCGAAGAAGGTCGCCGCGTAGAGGGGACGAAGGCGCTTGCCCAGCCCATGGACGGTCGTGTGCGTCAGGTCCGTCCCCCGATGGCGAGTGAGGCGCTCATGCCATGGAAACGCATTTTACGTCCGAAACGGCGGTTCGTTGCGAGGCGACGGAGCATTTGTGGAAGCGCCAACGGGCGTCTGGTGTCACCGCCGGGATGGACCCCGGGTGTATACCAACAAGAGGGCCCGATGTGCGGACCCCAGCCGTGCAAGGAGTGGTCACAATGGTTAGGCGACTTTTCGCGCCCTTGATCGCGACGTTTGTTCTCGCATTCGCTTCGGTCGGGATGGTGTTCGCGGGGACCGGAAGCAGCGTTGAAATCACCGTCACCGGCATTGATGGTGTCGAGACGTTCACTACGTCTGGTGATGTCCTTTGCCCCAGCGGCACGTCCGAGGACACATTCGAGAGGTTCGGCGGTTCATTGAATTCTCGTGCCGGGACGTTCCACGGCTACAAGACTCTGACCTGTGCTGACGAGTCCGGCACGTTCGTCATCACCTATGACGCGGCGACGGTATTCGGGTCTCCCCAGGATCAGGGCGGCTGGCACCTCGTCGGCGGTACCGGCGATTACGCAGGCTGCACGGGCGGCGGCAACCTGGTGGGGATTTACATCGAGGGCGGGATCATCGACCACTACACGGGCCAGGTGCAGTGCTGAAGGATCGTCTCGTTGCACCAGACGTTGGGCGCCACCTGACTCAGCTCTAGCCACCACGTAAGATTTCGGGGCGTCCCCGTAGCTCAGTGGACTAGAGCGGCTGCCTTCTAACAGCTTGGCTCAGGACGGCGTGCTTCTGAGCCTGGGGAGATCACCGAATAGGGCACAGTTAGCCGCTCAGTTAGCCTTCCGAAGCCCTCGGCTACCGAGTCCGCTGCGGTCAGGCACGTCGGGCGACCAATGAGATGTAGCGGCTAGCCGCTAAGTAGATCCTTAAATCCCGGCTCGTCGCGGATGGGGTCGAGATCCGAATCGGATTTCGCGTTCACGCGGAACTCCTCAGAGAGCTCGATCGCTCGGCGCAGATGGACGAGCGCCTCGGTCGGCTTGCCAGTGAGGCTCTCGCAACAGGCCAGGTTGTAGAACAGCATCCCGTACTGCGGGTGCTCCGCGACGGCAGCGCGAAGTTCCTCCGCGACCTCCGCGTACCGGCCCTCGAAGTACATCGTGGCGAGGGGGGCCCAGAGCTCCCAACCGCGAGCAGCGTAACCCTTACCAGGCGTGCCTTCGATCAGCAGTATCGCCGTCCCCGCCTCCTCAGCGTACGCCCGTCGCGTTACTCCCGGCGGGGCGAACACGAACGTCCCGGCCGGCGCATCAACGCGGTCGCCGTCTAGATCGAACACGGCATGGCCTCGCAAGACGAGGAAGAGCTCCTCGTCGGCTGTCGGGTCGCCTGGGTCATGAACATTGACGACCAGGTCACCGACGCTGTGGCCCGTCCACACGGTGGCTCCGAACGCCGTGATGCCCAGAGCGAGGCGGACCGGTCGGTAGAGGCAGTCGGCGTCGGCGAGCTCCTCGATCTCGTCCAGATGCGCTACTGCGTAAGCAGTCACACTCACACCTCCTTCCGTGCCACGATTGGCAGGCTGAGCTATCGAGTCCTGAGCGCGGGCGGCACCCGACGCCCACCTCGGTTTCCTTGGCTCACCGAGTTTGATCGCCGGGAGTCGGCATCTCAGATGCTATCGGGCGGGTCCGGTGATCAGGTTCGTGCGTAAACTGGCCAGCGAGCACGTCCCCGTAGCTCAGTGGACTAGAGCGGCTGCCTTCTAAGCAGCGGGTCGCAGGTTCGAATCCTGCCGGGGACGCCACGTTCTTCTAGCTGCTGGCTCAGTCTTCGTCGTCGTCGAAGTCGGGCCACGCCGCGATGTCGACGCCGTGGTTCTCGGGCGAAGCGAGCGTCCACCAGTCGGGCACGTGCGAATCGTCGGCCAGCCGACCGCCCGCTGCGAGTGCCGCCGCGACGCGAGCCTCGGCTTGATCTGCAGGCACGCTGACGTCGATATGCAAGCGACCGCGGCCCGGCCTTGGCTTCTTGAGCTTCTGGAACGACACGTGCGGGTTGCGTCGGTGCCGATCGACCACGTCCTCATTCGCCCCCAGGCTCCTGTACCCGAGGGCGGCGGCCCAGAACGGACCTACGTCGCTGCCCGCATCCTGTGCGACGGCGATGCCCACCACTTGAACCTGAGAAGGGTCTGGCTCGATCTGCAACGACCGAGCCTCGGCCGAGATCCGGCGGGCGAGCTCTGCATCACGCTCGCTTAAGGCTCCGTACTCTCCGGAGGAGGTCCGGACAGTAACTCCTTCGGGCCGCAGGTCCACATCCGGGAAGTGGTCAACGGCGCTGGCAACCTCGGCAATCGCGGCGACGAAGGTGGCGCCCTCAGCGAACGATCCGACGCGGTAATGGGCATGCGCGCCCGAGAACAGGACCCGCCAGTCGTCTACGCCGCCGGCGTCGTGGAAGGCTCGTGCCGAGATTCTCTTTTCGCGCATCGGTGCTCCTCTCGCCTGGCCACTCGCCACGAGCGCAACATAGCCTGCCACTCCTGCGTCGGAACGAGTGCCGCGACGGTAGCAGTCCAGAAACCAGCAAGCGCTTCGAAGGAGTAGGCATAACGATGGATCACATCTCGTGGCGCGCGTTCCGCGAGTCGGAGGGAGTCGGGGACTGGCGGAATCTCAGCGGCGGCGCAACGGCGATGTTCCGAGCGCAATCCTTTGCAGCGGCCACCAGGTTCGCTGCGGCGATCGGTGGACTGCCCAATGTCGAGGAGTTGACGCCGGCAATCGACATCCGGCACGACGGCGTGACGGTCCAGCTGCTGACGATCACCGAGACGTATCGCGGAATGAGCCAGCGCGACGTGGCCCTGGCGCGTGCCATTTCGGCGGTCGCCCAAGACCATGGTCTCGTCGCGGATCCGGCCACGGTCCAGTCACTCCAGGTTTACGTCGGGACGCCCGGTCCGGAAGTGCTTCCTTTCTGGCGCGCCGCTCTTGGCTACGAGGGTCCCCCCGGAGATCCCGATCAGGGCGTCCTCGATCCACACGGTCGCGGACCATCCTTCTGGATCGAGCCGATGGACGAAGCGCGTCCAGACGGCGGCGGCGCGATCCATGTCTCCATCTGGGTGCCGATCGAACAGGCTGAGGCTCGCGTTGCTGCCGCGGTTGCGGCCGGCGGCCGCATCATCCGCGACAAATCGCCGGCCTGGTGGACGCTCGCGGACGCGGCTGGCAACGAGGCAGACATTGCCACCACGATGGGCCGCGATTGAAGCCGGCGCCAATCGCGCAACTTCGCGACATCGTGAGACTTGACGGGACAGCGAGTCACACCTAGTTTCACCTACATGGCAGTCGCTGCCGATCCGACGATCAGGCGCCAGGTTGTGGCCGCCGCGCGCGAGGCACTCGCCGCCGACCCAGAGGCGCCAGTTGAGCGCATCGCACGGAGCGCCGGCGTCTCGCGCGCAACGTTCTATCGCCACTTCGGCTCCCGCGCGGCGCTGCTCGACACGATCGCCCACACGCCACGCCCGCCGGCACGAACGAGGATCCTCGTCGCTGCCCAGGAGATGCTCGTCGGCACGACGCTGACGGATCTTTCGATGGACGATCTCGCACGAGCCGCCGACGTCTCACGCGGCACGTTGTATCGCCTCCTTCCGGGCAAGGCCGCCTTGATGGAGGCGCTGATCGAAACCTATTCGCCCTTCGAGGCTGTGCGCGCGATCGTGACCGCACACCGCGCGGAGCCGCCCGAAGTGGTCTTGCCTCTCGTCGCTCGGGCCATAGTCGGCGTCGCCGGTGAGCGTCTCGGTTTGATGCGCGCGATCTTCCTCGAAGTCAGCAGCGCGTCCGAGACAGCAGTCAGCGGCATGCGCCCGGCCTTCACCGGCACGATCGGCGTCGTCGGGGAGTACCTGATGGAGCAGATGGCAGCCGGCCGAATCCGCCGCACGCATCCGATCCTGGCGATCCAGGCCGTGATCGGGCCGGTCTTCTTCCACCTCCTGTCGCGGCCGGCGATCGATCAGATCGCGGTCATTCCGATGGCGCCCCAGGAAGCCGTCGACGAGCTGGTGGCAATTTCGCTCGCGAGGCCTGAGCGTGATCGAGACGGGTCGCGAAGCCACGCTCGCTGTCTCGGCGCGCGGACTGACCAAGCGCTTCGGAGAGATCACGGCGGTCGACGACCTCGATCTCGAGCTGCCGGCCGGGCGCATCTACGGATTGCTCGGGCCGAACGGCTCAGGCAAGACGACGCTCATCCGGTTGCTCGTCGGCCTGGCCAGGCCGACGAGCGGTGAGGCGACAGTGCTCGGTGTGCGGATGCCGTCACGCGAGGTCCTGGCGCGCATCGGATACATGACCCAGGCCGACGGCATCTACGTCGAGCTGTCGGTGTGGGAAAACCTGCGCTTCTTTGCCGCGCTGACCGGACAGGCGGACAAGCAGCGCATGAACGAGATCCTCGAGCTCGTCGACCTCGCGGGACGACGCAACACACCGGCACTGAACCTGTCCGGTGGCATGCGCCGCCGTTTGTCGCTCGCCTGCGCGCTGGTCCATCGGCCGTCTGTGCTTTTCCTCGACGAGCCGACGGTGGGCATCGACCCCGCCCTGCGCGTCCAGTTCTGGGCGTATTTCCGCCAGCT
Source organism: uncultured Chloroflexia bacterium (assembly GCA_963776865.1). GTDB lineage: Bacteria > Chloroflexota > Limnocylindria > Limnocylindrales > CSP1-4 > JALYGJ01. Next base: position 83,015 of record CAVZOG010000007.1, on the reverse strand, counting down.
TGCCGCGGACGGTGCGACGCTCGTCGTCAGCAGCCACGTGATGGACGAGGCCGATCGATGTGACGAGCTGCTGCTCCTGCTGCACGGCAAGCTGCTCGACCGGGGATCGGGCGTCCAGATCCGCGAGCGCGCCGGCACGCAGGACATGGAAGAGGCGTTCCTTCGCCTGGGCGGCGGGCAGGCCGAGACATGAACCTTCGCCGAACAACGGCGATCAGCAGGCGCATCGCCGAGTTCTTCCGCCGCGATCACCGCAGCCTGGCCCTCGTCTTCGTGGCGCCGATCGTGATCATGGCCTTGCTCGGCTGGGTCATCCGCGACCAGGCGCCGCCCACGACGCGGATGGCGGTCGTCAACGTGGCAGGGGCGCCGGGCGACGTCGGACGTCAACGGCTGCTCGACGCCGCCGCGCAGTCCGGCATCATCGTCCAGCCGGAGATCACGACCGAGGACGCCGCGCGATCCGCACTGGCCAACGGCGACACCGATATCGCGTTGCTGCTGGCGGTCGACGGCACGACGCCATCGATCACGATCATCACGCCCGGCCTGTCGGTGACCGAAGACAGCTCGCGGATCGCCGAGCTGCAGGGAATTCTGCCGATTGCCATTGGTATCGATGCGCCGCTGATCAACCGGGAAACGATCTACGGCTCGGCGAACGCTGACTTCTTCGACTCGTTCGCGCCCGCGCTCGTGGGGTTCGTCGTGTTCTTCCTGGTCTTCATCCTCACCGGCATCAGCTTCCTGCGCGAACGCGTCGGTGGCACGCTGGAACGACTGCTCGCCACGCCCGTTCGGCGTCTCGAGATCGTCTTTGGCTACAGCCTCGGCTTCGGAATCTTCGCCACGCTCCAGGTGGCGATCGTGCTGCTGTTCGTGCTCGGCAGCATTCACATCGACGCCGATCGGCCCGTTGCCGGAGATCAACCTCGGGCTTGGCGTCGTCAGTGCCGGGTCGCCGTGGCTGGCGTTCGTCATCACCCTGCTGCTCGCGTTGTGCGCCGTGAACCTGGGCATCTTCCTGTCGACATTCGCTCGGACCGAGTTCCAGATCCTGCAGTTCATCCCGCTGGTGATCGTCCCGCAGGTGCTCTTGTCGGGCATCTTCTGGCCCGTCGAATCACTCCCCGGATTGCTGCAGCCGATCGCCCTGCTCATGCCGATGACCTACGGCATCCACGGACTGCGCGAGGTGCTGATCAAGGGCTCGGGGTTGGCCGACACGGCCGTTCAGGTCGACGTGCTGGTTCTCGGCGGCCTCGCGCGTCCTGTTGGTCGTTATCGCCACGCTCACGATTCGCCGCGAGGTGGCCTGAAGGCTCTCCGCTGGGAAGGTTCAGCCACCCTCGCTGCCGTTGGCCAGATCGACAGTGGCATCGGCGATCTCTCGGAACACGTGCGGGATGCGCTCGGCTTCGATCGCCGAAAAGCGGCGCCATGCGGCCAGCACCTTGTCGTCGCGGTCGTGGATGCCGGCCACGGCCTCGAAATCCGGATCGAGCACGAAGACGGGCGTCTGACCGACCGACTCGCGGATGAGCGAGTTCTCGCGCTGGCCCGCACGGCCCCGATCACTGTCGTGCACGATCAGGTGGGGAATGCGCAGCTCGTCGAGGACGCGTGAGTAGAGCACCAGGTTGCCCTTGCCGCCGACCTCGACGATCGAGATCCCCAGCGCGTCGGGATCGTGGCCAAGGCGGCGGAAGATGAGCGGCAGGGAGAGCCGTTCGGTCTGGCCCTCGGTGAGCACGACCGCGGTGGCGAAGAACATCTCGTTGCGCTCGTGGTCGAACTCCGCCTCGAGGCGGACGCGTTGCTCTTCCGTGAGCAGCCCGCGAGGCGCGCGACGGACGGCCATGCCGCTCGGCGACAGGTCCAGACGCACGATCTCCGGGTAGTTGGTTGCCTCCAGCAGCGCCGGCGCGCGGGTTGAGTAGATGACTTGATTGCGCTCCGAGTAGCGCCGCAGCAGCTTGTAGAAATGACGCTGCTGCTGCGGCGTGAGCATCAGCTCCGGCTCCTCGATCAGAAGCACCTCGTTCTGCGCGCCGGCCATGCGCCGCTCGGCGATCTGGGCGACAACGGCTTCGGCCAGTGCGGCGTCGCTCGATCCGTGGGGCGACGCCTCGCTCGAAGAGGACAGCCGCTCCCGGGCCGGAAGGTAGCTCACACTCGGCAGCGGACCATCCGGTTCGCTGCCCTGGCGACGAGTGATTTGGCGCTTGCTGATCCTCCCTCCACTGCGTGATTCCAAGTGCGCAGACACCTCCGGGCTCGTTCCGCTCTCGGCAGCAAGGTCCGGTTGTCCCGTCAGCAGCCATGAGATTGCGGCCAGGAGGCGCGACTTGCCGCTGGCGCGCGGGCCGATCAGCGCGGTCATCGGCTGCAGCTCGACCTCGATTTCGGGCAGGCCGGCGACGCCGCGGACTGATAGGGAGGTCAGGCGCATCGGGCGACTCTAGCCGCAGCCGGCGGCCAAATCGTGCTTGTCAACTGGGCATTGACTACACACGACTGTCGTTGACCGCTCGCAACACCCCACGTACCGGTACTCAGTTCCCAAAGTACGGCTTGTCCGACTGGCTTATGAAAGCCAGCATTCGCCCCGTCACACAAATCTTAAATACCACCAGTCATCCCAATCTTGGAGAGACGCGAATGGCTTCAATGCAGGTCCACGAGCTGGGCCCGATGCTGACGGCAAGTGAGGTAGCAAACCTGCTCCACCTGCATGTCAACACCGTCAAGCGCCTTGGCGATCGTGGCGAACTGCCCTTCTATCGCGTCTGCAAGCGCGGCGACCGCCGATTCCGGCTGGACGACGTGATGCAGTTCCTCGCCCGCAACCGCTAGCACTCATCTCTCTATAGGGCGGGCCACTGGGGCGGTCCCGCCGGAATAATCGAGATCATCGGAACCGCCGGATCATCCGGCGGTTCTTTGTTTGTGCTGACTGGGCGCCACGCTGCGGCCTAGGATTGGCGCGTGCCGATCCCGCCACCTCCCGCCGGGCCGACCGACGGACCGCTGACCTTCGAAGAGCTCCAGCTCGCGACACGCAACCGAGGCATGCCGCTCGAGGCGTTGCGCTACGACCTGACCCCGACAGGGCTGCACTACCTGCTCATCCACTTCGATATCCCGGCGATCGACGCCGGCAAGTGGCGCTTGCGAATCGGTGGCGCGGCAGATACGCCCTACGACGTGGGTCTCGACGAGATCATGGCGATGCCTCGAGTGAGCGCGCCGGTCACGCTCGAATGTGCCGGTAACGGCCGCGCCCGGCTGACGCCTCGGCCGTTGAGCAACCCGTGGCTGTACGAGGCGATCGGCACCGCCGAATGGACCGGCACGTCGCTCTGGCCGCTGCTCGAGCGTGCCGGGCTGAGCGCGGACGCGGTTGAGGTCGTCTTCACCGGCGCCGACCGCGGCGTGCAGGGCGAGCAGGAGCACGACTACCAGCGCAGCCTGACCCTCGACGAGGCACGCCGGCCGGAGGTGATGCTCGCGTACGAGATGAACGGCCGGCCGCTGGAGCCGCAGCACGGTTTCCCGCTGCGTCTCGTGGTGCCCGGCTGGTACGGCATGACGAGCGTGAAGTGGCTGACCTCGATCGAGGCGATCCGCGAGCCGTTCACGGGCTACCAGCAGGCGTCGACCTACCGCTTCAGGGTGGACGGCGACGATCCTGGCGAGCCGGTCACCAGGATTCGGCCGCGCGCGCTGATGGCGCCACCGGGGATCCCCGACTACTTCAGCCGCCATCGGCTGGTCGACCCCGGGATGGTCGACCTGTTCGGCCGTGCCTGGTCGGGGACCGGTCGCATCGAGCGCGTCGAAGTCGGCGTCGACGGCGCCTGGTCGGACGCATCTCTCGGGCCGTCAGTCGGTGACCACGCCTGGCGATCGTGGACCTTTGCCTGGGACGCACAGCCGGGAGAACACCAGCTGAGCTGCCGCGCGACCGATGCTGCCGGCAACGAGCAGCCCACCGACCAGCCATGGAATTACCTGGGCATGGGCAACAATCTCGTGCAGCTGGTGAACGTCACCGTTCGCTGACCGGCGGCAGGCGCGACAATGCGCGGCGATGACGATTGACCTTTCACTGACCAGCGAGAACCGCCTCGTCCAATCCAGCGTCCGTGATTTCGCCGCGGCCGAGATCGAGCCGCACATCCGCGAGTGGGATGCGCGCCACGAGGTTCATCGCGAGACGTTCGCGCGCATGGGCGAGCTCGGCTTCCTGGGCGCGCCGATCCCCGAGCAGTACGGCGGCCCAGGGCTCGACTACGTCAGCCTGGGCATCCTGTGCGAGGAGCTCGAGCGGGCCGACACGGCCTTCCGCGTGATCATGAGCGTCCACGTCGGCCTCAACTCGTTGACGCTCTACCAGTGGGGCACCGAAGACCAGAAGCAGCGCTTCCTCGTGCCGCAGGCGAAGGGCGAGAAGCTCGCCACGTTCGGCCTGACCGAGCCCGGCGTCGGCACCGACGCGGCAAATCTGGCCACGACCGCCAAGCGCGACGGCGATTCGTACGTCCTCAACGGCTCCAAGATCTGGATCAGCCTGGCCGACATCGCCGATCACTTCCTGGTGTTCGCGTCGGTCGACCGTGCCAAGAAGCACAAGGGCATCACCGCGTTCATCGTCGAGCGCGGCATGGACGGCCTCTCGACGCGGACGATCGAGGGCAAGCTCGGCATCCACGCCGGCAACACCGGCGAGGTCTACTTCGACAACGTGCGCGTGCCGATCGAGAACCGCGTCGGCGAGGAGGGCGAGGGGTTCACCATCGCCATGAGCGCCATCGATCAGGGCCGCTTCACCGTGGCAACCGGCGCGGTTGGGCTGGCCCAGGCGTGCCTCGACGCGTCGGTCAAGTACGCCCACGAGCGCAAGACGTTCGGCGAGGAGATCGGCCAGCACCAGCTGGTCAAGCAGATGATCTCGAAGATGGGTGCCGGCATCGAGGCGGGCCGGCTGCTGTGCTACCAGGCCGCGTGGCTCAAGAACCGCGGCCGGCGCAACACGCGCGAGACGTCACTGGCCAAATGGTTCGCCACCGACCACGCCGTGCAGTCCGCGCTGGACGCGATCCAGATCCACGGCGCTTATGGCTACTCGAACGAGTATCCCGTCGAGCGCTACCTGCGCAACGCCAAGGCGGCGGTCATCTACGAGGGCACCAGCCAGCTGCACACGCTGATCCAGGCCGACTACCTGCTCGGCTACCGCGAGGACAAGCCGCTTCGTTGCCCTCCGCTCCCAGCGCCCGGTTTCGAGCGGGGCTAACCCAGCCGAACGTGGCGGGCACGGGGTCGCCTTGGCGTTCCGGATATGCACACCATTCTTAAGAGGGGCTTGGGGATCGGGCGCAAGGGGATTCGACGGCCCGCATGGCCGCGAGCACCCGATCCTGAGCTCGCTTTGACTGTGGCCGCCGATCAGGACTGCGCCAGTTAGCGCGTAGTGCCTATTGATACGGCGCGAAGAGCCTCTTGATACGAATAGTGCCCATATGCAGGGTGTTGGGCCGGGCGTGGCCCTGGCCTCGTCCTGCGCGAGACCGCCGCGGATAGATCGTCTCGCGCCAGTGCCGTTATTGCCAGCCAGAGTCCCGACGAGGAGCGCAGCCCTCGCTGTCGGTCCATCTATTCGACCAGGACGCTTCCCGCCATCGTCCCGTGGATCGAGCACAGATAGCCAAAGAAGCCGGTGGTGGAGAACGTCCGACTCACGGACTGACCCGGGTTGATGCGACCGCAATCCGGACCACCGGTGAACGAAACGGTATGGGCATCGTCACCGGCATTGGTCCACGTGACAGTTTCGCCCACTGCAACCGTGACCCCGCCCGGGTTGAAGGCGAACTCGACTACTTCGACGGCCGTGCCGCCGCTGCCGGAGCACGCAGCCACCGCCGGAGTGCCAGTTCCTCCCGGAGTAGTGGTTCCTCCCGGAGTAGCGGTGGCTGTGCCTGGTCCACCGCTGCAGGCGGCGGCGAACGCAAGGATTGCCCCGGCACCGAACAGCGAAGCAAGCGTCCCGCCAAGCGGAATCCTCGGAACACGCACGGCTACCTCCTCCTCGACGGCTATGGGGGCGATTGTGGCCCTTCTGCGGCGTCTGGCGCAACCTCCAGGCCCCAGCGTTCGTAGAAGACGACCTCGTCGAGCGACTTGCGACCGCCGGCGCGCAGCGGACGCGACAGCGCCGATTCGTCGGCGGGATAGCCGAAGTTGAGCACGTACTCGCAGTGGTGATCGGACGGCAGCCCCAGGATGCGCCGGCACAGGTCGTGCTCGTAGACAGTGGCCGGCACCGAGCCGATGCCGCGCCCCCAGGCGACGAGGACCATGTTCTGCGCCGCGCGGCCAAGGTCCCACATGACTGACGGCGGCGAATCGGCCGCGTCGGGATCGGGCGTGACGAGTGCGATGGCCAGCGCGCCGCCGGCCAGGTGGCCGGCGAATGGCCCAACCTCCGAAAGTGCCTCGAGCGTGGCCCGCTCGCGCACGACGACGAACTGCCAGCGCTGAAGGTTCTTCGACGAGCCGGCACGCCTTCCCGCATCGAGGATGGCGTGCAGGTCGTCGTCCGCGATCGGGTCGGGTCTGAAGCGCCGCACAACGCGCAAGCCGAGCACCGCCTGGTCGATGTCCATCGGCGGCAGTCTAGATCGGCGGCAGTCTAGACTCGGGACATGGCCGAGCGGCGCAAGGCGGACTTCCCGCGGATGATCGAGGTTGTCATCGAGATCCCCTCGGGAAGCCGTAACAAGTACGAATTCGACGAGGAGGCGTCCGTGATTTGGCTCGACCGCGTCCTGTCGTCGGCCGTCTTCTACAACTTCGACTACGGCTACATCCCCGGCACGCGCGCAGATGACGGCGACCACACCGACGCGATGGTCCTGCTCGGCGAGCCGACCTTCCCCGGCTGCCACGTCTGGGCACGTCCGGTCGGCGGGCTGCGCATGCGCGACGAGCGGCGCGACGACTTCAAGGTGCTGTGCGTGGCGATGGGCGACAAGCTCTGGGAGCACGTGATGCGCTTCGACCAGGTGTCGCCGCACCGCCTGCGCGAGATCGAGCATTTCTTCGCGACTTACAAGCTGCTCGAAGACAAAGAGGTAGAGGTGTACGGCTGGTCGGATGCCGAGGCTGCATTCGAGCTGCTCAATGCCGACCGTGATCGGTGGCTCGCCGAGCAGGGCGGCGGCCGGAAGGGCTAGCCGCGATGGCACGCAAGCCCGAGCAGTGGGAGATCGCCGGTCGGACGGTCTCGATCAGCAATCCGGACAAGGTCTACTTTCCCGAGACCGGTTACACCAAGGGCGATCTGGTCCGCTATTACGTCGCGGTCGCCGACGGGGCGCTGCGCGGCGCCGGCGGCCGGCCGATGGCAATGAAGAGGTTCGTGGACGGCGCCGCCGGTGACTTCTTCTTCCAGAAGCGGGCCCCTGAGTCGCGACCGGACTGGATCGAGACGGTCGAGCTGTCGTTCCCGTCGGGTCGAACGGCGCACGAGGTCGTGCTGCGTGACGCGGCCCAGCTGGCGTGGATCGTCAATCTCGGCTGTATCGACCTGAACCCACATCCGGTCCGCGCCGACGACCTCGATCACCCCGACGAGCTGCGCGTCGATCTCGATCCCGTGCCCGGCGTGGAATGGGCAGACGTCCGCCAGGTCGCGTTGGTCACCAACGAGGTGCTGACCGATTTCGGGCTGGTCGGCTGGCCCAAGACGTCCGGCTCACGCGGCATCCACGTGAACGTTCGGATCAAGCCACAGTGGACCTATCCGGAGGTTCGCCGGGCCGCCCTCGCGCTGGCGCGCGAGGTCGAGCGTCGGGCGCCCGAGATCGCGACCAGCAAGTGGTGGAAGGAGGAGCGCCACGGCGTCTTCCTCGACTACAACCAGAACGCCAAGGACCGCACGGTGGCGTCGGCATACTCGGTTCGGCCGCTCCCCGATGCCAGGGTGTCGATGCCGCTGACCTGGAAGCAGACCGAAGACGTCGAGGCGACCGACTACACGCTCGCCACCGTTCCCGACATCTACGCCCGCGAAGGCGACCGACACGCGGGCATCGATGAAGCGGTCGGGTCACTCGACGCTTTGATGGAGCTATCCGCCCGACACGAGGTCGAGGGCCAGGGCGACGCGCCGTGGCCGCCGAACTACCGCAAGCAGGAGGGCGAGCCGCCGCGCGTGCAGCCATCGCGCCAGAAGCGGCCGGACGAGGAATACAACACGCCCGAGGCAGAGGCCGAGCGCGAGAAGGCACGTGCGGCAATGGAGAAGCGCTTTCTGCGCTTGGAGGAGGAGCGTGCCGCTGCACGCGCGTCTGGCGCGGAAGTGCCCGGGTCGAAGCCGACGCCGACCGGCCGTCGCCGCTCGTCGATCCCCGTCGTCGAGGTCGCCCGTGCCGCCAAGAAGGATGAGGCGCTGGCCGGACTCGAGCGCTGGAAGGAGCGCCACGCCGACGCGGCGGCGCAGCTGCGGCCGGCCGATGTCCTGGTCGACTCGATGCGCGGCCGCTACACGACGTGGACGCGCGTCCGGCTCAACCTGTCGAACGTGCCCGAGGAGATCCGGCCGCAGCAGGAACCGCTCGAGGTCGACTACGACCCATGGGCCGAGTACCAGTGGCCCGACAGGTCAGGTCAGCTCGAACGCGCCCCCAAGAAGGCCAAGGCGACCGAGAAAGCCGAAAAGGCCGACTAGCGCGCCTGCGGATACCTCGCCGCGAAGTGACTGCCGCCGGCCAGCAGGCCGAAGAGCACGAACGCGAAGCCGATCAACAGCACCACCGACACGATCAGGGCAAGCGAGCTGCCGGCCAATGGCAAATGCGATGCTGACGGCGAAGATCGACACGAGCAGGCCGAGCAGCGACAGCAGCACGCCCAGCCAGCGTGCCCACGACTTGTGTGCGAATACTCCGGCACCGGAGATGAGCATCAGCACGCCGCTGATCACGAGCGCCGCCGGTGTGACGCTGAGCACCGAGCGCATCGTGTCGCGACTTACCGGGTTGCCGAAAACGCCGATCTGGTTGTTGACGATGAAGCGACCGAGCTCGGCGCCCTGGGTGAAGGCGAAGCCGCCTATCACTGCCACAAGGATGCCGAAGACGACCAGAACCAGGCCGGCCACCGCGGCCATAGTTGACGTCCCGTACGTGGGGCCGGCGCTCCAACCCTGCTGGGCCGGGACCCAGCCTGGCGGCGGAGTGCCGTAGGGCGGCGGCTGCTGCCACTGTTGAGGAGGCGGCTGCTGCCACTGAGCCGGCGGTGGCTGCTGCCATTGTTGCTGCGGGGGTGGTTGCTGCCACTGTTGAGGAGGCGGCTGCTGTTGCTGCCACGGCTGCTGCTGAACCGGCGGCTGCTGCCACTGCTGCGGCGCGGCTGCTGCCGCAGCTGCCACGATCGGCGTCTCCATGGTCGTCGTGTCCGTCTCGACGTAGGGAGTAGAGGCGGCAGCGGCGGGCGGCACGACTTCGGCCGCGGCGTGGCCCTTCCGTTACTGCCGGCGTCTCGGGAACGGCCGGGACCTCCGGTGCGTAGGGCGACGATGCAGCTTCGACCGGCGGCGGCACATAAGGCTCGGCCGCGACGGGTGGTGGAGCGTACGGCTCAGGCGCGACGTACTGCTCGGGCGCAGGCGGCTCGGAAGCGACGTACGGCTCTGGCGCCGCAGGCGGCTCGGGTGCAACGTACTGCTCGGGCGCAGGCTGCTCCGGTGCGACGTACGGCTCGGTGCGGCAGGCGGCTCGGGTGCGACGTACGGCTCGGGCGCCGCAGGGGCCTCGGGCGCGACGTACTGCTCGGGCGCCGCGGGGGCCTCGGGCGCGACGTACTGCTCGGGCGCCGCGGGGGCCTCGGGGGCCACGTAAGGCTCTGGCGCCGCAGGCGCGTCCGGCGCGGAGGGCGCATCCGAAGGCGCCGAATTGGGCGGCAACGAATAGGCCGTGTGTTCCCTGGTGTCCTCGTCTTCAGGCTGCGTCATCGGTCATTCGCTCCCTGGGAATGACAACGCCGGCCGACCTTGCGGACGGCCGGCGCGTTGGCTACGGACGTGGAGCTATCTCCGGTACGAGAAGTAGTTGCCGGCGGAAATCAAGGCGTATGCCGTCAGGGCGTACATGACGGTGACGAGGCCGAAGAAGACGACGCTCGTGATGCCACCGCTGTTCGGGTCGTTCATGCTGCCCAGTCCACCGAGAGTGATCAGGCCACTGAAGATCACGAAGATCACCGAAACGACGATGCCCGTCCAACGGCCCCAGCCCTTGCCGCCGAGGGCGCCGGCGCCCGCCGCGATGCTCAGGATGCCGAGCACGAGCATGATGATTCCGCCGATCAAGCAGGAAGCCACCCAGGAAACCCAGCAGTCCGCTGGCATCCTGGCCCGCGCCCGACGAAGCTGCCCCACCGAGCAGGCCACAGCCGGCGCCGATCAAGGCGAACAGGACGCCCATCACGATCAGGAAGATGCTCGCCAGCGTCACGCCGGTCGGGCGCGGCGGCGGGCCTCCGTAGCCCGGGCCGCCCCAGCCGGTCGGCTGCTGCGGCGGAGGTGTCCACTGCGGCTGCTGCGGAGGCGTCCACTGCGGCGGCGGCTGCTGTGCCGGCGGCTCCTGTGCCGGTGGCTGTTGCTGATCCATTTACTCCCTCCTCATCATGCGTCCGCAACCGTCGTGCCCACCACACGAGTCCCCGTCGGGCGGATCCGCGTTCTTCAGACGTGCGGAGTGTACCGGTCCATGTCAGGCGTTCGCCGCCCGATTTCGGTCAGCTCGCGCCGAAAATTCGCTCCAGCTCGTACGGCGCATTCGTCTCCAATTGGTCGTAGCGACAATCGGCCGGCTGCTTGTCCAATCGCCAGCGGACGAAGGTGGTTGCGTGGCGGAACCGATCGCCCTGCAGATGGTCGTACGCGACCTCGACGACGCGCTCGGCGCGCAGCGGCTCCCACGACAGATCCTTGCCCCGATTCCAGCGGCTGGTTGCACCGGGCATGCGCTTTCCGCTCGCATCGGCCGCGCCGTAGACGGCCCACGATGCCCATTCGGCCCACGGATGGTCGACCAGCGCGTCGGACCGGAGCGACTCCAGCTCCTTTGCCAGCGCCTCGCGTTTGTCCCACGAGAAGGACGACGTGATGCCGACGTGGTGCAGGTCGCCGCCGTCATCGAACAGGCCCAGGAGCAGCGATCCGACGTGCGTTCCGGGACCATTCTTGTGCCACCGAAAGCCGGCCACGACGCAATCCGCCGTTCGAGCGTGCTTGATCTTCAACATTGCGCGCTTGCCGGGCTGGTAAACGGCGTCGAGGGGCTTGGCGACAACACCGTCCAGCCCGGCACCCTCGAAGCGCTCGAACCAGTCACGCGCGAGGTCCACGTCGCGCGTCGCCGGCGTCAGATGCACGGGCGGCTCGGCGTTGCGCAGCTCGCGCTCGATCGCGGCGCGCCGCTCGGCCTGCGGGGTCGAGCGCAGATCCTCGTCGCCAAGCGCGAGCAGGTCCCAGGCAACGAACGATGCCGGTGTCTGCTCGGCGAGCATCTTGACCCGCGACGCGGCCGGGTGGATGCGCAGCAGCAGCGATTCGAACTCGAGCCCGTCTTCGCCCGGGATGACGATCTCGCCGTCGAGAACGCAGCGCTCTGGCAGGTTCGCCTTGAGCACGGGCGGCAGCTCGGGGAAGTAACGCTCGAGCGGCTTAAGGTCGCGACTCTGGATGTACACCTCGTCGCCGTCGCGGAAGACGATGGCGCGGAAGCCGTCCCATTTGGGTTCGTAGAGCCAGCCATCGCCGGTTGGCATGTCGGCCGACAGCTTGGCCAGCATCGGCTCGAGCGGCGGTTCGAACGGCAGTCGCATGGTGAGGACTATAGGCGCGATCAGGCCCGTGGTAGCCTCGGCCGTTGAATGCCTGAGCAGCGTTTTCGTGGCGATCCATACCAGGTCCTGGGCATTGCCCATGGGTCCAGCGACGCTCAAATCAAGCGCCGCTGGCGAGAGCTCGCGCGCGAGCATCATCCCGACCGAGCGGCCGGCGACGCCGAGGAGGCTGCCCGCCTCACGTCGCGCATGGCACGCATCAACTCGGCCTACGACCTGCTGCGCGACCCCGTCCGTCGCGCGGCATGGGACACGTCACCGGCAGGTCGACGCGCGCGGGAGGCAGCTGCCGACGCGGGCATCCGATTCGACGACGATGCCGATTTCGATACGTCCGGCCCAAGCGGCCCGCCGCCGCCGCCACGAACGCCGCCGGTCACGGCCCGTTTCGACACCACGGCCGCTTTCCGGCCGCGCAACGCCCGAACAGGCGAGCGGCAGCCCGAGCTACGCGGCCACCAGCCACTCAACCGTCGCAGATTCGAGACCGAGCGCGACCTGCGCGCCAGCACGCCGACCGGTCCGGTCGAGCGACGCCCGGGCGAGCGAGCGCAGCCGCTGCCGACGCTGCAGGAGGCGCGCGAGACGACGCTCGAGTTCGGCCGCTTCCACGGCTACACGCTGGGCGAGGTCGAGCTGCTCGAGCCGAACTACATCGATTGGGTGGCGCGCACGATCACCCGCGATCGAGAGCTGGTGGTCAAGGCGCGCATCATCCAGGCAGAGCTGGATCAACAGGGGGTGAATCGGAGGTCCGGATCCCAGGCGCCCGGGTTTGGGACCCGGGCCGCGGCTGGATGATGAAGGGACAAGTCCTCCGAGGCCGGCTCTCCTAGTTACTCGACTCGTTGCCTGGAGTCGGCGAGACCTCAGGTGTTCGGCGCCGCGCGCCGCACGGCAGTTGCGAGGTCTGCTTTTCGTCTCCAGGCCCGGTGATCGACGCCCCGGATGTCTTCGAACTCCAGATGCCTCGAGTTCGTTGACGTGACAAAGTTAGGCCGTGTCCGAGTTGCCGGCCATCGCGCCTCAGTACCGGATGGATGAGGACGAAATTGGGGAGCGCCCGAGCAACGGAGGGTCAGCCTCCCGGTGCTAGAGTCGAGCCGTGACTGACGACTGGCAAGCACGAAAAGACGCCTGGGACAGGCGTAGCGAAGCCTCGAACGGAGCTGCCGCGAGCGAGCGTCGGACGCGCTTCAGTACGATCAGCGACGTCGAGATCGACCGTTTGTACACTCCGCTCGACCTCGAGCACAGCGGCGCCGGCGGTGGCGGACCGACCGAGGTCGACCATCTCGGGGATCGCCTCAGGTCGGGCGATGGAGCCTGGTCGGATTTCGATCCGGTGCGCGACGTCGGCCTGCCCGGCGAGCCGCCGTTCACCCGCGGAATCCACGCCGCCGGGTATCGGGCGCGCCTGTGGACGATGCGCATGTTCGCCGGCTTCGGCTCGGCCGAGGACACCAACGAGCGCTTCCACCAGCTCCTCCGAGCGGGCCAGACCGGGCTGTCGATCGCCTACGACATGCCCACCCTGTATGGCTACGACACGGACGATCCCGAGGCCGAGGGCGAGTTCGGCACCTGCGGAGTAGCCGTCAGCTCGCTGGCCGACATGGAGGTCCTGCTCGAGGGCATACCGCTCGACCGCGTGTCGACCTCGATGACGATCAACTCGCCGGCCGCCCCGATCTGGGCGATGTACATCGCCGCAGCCGAGAAGCGCGGCTTCCCGCGCGAGCGACTCGAGGGCACCACCCAGAACGACATCCTCAAGGAGTTCGTGGCCCAGAAGGAGTTCCTCTTTCCGCCCGAGCCATCGATCCGGCTGGTCACCGACACGATCGAGTTCGGCACGCGCGAGATGCCCAAGTGGAACACGATCTCGATCTCCGGCTACCACATCCGCGAGGCCGGCTCGACCGCCGTCCAGGAGCTCGCCTTCACGATCGCCGACGGGATGGCCTACGTCGAGGAAGCGCTCCGGCGCGGCCTGCGCGTGGACGAGTTCGCGCCGCGCCTGTCCTTCTTCTTCAACTCGCATAACGACTTCTTCGAGGAGATTGCCAAGTTCCGCGCCGCGCGGCGGATCTGGTGGAAGCTGATGACCCAGCGCTACCGGGCCGAGAACGAACGATCGACATGGATGCGCTTCCACACCCAGACCGCCGGCGTGTCGCTCACCGCCCAGCAGCCCTTGAACAACCTGACTCGCGTCGCCATCCAGGCACTGGCGGCGGTGCTCGGCGGTTCGCAGTCGCTGCACACCGACGCGTATGACGAGGCGTGGGCGGTGCCGTCGGCCGAGGCCGCGCTCCTGGCGCTACGTCAGCAGCAGGTAATCGCGTCCGAGACGGGCGTAACGAACACGGTCGACCCGCTCGGTGGCTCGTGGTTCGTCGAGTCGCTGACCAACGAGGTCGAGCGCCAGGTTTGGCAGTACCTCGATGAGATCGACGGCTTCGGCGGCATGGTCAAGGCAATTGCCGCCGGCTATCCGCAGAAGGAGATTGCCGACGCGGCATACCGCTTCCAGCGCGAGTTCGACCTGGGCGAGCGCGAGATCGTCGGCGTCAACATCCACGTCGACCGAGACGAGGAGCTGGCCATCCCGCTGCTCGAGGTCTCGGAGGAGTCAAAGCAGCGCCACCTCGACCGCCTCGCCCGCGTACGCCGCGAGCGCGATCCGAGGCGCGTTATCGCGGCACTGGCCCGGCTGCGTGACCTTTCGTCGCAGCCTGGATCCTCCGAGTCGAACGTGATGCCCGCGCTGATCGAGTGCGCCAACGCCTACGCGACGCTCGGCGAGATGTGTGGCGTCTTCCGCTGCGGTCTACGGGGAGTACCGCGAGCCGGTCGCGGTCTGACATGAGCCTCGGCGACTACCTGGCAGAGCTGCTCGACGAGGCGGGCGACATCGAAACGCCCGTCGACCGCGAATACGCACGCGACGGCGTCACGTTCGCGGCGCGACCGAGCGACAGCGTGATCGAGCTGCGCCTCGGCGCGGAAATCGCCGAAGCCGCGCGGCGCACGCCCGATACGAGCGCGTCACCGCGCGGCGACGCCTGGGTTCGCTTCGCGCCGAGATCGTGGGATGAGGACCATGCCCAGGATCGTCTGGAGGCCTGGTTCCGCGTCGCCTGGCGCTACGCCGGGGAAGGATAGGGCGAGCGGCGCTTACGCTGACGTCACAACCAGGAACAGGTGCTCAGTCTCGCTGAATCCGCGCAACCGCACGGCGCCCTGCTGCTCTAGATGCGTATCGGCTGGAAGCGAGCCGTCCATTGCCGCCGCAAAAGCCTCCGAGGTGACGATCTGGCCGCCATTGCCGGCAGCCATCACCCGGGCGGCGCGGTGGACATCGATGCCGATGTACCCACTAGCGTTGAGCTCCGGGCGGCCTGTATGTAGGCCGATCCGGAGGAGCACGGCCTCATCCGCGGGCCACCGCGTGGACGCCAGCCGACGCCGCAGGTCGATCGCAGCGTGGAGAGCGTCGGCAGGCTGGGCGAAAGCCAGAAAGCATTCGTCGGCACGCATGTCGACGACCTCTCCATCGTGGGCGGTCGCACAGTCGCGCACGTGTCGGCGCATCGTCTCGAGCACGCCGCTCCACGCATCACCCAAGCGGGCAAGGATCTGAGTCGATCCCTCCACGTCGCCGAACAGGAACGTGACGTCGCCTCTGGGCAATCGCGAGACGTCGCCGCCGCGCGCGATCAACTCCTCGCGCAAGTCGGAGACACTCGCAGCGTACCGAACAGCGTCGCCGATGACATTGAGCAGCTCCGTGTCCGATTCCAGGGCGCTGTCGTGCATGACCGCGGCAAGCGGCCGGCCACCTTCCTCTACCCAGAGAATCGATTGGTCCGCTCCGGGCGAGCTCGGATCTAGGCGCTCACCCGCGTCGGTGACGTAGGCATCGGCCCCCGGGACCCACCGAGCGATGGTCAGCGCGGGATCGCGCAACGACGCGCGCAGCGCCTCTTCCAGCCGTGCCACGCTGGTACCGCGGCCCATGCGCAACAGGTCCCGCGTTACGGCCGAGCGAGCCGAGTAGAAGCGCAGAAGTACCGCCGCCAATCCGATCGGCACGACCATCCGCGTGATCAGGAGGATTTGGCCGGCGTAGGGCGACCCGTACCTCGCGGTCAGGGCCAGGAATTGCAGCGTTCCGAAAAGCATCGCGATGGCGATGCCGCCGAACATTACCGGCGTAAGCGCCATGCGTGTCAGGCCGCGTGACGACCGCCAGCGTCGGACGACGACCACGATCATCGCGACGGCGAGGACAACCGTGGCGATGGCGTTGAGGTCCTGCACGCATCGGATAGAGCGACGGATCGAAGATTCGAATTGGATTGGAAGTGCATGGGGTGCATGACGCTTCGGTCAGCCGAGGCTCGACCGTCAGAACCTCCGCGGTCCCACCCACGATTGTCACTGCCACCGCTGCCCAGAACACGGTCCGGCTTGCACGACCGAGGAGGCGGCCCGAGGGGAAGCTGAGCACGATATACGCCAGAGGCAGAAGGTTCGCTTGGGCGCCGAATGCGATATTGATAGGTAGAAGCACGGGGAACATGTGGCGCAGCAAGACCAGGACGGCCGGCACGAAGCCGCACGCAATCAGCATCCAGCCGATCAGGTCGTTCCGCCGGCGGGCGATCACGACTGCACCCGCCGCGACATACGTCAATGAGCTGATGCCGACGGGCAGGAAGATCTCCGGCGGCCGACCGTTAGCCGCGCTGGCCGCGCTGGCAAGAACGGACGTCAGGCCACCGATTGCGAAGGCGGCGAGCGCAACGTTCCGTGCCTCCTGCGATCCGCTGGCCGTAGGCACGTCGCCACCATAGACGGAGACCCCGGCTGTAAAACCGGGGTCTCGCTGGAATTGCGCCGAGGTCGTGGGATGAAGACCACGCCTAAGGATCGTCTCGAGGCCTGGTTCCGAGTCGCCTGGCGTCTCGCTGCCGAGTAGCGCCGGACAAGGTCGCGCGGAGGCGCTAGGGCGACAGGCGCCAGACCGTGTTGAACTCGATCGAAGTTGCCCATACCGATTCGAAGGCGACGGTGATGCTCCCGCCGCCGTAGTTGGCCATGATCGCCTCGGTCATCTCGTTCGAGGACGGATCGATCAGGCCGACGAACGGCACCGGCGCACGCAGCCAGACCGCGTCGTCTGCGGCATGGATCATCGCCTCGAACATGGGTCCACCTGTCGCGATCTCAGCCTGGACCTCGCCGGTCGCCGGGTCGAGTCGGAGCAGGGTGGTCTCATCCACTGCGGGTCTGCTCTCGTGAGCTGAGTGGATGGCCAGCCAGACACTTCCGGCACCAATCGCCGATGCGCCCGGGTCAGGGAAGCCAGCGGCCACCTCTGATAGCTCCTCCGTCTCAGGATCGAAGCGCCACAGCTTGCCGTCGGCGGTATCAGTCAGCCACACGGCATCGAGGCCGTAGGTGAGCCATTGCGCATCAAACTCGAGCGGATAGGTTGCCGCGATCGTGGCCGTGCTCGGATCGATCCGCTGCAGCTGGTCCGTGCGGGTGACCTCCCCGCTCGGGACCCATAGCGCACCATCTCCAAAGGGCAGGTAGCCGTAGAACTCGGCTGTTGGCAGCTCGACTGTCCCGACCACTTCGTTGGCCTCGGGATCAACCTCGACGACGCCACCCCTGGTGCATGCCCAGATCGCATCGTCCGTGGCGCCGATGGCCTGGCAAAGTCGGGTTCCGACCGGAATGGTGGCGATGACCTCGTTCGTTGCCGGGTCCAGTCTCGTGATGCTCCCCTCGTCGTCGGGAGTGAGCATCCACAGCGAACCGAAGGCCTCGAGCGGAAAGTCGGGGCCCCCTTCGACTCGGATCTCCGCCTCCGCCCGGCTCGCGAGCGGGTCCCCGGTCGCCGTCGGCGATGACTCGGACGTGGGACTTGACGATGACGTCGGCACGCTGGTCGTCGCCGCGGATGGAGTCGCCATTGGGGACGCCGTCGGGATGCCCTGTGAGCCGCTCGGCAGTGCAGATGTGGAGGAGCATGCAAGCAGGACCGCTGCGCTCAGCGCCGACGAGCGATTGGACGCTGATCACCTTCCAGGCGACGGGCCGGATTGAGTGTCGGTTCACGAGCGATCTCCTTGACGTGCGGGTCATCGCTGGAACCTAGGCATCCGATCGCCACCCGCCAACGGTGGCATCCCTCGCTACCAATAGGGTTTTCCCT
Organism: uncultured Chloroflexia bacterium; assembly: GCA_963776865.1. GTDB lineage: Bacteria > Chloroflexota > Limnocylindria > Limnocylindrales > CSP1-4 > JALYGJ01. Next base: position 64,864 of record CAVZOG010000007.1, on the reverse strand, counting down.
GTTTGTCGGAACCATGCCGTGTGCGACGATCCGACGATGAGTGGGACGCGGCCGCTGATACGCCGTGCAGCTATTGCCGGAGCGATCGGCTTCGCCCTCGTCACGCTTCTCGTTCACATCGATCAGGGCGCCCCACTTCAGTTCCTGATTCTGGAAACGACGCTGGGCATGCTCTTTCTGATCGCCGGCTTCGTGGCCTGGGAGCGGCGGCCCGAGGTACTCACCGGTCCGCTGTTGACACTGTCCGGCGTCATCTGGTTCGCCGGCGGCTATGCAGCCACGTCACTCGAGCCGCAGGCATCGATCGCGTGGGGTTTCGAGCGCTACTACGACCCGATCCTGGCCTTCCTGGCACTGTCCTTCCCTGGTCGCCGGCTCGTCTCACCCGCCGCACGGCTGCTGGTTGGCGGGCTGGTCGTCATGTTTGCCATCCGTACGGCATTCCGGCTCATGTTCGCCTGCGCGTGTGCGCCCGCCCCATTGGACGCGCTGGGCCAGGAGTCGGTGCTGGTAGCGGCCGAAGCCGCAACCAGCGCGGTCATCGTGGTGCTTGCCCTCGGAGTCGCGATCCTTTGCATGCGACGCGTGGTTAGAGCTAGCCCGGCAGCCAAGCCCATCCTCCGACCGGTTGCCGCGGCGGGGATCCTGGCCGCCCTATCGGCCGCCTACGACGCAGCGGAGCTTTCCTTTGGGATAGTCACCGGCGAGCCACTCAACCAGCTGCCGGATCCGTGGTCCGAGGTCCTTTCGTGGTCCATCTTCGTCGCCGTGGCCATGGTGCCACTGGGCTTCATGCTCGGCGCATTGAGGCTGCGGCTGCGCCACGGAGCGATCGCGCCTCTCGCCCTCGAGCTGGATCGCGGCGTGGACAGCGCCGGATTGGAGCGCGCTCTCCAGCACGCTCTCGGCGACCCGTCGCTACGCCTCTTGATCAGGGATCGCGAGCAGGTGGCGTGGCGCGACTCCTCCGGCACAAGAGTCGACGCTCCGGTCGAGACGCCCGGCCGCGCGGTGACGCAGCTCGATCGGGACGGCGTGCCATTGGCGGCCATGATTCACGACGAGGCGCTCCGCGAGGATCCCGGACTGGTGGCCGCGGCGACCTCGGTGCTCCGCCTGGCCGTAGAGAACGAGCGTCTGGCCGCCGACCTGCGCAAGCAGCTCGACGAGGTTCGTGCCTCTCGTGCCCGGCTGGTCGACACGGCGCAGGCCGAACGCACCAGGATCGAGCGGGACCTCCATGACGGCGCGCAGCAGCGCCTCGTCAGCGTCGCGATCATGCTCCAGGAAGCACTTGGCGAAGCCCGCCGAGAGTCCCCACAGGCTCATTTCGTGCAGCGCCTGGATGACACCTCGGACGAGCTCAAGAGTGCCATCGATGAGCTGCGCGAGCTGGCGCGCGGAATACATCCAGCCCTGCTCACCGAGGAAGGTCTCGGGGTCGCCGTCGCGGCCCTTGCGCGCCGGGCGTCAGTTCCAGTCGAGGTCGAAGTCGACCTCGATGGACGGCTGCCTGCGGCCGTCGAGGCGACCGGCTACTACGTCGTCGCGGAGGCGCTGACCAACGTCGCTCGCCACGCACGAGCACACAGCGCGACCGTGTCGCTGGCAATGTCCGGCGACTCACTCGAGGTCGAGGTGGCGGACGATGGGCAGGGCGGAACCGACGCCTCGCGCGGGACCGGGCTGCGTGGCTTGGCAGATCGCCTCGACGCCATCTCGGGTCGACTCGAGATAGTCAGCCCGGTCGGTGGCGGGACGCGGCTGCGAGCGGTGATCCCGTGCGCGTGATCGTGGCCGACGACTCCGCAGTGATTCGCCAGGGCGTGGTTCGAATACTCAATCAGGACGGGATGGACGTCATTGGCGAAGCTCGCGATGCCGACGAGCTGCTGTCCCTGGTCGCCAGCCTCCTCCCGGACGTGGTCGTCGTCGACATCCGCATGCCGCCCCACGGCAACGCCGGGCTCGTCGCCGCCGAGAAGATCCGAGACGAGCACCAGGGCGTCGTGGGCGTGCTTGTTCTGTCGCAGTACCTCGAGCCCGACTACGCGTTGCGCTTGCTCGGCGCCGGGATGGGTGGCGTCGGCTACCTGCTGAAGGATCGGGTCGCCGACCCGTCGGAGCTGGTCGATGCCGTCAAGCGCGTGGCATCTGGTGGATCGGCCATCGACCCGTCGGTCGTCGGCGAGCTGGTTCGCGCCCGTCGTCGCGAGGACCGCTTGCATCGGCTGACCGAACGAGAACGGATGGTCCTCGAGCTGGTCGCCGAGGGCAGGTCCAACCGCTCGATCGCCGATCGCATGGCGCTCTCGATCAAGACCGTCGAGGCGTCGATCGCCACCATCCTCTCGAAGCTCGGCCTGGAGCCGGATCCTGACGACAACCGGCGGGTTCTCGCTGTCCTTGCCTACCTCGATCCGGGGAGCGTCACGCGCACATGACAAAGCCCCGGCCGGAGCCGGGGCCTTGTCGGAGGGGGAGGGCTGAGGAGGTAGCCCTGCCTTGCTTGTCTGGTTACGCGGCCGTGTTCGCCTGATCGGCGGCGGCCGGCGCTGCGACCGGGGCGAACTGCTTGAGGCCGAACTGAGCCTCGAGCTGCTCCAGCGGCCGGAAGCCGACCACGCCCTGCGGCGTGTAGGCATTGCCGCTCTCATCGGTTCCTGGTCGGAAGAACGCGATCGTCGGGATGCTCATGATGTTGAACGCCTGCGAGAGCACCGGGTTGGCGTCCACGTCGACCTTCACGACCTGGATCGTGCCGTCGTACTTCTCGGCCAGCTTCTCCATCTCCGGCGCGACCATCCGACACGGTCCGCACCAGACCGCCCAGAAATCGACGACAACAGGCTTGTCGCTGCCCAGGACGAGCTCCTGGAAGTTGGCGTCGGTCGCGACCTTGATCTCTGCCATTTGTTGGCATTTCCTTTCTCCGCCAGGGCCGGCGGCTCCCGCTATCGGGAGATGTTCTGCATCATCCGGTAGGCCTCGATCACCCGCGGGTCAGCGAGGCTGTAGTAGATCGTGGTTCCCTCGCGCCGGGCGATGACCAGCCCCGCCGAGCGCAGCACTCCAAGGTGCTGACTCATGTTCGGGACCTGGCATCCAACGTCGCGAGAGAGCTCGCTGACGGAACGTTCACCGGTGGCCAGCGTCTCGAGGACGCACAGGCGTTTGGGATCCGACAGTGCGCGGGCGACATATGCCGTCCGCTGTCGTTCTACCTCGCCGTTAGCCAGGGTGGCGCTTGTCATTGGCGTCCATTCTCTCATTACTTGCGCAAACACGCAACCTTGCGCCGCCCGGAAACGGCCTGTTCGGACACGCGAAAGGCAGGCCTAGAAGCCGAGCCGATGGAGCCGCTGGTCGTCGATGCCGGCGTGGTGGCCGAGCTCGTGGACGACCGTCTTCTGGACCTCGCGGGCGAGCTCGTCCGGGTCCGGAAAGTCCTCCTCGAGTGGCAATCGGAAGAGCGTGATCTTGTTCGGGAACGGCACCAGATCCGCGCCGTACGTGACCGGCGAAACGCCCTCGTACAGGCCGTACAGGCTGTCGTGGGGTCCGAGGCCACTCTCGCGCAGCTGATCCGGTGTCGGCTCGTCGTCGATAACCACGGCCACGTTCTCGAGCAGGCTCAGCACTTCGTCGGGCAGGCCGTCGAGGGCCCGTTCCACGAGAACCTCGAACGGCTGGTGCCGGGCGGCGGGCAACGGCGGCAGATCGACGCGCCGATCCGGTCGTTGCTGAGCCTGCCTGCCACGGCGTTTGAGAGCCACGTTCCTATGCTAGTGACGTGACCGCCGAGGACGTGAGCAGCGAACCCGAGTCGCTCGTCGTCACGACCGACACAGGCGATCGGATCCATTACCTCGACTGGGCCCGACCTTACGCGGCGGACCCGCCTTCCGCTGGTGGCCTGCCACCGTTGCTGCTGATCCACGGGCTGCTCGCCACGGCATGGAGCTGGGCGCCTGTCGCCCGGCGGCTGAGGCAGTCGACCCACGTGCTGGCGCTCGATCTGCGCGGGCACGGCCTGTCCGACTCACCGCGCTCGGGCTACGACCTCGAGTCGCTCGCCTTCGACGCGCTGACGGTGCTCGTCGCGAATGGCTATGGCACGGACGCCGACGGGCCGCCGGCCGTGGTCGCCGGGCACGGCCTCGGAGCGATGGTCGCGGCAAGCATGGCGGCAATTCAGCCTGCCTCGATCTGTGGGCTGGCGCTGGTCGAGGGCGGTTGGGAGGACCTGGCCGAAGCGACCGGATTGACGGCGGCCGACTACCAGCGCTCGATCGGCGACCCGCCGGAGGTGATGGCGTCGATGGACGCCTACCTCACGGACCGGCGGGAGTACGACCCAGAAACCTGGGACGCCGACCAGGAGCGCGCCGCCAGGGCGGCAGTGGACGAGAAGTACGCCGGTCACGTCACGTCCGTTGTCCGTGCCCACGCGTTGCGCGGCAGCGTCGAGGCGATGTTCGAGTTCCGGCCGCGCGAGTCTCTCGGCACGCTCGACGTCCCGCTGCTTCTGGCCGTGGCCGAAACCGGCACGGCGGACGACGAGACAGCCCGCGAACGGCGGATCGCGATCGAAGATGTGATCGGGCGTCGCTCAGCGGCCGGGCTGGCCGCGCCGGAGGTGCGGATCTTCGCCGGCGCCGGCCACAACCTGATGCGCTACCGGCCGGCCGAGCTGAGCGCCGACCTCCTGGCGCTGCTCGAGCGCGCGACTCACCAGCGACCGTAGGCTGGATGGCCGGGCCGGACGGCGACGAACGTGGCCCGGCAGGTGGCGGTGACGACGCCGTCGGCCTCGAGTGTCGCCTCGACGGTCGCCCGGTCCTCGGTCGCCTCGACGACGTGTGCCCGCACCCGCACCGGTCCGTCGACTGGGGTGGGCTTGAGCAGTCGGACGTGAAAGTCGGCCGTGACGGTGGTCGGTGGCTTGTCGGCGCCGAGCCTCTGCATCAGGTGATATGCGGCCGTCCAGTTGGAGTGGCAATCGAGCAGGGTTCCGGCGATCCCGCCGTTGAGCACGCCCTCGAATGCCTGGTGATACGGCTCTGGCTGCCAATCAGCGACCACCTCGTCGCCCTCAGGGAAGCTCCGGATGTGCAGGCCGCGCTCGTTGGCCGGCCCGCAACCGAAGCAGATCGTGTGCGGGCCGTAGCGCTCCTGGAGGCTGGTCGTGCGGCATTGACCAATGCTCGCACGCAAGGCACGCCCGCATGGTGGCGATGGCCGATGCAATGTCGTCGCGTGTCAAACTAGTCGGTGATGGATCGGACCCTGCCGCCGGAAGTCCGACAGCTGGTCGAAGAAATCGAGCAGGAGGTCGGCGAGAGCCCGGTCGCGATCGACCGCAACGGAAGCGATCCGGTCGAGGCTGCCGTGCGCCAGATCCTGGTCGAGATGGGCGAAGATCCCGACCGAGACGGCCTGGAGGAGACACCCGGCCGCGTCCGGCGCATGTACGGCGAGCTGACGGCCGGCTACCACGTCGATCCCGAGCGGCTGGTCAACAACGCCATCTTCGATGTCGACTACAGCGAGATGGTGGTCGTCAAGGACATCCCGTTCTACAGCCTGTGCGAGCACCATCTGCTGCCGTTCTTCGGCAAGGCGGCCGTGGCCTACATCCCCGAAGGGCGCGTCATCGGCCTGTCCAAGATTCCGCGCATCGTCGAGATGTACGCGCGCCGCCTGCAGGTCCAGGAGCGCATGACCAAGCAGATCGCCGACTTCCTGATGGAGCGACTGCATCCCAACGGGGTGGGCGTCGTGATCGAGGCCTCTCATCTGTGCGCCGTGATGCGCGGTGTACGCAAGCCGGGCACGATCATGACCACATCACACGTACTTGGGCTATTCCGTACGGCCGATAGGACGCGGGCCGAGTTCTTCAGCCACCTGGAAAGGACACCACCGACGCTGTGACTGATAACGAACGCCAGCCCGAGCGACCAACCCAGGCAGCCGTGCCGATCGAACCCGCCGCGCCGACTGAGGCGGCGGTGCCCGTGATCCCATCTGCGCCCGCCGCCGAACCGCCGCCCGAAACGGTGCGCGAGCTGCTCCGCCGGGTCGACGCCGGTTGGGCAGACTTCCGAGCCTCGGCCGCGCGGTTCCCGTCCGAGCGCATGGACGAGCACCTGACCGAGGATGGTTGGACGCGCAAGCAGATGCTCTTCCACATCGGCGTGTGGCACGACCTGACGACCGAGCGCTTGAGCAAGTTCTTCCTGTCGGGCAACCCGGTCAAGCTCGACTCCGATACCGAGACGATCAACAGTCGCGCGGCGCGGCAGGCAATCGGCCGTACGGCGGGCGAGATCCTCGGCGACGTCGAGGGGACGTTCAACAGGTTGCGCCGCCAGCTCCAGCGACTGACCGACCAGCAGCTTCGGGCGAACGACGCGTGGGTGGCCGAGATCGTCGCGGGCAACACCTACGAGCACTACCTCGAGCACACTGCCGACGTCTACTCGGAGCCGGAACCGGAGCCAACCGGCCGCCGCCGCTGACCGCAGACGTGCAGGCCATCGCCGAGCATGGCGCGGCTATGATCGCGCCGTGACTGACAGACCCATCAAGGTGCTCATCGCCAAGCCCGGACTCGACGGACACGACCGCGGCGCGAAGGTTCTCGCGCGCGGGTTGCGTGACGAAGGCTTCGAGGTCATCTACACCGGTCTGCGCCAGACGCCGGAGATGGTCGTTTCCGCCGCGCTCCAGGAAGACGTCGACGTCGTCGGGCTATCGATCCTGTCCGGCGCGCACATGACCCTGCTGCCCCGGATCTGCGCCGGCCTGCAGGAGCAGGGCATGGACGACGTGCTCGTCACGGCCGGCGGGATCATTCCGGACGACGACATCCCGGCGCTCGAGCAGGCCGGCGTGTCGCGCGTCTTCGGGCCGGGCACGACCATCCGCGAGGTGAGTGAATACATTCGCGCCAACGTCCGCCGGGCGTAACGTGGCCGGCACTCTGGCCGAGGAAGCACGCAGCGGAAACCGGCGCTCCCTGGCACGGCTGCTGACCGAGATCGAGAACCGCACCGCGGCCGGCGAGGAGGCGCTGCGCGTGCTCTATCCGAGCGCCGGCGCGGCGCACCTGGTCGGCGTCACCGGCGCTCCCGGATCCGGCAAGTCCACTCTGGTTGCCGCGCTCGTCGGCGCCGCGCGCGAGCAGGGCCGCCCGGTAGCGGTGATCGCGATCGATCCTTCGAGCCCGATCACCGGCGGCGCGATCCTCGGCGACCGGGTGCGCATGCAGGCCTACGCCAGTGATCGCGACGTGTTCATCCGCTCGATGGCGTCGCGCGGCCACTCAGGCGGACTGGCCGCGAGCACGGTCGCGGCCGCGGCGGCGATGGACGCGTCCGGCTTTCCGCTGATCTTCATCGAGACCGTCGGCACCGGCCAGAGCGAGGTCGAGGTTGCCGCGATCGCCGATACGACGCTCGTCGTGCAGGCGCCCGAGATGGGCGACGAGGTCCAGGCGATCAAGGCCGGCCTGCTCGAGGTGGCCGACATCGTGGTCGTCAACAAGTCGGACCGCCCCGGCGCGGACCGGGCCGCCGCGCAGCTCCGAGCGATGCTCACCGTCGGCGCGCAGCACGACCGCGCGCGCGGCGATCGGCCGACGCCCAAGCGGCCCGACGTGATGCTCGCGTCGGCGCTCACCGGTGCAGGCGTGGCCGAGCTGCTCGGCGCGCTCGATCGACGCGACGCCATGCGCCGAGCGGCTCTCGCGACGGGCAATGGGACCTCGGACGCAGCCGCGCTCAAGCGTGCCGAAGCGCAGATCTCCGGCATCCTCGCCCAGCGCGTCGGCGAGCAGCTCCGCGCGCCCGCTCGTGCGGCCGATCGAGAGCGCACGTTGCGTGCCGTGGCGGCGCACGAGATCGACCCGTTCACGGCCGCAGACCAGCTGCTCGGCCTGCTGCGCGGCGGCTAGGCTAGGCGCGTGCCAGTGCGAAAGGTCCTCGTCTGCGGTGCCGGCCTGATGGGCCACGGCATCGGCCAGGCGTTCGCCGCGGCCGGCCACGAGGTCACGCTGTACGAGCCCGACATTGCCCGCGCCGAAGCCGGTAGAGCGCGCATCGGGGCGAGCCTCGAGCGGGCCGTCTCGAAGGGCAAGATCACCGCCGAGCAACGCCACGAGCAGCTGGAGCGCGTCGGGGTCGCGGCGTCAGCTGGCCGACGCCGCGCGCGCTGCCGACGCTCGTCGTCGAGGCGGTCTTCGAGGATGAGCAGGTCAAGCAGGCGCTGTTCGCCGAGGTCGCGGCGGCGGCTCCCGCGTCGGCGATCCTGGCCAGCAACACCAGCTCGATCAGCATCACCCGCCTCGCCGCGGCACTGCCCGAAGAACGACGGGCCAGATTCGTGGGCATGCATTTCTTCAGCCCCGTCCCGGTCATGCCGCTGATCGAGCTGATTCGCGGCGCCGAGACGAGCGATGCGACCGAGCAGGCCGTGCGCGCGATTGCCGGCGAGCTGGGCAAGCAGGTCATCGTCAGCCGCGACCGGCCGGGATTCATCGTCAACCGCGTGCTGATGCCGTTCCTGGGCGAGTCGATGCGCGCCTACGAGGAAGGGCTGGGCAGCGCCGAGGACATCGACACCGGCGCGCGCATCGGGCTGAACCATCCGATGGGTCCGCTCGAGCTGGCCGACTTCATCGGCCTCGACGTCTGCCTGCACATCATGGAGGTCCTCCACGAGGGCTTCGGCGATCCGCGATTCGCACCACCGCCGGTGCTGCGCCAGCTCGTCGACGCGGGCCACCTCGGCCAGAAGTCGGGCCGCGGCTTCCACAGCTACCCGCGCGACAAATGACCGCCGTCAAAGCGCCTCCGGCCGAGGCCGGCGCCGGTGCGCTGACCGACGAGGAGCGGCTTCTGCAGCAGACCGTGCGCGAATTCGCGCGCCGCGAGCTGGCGCCCGGCGCCGCCGAGCGCGACGAGGAGGAGCGCTACGACCGGGACCTGTTCGCGCGCATGGGCGAGCTCGGCCTGACCGGCGTCCCGTTCCCGGTCGAGATCGGTGGCGCAGGGTTTTCCTACCGCGCCTGGACGCTGGTCATGGAGGAGATCGCCTACGCCGACATGGCCATGGCCGTGTCGTTGTCGGTCCACATCCTGAGCCAGTACCCGGTCATCTCGTGGGGCAACGAGGAGCAGAAGGCACGCTGGCTGCCCGACATGATGGCCGGGACCAAGCTCGGCGCCTTTGCCCTTACCGAGCCGCAGGCAGGCTCCGACGCCTCGGCTCTGCGTCTGCGCGCCGATCGGGTGACGGACGATGGGTCGGACGGCAAGCCCTCCGCGTACCGGCTGACGGGCACCAAGATCTGGATCACCAACGCGATCGAGGCAGAGCGCTATCTGGTCTTCGCGACGGTCGATCCCGGCGCCGGACAGTCAGGGATCACCGCTTTCCTGGTCGAGAAGGGCACGCCCGGTTTCGAGTTCGGTCGACGCGAAAAGAAGCTCGGAATTCGGTCCGACACCGCGTCCGAGCTGATCTTCGACGGCTGCGAGATTCCTGCCGCGAACCGCCTGGGCGAAGAGGGCCAGGGCTATCGAATTGCGTTGTCGGGCCTGTCCGAGGGGCGCATCTCGATCGCCGCAGCGTGTGTCGGCTTGGCCCAGGCGGCGCTCGACGCCGCGGCACGCCACCTGACTGAGCGGCGCGCTTTCGGGACGACCCTGTCCGAGATGCAGGGGCTGCGCTTCATGCTTGCCGAGATGGCCCAGAAGGTCGCCGCCGCGCGCGCCCTGACGCGTGCCGCGGCGGAGGCCAAGGACCGCGACGAGAACATCGCCGAAGCATCGTCACTCGCCAAGTGGACCGCCTCCGATGCGGCGATGAGCGTCAGCACCGACGCCGTGCAGCTGCTCGGCGGCAGCGGCTACTCGCGCGAGTTCCCCGTTGAGCGCTTCATGCGCGATGCGAAAGGCGCCCAGATCTATGAAGGCACCAACCAGATCCATCGCCTGATCGTTGCCGAGCATCTGCTCAAGCGGGTGAGCGAGCAGCCCTAGTCGCTCATTGTCTCGAGCTTCTTCTGCGCCCGGACGGCCGAGGCGAGCGCGCCCTTTTCGTCGTAGTAGGCAATCGCCTGCCTGAGTGCATCGGCCGCCTCCTCCCGCTTGCCGGCCGCGGCCAGGACTGCGGCAAAGTGTTCCGTCACGGCGCCGCGGCGATGGATGTAGTCGGTCGTCTCGGCCATTTCGACTGCCTGTCGCGCGATCCTCTCGCCGGCTTTGAAGTCGCCCCGCGCCGCATGGACCCTGCCCATGGCCGCCAGACCTTGCGCGCGAGCCTCGACGTCATCGTCGGCCGAGCCCGAAATGGCCGCGTTTGCGAATCGATCGGCCTCATCGATTCGATCCATCTCGATGTACAGGTCGGCCAGATTGCCGGCGACCGTGGCCGAGAAGGCGCGGTCACCGGCGGCGACCATCTCGTCGTACGCCGCGGTCATGATTCGCTCTGCCTCGTTGTACTGACCGGCGGCTGTCAGGATCGGACCTTCGAACTGGCCCCGCGTTGACTTGGCAGTGAACATGCGTCCGAGCGCCTCCTCGACCTCAGCCGACGCGCGCACCATTTCGAGAGCGACGTCGTAGTCGCCAAGCATTGCCCGCATGCCGCCGATGACTCGCGAAGCTCCCGCTTCATTGATGCGGCTGTCGCTCTGCGCCCTGATCAGCTCGGCCTGGCGAACTGCTGCGGCGATCGGCTTAGGTCCCCAATACATTGAGGCCAGCAGCATCTGATACACGAGCGGGGGAACCTGGCCCACCGGATAACGCGACGCCTGAGTCGTCAGAAGGTTCTCGGCGAGCTGTGCGTGGCCGGCGAAGAACTGGTGACGGGCGAGCTCGAATGAGGCCCGGTCGATGGTCCAGTCGTCACCGTACCTTTCGGCCACGGCCAGCAGGCGCTCGCATGCCGCGATCACCTCGTTGATCGACAGCCCGCCCAGTGTGGTCTGGGCAGCAAGCCGGCTGGCCTCGACCCGAGCCAGCCCTACTTCGTCACCGGCTGCCCGGTAGCGCTCCATCTCTTCGGCAAGCATGGAGTCCGCTCGACGCAACTCGCCCTTGAGTACGAGGGCCTGGCCAAGGTCGGCCGCCAGCCTGCTGCGATCTGGCATGTCCGGCGGGGCCAGCTCCAGGGCGCTGCCGAGCAGCTTCGCCGCAGCACCGACATCGGCGCGACTGAGCGCTCGACGTCCCGACTGCGCGAGGCGAGCCGATGCCTGCCCGCCGATCTCCGTCGTCCTCGAATCATGTGAGCCCAGCTCGACGCGATACCTGTAGGCCTGTTCGAGGTGGTAGCCAAGGATCTCTTCGTACTCGGCCACGTGGTCGCCGACGGTCCGCGAGAGCCAGGCGGCGAATCGCTCGTGCAGCTCGGCGCGCGCCTCCTTGGGCATTGCCGAGTACGCGGCATCGCGGATGAGCAGGTGGCGGAACCGGAAGGCCTCGTCACCGGCGAAGTCGGAACGATCGGGTCGCACCAGCTCCTTGCGCGACAGCGAGACGAGCTGCTCGGGAACGGTCGCGCGCAACTCGTCCGGAGAAAGGTCGGCGACGGCGCCGCGATGGAAGATCTTGCCCTCGACGGCGCCGCGCTCGATCACGGCGCGCTCGGGTCGCGAGAGCCTGTCCAGCCGCGCGGCAAGCAGCGCCTGGATCGTCGGCGGCACTGCCACTCGGCCGAGGTCGCCGGCGGCAGACCATCCGCCGCTTTCGCGCACCAGGTGGCCGCTGTCGATGAGCATGCCGAGCATCTCCTCGACGAACAGCGGGTTCCCCTCGGCCGCGGCGGCGATCTTGAGCGCCAGGTCGACGCCGATCTCGTGGTGGCCAAGGAGATTGGTCATCAGCTCGCGGCTCTCGCCTTCGGACAGTGGCTCCAGGGTGAGCGTGGTGGCGTACTTCTTGCCGCCGCCCCATCCGGGACGAACCTCGAGCAGCTCCTGGCGGGCAAGGCAGATGAGCAGCAGCGGAGCGTCGCGGGTCCAGTCCGACAGGTGGTCGATCAGGTCGAGCAGAGTCGGCTCGGCCCAGTGCAGGTCGTCAAGCACGAGCACAACCGGAGCGCGCTGGGCAAGCGACTCGAGCAGTGTTCGGACGGCCCACGAGGTTTCCTCGGGCGGGCTCTGGGTCGCGAATTGGCCGATCAGCTGGCCAATGCGCTCGACGACGAGAGCTCGGTCACGGTCGTCATCGACGAGCGCCCCGATCTTTGAGCGAATGGTCTCGTCGTCGTCGCCATCGTCGAGGCCGGCCGCCTCACGGATCGCGTCGGCGATCGGCCAGTAGGTGATCCCTTCGCCGTAGGAAAGGCAGCGGCCGTGGAGCACCTTCGTGCTCGGCTCGAGCCCGGCGAGGAACTCCGCCACGAGACGCGACTTGCCCACTCCGGCCGCGCCCAGGACCGTGAAGAGGTGGCAGGCTCTCTCTTCCACGGCCTGGTCGAAGGCATCGGTCAGCAGCCGGCGCTGGCGCTGGCGACCGATCATCGGCGAGTCGAGGCGCCGGGCCTGGATGCCGGCCGGCCCATCAGCCAGCTCGGTCAGTCTGTATGCCCCCAGCGGCTCGACCTTGCCCTTGGCCACGATCTCGGTCACCGATTCCGCGCCCACGAAATCGCGCACGAGCCGGTACGTCGCTTCGCCGAGCAGCACCTCGCCGATGCGCGCCGCTTGCTCCAGTCGAGCTGCCACGTTGACCGCGTCGCCGCTTACGAAGCGCTGGCCGCTCGCCGCATCTCCAGCCACCACTTCGCCGGTGTTGATCCCCGTTCGCCAGCTGATGGACAGGCCGCGCTCACGCTCGAGCTCGGTGCCCAGATCGGGCACTCGCGCCCGAATCTCGGCCGCCGCTCGTACGGCACGCAGTGCGTCGTCCTCGTGGACGATCGGCACGCCAAAGACGGCCACCACCGCGTCGCCGATGTACTTCTCGACCACGCCGCCGTGGCGCTCGACTATCTGCCGGAACTCGTCGAAGTAGCGCGTCATTACGCGCCGCAGTGCCTCGGGATCGACGCGCTCGCCAAGGCCGGTCGAGCCGGCGGCATCCATGAACATGACCGTCACCGTCTTGCGCACCTCGCCCTGCGAGGTACCAGCGGTCAGCTCGAGCGCACAGTTCGAGCAGTAACGCGCCCCCTCGCTGTTCGGGTGACCGCAGCGTGGACAGGCGATCATCGATCGAGTCTAGCCATCAACGATCGCTTGAAATCGGCTGTATCGTCGGTTCATGACAGCCGCCGAGATCGACGCCTGGCTGGCCGGCGTTGCGGACCCGGAGCAGCGCGCCGCGCTGGAGCGACTGCGTGGCGTGATTCGTGCGGCGGCACCCGATGCCGAAGAGGCGATCAGCTATGCCGTGCCGGCGTTCAAGTACCGAGGCCGCCCTCTGGTTTCGTACGCCGCAGCCAAGGACCATTGCTCGTTCTTCGTGATGAGCGGCACCGCACTCGAGCCATTTGCCGACGAGCTCGCAGGCTTCAGCACGGCCAAGGGCACGGTCCGCTTTCAGCCGAACCAGCCGATTCCCGACGATCTCGTGGCGCGGCTGGTCAAGGCACGCATGGCCGAGACTGACGCTGCGGCAGCCGCCAAGACAAGGCGGCAAGAAGTCAGCCTGAGCCGGTCTCGCTGACCGCGTCGACCAGCGTCTGCATCGCCTGGCCGGGCACGCCCGCGGCCAGCGGCAGGAGCTGCCCAACGACGTAGGCGGCCGAGTGCGCGACGTCTCCGCTCGCGACGTGTGCTTGCGGAACTGGTGGCATCACGTCGACTCGATAGCGCCACGGGCCGCTGCTGGTGATCAGAATGGGCACGAGCGCCGCGCCGGTAGCGCGCGCCAGGCGAAATGGACCGGTGCTGACCTTGACGGTGGCATGGCCGGTGACGACGTCGATGGCCCGTGCCTCGACATGGTCGACGGCAAACACGATCAGCCGTCCGGGCTGGAGGTAGTCAATGATCTCGCGACTCGATCCGCGCCGAAACACGGCCGCGCCCATCTCTTCGGCCAGCGCAACCTTGCGCAGACGCGAGGAGCTCCGAAACCAGCTTTGATCTGCCGGCGCGGCCGCGGTGGTGATGCCCAGTGCGCGGATCAACGGCGCGAGCGCAACGACCGAGGTCGTATGCAGCGTGACGACGATGACGGGCCTCTCGGCGAGCACCCGGTGCAGGTGTTCCGCGCCCCGCCACTCGACGCGACGCTGCCAGCGTGGCTCGCTCAGTCGGTCGAGCCAGCCGATGAGCCACCAGTGGGTCTGAAACGCGGTCAGGTACCGCCAGGTCTCCTGGTCTGATGGAGCTGGATCCGACGTTTGTCGTGGCAGCGAGCGAACCGGAAGCTCAACCCTGCTGCGTCTCATGTGGCGCGCGGCCAGCAGTGCCGACAGCGGAAGGAGCAGCCACCACAGGAGACCGAGCGGTAGGACCGATTCCAGGGTCCGACTGAATCCATAAAAGGCGCTCTTCAGTCGGTCCAAGTCCGGCCAATCCTAGCGGGAGGATTGGGCTGTGAGCCATGACCACAACCCGGCTCGAAACGCCGCTCAGACGGCCCGACTCAGGTCAGTTGTGGGCCATGACCACAACTCGTGCCGAAACGGGCCTCCATAACCGAATCAGGCTCAGTTGTGCGCCACGCCCACAAACCGAGCCCAAACATGTCGCGCCAGGAGGAATCAGCGCGCGCTGACCGGCCCGCGCCCACTCGGTCGTAAGATGAAGACGTGACTGACAACGGAAACGGCTTCAACGGCCACAACGGCCAGGTCTTCATCGTCTCCGCGGCGCGGACGCCGATCGGCAAGTTCAACGGCAGCCTCGCCGACGTTCCGGCCACCACCCTCGGCGGCATCGCCATTCGAGCCGCGGTCGAGCGCGCCGGCGTGGCGGGCGACCAGGTCGACGAGGTGCTCATGGGCCAGGTGCTGCAGGCCGGTGTCGGCCAGGCGCCGGCGCGCCAGGCGGCACTCAGCGGCGGCTTGGCCGACAGCACCAGCGCCACGACGATCAACCGCGTGTGCGGCTCGGGCCTCAAGGCGATCATGCTCGGCGCGGCAGAGATTCGCGCCGGCGACGCCGAGATCGTCGTCGCCGGCGGCATGGAGAACATGAACCAGGGGCCGTACCTGATCCCCAAGGCGAGGTTCGGTTACCGGCTGGGCAACGCCGAGCTGATCGACGCGACCGTCCACGACGGACTGTGGTGCAGCACCGAGAGCTGCCACATGGGCACGCACGCCGAGCGCGTGGCGATGAAGGCGCAGGTCAGCCGCGCCGACCAGGACCAGTTCGCAGTCGAGAGCCACCGCAAGGCGCTCGAGGCAATATCGACCGGCCGCTTCAACGACGAGATCGTCCCAGTTCCCGTGCGCAAGGGGCGCGACGAAACGACGTTCGACACCGACGAAGGCCCGCGCGGCGACACGAGCATCGAGGCGCTTGCCCGGCTGAAGCCCGTCTTCGCGCTGCCCGACCCCGAGCCCGACTCGGCGCAGGGCATGGCCGATGGAACGGTCACCGCCGGCAACGCGCCGGGCATCACCGACGGCGCGGCGGCGACTGTCGTCGCCAGCGAGCGCGCCGTCGAGCGGCTCGGCCTCAAGCCACTCGCGCGGATCATCGGCTACAGCCAGGCCGAGGTCGCGCCGAAGTGGCTCTTCCTCGCGCCGGTCAAGGGAGTGCAGAAGCTGCTCGCGCGGATCGAGATGCCGATCGAGGCGTTCGACCTGATCGAGATCAACGAAGCGTTCGCGGCGCAGGTCCTGGCCGACGGGCGCGAGCTCGGCTTCGACTGGTCGAAGGTGAACGTCAACGGCGGCGCGATTGCGCTCGGCCACCCGATCGGCGCCAGTGGGGCGCGTATCGTTGCCACTCTGCTTCACGAACTTCAGCGGCGAGAGGGGACATATGGACTGGCAACGCTCTGCCTGGGCGGAGGCGGATCTGTGGCGATGGCGTTCGAACGCGTCTGAGCGCTTCTGACAACCGCGGCGGTGCGCCGTGAGTGGCGTTGCGGTCGTCACCGACTCGGCCAGCGACTCTGCCACTGGCAGGGCAAAGGCGCGCCGGCATCACCGTCGTCCCGCTCGCTGGTCACCTTCGGCGACAAGACGTACCGCGCCGGAGTCGACCTGTCGGCCGACGATTTCTGGCGGGAGCTGACAGCGCCCGGCGCTCCGTTCCCGAAGACGGCCGCCGCCGCGCCGGGCACGTTCAAGGAGACTTTCGAGTGGCTCTTCGACCAAGGGTGCCGACGAGATCGTCTATGTCGGCGTCGGCGGCGAAGCTGTCGGCGACGGTGGGCAGCGCCAAGGTCGCGCGCGACATGCTCGGCCGACCGGTCGATCCACGTCGTCGACTCGAACACGGCGAGCATGGGCGTTGGCCTGCTGGCCTATCACGCGGTCGAGATGGCCGCCGCCGGCGCGTCCGGCGCTGAGATCGCCGCTGAGCTGGAGCGTCGCCGCGAGTCGGTGAAGCTCTACGTCGTCCTGGAGACGCTCGAGTACCTCAAGCGCGGTGGCCGCATCAGCCCGGCACGCGCCGCGATCGGCGGCGTCCTGTCGGTCAAGCCGATCATCACCCTCGAGGATGGCGTCGTCGAAACGGCCGACCGCCCGCGCACTCGCGGGCGCGCGCGCGAACGCCTGATCGAGCTGCTTGCGGCGACCAAGCCGGAGAGAGTGGCGATCCTCCATGGCCAGGCCGCCGGACATCGACGACTTTGCCAAGGACCTTGCCGCAGCTACGGGCATCGCCGCGCGAGCAGATGACTATCTACCTGATCGGTGCGTCGGTCGGGCCGCACGTTGGTCCGGCCGCATACGGCGCGGTGACGCTGGCGGCCTGACATCGCCTGAGGGCGCCAAATCGGATGGTCGGATGGCATTGATATGTTCGTGACCTACGGCCCATCGGCGAGTCAAATGACGCGGTGTAGACTTCGCCCGCTTCTGGGCCCTCTGCTTTCGGCCCATTGAATCTCGCCCCCGCTGGAGGATCTCGATCCAGATGACGACCGAGCGAGCGGCGCCGGCCACCAACCCGTGGCACGTAGCGCAGCAGCAGTTCGACAACGCCGCCGACCGGCTCAACCTCGACCCGGGTCTGCGCCAGGTCCTGCGTGAGCCTCGACGAGAGCTCCACGTCCACTTCCCGGTCAAGATGGACGACGGCAGCGTTCAGGTCTTCGCCGGCTACCGAGTGCAGCACAACCTGGGACGTGGCCCGGCCAAGGGCGGCATCCGCTACCACCAGGACGTGACCATCGACGAGGTCAAGGCGCTCGCGATGTGGATGACCTGGAAGTGCGCCGTAGTCGGCATTCCATTCGGCGGCGGCAAGGGCGGCGTGATCGTCGATCCCAAGAAGCTCAGCCCGCGCGAGCTGGAGAATCTGACCCGTCGCTTCGCGACCGAGATCGAGGTCCTGATCGGCCCCGAGCGCGACATTCCCGCGCCCGACGTCAACACCAATGCCCAGACGATGGCCTGGATCATGGACACCTACTCGATGCACGTCGGCTACACCGTCCCGGGCGTGGTGACCGGCAAGCCGATCAGCCTGGGCGGCTCGGAAGGCCGCAACGAGGCGACGGCCCGCGGCACGGTCTACTGCATCGTCGAGGCCGCGCGCCACCTGCACATCCATCTCGATGACGCCACGGTCGTCGTCCAGGGCTTCGGCAACGCAGGTTCGATCGCCGCTCAGCTGATGGTCGCCGAGGGCTCGACCGTGATCGCCGTCTCGGACTCATCGGGTGGCATTCACGCTCCCGATGGCCTCGACATCCAGCGCGTCATCGCCTGGAAGGCCGAGCACGGGACGGTCGTCGGATTCCCGGGCGCGCAGCCCGTCTCGAACGAGGACATCCTCGAGATCGAGTGCGACATCCTCATCCCGGCTGCGCTGGAGAACCAGATCACCTCGGCCAACGCGGAGCGCATCAAGACCAAGGTCATCGCCGAGGCAGCCAATGGGCCGACCACGCCCGATGCAGACGAGATTCTCCACCGCCGCGGGATCTTCATGATCCCCGACATCCTGTGCAACGCCGGCGGCGTCACGGTCTCCTACTTCGAGTGGGTCCAGGACCTGAACCGCGATCACTGGAGCGAGGAGATCGTCAACGGCAAGCTGCACGAGATCATGACCAAGGCGTTCGCCGAGACGCTTGGCATCGCGCAGCGCGAGCAGGTTCACATGCGCATGGCCGCCTACCTGCTGGCCGTCGAGCGTGTCGCCTCCGCCACGGCGATGCGGGGTCTGTACCCCTAGCAGTCACCGCAGCCCCGCCTTCCCGGCCCGGGTCGGCCGCTCGTGGAAGGGATTGGGGAATGACAACGGCGCGGTAGCTCGGCTGTTCCCGGCTGAACGGCTGGGAGGTGCTCGATGAGCGTGGTGCTACGCTGCGGGCATGCTCGACCACGAAGAGCAGTTCCTGTTCAAGGAGGAGATCCTCCATCTGGCGACGGCGCTCACAGATGGCGGGATGCTCGACAACGTTGAGGACCTGCTGACCGACGTCATCACCAGCCCCCGCTTCGACTCGGAGGTGTTCACGCTCGAGCGATCGCTGCAGGTCATGCTCGGGGCACGCGCCGGCACCACGCTCGTTGGGCTGCTGACAGTCACGCCCGAGGTCTTCGACCAGGTCGCCGAGGTGCGCATCCAGCCCGAGATCCACGAGCGGCTGGTTGCCTGGCGGGCCAGGTTCGGCCTCGCGATCGACAACGCGCTCAACTTCCTGAACAACCCGGACGGCATCCAGGGACACAACTTCTCGACCCAGGTGGCGCACGTCGACGACCGACGCGTGCTGCAGGGACGCCTGACGCTGGTGCGCTACAACAACGAGCCGCAGTTCTTCGTTGCCGACGCGGCCGTGTTCTATGGATTGATTGCCGACGTGCTCGATCGGCTGGTGCCGCAGACCGACGATGAGACGATCGATCCCGAGACGCTGACCCGAATCAAGGACGCAATCGCAGTCATTGAGCGCAAACAGATCGCACGCGACCGCACCTAACCACACCACGATCGTCACGGGCGCCCTCACCGAATAGTGCCATTGTGGGCTTGCATGCACCACATAGCCTTTATGCAATGGCATTTATCCACCGCGTGACCCGCGGCCCGCTATGGGTCGTGGCGCTGCTCGTCGCGCTCGTGTGTGTCGCGGCCGCGCCTGTCTCCGCGGCCGAGCCAAGCGGCTACGGCTACTTCCACACGTATGCCGAGATGAGCGACGTGATCGACGACGCGGTGGCCGACCATCCCAACCTCGCCGCCAAGTTCTCGATTGGACGGAGCTACCAGGGTCGCGCCATTCGGGCGATCCGAATCACGGCCAACGTCAGTGCCGGCAACCAGGGCAAGCCTGAGATCTTCATCAACGGCATGATCCACGGCCGGGAGCGCGCCTCGGGCGAGCTCGCCATCCACATGATCGAGGTCCTGACCAACAACTACGGGCAGGGCACGACCCTCGGTCAGCGCGTGACGTCGATCCTGCAGAGCACCGTCGTGTACATCGTGCCGATGGTCAACCCGGATGGCGCCGAGTTCGACTTCCAGGGCGGCACGTTCCACAAGTGGCGCAAGAACCGCCAGCCGATTCCGGGCTCCAGTGCGACCGGCGTCGACCTCAACCGTCAGTTCGGATACACATGGAACTGCTGCCCCGGTGGATCGAGCGGCAACCCTTCGAGCGATTTCTACCGCGGGCCTGAGGCATGGTTCGCGCCGGAGGTGCGCGCCTATCGCAATTTCGTCAACGATCGCGCCCATCGCCTGAAGGGCATCCTGAGCCTTCATTCGGCCGGTCGACAGGTGCTCTGGCCCTACGCCTACACCAGGCAGGACGTGCCGAGTGACATGAGCGCCGCCGATCACCGGGCGATGGTCGCGCTCGGCCGCGGCATGGCCCAGCGCAACGGTTACACGGCCGAGCAGGGCAGCGACCTGTACATCGTCGCCGGCGACCAGGACGACTGGGCGTACGGCGTGCACGGCATCTACGCGTTCACGATCGAGATGGCCAAGGGCTCCGCGAAGCGCTACTACCCGAGCCGGTCGGAGCTCAATCGGGACCTCGACCGCAACCGCCAGGCAATCCTGTGGTTCCTCGAGCAGGCCGACGCGGACGCCAGCCAGAGCCTGGTGCGCAGCCCTGCAACGTCCGCAGCCGGGCAGGGGAGCACGGTGTCCTCCGAGGTCTTCGCCGAGGCTGCGGCGGCAACGACCCAGAAGTTCAAGCACTCGGTCTTCAACGCCAACGCCGTTCAGCCACAGAAGACGAACTGCTGGTGCGTCGTTGCCTCGACGCGAGCGTGGTTGAGGCACATGGACCCCGCGTTCTCGGTCAAGCAGAGCGACCTGAACGCGTACATGACCACCAAGGACAAGAACGACTGGACCGATCCGGGGACGAGCTACTACATCCGCTGCACCGGCGGCTCGCCCAAACCGAGCTTTGCGCACGATGGCCGGGGCATGGCCTGGACGTTGTGGCAGAACCGCCCGGCCGGCACGGATCACGGTTTCCAGGACTACATGACGACCACCGCCAAGGCCATGAACTGGCAGTTCGTGCGCAACGTGCGCGCAACCGGCGATCCGGTCGGGGCAGATCGTTGCCGCCGGCAAGCACGCGATCCTCGTCGTTGGCTTCAACACCAAGCTCGATCCGTTCAACGAGAACGGACAGACCAACAGCCTGTTCGGCTTCCGAGTCTGGGATCCGTGGTACCAGGCCGGCTTCGGCAATTGGTCGGGCTGGCCAGCCGGCGGCTTCGCGGGCAATTCCTACGTGACCATCGCGGATTGGAATCAGAAATACTTCAAGCCCGATCGGAACGAGGGTCCGTACTACTACAACCAGTTCGTCGGCGTGCTTCCGACGGTGAACGTCGAGCCGCCGAGCGACAACCCGGGCCGAAGCTACGGTCAGCAGGCCTACGAGACGGCCAACGCCGACGAGCCGACCGACCCGCCCGAGGAGACCGCCGACTGATCCACCGAATGCCCCGGCACTTGCGCCTGCGGCGTCGGTCGCCGATGCCATCTCGCTCGGGTTGCGAACCCATGGGCTGCTGAACGACGCCGAGTTGGGCAACCTTCCGGCTTCGTACAGCGTTGGCAGCAGCGTGATGGTCGAGTCGCTCGCCGCCGAGCTGCCCTCGTACCTGCTCGTGGAGCTCAAGGTCGGCAGCAGCGTCCGAGCCGTCGCGTCGGTGAACGTCACCTCGCGGGGCTACGTCTTCGGCGAGCTGCGTGCGACGACCGGCAGCTGGCGCCTGCCGACCGCGGCAACGATGAGCAATGCGCTTCGCGCGAATGGCTTGAGCGGCCAGCCGCGGCTCGTATGGGGCTGGACCGATGAGCCGAGCCCACCATTCGCGCCGTTCCTGGCCGGCACGGACGGCTCTGGTCGCACCACGTTCGTCACGCCGTTCGGTACCACCAACCGGATCGAGCTGGTCCGCGGTCTCACGCCGACGTTGCGCTAGGGTCCGGCCATGACCTCGCATGGGGGTCGAGCAGGCTTCATCGCCCTGATCGCGGCGTTCGTCGTTGCCTGCGGCGGGACCGCACCGAGCACGTCACCTTCGCTGACGTCCGCCCCGACGACTCAGGCGCCCAGCTCCGGGCCGACTTCAACGCCCGCCTCGAGCCTCACCGGCTCTGACCCATCGTCCAGTCCATCACCGGATCCAACCGGCACGCCCGCTCCGCAGGAAGGCTGGGTTCAACTCGCCTCGGCGTCCGATGCAAGCGCAGTCTGGTCACCCGACGCCCAGTTCATCCTCGCCTCACTTTCAACGCCTGGCGGACCGCCTGAGAGTCAGCAGGTTCAACTGTTGACTCGCGATGGTGTCGTGATCCGAACGCACGAGCGTCTGACTGATCCGGTCTGGCTGGACCCCCAGAGTTTCGTGGCCTACCGCCTCGACTGGCAGCAGGATCAGAGTGGCGAATGGACGCCAGCGACCGGCCCGAACGGTGAACGTCTGGGCGAGGCACTGGTTGGAAGCGTTGTGTCGGAACAGCTTCTGGGCTGGGACATTCCGCTGGGTTCGGCGATTTCCAGCGGATCGGGTGCCCTCGCGATCAGCCGCTTCGACTCGGGCGGAAGGGCAGAAACCTCCGTTTGGACGCAACTTGGCGGCCTGACCGACTGGCACGCCGGGGCTCCGCTGGCTTGGTCGCCAGCCGGCGACCGCCTAGCGCTCGTTCATGGCCAGCCAACCGGTCCGCCCGGTGAAGGCTGGCTCGAGGTGATCGCGTGGCCAGGATTGGCCACGTTGTGGAGCGACGAATCACTAACATGTCTCGACGGCAGAGTTCGACCCGAGTGGCGCGCGTCTTGCCTACCCGGAGTTCGTCGAACAGCCACGGGTGCCGCGCCAGGTGCCGGAGTTCGACCTGATCGTGAATGTCGTCGACCTCGCGACGGGCACTCGTCAGCCCAGTGCCCGCTCCCGAGAATGGCGACTTCGCCTGGCTCAGTGACGAACGGCTGTTGACGGTTGGCTTCGAGTCCTCCGAGGCCAGCGTTCTCGATCTGAACGGCGAAGTGCTTGCCCAGGAGTCGGTCGTCGGACCCAACGTGATTGCGTCCGCCGACGGCCAGACGGCGCTTGTTCTATGACGCCGAGCTCGATGAGCCACCGATGCAGATCCTGCGCGGCGATGAGTTGACGCTGCTCGAGAGCCCGGGCCTGATCACGGGCCAGGCACCTCAGATGGCGCGCGACGGCAGCGGTGTGCTGGTCGTCGTTCGCGCGCCGACCAACGCGCCCACCGGCTCGCCGGCGACGGTGCTCGTCCACAGCTTCTGATCGATCGGGCGCGCCGCTAACCTCTGGCCGATGCGCCAGCTCTATCTCGCCGCGACCGGCATGAACCGCGGCAAGACCACCGTCGCCCTCGGCCTGCTCGCTGCGCTGCACGATCGCGGCCTGAACATCGGCTTCACCAAGCCCGTCGGCCAGCGTTACGCCATCGTCGACGGCCAGCCGGCCGACGAGGACGCGATCCTGATGCGCGCAGCTCTCGGGCTGACCGACGCGCTTTCCGAGATGAGCCCGGTTCACATTCCGCGTGGCTTCACCAAGTCGTACATCCGCGGCGAGATCACGCCCGACCTGGGCGGTCGCATCCGCAAGGCTCATGCCACGCTCGCCGCGCGGCACGACCTGCTGCTGGTCGAGGGCACGGGTCACGCAGGCGTGGGGTCGGTGATCGGCCTTTCGAACGCCCAGGTCGCCCGCCTGCTCAAGGCTCCGGCGGTGATCGTGGCCGAGGCCGGGGTCGGACGGCCGATCGACGAGATCGTGCTCAATCGCGCGCTGTTCGCCCGACACGGCGTCGATGTCGTCGGCGCGATCGTCAACAAGGTCGACGCGGCGGCCCATCCGTCGCTGCCCGAGATCCTGCGCGATGGCCTGGCTCGGCATGGGATCGAGCTGCTCGGCATGCTGCCCTATCGGCCGCTGCTGTCGAACCCGACCCTTTCGATGCTCGTCGAGCAGGTGCGCGGCGAGGTGCTCAGCCAGAGCGAGGATCTGGACCGCGTCATCGAGCACGTGGCGATCGGCGCGATGCAGCCGCGCCACCTGATCGAGCGCGTCGGCCCCGGGTCGCTGCTGATCATTCCCGGCGACCGCACGGACGTCATCCATGCCGTTCTTGCCGCCAATCGAGCGGCACGGCAGCCCGAGCGACGCGGCCTCTTTGCCCGCCGTCAGCAGGTGTTCGGCCGTTCCCCGGATGATCCGGCGCGGACCGACCTGGCCGGCCTGTTGCTAACCGGCGGCTACCCACCGCGGCCGCGCGACCTGGAGGCGATCAAGGCCGAAGGGATGTTCGCCTTCCTGGTCGAGAACGACACCTACGAAGCGGCGTCGAAGGTGCACGACCTGCTGGTCAAGACGCACCCAGCCGATCGCGAGAAGATCGAGCTCACCCGTCGGCTCGTCAGCGAGCACCTTGACATCGACAAGATCCTCGACCGCTTCTCCGAACCGGGCTCACGGCCCTATCCCCCATCCGTCGAGACCGTCACCGGGCCGGCCGGAGACCTCGTCAAGCTGGTCGGCTCGAGTCTCCGCGGGCTTGGTCGCCTGGGGGGTCGAGCGGCAGGCAGTCGATCAGGCGAGCAGAAGGAAACCTGACCGCGAGGCTGGCCAGCGCGGGTCGGTCGACCAGATCGAGCTCGTCGAGCGTGTCGGCGTCGGCGACGCTGACGTAATCGACCTGGCCCAGCGTCGCCGAGGCGAGCTGCCGGAGCATGACCTCGCGAATACGGTCGCCTGACACGGCGCCGTTTGCCAACGCATCGGCCGCCGCCTGCAACGCGCGATGGAGCGCCGGCGCCTGGGCGCGTTCCTCGGGCGTCAGGTAGCGGTTGCGCGAGGAGAGAGCGAGGCCGTCGTTCTCGCGGACAGTCGGACAGACGACGATCTCCACCGGCAACCCGAGGTCGCTGGCGAGGCGCCGAATGACGACCGCCTGCTGGCCATCCTTCTGTCCGAAATAGGCGCGGGTCGGCTGGGCGAGGGAGAGGAGCATCGTGACGACGGTGGCCACTCCCCGGAAGTGTCCCGGCCGCGCGGCGCCCTCGAGCACGTCGCCGAGGCGGCCGGGATCGACCGACGTGGTGGCGTTCGGTGGATACATCTCGTCGACCGTGGGCAGGAACGCGACGTCAACCCCGAGACCCTCGAGCAGCGCCAGGTCCGCCGCCTCGTCGCGCGGGTAGCGGCTGAAGTCCTCGTTCGGGCCGAACTGGGTCGGGTTGACGAACACGCTCGCGACCACCGACTCGTTCTCGTCGACGCGCGCGCCGGACAAGGCTCGCGTGACCCTCGTGCAGGGCGCCCATCGTCGGCACGAAGCCGACCGGCGTGGGGAGCGTCGCGCGCGCCTCGCGCAGATCCCGGCGCGACCGAACAACAATCATCAGGCGGGCGCTCCACAGCGTTCATCGTCGCCACGCTTCTCAGCCGGGATGTAGTGACATAGCGCCGGGTAAGCGCGGGCACTGTTCGGGCCGTAGAGGAGTCGGTAAGGCGCAACGTCCTCCTCTCGGACGGCACGAGCCGGAGCTGCGAGAACCGCCGTCGGATCGATCCCGGCGATGGCAAAGGTCGTCAGCTCCGAGAAATCATCCGGGACGTTGGTGCGGCCGATCGGTGCAAATGGGCTCAGAACGGGAGCTAAGTCGACTAGCTCAGTCGCGACGGCCACCTGATAGCGAACGCCGTTGACCTCGGCCAGCGCCGGGCATGCGACACCTGCGTACGACCCATCGAGACATGAGTCGCGACCGAACGCGTTGAGCATCAACAGTCCAAACCCGAGCGCGCCACCGATGGCCAGCAGTGCCAACAGGCCGACGACGACCTTGTCTCGAGTCACGCCCGAGGAAGGCTAGAGGTCGCGGTCGAGGGGGATCGGCTCGTCGCTCATCATTGCCGCGGCGCGAGCGAGTGCGGCTCGGTCGAGCTCGCCACTGCCGAGGACTTCCTCGAGCACGGCCGCGTCCATCGACGAGGAATTCTCGGCCGTTGGGAAGGTGCCTGCCGCGACGTCCGCCGCGAATGCCGAGATTGCCTCTGTCATTCGATCGGCCAGGTGCTCGTACTGCTTGGCGTGGCGCGGAATGAAGCCGTACGTCAGCCCCAGCAGATCGGTGATCACCTGGACCTGTCCGGAACAGCCCGCGCCGGCGCCGATGCCGATCGTCGGGATCTTGAGGCGCTCTGTGACAGCGGCCGCCAGCTCGGCGGGCACCAGCTCAAGCACGACCGCAAAGGCGCCCGCTTCCTGGACGGCGAACGCGTCGGCGAGCAGCTTGCGCGCCGACTCGACCGACTTGCCCTGGACGCGATGGCCGCCCAGACCGTGCACTGATTGCGGTGTCAGGCCAATGTGCCCCATCACCGGAATGCCGGCGCGTGCGATCTCCTCGATCGTCCGGGCGCTGCGCACGCCGCCCTCGACCTTCACTGCCTGGGCGCCACCGTCGCTGATGAACTTGCCCGCGTTCTCGAGCGAGTGCTCGACGTTGACGCCGTAGCTCAGGAACGGCATGTCGGCGACGACCAGCGTGCGCCGCGTTCCGCGCACGACGGCTTTGACGTGGTGGAGCATCTCGGCCATCGAGACGCGCACCGTCTCCTCGTAGCCGAGCATGACCATGCCGACCGAGTCGCCGACCAGGATCATCGGCACGCCCGCCTCGTCGACGATGCGCGCAGTCGGGTAGTCGTACGCGGTCAACATCGCGATTCGCTCGCCAGCGGCCTTCATCTTGGCGATATCGGCAACGGTCACCCGACGGACGGGCTTGCCTGTGCTCGGTGCTGGCTGGGGCTGGGTCTGTGCGCTCATCGTGCTGCCAATTCTGCACCGCGTCGCGATTTGAGTTCGATCAGCCGATCGAACAGCCTCTCCGCGACCTGGCGCTTGGACATCTGCGGCCACTCTTCGTCGGGTTCGCCGGGCACGACGATGGTCACTCGATTCGTGTCCGTCCCGAAGCCAGAGCCTTTCTCCGACACGTCGTTGGCGACGAGCAGGTCGACGCCCTTGCGCTCCGCCTTCTCCCGAGCACGAGCCAGCGAACCGGTCTCGGCGGCGAAGCCGACCATCAGCGCGTCGCGCGTTCGCGAGTCGGCGCGCGCGGCCAGCGACGGCCTCGGCCAGGATGTCGCTGGTCGGCTCGAGCTCGAGCGTCAGCCCGTCGGCACGAGCGATCTTCGTGTCCGATTGCGCGCGCGGTCGGAAGTCGGCCACGGCCGCCGCCATCACCAGCACAGTCCGCTTCGGGGATCGTCTGGAGCACGGCCGAGCGCATCTCGGCAGCTGTCGGAGTGCTGACGAGCGCCGCACCCTCTGGCAGCGGCACGGACGTCTGGCCGTGGATCAGCGTCACCCGTGCTCCACGCGCGAGGGCGGCGTCGGCGATCGCGACGCCCATCTTGCCCGTCGAGCGGTTGCCGATGAAGCGCACCGGATCGATCGGCTCGGCGGTGCCGCCAGCGGTGACGACGACGTGCCAGCCGGCGAGATCCTGGTTGTCCGACGAATCGCGGGGTGGCCACAGGCTGGTGTCGGGCTGACGTGTCGGCTGCCCCTCGAGCGCCCGACTGACCGCTGCGAGGATGGATTCCAGCTCGGCCAGTCTGCCCTGGCCGACCTGGCCCGACGCCAACGGTCCGTACTCGGGCTCGACGATCGAGTACCCAAAGGACTCGAGCTTCTCGACATTGGCTCGCGTCGCCGGATGGGCGTACATCTCGCCATCCATCGCCGGCGCGATCACGACCGGCGCCGTCGACGCGAGGCACGTGGCGGTCACCACGTCGTCTGCCAGGCCGGTGGCCATCGCCGCCATCCAGCGCGCCGTTGCCGGTGCGACGAGGATCAAATCGGCGGTGTCGGCGGCGACGATGTGCGCGATGCGCTGGTCGGGCAGCAGCTCGAGCGGATCGGTCATCGGCTTGCGTCGGGTGAGTGTCTGGAGCGTCAGCGGCCCGAGGAAGGCCTGCGCAGTGTGTGTCATCAGCGGCTGAACGTCGGCGCCGGCGGCAGTCAACGCCCGGGCGATCTCGGCCGCCTTGTATGCCGCGATCGAACCGGTCACACCGAGCAGGATCAGCCGACCTTCGAGGCTGCTCATGCCTGGGCGACCGGCTCCGCCTGCGCCACTTCCTGGTGCAGGCGAGCGAGGCCCTCGAGGGTCAGATAGGGGTCGATGACGTCGACGCTCGGGATGGCCTGTGCCCACTCCGCGGTCGACAAGCCGCCGGTCAGCACGACTTTGGGAGGTGGGCCGCCGGCTGCTGTGAGCTGGTCCGCGATCGCCCGGATAAGCACGTGCACGAGGCCGCTGTGTCCGATGACCGCGCCACTCTGCATGGCTGAGATCGTGTCCTGCCCGATGGCACTCGCGGGCATAACGAGCGGAACGCTTGGCAGCTGCGCTGTCCCGCGGGCGAGCGCATCGATGCCGAGGCCGGCGCCGGCGGCGATTGCACCGCCGATGAACGCTCCGTCTCCGTTGACCACGTCGAATGTCGTGGCCGTGCCCATATCGACGACGATCGCCGGCGCACCGTGGAAGCGGAGCGCGGCGTAGGCGTTGATCAAGCGGTCATCGCCGACCGCGGCGGAGTTCTCGACGCGGATCTCGATTGGGATCGTCGATTCGTCGGCGACAAGAACGGGGATGCCTCGTAGCGCCGCAGCAGCACCTATCGCCTGGGTAACGGCGGGCACCACGCTGACGATTGCGAATTCGAGGGTAGGCGCTTCAACTCCGGCTTCGTCGAGCAGCCCGGTGACCCAGTCGTCCACCGCTGTCGTGACATCCGACTGTGGGGTTGGCGTGTGTCCGATCGAAACGACCTCGCCGTCGCGGACAAGCGAGTACTTGATGTTCGTATTGCCGACGTCGATCGCAACGAGCACGCGTCCGATCATACGTTGGTAGTCGGCTGCTCCATGCGATTCGGGGCTTCGCGCCGGGACGACCCTGCGCTACCATGCCCCGGTTCGAGGCGCCGGAGCGGGTCAGGCGTCTGTCGAGAGAGCCACGAGGAGGAGCGTGTCGCTCGAACCGCCGGCGAAGTTTTTCGTCAATAGCGGCCTTGTTTCCAGCCCCACGGATATCTACAACCTCCTGCGCCCGCTTCTCAAGCAAACGGTCTCGTACCGCTATTTCCGCGGATCGGCCGTCGTCTCCCACGGCACCGGCTGGGTCGAGCGCATCGTCGTCGACCGGCCCGAGGTCTCGACCTTTTTCACGCCTCTTTCGATCTGTCTCAACATCGACTCTTTCGAGCACCTCGAGTTCGAGACACGTCCCGACCAGCTGATCGTCTACACGCTCGTCCAGGGCGACGAGCGGATCGTGGTTGAGTTCGCGCCAGTCGGTCGATCCAACGCCGACGAGCCCGAGCAGCAGCTTTTCACCTTCCCGGCCACGGCCGACTACGTCCAGATGGAGCTGAGCACTCTTGACGGCGGCGAGGGCGGCGACCAGTTAGGGGAGGGTTCCGAAGGGAGCTGAGCGGTCGGCCCAATCGACCGAACTAACCCAACACTGGCCGGCCGCACCCCAGGGCGGCCGGCTCCTACCCTGCGCCGGGTCCGGCTCTGCCGGGCCCGGCGTGTAGCATTTCCGGCCCATGACCCCGATGTTCGAACGCACGGCGTTGCCCGATGGGCCGCGTGTCATCTCCGCCCGCCTGCCCGGCAGCCGCTCGCTGTCGGTCGCCGTCTACGTCCTCGCCGGCTCGCGCCTGGAGTCACCCGCGCAGTCGGGCGTCGCCCACTTCATGGAGCACGTGACCTTCAAGGGCACCAACGCGTACCCGACGACGAAGCTCCTGTCCGAGGCGATCGAGGGCTGTGGCGGATCGACCAACGCCGCGACCGACCGCGAGTCGACCGTCTACTGGGCGCGGCTGCCGGTGCGCGAGTTCGACCGCGCTTTCGGCGTGTTGTCCGAGCTCATCTGTAGGCCGCTGCTGCGAGCGAATGACATCGCCCGCGAGCGCGACATCATCGTCGAGGAGATTCGCTCGTATCGCGACGATCCCGGCCAGTACGTCTTCAACCTTTTCGATTTGGCCTTCTTTGGCAACACGCCACTCGGCTGGGAGATTGCCGGCGACGAGGAGAGCGTGCGTGGCCTGGCCGAGTCGGACATCCGTGGTTTCTGGTCGGACACCTACCGGCCGGCGAACACGGTCATTTCGGTGGCCGGCGACGTCGACCACGAGCGCGTTGTCGAAAAGGTCATCTCGTGTTTCGGCACCGGCAATGGCATCGTCCCCGGTTTCAGCGCCGCACCGACGCTCCCCCAGCAGCGGTTGAGCGTCGAGCATCGCGACGTCGCCCAGGCTCACCTCGCCCTCGGCCTGCCGGCGCTGCCGCGCGATCACGCCGACCAGTGGACGCTCGAGATGCTCAACACGATCCTCGGTGAGGGGTCGAGCAGCCGCCTCTTCCAGCAGCTGCGCGAGGAGGCGGGCCTGGCCTACGACGTCCATAGCTTCCAGACCGACTACGCCGATTGCGGCACGCTTCAGATCTATGCCGGGGTCGACCCCGACGACCTGGCCAGATCGGTCGAGGCGATGCTCGGCGAGCTGCAGCGCATGCGCGACAAGCCCGTCGACATGGATGAGCTCGACCGCGCCCGGACTTACGCCGCAGGTCGATTGGAGCTGCGCCTCGAGGAGAGCCGCCACCTGTCGGCCTGGCTTGGCGTCCAGGAGGCGCTACACGATCGGGTGCTCACCCTTGACGAGGCACTCGCCGAACTGGCCGAGGTGACCCCGGAAGGCATCCAGGTCCTCGCCCAGCAGCTATTCCGCGACGATCGGCTGTGCCTCTCGGTCATCGCGCCACCGGACACGACGTCCGGCCTCGACGAGGCGCTGCACCTCCCCGACTGACACACAGGAGCTGAACCTTGACTGAGCGAACCCTGATCCTGATCAAGCCCGACGGCGTACAGCGCGGGCTGATCGGCCGCATCGTCGACCGCTACGAGCAGCGCGGCCTGCGCATCGTGGGCATGAAGCTGATGGTTGCCGATCGCGCGCTGGCTGAGCGCCACTACGAGGTCCACCGCGAGAAGCCGTTCTTCGCCGGACTGATCGAGTTCATCACCTCCGGGCCGCTCGTCGCGATGGCCGTCGAGGGGCCCAACGCGATCGCCGTGTGCCGCGTCGTCAACGGCGCAACGAAGCCGATCGACGCTGCACCGGGCAGCATTCGCGGCTATTGGGCGCTCGAGACCGGACACAACCTGGTCCACGGCTCCGACTCGGCTGAGAATGCGGCGCAAGAGCTCAGCCTGTGGTTCGACGAGGGTGAGCTGCTCGACTACCAGCGCGATATCGATCGCTGGGTGCTCGACTCCGACTGATTCGACGTCCCGGCTGACCGCCGCGGTTAGTTGGCGGGCGTGGCCTCAACCGGGCTGGTGGCCTCGGCGGGCGGAACATTCGGGTAAGTCGGTGTCTGCAGGATGCCGACCGTGTTGATCGGCCAGTAGCGCAGCCAGGCTCGGCCCACGACGTCGTTGCTGCAGACCATTCCGATCTGGTCGGAGCGTGAGTCGATCGAGTTGTCGCGGTTGTCTCCCATCACGAAAAGTCGTCCTTCGGGCACGACCCAGGTCGATACGTCGTCGAGGGTGCGTGTGTCGACTCCGCGAACGTATGGCTCGTCGAGCTGCTCGCCGTTGACGTGCACGCCGCCGTCGATCAGCTCGACCAGGTCGCCCGGCTCGCCGATCACGCGCTTGATGTACGGCGTCGGGTCGGCGAACGCGTCCTCGTCGATCGGGTTGGTGCAAGCGCCTTCGCGGGTGACCGGGCTGAAGACGACGATGTCGCCGCGCGAGTAGGAGTCGAAGCGCGGCGTCAGCTTGTCCACGAGAACGTACTGGTCCGGCTCGAGCGTGGTGCGCATGCTCTCCTGCTCGACCCGAAAGGGCTGCGTCACGAACGTCTGGATAAGCCAGAAAATGACGATGGTCAGAATCAAAGTCTCGGCTATCTCGATCAGACAGCCGAGCGGTTTCTTGCTCACGGCCTGCGGAGTGTAGGTGGGGTCGTCGCCAGTCGCCGGATCGGACCCGTCGGGTGCCGCGTCGGGAGCCGGCCGACCTACGCCTTCGGCCGCGACGCCCGCCTCGACTGCTTCCTCTGCTACACTCCCGCCGCTCTTGTCAGCCGCCGGGTTGCCCAAACCCGGATTGTCTCCACGTCCGGTCACGGACAAAACCAGCGGTCGCCGTCTGAACTCGCGCCCGCCCCAATCACGAGCAGGAGGCTTCTCGAAGCGTGGATCTCGCCGCCACCATCCAGTGGATCATTCCCATCGCCGGCATCGTGGCCATCCTCTTTGCCGGTTACCTGGCGCGCGATGTCCTGCGCCGCGACACCGGCACAGACGCCATGCGCGATGTGGCGAGCACGATTCATGAGGGCGCCGTCGCTTTCATTCGTCGTCAGTACACCACGATTGCGGTTCTCGCTCTTGTCGGCGCGGTCGTCATCGGCGTCGTGATCTATCTGGTCGAGACGCCAGAAGTCGCCGATGTGCCCAGCCTGGCCGGCTCTCCCATCGCGATCATGACCGCCTTCGCCTTCATCGTCGGCGCGGCGTGTTCGATGGCAAGCGGCATCATCGGCATGTACATCAGCGTCCGCTCGAACGTACGAACTGCCGCAGCGGCGCGACACAGCCTCGTCGAGGCCGTCCAGGTGGCGATGCGCGGCGGTGCAGTGTCGGGCTTCCTCGTCGTCGCCCTGAGCCTGCTCGGCGTGTGGGGCATCTTCACCCTCTACGCCAACTTCGTCGGCGAGATCACCGTCGCCGAGGCGCCTTTCCTGATCGTCGGATTTGGTTTCGGCGCGTCGTTCGTGGCGCTGTTCGCCCAGCTCGGCGGTGGCATCTACACCAAGGCCGCTGACGTAGGTTCGGACCTCGTCGGCAAGGTCGAGGCGGGTATCCCCGAGGACGACCCGCGCAACGCCGGTGTGGTGGCTGACCTCGTTGGTGACAACGTTGGTGACTGCGCCGGTCGCGGCGCCGACCTGTTCGAGTCCACGGCAGCCGAGAACATCGGCGCCATGATCCTCGGCGTCGCGGTGTACACGATTGCGGTCGCGGCCGGTTGGCCCAACCCGGAAGCGTGGATCTTCTTCCCGCTCGTCGTGCGCGCCTTCGGCCTGCTGGCCACGATCGTGGCCATCTTCTTCGTCCGCGGCAAGGAAACCGAGGACCCGATGAAGATGCTCAATCGTGGTTACTGGGTGACCACGGCACTGAGCGTCGTCGGCCTGGCGATCTCGACCGCGATCATGATGCAGACCGGCACCGATGCGATCGGCTCCAATGGCATCCCCGCCTGGGTGTGGATGTTCGGCGCCGGCGTCGTTGGTCTCGTGACGAGCATCGCCTTCGTCTACATCACGCAGTACTACACAGCCGGTGGCTGGCGTCCGGTCAAGGAGATCGCGGAAGCGTCCAGGACCGGCCCCGCAACGAACATCATCTCGGGCACGGCCGTCGGCTTCGAGACGACCCTTGTCACCGCCCTCACGATCGGCGTGGCGATCATCGCCAGCGCGTTCCTGGGCTCGCAGGCGAACCTGATCAACGAGAACGGTGACAACGTCGGCGCGATCTTCGGCACCGCCGTTGCGACCATGGGCATGCTCATGACCACGGCCTACATCCTGGCCATGGACACCTTCGGCCCGATCACCGACAACGCCGGCGGCATCGCCGAGTTCGCCAAGGCGGAAGGCGGCGCGCGCGAGATCACCGACCGGCTGGACGCAGTCGGCAACACGACCAAGGCGCTCACCAAGGGCTACGCGATCGCCTCGGCGAGCCTCGCCGCATTCCTCCTCTTCAGTGCTTACATCGACAAGGTCAACCTGATCCTCACCAACCAGATCGAGGCCGGTGTGCGCGAGGCAGGCACGCTGCTCGAAAGCATCAACCTGGCTGACGTGAACGTGTTCGTCGCCGCCCTGATCGGCGCGATGCTGGCGTACTTCTTCAGCTCGCTCGCAATTCGCGCCGTCGGCACGACCGCTCAGACGATCATCGTCGAGGTCCGCCGCCAGTTCCGCGAGATGCCGGGCATCATGGATTACACCCAGCGACCCGACTACGCGCGAGTGGTCGACATCACCACCGCCGCTGCCCTGCGCGAGATGATTCTGCCGGGCATCATTGCCGTCGCCACGCCGATCGCGGTCGGAGTGCTTGCTCGGTCACGAGGCCGTCGCCGGCTTCCTGATGGTTGGCACGATCTCCGGCGTGATGCTGGCGACCGTTCTCAACAACGGCGGTGGCGCGTGGGACAACGCCAAGAAGTACATCGAGTCGGGCCACCTGAAGGACGAGGACGGCAACGTCATCGGCAAGGGCACGCCGGCACATGCCGCGGCCGTTGTCGGCGACACGGTCGGCGATCCATTCAAGGACACCGCCGGCCCGTCGCTCCACGTGCTCATCAAGCTGCTGGCCACGATCACGCTGGTGCTCGCCCCGCTGTTCATCCGGTAGCCCGCCACTTCTGGCGGCTAACGGCTAGGCGGATAACCGGCTGATGGAGACCCTTCTCCAGGCCATCGTCATCGGGATCGTGCAGGGATTCACCGAGTTCCTGCCGATCTCGTCGTCGGCGCACCTGATCCTGATCCCGCAGGTCCTGGGCTGGGACGACGCGTTCCTGAACAGCCCGGCCTTCGTGGTGATGCTCCACATGGGCACGCTCGCGGCGCTGTTGATCTACTTCTGGCGCGACCTGTTGACCTACCTGAAGGCCGGGCTGGCCGCGCTCCGGGATCGGCGCATCGGCGACGATCCGAACCGTCGCATGGCGGTCCTGCTGGCGGCAAGCGTCATCCCAGCCGCGCTCGTCGGCGTGCTGCTCGAGGACTTCATCGACAGCTTCTTCCGCACCAACCTGCTGTTCGTGTGCGGCCTGCTCGTAGTCGGTGCCGTCATCCTCTACCTGGCCGACCATCTCGCGCGGCACACGCGCGAGATGACCGACTTGCGCACCCGCGACGCGCTGGGCATCGGCCTCGCCCAGGCACTGGCGCTCTTCCCCGGCATCAGCCGCTCCGGGATCACCATCTCGGCCGGCCTGTTCCTGGGCCTCAAGCGCGATGCCGCGGCCCGCTTTGCGTTCCTGATGGGTACGCCGATCATCCTCGGGGCGGGCATCTGGAAGACGCGCGAGCTGCTCGACGGCAGCGCGGGCGCGTTCGATCCGCTGGTACTCGCGGCGGGGATGATCGCGGCAGCCATTTCCGGCCTGGTCGCGATCTCGTTCATGCTCTCGTACCTGCGCCGCTTCAACACCGATGTGTTCGTCGTCTACAGACTCATCGCAGCGGTCGTCTTTGCGGTGCTTCTGACGCTCGGCTAAGGCGCACAATTGGTGACGCCATGGAGGTCATGAAGCGGCTGCGTCAGCAGCAGATCAGAGATCTTCTAGCTTCACGCTCGATCGGCACCCAGCACGAGCTCGCCGCGGCCCTGCGCGACCGAGGCTTCCGCGCCACCCAGGCCACGGTCAGTCGCGACGTCGCCGAGCTCGGCCTGATCAAGGTCAGCCGCAATGGATCGCGTGCCTACGCCCTCCCGCCGCGTTCCGGCCAGCCGGAGACGTCGGGTGACGAGCGGCTGGCGATGGTCATGCGCGACCTGCCGGTCGACATCCGGGCCGCCGGGCTGATGCTCGTCATCAAGGCCGTTCCCGGTTCCGCCCACCCGATTGCGGCCGCGCTCGACCGCACCGGCTGGCCGGAAGTGGCCGGATCGATCGCCGGTGATGACACGGTCTTCGTGGCCTGCGCCGATCGAGCATCGCTCGATCGGCTTCGCAAGCGCCTCATCCGATTGGCCAGCCTCGTCGAGGAGCTTGCCACCGAGGACTGAGGCGGCTGACCCAGCACCCGACTTGTGCGTGTTTGACGCTCCAAACAGCCGAGCCTACAATCCGCCGGTCCCGGTTAATACCCGCCCGCGACCCCCGGCTGAGCCGGGGTGTTTCCTTCTCAGGACCCTTTTCTCGCTAGTTGGACGAACGCCCATGAACAACAAGCCCGCATACCTGTCCAAGGAAGGCCTCGAGAAGCTTCGCGAAGAGCTCGACGAGATGGTCAACGTGCGCCGTGCCGAGGTTGCCTCGCGCATCCATGAGGCGAAGGAGCACGGCGATATCACCGAGAACGCCGAGTACGAGGACGCCAAGAACGAGCAGGCATTCGTCGAAGGCCGCATCCAGGCGCTTTCCGCTCTGATCAAGAACGCGGTAGTGATCGACGAGAACCACTCGACAACGCACGTCCAGATCGGCTCCACGGTCACCATCCAGTCGACGGATGGCAAGGAGAGCTTCACCATCGTCGGCTCGGCAGAGGCGAAGCCCGCCGCGGGCAAGATCTCGAACGAGTCGCCCGTCGGACGCGCCCTGCTTGGTCACAAGAAGGGCGAAGAGGTGACCGTCTCGGTTCCGGCCGGGGACACCAAGTACAAGATCCTCAGCATCAGCTGAGGCAAGTCGCGTTGCAGCCGGCACAGGACCGGCCGGCGCAGGCCTACTGGGCCGACGAGATCGCCGGCCAGGTGGTCGGCCGGCAGGTCGTCAACGACTCCAAGACACCGTCAGGCACGGTCCATGTGGGCAGCCTGCGTGGTGTCGTGCTGCATGACGCCATCCGTCGCGCGGTTGCCGAGCATGGCAACGAGGTCGAGTTTCGCTACGGCGTCGAGGATCTCGACCCGATGGATGCACAGTCGTTGCTGACGCCCGACGCCGTCGAGCAGTACATGGGCGTGCCGCTTGCGCACGTTCCGGCGCCGGAGGGCAGCCCGCACCCGAACTACGCGCGCCACTTCGTGACGCTCTTCCTGCAGACGTTCTCCGACCTGGGCATTCACCCGACGCTGTACTGGATGAGCGAGCAGTACGCCTCGGGCGCGATGGACCCGTACATCGCGAAGGCGCTCGATGGGGCGGACGTCATCCTCGACATCTACCGCACCGTGTCGACGGTCAACCACCCGGCCGGCTGGCTGCCGGTCAGCGTCATATGCGAGAACTGCGGTCGGATCGGGACCACGTCGGCGAGCGACTGGGATGGCCGTGAGGTCTCGTACACGTGCCGACCCGACCTCGTCGAATGGGCGCGCGGCTGCGGCCATTCCGGTCGCGTGGCGCCGTTCGGCGGCCGCGCCAAGATGGTCTGGAACGTGGACTGGGCCGCTCGCTGGGGACTGGTCGGAGCGACGATCGAGGGCTGCGGCAAGGACCTCGCCACGGCCGGCGGCTCGCGTGACCGGGCCGACGCCATCTCGCGCCGCGTGTTCCAGCGCGAGCCGCCGGTCAACGTGCCATACGAGTTCCTCAACATCGGCGGACGCAAGATGAGCACGTCGCGCGGCGAGGGGGCCGCGGCACACGAGATCGCCGAGGTTCTTCCGCCCAGCCTGCTGCGCTTCCTGTTCCTGCGCCACAGGCCCAACCACGCGATCAATTTCGACCCGTCAGGCGACACGATCCCGCGCCTGTTCGACGAGTTCGACCGGGTTGCCGACGCTGTCGCCGGCAAGCCGACGCGCGGCGAGCTACCGCCGAACTACGAGCGGATCTTCGCCCTCAGCCTGGCCGATCCAGACGCCGATCCGAATACCGAGGCGGCCTCGTTCCGACCCGCGTTTGCGCACCTCGCCCTGCTCCTGCAGGTGCCCGGGCCGGACATCATGGAGCGCCTCGCGACGGAGAAGGGCGCTGACCTCGACGACTACGAGCAGAAGGTTGCGCTGGAGCGAGTCGCGGCGGCGACGGCGTGGTTGGAGCACTTCGCGCCCGATTCCGCGCGACTGTCCGTTCAATACGACGCTCTGCCGGCCGCGGCCGCTGGGCTGACGGATGAGCAGCGGCGCTACCTCGGGTTGCTCGCTGACGCCTCGGAACAAGGAGGACCGGTCGGCGGCGAGGAGTGGCAGGCGCTCATCTTCGAGACCGCCAAGTCCAACGACGTGCGCCCGGCCGACGGTTTTGCCGCGCTCTACGCCGCGTTCCTGGGCCGGCCGAATGGGCCGCGCGCCGGCTGGCTGCTCGCCTCGTTGTCAGCCGCATTCGTCATCGAGCGCCTGCGCGAAGCCGCGCGCGGGAGTGCCCAGCCATGAGCGTCGGAATTCAGCGCCTGCGTGACGATGCCGAGGCGATTCGGTTGGGCGCGCGCAACAAGGGCGACGACGCGACGCTCAT
Organism: uncultured Chloroflexia bacterium; assembly: GCA_963776865.1. Taxonomy (GTDB): domain Bacteria; phylum Chloroflexota; class Limnocylindria; order Limnocylindrales; family CSP1-4; genus JALYGJ01. The sequence continues at coordinate 26,972 of CAVZOG010000007.1, read as the reverse complement.
CGAGCGCGCGCTGTCGTTCGACGCGGACCGGCGCCGCCTGTCGGGCGAGGCAGACTCAATGCGCGCAAAGCGCAAGGACGTCAGCGCGCGCATGGGCGCGGCGCTCAAATCGGGCGACGCCTCAGCCGAAACGCTGCGCGCTGAATCGCGGGAGCTCGGCGAGAAGATCGAGAGCGTCGAATCGGAGCTGGCAGGGCTGGAAGCGGAGCTCGAGCAGGTCCTGCTCAGGATCCCGAATCCGGCCGACCCGGATGTGCCTGTCGGGCCACCCGACGCGACAGAAACGGTTCGCGAGTGGGGTGAGCCGGTTGCCCACGATGCTGGTGGGTGGGTACGGAAGCCGCACTGGGAGATCGGTGAGGCGCTGGGCATCATCGACCTGCCCGCCGGCGCCAAGGTGGCCGGCTCGGGTTTCCCCGTCTATCGCGGCGCGGGCGCCCGCCTGCAGCGCACGCTGATCAACCTCTTCCTCGACATCCATTCCAACGAGCACGGCATGACCGAGATCTGGCCACCGGCCCTCGTCAACGCCGACTCCGCCCGCGGCACCGGCCAGCTGCCGGACAAGGAAGAGCAGATGTACGTCGTCACCCGCGACGATCTGTATCTCGTGCCGACCGCGGAAGTGCCGGTGACCAACATTCATCGCGACGAGATCATCGACGCGGCTCGGCTGCCCATCCGCTACGTCGCCTACTCGCCCAGCTTCCGCCGCGAGGCTGGCGCGGCCGGCGCCAAGACGCGCGGCATCCTGCGGGTCCACCAGTTCGACAAGGTCGAGATGGTCGCCTTCACCCGGCCGGAAGACTCGCCATCAATGCTCGAATCGATGACCCGGGCCGCCGAGACCGTGCTCCAGCGGCTCGGGCTGGCCTATCGGGTGCGGCTGCTGTCGACCGGCGACATGGGCTTCACCCAGTCGAAGACCTATGACCTCGAGGTCTGGGCGCCAGGAGTGGGGGAGTGGCTCGAGGTCTCGTCGGTCTCCAACTTCCGCGACTTCCAGGCACGCCGGATGAACATCCGCTACCGACCTGAGGCCGGAGCCAAGCCGGAGATCCTGCACACCCTCAACGGCTCAGGCTTGGCACTGGCGCGCACGGTCGCGGCGCTGCTCGAGGTCTATCAGCAGCCTGATGGATCGGTGGTCCTACCCGAGCCGCTGGCCTCGCAAGTGGGTCCGCTGTCCGCGTGCTCCTCGTCCGCTACGCCGTCGCCGGTGTGCTCTTGCTCACTGGTCTGGTCTGGCTAGGCCAGGGACTAGGTTTCATTCGCCGGCAGCTTCATGAGCGGCCAGCAGACCTGGGCCATCCTGGGAGCAATCTTCGTCGTGCTCGGTGCGTGGCTGGCGTGGGCTACCCGTCGATCCTCGCGCCGCTGACGTCAGGGCGAGGACGCGGCTTCAAGCCCACCACCATCCGTCCGATCCAAACGGCCACCCACGCGAACCCAAACGCAGCGACCGCACCGGGATAGCGTTTCAACGCGCGATCGACTGTTCCCGGTGGCGCCACGGCAACTGCGACAGCACCCACGAAAGTCAGCGGCCCCAGGGGATGAAAGCGGACCGACTCGCTTACGTTTCCACGAGCGAGGGCGTTCCAGGATCTGGTCATTCCGCAACTGGGGCACGGCCGGCCTGTGAATTGGCGAAAGGTGCACAGAGTGGGTCCGTCGCGCAGGAGTTGTGCTGGCGCGAGCGCCGCGGCAGCGAGTGCCAGCCTCGCAACGCGTTGTCTGTCGGTCACGGAACTAGGTGCGACGAAGCGGCATGCCATTGGAGTCGTTGAGGTTGCCAACGGCGATGAGGACGATGTCGATCAAGGTCCAGATCCCGCAGAACCCGAGCGTGATCAGCTTCAGGACGCCCAGTCCGACGTAGCCCAGGTAGAAGCGGTCGACCCCGAACGTCCCGACGAACAGCGACAACAGCAGAGCTGTTAGCCAATCCTTGTCGGAGAAGACTCCCGGGATCTCGCCGGCTTGGAACCAGCTCCCCTGGTTGTCGGCGCGCCTGACCATCGTGATCGCCGTTATGTACTTGGCCTTGGCCTGAGCCTGCAAGTCGGGGATGCCGTAAGGACCCTCTTCGGTGCCCATGCGCTGGACGTAAAACGTGGGCATCGGCTGGCCCATCGGCGGCTGGCCCTGGCCCATCGGCGGCTGGTTCTGGCCCATCGGCGGCTGGCTCATGCGACTCCCTTCCCTCTGGCGTCGCACCAGCATACCGGCCGAGTCGAACGCTACCTGAGAGTGGAGCTCGCACCGCTTCATCCCTTCTACTTGCAGTGCTACGTGGAGATACGCACCCAGAAGAGGGACGTGCCCTTGCTCATTAGGTCGGCCGTCCGCTCAGCGCCACAGGATCAGCAACTGGTCTCCGTGTCGCCCGGGTCGGTCAGACACTCGTCCCCGATCCCGTCGCCACCGTTGGCAACATCGTTGCCGCCGACGCCGTCGAACGTGTGCAGATAGTCGTCGCCTTTGGCACCGCGAAGGGTGTCGCTGCCGTCGTTCCCGAATAGGCGATCGTCACGATTCCCGCCGACGAGCGTGTCCGAACCGTCACCGCCAAACGCGTACAGCGGAAGCCGCGATACGTTGCCCGTGGACGCGCCGCCGGCTGCAGAGATGACATCGCCGCCCCCATTCCCGAGCACCACGACGCGGTCCAATCTGACGCCGAGGTCGGAGTCAAGCCCGGTCGACTCCCCGGCGTTCAGATTCACGCGTTGCTGCACGATGAAGCCCAGAACAAACGTCCCGGTGCGGATCCTCTCGCCGCCAGGCCCGCCGATGAGGGAGACCTGGTCGTTGGTTCCTTCGCCGAGGTCGACCGAGAACTCGATCTCGTCGGAGCTGCCGGACTCATCGGTGAACCCCGGTTTGAAGCCACCGTTTCCAAGGCGGATGATCACCACCTGATCGCCAACGCCTCCCCCGACCCGGATCTTGTCCGTGTTGAAGACGGTGGTCCCGCCGCACGCAGGATTTCCCCAGAGGAGGATGGTCCCTTCCTCGTTGCGGGAGAGGTCGATCGTTGCGTCCCCCGAGATCCACAGCTCGAGCGTGTGACTCGAAGCGACGTACATGCACTGCAGGAGGCCGCCGGCGACTGCCGTCCCGGGCAGCATGAGCACCGAGGTCATGACGGCCCCTGTTGCCAGGAGCAGCCAGCGACGCATGCGTCGTGGTTGGCGGGTGGTGCGTCTTTGGTCCATCTGTGATCCTCCTCCAGTCAAGAGCGACCTGATGTGAACCAGGGTCATGAGCAGACCCCGGGATCGCTTGCGTTGTGGTGCAGGTCGTTGCCGAACCCGCTGTCGGTGATCGCAATTCGTGTTTCGTTGTGATGCACCTGGTTGCCGGTTCCGAAGACCGAGATCGAGGTGGCGACGTTGTGATGGATCGCGTTGTCATTGGATGACCCGCCAAGCGCGATCGAGGCGGTGGAGGTCACGCTGCAGGCTGTGTTGTGATGGATCGCGTTGTCGTGGCTGCCGGGGAATGGCGGGGCCTCGCAGGTGTCCACGTTGATGCCGGCTTCCGTCTGCCCGCTGACCGTGTTGTGAACGATCGCGCTGCCGAAGCTGGCACACCCCAGGTTGACGCCGATGCGACCGCCCATGACGACGTTGCGAAGGAGCGTCAGGTGCGTATTGCCCTCGATGGCAACGTTGACGCCGATATCGCCGTCGGCGATGCCGGCCGGCACGATGGTGAAGCCCTCGAGCGTCAGACCGGGCGACAGGACCTGGAACACGTAGAAGCTCTCGGCGGCAGCCACCGTGGTGACCGACGCTCCACCCGTCGACGCGATCGTCAGGTAGGTCGTTCCGACCACGAGATTCTCGGTGTACGAACCCGGGCAGACGCTGATCAGATCGCCGGCGTCGGCGGCGCTGACGGCATCCTGGATCGTGGCGTAGCCGGCATCAGCGCAGCTGGAGCCGGGCGCCGAGGAGGCCGATGCGTCCTCATCCACCCAGTGCGTCAGGGTCGCAGCCCGAGCCGGACCGGCAGGAGCGATGATCCCCATCGTCAGGGCGATCACGGATGGAACCAGTAGCATTCGCACTCCTCACCCCTTTCCGTTCGGGCGCGAGCGCCGAGCATCGCGACTACGCCGTCTATCGATCCCGACGAACGCACTTGGTACTTTCCCGTCAGCGTTGTCTCGGGCAATGTTGGCGAGGGGCGTTTGAATGCGATGAAAGCCGTGACGTCGCGCGTCGGCGTCTGGAGGCCAGCCTCAGGCAGCCGGGAAGGGCAGTGCCTCGACTCCCAGGTCACGCATCGCTGTCACGTACAGGCGATAGCGTCTCCTTGCCTCCCCTCGCCGCCGCCCGCGCTCGAGCGCGGCGACCAGCCCCAAGTGCGTTTCCTCGTCGTACGGGTCGCGCTCGAGCAACCGCAGCGCGTATCGGGCTGCGGCCTCCACGTCGCCCCGCGCCTCGGCGGCCTCAGCGAGCGCCCTGACGACAGCGATGTACGCGCCCCGCGCCTGCTCCCGCAGCGGCTCGGCCCAGTCGGCATAGGGGTCCTCTTCGAGGAAGTCGCCACCGTATGCCTCCTCCGCCACCGCAAGCAGTGCCACGGCTTCCGACTGCTGGCCCCGTGCCGCGAGCGCGAGTGCAGCGGTCGCGTCGGCAAGGAAGGACTCCACGTCGATTGCCGCACCTCCGGGTTGGAGCCAGAGGGCTTCCAGGTCGCCGCCGATGAACCGATCCGATTCGTAGCGACGATCCGGGTCCAGCACGCCCCGGAGGGTCGCCACCGCGACGGCCAGGCGGTTCGAGAGCGGCCCGGGCTGCTTGTCCGGCCAGAGGGCCTCGATGAGTGACTCGCGCGGGATCGGCCGCCCACGGCGCGAAACGAGCAGCTTCAGGATGTCGCGGGCCTTCCTCGACCGCCACTCGGAAAGCTCGACCGTTCGCCCATCGCGTACGACCGCGAAGCCACCCAGTGTCCGGACGGCGACCTCACCGGCGCCGCCCGGCCGGAGCACCATCAGCACACCCGGCACGCGCGTCAGCGGCTGGAGTCGAAAGCCCAGATCTCGGAGCTTCGCTTCGGCGGCTCGGCCCACGCTCCGTCTGACCGGATCGAGTGACAGGCGCCCCAAGGCGGCTTCGGCTCGAAGCCGACCGGGCACATCACCGAGCTCGGTCCACAGTGCCAGTGCCTCGTCGAGGAGAGCCAGTCGCATCGCCGGCTCATGGCTCGCCATCGCGCGCAACTCGAGAGCTTCCGCGACAGTCGCCGGCTCGCTGGCCCGCCGACCGCCTTCCTCCGCATCGTGGCCATGAACCCCCGCGGCCCGTTCGTCGCCCGTGCTCAGACAGGCCCAGCCGTAGGCAAGAAGCGCATCCGGCTCCGCGTATTCCAGGCGCTTCGCGTCGACGAGAGCCCGCTCCGCCATCGCAAGCGCCCCGGCCGGGTCCTCGTCGGCGAGCAGCCGGGCAAGCTCTGCCCGGATGAAGATCTGCACCTGGATGTCGCCGTCCCGGCCGGCGAGCTCGAGGGCCCGCTCGAGGGCTGCGCGAGCCGGAGCGATCGCGCCACGCTGGCGGTGTGCCCAGCCGAGGTTTCGGAGCGCCCACGTCACCCGTCCCGATCCAATTCTCTCCCACGACTCTCGGGCTGAGTGCAGGTCGACCATCGCTTCGTCGACGCGGCCCATCCGGAATTGGGTCATGCCGCGCGCGCGCAGGGCGGCCGCGAGGGCATTGGCCCATCCGACGAGTTCTGCCAAGCGGACCGCCTCATCCTGGAGCTCCAAGGCCGCCTCGTATCGGCCCTGGGACTCGAGGACCGTCCCGGCGTTCGTCGCCAGTCGGATGAGCTGGAAGACATCGCCGGCCCGGCGGGCCGCCGCGAGTGCGCGCCGAAAGTGCTCGACCGCAGCAGGCGGGTCGGTCTGGATGGTCAGGACCGCGATCGGGTTGAGGGCCGCGGCGAGCGCCCGGTCGTCCCCCGATCGCGTGGCAAGCTCCAGCGCGCGGTCGGCCGCTGCGCGGCATGACGAGACATCGCCGAGTGCCCAGTGCGCGCTGGCCAGGTACGACATGGCGAGGGAATCGTGCACGACATCGTCGCCGATGCGCGCCCGCTGAAAGACGGCGCGCGCCTCTCCCAGCTGTCCGCGCTCCCAGTGGATCCGACCGAGAAGCCAGGCGAGGCGCGACGGAAGGTCGCCGTCCCCCATAACCCGGTGGTCGAGACGAGCGCGGGCCGCTTCCATCTCGCCAATTACGAGGAGTGCCTCTCCGACGAGATCGTCGACCTCAGGCGTCCGCAACTCCTCTGGCAGCGCGGCGTCGAGCCGGACGAGGTCGGCTGCGCCACCGGCCGTGAGGAGATTCCGGCCGCGAGCGCGGAGGAAGGCCGCGATGCGTTCCGGCTCGCCGAGGGCCACGAGCGCCTCGGCCGCCTCGCGCACCATCCCTTGGGCTTCCAGCCACCTCGAGGCGGCCGCGAGGAGGGCGTCCCTACGGGCCGGGTCGATCGCCTCACGGGATCTCATGTAGCGCCGGATGAGCTGGTGCACCGCGTACCAGCCCTCGGCGCCTGGCAGGGTGACGACGAACAGCCCGCGCGCGAGGAATTCGTCGACGTGATCGCGCGCGGCCGGAATCCCGACCGCTTCGGCGAGCGCGACCGTGAAGCGCGGGAACATGGACATTGCCTGGAGGAAGGCGACAGTCTCCGGAGGCTCTGCCCCGAACACCTCCTCAGCCAGGTACGTGAACGTGCCTGCGTCATCCCCAAATCCGTGCGGCGCGGTGCCTCGGCGGGCGGCCTCGGTCGCCAAACGGACGGCCGCAGGCCAGCCGTTTGTTAGTGCCAGCAGACGCCCCGCAAGTCCCGGCTCTGACTCGGTCATCGACACATCGATGAGCCTTTCGATCTCATCCGCCGTGAACGCGAGAGCCTGCGCGTCGATAGCCAGGACATCGCCTCGAGCGCGCAGGCGCTCGACGGGGAAGGGCGGATGATCGCGGCCGGCGATTACGAGATGGAAGCGGGTCGGCGCCTGTAGCGCCAGCGCCTCGACGAGTAGGGCACCAGAGCTGCCGGGACGGAGCCGCTGGACGTCATCCAGGACGAGGGACAAATGGTCACCTAGGACTCGCTCCAGCGCGTCCGCAAGGTGGGCCGCGATCGCCTGAACCCGCTCCGGTGACTCGGCCTCCGCGGTTCCGCCGAGCTCGAGGGCGGTTTCAACCGTCAGCTCAGGCACCTGCTGACGCAGCGCGGCGACCATCGAAGGGATCAGCCGCGCGACGCTGGTGTCGCCGCGCTCGAGCGTCAGCCACGCGGCTGTGGCAGCAACGACCCAGGCACTCAAGAGACTTGACTTCCCATATCCGGCGCCCGCGATGACGGTTGTCAAGCGGTAACGCGGGATCTCGGCCACGAGGCGGTCGAGTCGAGGACGGCTTATGTACCAGGATGGTGGCGATGGCGGAATGGTGCGTCCCATTCGGATCACGCCCGACGGCCTCCGACCGGAGTGTTCCCCGTGCCGATGGCCGACCCATCGCAGCGGTCGGGCCGACGCCGAGGGCGGCAAGCATCGCACAGTTGCCGGACAGCGCCGCGTTCGCCCTATGCGTGCGCGCGTCTTGAGTCGGAAAACGGCCGCTGGGAATTCTACTGGCTCGGTCGCGTTGCCCGCTATCCTGAGCGGCGCCGGATCGCTGGTCTGACGACTTGATTGGGGACTCAATGATTTCGCCGCTTCTGCGCGTGCCAATGAGCGCGCTGTTCATTGCCTCGGCGGTGATCGGCATGCTGCCCGCCCTACCGGTTGCAGGCACAGCGGCGATTCCGGTTCGGGCGGGCGAGGTCTCCATCGCGCTGGATGCAATGCAGGTCGTTCGCCTGCCGTTCGCCGCGTCGCACGTCGCCATCTACTGGCGCGGTCCTGAGGACGCGTCCGTGTCTGTCGCCTTCGGCCATGACGAAAGCTCCTTTAGCCGGCCAATCCCGGTCGCTCACGACGAGGTCGGCGAGCAGCGTCGTAACGGTGTCACGTACGGCGGCCTCATTCCCGCGGCCGATGCAACGGTGGTTCGCGTCGAGTCGGATCTGCCGATCGCTCGGCTCACTGTGCTGGCGCTCGACAGCCGCCCGGGCGCCCAGCCGGGAGGGTTCGTGAGCCCAGTCGCCGCGGCTGCAACGGAGCACCCTGCTGTGGTCACTCGTGCCGGCTGGGGCGCCGACGAGTCGCTGCGCTTCGAGCCCGACGGCTCGGAGACTTGGTCGCGCACCTTCTTCCCGATCCGGAAGCTGATCGTCCACCACACGGCGTCGCAGAACGATGACCCCGACCCGGCGGCAACGATGCGCTCGATCTACTACTACCACGCGGTAACCCAGGGATGGGGCGACATCGGCTACAACTTCCTGATCGACGAAAGTGGCCGCGTCTATGAAGGTCGCTACGCGCGTGAATACGCCGCGGGCGAGGTCCCGACCGGCGAGGACCTGGCAGGCAGAGGCGTCGTGGGAGCGCACGTGTCGGGCTATAACTCCGGCACGATGGGCGTGGCGCTTCTCGGCAAGTTGGTGGATCGCGACGCCACGGCCGCTTCGCGCGATGCTCTCGAGGCGCTCCTCGCCTGGAAGGCCGAGCGGCACGGCATCGACCCGCTGGGCTCGTCGGTGTACACCAACCCGGTCAACGGCACGCAGCGCACGTTCGCCAACATCGCGGGTCACCGCGACCTGGCCGCGACCGAATGCCCGGGGAGCATTTTCTACTCGTCGTTGCCCGCGCTTCGCGAAGCGGTGTCTAATCGGATCGGCGGCACGAGCGGGCCGACCGTGCCGGGCGCGCCAACGCTCTCGGCCGTGGCGAGAAAGGGGAGCGTGCTGGTGTCCTGGACCGCCCCGCCTGACGGTGGGGCGGGTATCACCGGGTACCGGATCTACCGCGCTCGCGGCACGAAAGCGCCGATCCTTCTGACCACGGTTGGCGGCGCGGTCACCTCATACATCGACAGGTCGACCGTGCGCGGGCGCTCGTATACGTATTCGGTTTCCGCGCTGAACGCCGTTGGCGAGGGAGCAAGGTCGAACTCGGTGAAGGTCAAGGCTCGCTGATCCGCTTCGCCGTTATGCTCTCAACTCGGGAGAGGTGGCCGAGCGGTTTATGGCGGCGGTCTTGAAAACCGTTGAACGAAAGTTCCGGGGGTTCGAATCCCTCCCTCTCCGCCAAGAGAGACCATTCGTCGCGACGCTCATTGAATGACGGTGTTCCGACGTACCAGCCCGTCGGCACAGCGTCATGGAGTTCGTTCCAAGCGCCTTCGAGGCTCACAAGTTCAGGCTAGTCTCCGGGCCGTGCCACCTTGGACGTCACAATGACCGGCTGATGACTGGCGACGCACCCTATCCTCCTGCACCAACCGACGAGGAACTGGTTGCCGAGTACGTGCAGATCCGCCGCATGCTCCGCGAGAGCGGGATTATTCGGGGCAACCGTTCGCTTGTGGGTGAGTATGCCGAGTACCTGACCGCGCGGCACTTCGGCATCACGTTGGAGGACAGCCTCTTGCTGCCGTGCAGGCGAACTGCTACCAGCATGCAAGCCGGTCGAGTTTCCGGTGGAACCGAAAGACCGTTTCCGGTGGAACCGAAAGACCGCCGCCGACGAGCGCATCAGCCGGCTGTCGCTGCCGATAACCGCTGGCTGAGCGCGTGCTTTAGTCAACGGACAGCCCGGCGGACTCTCTCGTATCCAGTCGGCTGGGGCAAACTGGAGCTCTAGACCTGTCGTCGGAAGCGGATGTTTTCGCCGCGTTGGAAGACGGCGGCGAGTCTCGTGTTGCCGGATACCAGGAGATAGCCCACCAGGTGCTCGAGATGACCTTGGCTGGCGATCAGGTCGTCCGAGAACGACGCGAAGTCGCTCGTGGTCCGTATCAGGTACTCATCTCCATCGCCGACGACGCCGAAGGCCGAGTACTCGAGCGCAATCCGGCTGCCGCGGATGTTGATGCTGTTGGGGGCCAAGAAGACGCCGTCGCAGCCGCCAAGCTCCACGAGCGTTCGAATCGGGCCCCACGTCGCGCCGTTGTTGTTGCTGACTCTTGCGACAACGCCACTGCACGTCATCCACGCCACGGCGACCTTGTCCCCGTACGCGGCGATTACTGGCTCGAAGGCGGGCTCGTCTGGCGTGCCTGGCCCAATGATCATGCTCGCGAAGGCGCCGACCGGATAGTCCGGCGATCCCCCAACCGACCATCGCTTGAAGCGCAGATCGCCACTCGCGAGGCGGTACGCCACGTAGGCGAAGTCGCTCACGCCGGCGATGGCCATGTCCGCAGAGACCGCCACGTCACCGTCGGAACCCAGGAGAATCGGAGAGCTGTAGTCAAGCTCGAAGCGCTCGGCATGCGCCACGTATAGGCGATCTCCGCCGCTCACCTTTCGGAACCAGCTTACGAAAACACGGCCTCCGGCACAGGCGATGTCGGGGTCATGCTGATTGCCAGTGTTCTGGCCCACCTGGCTCGTGAGGGAGGAGTCGAACGATTCGAACACGGTGTGCTGGATGACCCAGCTTGACCCCATCTTCTCTGCGTACGCCGCGTTGGGTTCCCAACCATCACATTGATCGATGGCGGGTTGGCGAGCGTCTGGGATAAGTGGTGGCTCAGAGAAGTCGGCACCATTGTCGTCGCTGAAGTCGAACCCGACGCGGCTGGTGTTGCCCGCCGCCTCCTGCCAGGCGACTGCCACGTTATGGCCGGAGAAGTCGGCGTCGTGGAGAGTTAGTCCGTCTCCGGAGTGAAGGGTCTTGAGACCCGTCCAGCTCGGCGATGCAGCGACGGCATTCCCGGTAATTGCCAGGACCGCCAACACTGCTACGGGGACTGACAGGATGCTCCTGCGCATGGTCGACCGGTCCATAGTTTGCTCCTCCCGCGGCTACACGGCTATTCGATTACGGCTGCTTCTGAGTATGGGGCGCGTTTGGTGCGATAGCGATACCAGACCAAGGTACGAATGGTGATTACTCCCGTTCGACTGAGGCGCTAGACAACGTACCGAACCGAGACTCCGAGGATTGAGACGGACGAAGTGTTCACGATCATGTAGCACTGCGCCAAGTGTGCGTACTGGCGATTGCCAACAGTGGCAAATGAGATGGATGCATCGCCGAGCGTCACCTGAACGAAGGACGGGTCACGGACATCGTCTTAGTCCTCGTCGTGCTGTCCTGGATTTAAGAGCAGTGCGACTACGCTCGCGGTTGTAATCGGCCCGTACCACGGCCCCGGCTGTAGGTCGAGCGCGTACCCGATGGCGAACGGCCTGTCCTGCGGAAGTACCAATTCAGGCTTGCCAGGAAGTCCGAGCCACGGGTTTCCATTGGCGTCCAACTGACCCTCCCGATGGCAGCAGATGTGGCAGCAGTCGCCCGCGTCCGGGGTTATCTGGCGGCCTTGCTCCTAGCTCTATTTTGAGCGGCGGTCCGCACGTTGGCGAACTGCGGCGGACGCTATGGAGCGATCTTGAAAACCGTTGAACGAAAGTTCCGGGGGTTCGAATCCCTCCCTCTCCGCCACTCGATCCCTGGTTCTCAGGACTCAAAAAGGCGCCGCCGGCGCGTGTGCAACCACGAGCCGACGGCATGAGCCAGGTCGGCACGTGAGATGCCTTCTTGACCTCGCGTGAACTCTAGCCGTTGCGCCCTACCAACTCGCCGTCGCCAACTTTGGCTCAGCCGGTATCGTGAGGGCTGCCGGCGAATGACCGTGCCGTGACGACGGAGGGCTGATGCTCGAGGGAAACCTGGTTAAGTTGCGCACCGTACGCAGCACCGACCTCGATCGGCTCTACGAGGCGCACGCCGCCATTCGCATGCGCGGTGACTACTTCCCGCTGGGGTGATGTCCGAGACCGCGTTCAAGCGCGAATTCGGTGAGCACGGCTTCTGGCAGAAGACCGAGGGCATGCTCGTCATCACGACGATCGAAGGGGAGATCGCCGGTCACGTTGAGTTCTTCCGGCCGGTCAGCTACTGGGACGCCTGGGAGCTCTCGTACCAGCTGTACGACGACCAGTTCGCCGGCCGTGGCTATGTCACCGAAGCGGTCCAGTTGTTGATCGACTACCTGTTCGGGGCCAAGAAGGAGAACCGCATCCATCTCGTCATCGTGCCCGAGAACGGCGCCTCGCGGCGCATTGCCGAGAAGTGCGGCTTCACGCTCGAAGGCACCGCGCGCGGCGCGTTCTTCAACGACGGTCGCAGTCAGGACGTGCTCATCTATTCATTGCTGCGCGCCGACCCGCGGCCGTGGCACGCCACCGAGCCCGCTCCGCCCGAGAGCTAAGCATTCGGCTACGCCGTCGTTACTGGATCGGCTTGGACCCTGCCACGTCGAGCGAGTAGATCCGCACGTAGTCGAAGTCCGCGGTGAACCCCGGCCCGCCCATCGACACGAGACCCAATTGTTCGTCATCGAGGTCGTGAGTCCAGACCCCGCCCCGATTCCAGTTGCTGCCGTCGCGGCTCACGTAGGCTTGGTAGTTCACCTGGTCACCTGACTCCCAGCGCGCGATGCGCAGGTATGTCCATTCATTGGGCGCGGTCACGACGGTGTTGCCGTAGCGCGGATAGCCCTCCGGTACCGGCGCCAGCTCCTTCGCCCATTCGGTCTGACGCGTCTCCCAGATCGAGACGTGCACCAGCTTCAGGAAGTTGTCGTCATCGTTGTAGACGACCATGCCCGCCTGGACGTAGTTGAAGCAGCAGCCCTCGGCCGGGAGGTCGAGCCTCACCCGCGTCTCGGCAACCCAGTCCCCATCGGGCAGATCACGCAGCAGCACTGAAGCGTCGTTGCTGTCTACGTACAAGTCGGCATCCTGTGTCTCGAACTGGAACGTCTGCGGCGTGGTGGCGTACTGACTCGGATCAGGTTCTCGCACCCACGTCCATTGGTCGTCGGTGGAGCCGTTGAACTCATCGCCGTCGAGCTGTGGGCCAATGATGTGGCGCACCGGGCCGAATGGCTTGTAGAGCGTCGCGTCGCCCGGCTGGGCGGCCGGTCGCTTCATCGGCTCGTCGGACGCCCATTGCCCGCCACGAACGGTCGGCCAGCCACCGAGCCAGTCAACGGGATCGAGGAGCACCGGGCGCTTGGTGAAGCCGACCGCGCCCTCGAAATAGGGGTCGTGCCGGTCAACCGCGTGGTAGAAGGTCCACCACTGGCCGTCGAAGTCCTGGAACGTTGTCTGATGACCGGGGCCGACCCAGCGGTTGCCGTTCATCGATACGAAGACGCTGCCACCGACGCGGCCGTTGAGCAGACTGACCCCTTCGCGGTCGACGAACGGTCCCGTTGGACTTGCGGATCGGCCGACGAACACGCTGTACCCGGTCAGCGGGCCGTTGCAGCAGTTGCTGGCCGAGCCGAGGTAGTAGTAGTAGCCGTCGCGGTAGACGACCTCGCTGCCTTCATAGCGATTCGGGATCGTCACCTGGACGGCACTGGCCGGGTTGGACGTGAGGCCGTCCGCGCTGAGCTGGCGGACCTGAACGCCACCGTAGTAGCTGCCGTAGTAGATGTACTTCGTCCCGGCGTTCGCGACGTCCTGGGCGACGATCACGTCGGGGTCGAAGGTCCAGAAGAAGTTGCAGCCCGGTCCGCCGCGACGTGGCTCGACCACCGGAGCACCGCTGTCGGTCCACGGGCCGGTCGGGCTGGCGCTGGTCGCGACGCCGATCGCGTTGTCACCATGGCAGCCGGGCTCGCCGCTGACCGAATCAATCACGTCGGTGATGCCGTAATAGAGGTAGTACTGGCCGTTGAAGAACTGGATCTCGGGCGCCCACATGCCCGCCGTCGGATCGGCCCATGACGGCCGCGTCGTAAACGCGTCGCCGACGTACGTCCAGTTCACGAGGTCCGTCGAGCGCAGTGTGGGGATCAGGTGGAAGTTGAAGTCGCCGCTCGAGTTCCTGTCCTGATCATTGAGCGGATCGGTGGTGCAGTACATGTACCAGGCGTTGTCGCCGGCGGCTTGACCTCGGATGAGCGTCGGATCGGCGCATGACTCCACCTGGCCATCGCCCGGGATGCGGACATCCACGGGGTTCCGATAGTTCTGCGATGCGGCCCCGACCGGCGCGACGGCGATGAGCAACGCGACGACGGCGACGGCGAACGGCACACGCAGATCCGTTCCCAACCGTGACGAGAGCGGACGGGTCGACGCCATGGTTCCAACTCCTCCCCAACGTTTCGCGGAGCCTGCCGGGCCCCGGGAGCAGCACGCGCGCGTGCGATTTGGGCTAATGCTCGCGCGCGATCCGAGGCGAACCGCCAAGCCGCGTCGGCAGAGCATTACGAATTGATCGCAGCACGCACCAGGCGAGCGCCGGCGCCAGCCGATGCCGCGAGACTGCCCGACCGCCGGCCTTCGCTATGCTCGCCGCGCATGCCGACCAACGATCGCGACTTTCCCGAAGGCTTCCGCTGGGGCGTCGCCACCTCGTCGTACCAGATCGAGGGTGCGTGGGACGAAGACGGCAAGGGGCCTTCCGTGTGGGACACGTACACGCATGAGCCGGGTCACATCGTCGACGGCTCGACTGGCGACATCGCCAACGACCACTATCACCGCTACCCCGAAGACGTGGCGCTGATGAAGTCGCTCGGCGTCAAGGCGTACCGGTTCTCCATCTCTTGGCCGCGAATCTTCCCTGACGGCACGGGACAGCCGAACGAGAAGGGAATCGACTTCTACGGTCGACTAGTCGACGAGCTGCTGGCGGCTGGCATCGAGCCATTCGCCACGCTGTTTCACTGGGACCTGCCCCAAGCGTTGCAAGACAAGGGTGGCTGGCAGTCACGCGACACGGCTCAGGCCTTCGCCGAATACGCCGGCTACACCGCCGAGCGGCTGAGCGACCGCGTCAAGAGCTTCTTCACGCTCAACGAGGCGCGTACGTTCATCGACATGGGTTACCAGCGAATGGCGCCCATCCCCGGCGCAGGGCCGATCAGCGAGGCCATGGCACCGGGACTGGAGCTGCCCCCGGCCGAGCTCAACCAGGCGCGGCACCACGCGATGCTTGCCCACGGCCT
Organism: uncultured Chloroflexia bacterium; assembly: GCA_963776865.1. GTDB lineage: Bacteria > Chloroflexota > Limnocylindria > Limnocylindrales > CSP1-4 > JALYGJ01. The sequence continues at coordinate 11,862 of CAVZOG010000007.1, read as the reverse complement.
CGCGGTCCAGTCGATCCGGGCACGCGCCGACGCCGGGACGCGCTGCGGACCGGCCGAGAACCTGGACGTGGCCGTCCCGCTCGTCGAAACGGAGGCGAACGTGGCGGCGGCGCGCAGCGCGGTACGCGAGATGAACGCGCCGTACCTGACACTGATGATGGAGGGCCGCTACACCGACGACTACCTCGCGACGCAAGGCGCGGACGCGCCGCGGTTCACGGACGGGGAGCTCGCGATCATCAACTCGCCGGTCGACATCCTCGGCATCAACGTCTATAGCCCAACGACCTACGTCGTCGCGTCCGACGATCCGGGCGGCTACAGGAAAGTGCCGTTCAACGCGTCGCATCCCAGGATGCGCTCGGCGTGGCAGCTCGTCGGTCCCGAGGCGCTCTACTGGGCGCCGAAGCTGGTCCAGTCGCTCTGGAGCCCGGCCGAGATGTACGTCACCGAGAACGGCTGCGCTGCGGACGACCACGTCGCCGACGACGGTCGCATCTATGACACCGACCGGGTGATGTACGTGCGCAACAACCTGACCCATCTCCAGCGCGCGACGGCCGAAGGCGCCCCGGTCAAGGGCTATTTCCTGTGGAGCCTGATGGACAACTTCGAGTGGTCGGTCGGCTACCAGCACCGCTTCGGCATCGTCCACGTCGACTTCGAGACGCAGCAGCGAACGCCCAAGATGAGCGCCGAGCTGTTCCGCGAGATGAGTCGCACCAACTCCGTCGCGTAGGCGACGCCCGACCTAGGGCAGGGCCGACCTCAACAGACTCACCGCATTCCCACCCATCACGCCGGCGACGGTCTCAGTGGCCAGACCGGATGAAAGCAACGTGTCGGTCAGCGCCGGAATCCCATCCACGTCGACCAGCATCTTCAACGCGCCGTCCATGTCCGAACCGATCGCGACGTGCTCCGCGCCGGCTGAATCGATAGCCAGCGAGATGGTCCTGACCGCCGCGTCCATGGTCGAGTCGCCCAGCAGCTGCGTCGACAGGACTATCCCGACCAACCCGCCCGCGGCGCCGATCTCGGCCGCGAGCGAGGCCGGAATGTTGCGCGTCGCCGGCGAATAGCGCCGCACTAGCGACCGCCCGCCGGCGACATCGGTCAGCCCGGTGTGCGACAAGGTGAAGGGCCGCTCGAGCAGCGGCATGGCTTCCGAAATTCCCACAGGCGACATGTGGGCGAGATCGACGACGATCGACTGCGTCTCGAGCTCGGCGATGACCTCACGCCCGAGGTCGGATAGTCCGCCCGATAGGCGGCCCGTGGATGATCCGACGGCCGCGTTGTCCATCACGTGCGCGGGCGCGAACATCCGCACGCCCGCTTCCCGCAGTCGCGCGACATTTGCCGGGTCGCCCTCGAGCACCTGGCCACCCTGCACTCCGATCAGGATCCCGATCGGACCTCCCGACTCCAGACACGCCTCCAGATCGGCCTTCGATCGAACGATCAACAGCTGGCCGTCCGACTCGGCACTCCAGCGTTGGATTCGACCGATCAGCCAGTCGGCAATGGCCCATGGCGACTCGACTGCCGTCGCCGGTAGCCCGAGCGATCGGAAGTGCCAGCGTGAGAGCGAGCCGCGCAGGTCGGGCCATGTTGTAGCCACGGTCAATCCAACAACGTTGAATCCCGCCGCCTTGAGTCGCGGCAGGTCGACGTGTCCGCCGCCCCCGCGCACGAACGAATCTCGAAACAGGGCGCTGCCGACGACGAGGTCGACGATTGGACCTTCGGCTTGAACCGCGTTGGCGCGGGCGGAGGCCGGCAGTGGCCCAGGGTGGGCCGTTCGATTGACGGCCTTATCGACGAGGCGGCTCAGCAAGCCCGGCTGCGATCAGTCACTGCTCGACGCGGCGGGCACGGCCTCTGGCTCGGCCGCGGCCGGCGCGGCCGGTGCGGCCGGCGCTTCGTCGCGTGCCTGGTCGAGGCGCGCCTGGAGTGCGTCAATTGCGATGTCGCGGCCGGTCCACAGGTTGAACGCGGCGGCCGTCTGATGGAGCAGCATCGCATCGCCGTTGAGCGTCACGCTCGCGCCGGCAGCTCGTGCGTCGCGCAGCAGCTTGGTGTCGCGCGGCACGAACATCAGGTCGAGCACCAGCAGCTCCGGCGCGAGCAGCTCGCCCGGAATGGGCGTCATCGCCTCGGCGTCGGACACGGCGGAGGCATTGATGAGCACCTTCGTCTTGGCCAGCTCGGCCTCGATGACCGACTCGTGCCACGGCATCGCGCGCAGCTCCATGTGCGAGGCGGAACGCCCGAAGTGGCGGATCAATCCCTCGGCGCGGTGGAGGTGGCGGTTGAAGACGATGACACGCTGGAATCCTTCGGTGATCAGCGTGTAGACGGCGGCCCGGGCGCCACCGCCGGCGCCGATGACCACGGCCGCCTTGGGCATCTTCTGCTTGCCCACCAGTGCGTCGAGTGCCGCTCGAAAGCCGATGACGTCCGTGTTGTGGCCGATCAGCCGCGAACCTTCGCGCGTGATCGTGTCAATCGCGCCGGTGGCCTGCGCTTCCTCGGTCAGTCGGTCGACCATTGGGCCCACCCGATCCTTATACGGAACGGTGATGTTCGCGCCCAGGAAGTCGTCGCCGCGCAGCTCCTCAACGGTCTGCGGCAGCTCAATCAGCGGCACGTCCATCGGCTCGTAGCGAGCATCGATTCCGAGCTCATCGAACGAGAACTGATGGAGAGCGCTGGAGAGTGACTGTATGACCGGATGACCGACGAGAGCGACCCGCTTGGGCATGCAAAACAACCCCATAAGGAGCCCAGGGACGGGCGGAAGTAGGCCGATGCTATCATCGGTCGACCGGTTAGGGAGAGGTCGCATAGAGGCCTAGTGCGGCGGTTTGCTAAACCGCTGAGTGGGGTAACCTGCTCCGAGGGTTCGAATCCCTCCCTCTCCGCCATCGTGCGCCCGTAGCTCAGTGGATAGAGCGTCAGGTTGCGGACCTGAAGGTCGTGAGTTCGAGTCTCGCCGGGCGCGCCAGCTTTCACTGCGACCCTCTACGCGCCGGCACCCTCCGGTTCCGTCGGTCCTTCGGGCGCTGACTCCGGCATCTCCCACGTCGATCGCATCGGCACTTCCTTGAGCAGCAACACGACCGCCGCTGCGATCAGCGCACCGACGATCCCGATCCAGAAGGTCGATCCCGCGGCAATCGAGAACGCCTCGTGTATTCCGGCCACGATGTTCGGGATCAACGGCTCGACGAAGCCCTTGAACTCGTCCGGGACGCTGGCCAGGATGCGCGCGCCGAGGTCGCCCGTGCCGGTCAGATCGAGCTCGCCGCCCTGCGACTGGAACTGGTCGACGAACTGCTGGGGCACGCCCGAATTGACGAGCTGGATCGGGATCTCCTCGATCAGCCGGCTGGCGAAGATGGTGCTGGCGATGGTCAATCCGACCGTGCCGCCGATCTGCTGGAAGAAGGTCAGGCTGCTCGACGCGGTGCCGACGTCGCGTGGCGCGACGGTGTTCTGGACGATCAAGCGTGAACACCGCGAACGATGGCCCGATGCCGAGTCCGGCGATGAGCATCCACAGCCAGAGCGTCGGTCGATCCGTGTCGGCGTGAAGGCCGGTCAGCAGGAACAGCCCGAGCGCGAGAAGCAGCAGCGAGACGAAGATCAGCAGCTTGTAGCGATGCGTTCGCGCCACGATCTGGCCCGACAGGGTTGCGCTGACGATCAGCGCGCCGAGCAGCGGCAAGAGGTTGTAGCCCGACTCGGTCGCGCTCGATCCGGCGACGACCTGGAACCAGCGCGGCAGGAAGAGCACTGCGCTGAAGAACCCGAACGCGGCCAGGAACATAGCGGTGACGGAGACGGCGAACGTTGCGGTTGCGGAACAGGCTGAGCGGGATGATCGGCTCTGGGTAGCGCGATTCCCACCACACGAAGACGACCAGGAAGAGGGCGCCGATCAGCATCAGGCCACCCACCCACGGGTCGGTCCAGTCGGCCGACTGGCGGTTGGTAAGGCCGACCAGGAATGGCGCAATCGCGGCCGTGAAGAGCGCGGCACCGACGTAGTCGATGTTCCGGCCGGCATCCGCTCGTCGGAATGACGGGAGCAGGCGCCAGATCAGGAAGAGCGAGACCAGGCCGAGCGGGACGTTGACGAAGAAGATCCACTGCCAGCCGAAGTTGTCGGTGATGATCCCGCCGATGGCCGGACCCAAGATCGACGACAGGCCGAACACCGCGCCGAAGAAGCCCAGGTACTTGCCTCGCTCGGCGGGCGTGTACAGATCGGCGACGACCGCGATCGCGACCGGGAAGATGGCGCCGCCGCCGAGGCCCTGAAGACCGCGGAAGAGCACGAACTGCCACATCTCCTGGCTGAACGCGCACAAGACTGAGGCGACGAGGAACAGGCTGACCGCAAACAGGAAGATGGGCCGGCGCCCGAAGAGGTCAGACAGCTTGCCGTAGATCGGCCCGCTGATGGTCGACGTCAGCAGGTAGATCGTGATGCTCCAGGTGTAGAGCTCGTTGCCGCCGAGGTCGGTGACGATCACGCGGCAGGGCGACGCCGACGACCGTCTGGTCGAGGGCGAACAGGAACATCGCGAGCAGCGTCGCGAACAGGATCTCGAGCTTCGCGCGCGGGCTCAGTCCGGCCCCGGGCGCCTCGGAATACTCGGCAGCGGTCATCAGTCCCTCAACTTCGTTTGCTCTGGGGACTCTATCGGTGCCGGGAACTAATCGGCGAGGGTGCTCACGCCCGTAACTAGCACCTTGTTCGGCTCGTCCAACTGGCTAGTATCAAATTGCTTTACCGAGTCAAATCCGGTACATCAGCCGGGCCCGGTGGGCAGTTGGGAGGGAGCGAATGATCCCATCGATTGCCAGCCGCGGCTGGCGAGTGGCCATTGCCGGCGCGCTCGCGCTGACCTCGATTGCGTTGCCAACGACGGTTGCCGCAGCTCCGGGCGAATGCGCCCCGATCCTGCCACTCAGCAACATTCACGCCGGCCAGACCGGCACGGGCTGGACCGTCGACAGGGGCAGTCAGCCCAAGCAGTTCAAGGTCGAAGTCCTGGGCATCCTCGACAACGGCATCGCTCCAGGTCGCGACATGGTCGTGATCGAGGTCAGCGACTCTGTGGGCAACACGTTCATCGAGGACGCCGGCGGTATCTGGTCGGGCATGTCCGGCTCGCCCGTTTACATCAATGGCAAGCTCGCCGGCGCCGTGGCCTACGGCTTCTCGTCGACGACATCGCCGGTCGGCGGCATGACGCCCGCCCAGGACATGGCCCAGATCCTCGACTACTCGGCCGCGACCGCAGCCACGGAGCCCGACGCCACCCGCGTCCGTGTCCCGCAGGCAATGCGCAGTGACCTCGCCGCGCGCGCTGGCGTGAGCGAGGCCCAGGCATCGTCCCTGTCGCGCCTGCCAGTTCCGATTGCCGTGTCGGGTGTTCCATCGCGCGGCCTCGACCGTCTCGAGCGGAGCCTCGAGCGGCAGGGCCTGAGCGTGATCCTGACCAGCGGCAGCCGTGCCGGCGCTCCCGGCGGCGCGATGGATGAGCCCGTTCCGGGCGGCAACTTCGCAGCTGTCCTCTCGTATGGCGACATCACTGCCGGTGGCATCGGCACCACGACCTACGTGTGCGGCGACCAGGCGCTGGCCTTCGGTCACCCGATGCAGTTCCGCGGTCGCTCCGCCTACGGCGCCAACGACGCAAACGCGATCACTATCTTCGCCGACCCGGTCTTCGGCTCCTTCAAGCTGGCCAACATCACCGATCCGTTCGGCACGGTCGATCAGGACCGGCTGTTGGGCCTCCGCGCGGCTCTTGGCGACGCGCCGAACCTGATCCCGATCCGGGCTCGGGTGAGCTCGAGCGACACGGGCAACGACCGCACCGGCAGTAGCCGGGCGACGATGGACGACTTCGTTCCCGACGTCGGCTTCCTTCAGCTGCTGACGTCGATCGATCTGGCCGTCGATCACGGTGCCGCACCCGGCACTGCCCGTTTGCGCTGGACGGTCAGCGGCCACCGCCAGAACGGCAACCCGTGGAGCTACACCAACCAGAACCGCATCGCGTCCCAGCTCGACATCTCGTTCGACTCCGCGGCCAAGCTGGCCGACGAGCTCTTCGCGATCCAGACCAATCCGTACGAGAACATTTCCTTCGAGAGCGTCGAGGCCCGGATCTGGGTCGAAGACGTCGTCAAGCAGAACACCATCGAGCAGGTGCTCATCTCCAAGAATGGCGGCCCGTTCCGTGAGCGTGACTTCATGGTCCTGTCTCCTGGCGACCAGCTCCGCCTGCGCGTCAAGCTCCGCGAGGCACCGTCGGGTTCGCTGCTGACGAATACGCTGACGCTCAACGTCCCGAATGACGCGTTCGGCGAGGCCTTCCTCGTCGTCCAGGGCGGCGGCGATCGGGATCCCGATCCGTGCGCCTTCTTCCCCGGCGCCGGCTGTGAGGGCGGCTTCCTCGGCCAGATCGAGGCGCTCGACTCGCAGCCACGCGCTGACACGCTCAATGCACGGCTGGAGTCGTTCGATTTCGAGAACGCCGAGATCTTCGCGTCGGTCAACAGCGCGATGGATCGCCCGACCTACGGGTCGTTCGGTATCGGAGTGTCGATCGAGCCCTAGTCGGCTATCGGCGATTTCATAGGCGTCAACACGGCGGGCTGGTACGAGTTTCCCTTGTCCAGCCCGCCGTAAGTTTTGGCCGTTTACGTGAATTTGTGTAGTGCGCAAGCCGGTCAGCAGGGCATACTCGACCGAGCGCTACAAACCACCAAAGGGAGGGCCGTGCCGTGAAGCAGTTGAGCCTCCGCCGGAGGTTCGCCTCCGTGCCGCTGGCGATCGCAACCGTCCTGATCCTGGCTACAAATGTCGTTGCCGCGCCGCCGTCCTGGACGTCGGCCACGACGCTGCGCACTGCGGACGACATAAGCCTCGCGGACGCGGACTTCTCGAACCGGAACGTGGCCGTCGCGTGGTCCGAGCCGGATAGTCCGCGTCGGGTCGGCATTCGGACGAGTGTCGATGCAGGGAGTGGCTTTGGACCGATCTCCTGGTTCGGCGGCTCGCGCCAGCCGGCCGTGGACGTCTGTGGCGGAGCAGAGCTCAACGCCGTGATGGCCCACAGGATCGGGCCCGGCAACTGGTTCATCGAGCATGCCCAGGGCAGCATCGACGGCGTCGGGTTCCTGACGACGCCCGTCGCGCCGAGCGACGGCATCCAGAAGCATCCCGACGTGACCTGCGCCGGTGGCCGCCTGTTCGTCAGCTGGCTCGAGGAAGAGACTGACGGCTATCGTCTGTTCGTCGCCCACGGGCGCCGCACCGGAGGCGGCTTCAGCTCGCCGATCGACCTCGGCTTCGACACCTCCACGCTCTTCGGCCACAGCCTGGCCGTGGCCGGCGTGAGCGACATGGCCTACGCCGTGTTTGCACGCACCGGCGGCGACCTGCGCATCATGCGTTGGCAGATCGGCGACGCGCCCAACTACCCGGTGACGCCACTGGGCGAGCAGGTGATCGGCAGCGCCACGCGCAACGATCCCGCCCTAGAGGCCATGATTTCCGCATACGGCGACAAGGTCGCCGTCGCCTGGGTCACCTGCGACGCCATCTCGGCACGGGTCAGCAATGACCGCGGCCAGACGTGGGGGCCGGTTCGGACGCTTGTCGAGCACGCCGCCTGCGACGGCGACTTCATTGCATTTCCGAACAGCATCGCCGTTCGTGGCGACCGAATCGCACTCGAATACACGATGTTCGGGATCGTCGGCGACGGGGATGAGGGGCTCATTCGAAGCAACAGCGACTTCGCTTCATTCTCGGACGACATCATCGCCAACTCCGGACACACCGAGCACCTTGTCGGTTTCGTGACAGTGGCCGGGCAGACCAGGTTGGCCGCGGCATTCCAGCCTGACCTCAGCCGTATTCGGTTCCGCCGGCAGGAGTAGGAGACCCGGGCTTCGGGCTCAAGCCTCCGCTTCGGGCAGCAGGCCGCCAATCGGGCGTGGCTCCTGTGGCCGTCGGCCAACCTTGGCCAGGGCCGCCACGAGCCACGCCTCGATCCGCCGTCGCTCGAGCGCGACGACCGCGATCAGCATGCTCAGGCTGCCCCACCAAAGCACCGGCATCGCCAGCCAGCAGCCAACTGGCACGAGCCAGCGCCGATCGGTCCGGGCGGCAAAGACGATGACCAATGCGGCGATCGGCAATCGGACCCAGATGCTGATGCCGATCGATCCGAGCGGCGGGCTGTTGCCCAAATCGCGAATGAGCAGGCTGACCCAGTCGGCCCATAGTCCGGGTGCCAGCGCCCACGAGATGCCGATCACGAGAGCGGTGGCGCCAAGCGCGAGCGCAAACGACCGCCATTCCCTGCGTACGGCGAACCAGAGCACGCCGATGCCGGGCGTGACCTTGGTCAGGAACACGAACGCCCATGTCTGCGGCCAGCGGAAGCCGAGCACGATCGCCAGGGCCAGCAACAGGTGGATGTTGCCGCCCCAGATCTCGAAGAAGGCGAGCGGCAGCACCAACACGAACAGGACGGGACCGGCGAGCAGGAGCAGCGCACCCATCAGCACGGCCGTCCACGTCGCCAGGAACTGTTGCCAGGGCAGGCCCAACACGAGGTCCATCACCTGGACGAAGGCCGGCGAGTAGAGGTAGGCGCCATACGTGCCCGCCTCGGGGCCGTAGGGGAGGGCCGAACGCGCCGCGTACCAATATGCCCGCGCATCCTGGCCAGCGCCCATGCTGCCGCTGTCGAAGTTGCCTGACCCGACAACCGACAGGGCATAGATCAATCCGGCGCTGACTCCCCCCGCCAGGATCAGCGACCAGCGCATGTTCTGGCGCAGTTGGTCCACGTTCACGCTCGCGAATGATGCCGACGACGGCGACTGCTGTCACTGCCCATCATCTCAAATTGCATTCCGAATGCGCGACGAAGCAGCGCGTCTGGCCGTGCGAGGCCGCTGCTAGGATCGGCAGGTGAACTACGAGCTGTATATGAGCGCTGCACTGGCCGAGGCGCGCGCCGCCCTGGCGGCCGGCGAGGCGGCAGATGGAGCCGTGGCCGTCCTCGATGAGGCACTCGTGGCGCGCGGCCGGCCGCAGGTCGCGGCCACCGGCGATCCAACGGCCCACGCAGTTGTCATCGTCCTGCGCGAGGCCGCCCGTCGGCTGGGCCGTTCGAACCTGTCCGGTCTCATCGTCTTCACCGCCATCGAGCCGTGCACCATGTGCGTCGGAGCGCTGCTCGAGTCGGACGTCGATGGGCTGGTCTTCGCAATGCCCGACGCCCGAAGCGGTGCCGCCGGATCGGTCATCCAGCTCACGTCCGGAGAGTCCCTGCCGCGCCGGCTGTCGGTCGTGTCCGGGATCATGCAGCGCGAGGCTGCGGAGCTCGGATCGGACGCTTTCGCCCGACGCTGAGGCCGCCTCGGTTATCCTCTCCCGCGGAGAGGTGTCCGAGTGGTTGAAGGTGCCGCTCTCGAAAAGCGGTGTGCGCAAGCACCGTGGGTTCGAATCCCACCCTCTCCGCCACCGACACTGACCACGGCGCTGTCGACGCCGGCTAAGCCCATTCGGAGAGGTCGCCTAGAGGCCTAGGGCGCGGCACTGGAAATGCCGTATGGGGCAACCCATCGTGGGTTCGAATCCCACCCTCTCCGCCACTCCTTGCGACCGAGACATGCCGCCTACGCTCGCCTTCCAGATCATCCCGCTCGAGATGGCGGAATTCACCTTCGCCGCCGACGAGCCGCTCGCAGGCCAGATGGGCGTCGTCATGGCGTACGCCATTCGGCACGCTGATGGCGTGCTGCTATTCGACACCGGCTTCGGCTTCGGTAGTGCCGAGGTCGACGAGCGCTACCACCCGCGGTCCCGGCGCCTTCCGCAGGTTCTGGCTCAGGCCGGATTGGCCGTGGAGGACGTGACGTCGGTCGTGAACTGTCACCTGCATATCGACCACGCCGGCCAGAACAGTCTCTTCCCGGGCGTGCCGATCCACGCCCAACCGGCCGAGTGGGAAGTTGCCCAGGCCGGCAACCACACGATCCTCGAATGGATCGACTTCCCCGACGCGACCTACGAGCTCCGCGCCGGCGACTACCAGCTGCTACCGGGCCTCCGCATCCTCAGCACACCGGGTCACACGCCCGGTCATCAATCCCTTGTCATCGACACGCCGGGTGGCCCGACCGTGCTTGCCGGCCAGGCGCTTTACAGCCGCGACGAGTGGCTCGACGTGCCCGACGCGCGCGAAGGACGATCGCGCGCGTGGGACGTGGACGCCTACGACGACTCCGTCCGGCGAATTCGCGAGTTAAACCCGACGCGCGTCTACTTCGGCCACGATCGAGAGTTCTGGTCAACCTGAGCCGCGCGGGAGTCCACTCGGCCAGTCGCGCTATCATTCGCGGGCCGTGCTAGGCGGGGAACTAGCGGTGCCCTGTACCTGCAATCCGCTCCAGCAGGGCTGAATTCCCACCCGAGGCCCGCGCTCGCGGATGCCGACGGGGAGATCGACGTTGAGGATCGGGTCCCGCGCACCGGCGACGCGTGAACCTCGTCAGGTCCGGAAGGAAGCAGCGATAAGCGCTGCTCGCCGGGTGCCGCGGATCGGTCTGGTCCGAGTCGGTCACTTCGTTGGGCACGCGGACGTCCCCGGTCGACGGTGGGTGCACGGCAATACCTTCCTCGGCCGTACCATGGGCGGCACCACATGGCAGCGACCGACGTCACCGATCCGACCATCAAGTCGACCAGTCAGCCGACTGATCAGCCGACGCCCCATCAGGCGCTCTACCGACGCTGGCGGGCACAGACGTTCGGCCAGGTTGTTGCCCAGGACGCGGTCATCGAGACGCTCCGCAACGCCGTCCGACTTAACCGCCTCGCGCACGGCCTGCTCTTCGTCGGCCCACGCGGGACGGGCAAGACCTCGACCGCGCGCATCGTGGCCAAGGCGGTCAACTGCCTGAACCCGGTCGACGGTGAGCCGGACGACACCTGCGAGCCGTGTGTCGCAATCCGCGACGGCCGCGCGCTGGATGTCGTCGAGCTCGATGCCGCGAGCAACAACCGGGTCGACGACATGCGCGAGCTGCTTCCGCGCGTCTACACCGCGCCGGCCGACCTGCGCCACAAGGTCTTCATCATCGACGAGGTCCAGCGCATCAAGGAAGGCTGGGACGTTCTGCTCAAGACGCTCGAGGAGCCGCCGCCCGACGTCCTGTTCATCTTCTGCACGACCGACCCTTCAGGCATCCGACCCGCCGTCGTTTCGCGCCTGCAGCGCTTCACCTTCAGGCCACTGCCGGAGAAGCAGATCATCGGCAAGCTGCGCCGCATCGCGGAAGCGGAAGGCCGATCGATCACCGATGACGCGCTCGATCTGATTGCCCAGCGCGCCGCGGGCGGCATGCGCGACGCGGAGTCAATGCTCGACCAGGTGGTGTCGAGTGGCGTCGAGGAGATCGGCGCCGACACCGTTCGCGACCTGCTCGGTCTGGCCGAGATGCACAGCGTCGACCGCTTTGTTGCCGCGCTCGCCGGTGGCGACCCGCTCGACGGCATCCGGCTGCTCGATGAGCTCGAGCGCGACGGCCGCGATCTCGTCGCGTTTGCCGACCAGGTCGTCGCGCGCCTACGCGAACAATTAATAGAGGCGCTCGCGGAAGGCCCGCGCGCCGGCGATCGTGGCCAGAGATTGGCGCGCGCCGCGCGTCGCCTCGCCGGGCTCGATGTCAACCGAGGCGCGGCGGGCGGATATCGCCTGCAGCTGGAGCTCGCGCTCCTCGACGGGGCCGAGTCCACGGGCACATCGCAGGCTC